>NZ_JAZFAX010000001.1:0-605695 GCF_036352595.1 Novosphingobium resinovorum
AGAACGGCAAGTACGAGATCAGCGGCGAGGGCCTGAGCCTGTCGCCGGTGGCCTTCGCCGACTACCTCGCCGATCTCACCGAAGCCTATCCGATCATCTCGATCGAGGACGGCATGAGCGAGGACGATTTCGAGGGCTGGAAGGCGCTGACCGACAAGATCGGCCACAAGGTCCAGCTGGTGGGCGACGACCTGTTCGTCACCAACCCCAGCCGCCTGACGATGGGCATCGAGAAGGGCCTGGCGAACTCGCTGCTGGTCAAGGTCAACCAGATCGGCACGCTGACCGAGACGCTCGAAGCCGTCTCGATTGCCAACCGCAACGGTTACACCGCCGTGATGTCGCATCGTTCAGGCGAGACCGAGGATGCGACCATCGCCGACCTTGCCGTCGCCACCAACTGCGGCCAGATCAAGACCGGCTCGCTCGCCCGTTCGGACCGGCTTGCCAAGTACAACCAGCTCATCCGCATCGAGGAAGAGCTGGGCAAGGCCGCGCGTTACGCCGGCCGCGGCGCGTTCGGCCGCCTGAGCGTATAAGGGAAACGATGCGGGTGACCGGTGCCGGGCATTGGCACCGATCACCCGCTCCCCCGCATCGCCGGCCGGTCAATCCTCCCATGGGGAAAGAGGCGGTGACGGCCCGGCCGGTGTCAGCGTGCGGCGGCGATGTCCTTGGCGGACTCGTCGAGCAGCACGACCGAGCGTGACGCGGAGGCGAAGTATTCGAGCATGGCGGCGTAGCCGCGCGCGCTCAGTTTGACGTAGACCCGCCGCGCATCGCCGGGATCGGCCTCACGCATGAGCAGGCCCTGCTTCTCCAGGATGGCGATCCAGCGCAGCGCCGTCGTCGAGGGGACGGCAGAGCCGATGCAGGCGCTGGTCACCGAGACGCGGCGACGCTCCTTGGCCGCGATGAAGAGGTCGAGCAGGATATCCCAGGCCGGTTCGCCGAACAGTTCCTCCGAGCGGAAGATCTTGGTCCGCCGGCGGCGGTCATCATATGTCTGGCGGGCCAGTTCGACCCAGATCGGGTGGTCCTGGCTGGCCGCGGCCTTGCCGCTTTCTCGTGTCTCTCCGGCAAGGGCGAGGCTTTCCAGGATCGCCGAAGGGCTTTCCCCGATTTCCAGTTCCCGCGCCATGGCCAACAGTTCGTTGGCGATGCCGATGAGGCGGATCGCCTTGGCCCGATTGCGCATCAACTGGTCCGTGTTCTCCATCCAATAGGGCCGCCAGATGCAGGCCGCGCGACTTCGTTCGCGAAAGTCATCGCGGCGGTTGTTGCCATCGTTGCGAGAAAAGCCGCGAAGACCAGCGCATCATGCTGGTCAGTCGCGTCCTGTTGCTTCGTCCGCCACGGATAAATCATAGGCAGACTCACGAGGGGGCGTCTCGCGTAGCTTAATCCGTATTGGACGCTTTGCGCGGGATATCGAATTCGCGACAGAGGGCTTCGATGGCAGTCTCGAGATGGGCTGCGGCGACGAGCGCGCCGATGGCCTCGATTTCGCCCAGCCGCGATTCCAGATCTGCGACGAGCGATTTCGCAATTGCGTCCTTGTTCACCCAAGAGTTCTCCAGCGGGCGAGGATGTCGTTCCTCGTCCGGACTCGACACCACGAGCCTTGGTTTGCGACCCGCCGGTTGGCCCGGCGCCGATTGTTTCAGGTTATATCTCCGTTTTCGATCAAAATCGGAGTCATCTTGGGTCGAACTACACGAAGACGGAGAATTGAAAACCGGCAATTTCGCGATGTCCTAGATGTGAACATCTTGAAATCACCGATTACCTCAGGGTGTATTGCGTAATCATGAATGAATTTTCTACTTATATGTAGATTTTCTTATAAGTAGATTTACTTATGCGAATGTAGGCATTGTCCATTCGCCTCGCCGGGGCGCCTGTTGGTGTCCACGCGCGCCCGGGAGCATATCGTGCTTCAGGCGCCGAAGCGCTCCTTGAGCTGGTGCAGCGCGATCGCGGCCTTGGCTGCCTCGCCGCCCTTGTCCTTCTGCGCCGCGTCCGCACGCACGAGCGCCTGCTGTTCGTTCTCGACGGTGAGGATGCCGTTGCCGATGGCGATGCCGTCCATGGTCAGCGCCATGATCCCGCGGGCGCTCTCGCCGGCGACGATCTCGAAATGGTAGGTCTCGCCGCGGATGACCACGCCGATGGCGACGTAGCCGTCATAGTCGCCGGTCGAGTCGGCGAGCGAGATGGCGGCGGGGATCTCCAGGGCACCGGGCACCGTGATGACGTCCGCCTTGTGTCCGGCCGCCTTGAGCGCGGCCTTGGCGCCGGCGACCAGCATGTCGTTGAGATGGTCGTAGAAGCGGGCCTCGACGATGAGGAAGCGGGCCATGTCAGTTCGATCCTTCGCAAGCCGGGGCGGTGATGGGCCGCTCGCCGACGATGTTGAGCCCGTAGCCTTCCAGCGCCACCAGCGAGTGATGGGTGTTGGTCAGCAGGACCATGTCGTGAATTCCCAGTTCCGCGAGAATCTGGGCGCCCACGCCGTAGTCGCGCAGTTCCTCGAGGTCGGGCGTGCCGCCATTGCGGAACTCCTGCTTGATGTCCATCACCCGCGACATCAGCTTGTTCATCGGACGGTTGATGACCACGATCACGCCAGAGCCCTCATCGGCGATGATGTTCATCGAGTGCTGCAGCAGATCGGTGCGGTCGCCGGTAGTCTCGCCGAAGATGTCGGCGAACAGCGAAAGCGTGTGCATGCGCACCAGCGTGGGTTTCGAAGGGTCGATGCGGCCCTTGACCAGTGCCACGGTCTCGTCGCCGGTCGCCCGGTTGAAGTAGCTTCGTGCCACCCAGTCACCGCCGTGGCGCGACTGGAAATTCAGTTCGTTGCGCTTCTCGATCATGCGATCGTGCTTGCGGCGATAGGCGATGAGGTCGCGGATCGTGCCGATCTTGAGATCGTGCAGGCGTGCAAAGCCAATGAGGTCGTCCATGCGCGCCATGGTGCCGTCCTCCTTCATGATCTCGCAGATCACGCCGGAAGGATTGAGCCCGGCGAGGCGCGAGATATCGACAGCCGCCTCGGTATGACCGGTACGGACCAGCACGCCGCCGTCGCGGGCGCGCAGCGGGAAGACGTGGCCGGGGGTGACGATGTCGTCGCGGGTCTTGGTACCATCGATGGCGACCGAGATCGTACGTGCGCGGTCGCCCGCCGAGATGCCGGTGGTGACCCCCTCGCGCGCCTCGATCGAGATGGTGAAGGCGGTTTCATGCCGCGTGCCGTTGTGGCGGCTCATCAGGTTGAGCCCGAGTTCATCGACCCGCTGGCTGGTCAGTGCTAGGCAGATCAGCCCGCGGCCGTGCGTGGCCATGAAGTTGATCGCCGCCGGGGTCGCCATCTGCGCCGGGATGATGAGGTCGCCCTCGTTCTCGCGGTCCTCGTCATCGACGAGGATGAACATGCGGCCGTTGCGTGCCTCGTCGATGATCTCCTCGATCGGCACCAGCACTTCGCGCTCGTCGTTCGAGAACAGCACGCGCTCGAGTTTGCCGAGGGTATCGGCGGTGGGGTTCCAGTCGTCCTCGGTGCAATCACGCAGGGTATTGGCATGGAGGCCGGCAGCACGCGCCAGGCTGGACTTGCTCATGCCGCCCTCGGTAACGAGCTTGCGGACCTTGTCGATCACATCGGTTGCCATTGTGGTGTACGATCTCACATTACGATGTGATCGAGGTAATCGTCATTCACATTGCGATCAAGAGCCTTTGAATTCCGGTGCGCGCTTTTCGAGGAATGCGGCAACGGCTTCCTCGTGGTCGCTGGTGGCATGCGCCGCAGCCTGCATGGCCGATGCCATTTCGAGAAGCGTCGCAAGGTCTGCGCGGCGGCCTTCCCAGAGGAGGCGCTTGGTCATCCGGACGGCGTGCGGAGGGTTCGCGGCAATGCGGCGGGCGAGGGCGCGCGCTTCGCCGAGCAGGTCGGCATCGGGCACGACACGGTTGACGAGGCCGCAGGCGAGTGCCTCGGCTGCGTCGATCGCATCGCCGGTCAGCGCCATCTCGGCGGCTTTCGACCAGCCGATCACGCGGGGCAGCAGCCACGAGCCGCCGTCGCCCGCGATCAGGCCCAGCTTCACGAAGCTCTCGGCGAATCTGGCGCTCTCGCCGGCGATGCGCAGGTCGCACATACAGGTGAGGTCGCAGCCCGCGCCCATCGCGGCGCCGTTGACGGCGGCGATGACGGGTACTTCGAGCGCCGCGAAAGCGAGCGGGAGGCGCTGGATACCGCGCTTGTAGGAGAGTCGCGTGGCGGAAGGCGATCCGGCATTGAGGCTGCCGCCGGGTTTCATTGCGTTGATATTGCCGCCCGAGGAAAATCCCTTCCCCGCGCCCGTTAGGATGGCGACACGCGCCTTCGGGTCGGCTTCCAGCCGGGCGAGCGCGGCGAGCAAGGCCTCGATCACCTCGGCGTCGGAGATGGGATTGCGCAGTTCCGGCCGGTTGAGCGTGAGAAGGACGATGCCTTCGTCGTCGATCTCGTAAAGCACTGCGTCATTCATCGTATCGTCTCCTGTCCGGTCGCGATGCTTTAGCATGTGGCCTGTCATGCGAAAGACCCGGCCGGCGTGGTGCCGGCCGGGTCTTCGATCGGGATCGCCGGATTGGAGACGCTCAGGCGTCCTGCTTGCGCGCCATCATTCTGGTGATATCGACCTGGCCGGTCGCAAGCCCGCCCATGAAGCCGCCGTCCACCGGCAGGACCACGCCGTTGACCACGCCGGCCAGGTCGGAGTTGACGAGAACCAGCGGCCCGGCCTGCTCCTCGGGCGTGGTGTAGCGGCCGAGCGGCTCGGCGGCGGCATCGACCACGTCCTTGCCGGAAACCGCATGGAATGTCGCCATCATCGGCGTCTGCGTCGGCGAGGGGAGCGAGCAGTTGATCCGGATGCCCTGCTTGATGAGACGGGCACCCATGAACTGGGTCCAGACGATGACGGCCTCTTTCGAGAAGGCATAGCCCTCGCCGACCTGGTCCATGTTCGCCTCGCACCAGTCTAGGCCGGCCTGGAAACCCTGCGTTGCCAGAAGTTGCATGTGCACCGGGATCCGGCGACTCCAGCCCAGGCCGCCGGTGGAAGCGATCGATACGATCGCTCCTTTGCCGCTCATCAGCGGGATGACCTGTTCGGTCAGGTGCCGGGTGCCGAGGAAATTGACCTTCATCGTGTCCATGGCCGGGAAGCCGCCGCCGCCCGGCAGGCCGGCGCAATTGAACAGCGCGTCGATCTTGCCGCCGACACCCGCCACGGCCGCTTCCAGGCTGGCCGGATCGCGCAAGTCGATCTGCGTGAACGACGCCATTGGCACGGTGCTGGGCTTGAAGTCGAAGCCGTGGACTTCGGCGCCGAGCGATACCAGCAGCTTCGCCGCCGCCTCGCCCATGCCGGAGAAACAGCCGCTGACGATTACGCGCTTGCCCTGATAGCCCAGAACATCACTCATCTTGCCGATCCTTCCTCTCTCGGGCTCGGTGCGGGATGGGCCGACCTGCCGCTTGCTGCGCGTAGCTAGGCGCTGTGGCGTGGTCGGTTCAACCATGGCTGCGGCTCATCGCGGGTACGATGGGCCGGGCCCGAGATTCGCGCTAGCGTTCTCCCGCCCCGTCCGCGCGGCGCCGTTCCGCGTCGGCGCGTCGGTGTTTGCGGCGGGCGAGTTGGCCCATCGAGGGTACGCCGTCGTCGATGAGGTCCGCCAGCACCGCGCCGCGCTCTCCGGGTGGGCGGGTGGGGCCGACGGTGGTGTCGCAGAAGGTCTGGCGCTCTATTTCGGCATTGAGCAGCGCTCCGAGCAGGACGCCGTAGGCCGACAGGAATAGCCACATCAGGAACACCACGATGGCCGAAAGCGAGCCGTACGTGGCGTTGTAGTCGCTGATGTAGGCGACATAGAGGGAGAACCCGAACGACACCAAGAGCCACAACAGCGTCGCCAAGAGTGATCCGGGAGCCAGCCAGCGCCACTTCGCGGGGCGGCGATCCGGACCATAGCGCATGATGAGCGCGAACCCGCTGCTGCCCAGCGCGATGGCCGCCACCCAGGTCAGGATTTTGAAGGTGAGTTGTGTCGCGTCGCCGAGGTATACGCTCGTCTGGGTTTGCAGCCAGGCGAAGACACCGCCGGACAGCACGCCGGTCAGGGCCAGCATGACCGCCGCCAGGGTGAGGGCGCCGGTCCGCAGGGTCATCGCGATGAAGCCGCGTGTCTCGCGCTCCTCGTTGATGATGTTGAGCGCGCTGACCATGCCGCCCGCCGCACGCATGCCTCCATATATCGCGAAGAAAAGCGCGATCACCAGCGCCAGCCCGGTGACCCCGGAGTTGGTCGAGATGATCCGCATCAGTTGCTCCTCGAGCAGCCGTGCGACTTCAGGCGGGACCACGCCGACGATGCTCTGCATCTGCTGGCGCACCATGCCGACGTCGGCGACGAGGCCGTAAACCATCACTGTGGCGGCGATCAGCGGGGTCAGGGCAAGGAAGGTGTAGAACGCGAGGCCAGCCGAGAGCAGCCCCAGTTCGTGGAAGCCGATCATCACGTAGACGCGCTTTACCACCCGCAGCCAGGCGGCGCCCGGCATCGCCCAAGGCGCCTGTGCATCGGCGCCGGGTACGGCCTCGACACCCGTGCTCCCGCCGCTATGCATGGTCAACCTGTGTTAACGAGGGAACTTTCGCTGTTGCAATGCGATAGGCTTCTTCAGGAGGGGCCGGGCAGGCCGGTTCGGCAAAGGGGTGATTCGTCGCAGTGTCCATGTTCAGGCTAATCGACCACCGGGCGGCTTGTTCCCTGGCTTCGCGCGAAGGTTCAGTGGCGGAAGCTCTGGCCTTGGTACTGGCGCTGGCAGCAGTGTTTCCCGCCGGTCCGGCGCTTGCGCAGACGACCGCGACCTCCGGGACGGATGCCGCGCAGCCTGTCGACGATGCCAATCTGGAGGCTGGCAAGCTGGCGGTTCCCGCGCTGCCGGCAGAACCTGCGCTGCCGCAGGTCGATCCGATCATTCCGGACGGGGAGTTCAATTCCTCGGTTCCCGCGCTCGACGCTGCTGACGATCCCGAACTCGACAAGCCGCTCGAATCGATCGAGGAGTTCGAGCGTCGCACCGCCACCAGGCAGGCCGGGGCGAAACCCGAGGAGGGGCAGTCGGCCCCGGCGGGCGACCCCGCGCTTGCCGATGGCGACACCAGCGAGGCGATCGGCGATGCCCCGGTACGCGATGCGGAGTTGTCCGCGCCGCTTCCCGCGCTCGACCAGTTCGAGGTGACGCCGGTGAAGATCGCCGAGGATGCCGATGCGGACAGGAAGGACGTCGAAGTCCGCTATCGGCTCGACCTGAAGGGTCTGGACCTGGCGGACAAGGACACCGACACCGACCTCAAGGCGGAATTCAAGTCGGCTTCGGCGCTCGAGAAGGGCGACGGCAAGGCCTCCAACACGGCGATGATCGCGGCGCGTCTGACCGAGGACAGTCAGCTCATGGAGACCGTCCTCGCCTCCGAGGGCTGGTACAGCCCGCAAGTCCGCACGCGGATGGAGCCGCCGTCGAGCAAGGACGATCCGGCGATGACCGCCGTGATCCAGGTCAATCCCGGCAAGCGCTACGTCTTCTCCGATATCGTGATCAAGGCCGACCCGACCGAGCCGCCCGGTCTCATCGCCGACAATTTCCCGCTCAAAGTGGGCGAACCGATCGTCGCCGAGCGGGTGCAGGGTGCCGAGGCGCGGGTGGCCGTGGCGCTGCCGGAGAACGGCTACCCCTTCGCCGAAGTGGGACAGCGCGACATCCTGCTCGATCAGGATGCGGGCAACGGCGTCTACACGCTGCCGGTTACCGTCGGTCCGCGCGGGCGCTTCGGCGGCTTCCGGACCGATGGCGACCTCGCCTTCGATGCCGACCACATCCAGGTTCTCTCCCGGTTCAAGCGGGGGGAACTCTATGACAGTCGCAAGGTCGACGATCTGCGCAAGGCCCTCGTCGCCACCAGCCTGTTCTCCACGGTCTCGGTAGAGCCGGAAAAGACCGGCGAGGCGGCAGGCGACGGTGCCGAATACGTCACCCTCTACGTCAAGCAGGACGCCGGCCCGCCGCGCACCATCGCCGGATCGCTGGGCTATGCCGCCGGCGAAGGCATCACCGCGCAGGCGACCTGGACGCATCGCAACATGTTCCCGCCCGAGGGCGCGTTGATCGCCCATGCCATCGCCGGTACGCGCCAGCAGGGCGCCGGGGTCACCTTCCGCCGCTCCAACGCGGGCAAGCGCGACCGCACCTTCGAACTCGTGGCCGAGACGTTCCACAACGATTACGACGCGTACAGCGCCTATACGGGACGTATCGCGGCGCGCATCGCGCGCGATTCCACGCCGCTGTGGCAAAAGCGGTATACTTACGCCTTCGGCATCGAGATGCTGGGCACCGCCGAAACCGACTATGACGCCGCGACCGGCGGACGCAAGCGTAACACCTATTACGTCGCCGGGCTCAACGGGCAGGTCGGCTTCGATACGTCCGACGACCTGCTCAATCCGACCAAGGGCTATCGCCTGACAACGCTGCTGCAGCCCGAAGCGACCGTGCGCGGTGGGTTTGACCCTTACATCCGCGGGCGGATCGATGCATCGACCTACTATCCGGTGAACGACAGCCTGGTACTGGCGGCGCGTGTGCGACTGGGTACGATCCAGGGCGCCGGGCTGTTCGACATCGCGCCTTCGCGCAGGCTCTACGCAGGCGGCGGCGGTTCGGTGCGCGGCTATGCCTATCAGGCGCTCGGCGAGCAGGCGCCGGACGGCAACCCGGTCGGCGGTCGCAGCCTCAACGAGGGGTCGTTCGAGGCGCGCTACCGCTTCGGCAACTACGGCGTGGTGGCATTCCTCGACGCGGGGCAAGCCTATCGGGAGACGACCCCGCAGTTCAACGACCTGCGCTACGGCGTGGGTATCGGCGGGCGCTTCTACACCAACTTCGGTCCGATACGCCTCGACGTCGCCACTCCGCTCGGCCGCAAGCCAGGAGAGGCGCGCCTCAACATCTACGTATCGATCGGGCAGGCATTCTGATGGCCGGGGAAGACAACATCGGCGAGGGCAACCAAGGTAACGGCGACGGCATGGTGCCGCAGGACGCTACCGTGACCACCGGCGGGGATGCCTCCCGCCCCTCGCGCTGGCACCGCATCCGGGTGCGGGCGCTCAAGACGATCGCCTTCGTCGTGCTGGGCGTGGCCGCGTTCGTCCTGGCGGTCGTGCTGGGCATCAACACCGGCCCGGGCCGCCGCTTCGTGGCCGACCAGATCGCCGCGCTCGAATTCGAGAACGGCATGCGCATCACGGTCGCCCGGATCGATGGTTCGCTCTACGGCAAGATGATCCTGCGCGGCCTGTCCGTGCGCGATCCCAAGGGCGAGTTCCTCTATTCGCCGGAGATCCGCATAGACTGGAGCCCGTTCTCCTATCTGCAGAACCATGTCGACGTGCGCAGCGCCACGGCGCAGCGCGTCGTCCTGCGCCGCACGCCGCATTTCCGCGAAACCCCGCCGAGCAACGAGCCGCTGCTGCCCGATCTCGATATCGACGTCGGCACCCTGCGCATCGACCGCTTCGTCGCGGAGGCACCGGTCGCGGGCAAGCGGCGTATCGTCACCGTCTCCGGCCGCGCGCACATCGCCGATGGCCGCGCGCAAGTCAGTGCCAAGGGCGGCACAATCGCCGTCGAGGGCAAGGAAGGTGGCGACCGCTTCGATGCCACGCTCGATGCCGTGCCCGCCCGCAACCGGCTGGACCTTTCGCTCGACATGGATGCGCCCAAGGGCGGCCTCATCGCCGGACTGGCGGGGCTGACCCAGCCGGTCACGCTGAAGCTGGCCGGCAAGGGCGACTGGAAGGCCTGGAACGGCAATCTCAACGCCGATCTTGGCGATGGCGAACTGGTGCGCCTGGCGCTGACCGCGCGGGACGGCACGTTCGCGATCAAGGGGCCCACGCATGTCGCCAGGCTGTTCACCGGCCCGACCGCGAGCCTCCTCGGCCCGATCACCGACATCGACCTGACCGCCGCTTTCGAAAAGCGTCGGGCACGGGTTTCCGGCCTCATTTCCAGCGATGCCTTCCGCCTGACCCCGAATGGCCTCGTGGACCTCGGCGAGAACCGCTTCGAGGATCTGAAGCTGGCATTCCTGCTGACGAAGCCCTCCGCCATCGCGGAGAACTTGAGCGGCGCCGGCCTGACCGCCAACCTCGCGCTCGACGGCGCCTTCGCCACGCCCTCGGTGAACTACGAGATCGCCGCAAGGCGCATCGTGATGAACGACATGGGGCTGGAGAACCTGTCGGCCAGGGGCGCCGCCAAGGTCGATGCCGGGCATATCATGATTCCGGTCGCGGCCCGCGTAGCGCGTATCACCGGGCTCGACAGCGTGGCAGGCGGCAAGCTCGCCAACGTCAATCTCAATGGCGATCTCGCGATCGAGGGCACGCGCGTCCTGTCGGACAACATGCGACTGCGTTCGGACCGCATCGATGCCGGGCTGATCCTCGTCGCCGACCTGAGCAAGGGGCTCTACACCGGGGCGATCGACGGCAAGATCGACAATTATCGCGTCGAGAGCGTCGGCATCTTCAACATCCGCACCAACATGGACCTTAAGACCGAGGGTCAGGGCTTCGCGTTGCAGGGCACCGTGCGGGCGCGCTCGACCAAGCTGCTCAACGACAGCCTGCAGACGTATCTGGGCGGTAATTTCTCGGCCTCTTCCAACGTCAGGTATGGCTCGGACGGGGTCGTGCGCTTCTCGTCGGTGCGGATGAACGCGCCGTTGCTGAAGGTTACGGGCGGGCAGGGTAGCTGGTCCCCCGATGGCCGCATCGCACTGGCCGCGAACGGCACTTCCAGGGAATACGGCGCGCTGGGCGTCCGGGTCACCGGCACGATCCAGAACCCCGACGCCCACGTCACCGCCGAGCATCCTGGCCTCGGCATCGGCCTCGCCAACCTGGACGCGCGGATCAAGGGCGCGCCGGGCGGCTACCGGCTCGATGCCAAGGCGGATACCGATTACGGTCCGCTGCGTGCCGACGTCACCCTCGGTCTCGGCAAGGCCACCTCGGTCCAGATCAATAGCGCGAACCTGTCGGGCGTCGATTTCGCCGGGCGCATCGTCCAGACCCCGGCCGGCCCCTTCGCGGGCCAGCTGACCGCCACCGGCAACGGCATCGGCGGCGTCGTGCGGCTCGACGCTGAGGGCAAGTACCAAGCGGCCGACTTCAACCTGCGCGCGAAGAACGCCATCTTCGACGGTCCCGCCAAGCTCTCGATCGGCTCGGCGATCATCGACGGGCGCGCGGTGCTTTACGACAAGCCCTATATCGTCGCCGACGCCCAGATCGCCGGGACCAGCGTGGGTGCGCTCGACCTCGCCGCCGCACGCGTGATCGTCGACTACCGTGACGGGCGCGGCAAGGCGAAGGGCCTGATCGAGGGCGTCAGCGGCGTGCCGTTCCGCCTCGGGCTCAACGCCGACCTACAGCCCGAACTGTGGCGCGTGGCGCTGCAGGGGCGCGTGCGCGGGCTCGACGTCAAGACCACCACACCGGCGCGGATTGTGCCCAGGGATGGCACTTACGAACTGCTGCCGACCAACATCGCCTTCGGCGGCGGCAGCCTCAAGCTCGCCGGCTCCTACGGTGAGGGCATGAAGTTGCAGAGCCGTCTCGAAGGAGTCGACCTCGCGATCCTCAACGCCTTCGCGCCGGGCTACGGCATTGGCGGCAAGGCGAGCGGCAGCTTCGATTTCGAACAGGCGAGCGCCACCGCCTTCCCGCGTGCCGACGCGCGCCTGACGCTGAACAACTTCACCCGCACCAGTTCCTCCGCGGTCAGCCAGGGCGTCGACGTCAATTTCGTCGGCAAGCTGCTGCCCGATGGCGCGGAAGGCCGCGCGGTGATCCGCCGCGCCGGAACCGTGATTGGTCGCCTGGTCGCCAGCCTCAAGCCGCTTCCGCCAGGAGAAGGGCCCTGGAGCACGCGCTTGATGGAGGCGCCGCTCGGCGGCGGCATCCGCTACAACGGTCCTGCCGACACGCTGTTCTCCTTCGCGGGGATTTCCGGACAGACGCTGACGGGCTCGGTCGGGCTGGCGGCCGACTTCTCGTGCCGCGTCTCGGACCCGTGCATCAACGGCGTCGTCCAGGGGCGCGACATGGTCTACGAGAACCAGGCCTATGGCACGCGCCTCAGCAACATGGCGCTGGCGGGCAAGTTCACTGGCAATTCGCTCGAACTGACCTCGCTGACCGCCCGCGCCGGTGACGGCACGGTGAGCGCCAGCGGCAGGGTCAGCCTCGCCGCCGACGCCGGCTATCCGATGGACCTGACGGTGAAGCTCGACCGTGCGCGCCTGGCCCGCAGCGATGCGCTGTCGGCGACCGCGACCGGAAACTTGCGCCTGACCAAGGCGGCGGGCGAGCCGGCGCTGCTGTCCGGCGAGATCCGCCTGCCCGAAACGCGCTACCAGATCGTGCGCGAGGGCGCGGCTCAGATCCCGCGCCTTACCGGCGTACGCTTCAAGCCGCCCGTCGGGCCGCATCGCATCACCGGCGACGAACCCGCCCCGACCGCCACCAGCGCCTTCGCACTCATCCGGCTCGACCTGCGCCTCCGTGCGCCGGAGAAGCTCTATGTCTCGGGCATGGGCCTCGAATCGGAATGGAGTGCGGACTTCCGTGTCAGCGGTACCAGCGCGGCGCCGTCGCTCTCGGGCGAGGTCAAGCTGGTGCGCGGCACGCTCGGCTTCGCGAGCCGCTCGTTCGAGCTCAGCGACGGCCTGATCTCGTTCAACGGCGGCCAGACGATCGACCCGACCGTGGACATCACCGCTACCGACGATGTCGACGACGTCACCGTCAACGTGAACGTCACCGGGCGTGCGATGAACCCGACGATCGATTTCTCGTCCGATCCCAGCCTGCCGGACGACGAAGTCCTCTCGCGCATCCTGTTCGGCAGTTCGATCTCCAACCTGTCGGCGCTGCAGGCGGTCCAGCTGGCTTCTTCGCTGAACTCGCTGCGGGGTACGGGGGGCGGGCTCAATCCGCTGGGCAAGCTGCGTTCGGCGGCCGGGATCGACCGCCTTCGCATCCTCGGCGCCGACGAGACCACCGGCCGCGGCACCGCCGTCGCGGCGGGGCAGTACCTGACCGATGACATCTACGTCGAACTCATCACCGATGCGCGCGGCTTTACCGCGACGCAGCTGGAAGTGAGCGTGACCAAGTGGCTGTCGGTGCTCAGCCAGGCCGGCGGTTCGGGCGTCAACAGCCTGAACGTGCGTATCAAGAAGGACTACTGATGCGCGCCGGAATGCTGACGGTTCTCGCGCTCGCGGCGCTGCTGGGGGGCTGCAAGCGCGAGCCGAGCTTCGACGAGCGCTACGATGCCGCCAACAAGTCGATCGTCGAGCGGGCAAAGCGCATCGACGCGCAGATCGCCGCTACCGGTGCGCCCCCCTCGGGTTCGAGCGAGGGGGCATCCAGGGCTCCGTGAAACTTCGGGTTTACCTCTGATCGCTAGGACCGGTGCCTGCCCCCTCCAGCCTCCAGAAGGAACCCCATGCAGCCTGACGACAACGACCGGCTTGCGCCGCGCGGCACGGTGCTGCTCCAGGCGCGCTGTCGCAAGTCGAGCTGGCACGTCTTTCCGGTGGAACTGGGCGATCTGTCGCAGGGTGGCTGCAGCATCGTCGGCAGCGGCGAATCGTTCGCTGTGGGCGAGGTGGTGCGCCTGACGTTCGCGAACCTCAAGCCGATCGAGGCCCAGGTGCGCTGGGTGGTCGAGGGGACCGCCGGCGTCGAGTTCCGCGCCGCGCTCAAGGCACGGGTGATCGACGAACTGAGCGCGGTTTATGGGATATCGGGATAGCGAAAGGGTGGTGGACGCACTTGGGCTCGAACCAAGGACCCGCTGATTAAGAGTCAGCTGCTCTACCAACTGAGCTATGCGTCCCCACAGGGTCTTCGCAGAATAGGATGGTGGACGCACTTGGGCTCGAACCAAGGACCCGCTGATTAAGAGTCAGCTGCTCTACCAACTGAGCTATGCGTCCACGCTACCTGTCCTCGAAGGGCCTTGCGGCCCCGCCGGTCGGCGGCGGAGAGGCCCCTATAACGGCAGATTTTCACATTGGAAGCGAAAATGTGAAAAAGTTTTACGCGGCCCTCAACGCAGCGAACCTCTTCCCTGATTCCAACGGTTTACGGCCATGATCGTGCCAAGGCAGATCATGTTCGTCAGCATCGATGTACCGCCGTGGCTCATGAAGGGCAGGGGAATGCCCACGACCGGTGCCAGGCCCATCACCATCATCAGGTTGATCATGACGTAGAAGAACATCGTGGTCATCATGCCGGCTGCCAGCAGGCTGGAGAACCGGTCGGGCGCCCGCCGCGCCACGCCCAGGCCCCAGCCCAGTACCACCGTGAATACGAACAGCACGAACAGCCCGCCCATCAGTCCCCATTCCTCGGACATGGTGGCGAATACGAAGTCCGTGTGCGGCTCGGGCAGGTATTGCAGGTGGCTCTGGGTGCCGTTGCCGAAGCCCTTGCCGAAGACCCCGCCGGAACCGATCGCGATCTTGGACTGGGTGATGTGATAGCCGGTGCCGAGCGGATCGGCCTCCGGGTCGAGGAACACCAGGACGCGGTTGCGCTGATAGTCGTGAAGCAGGGTGAAGAAGGCGATCGGCGCGATCACCATCAGGGTACCGCCCGCGCCGACGAACCACCACAAGGGCAGCCCGGCGAGGAACATCGTCACCACGCCTCCGAAACAGATCGCCAGCGCCGTGCCGAGATCGGGCTGGATCATCACGAACAGCGCCGGAATCCCTATCAGCACGCCGGCAGGGACCAGCCCGCGCCAGCTTGCGGTCATCGCATGGGGCAAGGTCTCGTAGAACCGTGCGAGGACGAGGACGATCGCGGGTTTCATCAATTCCGAAGGCTGGAGCGACATGAAGCCGAGGTTCAGCCAGCGCTGGCTGCCGCCGCCGACCGCGCCGATCAACTCGACCAGCACCAGCAGCACCAGGATGCCGCCGTAGACCGGATAGGCGACCAGGCGAAAGAAGTTGCGGCTGACGCGCGAGATGCCGACCGCCATGACGAGAAACAGGCAGAAGCGCACGACATGGCTCAGCGCGTAAGGCTGCAGGCTGCCGCCCGCCGCCGAATAGAGCACCGCCGCGCCCAGCGAGACGAGCCCGCACAAGGGAATGATCATCTGCCAGGGCTGGCGCGAGATCGCTTCCGGCACGATCGAGCGGTTCATGGCGTCTGGCCTCCGGTCGAGGGTGTGGGCGTGGGAGCGGCGGGCGTCGGGACGGGCTCGGGCCGGTCGGCGGCGTCGGGCTCGGGCGCGGGGGACTGCGCCCCGCTGATGGGCTGGCGCGGCTCGTCGGGGTCGTCCGCGCCCTGCAGGCGGCGGCTCTCCTCTTCGGGCGAGACCTTGGGCGCGCTGACGCCATATTGCGCGCTATAGGAGCGGAAGCGCGCATCGAGCCGTTCCTTGGCGGTGCCGCCCCAGGTCTTTTCCAGTTCGAGGAGGATATCCATCCCCTTCTGCCGGTCGAAGATATAGGTCATCACGTCACGCGCGATCGGATAGGCGGAGCCGGAGCCGCCACCATGCTCGACGACGACGGAACAGGCGTATCGCGGTGCTTCGGCCGGCGCGAAACAGATGAAGTGGCCGTGATCCCGGTGCTTCCACAAGCCGCCCTTGCCGTTGCCGACATTGAGGCCGACCACCTGCGCCGTACCGGTCTTGCCGGCAAGCTTGATGTCGGGGAACGGCAGCCTCGCATGCGGAGCCGAGCCGGGGCCGTTGGCGACGTCGGACATGGCCTGGTGGATGTAGGCGAGGTGATCGGCCGGAATGCCCATCGAGGGCTGCTGCTCGTTTTCGTGGCCGTGGATCAGGCGCGGCATGATGATGCGGCCGCTGGCGAGGCGCGAGGCCTGGATCGCCTGTTGCAGCGGGTTCACCAGGAAGTAGCCCTGGCCGATCGTGGCGTTGACCGTGTCGAAGGTCTGCCACTCCTTGCCGTACTTCTTGAGCTTCCACGCCGGGCTGGGCACGGTGCCGTAGGACTGGCCGGCCACCGGCAGCGGGAATTCCTGCCCCAGCCCCAGGCGCTTGGCCATGGCGGCGATCGGGTCCATGCCGATGCGCTGGGCGAAGTGATAGAAGTAGACGTCGCAGCTCTGGTAGATGCCCTTGGCCATGTTGACCTGGCCGTGGCCGCGATGGTTCCAGCAGTGGAACACGCGGTTGCCCACGCGCAGGCCGCCGCCGCAGAACACCGATTCGTTCGGATCGAGGCCCGCTTCCATGAACGAGAGCGCCACCATCGGCTTGACCGTCGATCCTGGCGGATAGAGCCCGCGCAGCACCTTGTTGCGCAGCGGCACATGGTCGTCGTCCGACAACATCTTCCATTCGAGGCGGCCGATGCCGTCGGAGAAGCTGTTGGGATCGAAGCTGGGCATCGAGCACATCGCGAGCACGTCGCCGGTCTGGCAGTCCATCACTACCACGGCAGCCGATTCCGGGCCGATCCGGCGGGCGGCGTAATCCTGGATGGCGGCGTCGATGGTCAGCTTGATCGTCTTGCCGGGAACGTCCTCGCGCGTGTCGAGGTCGCGCACGATGCGGCCGGATGCCGTAACCTCGACACGGCGCGCACCGGGCTTGCCGCGCAGATCCTTCTCGTAGAACTTCTCGAGCGCGTCCTTGCCGACCTTGTAGCCCGGGGTGATGAGGACGGGGTCGTGGTCCTTCTCGTACTCCTCGGCCGAGGCGGCGCCGACGTAGCCGATCAGGTGGCCGACCGAAGGTCCGGTGGGATAGAAGCGCGAATAACCGCGCTGGGTGACGACCCCCGGCAGGTCCGGCAGGCGCACGCTGACGGCCGCAAAGCGCTCCATGTCGAGCCGCGAGGCGACCTCGACAGGCGCGAAGCCGTGCGCGCGTTCCAGCTTGTCCTGCAGATCCTGCATCGCGATCGGGGTGAGCGAAAGCAGCTTGCCCAGTTCGGCGATGGTGCGGTCGGGGTCGGTCATCCGCTCGGGGATGACGTCGACACGGAAGTCGGCGCGGTTCGACGCCAGCGGCTGTCCGTTGCGGTCGAAGATCCAGCCCCGGCGTGGCGGGATCAGCGAGAGGTTGACGCGGTTGCTTTCAGCCTTGAGCTTGTACTTCTCGTTCTCGAACACCGAGAGATAAGTCATTCGCGCGGCCAGCAGGCAGCCGATGCCGCCCTGGATGCCGCCGATCACGATCGTGCGGCGGTCGAAGCTGTTGCGCAGGGTGCCGGTGGTGACGTGCGACGGACGCAGCAGGCGCCGGAAATTGAACTTCATCGCATGACCACGAAGGGCGTGAGCCGCAGACGGTCCATCAGGGCCACGAAACGGCCGACGAGCGGATAGGAAATCACGGAAATCAGAACCTGGGGCACGATGACTCGAAGGGGGGCGGAGGCTCCGGCGATGTTCGACACGCCGAGGCACAGCACGATATACGCCACGATGAGACCGTTCGCCACCAGCCACTCGGTCAGGAAGTTGCGCCAGGGCAGGCGGGCCTCGACATTGTCCAGCACGATCGTCGCGATTGACCACAAGAGGACGGCGGTGCCGAAGGGCGAGCCGGAGAACAGGTCGTCGACCAGGCCGAGCGGCAGACCGGCCCACATCGGCAGCAGGCCGGGGCGCAACTGCCGCCAGGCGACGAAGATCAGGAAGCCGAGCGGCGGCAGCACCGGGGCCGAGGCGATCAGCAGCCAGCCCGGTGCGAGCGACCCGAGCATGACGGTCAGCCAGGGCACCGCGCTCGCGATCGTGCGCGAGGGCTTGCGGTTGATCCTCTGCCTGACCACGGTGTCGTTGCCGGACAAGAGCGCCATGCTCACTCGCTCCCCGGGGCGGGCTCGGCGGGGGGAGGGGGCGGCGGAGGGGCCCAGGCCCTTTCGACGACGACGTAGTCGGTGTCCGAAGGGTTGCTCAGCACCCGCGCCACCGCGCCGTCGCGCAGCAGTTCGGTGACGACCGCGAGCGGGGTGCCCGGGCGATAGAGGCCGCCCGATCCCGAAGTCACCATCACGTCGCCCTTGCGCAGTGGGTTGAGCCCCAGATTGACGAGGCGGATGCGGATGGTGCCGTCGCCGTGGCCTTGCGCGAAAGCCGGGATCCCGTCCTTCGCACGGCGCACCGGCACGATGCTTTCGGTATCGGTGATAAGCAGTACGCGCGCGCTCGATGCGCCGACTTCCAGCACGCGGCCGACCAGCCCGGTGGGCGCGCGCACCGGCATGCCCTTGACCACGCCCTTGTCGGCACCGGCGCCGAGCGTCGCGAAGCGGCGCGTGCTGGCGCCGGTGGAACTGACCAGCCGGGCATAGGCGACGGGCTGCGCGTCATCCTCGCGCAAGTCCAGCAACTGCTTCAGGCGGCGGTTCTCGTTCTCGGTGGCCTGGGCCTTCGCGAGACGCACCTTGGCCTCGGCCAGTTCACGCTCCAGCCGCGCATGCTCGCGGCCGGACTGGAAAAAGCCGCCGATCTCGCCGATGAAGTCCTTGCTGGCGCGGCGGGTGCCGGCGGTCGCCTGGGCCGGCGATTCCGTCAGGTCCGCCGCCGCGCCGCGCAGCATCGAGAACGCGTTCGGGTTGACGATCGAGACGACGAGCAGGATCACCCCCACCACCGCGCCAAGCACGCCGGCGGCGTAATGGAAGAACGTCGTGTATTGCGCCCTGCGCGAAAAGCCGGAGCGCCGATTGGCTGGCGGTGCCATGCGCCATGCACTCCTGTCATTCCCGCGCGGCGGTCCGGTGCAGGAGGTCCGCCGCGCCCCTCAGGGAACCCGCGCCTCGCAAGGCGCGGTGCCCAATTCGATTAGGCGGACATCAGGACGCCGCGATAGATCGGGTCTTCCATCGCGCGGCCGGTGCCGAGCGCGACGCAGGACAGCGGATCTTCCGCAACGCTGACGGGCAGGCCGGTTTCCTCGCGCAGGTAGTCGTCGAGGCCCTGGATCAGCGCGCCGCCGCCGGTCAGGACGATGCCCTGGTCGACGATGTCGGCGGCGAGTTCCGGCGCCGTGTTCTCGAGAGCGATGCGCACGCCTTCGATGATCTGGCCGATCGGCTCGGCCAGCGCCTCGGCGACGTTGGCCTGGGTGATGGTGATTTCCTTGGGCACGCCGTTGACGAGGTCGCGGCCCTTGATGTGGATCGTCTCGCCCACGCCGTCGGCCGGCATGATGGCGATGCCGTAGTCCTTCTTGATGCGCTCCGCCGTGGCGTCGCCGATCAGCAGGTTGTGGTGGCGGCGGACGTAGGAGACGATCGATTCGTCCATCTTGTCACCGCCCACGCGCACCGAGGTGGTGTAGGCGAGGCCGCGCAGCGAAAGCACCGCGACTTCGGTGGTGCCGCCGCCGATGTCGACCACCATCGAGCCTACCGGCTCGGTGACGGGCATGTCGGCGCCGATCGCGGCAGCCATCGGCTCGAGGATCAGGTAAACTTGGCTGGCGCCCGCGTTGCTGGCGGCATCGCGAATGGCGCGGCGCTCCACCGAGGTCGAGCCCGAGGGGACGCAGATCACAATCTCGGGGTAGCGGAACAGGTTCTTCTTGCCGTGCACCTTGCGGATGAAGTGCTTGATCATCTCTTCCGCGATCTCGATGTCGGCGATGACGCCGTCGCGCAGCGGGCGGATGGCCTCGATGTTGTCGGGGGTCTTGCCCATCATCATCTTGGCGTCGTCACCGACGGCCTTGACCTTCTTGACGCCGTTCATCGTCTCGATGGCGACCACCGAAGGCTCGTTCAGCACGATTCCGCGATCCTGCACGTAGACGAGCGTATTGGCTGTGCCCAGGTCGATCGCCATGTTCTGGGAGCCGAGTTTGAAGAATCGCGAGAAGACGCCGGCCATCTAAATTCCGTTTCTTACCAATCGTTTGCCGAATCATTCTCGACAACGACGACAGGGGGTTGCGGGTAGGAGGGCTCGCCTTAGCCCATCGATTCGGGAAAGGCCAAAATTTTGTGGTCATTTCCGGGGGGAAACCGGCCGCGTCCGTCTCGAATTAATCGCGGTTCGTCGCTAGGTTTCGGGTGACTTGGAATAACACGTCATGCCAGGGCCGCGGGCCGTTCTCAGGGCGGTCGCCTTGAAGACAGGTTGCCGCTAAGTACGGCCCACGGTCCCGGCATGCGCCGGTATGACGATTTTAAAAGCGCGAAGCGAAGCCCATGCCCACGATCCGCCGCCTGCCCGAACATCTCGTCAATCGCATCGCGGCAGGCGAAGTGGTGGAGCGGCCCGCTTCCGCGCTCAAGGAACTGGTCGAGAACGCGATCGACGCCGGCTCCACCCAGATCACCGTGCGCCTCGCCTCGGGCGGGCTCGACATGATCGAGGTGACCGACGACGGCTGCGGCATGCGCCCCGACGAGATCGCGCTGGCGTTGGAACGCCACGCCACTTCCAAGCTGCCCGACGAGGCGATCGAACTGGTCGCGACGCTCGGCTTCCGGGGCGAGGCGCTGCCCTCGATCGGCTCGGTCGCGCGGCTGACCATCGAGAGCCGGCCACACGATGCGGCGGAAGGGTGGAAGCGCGTGGTCGATCACGGCATCGTCGCGGCGGATGGCCCCGCCGCGCTGCCGCCGGGCACGCGCATCCGGGTCGAGGATCTGTTCGGCAAGGTGCCGGCGCGGCGCAAGTTCCTGCGTTCGCCGCGTTCCGAATATGCCGCTTGCCAGGACGTCGTGCGCCGTCTGGCGATGGCGCGCCCCGATGTCGGTTTCACCATGGAGCACGATGGCCGCCGCGCCCTGTCGGTGCAGCCGCGAGAGGAACTGGCGGCGCGCGTCGGCCGCCTGATCGCACGCGAACTGGCAGAGGACGGCGTCGTCATCGAGGCCGAGCGCGGCACGGCGCGGCTTACCGGGGTTGCGGGTTTGCCGACCTACAATCGCGGCGTCGCCGATCACCAGTATCTTTTCGTCAATGGCCGGCCGGTGCGCGACAAGTTGCTCGTCGGCGCGGTGCGCGGGGCCTATTCGGACATGCTGGCGCGCGATCGCCATGCGGTTCTGGCGCTGTTCCTCGACATTCCTCCCGAGGAAGTCGACGTCAACGTCCATCCGGCCAAGACAGAGGTACGCTTTCGCGATCCGGCCTTCGTAAGGGGCTTCCTGGTCGGCGCGCTGCGTCATGCGCTCGAAGCGGCGGGTCAGAAGAGCGCGCAGCCGCCGCAGGCCTCGGCGATGGGCATGTGGCAGGTGGAGCCGCTGGCGCCGCCTCCCGCCCCGTCGATCGGCTCGTTGTTCGCCCGCGAATATTCGGCCCCCCGCACCGGCTACCAGCCGTCCCGTTTGTCGGAGGAAAGCGCGGCCTGGCGCTCCTACGAGGCGGAGGTGATGGCCCAGCCCGCCGCCCGTGCCGAAGCGGCTCAGGAGGCGAGCGAGGAGGCACTGCGCTATCCGCTGGGCGTCGCGCGCGGGCAGGTGGCGGGCACGTACATCGTCGCCGAGGCGGAAGACGGCCTCGTCATCGTCGACCAGCACGCCGCGCACGAGCGCCTCGTGCTCGAAAAGCTCAAGGCGGCAGGCGCAGAGGCGGCCATGAACCGCTCTCAGGCATTGTTGCTGCCGGAGGTGGTCGAACTCGAGGAAGTCGCTTGCGACGCGCTGGAGGATAAGCTCGGCGATCTCGCCCGCCATGGCCTTGTGCTGGAGCGCTTTGGCCCGGCGGCGATGCTGGTGCGCGCCGTGCCATCGGTGCTTTCGAAAAGCGACGTTTCGGCGCTGGTGCGCGATGTTGCCGACGACCTCGCGCGCAACGGCGATGCCTTGTTGCTGGGAGAGAAGCTCGACCTCGTGCTGGCGACGATGGCCTGCCACGGCTCGGTCAGGGCAGGGCGCATGCTGTCGGTGGCGGAGATGAACGCCCTGCTGCGTGAAATGGAGCGCACGCCGCGTTCGGGCCAATGCAACCACGGGCGCCCTACGTGGGTGAAATTGGCGCACGGCGATATCGAGAAGCTGTTCGGTCGAAAGTGAGGGGACGGCTCACGCCCCATTGCAGGCATTCAATCAGTCGATAAATATAGGCAATGGACGTTTTTAGGGGCCCAACAGTAAAGCGCGTTCTTTGGGTTGGCGTGGCAATTGCGACGCTGGCGGCGATTTACATCGTCACGTTCCGTCCTTTTGTCGCGCAGATGGGTGCTACGATCATGAGCCCTCTATCTGCCCGTAAGAGCGGTGTAATCCTTGATGACGCACAGCGACTTTTGGCTTTCGTTCCGCTATCATCCGACCGTGCCGACGATAGCCTTCGCTTTGTTGCGATGCCCTCATTCGGTAAACGCTGGATGGCAGTATCGCTCGCAAGGAACGGCACCAATGCCTTGGGCAGAGTTGCCGTGCTAGATCGGTCAACAGGTATCGTCAGCACGCGCAAGTTTCAGATGAACGGTGCGGACTTTGATGAAATGATGGCTCAATGGGACAATGAGACAAGTGGATACTGGGGCGAACTCAGTATGTGGACGGACGGGACGCCTCTAGGCTTCGAGCGCAGAATTGGAAAATACGTGGTGTCGGGTATTGGAAACTCTCCCTGCCATTATGATGGACTAGGTAATTTGGCGGCATTGTATATCGGCCCGCATGTAGCGGAAATGCGAGACCTTCAAGCACCTGACTTCGAGAAGATTCGTCGGAGCAATGCCTGCTAACCACCCAAATCAGACATCACGTCTCGCGCTGTTGGGTTTGGAGCTTCCTCCTACGCCCTGCGTTATGTCCATGCATGGGCGAGAAAACCAAGGATTTGCGGCTGTCTTTTCTGCCGCCAGCTTGGTTAAACTC
Source organism: Novosphingobium resinovorum (assembly GCF_036352595.1). Classification (GTDB taxonomy): domain Bacteria; phylum Pseudomonadota; class Alphaproteobacteria; order Sphingomonadales; family Sphingomonadaceae; genus Novosphingobium; species Novosphingobium resinovorum_B. The sequence goes on from NZ_JAZFAX010000001.1 coordinate 22,983, forward strand.
GCTCATCAGGACATCGAGAAACTGTTCGGGCGGAAGTGATGCAAAGAATGGCTGTGTTGGCGATCGCCCTGGCGCTTCTGGCCGGGTGCGGCGAAGAGGATCCCGCCAAACGCGCGGCAGAGGATGCCCACGACGTGGCGATGGTGGAGCGCATGAGCCGCGAGCCGTTCAAGCCGATTGTCCCGATCCCGATCACCCAGACGGACATCGCCCGCTACGGCCTCGACAAGCCGGGCTGCCGCTTCGGCAAGAAGGGGCAGGCGCCGGTCTTCATCGCGACGCGCGACGAGGCATTCATGCGCGTTGGCGGCGATCTCAAGCGCTATGCCGCGCGCGACCTCGCGGCTGACCTGCCGGGCGGGGCGCGCACGACGTATGTGGGGCTGAGCAGCTGGGTCGACCTCGTCCGCCAGCCCGATGCCGGAGTACCGAGCGACCAGTACACCTGGCCGGCGCGGCTCATCGTCCATGATGCGCAGGAACGTGTTGCCTATCGGGCCGATGGCACGGTGACCTGCCGCGACTGATTCCGGGCGCGGGCTTTTGTTGCCGGTTTATTGACGAAGATCGCGAATTGCGCAGTATGCCCGTCCGCTAACTCGGGGGTATTGCATGAAAAAATGGACTTGCGCCGTCATCGCGGCGCTGATTACGGCGACGGCTGCGCCCGTGCTGGGCGAGGCCCAGTCCACTACCCCGAAGACTACGTCCGCTGCGACCAGTTCCAGCGCTCCCGAGGTGCCGGCGGCGGTGATGGAGGCGGTCAAGTCGCTGAACCCGCAGCGCGGCAGGATCGCCATCGCTCAGGCCAACGCCACGCTCGACCTCGGCGACGCCTACGATTTCTATGGTCAGGCCGATGCCCGCAAGATCCTGGTGCAGGTCTGGGGCAATCCGCCGCAGGCCGGCGAGAACGTCCTCGGGCTGGTGATGCCAGCTGGAGCATCGCCGCTGTCCGACAACTGGGGCGCGGTGGTGACTTACGAGGATACCGGCTTCGTTTCCGACGACGACGCGGCTGAGGCCGATTATGCCGAACTGCTCTCGCAGATGCAGGAGGGCGAGGCGGAACGCAACGAGCAGCGCAAGGCGCAAGGCTATCCCGCCATCCACCTCGCCGGTTGGGCCGAGACTCCCCGCTACGATGCAGCAACGCACTCGGTGGTCTGGGCGCAGGATCTCTCGTTCACCGATACACCGGTGCATACGCTGAACTACGATGTGCGCACGCTGGGGCGCAGGGGGGTGCTCAGCATCAACTTCATCTCGTCGATGAGCCAGTTGCCCTCGATCCGCCAGGCGGCGAAGGCGTTCACCACGCATGCATCGTTCGACAGCGGCTCGCGCTATGCCGACTTCGATGCCTCGACCGACAAGAAGGCGGACTATGGCATCGGCGGCCTCGTCGCGGCGGGCGTGGGCCTGGCGGTGGCGAAGAAGCTTGGCATCTTCGCGCTCATGCTGAAGTTCATCAAGCCGATCCTGATCGCGCTGGTTGCGGGCTTCGCGGTCCTGCGCAACAGGATCGCCGCGCTGTTCGGACGCCGCCGGCGCGAAGAAGAGGAGCAGTGGGAGAACACGGAAACGGTTGACGGTGCGGAGCCCGGCAAGGACGGCGATCCGGCCTGATCTGGATGGCCGCTCCCGCGCTTGCGGCGCGGGGGCGGCCGGCCGTCAGCCCTGTGCTTTCAGGAAGCGCATCGACAATCCGTGGTACAGCTTTTCCTTGCACACGAACTGGGCGGCGAAGTCACCGACGAGCGCGGCGGCCAGCAGCGGCATCATCAGGCCCCGGCTGGCGGTGGTCTCCGAGATGATGATGACGGCGGTCAGCGGTGCGCGCACGACCCCGGTGAAATAGGCGACCATCCCCAGCAGCACGACCGCGCCCGGAGGGTAGTCTGGAAATGCACTGCGCAGGAGGTCGCCGATGCCCGCGCCGATCGACAACGAGGGGGCGAAGATGCCGCCCGGCAGGCCCGACACGGCGGTGGCCAGCGTCGTCGCGAACTTGGCGGCGCCGAACCATACCGGAACGTCGCCCCCGGCTATGATGCTGTTGGCGCTTTCGTAGCCGGTGCCCCAGGTCAACCCTGTCGTCACCCCGAGCACGGCGACCAAGGTGCCGCAGAGGGCGGCGAAGATGACCGGGCGGGCGCGCAGCCAGGCGATCGGACGCAGCGGCGTAGTCCCGGCGGCGAGCATCAGCCGCGAGAACAGTGCGCCAGCCATGCCGCCGACTGCGCCGGCGACCGGCGCGACCACCAGCGCCTGGGATATGCCCATGGTTTCGCGCATGGCGCCGAAGTAGATGTAGTCCCCCGCCACGCCAAGGCTGACCATGCCGGCGATCAGCACGGCTGCCATGACCAGCAGGGTCATGCGCTGCTCGTAAGCGGCGGCGAGTTCCTCGATGGCAAAGGCGACACCGGCCAGCGGGGTGTTGAACGCCGCGGCGACTCCGGCGGCACCACCGGCGATGTAGACCGATGAACGCAGCGGGATGCGCAGCAGGCGATGCACGCGCCCCATGATGGCGGCAGCGATCTGCACCGTCGGCCCCTCGCGTCCGACCGATGCGCCGACGAGCAGGGCGCCGGCGGTCAGCAGGAACTTGGCGACGGCGGCGCGGGCGGAGACGAGGGTGGACAATGCTGCTTCGGGCGCCTTGGTCGCGGCCATGACCTGCGGAATTCCGGAACCTCTGGCAAGCGGTGCGAAGCGGTTGGTGAGCCAGACTATCGCAGCGAATCCGGCAGGCGTGGCAACCAGCGGCGCCCACCAGCACCATGCGTCGAACCGATGGAACAGGGCGTTGGCCCTGTCCGCGAGATCGGCAAAGAGCAGGGCGACGATACCGACCAGCACCGCGCCGCCGACTATGGCCACGCGTCGGCGCCACACCAGCGCTTCCGGGCCGTGGCGTCGCAGGGCGATGCGCAAGGCTCGTAACGAGGGGTGGCGGGGCAATTTCAAGGCGCGGACTCGCTTGCGGCGGCGGACAGAGCTGGTGAACGGGTGCCCGGGCCTCATGGTCCGGATGGGGCGTCATGTCTACCCGGTGGACAGGCCATCCGCCGCGGGGCCAAAGCCGGACACGAAAACCCCCGCCGGTGAGGGCGGGGGCATCGTCATGCGGGCAAGCGTTGTATCAGGCCAGTTCGACCGCGATCGCGGTGGCTTCGCCGCCGCCGATGCAAAGGCTGGCGACGCCCTTCTTCAAGCCCTTTTCCTTCAGCGCGTTGATGAGGGTCACGATGATGCGCGTGCCCGAGGCGCCGATCGGATGGCCGAGTGCGGTCGCGCCGCCGTGGATGTTGACCTTGTCGTGCGGGATGCCGAGGTCGTGCATCGCGAACATGGCGACGCAGGCGAAGGCTTCGTTGACTTCGAACAGGTCGACGTCGGCGAGGTTCCAGCCCACCTTCTCGACCAGCTTGGTGATTGCACCGACCGGGGCGGTGGTGAACTTGGCCGGCTCCTGCGCGTGAGCCTCGACGCCGACGACGGTGGCCACCGGCGTCAGGCCCTTGGCATCGGCAACGCTCTTGCGCGTCAGCACCACGGCGGCGGCACCGTCCGAGATCGAGCTGGAGCTGGCGGCAGTGATGGTGCCGTCCTTGGCGAAGGCAGCGCGCAGGGTGCGGATCTTGTCCGGGTTGCCCTTGGGCGGCTGCTCGTCGGTGTCGACGACGACTTCACCCTTGCGGGTCTTCACGGTGACGGGGACGATCTCCGCGGCGAAGGCGCCCGAGGTGATCGCTTCCTGCGCGCGGCGCAGCGACTCGATCGAGTAATCGTCCTGGTTCTCGCGGGTCAGCTGGTATTCGTCGGCGGTGACTTGCGCGAACGAGCCCATCGAGCCGCCTTCGTAGGCGTCTTCCAGACCGTCGAGGAACATGTGGTCGTAGATCGTGTCATGACCGGCGCGTGCGCCCGAACGGTGCTTCTTCGAAAGATACGGGGCGTTGGTCATCGATTCCATGCCGCCCGCGATCACCACGTCGAGCGAACCGGCGGCCAGCGCCTCGGCACCCATGATGACGGTCTGCATGCCCGAGCCGCAGACCTTGTTGACGGTCGTCGCCTGCACCGATTTGGGCAGGCCGGCCTTCAGCGCGGCCTGGCGGGCAGGGGCCTGGCCGAGACCGGCGGGCAGCACGCAGCCCATGTAGATTCGCTCGATGTCTTCGCCAGCGACGCCTGCGCGCTCGACGGCGGCCTTCACCGCAGTCGCGCCGAGGTCGGTCGCCGATACGTCCGCCAGCACGCCCTGCAGGCCGCCCATGGGGGTGCGCGCATAAGAGAGGATGACGATCGGGTCGGAAGCCGAAATCTGGGCCATTGGCATACCTTTCACACTGATGACTGTTCTAGTTGACGAACGGGATAATGTTGCGCTGCGTCAATTGCAATGATGCGACAGTACGAGCCGCCTCTACACCGTCCCGCCGGTTTCCTCCGGAGATGGGAAGCTCCGCCTGATTGCCAAGATATGTCGGCCGCGTTTCGCGAGCAATTCGCAATAAACCGGTTGCACGAAGCGACTTGACGATTGCGTCAGGCGCCTCGGGGTGGGCAAGCGCCGGGAAACTGCGGGATTGGACACTTTGTCGTGTTGCAATGCAATGCGAATGGCGGATTATTGTGCCGGGATACCCTTGCGAGGCGCGGTAGGCTGGCCTAAGGACGCGCCAACTTGACGGGCTCACCATGACATATTCGAGTCCGCCAACGTCGCATTCGCGGTAAGAGGCAAGAACATTGACCGATCTGTCGCAATACCTGCCGATCCTCATCTTCCTGGTGATCGCGCTTGGGCTTTCGTCCGTGATCGTGTTCCTTCCGCTGGGCGTTGCCCGGCTGACCGGCACGCACCAGCCCAGCGCCGACAAGAACAGCGAATATGAGTGCGGCTTCCCCGCCTTCGAAGATCCGCGCAGCCAGTTCGACGTGCGATTCTACCTGGTGGCGATCCTCTTCATCATCTTCGACCTCGAAGCTGCCTTCCTGTTCCCCTGGGCCGTGTCGCTCAAGCTGACGGGCTGGGCCGGCTGGACGACGATGATGGTATTCCTGGGCGAACTGGCCATCGGCCTCGCCTATGCATGGAAAAAGGGAGCTTTGGACTGGGAATGAGCACGCTCGTTAACTCGGCGGGCCAGCCTCTGGCCCCGATGTCGCCGGTCGGCGGCGCGATCACCGCGCCCGACCAGTCGTTTTTCAAGGATCTCAATCAGGAAGTGTCCGACAAGGGCTTCCTGGTCACCTCGACCGAGGAACTGTTCCAGTGGGCCCGCACGGGTTCGCTGTGGTGGATGACTTTCGGTCTCGCGTGCTGCGCGGTCGAGATGATTCACGTCAACATGCCCCGCTACGACATGGAGCGCTTCGGCGCCGCGCCGCGCGCTTCCCCGCGCCAGTCGGACGTGATGATCGTGGCAGGCACGCTCTGCAACAAGATGGCCCCGGCGCTCCGCAAGGTCTACGACCAGATGTCGGAGCCGAAGTACGTCATCTCGATGGGCAGCTGCGCCAACGGCGGCGGCTACTATCACTACAGCTACTCGGTGGTGCGCGGCTGCGACCGCATCGTGCCCGTCGACATCTACGTGCCGGGTTGCCCGCCGACTGCCGAAGCGCTGCTCTATGGCGTGATGCAGCTGCAGCGGAAGATCCGCCGCGTGGGCACCGTCGAGAGGTAAGGCCAGATGCCCGTTCTGCATTCCGCTCCAAAGATCGCCTCGAACGAAGGCGTCCTCGACGCTCTCGTCGCCGCGCTGGGCCCCAAGGTCGTGTCCGCGAAGGAGGAGCATGGCGAGATCGTGCTCACCATCGCGCGTGACGAGATCGAGAACGCGCTGCGCATCCTGCGTGACGATCACGAATACCAGCAGATGATGGAAATCGCCGGTGTCGACTACCCGTCGCGTCCTGAGCGTTTCGAAGTCGTCTACATGCTGCTCTCGGTCACGAAGAACCATCGCATCATGGCGAAGGTGACGGCGGCTGAGCACACCCCGGTCCCGACGATCACCACGCTGTGGCCGAACGCCGGCTGGCTGGAACGCGAAGTGTTCGATATGTACGGCGTGATCTTCGCCGGCAACAAGGACCTGCGCCGCATCCTCACCGACTACGGTTTCGAGGGCCACCCGTTCCGCAAGGACTTCCCGCTCACCGGCTACCAGGAACTGCGCTATTCCGAAGAGGACAAGCGCGTTGTGTACGAGCCGGTCAGCCTCGCGCAGGATCTGCGCCAGTTCGACTTCATGAGCCCGTGGGAAGGCGCCGACTACATCCTTCCCGGTGACGAGAAGGCTCCGGCTCCCGCAGCGCCTGCCGCCGCTCCGACGCCCAAGGCGACCGAGAGCAAGGCCGACACTGGCGCTGGCGACAAGGCGAACGAAAAGGCCGCCGATAAGGAATCCGCACCCGCTCCGGCCAAGACCGAAGACGGGAAGGCCCCTGAGGCACCCAAGGAAACCGAAAGCCGTCCGGACAAGGGAGACGCCAAGTGAGCATGCTGCTTGAACAGTCGCCCACCACCGGCGACGAGGTCATCACCAACTACACCATCAACTTCGGTCCCCAGCATCCGGCGGCCCACGGCGTTCTGCGCATGGTCATGGAGCTGGACGGCGAGATCATCGAGCGGATCGATCCGCACGTCGGCCTGCTGCATCGCGGCACCGAAAAGCTGATCGAGCACAAGACCTACCTCCAGGCGCTGCCGTACTTCGACCGCCTGGACTACTGCTCGCCGCTCGGCATGGAGCACTCCTATGTGCTCGCGATCGAAAAGCTGCTGAACCTCGAGGTTCCGCTGCGCGCCCAGTACCTTCGCGTGCTGTTCGCCGAGCTGACCCGCATCTGCAACCACATGATGAACATGGGTTCGCACATCATGGACATCGGCGCGATGACGCCGAACCTGTGGCTGTTCGAAATCCGCGAGGACTGCCTCAACTTCTTCGAGCGCGCCTCGGGCGCCCGCATGCATTCGGCCTGGTTCCGTCCCGGCGGCGTGCATCAGGACGTGCCGCTCAAGCTGCTGACCGACATCGCCGACTGGCTCGACACGCGCCTGCCGGAACTGTTCGAGGACGCGCTGAGCCTCGTCGCCGACAACCGCATCTTCAAGCAGCGCAACGTCGATATCGCCACGGTATCGAAGGAAGACGCGCTGGCATGGGGCTTCTCCGGCCCGATGATCCGCGGTTCGGGCATCGCCTGGGATATCCGCAAGGCGCAGCCCTACGACGTCTATGACCGCATGGACTTCGAGGTTCCCGTCGGCACCAGCGGCGACTGCTACGACCGCTTCATGTGCCGTGCCGAGGAAGTGCGCCAGTCGGCCCGCATCATGAAGCAGTGCCTGCGCGAAATGCCCGAAGGTCCGGTGGCTTCCACCGACCGCAAGGTGGTTCCGCCCAAGCGCGCCGAGATGAAGTCCTCGATGGAATCGCTGATCCATCACTTCAAGCTCTACACCGAAGGCTTCCACGTCCCGGCGGGCGAAGTCTACGTCGCGACCGAAAGCCCCAAGGGCGAATTCGGCGTCTATCTCGTCTCGGACGGCTCGAACAAGCCGTACCGCTGCAAGATCCGCCCGACCGCGTTCAGCCACCTGCAGGCGATGGACTTCATGTCCAAGGGCCACATGCTGCCTGACGCCACAGCGATCCTTGGCGCGATGGACATCGTGTTCGGGGAGTGCGACCGCTAATGGGCTCGTTCTCCATCTGGCATTGGCTGATTGTGTTGCTGTTCGTTTTGCCGATCAGCTTCCTGCCCAGCATCATCGCGTTCGCACGCGGTCATGCCCAAAAGTGGATCGTGTTCATCGTCAATTTCTTCCTCGGTTGGACCGGTATCGGTTGGATCGTGGCATTGGTGTGGGCCATCGTCGGCAAAACTGCTGCGCAGGCGCGCATCGACAACGGTGTGTTTCAATGAGCAACCTAGATACCGCCAAGGCTATGATCGCGGCCTACAACGCGCAGGACGTCGACACGTACGTTTCGTACATGACCGACGATGCCTGCGAGGCGAACTATCGCGGCGCCGTCGTGCGCGAAGGCAAGGAGGGGACCCGTTCGGGCCTCGCCGCCGCTTTCGCGAAGTGGCCGCAGAACAAGGCCGAGATCGTCGAGGCCTCGCAGATCGGCGCTTACGTGCTGATGCGCGAGCATGTGACGCGCGGACCTGCGAGCGACGGTTCGGAACTCGTGGACCCGTTCGACGTGATCGCGGTCTACAGCTTCGAAGGCGACAAGTGTTCGCGCGTCGAATTCATTCGTTGATGATCGCAAAGGGGTGGGACCTGTGACGAAGTTCAACACTGTAGAAATGATCCGTATCTGGGCGACCCTCACGGGTCTGTTCCTCGTCGGGCTCTACTTCGTCGTTCTTTGGCTCGGGATCGCTCCCTCGCCGATGATCGCCATGCTGGCGACTGCCATCGGCGGCTTCGAGATTTTCTTTTTCGGCCAGGATCAGTGGCTGAAGCGCAGAGGTAAGCATGGCTGACCGCTATATCGAACCCGATACGCCCGAACTGCGGGCCCGTTGGGGTAATTTTGCCTGGACCGAGGCGAACGCCGCCAAGGCCAAGGACATCGTCGCGCGCTATCCCGAAGGGCGTCAGCGCTCGGCGGTGATGCCGCTGCTCGACCTTGCCCAGCGCCAGGTCGGTGCCGAAGAGAACACGCAGGGCTGGCTGCCGATCCCGGTGATGGAATATGTCGCGGCTGAGCTCGACATGCCGATCATCCGCGTGGTCGAGGTCGCCTCGTTCTACACGATGTACAACATCGCGCCGATCGGCCGCTTCCACGTGCAGGTCTGCGGCACCACCCCGTGCATGCTGCGCGGCTCGGACGATCTGCTCGCGACCTGCAAGTCGCGCGGCATGAAGAAGGGCCACATCTCGGCCGACGGCCTCTGGTCGTTCACCGAGGTCGAGTGCATGGGCAACTGCGCCTCGGCCCCGATGGTCCAGATCAACGACGACAATTACGAGGACCTAACCTCGGACCGCCTGAACGCCGTGCTCGACGCACTGGCGCGCGGCGAGACGCCGAAGGCGGGCACGCAGGACCCGGCCCGTCACACCGTGGAACCGGTGGGCGAGCCGACCAACCTCGTCGCCATGATGACCGAAAACCATGACTATCGGAGCGAGTGGTAATGGCTCTCCTCGATAAGGATCGCATCTTCACCAACCTCTACGGCTTCCAGCCGTGGAACCTGAAGGAAGCGCAGGCGCGCGGTGCGTGGGACAACACCAAGGACCTGATCGCGCGCGGCCGTGACGCCATCATCGACGAGATGAAGGCTTCGGGTCTGCGCGGGCGCGGCGGTGCGGGCTTCCCCACCGGCATGAAGTGGTCCTTCATGCCCAAGCAGCCGCCGCTCGACCAGAACGGCAACCCCAAGCCCAGCTTCCTGGTCATCAACGCGGACGAATCCGAACCGGGTTCGTGCAAGGACCGCGAGATCATGCGCCACGATCCGCACCTTCTGTTCGAAGGCGCTCTGGTGGCCGGTTTCGCAATGGGTGCGCGTGCGGCCTACATCTATATTCGCGGCGAATACATCCGCGAGGCCGAAGTGCTCTTCGCCGCGCGTGAGGAAGCCTACGCGGCGGGCCTGCTCGGCAAAAACGCCGCCGGTTCGGGCTACGACTTCGACGTGTTCGTCCATCGCGGCGCCGGCGCCTACATCTGCGGCGAAGAGACCGCGATGATCGAAAGCCTTGAAGGCAAGAAGGGCCAGCCCCGCCTGAAGCCGCCGTTCCCGGCCGGCGCAGGCCTCTACGGCTGCCCGACCACGGTGAACAACGTGGAATCGATCGCGGTGGCTCCGACCATCCTGCGTCGCGGCGCCGCGTGGTTCTCCTCCTTCGGGCGCGAGAACAACAAGGGCACCAAGCTCTTCCAGATCAGCGGGCACGTGAACCGTCCCTGCGTGGTCGAGGAAGAGATGTCGATCCCGTTCAGCGAACTGATCGAGCGTCACTGCGGCGGCATTCGCGGCGGCCGTGACAACCTGCTGGCGGTGATCCCCGGCGGTTCGTCGGTGCCGCTGGTTCCGTCCGCCGACATCTGGGACGCGCCGATGGACTTCGACGGCCTCAAGGCGGTCGGCTCGGGTCTCGGCACCGCCGCCGTCATCGTCATGGACAAGTCCACTGACATCGTCCGCGCTATTTCGCGCCTCTCGTACTTCTACAAGCATGAGAGCTGCGGCCAGTGCACGCCGTGCCGCGAAGGCACCGGCTGGATGTGGCGCGTGATGGAACGCCTGCGCACCGGCGACGCGCATGTCGAGGAAATCGACATGCTGCAGCAGGTCACCAAGCAGGTCGAAGGCCATACCATCTGCGCGCTCGGCGACGCAGCTGCCTGGCCTATCCAGGGCCTCATCAAGCACTTCCGTCCCGAGATCGAGCGCCGCATCGAAGCGCGCAACGGCTCGCTGCAAGAGGCTGCAGAATAATGCCTAAGGTAAAAGTAGACGGCGTCGAGATCGAGGTTCCCGCAGGCGCCACCGTGCTGCAGGCCGCCGAACTCGCCGGCAAGGAAATCCCGCGCTTCTGCTATCACGAGCGCCTGAGCATCGCCGGCAACTGCCGCATGTGCCTGGTCGAAGTGAAGCCCGGACCGCCCAAGCCACAGGCAAGCTGCGCGCTTCCCGCCACCGAAGGCCAGGAGATCCGCACGGATTCCGAAATGGTCAAGAAGGCGCGGGAAGGGGTCATGGAATTCCTTCTCATCAACCACCCGCTCGACTGCCCGATCTGCGATCAGGGCGGCGAGTGCGACCTGCAGGACCAGTCGGTCGCCTACGGTCGCGGCGGTTCGCGGTATCACGAGCACAAGCGTGCGGTGACCGAGAAGTACATGGGCCCGCTCATCAAGACCACGATGACGCGCTGCATCCACTGCACCCGCTGCGTGCGCTTCTCGGAAGAGATCGCCGGCGTGGACGAGATCGGCGCGCTCTATCGCGGCGAGACCATGCAGATCACCACGTATCTGGAGAAGGCCGCGCATCACGAGATGTCGGCCAACGTGATCGACCTCTGCCCGGTCGGCGCGCTCACCAGCCGTCCCTACGCCTTCGAAGCCCGTCCCTGGGAGCTGAAGAAGACGCTCTCGATCGACGTCTCGGACGCGACCGGCGCGAACATCCGCATCGACGCACGCGGCCGCGAAGTGCTCCGCGCCCTTCCGCGCAACAACGATGACGTCAACGAGGAATGGCTGAGCGACAAGGCGCGCTTCCAGGTCGACGGCCTGACCCGCCGCCGCCTCGACAAGCCGTTCTTGCGCCGTGACGGCAAGCTGGTTCAGGCCACCTGGAACGAGGCTTTCGCCGCGCTCTCGACCCTGAACCCTGCCGCGTCGATCGCGGCTGTCGCGGGTGACATGGTCGACTGCGAGACGATGTTCGCCGCCAAGGCGCTCGTCAGCGCGCTCGGTTCGACCCTGCTCGAAGGTCGCCAGACCGGCATGGACTACGACACGTCGAGCCTGGCCGCGGTCAACTTCAACACCACCTTCAACGACATCGAGACGGCTGACGCCATCCTGATCGTCGGTTCGATGGTCCGCTGGGAAGCGCCGACGGTCAATGTCCGTCTGCGCAAGGCCGTGAAGCGCGGCGCCAAGGTGTTCCTCATCGGTCCCGAGTGGGAAACCACCTTCGGCGGCGAGTTCCTCGGCGAAGACCTCTCGCTCCTCGGCAACCTGCCGGGCCACGTTGCGGACACCCTTTCGGGCGCCAAGCGTCCGGCGGTGATCCTGGGCGGCGCGGCTCTCGGCCGTGGCGGTCTGGAAGCCGGCCTTGCTCTTGCAGGCCAGTTCAACCTTGTCCGCACTCTGGAAGACGGCACCGCCTGGAACGGCTTCAACGTGCTGCACATGGCCGCTTCGCGCATGGGCGGCCTGATGCTGGGCTACGCGCAGAAGGGCGGCATCGCCGACCTCGCCGCCGCCAAGCCCAAGGTGCTGATCTCGCTCGGCGCCGACGAAGTGGACTACACCAAGTTCGCGGACTCGATGATCGTCTACATCGGCCACCACGGTGACAAGGCTGCCCACGCTGCCGACGTGATCCTGCCCGCTTCGGCCTACACCGAGAAGGCAGGCACTTACGTCAACACCGAAGGCCGCGTGCAGTTCGCCGACAAGGCCGTCTTCGCGCCCGGCGACGCGCGCGAGGACTGGACGATCCTGCGTGCGCTGGCCGACGCCTTCGGCGTCTCGGTCGGCTTCGACAGCTTCGACCAGCTTCGCGCCGCCATGGTTTCGGCAGTCCCGGCGCTCGGCGTTGAGGGTCTGGCCGACTACGGCGCTGCGCTCCCGGCTGGCGGCGGTTCGGCTTCGGGTGCGATCGCCTATCCGATCAAGGACTTCTACATGACCAACCCGATCGCGCGCGCCAGCGCGACGATGCAGCGTTGCTCGGCCGAGCTGCTGCACGGTGAAGAGTTCGCGGAGGCCGCGGAATGACTTCGTTCTTCCAATCCCTCGGCATGCCCTTCGAAGGGGCATGGCTGCTCTCGACGATCTGCGGAATTCTGCTGATCGCGCTGCCGCTGATGCTCGCCGTCGCGATGATCATCTACGTCGACCGCAAGATCTGGGCCGCCATGGCACTGCGCCGTGGTCCCAACGTCGTCGGCCCGTTCGGTCTGCTGCAGTCCTTCGCGGACGGCCTCAAGGTCTTCCTGCAGGAAACCATCATTCCTTCGGCTGCGAACAAGGGCATCTTCCTGATCGCGCCGGTCGTCACCTTCACCGTGGCGCTGATGGCATGGGCGGTGATCCCGTTCAACTCGAACGCGATCCTGGCCAACATCAACATCGGTCTGCTCTACGTTCTCGCGATCAGCTCGCTGGGCGTCTACGGCACGATCATGGCGGGCTGGGCTTCGAACTCGAAGTACCCGTTCTTCTCGGCGATGCGCGCTTCGGCGCAGATGATCTCCTACGAAGTCTCGATCGGCTTCATCCTGATCTGCGTCGTGCTGTGGTCGGGCACGTTCAACATGAACGGCATCGTCCTGGCGCAGAAGGGCCACGTCCTGGGCATCATCAACGGCTTCGTCGCGAACCCGCTGCTGTTCCCGATGTGGGTGATGTTCCTGGTTTCGAGCCTTGCCGAAACCCAGCGCGCTCCCTTCGACCTTACCGAGGCGGAATCGGAACTCGTCGCCGGTTACCAGACCGAATATTCGTCGATGGCCTTCGCCGCCTACTGGCTGGGTGAATATGCCAACGTGCTCCTCATGTGCGCGCTCAACGCGACGCTGTTCTGGGGTGGCTGGCTGCCGCCGCTCGATATTCCGGTTCTGTACCTGATCCCGGGCTTCGTGTGGTTCCTGCTCAAGATCCTCTTCTTCTTCTTCGTGTTCAGCTGGGTCAAGGCGACGGTTCCCCGTTACCGTTACGACCAGCTGATGCGTCTGGGCTGGAAGGTCTTCCTCCCCGTTTCGCTCGCTTTCGTCGTGATCGTCAGCGGCTACCTCATGGCTACCGGACACTTCGCATGACCGTCGCATACCTCATCAAGAGCTTCACGCTCTGGGAGTTCGTGAAGGCGCACTGGCTGACCTTGAAGTATTTCTTCAAGCCCAAGGCGACGATCAACTACCCGTTCGAGAAGAACCCGCTTTCGCCCCGCTTCCGCGGCGAGCACGCCCTGCGCCGTTATCCCAACGGCGAGGAACGCTGCATCGCCTGCAAGCTGTGCGAGGCGATCTGTCCGGCGCAGGCGATCACCATCGAGGCGGCTCCCCGCGTCGACGGTTCGCGCCGCACCACGCGCTACGACATCGACATGACCAAGTGCATCTACTGCGGCTTCTGCCAGGAAGCCTGCCCGGTCGATGCCATCGTCGAAGGGCCGAACTTCGAATACGCGACCGAAACGCGCGAAGAACTGCTTTACGACAAGGCCAAGCTGCTGGCGAACGGGGACAAGTGGGAGCGTGCTATCGCCGCGAACCTTGAAGCCGACGCGCCGTACCGTTAACCGGCGCGCGCAAGGAAACGGGCTTCCCATGATCCATATTATCGCCTTCTACCTCTTCGCGGTGATGACGGTGGCCTCCGGCGCCATCACCATCCTCTCGCGCAACCCGGTGCATTCGGTGCTCTGGCTGATCCTGGCGTTCTTCAACGCCGCCGGCCTGATGGTGCTGACCGGCGCCGAGTTCATCGCGGCGCTGCTGGTCATCGTCTACGTCGGTGCGGTCGCGGTGCTGTTCCTGTTCGTCGTCATGATGCTCGACATCGACTTCGCCGAACTGCGCGCCGGTTTCGTCCGCTACTTCCCGTTCGGGGCGCTGGTGGCCATCGTACTGCTGGCCGAGATCGTGCTGGGCATCGGTGCCTACCGCGCCGGTAACCTGGAACTGGGCACGCCGGACGGTACTGCCGCTACCGCTGCGGGCCTCTCGAACATCGAGGCGATCGGCGGACTGCTTTACAGCCGCTACCTGTTCCTGTTCGAGGCCGCGGGCGTCATCCTGCTCGTCGCCATGATCGGTGCCATCGTGCTGACCCACCGCCAGCGTAACGACACGCGCGGCCAGAAGATCAGCAAGCAGAACCAGCGCCGTCCGCAGGACGCGACGGTCAACGTCAAGCCTGAAATCGGCAAGGGGGTCTCGCTGTGATCGGCGTCGAACATTACGTGGTCGTGAGCTCGATCCTCTTCGTGCTCGGCGTCCTCGGCATCTTCATCAACCGCAAGAACATCATCGTCATCCTGATGTCGATCGAACTGATCCTGCTTGCGGTGAACATCAACCTCGTCGCGTTCAGCGCCTTCCTGCACGACCTGACTGGCCAGATCTTCGCCATGTTCGTGCTGACGGTGGCTGCGGGCGAGGCCGCAGTGGGGCTTGCTATCCTCGTGATCTACTTCCGTGGCCGCGGCACCATCGCCGTCGACGACGTCAACCGGATGAAGGGGTAAGTCCGTGTCGATCTACCTCATCGTCTTTCTGCCGCTGCTGGCGTCGATCCTTGCCGGGTTCGCGAACAAGTCGCTCGGCTTCGTCGTGCCCAAGGTGCTGACGACCGGCGCGCTGTTCATCGCCTGCGGCCTGTCCTGGCCGATCTTCATTGCCTTCCTGACCGGCAGCGCTGAAGCCAGCGTCTTCCCGGTCCTGAAGTGGGTTGCCTCGGGCACGATGACTTTCGACTGGGCGCTGCGCGTGGATACGCTCACCGCCGTCATGCTCGTGGTCATCACTTCGGTCTCGGCGCTCGTGCACCTCTATTCGTGGGGCTACATGAGCGAGGAGCCGGATCAGCCGCGCTTCTTCGCGTACCTCTCGCTGTTCACTTTCGCCATGCTTATGCTGGTGACGGCGGACAACCTGGTGCAGATGTTCTTCGGTTGGGAAGGCGTGGGCCTCGCCTCGTACCTCCTGATCGGCTTCTGGTTCCGCAAGCCTTCGGCCGGCGCCGCCGCGATCAAGGCCTTCGTGGTCAATCGCGTGGGCGACCTTGGCTTCATGCTCGGCATCTTCGGCACGTATCTGGTGTTCGGCACTGTCTCGATCCCCGAGATCCTGCATGCCGCGCCGTCGATGGCGGGTTCCACCATCGGCTTCCTCGGCCACCGGTTCGACACCATGACGGTGCTGTGCCTGCTGCTGTTCGTGGGCGCGATGGGCAAGTCGGCGCAGCTTGGCCTGCACACCTGGCTTCCGGATGCGATGGAAGGCCCGACCCCGGTGTCGGCGCTGATCCACGCGGCCACCATGGTCACCGCGGGCGTCTTCATGGTCTGCCGCCTCTCGCCGATGTTCGAGCAGAGCGAGACCGCGATGCACGTCGTCGCCGTGGTCGGTGCCTGCACCTGCTTCTTCGCCGCCACGATCGGCTGCACGCAGTGGGACATCAAGCGCGTCATCGCCTATTCGACCTGTTCGCAGCTGGGCTACATGTTCTTCGCGGCCGGTTCGGGCGCGTTCGGCGCGGCGATGTTCCACCTGTTCACGCATGCCTTCTTCAAGGCGCTGCTGTTCCTTTGCGCCGGTTCGGTCATCCATGCGATGCACCACGAGCAGGACATGCGTTTCTACGGCGGTCTACGTAAGAAGATCCCGATCACCTTCTGGACGATGACGGCGGGTACGCTGGCCATCACCGGTGTCGGCATCGCCGGTGTGATCGGCTTCGCGGGCTTCTACTCGAAGGACGCGATCCTCGAAGCGGCCTTCGGTTCGGGCACGCAGGTCGGCACTTTCGCCTTCTGGATGGGCATCTTCGCCGCTCTGATGACGAGCTTCTATTCGTGGCGCCTGGTCTTCCTGACCTTCTTCGGCAAGCCGCGCTGGAACCAGTCGGAGCACGTCCAGCACGCCGTTCATGACGCCCATGGTCACGGCCATGACGATCATGCCCACGACGCGCACGGTCATGATGACGCGCATGCTCATGACGACCACGCGCACGATGACCATGCCCACGCACCTGCCGATCTCGGCATGCGCGGTCCTGACTACGGCGACCATGGCGACGGCACGGGTGGCTATCACCCGCATGAAAGCCCGCTGGTGATGCTGCTGCCGCTGCTGATCCTGTCGGTCGGCGCTGTCGCTGCCGGTTTCGTCTTCAACCATGCCTTCGTCTCCGAAGGCGAGGGCGAGTTCTGGAAGGGCGCGCTGGTCTTCCACGAGCACCTGATCCACGCCATGCACGGCGTTCCGATGTGGGTGAAGTGGGCGCCGTTCACGGTCATGGCCATCGGCTTCGTCACCGCGTGGTACGGCTATATCAAGAACACCGCGTTCCCGAAGGCGGTCGCCGACCAGCTCGGCCCGGTCCATACTTTCGTCTACCGCAAGTGGATGTTCGACGAGCTCTACAACACGATCTTCGTCAAGCCTGCCTTCTGGCTCGGCGGCGTGTTCTGGAAGGTGCTCGACATCGGCGTGATCGACCGCTTCGGTCCCGACGGTGCGGCGGCTGTCGTCGCCAAGGGTTCGACTTACGCGCAGAAAGTCCAATCGGGCTATCTCTACAGCTACGCTCTTGTCATGCTGCTGGGCCTTGTCGGCGCCATCAGCTGGGTGATCGCGGGATAAGATGATGACTGGTTTTCCGATCCTCAGCCTGATGCTGCTGGTGCCGCTCCTCGGCGCACTGGCATGCCTCTTCCTCGAAGCGAAAGCGGCGCGCACCGTCGCGCTGCTCGCAACCCTCGTCGATCTCGTCCTCGGCATCGCCCTGTGGATGAACTTCGATGTGGGCGGCGCCCAGTGGCAGTTCACCGAGCGCCTGAACATCTTCTCGGGCTTCACTTACGCCCTCGGCATCGATGGCATCGCCTTGCTGCTCATCATGCTTTCGGTCTTCCTCATGCCGATCTGCATCGGCGCGAGCCGCTCGATCGAGAAGCGCGTGGGCGAATACATGGCCGCCTTCCTGCTCGTCGAAGTGTTCATGCTCGGCGTGTTCATGGCGCAGGAC
The DNA here is from genome assembly GCF_036352595.1 of Novosphingobium resinovorum. GTDB lineage: Bacteria > Pseudomonadota > Alphaproteobacteria > Sphingomonadales > Sphingomonadaceae > Novosphingobium > Novosphingobium resinovorum_B. The sequence continues at coordinate 40,484 of NZ_JAZFAX010000001.1, forward strand.
ATGTACCTGTTCTACATGTTCTTCGAAGCCGGCCTGATCCCGATGTATCTCATCATCGGCATCTGGGGCGGTGCAGACCGTATCTACGCTTCGTACAAGTTCTTCCTCTATACGCTGCTCGGCTCGGTGCTGATGCTCGTCGCGATGCTGTGGATGGTCCACACCGCCGGGACCAGCGACATCCCGACGCTGATGGCCTACGACTTCGACCCGCAGGTCCAGACCTGGCTGTGGCTCGCCTTCTTCGCCAGCTTCGCGGTGAAGATGCCGATGTGGCCGGTCCACACCTGGCTTCCGGCGGCGCACGTTCAGGCGCCGACGGGCGGCTCGGTCATCCTGGCGGGCGTCCTGCTGAAGATGGGCGGCTACGGCTTCATCCGCTTCTCGTTGCCGATGTTCCCCGAAGCCTCGGTCTATTTCGGACCGCTGGTGTGGGGCCTGTCGATGGCCGCCGTCGTCATCACCTCGCTGATCGCGCTGGTGCAGAGCGACATGAAGAAGCTGATCGCCTATTCGTCGGTCGCGCACATGGCGATCGTCACCATCGGCCTGTTCGCCTTCAACGTGCAGGGCCTCGAAGGCTCGATGCTGGTGATGCTCAGCCATGGTCTGGTCGCAGGCGCGCTGTTCCTGTGCGTCGGCGTCATCTACGACCGTCTGCACACCCGCGAGATCAGCCGTTACGGCGGCCTCGCGATCAACATGCCGCGCTACGCCGTGTTCTTCCTGCTGTTCACGATGGCCTCGATCGGCCTGCCGGGCACCAGCGGGTTCGTCGGTGAATTCCTCAGCCTCGGCGGCATCTATCAGGTCTCGACCTGGACGGCGCTGATCTGCACCACCGGCATCATCCTGGGCGCGGCATACATGCTGTATCTCTACCGCCGGGTCGTGTTCGGCGAGCAGAAGAACGCCGATGCCGCCGCGATGCCCGACCTCGACGCCCGCGAACTGGCGATGGTCATCCCGCTCGCGCTCGCCGCGCTGTGGATGGGCGTCTACCCCGAGAGCTTCATCGCTCCGATGCGTGCCGACATCGCCGCGCTCGACGCGCGCCTCGCCCGTGCCAAGCCGGCCGGTGACAGCGCGCCTACACCTGGAAAAGCTAAGCCTGCGCACGAAGAATCCGCTGCGCATGGGGGGTCACACTGATGGACTGGTCGCACTCCCTGCGCCTTATCGCGCCGGAAGAAACGCTGAGCATTGCAGGTCTGATCCTGCTTCTGATCGCCGCCTGGGGCGGTGACAAGGCAAGCCGCCTGATCTCGATCCTCGCCGTCACGGCGCTGGTCGGGGCCGCGTTCCTCGTCGCCCCCGCGCTATGCGGCGGGCACATGGGTCCGGACTACTCAGCATTCTTCGGCCAGGTTCACGCCGATGCCTTCTCGGCCTTCGGCAAGATCCTGATCTACCTTTCGGCCGCCGCCACGCTCGTGGTCGCGCCTGCCTTCTTCGAGCGCCTCGGCGCGATGCGGGCCGAATTCCCGATCCTCGTGATCTTCGCGGCGGTCGGCAGCGGCATGATGGTGTCGGCAGGCGACCTGCTGGCGCTCTACATCGGCCTCGAAATGAACTCGCTCGCCGCTTACGTGCTGGCCGCCTTCGTGCGGACCGACGGACGCTCGGCGGAAGCAGGCCTCAAGTACTTCGTGCTGGGCGCGCTGGCCTCGGGCATCCTGCTGTTCGGCATGAGCCTGACTTACGGCTTCACCGGCACCACCTCGTTCGCGGGCATCAACGCGGCGCTGGCGGGCGGCCTGTCCAACGGCGCGCTGTTCGGCATCGTGTTCATGCTGGCGGGCCTTGCCTTCAAGATCAGCGCCGTGCCGTTCCACATGTGGACGCCCGACGTCTACGAAGGCGCGCCGACCCCGGTGACGAAGTTCTTCGCCACTTCGGGCAAAGTCGCGGCCATCGGCCTGACCATGCGCGTGATGCTCGATGCCTTCGGCGACCAGTCGGACGCATGGCGCCAGATCATCGTCTTCGTGGCGCTCGCCTCGATCGTGGTTGGTGCGCTGGGTGCGATCGGCCAGAAGAACATCAAGCGCCTGATGGCCTATTCGTCGATCAACAACGTCGGCTTCATCCTCGTGGGTCTCGCTGCGGCGAACCCGCAGGGTGCTTCGGCGATGCTGTTCTACCTCGTGATCTACGTCGCGATGACTGTCGCGGGCTTCGTCACCGTGCTGATGCTGCGGGACGAAAATGGCGACAACGTCGAGGAAATCGGCCAGTACGCGGGGCTCTCGCGCACCCGTCCGGGTCTGGCCGCCGCGCTGGCCTTCGTGATGTTCAGCCTTGCCGGTATCCCGCCGATGTTCGGCTTCTGGGGCAAGTTCCTGGTGTTCAAGGCCGCCGTCGATGCTAACATGATGCCGCTCGCGGCGATCGGCTTCGCGGCCTCGGTGATCGGCGCGTTCTACTACCTGAAGGTCGTCAAGGTCATCTACTTCGATGAGCCGGTCGATGCCATCAAGTGGAAGAGCGACGTGTGGCACAAGGCGATCCTCGGCGTGACCTGCCTGTTCATCTCGCCGCTGGGCTATCTGCTGAGCGGATGGCTGCAGGGCCTGACGGATACCGCCGCGACTGCGCTGTTCCACACGCTTTGATCGAAATCGTAGCAGAAACGGGGTCCACGAATCAGGATCTCGCGCAGCGGCTCTCCGGCGGTGAATACCTGCCAGAGGGCCGCTGGCTCGTTGCGAACCGGCAGAATGCGGGCAGGGGGCGTCTTGGCCGCGTCTGGGATGACGGTGCGGGCAATTTCATGGGCTCGACCGTTGTACGCATCGCGCCCGGCGATCCATCACCCGCCACGCTGGCGCTGCTGACGGGTCTTGCGGTTCATGATGCGCTGTCCCGCTTCGTCAGCCATGGCCTGATGCTCAAGTGGCCGAACGACCTGCTGCTTCACGAAGCCAAGGTCGCGGGCATCCTGCTGGAGATGGTATCAGGCGTGGTCATCGTCGGCATCGGCGTGAACCTCGTTCACGCGCCGGAAGTCCCGGGCCGCCGGACTGCAGCTCTGGGCGATCTGGCTCCGAGCCGCGATATCTTCGCCGAGGCGCTGGCTGCCAGCTTCGACACCGAACTGCAGCGCTGGCGCTCGGTCGGCCTTGCCCCGCTGCTGCGTCGCTGGCAGAGTGCGGCGCACCCGCAGGGAACCCCGCTTCGGGTGCTTCCGCCCGGTGAAGACGCGGTCGAAGGTGCGTTCGCGGGACTGGCGGAGGACGGAAACCTCCGCCTCGCCCTGCTTGACGGATCGATCCGGACGATCCACGCGGGTGACGTCCTGCTCGTATGAGGAACTGAAAGAGCATGCTGCTCGCTATCGACGCCGGCAATACCAATGTCGTCTTCGCGCTGCTGGAAGGTCGCACGATCAAGGGCCGCTGGCGCATCGCCACCGACCCGCGCCGCACGGGCGACGAATACGCCGTCTGGCTGATGCAACTGCTCGCCATTCGCGGCGTGAAGGCGCAGGAAGTCACGCAGATCGTGATTTCCACCGTCGTCCCCCGCGCGCTGCACAACCTCGAGATACTGGCCCGCCATTACTTCGAGATCGAACCGCTGATCGCTGGGCAGGGCAGGGCCGAGTACGGCATCGACATCGACGTGGAACAGCCCAGTTCGCTCGGCGCCGACCGTGCGGTGAACGCCATCGCCGCGCACGACAAGCATGCGGGAGACCTCATCGTCGTCGATTTCGGCACCGCGACCACCTTCGACGTGATAGACTTCAACGGAGCCTACAAGGGCGGCATCATCGCGCCGGGCATCAACCTCTCGCTCGACGCGCTGGTTGGCAATACGGCGAAGCTGCCGCGCATCGCCATCGCCGCGCCCAAGAGCACCAGCGTCGTCGGCCGCAACACCGAGGACCAGATGCTGATCGGCGTCTTCTGGGGCTACGTCGCGATGATGGAGGGCCTGATCGCCCGCATCCGCGCCGAGATCGGCCGCCCAGCCAAGGTCATCGCCACGGGCGGCCTTGCCGTCCTGTTCGACGAGGCCACCAATATCTTCGACGCGGTCGATGCCGATCTCACGATCGACGGCCTCGCCATCATTGCCGAAAGGGCAAATTCTAAGTGATTCCCGGTAAGGAACTTCTATTTTGTGCGCTCGGCGGTTCGGGCGAAATCGGCATGAACGTCAATCTCTATGGCTGTCAGGGCAAGTGGCTGATGGTCGATCTGGGGATGACGTTCTCCGGCAACGAATATCCCGGCGTCGACCTGGTCTTCGCCGACCTCGACTTCATCGAGAACGAGCGTGAGAACCTGCTCGGCATCGTCCTGACCCATGCCCATGAGGACCATATCGGCGCGGTCCCGTACTTCGCCGAGGAACTGGGCGTGCCGCTTTATGCGACGCCGTTCACCGCCAAGCTGGTCGCGGCCAAGCTGGAAGAGGCGGGCATCCTCGACCGGGTCGAACTCATCGTGGTCGATGACCTGGAGAACTTCCAGATCGGCCCGTTCGGCATCCGCTACGTTCCGCTGGCGCACTCGATCGCCGAAGGCAACGCGCTGCTGATCGAGACGCCGTACGGCCGCATCTTCCACACCGGCGACTGGAAGCTGGACGACGAGCCGCAAGTCGGCACCCCGGCGACGCAGGCCGAACTTACCGCCATTGGCGACGAGGGCGTTCTGGCTCTCGTCTGCGATTCCACCAACGTGTTCAATCCTGAGGCTTCCGGTTCGGAAGGCGACGTCTACCGGGGCCTGCTGGCCGAAGTGAAGAAGCACAAGGGCCGCCGCGTGCTGGTGACGACTTTCGCCTCCAACGTCGCGCGCCTGCAGACGCTGGGCGATGTCGCGAAGAAGACCGGCCGCCAGTTGTGCGTCGCGGGCCGCTCGCTCGACCGCATCATCCAGACCGGCCAGTCCTGCGGCTATCTCAAGGACTTGCCCGACCTCATCGATCCCGACACCGCGATGGACTTGCCGCGCGGCGACGTGCTGATCGTCGCCACCGGCGGGCAGGGCGAACCGCGTGCGGCACTCGCCCGCGTGGCCGAGGGCAATCACCCGATCAAGCTCGACAAGGGCGACGTGGTGCTGTTCTCCAGCCGCCAGATTCCCGGCAACGAGATTCAGATCGGCCGCATCCAGAACCGTCTGGCGGAGCAGGGGGTGATCGTCGTCACCGACCGCCAGAGCGAAATCCATGTGTCGGGTCACCCCGGCCGTCCGGAACTGGAAGCGCTTTATTCGTGGATCAGGCCGCAGATCCTGCTGCCGGTGCACGGCGAAATCCGCCACATGAAGGAACAGGCGCGGCTCGGCGTCGCGAGCGGCATTCCCAAGGCGATCTTCCAGAAGAACGGCGATCTCGTGCGTCTGGCGCCCAGCCATCCGGGCAAGTTCGGCGAAGTGCGCGCGGGCCGTCTGGTGCTCGACGGCGACATCATCGCGCCGGCCGATGGCGAGGCGATCATCATGCGCCGCCGTATCGCCTTCAACGGCGTCGTCTCGGTGGCAGCCGACCGCAAGGGCCATGTCGAGATTTCCGCGCTGGGCCTGCCGCTCGACGAGGACTACGCCGGGTTCGTCGAGGAAGCGAAGCGCGACGTGGCCGAGGCGCTGAAGCGTGCCGGCAAGGCGGATCGCGATACGCGTTCCGAAGCCGCGCGCCTTGCCGCGCGCCGCGCCGCGACGCGCTGGTCGGGCAAGAAGCCGCAAGTACAGGTGCTGCTGCTGGAGGATTGATGCGATGGCGATGAACTGGACGTCGATGATCGCGATCTATGCGTTGTTCTGGGTCATGAGCGCGTTCATCGTCCTGCCGGTGGGCCTGCGCACGCCCGACCAGGTCGAGGGGCATGTCGTGCCGAAGGGCCATGCCACCAGTGCGCCGGTGAATTTTCGCCCCGTGCTGGTCGCCAAGCGGGCCACGGTCGTCGCCGCGATCCTGTTCGGGCTCTATTATGCCAATTACGCGAACCAGTGGATTACCGTCGAGGACATCAATTTCTTCGAGGCGCCGGTGAAGGATCTTGGCTACTAGGCGCGCCATGGACAAGCATGACATCGGGGCCGTATGCGTGGCGGCCCTCTACCGCTTCACGCGTTTCGAAGAGCCTGCGGCGATCAGGGGCCCGCTGGAAGACCTGTGCCGCGAACAGGGCGTCAAGGGCACGCTGCTGCTGGCCGGCGAAGGCATCAACGGAACCATCGCCGGGACTGCGGCGGGGATCGACGCCGTGCTGGCGCATGTCCGGGCGCTTCCCGGCTGCGCGGACCTCGACGTCAAGTTCTCCGATGCGCCGACGATGCCGTTCCATCGCATGAAAGTGCGGGTCAAGCGCGAGATCGTCACCATGGGCCAGCCCGATATCGATCCGCTGGCCAGCGTCGGCACGTATGTCGAGCCCGGTGACTGGAACGCGTTGATTGCCGATCCCGGTACGATCGTGATCGACACCCGCAACGATTATGAAGTCGCGGTCGGCACCTTCGCCGGTGCGATCGACCCTGAAACCCGCAGTTTCCGCGACTTTCCGGAGTGGTTCCGCAATGAGCGCGAACGCCTGCTCGGAACGGGAACGGCGCCCAAGGTCGCGATGTTCTGCACCGGGGGCATCCGCTGCGAGAAATCGACCGCGTTCCTGAAGCAGGAAGGCGTCGAGGAGGTCTATCACCTCAAGGGCGGCATCCTCAAATACCTGGAGACCGTCCCACGCGAGGATAGCCTCTGGCAGGGCGAGTGCTTCGTCTTCGACCAGCGCGTGACGATCGGCCACGGGCTGGAGCAGGGGACGTACGAACTGTGCCACGCTTGCCGCCGTCCGGTGGACGCAGCGGCGCGGACTTCCGAACTTTACGAAACGGGTGTCAGCTGCCCCGCCTGCCATGGCGAGCGGACTGCAGAGCAGCGCGCCGGCTATCGCGAGCGGCACCGGCAGGAAATGCTCGCCGCCGAACGCGGCGAGGCGCACGTCGGCGCCGCCTACCGCGCCGGTTGAACTACCGGAACTAGCGCATCGTCGTTCCCGCGAAGGCAGGAACGGCGAGACGCCTGGCGGTGATGTCGCTCTAGCTGCGCAGCCGCTCGATGCCCTGCGCCAGCGCGACGTAGAGCTTGCCCATGTCCGAGGACAGCAGCGTCACGCCCAGTGCATTGCCGTCGCGCGTCGAGAGTACCTGCCGCAGGATCGACTCGAAATCGTGGATGTAGCGGCTGACGTTGGCGCGGAAGGTGTCGTCGCGCTCGAAGATCTGCTGGATCGCCTTGGCCTCGCCCGCGTCGAGCAGGCTGACCGCCCGGCGGGTGAAGATGCCGCGATCGCCGCGCAAGTAGGCGGCCCAGGCGCTGTCGGCGATTTCTCCCGACAGTACCGAGGCGATGTCGATCGCGTTGGAGTTGAGCGATTCGGTGATGACCGCCGCGCGCCGGGCGAAATCGTTGTCGACCTGCTCCTCGGCCTGCGTCCGTGCCTGCGTGACGCGGCCTTCGAGGTTGCCGACGAGGTCGTCCACCTTGGCGATCTGGTCGCGCAGCTGCATCGCCGCCTCGCGGCTCGCGCCCGAGGCATGGGCGACGGCCTGTTCCAGCTGGCCCGAGATTTCGGCGACTTTGCCGCGCATGGCCTTTTCGATGGCGGCCGCGCTCTCCTCGCCCAGGACTTCGGCGACGCGGGTGATGCGTTCGGCGCTGTCGTCCTCGATCGCCGAGACGGTTTCGTCGAGCGTGGTGCCGAGCGCGGCGAGCGCGGCGACGAGGGCGCCCCCGGCCTTGTCGGCAGCGGCCTGCGTTGCCTTGTCGATCTCTCCCAGCGTCGCCTGCAGGCGCTCCAGCAAGGCGGCATGATCGGCGCCGCGCGCGGAAATCTGCGCCTGCGCCTGTGACAGGCCGGAGATCAGCGCGTCGAGGTCGCGGCCGGAGACGCCGATTTCCGCCGCGACATCCTCGCCGCCCTGGCTCGCTTCGCGCAGCTGCCCCAGCACGGCGCCCAGACCGTCCTGAAGACGCCGCAGGCGATCCTCGGACACGGCGAGCGCTTCGGGCAGGGCGGTGTTGGTGTGGCGCGCGCTGGCCTGGATGAGTTCGAGCAGACGGACGCTGTCGTCGGTCAGCTTCTCCACCTCGCCATCGGTGGCGGCGAGCGTCGCACGGGCGGCGGTGAGCCGGTCGGTCAGCGCCGCAAGGCTGGCCGAGAGGTGGTCCTCGCTCTCGCCGGCATGCGCCGCGATCGTCTCCAGCCTGGCTTCGAAGCGGCCGAGTTCGCCGGTGACCGCAGCCGCCCGTTCGGCGAGCGCGGCGGCCTGGATGCGGTGGCGCTCCAGCCGTTCGGCGATCGAGGCGTCGAGTTCGCCGAGCATGTGGTCGATGCGGGCGACGGCGTGGCGTTCCTGCTCGACCTGCCGCGACTGGCGTTCCTGCGCTTCCATCGCAAGACGCTCCGCGCGCAGCCCGATCGATTCGTCGATCTGGCGCGCTTCGGCAGTGATCGTGGCGAGGCGTCCCGCGAGGGCGTCCACCGCGCCCTGCTGGGCTTCGGCGATCGCGGCGTTGGCGGCTTCCTGTTCTTCGGACAAGTCCGCGAGCGAGGTGCGCAGCGCGTCCGTCGCGCGCTCCTCGGCGTGGCGCAGGGCGCGCGATACGACGTCGCTCTCGTCACGCAGCGCCACGAGGCGGGCGCGCAGCGAGGTCAGGCTTTCGGCTTCCTGGCGATCGAGCTGGCGGCGGCTCTCGTCGATCTCGTCGGTCAATGCCTTGGCGCGGGTGCGGATCGCGGCGAGGGCATCAACTTCGTGCCGGTCGAGCTGGGCGCGGAATTCCCCGCCGCGTTCGTCGAGCGCGGCGAAGCGCGCGGTCACGGTCTGTTCGAGCTGCTCGCCGCGCTGGTTGAAACCGTCGAGCGTCTCGTTCACCTGTTCGCGCAGCATCGCCACCTGGCGGGTGCTGGCCGATCCGAACTCGTTCAGGCGGTTGAACCCGTTGATCATGTCCTCGAGCTGGGCATGGGCGGTGCGCCCGGCGTGGGCGATCGTGTTCGTCACGTCCTTGGCCGAACTGGCGATGACCGGCAGCTGGCCGCGCAGCTTCTCCATGTTTTCCAGCGCGGCATTGCTGACGGTGCTGATCGAATCGACCCGGGCGCCATTGTCGCGCACCAGTTCCTGCAGCCGGTCGGCGTTCTGCGACAGCCGCTCGGCGGCAAGGCGGCCGAGGGTTTCCAGGTCGCGCGACTGCGAGGCGATGAATTCACGGGCCAGGCTGAGTTCGCGGTTCACCGTCGTCAGGCGCCGTTCGAGCAGCGCGGATTCGCTCGACAGCACGCGGGCGACATCGCCGAACCGGCGCGCCTCGCGCGCGCTGCTCCGCATCGTCAGGAGCCACACCACGCCGACGAGGAGCACGGGGACGCTCCACTGCGTGACCAGCGCGGGCACTTCGGACAAGGGGAACCCCCCGGCCAGCGCAGGCAGCCGCGCGGCGAGGAAAAGCGCGGTCCAGGCGGCGACGACACCGCCGGCCAGTGCGGGTGCGACCCAGCGGCGCGCCGAGGCTTCACCGGCGGGTTCTTCGCCGTCATCGCTGGCGGCCGGCGCGACCCATGCGTCGTCCCACGATGCCGCCGCTTCAGCGTGCGCCCCGGTTTCCTGCGCGATTTCGGATGTCTCGGTCCCGGCCGCTTCGCCCGTGCCCGTCCCGAATGCGATGATCCTGTTTTCCCCAGCCATCCGCAGACGATACCACGAGCGCCCGGCCAATAAACCCTGCTTTAAGACTTCGCGGATTAACCTGGGGAAATGGCTTATGAAGCAGGCGCCCTCGAAGCGACCCTCGCTGCCGCTGCAGGCGGCGATCCGGTGCTCATGGCGGAGTTGCGGGCGGCGTATATCGAAGGCGTCGCGCGGCAGGTCGACCTGCTCGAACGCGCCCGCTGCGACGGCAACTGGGTGGTCGCGGCGACGCGGCTCAAAGGCCTTGCCGCCAGCTTCCATTCGGCGCGGCTGCTGGTGCTCGCACAGGCCGCGCTCGACGCGGCACCGGGCGAGCCCACCGCCGTGCGCGGACTGAAGGCCTATCTCGCGGAGTTTTCCCGAGACTGATCCAGCACTTTGGCTTGGCACTCGCGGCGGACCTGCCTACATCTGTAAGCGGGGTGCTGGAGTTTCGAATTTGCGCATAGCATTGTTGGCCATGACGGAGCCTGCCACATCGGGGCAGCCGTTCCCGCGCGCATTCCTGCGCGTGGCGGGCGCGAGCGTCGCGCAGCACCAGTTGGGCATGGCGATCGCGCTCGAATGCCAGCGCGTGATCTGCATGGCGCGCGGCACTTCGCCCGAACTGATCGCGCTCCAGCACGATGCCGAGGATGCGGGCCTGCAGTTCGCGATCGCGACGGGCGCCGGGCAACTGGCCGGGCTGGTGACCGCCGGCGACGAACTCGTCGTGATCTCGGAAGGTCTCTTCGCCGATCCGGCACAGGCGGTGGCGCTGCTGGAGGGGCGTGCGCCGGTGGTCCTCGTGCAGCCGGTGGAGGGCGCGCTGGCGGCCGGGTTCGAGCGCATCGACATCAACCGCGCAACCGCCGGGCTGATGCGCGTCTCCGGCGCGATGGTCGAGCGCTTGCACGAACTGCCCGTCGACGTCGATGCCGTCTCGGCGCTGACACGCATCGCGCTGCAGTCCGGCACCGCCATGCGCGAGGTGCCGGCGGTGGCCCGCAGCGGCTCCGGATGGCGGATGGTCCGCAGCGAGGCGGAAGCTTACGCGCTCGAGGACGAATGGATGCGCGCCCGCTTCGCGCAGGACGGGGTGCGCACGCCTGGGCGCACGATCGCGCGCTTCGCGGTGCTCAGTTTCGGTTCGTCGCTGCTGCATGCGGGCAATGCCAGCAACGTGGTTTCGGCGGCGGTTCTGGTGGCGCTGTTCATCGCCGCGGGCATGGGGTGGTTCGGGTTCGTGTGGTGCGCCTTCGCGCTGCTGGCGGTCGCCTGGCTGCTCGTCGAGGCGAGCCGCCTGCTGCGCGCGGCGGAACGGCAGGCGCTCGGCCAGGCCTGCCCGGCGATCCCGCGCGCCGATGCGCTGGTCTGGCTGGTCGATGTCGCCTTCGCCGCGCTGATCCTGCTCGACATCGAACGGTTTCCGGCGGAGCCGCTGGTCGCCTGGCTGTGTACGCCGGCGATCCTGCTGCTTTTGCTGGTGCTGCTGCCACGCGTCGCCGAGGGGCGGATCGCGGGGCTGTTCGGTGACCGGGCGCTGCTCGGGCTGCTGCTCGCCTTCGCCTCGGGCTTCGGCCAGGTGCTGCCGGTCGTCAGGCTGCTGTCCGTCGGTGTGGTCGTCGCGGCGCTCGTGCTGCCGCGCCGGCGCGACGGATAACCCCGAATTAACCAGATGCCGGTTAGACGGGTCATATGATCGATCAGGCCGTCCATTCGGCAGACACCCCGGGCACCGTGGCCAGGCTGCGGCGCGACCTCGCACGCGGCGACGCGGCGGCGGCGGCGGCCGTGCCGGTGCTGCGCTATCTGGTCGCGGCCGAGGAAAGCGCCTTGCTGGGCGAGGAGATCGTGACGCGCGTGCGTGCGATGCTGTCGGACCTTGCCGCGCAGCTTCTCGACGCCCTGATCGGCGAGGCCGACCGCCGGGCCCACGCGCCCGACGAGATCGCCGTGCTGACGCGGGCGTTCCTCGACGATCCTCTGCTGCTGGGCCATGTCCATGCCCTGGCGCTCGAGTGGCAGTTGACCGAACGGCTGCAGGAGCGGCTCGCGCTCGATCCGGTGGCATCGCCTCTGGTGCTGGCGCGTATCGCCGCCGGGGATGCCTCGGCACGCGGCTTCCTGGCGGCGCAGGCGCGATGGAGCCAGGCCCAGCGGCGCATGGCGCTGCCGATCGCGGAACTCCCGGCCGAAGTGCTCGAGGCGGTGCTGGCCATCCTGCGCACGCTGGCCGGGGCCGAGCCGGCCCTGGCCGACCGCGTTAACGCGGTCGAAGCGGCGGCGCGCAGCCTTCATGGCGAGACGGAGAACCGGCTCGCGCAAGCGCAGGCGCTGGTGCGCGAAGCCGGTGACCGGTCGCCCATCGTCGCCGAGGACGGCGCCGCGCTGTTCCTGACCCGGCTGGCGATGGCCTCGGGCCAGACGCGCGAGGCGGCCACGCTGGCGACCCAGCCCGGCCAGCAGGCGCGTCTGGTGCTTGGACTGCAAGCCGCAGGGGCCTCGGCAGGGGTGGTGGAAGAACAGATTCTGGCGCTTCATCCCGGCGCCGCGGCGCCGCAGGGACTGGCGGGCGGCGATGCCGTTCAGGCGGCCGCGATCCTGTCCGGCGAAGGGCTGGCGGGATGAGCGGGGCAGGGGCCATCCTCGCGCGCGGGGCCTGCGATGGGCAGGACCGGCTGCTGACGGCCGACGAGCCGCTCGCCGGCCTGCAATTGCGCTGCGGCGGCGACATGCCCGGTACGATCGCGGTTCCCGAGCTGCTCGATCTCGTGCGCAGCGTGCGGCGTACCGGCAGGTCGGCGGCGCGCGCGGTCAATGCGCAGGACGGCAGCGATGCGATCTCCAGCTGGGTGGAAGTGGCGCCCGAGGGAGAAGGCACCGCGATCCAGGTCCGCAGTTGGCAGGCCACGCCGCTGGTGTCGGAGGACGGCGCGGCGGCGGGGCAGCGCCGGGCGGCGATCGATCGTCATCTCGCCGAGCTTTCCGCCTGGCTGGACGACGGCCAGCGGGTGATCGTAGTCACCTCGCAGGCTCCCGAGCTTGCCGCGCTGACGGCGGCGATGGAGCAGGGCGCGGGGCGTTGCTGGACCGAATTCCTTCCCCCCGCCGAAGTCACGCACCAGCAGCCGCTGCATTGGCGGCTGCTCGATGGCGCCCCGGTGATCGTCGCCGGATCGCCGCGCGACTGGCGGGTTTCGCTGATCCCCCAGATCCGCCCCGGCTTCGAGCCCTCCGGCTTCGAACTGCTGCTGCTTTCGGATCAGGCCGCATCGCCGGCGGCGGCGCCCCCGGCCTCGGCTCCACATCCTCCAGCGCCGCGCCGGGCACTGGTCGGGCAGGATCTCGCCCCGGTGCTCAAGCAGCCGATCGCCCGGATCGTCGCCAATGCGGAGACGATCCGTACCCGCCTCGCCGGGCCGCTGCCGGACGCCTACGCCGACTATGCCGGCGAAATCGCCAGCGCGGGCAAGCTGCTGCTCGATCTGCTGGACGACATGGCCGACCTCGAAGTGGTCGAGGCGGACAGTTTCTCCACCACGCCGGATTTCATCGACCTTGCGGAAGTCGCGCGGCAGGCGGCGGGCATCCTCGGGGTCAGGGCGCGCGAGAAGGGCATCGTCCTGCAGGCGCCGGAGGCAGGCGAGACCGTGCCGGCGCTGGCGGAATTCCGGCGCGTGCTGCAGGTGCTGCTCAACCTCGTCGGCAATGCGATCCGCTATTCGCCCGCCGGTTCGCAGATTGTCATCAGCGTGGAACGCGATGGCGAGCGCGCGCGGGCGACGGTGGGCGATCAGGGGCCGGGGCTCGCGCCCGACCAGCAGGCGCGGGTGTTCGAGAAGTTCGAGCGGCTCGGCCGAAGCGGCGATGGCGGCTCGGGGCTGGGGCTCTACATCTCGCGCCGGCTCGCCCGCGCGATGAATGGCGACCTGACCGTGGAAAGCGAAGCCGGCCAGGGCGCGCGATTCATTCTGGAAGTGCCGGTCGATCCGGAAGGTTGAGGGTCAGGCGCGCCGCGCCAGCCAGACGACGATCGCCCCCACCATCGCCAGCACGACACCGCGAATGGCCCAGGCCCGCTGGCCCACCATGATGCTGTCGTGCGGCCATTTCAGCACGCCGGTGCCCTGGAAGGCCACGAAGAGTCCGGCGCAAATGGCGAGCAGGCCCAGAAGCAGGGCCAGGATTCGAATGAACAGCATGTTTATAGCGCCCCGTTGAAGCATCGAGCATGTGCCCGTGATGCGGCGGGATTGTGGCGGGGCGCCGCAGATAACGAAAAAGGCCCCCGCTTTCGCGAGGGCCCCGTTCTTTTCCCGGATTTGCGGCTCAGCGCTGGCCGAGCGGCACGTAGTCGCGCTGCGTCGGGCCGGTGTAGAGCTGGCGCGGACGGCCGATCTTCTGGCCGGGATCGGAGATCATTTCGTTCCACTGCGCGACCCAGCCCACGGTGCGCGCGAGCGCGAAGAGCACGGTGAACATGGTGGTCGGGAAGCCGATCGCCGAAAGGATGATGCCCGAGTAGAAGTCCACGTTCGGGAACAGCTTCTTCTCCGCGAAGTAGGGATCGCTGAGCGCGATCTCTTCGAGGCGCAGCGCGGTCTCGAACAGCGGATCGTCCACCTTCAGCGCGTCGAACACTTCGCGCACGGTCGACTGCATGACAGTCGCGCGCGGGTCGTAGTTCTTGTAGACGCGGTGGCCGAAGCCCATCAGGCGGAACGGGTCGTTCTTGTCCTTGGCACGATCGATGTAGTGCTGGATCTTGTCCGGCGTACCGATCTCCTTGAGCATGTTGAGCGCGGCTTCGTTCGCGCCGCCATGTGCGGGGCCCCACAGGCAGGCGATGCCGGCCGCGATGCACGCGAAAGGGTTCGCGCCCGACGAACCGGCAAGGCGCACGGTCGAGGTCGAGGCGTTCTGCTCGTGGTCGGCGTGGAGGATGAAGATGCGGTCCATCGCCTTTTCGACGGCCGGGATCACCTCATACTCTTCCGCGGGCACGCCGAAGGTCATGCGCAGGAAGTTGCCGGTGTAGCTCAGCTTGTTGTCGGGGTAGACGAAGGGCTGGCCGACCGAATACTTGTAGGCGGCGGCAGCGATCGTCGGCATCTTCGCGATCAGGCGGTGCGAGCTGATCTTGCGATGCTCGGGGTCCGCGATGTCGGTCGAATCGTGGTAGAACGCCGAAAGCGCGCCGACCACGCCGCACATGATCGCCATCGGGTGCGCGTCGCGGCGGAAGCCCTGGTAGAACTGGCGCAGCTGCTCGTGCAGCATGGTGTGGCGCGTGATGGTGTTCTCGAACGTGGCAAGCTCGTCCTTGCTCGGCAGTTCACCATTCAGCAGCAGGTAGCTCGTTTCCATGAACGAGGAATTCTCGGCCAGCTGGCCGATCGGATAGCCACGGTGCAGCAGCACGCCTTCGTCGCCGTCGATGTAGGTCAGCGCCGACTCGCAGCTCGCGGTCGAGGTAAAGCCCGGATCGAACGTGAACGCGCCCGTCTGGCCGTAGAGCTTGCGGATGTCGATGACGTCCGGACCCACGCTTCCCTTGAGAACGGGATAGTCGTGTTCCGCGCCGCCGACGCTCAGTTTAGCCTGATCACCCACCAATTATCTCCTTATGACTGCGACCCGGCGGGAACCTGAGCCTGCTCGCCGATGCGCGCGAGGCTCTCTTCCCGTCCGAGCAATACCAGTACGTCGAATATCCCCGGCGAGGTCGTCTGACCCGTCAGGGCTGCCCGCAAGGGTTGCGCGAGCTTGCCGAGACCCAGTCCCAGGTCTTCGGCCATTGCCTTCAGGTTGGCTTCCAATGCCTCGAGAGTCCAGTCGGCCTGGCCGGACAGGCGCCCATGGATCGCGGCGAGGCGCTCGCGCCCCTCGTCGGTCAGGAGCGCCAGCGCCTTCTCGCTCATGGCGAGGGGGCGCTGGGCGAAGAGGAAGACAGAGCCTTCTGCAAGTTCGTTCAGATCCTTGGCACGGACCTTGAGCACGGGCATGGCGCGGACCAGCAGGTCGGCGGGCTCGTCGCCGTCCACGCCTTCGAGGCGCGCTTCGACGAGGCCGGCCAGCCGCACGTCGTCGGCCTCGCGGATATAATGCCCGTTGAGATTCTGGAGCTTGGCGAGGTCGAAGCGCGAGGGGCTCTTGCCCACGTCGACCATGTCGAACCATTCGATCGCCTGCTCGCGGCTGATGATTTCCTCATCGCCGTGGCCCCAGCCGAGGCGCAGCAGGTAGTTGAACACGGCTTCGGGCAGCAGGCCCATCTCGTCGCGATAGGCATCGACGCCCAGCGCGCCGTGGCGCTTGGACAGCTTGGCGCCGTCCGAACCGTGGATCAGCGGAACGTGGCCGTAGACCGGCACGTCCCAGCCCATGCCGTTGATGACGACGAGCTGGCGGAAGGCGTTGTTCAGGTGATCATCGCCGCGCAGGACGTGGGTTACGCCCATGTCGTTGTCGTCCACCACCACGGCCAGCATGTAGGTCGGGGTACCGTCGCCGCGCAGGATGACGAAGTCGTCGATTTCCTCGTTCTGCACGGTCACCGTGCCCTGCACGAGATCCTCGATCGTCGTCGAACCCTCGCGCGGGGCCTTGACGCGGACCACCCACGAGCGGTCGGCCGGCCAAGTCGCGGGATCGGCATCGCGCCATTCGCTGTCGATGCGGAACGGGCGGCGTTCTTCCTGCGCCTTCTGGCGGCGCTCGGCGAGTTCTTCCTGGGTCAGGTAGCAGCGATAGGCGTGGCCGTTCGCCATCAGCTGCGCGGCCACTTCGGCATGACGGTCCGAGCGGGCGAACTGGAACACCGGCGCCTCGTCCCCGTCGAGGCCGAGCCACGAGAGGCCGTCGAAGATCGCGTCGATCGCCGGCTCCGTGGAGCGGGCGCGATCGGTATCTTCGATGCGCAGCAGGTACTTGCCGCCGTGGCGGCGCGCGAAGAGCCAGTTGAACAGCGCGGTGCGAGCGCCTCCGATATGGAGGTAACCGGTAGGCGAGGGAGCAAAGCGCGTTACGACGGGGCGGGGCCGGGGTGCCTCCGTGCCAGTCGCCTCGCCCGATGCACTGCCGCTTGCCATCTACCCGACCTTCCTGTCCTATTGGCGGCCATGGGGATCCACGCCGCGACTTGTGAAACTGCGCTTCCGGAAGTGCCCGGAACCGCTGCATTGCAGCATGGGCCATGGACCGCCAAAGGCCTCTTGTCGAGGGTTTTGGCCGCCGTCGAGCGATTTCTTTCGCAGGCCGGATTCGAACGCGGTCCGTGGCTGGTCGTGGCCTTCGCGGCCGGCATAATCGCGTGGTTTCGGCTACCTTCCTGGCCGTGGTGGAGCGGGTTTTGCCTGGCCTGCGTTGCGGTTTTTGCAACTTGTCATGCGACCTTCTCGCGCCATGGAGCCCATCCGCATCTGGCGCGGGCGGCGCGGGTGCTTCCGCTCGTGGTGATGGCGGGTTGCCTGATCGTGTGGGGACGTTCCTGCCTGGTCGGGCAGCCGGGTATCGAGCGGCCGATCGCGGGCCTCTTCCATGCCCGCGTGCTGGCAATCGAGCCGCAACCCGCGTTGCAGCGCGATCGCCTGCTGCTGGCCATGCGCGAGCCGGGAACGGGGCGGGCGATCAAGGCGCGGCTCAACGTCCCCGGTGAAGGAGCGGCAGGCGTCGCCGTCGGCGATCTCGTGGCGTTCCGTGCCAGGCTGATGCCGCCGGCGCCGCCGATGCTGCCGGGTTCGTACAACTTCGCGCGCACATCGTGGTTCACCGGCATCGCGGCGAGCGGCGCGGTGATCGGCGAAGTGCGACTGGTCGAGCGCGGGAAGCGCGGGCAGGGCGGGCTGGCACGGCTGCGCCAGTCGCTCACCGACCACATCGCCCGCAGCATCGGCGATCGGCGCGCCGGCATCGCGGCGGCCTTCGTGACCGGGGACCGGGGCGCGATTTCGCCTTCGGACGACCAGGCGATGCGCGATTCCGGCCTCGCCCACCTGCTGTCCATCAGCGGCCTGCATGTCAGTGCCATGGTCGGCGCGGTCTATGTCCTGGTCATCCGGATACTGGCGCTGTTTCCGTTCGTGGCGCTGCGCGTGCGGCTGCCGATCGTCGCGGCCGGGGGCGGGGCGCTCGCCGGGGTCGGCTATACGCTGCTCTCGGGCGCAGAAGTGCCGACGGTGCGCTCGTGCTTCGGCGCGCTGCTGGTGCTGGCGGCGCTGGTGCTGGGACGCGAGGCGCTGTCGCTGCGCATGCTGGCGGTGGCTGCCTTCCTGGTCATGCTGCTGTGGCCCGAATCGGTGACCGGCCCCAGCTTCCAGATGAGCTTCGGGGCGGTGCTGGCGCTCGTCGCGCTCACCACCGCCGAGCCGGTGAAGCGCTTTCTCGGTCCGCGCGACGAATCGCTGGCGGCGCGCGGATTGCGGCACCTGGCGCTGCTCCTGCTCACCGGCGCGGTGATCGACCTCGCGCTCATGCCGATCGGGCTCTATCACTTCCACCGCGCGGGTGTTTACGGCGCGCTGGCCAATGTCGTGGCGATACCGCTTTCCACTTTCGTGGTCATGCCGCTGCTTGCCGGGGCGCTGGTGCTCGATCTGGTCGGGCTCGGGGCGCCGGTGTGGTGGCTGGCAGGCATCTCGATCGACCTGCTGACGGGCCTCGCCCACTGGTTCGCATCGCGCCCCGGCGCCGTGAACCTGCTTCCCGCGACCAGCCCCGGCGCCTTCGCGCTGTTTGTTGCGGGAGGACTGTGGCTTGGCTTGTGGAGCGGGCGCATACGCTGGATCGGCCTGGCGGCGGCCCTCGCGGGCGGAGCGATGCTCGCCGCCGCGCCGCCTGCCGACCTGCTGGTTTCCGGCGATGGACGCCATGTCGGCGTGGTAGAGGACGGCGGAGTGGTCGGGGAAGGCGGGGCGCGGCTCTTCGTGCTGCGCGGCGGTGCTGGAGGCTATGGGCGTGACAACCTGATGGAGCTTGCCGGCATGGAAGGCGAGCCCGCCGCGCTCGACCGCTGGCCCGGCGCGCGGTGCAACCGGGACTTCTGCGCCTTTGCGATCGCGCGCTCCGGGGCGATCTGGCGCGTGCTCGTCTCGCGCGGGCGGGACGCGGTTCCCGAACGCGCCCTGGCGGCGGCCTGCGAACGCAGCGACATCGTCGTGTCCGACCGCTGGCTGCCGCGCAGTTGTCGCCCGCGCTGGGTCAAGGCCGATCGCGCGTCGCTGGGGCGCACCGGAGGGCTGGCGATATACCTGGGCAAGCGACGGATCGATACCGTGGCGCAGACCCAGGGAGAGCATGGCTGGTGGCATCCCGCGCCGCCGGCATTGCCATGAGACGGAGCAGAGGAACGCCGATGACGACGATCACCATCACCGCCTTCGAGACTTCGCCCGACCGGGGGCGCGGTCTTGCCCGCGACATGCGGGTGCGCTGGGCGCTGGAGGAACTGGGGCTGCCCTACGCGGTGCGCCTGCTGTCGTTCGAGGCGCTCAAGCAACCCGCGCACCGTACGCTCAATCCCTTCGGGCAGATACCGAGTTTCGAGCAGGACGGCATCGCCCTGTTCGAATCGGGTGCGATCGTGCTGCACCTCGCCCGGACCCATCCGGGCCTGCTGCCCGCCGACCCGGCCGCCCAGGCCCGCGCGACCGCGTGGCTGTTCGCCGCGCTCAGCACGGTCGAGCCGCCGATCGTCGAACGCAGCATGGCCGCGTTGTTCGAAAGCGCGAAGCCCTGGCACGAGGAGCGGCTGGCCATGCTGGACGGGCGCGTGCGGGTGCGGCTGGACGAGCTGTCGGCGCATCTCGGCCAGCGTGAGGCGCTCGATGGGGGTGAGTGGCTGGACGGTGCGTTCAGCGCCGGGGATCTGATGATGGTCACGGTGCTGCGGCGGCTGGAAAGCTCGGGCATCCTTGCCGACTACCCCGGTCTTGCCGCCTACATCGCCCGCGCCCAGGCACGCCCCGCCTATGCGCGCGCCTTCGCCGACCAGCTTGCGGTCTTCGAGCGCAGCCAGGCCGCAAACTCCTAGGAAGGGGCTGACCGGCCATGGCGTCTGCAGGATCGCGCCTGGGCCCCGGGAGGTGGGAGGTGCCGCTGCCATGCCCGGATCACGGGCGGCACGGGGCCATTCGGGGAGGGGGTCTTTCGATATCCGCCTGCGGTGCCTAATACGGTGGCCGATGACTTCCTCACTCCTCCGTTCGCTCCTCGTGCTCGCGCCTTGTCTCGGCGCCTTCGGCCTCGCCGCCGCATGCTCGGGGGAGAAGGAGCCGGGGCCGGTCGCGGTGGGGCTGGAACATATCGACTGCGCCGTCGGCGGCGTGACCAAGCTGACCCCCGCCTGTTCGGTGGAGAGGATCGAGAAGGATGGGCGCACCACGCTCGTCGTCCATCATCCCGACGGCGGCTACCGGCGCTTCGCGGCGACCGGGGACGGGACCGGGGTGACGACGCTCGACAGCGCGGGGCCGGTGCGCTCCCGGCTTGTCGACAAGCGTCTCGAAGTTACGGTGGGGCTCGACCGCTATGTCTTTCCCGCAACGGTGAAGCCCCATGCCGCACATGACTGATACTTCCGGCCAGATCCTTTCCGCCCGCCAGATGCGCGAGGCCGAGGCGCGGCTGATCGCCGCCGGCTCCAGCGTCGAGGCATTGATGGACGTGGCCGGGCGGGGCGCCGCCGAATGGGTCTGGCGCATGGCGGCGCACCGCCGCGTCACCGTGCTGTGCGGGCCGGGCAACAATGGCGGCGACGGCTACGTGCTGGCCGAGGCGATCCGCCGGCGGGGCGGCGATGCCGTGGTGGTCGCGGCGGCGGAGCCCGCGACGGACGCCTGCCGCGCTGCGCGGGCGCGCTTCGGCGGCGAGATATTGGGCCCCGATGCGCCGGTCAGCGGCGAGGTGCTGGTCGATTGCCTGTTCGGCACCGGGCTGACCCGGCCGCTCTCGACCGGGCATGCGGCGCTGCTCGCGCGGCTGGCGCGGGACCATGCAAGGTGCGTGGCGATCGACCTGCCGAGCGGCATGCAGTCCGATTCCGGGATGCTGCTGAACGAGGGCCTGCCGGCCTACGACCTGACGATCGCGCTGGGGGCGTGGAAATTCGCGCATTTCCTGATGCCCGCCAGCGCGCGGATGGGGCAGCTTCAGCTGGTCCGGATCGGCATCGACGGCGTCGATGGCGCGGCGCGGGCGATCGCGCGGCCGATCCTCGCGGCGCCCGGCGCCGATGCGCACAAGTACCGGCGCGGGCTCCTTGCCGTCGTCGGCGGGGCGATGCCGGGGGCGGCGGTGCTGGCGGGGGTCGCCGCGCAGGGCGCGGGCGCGGGCTACGTCAAGCTGTTCGCCGAGAGCAAGCGCAACGTCCCCGCCGACCTCGTGGTCGATCAGGGGGCGCTGGCGGAGGTACTGACCGACGATCGCAACACGGCGGTCCTCGTCGGCCCGGGGCTTGGCCGCGACGCGGCGGCGCGCGAGCGGCTGGTGGTCGCGCTGGCGGAGCCGGTGGCGGCGCTGGTCGATGCCGATGCACTGGTGCTGCTGGCCCCGCGCCACCTCGCCGAGCGTACTGCGCCGACGATCGCGACCCCGCACGAGGGCGAACTCGTGGCGCTGGAGCGGGCCTTCGACCTCGACGGCGCGGGTACGCGGCCCGAACGCGCACTCGCGCTCGCCCGGGCGAGCGGGATGGTGATCGTCGCCAAGGGCCCGGACACCGTCGTCGCGGCGCCGGACGGGGCCATCGCCTGCGCCGCGCGGGCGCGTTCGTGGCTCTCCACCGCGGGCACCGGGGACGTGCTGGCGGGCGTGATCGCCAGCCGCCTCGCCACTGGTACCGAACCGTTCGCGGCGGCTTGCGAGGGCGTATGGCTGCACGGGGAGGCGGCGCGGCTCTGTCCGCCTGCGTTCACCGCCGGGCAACTCGCGCGCGCGGTGCCGCTCGCGCTGGCGCATTGCCTGTAACTTGCTAGCCGCGCCAAGCGGGAGCATAGGCGCGCTACCATGACCGAATCCGAAGAAATCCTGCGCATCGCCTCCAAGGGCGACGGCGTCACCGCGTCCGGCCGCTTCGCCTGGGGCGCCGCGCCCGGCGACAAGCTGCGCATCGACGATACGCTCGAATGGGGGCCGCATCACGTCGAGCCGCCGTGCCGCCACTTCGGCCAGTGCGGCGGGTGCCAGCTGCAGCAGCTCGACGAGGAAAGCCTGACCGCCTTCGTCGAGGCGCGCGTGGCCAATGCCGCCGCCTCGCAGGAACTGGGGACGCAGGCGCTGGCCGCGCCGCATCTCTCGCCGCCTTCGTCGCGCCGCCGGGCCTCGCTGCGCGCGGAAAGCTCGGGCGGGCGCGTGGTGATCGGTTTCCGCGAGGCGAAGTCGCACCGGCTGGTCGAAGTGCAGGAATGCCACGTCCTCGTGCCCGAGATCGTCGGATTGCTCGGCCCCTTGCGCAAGCTGCTCATCACCATGGGCAAGGCGGCGCCGGTCAAGAAGGGCCGCCACGGCAAGCCCGCGCCCGGCAAGGCGCAGGCGCGCATGGCCGCCGACATCGAGATGACGCTGGTGGACCAGGGCATCGACCTCGGCATCAAGGGCCTGACCGCCGAGGGCCTCGCCGCCACCGAGGCGATGCTGGACTTCGCGCGCGAACACAAGCTGGCGCGCCTGACGATGGACGGCGGCTACGGCTTCGAAACGGTGTGGGAGCCGGTGCCGGTTACCGTCACGCTCGGCGGCGTCAAGGTGCCGTTCCCCCCGGGCACGTTCCTGCAGGCGACGCTCGACGGCGAGGAGGCGCTGGTGAGCGCCGCGCGTGAATGGCTGGCGGGTGCGCCGACGGTGGCGGACCTGTTCTCGGGGCTGGGCACCTTCGCCTTCGCGCTGGCCGGGCCGGAGACCAAGGTGCTGGCCGCCGAAGCCGCGCGCGACGTGCACTATGCCTGCAAGGCGGGCGCCGACCGCGCGCAGCTGCCGGTGTTCAGCGTCCACCGCGACTTGTTCCGCAACCCGCTGCAGCCCGACGAACTGAGCCGCTTCGCCGCCGTCGTGCTCGACCCGCCGCGTGCCGGCGCGCGGGAGCAGGTGGACTGCATCGCCGATTCGAGCGTGGGGCGCGTGGTCTACGTCAGCTGCAACCCGTCGAGCTGGTCGCGCGATGCGGCGCGGCTGATCGAGGCGGGCTTCCGGCTGGTGGAACTGCGCCCGGTCGGCCAGTTCCGCTGGTCCACCCATGTGGAACTGGCGAGCTACTTCGTGCGGGATACGGCGTAACGTCAGCCTGAGCCGGATGGGGGCTTTGGCAAGCTCAGCTTGAGCGGATTTGAGAGATCTGCCACCGGGTCCGCTCACCCTGAGCTTGTCGAAGGGTCACGGCTGAGCCCTCCGAAGCCCCCGGCGCGCTAATCCGCGCCCATTTGCGCCATCATGTCCATGAAGTCGCGCGCGGCATTGCGTTCGTCCTCATGCTCGAAGGCGACGTCGAGATCGGGCGCGGAGCCCAGGATGTACATGAAGGTCCAGAGCGCGAAGCGGCGGCCCTTGTCCTTCTCCATGCCGAAATCGACCTTCATCCGCTCCACCCCGGCCTCGATCCCGGCGGGGGTGACGGTGGAAAGGTCTTCGGTGGCGAAGTAGCGGCGCAGCTGGTCGTCGAAATCCATGGCGGCGCTCCTAGCAGCTACGGCGCACCGGCTTCAACCGCGTTCGCGATCCCAGCCGCAGCAGCCGCCGCAGACCGGGTAGGCCATCGCCCCCCAGGCGCTGGCGATGAAGCCGATGAAGAACACGCTCCAGCCCAGCCCCCAGTTGCGACTGGACAAGGCGTCCGCCAGCGCCGCCAGCGTGATGCCGATGAAGAACAGTTCCACGGCGATGAAGACGAGCTTGAACGGCTTCAACGGGCGGAAGGGCACTCCCTTGTCCATCGCGTACTCCCGAACTCTTTTATCCTTGTACCGGGAATATATCCTGCAATCGTTGCCTGTTCCATAACAACTTTGATCGGGCCGATGCGGTGTCCGCCAGGTTTACGCCCTAGTTCGTGCCCGACAGCACTTGCGCGAAGGCCCCGGCGTCGGTGTTGCCGCCGGACAGCACCACGGCGGTGCGTTCACCGAGTTCCACCTTGCCCGCCAGCACCGCGGCCAGCGCCGCCGCGCCGCCGGGCTCGATCACGAGGTGCAGCCTGGCGAAGGCGAGGCGCTGCGCCGCGCGCACTTCGGCGGGCGTGGCGACGAGGCCGAACGGGCAGCGCGCCTGCAGCACCCGGAAGTTGATCGGCCAGGTCGCCGGCGTCTGCAGGGCGTCGCAGGCGGTGGGCGGCGCATCGGTTGCAACCCGTTCGATGTGCCCGGCGGCGAGGCTGCGGGCGACATCGTCCCAGCCTTCGGGCTCGACCGGTACGATGCGCGCGTCGGGGCAGGCGAGGGCGAGGCCCGAGGCCAGTCCGCCGCCGCCGCAGGGCGCCACGACCAGGTCCGGTTCCCCGCCCGCCCACTGGCGCATCTGCGCGGCGATCTCGATGCCCGTGCTGCCCTGGCCCTCGATGATCCAGGGGTCGCCATAGGCATGGACGAGGGTGGCGCCGCGCGCCGCGCAGAGCCGCGCGGAGACTTCGTCGCGGTCCTCGCCGCCGGGACGGTCGTAGAGCACGACTTCGGCGCCGAGCGCGCGGGTGTTGGCAAGCTTCACCTGCGGGGCATCGACCGGCATCACGATCGTCGCCGCGATCCCAAGGCGCCGCGCGGCCCAGGCGACGCCTTGCGCATGGTTGCCGCTCGATACGCCGACGACCCCGCGTGCGCGCTCGTCGGGCGACAGCGCGGTGAGGCGGTGCCAGGCGCCCCGGATCTTGAACGCGCCGACCGGCTGCAGGCTTTCGGCCTTGCACCAGATCGTGCGGCCATCGATCTCCAGGGGCAGGAGCGGGGTGGCGGGGAGGATCTCGGCCACCTTGCGGGCGGCTGCGGCGACGCCTTCGGCGGTCGGTTCGCGGGGGGAAGTCATGGCCGGGGTCTTAGGGGCTCGCGGCGCCGGATGGAAGTCAGCGGCAGGGAACCGCGGCGCTTCCGGCACATTGTTCCTTCATAACCAAGGAGAACGGATCATGGGCAAGGGTATCCTGTTGTGGCTTATCGGCGTTCCGATCCCGGTCATCCTGCTGTTGTGGTTCTTCTTCCACTGAGGGCGCGTGTCGCCGGGATGACGGCGACCCGCTCCAATGCCGAGGCTTCGAGAGCCTGCCCCGCCGTCAGCGTGACAGGCGCACCATCTGGTAATAGCCGAAGGGCCCGCGCTGGTGCTCCGCCACCAGGCTTTGCTCGCGCGCCACGCGGGCGGCGACTGTGGCGAGGTCTTGGCGGGGCGTGACGTGGAACTTCGCCAGCCATGCCAGCAGCGCCTTGCGCAGAGGCGAGGGCAGGCCGGCGCAGTCGCCGAAATCCACGACATGCAGCCGCCCGCCCGGCGCCAGCGTCGACGCGGCCTGCGCCAGCGCCGCTTGCCAGTCCGGGATCATCGAGACGGCATAGGACAGCATCACCCGTTCGAACCCCTCGCGCCCCAGCAGCGCGCCGGCGTCGAAGCGGGTCGCGTCGCCCAGTGCCAGCGTGCCGCCGGTCCCCAGCGTGCGCCGCGCGCCGCGCAGCATCTCGCTGGAGATGTCGAGCCCGAACAGCTTCACCCCGCGCCAGATCCGCCCCACCCGGGCGAGGTTGCGGCCGGTGCCGCAGCCGATCTCCAGCACCGCCATGCCGGGCTTGGCATCGAGTTCGTCGATCAGGCGGTCGCGGCCGAACAGGTAATATTTGCGCGTCAGGTCGTAGATCGGGCGCTGCCAGCGGTAGATGCGGTCCATCAGCGCGGCGTGGCTGGGGGCTGCGGTCGCCATGGGGTTCAGCCCTTCAGCACGTAGAGGTGGACGCCGCCGTAGATCGACGAACGGTCGGTGAGCGTCGCCGTCTGCGATTGCTCGATGCGGTAGTCCCAGCGACCCAGGATGGCATCGGGCACGCGGCCGGGCAGCAGCGAGGGTTCGGCGGCGGTGCGGAACAGCACGCGGGCGCCGGGTTTCGCGGTGCGGGTGATCTCGGTCCACAACTCGGTAAGCTGGGTGTCGGTCATCCAGTCCTGCGCGTCGAGCAGGACGTAGCGGTCGTAGCTGGCGTCGTCCGCCGCGGCGAGGACATGGGTGAAGTTGGCGTGGCGAAGGTCCAGCCGGTCGAGCCGGTCGCGGACCAGCGGCAGGTTGGCTTCCTGCAGGTACGGGGGCAGGGGGGCCTCGGTGCCCTTGCCGTAGCCGCGCGAGAACGCCTGCCAGGCGAAGTAGTTGTCGTTGACCGGGAAGTGGCAGGCCAGCTTCTCCAGCCGGCCGCGCAGCACGTCGGCCATCGACTGGCCGCCCGCCAGCGCGTCGTACTGTGCGGGCGGGATGCCGAGGCCGAACAGCGAGGCGGGGTGCTTGGTCAGCCAGCGCACGAAGCGGCGCTCGAACACCGGGGCGAAGCGCTCGTCGAAGATGCGGCGCTGCTCTTCCATCGAATCGGCGTCGAGAAGCTCGGCCGGGTTCACCTTGTGCAGTTTGGCGATGACATGCGCCGCGCCGATGAAGCCGCCGAGCAGGCCGTGGCGATAGACGCCGCGCGTGAACGCCCCGATGCGGCGGCGGCCGACCAGGTCGCGGCCTTCCCAGTAGCGGCGGGTCGCCTCGTCGAGGTGCGGGGCGAGGCGCTCGCGGTAGAGCGCGACGTTCTCCGCCCGGTCGGCCTCGGCGATGAAGCGGCGCACGTCGGCAGGGCTGAGGTGGCGCACGGCGGCGTGCTTGAGATTGTTCAGCGCGATGTGCGCGGTGTTGAGGTCCACCACGGTGATGTGCGCCGGGTCCGCCGTCAGGTAGGACAGCGCGTTGCAGCCGCCGCTGGCGATGGTGATGATGCGGCTGTCCGGCGTGATCTCCATCGCCGCCATGTCGGCAACCGGGTCTTCCCAGATCTGCGCATAGACGAGGCCCTTGAACGCCATCGCGAAGGCCTTGTCGAGCAGCCGGGTCTTGCGCGATGCCTCGTCGCGGACGACCGCGTTTTCGATGAGGCCCGAACGAGGACGGGAACGGGGTCTGGTCATGGCACTGGCTCCTGCGAAGGGATGCGGCGCGGATGACACTGCGGGGTGACCGGCTGATGACGCCTCGAAGGCGGTTTATGACACTTCGGGGGTGGTCCGTGCGGCGGTTGCGGTTGCGCGGTGTGCCGCTAGGGTATGTTTAGGTGCCGTTGAGTGCACCTTGTGTGCCACACAGTTGAGTTGTCACAGAACGGCCCTATATGGCGCGCTTTCGATTGGCCTTCAGGGCCTTGATGCCGCAATGGAGACAGGTTGATGAGCAAGGTTCTGGTGATCGGCGCGGGCGGCGTCGGATCGGTCGCGGTCCACAAGATGGCGATGAATCCCGATATCTTTTCGGACATTCATCTCGCCAGCCGCACGGTCTCGAAGTGCGAGGCGATCGCGGAATCGGTTAAGGCGCGCACCGGCGTGACCATCGGCACTTACGCCATCGACGCCGATGACGTGGCGGCGACCTCGGCCTTGATCCGCGAGATCGGTCCGAAGCTGGTGGTTAATCTTGCCCTGCCTTATCAAGACCTTGCGATCATGGATGCCTGCCTTGCGACCGGCACGCACTACATGGATACCGCGAACTACGAGCCCAAGGACGTGGCCAAGTTCGAGTACCACTGGCAGTGGGCCTATCAGGAGCGCTTCAAGGAAGCCGGCCTGATGGCGCTGCTCGGTTCGGGCTTCGACCCGGGCGTCACCAGCGTCTTCGCGATGTGGCTCAAGAAGCATAAATTGAAGACCATCCGCACGCTCGACATCCTCGACTGCAACGGCGGCGACCACGGCCAGGCTTTCGCGACGAACTTCAACCCGGAGATCAACATCCGCGAAGTCACCGCGCCGGCCCGCCACTGGGAGAACGGCGACTTCGTCGAAACCCCGGCGATGGCCAAGAAGGTGAGCTTCGACTTCGAGGGCGTCGGCCCCAAGAACATGTACATGATGTACCACGAAGAGCTTGAAAGCCTTGCGAAATTCCTGCCGGAAATGGAGCGCGGCCGCTTTTGGATGACCTTCGGCGATGCGTACATCCAGCACCTCACCGTGCTGCAGAACGTGGGCATGACCCGCATCGACCCGGTGATCTACAACGGCGTCGAGATCGTGCCGCTGCAGTTCCTGAAGGCGGTCCTTCCCGAGCCTGCATCGCTTGGTCCCACGACCAAGGGCAAGACCAACATCGGCGACATCGCGACGGGCGAGGCGCTCGACGGTTCGGGCGAAAAGACGTTCTACATCAAGAACATCTGCGACCACGAAGACGCCTACGCCGAGACCGGCAACCAGGCCGTCAGCTACACCACCGGCGTGCCCGCGATGATCGGCGCGGCCATGGTCGTGACGGGGGCTTGGGTTGGCGAGGGCGTGTTCAACATGGAGCAGTTCGACCCCGATCCCTTCATGGACATGCTCAACAAGCACGGCCTGCCGTGGACCGTCGAGGAACTGTCCGAACCGCTGCCGTTCTGATGGGCGCCCGCTCGCGCCTCCTGTTCCTGACCGCGCTGGGTGCGCTGGCGCTGGGTGGCTGCACCCCCGTCGAAGCGCCCAAACCCGGCCCTGTTGCGCCCGGGCCGGTCACGCCCACGGCGCCGACCGGTCCCGCCGAGCCTGCAGGCAACCAGTCCTACGCGCGCGATATGAGCGCGGCGGACAAGGCGGCCTGCACCTCCGGCGGCGGCACGGTGCAGCGGCGCGGGATGCTCGGCATGGAGATGTGCGTGCATGCTTACGCGGACGCGGGCAGGCAGTGCACCGATTCCGCGCAGTGCGAGGGCAAGTGCGTGGGCAGCGCTGGTTCGGTATCGCCGGACAAGGCGGCGACCGGGCAATGCCAGGCCGATGATCGCCTGTTCGGCTGCTATGCGGAGATCAAGGGCGGCAAGTCCGCCTATGCGATCTGCGTCGACTGAGCGGCATGAACTGGTCCTTCGTCGCGCCCGTAGCTTTGCTGGCGGGTTCCAACCTGTTCATGAACACGGCGTGGTATCTCCACCTCAAGGTGCCCGGAAAGGCGCTGTGGGTGGCGATCGCGATGAGCTGGGGCATCGCCTTCTTCGAGTATTGCCTCGCCGTTCCGGCCAACCGGATCGGCAGTTCCGCCTATTCGCTCGGCCAGCTCAAGGTCATGCAGGAGGCGTTCTCGCTGCTGGGCTTCGTGCTCGTGGCCTGGGCGCTGTTCGGGCAGAAGCCGGGCTGGAACGAGATCGTCGGCTTCTGCCTTGTCGGGGCAGGGGCGTGGTTTATCTTCAAAGGCCCGCTGGGCTGACTTGGGACTAAGCATCATGGAAACCAGAGCCGGCGATCCGGGCGCTTTCGCGAACTTCGACCTGTCGCGCGTCGACAGTCCCGCCTTCGTGGTCGATGCCGCCAAGCTGCGATCGAACCTGCGCATCCTGAGCGACATCGGCGAACAGTCTGGCGCGAAGGTGCTGTCGGCGCTGAAGGCCTTCTCGATGTGGTCCACGGCGCCGATCGTGGGCGAGTATCTCGACGGCGTCTGTACCTCGGGCCTGTGGGAAGCGCGCCTCGCCTCGGAGTTCTACGACGGCGAGATCGCCACGTACTGCGCGGCCTACAAGGCGGAGGACATGGACGAGATCCTGCGCCTCTCCGATCACGTCATCTTCAACTCGCCCGCCCAGATCGAACGCTTCTGGCCGTTCATCGAGGGCGCTCGCGCGCGCGGAGAGAGCTTCGACATCGGCCTGCGCGTCAACCCGCTGCACCCCGAGGGTGAAGTCCCCAAGTATGACCCGAGCGCCCCGCATTCGCGCCTTGGCTTCCCGATCGACCAGCTTACCGAAGAGCACGTCGGCCTGATCGATGGCATCCACTTCCACAACTTGTGCGAGCAGGACTTCGAGCCGCTGGCCCGCACCTGGGAAAAGGTGTTCGACTTCCTCGAACCGTTCTTCGGCCAGCTCAAGTGGATCAACATCGGCGGCGGCCACCACGTCACCCGCGCGGATTACCAGCGCGAGGAACTGATCGAATTCCTCGCCGACATGGCCGAGGACACCGGCGCCGAAATCTACATCGAACCGGGCGAGGCGGTGGCGCTGGACGCGGGAATCCTCGTGGGCACCGTGCTCGACGTTGGCTGGAACGGCATGCCGGTGGCGATCGTCGATATCTCTGCAACCTGCCACATGCCCGACGTGATCGAGGCGCCGTATCGCCCCGCCATGCTGGGCGAACGCGGCGAGGAGGACGGAGAGGCAGTCCGACTCGGCGGCCCGTCGTGCCTCGCCGGAGACGTCATCGGCGACTACGTGCTGCCGGCCGATCCGGAGGCCGGACAGCGCTTCGCGTTCCTCGACCAGGCACATTACTCGATGGTCAAGACGACGACCTTCAACGGCGTGCCGCTGCCCTCGATCTGGCTCTGGGATTCGGAGACCGACGCTCTCGAGTGCATCCGCAAGTTCGATTACGAGGATTTCCGAGGCCGCTTGAGCTAATTGGCGTTTGTACCAAAAAGGTTTCGCTGGGGAAACATTCTCCGGCGCGAAAGGCGCGGCTCGATCCGCCGCGTCCGCGATACGGTCAGTCCCATCGATGCGAATCGGCCGGAACCGTTCGGTCACGCATGCGCGTTATCGCCGGTGATGCGGCCCGCCGTGCCGCCGTGTCCGTCGTGATTTCGTCATCGTATCGCCATGGAGAGAGGTGATGCAAGCCTCTGCATATAAACGGAAATTTTTCCATTGTGGGGAGTCGTTGTTCGGCCCTGTTCGCCTCCATGACGTTTTTGTGAAACTCCCCGTTTTTCACTTGCGATTCATCACCTGAGCCTTATATCCCGCCCCTCGCTGCCCCATGGGGACTTCCAAACCGCAAGGCAGCTCTTGTCACTAACACCGTTTGGGGGTCCCTTGAGTTGCACGCATTCCTCGACGCACCGGCCGTAGCGCGCTCCCTCGCGCCTGACGAACCCGTTATTGTCAACCGCCCGCATGCCGCGGCGCGCGCTGCCCATTTCTTCGCCACGAAGTTTCCGGGCAAGTCGCTCTATGCGGTGAAGGCCAACCCCTCGCCGGATCTCGTGAAGATCCTGTGGGACAACGGCATCACGCATTACGACGTCGCCTCGATCACCGAGGTGCGCATGGTGCGCGGCGCACTGCCGGATGCGACCCTGTGCTTCATGCACCCGGTCAAGACCGCCAGCGCGATCGGTGAGGCCTACTTCCAGCACGGCGTGCGTACCTTCAGCCTCGACACCCTCGAGGAAGTCGAGAAGATCGTCGAGGCGACCACCGATGCCGAGGGCAATGCCGCCAAGGATCTTCGCCTCTGCGTGCGCCTGCGCGTCAGTTCCGAGTATTCGGAACTGAGCCTCGCCAGCAAGTTCGGGATCGACGTCGCCGATGCGGGCGAACTGCTGCAGGCCACTCGTCAGGTCGCCGACTGGCTGGGCGTGTGCTTCCACGTCGGTTCGCAGGCGATGACGCCCTTCGCTTACGTGCAGGCGCTCGAGCGCGCCCGTGCGGCCATTGCGGCCGCCGGCGTTGTCATCGACATGGTCGACGTCGGCGGGGGCTTCCCCTCGTCGTACCCGGGCATGGAGCCGCCGCCGCTCGAGGACTACTTCGCGATCATCCACCGCCACTTCGAGGCGTTGCCGATCGCCTACAACGCAGAGCTGTGGTGCGAGCCCGGCCGTGCGCTGTCGGCCGAGTACAACTCGCTGATCGTCAAGGTCGAGAAGCGCCGCGGTGACGAGTTGTATATCAACGACGGTGCCTATGGCGCGTTATACGATGCGGCACACGTCGCATGGCGCTTCCCGGTCAAGGCGATCCCGAAGGACGGCGAGCGTTCGTCGGAACTGAAGGAATTCTCCTTCTACGGCCCGACCTGCGACGATGCGGACTTCATGGAAGGGCCCTTCCTGCTTCCCGCCGACATCAAGGCGGGCGACTGGATCGAGGTGGGCATGCTGGGCGCCTATGGTGCCGCCATGCGTACCGCGTTCAACGGCTTCGGCGGCGGCGAGGTCGTCCTTGCCCAGGACGAGCCGATGGCCAGCCTCTACACCGGCCGCAAGGATCCGCGCGTTTCGGACAATGTCGTCTCGCTGCGCTGATCCGATCGATTACGAATAACGAGAGGCCCCCGGGACCGATGGTTCCGGGGGCTTTTTCGTGCCTCAGGCGCGGCGGACAGGCGTGTCGCGGTGGTGGAGGGCATGCTCGTGGCCTGCCACCTGCACCGGGGGCTTTGCGTGGTCGGCATGGCGCAGCAGCATATGCGTGCCGACCCCTGCGAGTATGAGCAACATCCAGATTGCGCCGTCGAGGGCGAGGATGAGCCTGAGGTTGAGTTTGGGAGGTACGCGAATGGAAAAGGTCATGGATGGCCGCCGGATTGTCGCATTGGCAAGACGCGCCATGGTCTCGGAGCAATGAACCGGAGAGAAACGAAACCGTAGCCCCCCTGTGCGATGCCACAGACCGCCGCCCGTCCCGCGACGGGCGGCGCGAGGTCCGTCAGTTGCTGACGAACAGATCCTTGAAGGTGTGCGGCTGGCTGCGCAGGAATTGCGGCGCGACCTTGACCCGGGCGCCCAGCGCAGCGGCTGCGTGCCACGGCCAGCGCGGGTCGTAGAGCACGGTGCGGGCCAGCGCGATCATGTCGGCATCGCCGGTCGCGATGATCGCCTCGGCCTGCTCGGGTTCGGTGATGAGGCCCACGGCGATGACCGGGATCGATACGGCGTCCTTGACCGCGCGGGCCAGCGGCACCTGGTAGTTCGGGCCGACGGGGATCTGCTGGCGCGGATCCAGGCCGCCGCTGGATACGTGGATCGCCGAGGCGCCGCGCGCTTCCAGTGCCTTGCAGAAAGCGATGGTCTGCGCGATGTCCCAGCCACCTTCGACCCAGTCGGTGCCTGACAGGCGCACTGTCACCGGCTTGCCGGCGGGAAACGCGGCGCGCACCGCATCGAAGACTTCGAGCGGGAAGAGCATGCGGTTTTCCAGCGAGCCGCCGTATTCGTCGGTGCGGGTGTTGGACAGCGGCGAGAGGAACTGGTGCAGCAGGTAGCCGTGGGCGGCATGGATCTGCACGGCGTCGATACCAAGGCGGGCCGCGCGGTGGGCGGCTTCGGCAAAGGCGGTGCGGATCCGGGCGAGTCCGGCGCTGTCGAGCGCCACGGGCGGGTTCTCCGAGCCCTCGAAGGGCAAGTCGGAGGCCGACAGCGTCTGCCAGCCGTTCACGGCGCCGGGGGCGATCTGCGCGCCGCCTTCCCAGGGCTTGGCGGTGCTCGCCTTGCGGCCGGCATGGGCCAGCTGGATCGCGATCGGCATGTCGGACCAGCGGCGCACGCTTTCCAGCACTTTGCCCATCGCCGCCTCGGTCGCGTCGTCCCACAGGCCGACGTCGCCGTAGGAGATGCGGCCCTCGGGGGTGACGGCGGTGGCTTCGATCGTGAGAATGGCCGCGCCCGACTGTGCCAGCTGGCCCAGATGAATGGCGTGCCAGTCGGTCATCCGGCCGGCCTCGGCCGAATACTGGCACATGGGTGCGATGACGATGCGGTTGGCGAGTGCGAGATCGCCGAGGGCGATGGGCTCGAAGAGCTTTGCCATGGATAGTCCTCTGGTCATGCCGTTGCGGGAGAAGGCGCGGGAGATGCGCGGCAACGCAGGCACACTTGGGAACGCCGGGGCACGTAAAAAAGGCCCGCAGTGCAAAGACTGCGGGCCTTTCCCGATAGAATATCTTGCAAGCGTCCAAGCGCCAAAGTCATGCAGCCAGGCGCATCTCCAGGCGGTCCCAGATTTCGACCAAGGCCTCGGTCAGCTCGCGCATCATTTCCTCGGTATGCGCAGGGCCCGGCGTGAAGCGCAGGCGCTCGGTCCCGCGCGGCACGGTCGGGAAATTGATCGGCTGGACGTAGGCGCCGTATTCGGCGAGCAGGATGTCGCTGATCTGCTTCGCGCGAACCGGATCGCCGACCATCAGCGGCACGATATGCGTGACCGAGTCCATCACCGGCAGGCCCGCGTCGCGGAACAACTGCTTCATCAACGCGGCGGAGCGTTGCTGCCCCTCGCGCTCGATGCTGGAACTCTTGAGGTGGCGCACCGAGGCGAGCACGCCCGCGACCAGTACCGGCGACAGCGAGGTCGTGAAGATGAAGCCCGGCGCGTAGGAGCGGATGCAGTCGATGATCTTGGTGTTGGTGGCGATGTAACCGCCCATGACGCCGAACGCCTTGCCCAGCGTGCCCTCGATGATGTCGATGCGGTGGGCGGCCTCGTCACGGTCGGTGATGCCGCCGCCGCGCGGACCGTACATGCCGACCGCGTGGACCTCGTCGATGTAGGTGAGGGCGTTGTACTTTTCGGCGAGGTCGCAGATCGCGTGGATCGGGGCGACGTCGCCGTCCATCGAATAGACCGACTCGAAGGCGATCAGCTTGGGCAGGACGGGATCGGTCTCGGCCAGCAGTTCCTCGAGGTGTTCGAGGTCGTTGTGGCGCCAGACCTTCTTCTCGCAGCCCGAATTGCGGATGCCCGCGATCATGCTGGCGTGGTTCAGTTCGTCGGAGAAGATCACGCAGCCCGGCAGCAGCTTGGCCAGGGTCGAGAGCGTGGCGTCGTTCGAGACGTAGCCCGAGGTAAAAAGCAGCGCGCCTTCCTTGCCGTGGAGGTCGGCCAGTTCGCGCTCAAGGTCTACGTGATAATGCGTGTTGCCGCCGATGTTGCGGGTGCCGCCCGAGCCGGCGCCGACGTCGTGCAGCGCTTCTTCCATCGCCTCGATCACCTTGGGGTGCTGGCCCATGGCGAGATAATCGTTGGAGCACCAGACGGTGATCGGCTTCGGGCCATTGTGGCCGGCGAAGCAGCGCGCGTTGGGGTAGGCGCCCTTGTTGCGCAGGATATCGATGAAGACGCGATAGCGTCCTTCCGAATGGAGACGCTCGATCGCCTGGTCGAAGATGTGCTCGTAGTTCACGGTGTCGACTTCATCCTGCCTTGCCTGTGACGGCGCCTGTCCCACTCGCCGCATCCGTTGCCCGGATTGCTTTTGTCGCGGCCAATAGCTTATCGCGTCTCTCATTGCCAGTCGCTTGTACCTATGGGCTAATCGGAAAACGTGCCCGCTGAAAACGGAATTCGCAACGGATCGTGACCCGCCACGATCGTCATCTGCGGCGCGGCGCGGTGCAGCGCATTGATCGTCATCAACCAAGCGAGATTCTCGGCGCGAAATCCGACCTTCTCGTCGCGCGTGGCGAGGCGGGCGGGAAGGCGCAGCTCGCGCCAGTTGATGCTCAGCTTCGCGACGTCGCCGGTGAACAGATACTCCCGCCCGCCGGCCAGTTGCGTGTAGACCATGTTCATACCCGGTGCGAGGCCGGTGGCGGGAATGACGACGACACCGGCAGCCAGCGCGTAAGGCGCGCCGGTTGCGGGCAGGGGGCTCTTGCCGACGCGGCGCGTGCCGGCCGGGTGGCCGCCGTTGTGGGAGGAGCGGTCGGCCAGCAGGACGACGTGTGCGGCCTTCGTCAGCGCGAAGCCGATCCGGGCCTGCGCGGCGGCGTCGTATTGCTCGAAGTCGTGCTCCTGCGCCGCGTTCCGGGAAATTCCCGCGTCGATCACGATGGAGCCGCTGCCCGGCACGACCAGTTCGTAGGCCCGAACCGTGTTGGGAAGCTGGCGCAGGCCGCCGCCCGCGACCAGCATGTTCCGGGAGTTGAGGCGTATGCCGACGGTTTCGACGCGCAGTTCCACCGGGCGCGGCCCCGGCAACGAGCCGGCCAGCGTGCGCAACTGGGTGATGGTCACCGGCCTTGCCCTCGCTTCGGCCATTCCCGGACCGGCCCCGCCGTCGGCGAGGAGCCAGTAGTAGGGAATGGCGACGATGAGCAGTACGGACAACAACCAGATATTCAGTCGTCGCGTCAAAACCTCTCGATCCTCATGAGCCCGTACTGCGCCAGCTTTGCGGCGTAAGCATCGGGCACGTCTCCCGCTCCGGTAAATAGCGCGAGGTCAGGGGCTTGGCGAGAATATTCCTGTCCCGCAACGAGACGCGCGACCTGCCGTGCGATGCCCTGTGCGCCGTGGACGAAGCTGACGCCGGGACCGAAGGCTTCGGCGAGTTCCGCCTCGACCAGCGGGAAATGCGTGCAGGCGAGGACGACGGTGTCGATGCGCTCGCCATCGGGCTGGCCGCGCAGCGCGTCGGCTGCCTGACGTATCAGCGCGGGATCGACCGGCTCGCCGCGCAGCTTCGCCTCGGCGGCCTCGACGAGGCCCGGCGCGCCGTGGCGCAGCAGCCGTTTGTCGGCGGCGAAGGCCTGCTCCAGACGGTCCACGTAGGCCTGACGGATGGTCGCCTGGGTGCCCAGCAGCCCGATCACGCCGGTCCGGGTCATCTCGGCGGCCGGCTTGATCGCGGGCACGGTGCCGACGATGGGCACTTCCAGCACCTCGCGCACCATGCCCAGCGCGATGGTCGAGGCGGTGTTGCAGGCGATGCACACGAGACGGGGGCGAAAGCGCTCGGTCATGCGGCCGAGCAGTCCCGCGACCCGCGCGGCGACTTGCGCCTCGGTCTTGGTGCCGTAGGGCAGCCCGGCGGTGTCGGCGGCGTAGATGATCGGCGCGGCAGGCAGCGCCTTGCGAACCTCGGCGAGGACGGTGAGGCCGCCCACGCCCGAATCGAACAGCAGGATCGGTGCCGCCGGATCGACGGCCTCCGGAGGCGTCAATGCTGCTAGCTCTCGCTCTATCGCCGCGGACTGGATCGCGGTGGCGGCATTTCGTGCCGCGCCTGTCATGTCGGAAACCATCGTCAATCCCTGGACCTTGCCACCTGTTAACCGCGCCGGGGGCTTCCCGGCAACGACGAAAGCTGCAACTTGTCTTCTGCAAAGCGCGATAGGGCGCTAAGGCGCTTGGCATGGCGTGGATTCTCTCTCTGGCACTCGGATACCTGCTCGGCTCCGTCCCCTTCGGCCTCATCCTGACGCGCGCGACCGGCGCGGGGGACTTGCGAGCGATCGGGTCAGGCAACATCGGCGCGACCAACGTGCTGCGCACCGGTCGAAAGGGACTGGCGGCGGCGACGCTGCTGCTGGACCTGCTCAAAGGCCTCGCGGCGGTGCTCATCGCGGCGCATGTCTGGCCGGAATGGGCACCGCTTGCGGCCTTGGGGGCCTTCCTGGGGCATTGCTTCCCGGTCTGGCTGAAGTTCAGGGGCGGCAAGGGTGTCGCCACCACGGCGGGCGTCGCCTTCGGGCTCGCCTGGCCGGTGGGGCTGGCTTACGCGGTGACCTGGATCGGGCTGCTGGCGATCGTGCGCATCTCGTCGGTTGCGGGCATGACCGCCGCCGTCGTCGCGCCGCTCGCGGCCTTCGTGCTGGGCTATCCCGAGGCGGGGCTGGTGCTGGCGGTGATCGCGGCGCTGGTGCTGTTCCTCCACCGTGAGAACATCGCCCGCCTGCGCGCCGGAACGGAACCCGGAATCGGCCGGGGCATCGGCAGCAACAAGCCGAAGTGAGCAATACGGGCGGCCCTTCGCAGGAAGAGGCATTCGCCCGTATCCGATTGCTGCGCTCGCCCAACCTGGGGCCGGTCACTTACGTCCACCTGCTACGCCGCTTCGGTAATGCGGTGAAGGCGATCGAAGCCTTGCCCGAGATCGCCGGGCGGGCCGGTCGTCGCTATTCGCCGGCGCCAGAACGCCGGATCCACGAGGAAATCGCCGCCGCCCGCAAGGCCGGCGCGCGCTACCTGTTCCACGATTCCGCAGACTACCCGCCCTTGCTGGCCGAAACCGAGGGCGCGCCGCCGATCCTCACCTGCCGTGGCGGGATCGAGGCGCTGTGCCGGCCCTGCGTGGCGATGGTCGGGGCGCGCAATGCCTCGGCGGCGGCGGTCCGGCTGGCACGGGAGATCGCCCATGACCTGGCGGCCGAAGGGTGGACGGTGGTGTCCGGCCTGGCGCGTGGGATCGACGGGGCGGCGCATCGCGGCGCGCTGGCGGCGGGAAGCACCGTGGGCGTCATCGCCAGCGGCATCGACATCGCCTATCCGCCCGAGCACGCCTCGCTGCAGGAGGAGGTCGCGCAGCACGGCCTGCTGATCGCGGAGCAGGCTCCGGGCACTGCACCGCTGGCGCGTCATTTCCCGGCGCGCAACCGCATCATCGCCGGCCTCTGCCTGGGGACGGTGGTGGTGGAGGCGGCGCCGCGATCGGGTTCGCTCATCACCGCGCGTCTGGCCAACGACATGGGGCGGCAGGTCATGGCCATCCCCGGATCGCCGCTCGACCCCCGTTCGCACGGCTGCAACCAGCTTATCCGCGAGGGCGCCACGCTGGTCCAGGACGCGCAGGAGATCATCGAGCAGTTGACCGACCTCACCGGCGCGGTGCGGGCCTTGCGCGAGCCTGTGCCCGCAGGTTTCGCCGATGCCTTGGCGGAAGACGGGATGGAAGGTCCGGCTGAGGCCGACCCGGCCGACGTCACCGGCTTGCTGACCACCGCGCCGATCGCGATCGACGAACTGATCCGCCAGTCGGGCGCCAGCGCCTCTGCGGTCCAGCTCGCGTTGCTGGAACTGGAGCTGTGCGGACGTCTGGCGCGTCATGCCGGGGGGCGGGTGAGCCTCGGCTGATCGTCTGTCAGCAACGGTTCATGCCAGGCGACGAAGATGGCGGCCGACTGCAGAAACGAAGGGGTGACGATGATGCGCAAGGCGATTTCCGCGATCCTGACGACCGCGCTGGTCGGCAGCGCCATGCCTGTGGGGGCGGTCGTTCCCGCTTTGGAAGCCGATCGCAATGCCGCGTCG
Source organism: Novosphingobium resinovorum (assembly GCF_036352595.1). Taxonomy (GTDB): domain Bacteria; phylum Pseudomonadota; class Alphaproteobacteria; order Sphingomonadales; family Sphingomonadaceae; genus Novosphingobium; species Novosphingobium resinovorum_B. Next base: position 79,104 of record NZ_JAZFAX010000001.1, read on the forward strand.
CAGGGTTCGCAGGGCTTCTGCCGTCGTCCCGGACCGCTGCCAGACCTTGGGCCGGAACCGGCGGCTAACCAGCAGCGCCCCGGCGGCCGCCCGGTCTACAAGGCCGCCTCCGGTGACGATGATGTCGTCGTGACCGCGCGACGCGTCGAGGAGAGCGCCGGGGATGCAGGCCCGATTCCCGCTCCGGCACCGCCACCCCCGCCGCCCCCACCCCCGCCGCCCCCACCCCCGCCGCCCCCACCCCCGCCGCCCCCGCCCCCGCCGCCTCCACCACCTCCGCCCGCGGAGCCGGTTTCCAGGCCGGTGATGGAAGCGCCGATGGCGGTGACCACGGTGACGACGGAAAGCCTCGGCGATGCGCGCGCGGCGCCCAGTGATCTGCCGACCTCGGCTCCCGGCCGCCGCGTGCAGCCGCGCCCGCAAAGCGGCCTGCTGACCGCCGGCGAGCATGACGACCTGCTCAATCCCGAGCTTTACGCCGACTACGTGCGCCGCTCCGACCTCGCGCAGGACGTGCGGGCGCTGCCGGTCCTAGATACCGCGCGGCTCATCACCGTCGAGGTCAAGGATGCGCGCGGCCGCCCGGCGCCGTTCGTGCCGGTGGAACTGCGCTGCGCGGACGGCAACAGCCTGACCTTCACCACCCAGGCGGATGGCACCGTCGTCTTCTTCCCCGGTATGGACCGCCTGTCCGATACCGTGCGCGTGCGTGCTGCCGGGGGCGACTGGCGCGTGCTCGACGTGCCGCGCACCGACGGTACCGGCCGCGTCGGCTTCACCCTGGCCGGGCAGGCACGGCCGGTGACGCGGCTCGACCTGGCGCTGGTGGTGGATGTCACCGGCTCGATGTCGGACGAGCTGAATTTCCTCCAGGCCGAACTCGATTCGATTGTCGCCAGCCTCAACCGTCGTCACCCCGACCTCGACATCCGCGTCGGCCTGACCTTTTATCGCGACAAGGGGGACGAGTTCGTGACGCGTACCTTCCCCTTCACCGGCGATATCGCCCGGGCGCGGGGCGACATCGGCCAGCAGGTGGCGAGCGGCGGCGGCGATTACGAGGAGGCGATGCAGGACGCACTGGTTCGCGCGGCGAAGCTCGACTGGCGCCCCGATGCGATCAAGACCCTGCTGCTCGTAGCCGATGCCCCGCCCCACGCCGAAGATGTCCCGCGCGCCTGGCTGGCGGCGGAGAACCTGCGGGCCAACCGGGTGCAAGTGGTGCCGGTGGGCGCTTCGGGCGTCGGCGACCTCGCCGAGTACGTGATGCGGGCGATGGCCGCCGCCACGCAATCGCGCTACGCCTTCCTCACGGACGATTCCGGCATCGGCAACCCGCATGCGCCGTCGGCGATCGACTGTTACCTCGTCACCCGGCTCGACAAGCTGCTCACGCGCATCATCGACAGCCAGGTCTCGGGCCGCCGGATCGAGCCCGGGAAGGCTGACGTCATCCGCGCGGTCGGTCAGTATGACGCGGGTAAATGCGTACTTCCCAAGGATTTCGGAACGCAAGTCGACTGAGCGACTTTATCCCGCCGCGCTTATCCGGCAAGGGAGGCGGAAACGGGGGACGCAGTGCGTGGGGCTTGACGGCGCCGCGAAAGGCGACCCACCTTGTACGTGTATGTATGCGCGCACGCACGCGTAAGGGCAGATCGAGTTTTCAAGAATGCAGCTTGTCATCGTAGAATCGCCGGCCAAGGCAAAGACCATCGAAAAGTACCTGGGCAAGGACTACAAGGTTCTCGCCAGCTACGGCCATGTCCGCGACCTTCCGCCCAAGGACGGCTCCGTCCGCCCTGACGAGGGTTTCGAGATGGACTGGGAACTCTACGGCGACAAGCAGCGCCAGGTGAAGGCGATCACCGACGCGGCCAAGACCGCCGACCGCCTGATCCTCGCCACTGACCCTGATCGCGAGGGCGAGGCGATCTCTTGGCATGTCCGCGAACTGCTGGCCAAGCGCAAGGCGCTGCCCAAGGACGTGCAGCGCGTGACGTTCAACGCGATCACCAAGGAAACCGTCACCAAGGCGATGACCCAGCCGCGCGAGCTGGACCAGGATCTGATCGACGCCTACCTCGCCCGCCGTGCGCTGGACTACCTGTTCGGTTTCACGCTCTCGCCGGTGCTGTGGCGCAAGCTGCCCGGCGCCAAGTCGGCGGGCCGCGTGCAGTCGGTGGCGCTGCGCCTGATCGTCGATCGCGAGCGTGAGATCGAGGCGTTCAAGCCGCAGGAATACTGGTCCGTCGCCGCGCTCATGGCGCACGACGGGACGGACTTCACCGCCAAGCTGGTGACTTTCGAGGGCCAGAAGCTCGACCGCCTGAGCCTTGGCGAGGAAGGCATCGCCATGCGCGCGAAGGCGGCGGTGGAGCAGGGCGCGTTCAAGGTCGAGGGCGTCGAGACCAAGCCGCATCGCCGGAACCCGCAGCCGCCGTTCACCACCTCGACGCTGCAGCAGGAGGCGGCGCGCAAGCTCGGCTTCTCGGCCAGCCAGACGATGCGCGTGGCGCAGACGCTCTACGAGGCGGGTGCGATCACCTACATGCGTACAGACGGCGTCCAGATGGACCCCAGCGCGATCTCCGCCGCCCGTGCGGCGATCTCGGACCGCTTCTCGGGGCACTACCTTCCCGAGCAGCCGCGCATCTACCAGACCAAGGCCAAGAACGCGCAGGAAGCCCACGAGGCGATCCGCCCGACCGAGTTCACGCGCGACCGCTTCGGTTCGGGTGACGAGGCGCGTCTCTACGACCTCATCTTCAAGCGCGCGATGGCCAGCCAGATGGCCTCGGCCGCGCTGGAGCGCACGACGATCACCTTGCGCGACGGCACGGGCCGCAACGAACTGCGCGCCACCGGTACCGTCGTGAAGTTCCCCGGCTTCCTCGCGGTCTACGAGGAAGGGCGCGACAACAAGGCTGACGACGACGAGGAAGCGGGCCTGCTGCCGTTCATGAAGGCGGGCGACATGCCGGCCAAGAAGGACGTCACCGCCGAGCAGCACTTCACCCAGCCGCCGCCGCGCTATTCGGAAGCCAGCCTCGTCAAGCGGCTGGAGGAACTCGGCATCGGGCGCCCGTCGACGTATGCGGCGACGATCCAGGTCATCAAGGACCGCAATTACGTCCGGACCGAGAAAAATCGTTTCTTCGCAGAGGAATCGGGGCGACTTCTCACGTCGTTTCTGGAGCGCTTCTTCCCGCGCTATGTGGCTTACGAATTCACCGCAGGCATGGAGGATGAACTCGACGATGTCTCCGGCGGCCGTCAGGAGTGGAAGGCGCTGCTCGAAGCCTTCTGGCGCGACTTCAAGCCCAAGTCCGACGAGGTGATGGAGAAGAAGCCCTCGGAAGTGACCGAGGCGCTGGACGAATTCCTCTCCGACTACCTCTTCCCGCCGAAGGACGACGGCTCCGATCCGCGGGTCTGCCCGAAGTGCGGCGAAGGGCGCCTGTCCCTGCGCGGCGGCCGTTATGGTGCCTTCGTGGCGTGTTCGAACTATCCCGAGTGCAAGTTCACCCGCAAGTTCGCGCAGCCAGGCGGCGCGGCCGATGGCGGCGGCGATGACGAGGCACTGGGCAAGGATCCGGAAACGGGCATGGAAATCATGCGCCGCACCGGCCGCTTCGGTCCCTACATCCAGCTCGGCGAAGGCAAGGAGGCCAAGCGCGCGTCGATCCCCAAGGACATCGACGAGCTGACGCTGGAGTGGGGCATCAAACTGCTCAGCCTGCCGCGCACGGTCGGTCCCCACCCGGAATCGGGCAAGGATATCACTGCAAGCATAGGACGTTACGGCCCATACCTCGCGCATGATGGCAAGTATGCGCGGCTGCGATCGACGGCGGAGGTCTTCGACACCGGCATGAACGCGGCGGTGTCGATGCTGGCCGATGCGGCCAATCGTGGCGGCGCGGCCTCGCGCACCAAGGCGGAGCCGATCAAGGTGCTCGGCGCGCATCCGACCACGGGCGGTGAAATCAAGGTTCTGGCGGGCCGCTATGGCCCTTACGTCACCGATGGTACGACCAACGCCACGCTGCCGCGTGACCAGAAGCCCGAAGACCTGACGGCCGAACAGGCGGTCACTCTCATCGACGAGAAGGCGGCGAAGGGGCCGGCCAAGGGCAAGAAGAAGGCCCCTGCCAAGAAGGCGGCTCCCAAGAAGGATGCCGCCAAGAAGCCGGCAGCGAAGAAGGCGCCCGCCAAGAAAGCGGCAAAGGCCAAGGAGGCAGCGGAATGAGCGACAAGATCGCCAAGCACAAGCAGCCCTGGAAGCCCGAGGAACTGCAGAAGCTTCAGACCCTCGCCGGCAAGGGCAAGGGCCTGAAGGAAATCGCCAAGGCGCTCAACCGCACCGAGGAATCGACCAAGGACGCCGCACGCCAGCATGGGATGAACATCGCCAAAGCGCGGTGACGTCCCGTTTTTTCACCCGTGCGGCGAAGGTCGTTTCGGGGGCTCCTTCGTGCGCCAGAGGTCGAACTTGCGCGAGCCCAGCGTCACTGCGGCAAAGCGCTCATAGCGCGCCTTCAGGACGGCGATGACGACTTGCCGTGTGTCGAGGTTCGCATGGTCAGGCCTTGCGGTCCGCGCGGTCACCACTACACCGGGCCGGGTGGCCAGGATGCGGCGTACTTCGGCCACCGGGTCGATGCCGATCGCGCGGGATTCCGCGGCGGAATCGAGATGGCTCGGGTAGGCGAAGCGCGTCGGGATGCAGGCGTCGGTGGTGCGGTACAGGGCGCTGTCGCCTTCGAAGACGTAGAGGCAGCGGCCGCCCAGTTCCCGGGCGATCAGCCGGCTCGCCGAGGAAAACTGGGCCGCGTCGCCCTTCTCAAGGCGCTGGACCGCGGGCACGGCGATCGCTCCGACGAGGCCGATGCCGATCAGCAGGCGTCCGTACCAGCGTTCTTCCCGCCGCCGACGCGCCAATACCGGCGCACAGAGTGCACTGAACGGCACCAAGAGGGGGCCTAGGTAGTGGTCATACCATGTTCCGAACGCCAGAAACCCGGCGAGGGCCGCCAATGCCCAGATCCGCAGGGCGGGCAGGGCGGCGGCGCGTTCTCCCGTCACGGGATGCAGCCGGGCGGGGGCGAGCAGCAGGGCGAGCGCGAAGGGGATGAGCGCCAGCGCTTCCTTGCCGAGGCGGGTGAAGGCATCGGCGATGTCGGTCGCGCGGCCCATGATCGACAGGAAGTTCGCCTGGATGAACGCCTCTCCGTGGCCGGCCAGTTCATAGCCCACCAGCACGGCGGCGGTAGGCGCGATCGCCAGCGTGATCCATGCGCCGCCGGTCAGCGCCAGTCGCGAGCGTGACCAGCCGTCGTTCCGGCCCCGGACCAGCAGCATCAGGCCCAGGGCGATGCCTTCGAACACCACGGTGTACTTGATCTGCATGGCGATGCCGAGCAGCAGCATCGCCGCTGCCCCGCGCCGCGTCAGCCGGGGATCGTGCGCGCGCGTCTGCGCGGCGATCACGATCAGCGCGGCGAGTGCGACAGGCAGGTTGTAGAACACCGGCGACTGGCCCAGCGCGACGTTGAACACCGGCTGCCACAGCAGATAGACGATCCCCGCCATCCGCGCGGCGGGCGGCGGGGCTATCCACCGCGCCATGTGCGCGATCGCCAGCGCCGTCAGCACCGAACAGCCGAGGCCGAGTGCCTGGTAGCCCAGCACCGGATCGACCGGCAGGGCCCAGACCGCCCGATAGATCGCGAAGAGACCCCAGGGCTTGCGGTCCCATATATCGACGTAAGGCAAGGCGCCCTGCGCCATGCGCTGACCGACGAGGAGGTAGAACTGCTCGTCCGACTGGAACGCGGGCTGGCCGAACATCAGCAGGCGCACCGCGATGGCGACGGGCAGGTACAGCGCCAGCGCACCTGCTATCCGCCGATGATGGACGCCGGAATGATCTGCGCCGATGCGCGCGTTCCGGCCGATCGCCGCGCTGATGGCTGTGGCCATGACCGTCCCGTTTCCCGTTCCCGCCGTCGGAAGCGACGGTCATGGGAACGGGTATCTAGGGCGCGTTTCTTGCAGGAATGCGACGGCGATCCGGCCCTGCGGCGACAATCCGGCTTTGCGGCGAAAAGGGCCGAGGGAAGGCCGCCCTCAGCGCTTCCTGGTATCGCCGGAGGACTTCGTCGCCGGTTTGGCCGCCGGTGTTGCAGTCGGTGTCGCCGCCGGAGCGGTCGTGGGCCTGGCTGTCGGAGCAGGCACCGGAACGGCCGGTACGGGCTGCCCGGGCGCGGGCTTCGTCGGCGCCGGGCCGGGCGGGTTGAGCCCCGGCTCGACCGTCACCGAAGGCTTCACCGGCCGCACGCCGCTCTTGATGAGCCAGGTCGAGATGCCGTCCGCCGTCGCCTGCATCCCGGCCTTGTTGAGGTGCCACTGCAGGCCCTGCCGCCCGTCGTAGCCCTGCGGCGAGCCGATCATCCACGGCTCCTTGTCGCAAGGGGTGTGCGTGGCCGAGGACTGGTTCATCTCGACGACGATGGTGCCGTGCGCCTGTGCCACGCGGCCGGTGATCTCGGCAAGGCGGCGGCCGATCTCGCGCACGATGGCGGCGTCGGTCTCGCTGACCGGGGTGTCGGCGCAGAGCTTGCCCGGCGGCGGTACGGGGGTCAGGTACTGGACGAAGACGATCCGCGCCTGCGGGGCGGTCGCCTTGATGCGGCGGGCGATCTCGTTGAGCTGCGCCTCGTCGCGGACGTAGTCGGCCTCGGTGGGGATGCGGACCGGGCCGCAGGCCTTGGTCTTGGCGCCCGAGGCGGCGATGATCTTCGCGTTGAAGGCGCAAGTCGCCGAGAACAGGTTGCCGATGTACGACAGGTCGTTGCCGCCGATGGTGATCGTCACCAGCCGGGTGTCGGGCGTGACGCTGTTGATCTGCGGCGGCACTTCGCCCCAGGGGCCGAGCACGTTGTCGGTCACCGCGCCCGAGCAGGAACGGTCGATCAGCACCATCCCGAAGCGCTCGGCGAGCAGCGTCGGGTAGTTGTTGAAGCTCTGACCGCAGCGTGCGGGCCAGCTTGGCTTGACCGGCGGCAACTGCGGCCCTGCCGCGAACGACGAGCCGATGGCGACGTAGCGTTGCCCGGCCAGGTTCTCTTCCACCAGGGTGACCTGCGCCTTCTCGGCGGCCACGGCTTTCATGTAAGGCGTGGCGCAGCCGCACAGCAGGAATGCGGTGGCAGTGAGGGTCGAGAATGCGGCCTTCATCATTTCACCCAGTCGAGTCCGATTTCCTCGTAGATGTCCTTGGTTTCGGCCCAGTTCTCCTCGACCTTCACGTGGAGGAAGAGGTGGACCTTCTGGCCGAGCACTTCGCTCAGTTCCTTGCGCGCCGCCTCGCCGATCGCCTTGATCTTCGAGCCGCCCTTGCCCAGCACGATGGCGCGCTGGTTGTCGCGGGTGACGACGATCTGCTGGCGGATTTCCACCGAGCCGTCCTTGCGCGGGGTATAGGCCTCAGGACGCACGGCGGCGTCGTAGGGCAGTTCCTCGTGGAGCTGGCGGTAGAGCTGCTCGCGCGTGATCTCGCAGGCGAGCAGGCGCTCGCTGGCGTCGGAAACCTGGTCCTCGGGATAGTGCCAGGGGGCTTCGGACATCTGCCCGGCGAGCCAGGTCTTGAGCTGCGGCACGCCGTCACCGCTGAGGGCGGAGACGAAGAACACTTCGTCGAACTGCACTTCCGCAGTGAATTCCTGCGCCAGCACCAGCAGCTTTTCCTTGGCGCTTGCATCGACCTTGTTGAGCACCAGCACCTTGCGTTCGGTGCGGTCCTTCAGCGTTTCGAGCAGCGGCATCAGTTCGTGGCGGCGCAGCTTCACCGCATCGACGATCAGCAGGATCGCGTCGGCCTCCTGCGCGCCTTCCCAGGCGGCGGCGACCATCGCGCGGTCGAGGCGGCGGCGGGGCGCGAAGATGCCGGGGGTGTCGGCGAGGATGATCTGCGCCTCGCCCTCGAGCGCGATGCCGAGCAGGCGGGCGCGGGTGGTCTGCGCCTTGGCCGAGGTGATCGCCACCTTCTGCCCGACGAGCGCGTTGACGAGCGTGGACTTGCCCGCGTTGGGGGCGCCGATGACGGCGACGAGACCGCAGTGCTGGGTCATTTCTGTGCGGCTCCGGTTGCGCCCTGCGGCTTGTGCTTCGACAAGCTCAGCATGAGCGGAAATTCAATGTTCATGCTGACACATCCATACATTACGTACTTAAGAATATAAAATTCCCGAATTACAAATCCGCTCACCCTGAGCTTGTCGAAGGGTGATGAAGCAGAGCGCCTCGCTAGCCGAATTTCCTCATGAACTCTTCTGCGGCGCCGGTCTCGGCGTCTTGCTTGGAATGGGCGGTGGCCTGCGCCGAACCGACGTTGTGGACTGACACTTCGACCGTGAAGCGCGCGGCGTGATCCGGGCCTGAACGCTCGATCAGCTTGTATTCGGGCATCCGGCGGCGGTTGCCTGCGGTCCATTCCTGCAGCGCGGACTTGGGATGCTTGCGCTTGCCGGTCTTGCCCTGGAGCGTATCCGCCCAAAGGCCGAGTACCATATCGCGTGCCGCTTCGAAACCGCGCTCGGTGAAGCAGGCGCCGATGATCGCCTCCATCACGTCGCCCAGGATGTTCTCCGAATCCTGCCCGCCGTCGTCGCGCGCCTGCTTGCCGAGGCGCATGTGCGGGCCGAGGCCGATGTCGCGGGCGATCGTGGCGCAAGTGGCGCGGCTGACAAGCGCGTTGAGGCGCTGCGAGAGGCGGCCTTCCGCCTCGTCGCTGCCCCGGTAGAGCCATTCGGCCACGGACAGGCCGAGCACCCGGTCGCCCAGGAACTCCAGCCTTTCGTAATTGCGTTTCTCGCCGGTGGAGCCGTGCGTCAGGGCCGCTTGCCAGAGCGCTTCGTCGAGTGGCTCCTGGCCGGAATGCTTGATCAGAAAGGCGCGGGTATTTGCTTCAAGCACTCAGATCACGCTCCCGATGCGGCTCCAGCGCGCGGCGGTGAACCATGTCCAGGGCTTGATCCATTCGGCCGAACCGTCGGTCGAGAACATCATGACCGCCGCCTTGCCGACGAGGTTCTCCTGCGGGACCATGCCGACGCCGCCGCCCTCGACCGCCGGGAAGCGGCTGTCCATCGAGTTGTCGCGGTTGTCGCCCATCAGGAACAGGTGGCCTTCGGGCACCACGTAGACGCCGGTGTCGTCCTGCGGGGTCGGCCCCATGTCGAGCACGGTGTAGCTCTTGCCGTTCGGCAGCGTCTCGCGGAACTGGGGGTAGGAGCAGACGTCCTTGCCCTTGTCCGTGGTCTCGAAGCCGGGGCCGCAGTCGGTGTTGGGGCTGACGGGCACGGTGAAGTTAGGGACTTTCACCTTGGGCACCGACTTCCCGTTGATCCAGAGCTGGCCGCCCTTCATCTGGATCTCGTCGCCGGGCAGGCCGATGACGCGCTTGATGTAGTCGACGTCGTTGTCCGGCGGGGCCTTGAAGATGACCACGTCGCCGCGCTCGGGCTGGCTGGCCAGGATGCGCCCGGGGATCAGCGGCACGCTGAACGGCAGCGAATACTTCGAGAAGCCGTAGGACCACTTGGTGGCGAACAGGTAGTCGCCGGTCAGCAGCCGGGGCAGCATCGACTCGCTGGGGATGTTGAACGGCGAGATGATGAAGCTGCGCAGCACCACCACGCCCAGCACCAGCCAGAACAGGAAGGAGAAGAAGTTCTCGTCCTTCTTGGGCTTGGCATCGGGGGCTCCGGCGGGTGCCTGACCGGCTTCGATCTTTGTCGCGCTATGGGTGTCGCTCATGGGCAAACCCTTGCCCATGGCCGCGTGCTTCCGTCAAGAGCGATCCCGACCAACGTGAGGTACTGGCCGATAATTGCACAACTCGGGCTTGGATTTCGCAACTGCGGAACGCATAAGGCGCACCGAATGCTTACCAGGAGATGCGTTGTATGAGCGAAGCGGTATGGAACAAGCTGCAGGGCCTCGACAAACCCACCTTGAAGCAGCTTTTCGATGCCGATTCCGGCCGTCTGGATGCTTTCGCGACGCGCTTCGAACTGGGTGAGGAGGAGAACTCCACCGGAATCCTGTTCGACTGGTCGAAGACGCACCTCGACGCCGCGCATGTCGCCGCCTTCGAGGAACTGGCGCAGGCGCAGGACTTCGCGGGCCGCCGTGCGGCGCTGTTCGCGGGCGAGATCGTCAACCCGACCGAAGGCCGCGCCGCTGAGCACACCGCCCAGCGCGGCGTCGGCAAGGACGAGAGCGTCCAGACCGCGGCCGAGAACCATCACCGCATGGCCGCCATCGTCGAGGCCATCCATCGCGGCGCCATGGGCGAGGTCAAGCACCTGATCCATGTCGGCATCGGCGGTTCGGCGCTCGGTCCGGCGCTCGCGATCGATGCGCTGGCCCGTGAGGGCGCGATGGTGGACGTCCATGTCGTCTCCAACATCGACGGTTGCGCGCTGGAGCAGGCCTTTGCCAAGTGCGACCCGGCCAATACCATGCTGGCGGTTGCGTCCAAGACCTTCACCACCATCGAGACGATGACCAACGCCGACAGCGTGCTGATCTGGCTGCGCGAGAACGGCGTCGAAGATCCCTATGGCCGGGTCGTCGCACTCACCGCCGCGCCGGAAAAGGCGATGGAATGGGGCGTGGACGAAACCCGCATCCTGCCCTTCTCCGAGAGCGTCGGCGGGCGTTACTCGCTGTGGTCGTCGATCGGCTTCCCCGTCGCCATGGCGCTGGGCTGGCCCGACTTCGCCGAGTTCCTCGACGGTGCGGCGGCGATGGACGTGCACTTCCGCGATACCGACGGCCTTGCGAACCTGCCCTTGCGCGCGGCTTTCGCCGACCAGTACTACACCCGCCTGCGCGGCTGCCAGACCCGCGCGGTCTTCGCCTATGACGAGCGCATGGCACTGCTGCCCGACTATCTCCAGCAGCTGGAGATGGAATCCAACGGCAAGCAGGTGACCTTCGGCGGCAAGCCCATCGACGGCCCCACCGCGCCGATCACCTGGGGCGGGGTGGGCACCGATGCGCAGCACGCGGTATTCCAACTGCTGCACCAGGGCACCAACCTCGTGCCGGTGGACTTCATCGCCTCGATCGCGCCCGGGCACGACCTTGCCTTCGATCACCACCGCATCCTGCTGTCGAACTGCTTCGCGCAGGGTGCCGCGCTGATGGCGGGCAAGGCGAGCGAGGATCCGGCGCGTGCCTATCCGGGCGACCGTCCCTCGGCCACGATCCTGGTGGATGACCTGACGCCCGCCACCTTCGGCGCCTTGGTGGCGTTCCATGAGCACCGGACGTTCGCCAACGCCGTGCTGCTGGGGATCAACCCGTTCGACCAGTTCGGCGTGGAACTCGGCAAGGAGATCGCCAAGCAGATCGAGCAGGGCGGCGTGGAGTTCGATCCTTCGACCACCGCACTGCTGGCGCTGGCGGGCATCGCCTGAAAATAATACGCCGGGACGACTGTGAGGTCGCCCCGGCGCCCTGCAAGGGTAGGATGACGCGACGTCAGGCTCGGTGTTCGAGGCCCTCGGCCCAATCGGCATGAGCAGGCAGGGCCGATCCCGGCGAGGATGCGCCGATCTCGATCAATTGCGAGAGCAGGCGCTTGCCGTCCTCCCAGCTGCCGAGGCCGGAATCGGCATTGATGTGCCCGCTGTTCCCGGCATCGACGAACGTGCTGCCCCAGCGCCGCGCGAGGCTTTTCGAGGTCTCGAACCCCATCCACGGATCGTTGTGGCTCGCCACCAGCAGCGAGGGGAAGGGCAGCGCATCGGCAGGCGTCGGCGCGAAGCCGGTCACCCGTTCGTCGCGCGGGAAGAAATCGACTTCTGGCGGCGCCACCAGCATCGCGCCGATCACCGGGGCCGACCAGCTCGGCTGCTCGAACTTCGACCACCATGCCGTCAGGATGCAGCCGAGGCTGTGAGCGACGATCACCACGGGCCGTCCCGCGCGGTGCACGGCCAGGTTCAAACGGTTGATCCAAGTGTTGCGGTGGGGGTTGTCCCAGGTGCCCAGCTCCACCAGCTGGGCATTGTCGAACTCTTCCGCCCAGCGCCGCTGCCAGTGGCGCGGCCCGCTGCCGTCGAGGCCTGGGACGAGAAGGATCAGCGGTTCCTGCTTTTCGGATTCGCTCTGGGGCGAACGACTTTGAAGAGAACGGGGCATCGGCGATCTCCCTTGTGCTATGGGCTCGAATGTAAACTCAACCGATAAAGTTGACAATGCGTTCCGAGGTCAAAGCGGCAGGAAGAAATTCTTGAGCGTCGGATGGAAATGCGCGCCGAGCGTGCTGGCAATCACCCAGCCCATGTCCCATATGCCCCCGCGACCAAAGGAGCTTCATCGCATGCCCGCCAAAGACGCCGATTACGACTACGACCTCTTCACCATCGGCGCCGGTTCGGGCGGCGTGCGCGCAAGTCGCGTGTCGGCTGCCTACGGGGCGCGCGTGGCGGTGGCGGAGGAGTACCGGGTCGGCGGCACCTGCGTGATCCGGGGCTGCGTGCCCAAGAAGATGCTCGTCTACGCCGCGCACTTCGCCGAAGATCTCGAGGACGCGCGCCACTTCGGCTGGGACGTGGGCGAGCCCAAGTTCGACTGGAAGACCCTGCGCGACAACGTGCTGGGCGACGTCGATCGCCTCAACGGCCTCTACACGCAGACGCTCGACAACAATAAGGTCGAGATCTTCCACCAGCGCGCGACGATCACCGGCCCGCACGAGATTACGCTGGCGAACGGCGAGAAGAAGACCGCGAAGCACATCCTGATCGCCACCGGCGCGCGGCCGCATGTGCCGGAATGCCCGGGGCATACGCATGGCATCACCTCCAACGAAGCGTTCCATCTCGACGCGATCCCCAAGCGCGTGCTGATCGCGGGCGCGGGCTATATCGCCAACGAGTTCGCGGGCATCTTCCACCAGTTCGGCGCCCATGTGACGCTCATCAACCGCTCGGACCAGATCCTGCGCGGCTATGACGAGAGCGTGCGCGACCGCCTGCTCCAGATCTCGCTGGCGAAGGGCATGGAGTTCCGTTTCAACGCGAACTTCGAGAAGATCGTGAAGCAGGAGGACGGTTCGCTGGTCGTCCACATGAGCAATCACGAGCCGATCGAAGTCGACCTCGTCCTGTTCGCCACCGGACGCGTGCCCAATATCGAGGGCCTCGGCCTCGAAGACGTCGGCGTGAAGCTGAACGCAAAGGGCGCCATCGCGGTGGACCAGAACGCGCGCACCAGCGTGCCGAGCATCTATGCGGTGGGCGACGTGACCGACCGCGTGCAGCTCACCCCCGTCGCCATCCGCGAGGGACAGGCTTTCGCCGACCGCGTGTTCGGCGGCAAGGAAGCCAGCGTGGACTATTCGTGCATTGCCTCGGCGGTCTTCAGCCATCCGCCGCTTGCGGGCGTGGGCTTGACCGAAGCGCAGGCGACCGAGCAGTTCGGCACCTGCAAGGTCTACACCAGCGACTTCCGCTCGATGAAGAACGTGCTGGCGCAGCGCAACGAGCGCTCGCTCTACAAGATGATCTGCCATGCCGAGACGGACAAGGTTCTGGGCATTCACATGATCGGCGCGGACACGCCGGAACTGATCCAGGTCGCGGCGATCGCGGTGAAGGCGGGGCTGACCAAGGCTGATTTCGACGCCACCGTCGCGGTTCACCCGACGATGTCGGAAGAACTGGTGCTGATGAAGTAGGAGGACGAAAACCTCTTTCGTCATTGCGAGCGAAGCGAAGCAACCCAGGGCAGCATTACGCCGCCCTGGGTTGCTTCGCTTCGCTCGCAATGACGGGTGGGTGGGCTCGGTCATATCGCCTGACGGATAGATCGCGCACCCACCCCGGATAAGTTTAACCGGTCGATTAAAAACAGTTGACCAGAGGCCTTTCTCGGTCTTACGCGGATGCAGCAATTGACGCTGTGTGCGCCGAGGCAAGGGAATCCGGATGTCCGCAAATATCGCCGAAATGGAGAAGCGCCGCTCCGCCGCAAAGCTGGGTGGTGGTCAGAAGCGCATCGACGCGCAGCATGCCAAGGGCAAGCTGACCGCGCGCGAACGCCTCGACGTGCTGTTCGACGAAGGCAGCTTCGAGGAGATGGACCTCTACGTCGAGCATGACTGCGTCGACTTCGGCATGCAGGACCAGAAGATCCCCGGCGACGGCGTGGTCACCGGCTCGGGCACCATCAACGGCCGCCTCGTCTACGTGTTCAGCCAGGACTTCACCGTGTTCGGCGGCTCGCTCTCGGCCCGCCACGCACAGAAGATCTGCAAGGTGATGGACGCCGCGCTGAAAGTGGGCGCGCCGGTCATCGGCCTCAACGATTCCGGCGGCGCGCGCATTCAGGAAGGCGTGGCCTCGCTCGGCGGCTATGCCGACGTGTTCCAGCGCAACGTGCTGGCATCGGGCGTGGTGCCGCAGCTCTCGCTCATCATGGGGCCCTGCGCGGGCGGCGCGGTGTACTCGCCGGCGATGACCGACTTCATCTTCATGGTGAAGGACAGCTCTTACATGTTCGTCACCGGCCCCGAAGTGGTGAAGACCGTCACCAACGAAGTGGTCACGCAGGAAGAACTGGGCGGCGCGATCACGCATTCCAGCAAGACTTCGGTGTCCGACCTCGCGCTGGAAAACGACATCGAGGCGCTGCTGGCGGCGCGCGATTTCTTCGACTTCCTGCCCTCGTCCAACCGCGACGGCGTGCCGGAACGTCCCTCGGCCGACGCATGGGACCGTCTGGAGCCCAGCCTCGACACGATCATCCCGCCCTCGGCCAACCAACCGTACGACATGCATGAAGTCATCCGCAAGACGGTGGACGAGGGCGAGTTCTTCGAACTCCAGCCACTCCACGCGGGCAACATCATCATCGGTTTCGGCCGTGTCGAAGGCAAGACCGTGGGCATCGTCGCCAACCAGCCGATGGTGCTGGCGGGCGTGCTCGACATCAACTCCTCGAAGAAGGCGGCGCGGTTCGTGCGCTTCTGCGATGCGTTCAGCATTCCGCTGGTCACTTTCGTCGACGTTCCGGGCTTCCTGCCGGGCACCGATCAGGAGCACAACGGCATCATCAAGCACGGCGCCAAGCTGCTGTTCGCCTATGCCGAGGCGACCGTGCCCAAGATCACCGTCATCACCCGCAAGGCCTATGGCGGCGCTTACGACGTCATGAGTTCCAAGCACCTGCGCGGCGATCTCAACTACGCCTGGCCCACTGCGGAAATCGCGGTGATGGGCGCCAAGGGCGCGGTGGAGATCATCTTCCGCGGGCAGGACGCGGACGGCATCGCCGCCAAGACCAAGGAATACGAGGACCGCTTCGCCAACCCCTTCGTGGCGGCAAGCCGGGGCTACATCGACGAGGTCATCTATCCGCACTCGACCCGGCGCCGCATCGCGCTGGGCCTGCGCAAGCTGCGGAACAAGGAACTCGAGAATCCCTGGAAGAAGCACGACAACATCCCGCTGTGACGCACGGCAGGTGGCCTTTTTGAGAGTACACGGACCGGATGTGAAAGCCGAATACGGCGCCCGGTCGAAGGATAAGGGATTGGGAGTCAGGTCATGGAAGAAGTCTACATCGTCAGCGGCGTGCGCACGGCAGTCGGCGATTTCGGCGGTTCGCTGAAGTCGTTCATGCCTTCGGACCTCGGCGGCCTCGTCGCCACCGAGGCACTGTCGCGCGCCGGGATCGAGGCGGACGCGGTTGAGCATGTGGTCATCGGCCAGGTGATGCCCACCAGCGCGCGCGACCAGATGCTGGCCCGCGTGATCGGCATCAATGCCGGCATCCCGCTCGCCACTCCGGCGCTGACGCTGAACCGCCTGTGTGGCTCGGGCGTGCAGGCGATCGTCTCGGCCGCGCAGATGATGAAGCTGGGCGAGGCCTCGGTGACTCTGGCAGGCGGCGCCGAAGTGATGTCCAACATTCCCTACCATGACCACGGCGTGCGCTGGGGCAGGAAGATGGGCGCCAACACGCAGGAAGACGCGCTGACGCTCGGCCTGTCGGACGCCATCGGCGGCTACCACATGGGCATCACCGCCGAGAACGTGGCGGAACGCCACTGCGTCAGCCGCGAGGACATGGACGCGCTCGCCGCGACCAGCCACGCCCGCGCCGCGCATGCCATCGCCGAAGGCCGCTTCAAGGACCAGATCCTGCCCGTCGAGGTGAAGACCCGCAAGGGCGTCACCGTCTTCGACACCGACGAGCACGTGAAGGCCGACACCACCGTCGAAGTGCTGGGCAAGATGCGCCCGGCGTTCAAGAAGGACGGCACGGTCACCGCAGGCAACGCCAGCGGCATCAACGACGGCGCCGCCGCCGTGGTGCTCGCCACCGGTGCTGAAGTCGAGAAGCGCGGTCTGAAGCCGCTCGCGCGCATCGTCGCCTGGGGGCACGCGGGTGTAGAGCCCGAGTATATGGGTGAAGGCCCGATCAAGGCCGTTCCGATCGCGCTGAAGCGCGCCGGGCTGAGCCTCGACCAGATGGACGTGATCGAGAGCAACGAGGCGTTCGCTGCGCAGGCCGCCGCTGTCGCCAAGGTGCTCGGCTTCGATCCGGCGAAGGTCAATCCCAACGGCTCTGGCGTGTCGATCGGTCACCCCGTCGGCGCCACGGGAACTATGCTCACCATCAAGGCCATGTACGAGTTGAAGCGCATCGGCGGGAAGTACGGTCTCGTCACGATGTGCATCGGTGGCGGGCAGGGCATCGCCATGGTCATAGAGAACGTAGGATAACTGCCATGAAGCTCGGCCGTCTCAACCACATCGGCGTCGCCACGCCCGATCTCGACGCCTCGATCGCGTTCTATAAGGACGTGATGGGGGCCACCGACGTGACCGAGCCGTTCGTGCTCGAAAGCCAGCAGGTGCGCGTCTGCTTCGTCAACACGCCGGGCGAGGGCGGCACTGCGGGTACGCAGATTGAGCTGCTCCAGCCCACCTCGCCGGACTCGGCGGTGGGCAAGTGGCTGGAGAAGAACCCGCTCGGGGGGCAGCACCACATCTGTTATGAAGTGCCCGATATCCACGCTGCCAAGGCCTGGTTCGAGGGTCTCGGCAAGCGCGTGCTGGGCGAGCCGCGCATGGGCGCGCACGGGACGCTGATCTTCTTCGTCCACCCCAAGGACATGGGCGGACAGCTTACCGAGATCATGGAAACGCCGAAGGGCGACCACCACTAATTCGACCCGAAGACCCGGCCCTGCGGCCGGGCGATCCGAGGAATAGCGAACATGGCTGACATCAACGACTGGCAGGCAGCGGCAACCAAGGAAGTCAAGGGCAAGGACCTGACCTGGGAAACGCCCGAGGGCATCGCGGTCAAGCCGCTCTACACCGCCGAGGACGTGACCGTCGATCCGGGCCTGCCCGGCTTCGCGCCCTTCACGCGCGGCGTGCGCGCCTCGATGTACGCGGGCCGTCCCTGGACCATCCGTCAGTACGCGGGCTTCTCCACCGCCGAGGAATCGAACGCCTTCTACCGCCGCAACCTCGCGGCGGGTCAGAAGGGCCTGTCGGTCGCCTTCGACCTCGCGACGCATCGCGGTTACGACTCCGACCACCCGCGCGTGGTCGGCGACGTCGGCAAGGCGGGCGTGGCGATCGACTCGGTCGAGGACATGAAGATTCTGTTCGACGGCATTCCGCTCGACAAGATGTCGGTCTCGATGACTATGAACGGCGCGGTGATCCCGATCCTGGCCTTCTTCATCGTCGCCGGTGAAGAGCAGGGCGTCGATCGCAAGCTCCTCGACGGGACCATCCAGAACGACATCCTCAAGGAGTTCATGGTCCGCAACACCTACATCTACCCGCCTGAGCCTTCGATGCGGATCATCTCGGACATCTTCGGCTACACCAGCCGCGAGATGCCCAAGTTCAACTCGATCTCGATTTCCGGCTACCACATGCAGGAAGCCGGCGCGACGCAGGTGCAGGAGCTGGCCTTCACCATTGCGGACGGCGCCGAATACGTGAAGTACGGCGTGGCCTCGGGTCTCGACATCGACAAGTTCGCGGGCCGCCTGTCGTTCTTCTTCGCGATCGGCATGAACTTCTTCATGGAAGTCGCCAAGCTGCGCGCCGCGCGCGTGTTGTGGCACCGGGTGATGACCGAACTGGGCGCCAAGGATGAGCGCTCGAAGATGCTGCGCACCCACTGCCAGACCTCGGGCGTGTCGTTGCAGGAGCAGGACCCCTACAACAACGTGATCCGCACCACGATCGAGGCGATGGCCTCGATGCTGGGCGGCACCCAGTCGCTGCATACCAACGCACTGGACGAGGCTATCGCGCTGCCGACCGACTTCTCGGCGCGCATCGCCCGCAACACCCAGATCATCATCCAGGAGGAGACCGGCATGTGCAATGTCGTCGATCCGCTGGGTGGCTCGTACTACATCGAATCGCTGACGCAGAGCCTCGTCGACCAGGCCTGGGAGATCATCGAGCGCGTGCAGGCCGATGGCGGCATGGCTAAGGCGGTCGCCGCCGGCTGGCCCAAGGCGATGATCGAGACCGCCGCCGCCTCCCGCCAGGCGCGCGTGGACCGGGGTGACGACGTGATCGTCGGCGTCAACAAGTACCGCCTCGCCGCCGAGGACGCGATCGAGACGCTCGACATCGACAACGCCAAGGTTCGCGAAGGCCAGATCGCCCGCATCAACAAGATGAAGGCGGAGCGCGACGAAGCCGTGTGCCAGGCCGCGCTCAAGGCGCTGGCCGATGGCGCCGCTGCGCCCGCCAGCATCGAGAACAACCTGCTTGCCCTTGCGGTCGAAGCGGCCCGCGCCCGCGCGACCCTCGGCGAAATCTCCTCCGCGATGGAGGAGAGCTTCGAGCGCTACGGCACTCAGCCGACCCCGGTGAAGGGCGTCTACGGCGCGCCTTACGAGGGCGACAGCCGCTGGCAGCAGGTGCTCGACGGCGTTCAGGCGGTGGAGCGCCGCCTTGGCCGCAAGCCCAAGCTGCTCGTCGCCAAGATGGGCCAGGACGGGCACGATCGCGGCGCCAACATCGTCGCCTCGGCCTTCGGCGACATGGGCTTCGAGGTCGTCTCCGGCCCGCTGTTCCAGACGCCCGAGGAAACCGTGGTGCTGGCCTTGCAAAACGAAGTCGATGTCGTCGGTGCCTCCAGCCTCGCGGCCGGTCACAAGACGCTGATCCCCGAACTGATCCAGCAACTGCGCGATGCCGGGCGCAGCGACGTCAAGGTGATCGCCGGCGGCGTGATCCCGGCGAAGGACTACGAATACCTGCGCAATGCCGGCGTTCAGGGCATCTACGGCCCCGGCTCGAACGTGGTCGAATGCGCCGCGGACGTGCTGCGCCTGCTCGGGCACAACATGCCGCCCGCCGGCTCCGAACTGCAGGCGGCCGAGTAAGGGGATGCTGGATCAGCGCGGCATCGCGTTCTATGACAGGGCTTTGGCCCCGAGCCGCGCGCGTGCCGCCTGAGGAATGACTATGACCGAAACCCCCGCTTTCGCCCCCCGTACCGACTGGACCCGCGAGGAAATCGCGGCGCTGTTCGACCTGCCATTCACCGAGCTGGTCTTCCGCGCCGCCGAAGTTCACCGCGCCAGCCACAAGGCCGACGAAGTGCAGCTCTCCACGCTGCTCTCGATCAAGACCGGCGGGTGCGTGGAGGATTGCGGCTACTGCTCGCAGTCGGTCTCAGCCAACAGCGGGGTCAAGGCGACCAAGCTGATGGAAGTACAGGCCGTGCTGCAGCGCGCGGCGCAGGCGGCGGACCAGGGCTCGACCCGCTTCTGCATGGGCGCGGCCTGGCGCAACCCCAAGGACCGCGACATGCCCGCCATCATCGAGATGGTGAAGGGCGTGCGCGCAATGGGCATGGAAACCTGCATGACGCTGGGCATGCTGACCCCTGATCAGGCCGACATGCTGAGCGAGGCGGGCCTCGACTATTACAACCACAACATCGACACCTCGCCCGAGCGCTACGATCAGGTCATCACTACGCGCACGATGGACGACCGCCTCGATACGCTGTCGAACGTGCGCATGGCGGGCATCAACGTATGCTCGGGCGGCATCGTCGGCATGGGCGAAACGCGGGCCGATCGCGTGGGCTTCGTTCACACGCTCGCGACGTTGCCGGAACATCCGCAGTCGGTGCCGGTGAACGCGCTGGTACCGGTGAAGGGCACCGTGCTGGGCGACATGCTGGCCGACACCCCGCTCGCGAAGATCGACGACGTGGAGTTCGTGCGCACCGTCGCGGTGGCGCGCATCACCATGCCGGGCTCGATGGTGCGCCTCTCGGCGGGGCGCGAGTCGATGTCGGAGATGACGCAGGCGATGTGTTTCCTGGCGGGCGCGAACTCGATCTTCACCGGCGACAAGCTGCTCACCGCGCCCAATTCCGGCGACGACAACGATCTGGCGATGTTCGCGCGGCTGGGGCTCAAGCCGATGGCCATCGAACTGACGCCCGCGCAAGTCGAAGCCCAGCGCATGCCCAAGGGCTGCGCCAAGCTGGAAGCGGCCGAGTGATGAAACGGGCGGGATCAATGCTGCTGGCGTTGTCCTGCCTCCTTTGCGTGCCGGGCGTTGCGGTTGCCGAAGCGCCTGCATCCACTCCGATCACGATCGGACAAACACACCTCGTTGCCTTTGCCGACGGCGACCAGCGACAGGTCAACGTCTATCTGCCCGAAGGCTATGCGGATGGAGCTAAGCGCTATCCGGTGCTGTATCTCATCGATGGCGGCCTTTCACAGGACTTCCTGCATGTTGCCGGGACGAGCGCGCTCAACGCGATCTGGGGCCGCTCGCTGCCGGTCATCGTCGTCGGGATCGAGAGCAAGGACCGCCGCGCCGAACTGATCGGCAGTGCTGGCAATGCCGCGCAGCACAAACAATACCCGACGGCTGGACAGTCCGCACGGTTCCGAGCCTTCCTGCGTGACAAGGTAAAGCCGCTGATCGAGGCGGATTATCGCACCGATGGCGACGATGGGGTGATTGGTGAATCGCTGGCCGGCCTGTTCATCGTCGAGACGTGGCTGCGTGAACCCGGCCTGTTCCACCGTTACGCCGCCATCGACGCGAGCCTGTGGTGGCATGACGCGGCCCTCGCCAAAGCGGCCGCAGGCCTGATCGCGACGTCTCCCCGGACCGCTCCGCTGTACCTGACATATTCGAACGAAGGTCAGGAAACCGCTCAGGCCGCGCAGCGCGTCGCGGCAGCAGGCGGCTCGCTGGTCTGCCTCTCGCCGCGTGAGGATCTGACCCATGCGACGGCCTATCACGTCCTCTCGCCGCAGGCGCTGCAGTTCCTGTTTCCGACCGCCAACAAACAAGACCCCGAATGGGGCTTCGAGGTGCCATGTTCAAAAAAATCCTGATCGCAAACCGGGGCGAGATCGCCTGCCGCGTCATCAAGACGGCGCGCCGCATGGGTATCGCCACGGTCGCCGTCTATTCCGACGCCGACGCCCGCGCGCCGTTCGTGCAGATGGCGGATGAGGCGGTGCACATCGGCCCCGCGCCTGCCGCGCAGTCCTACCTGATCGCCGACAAGATCATCGCCGCCGCCAAGCAGACCGGCGCCGACGCCGTGCACCCCGGCTACGGCTTCCTGTCCGAGCGCACTTCCTTCGCCGAGGCGCTCGCCGCAGAGGGCATCGAGTTCATCGGCCCTCCCGTGAACGCGATCGCGGCGATGGGCGACAAGATCGAGTCCAAGAAGCTCGCCAAAGCGGCCGGCGTCAACGTCGTCCCCGGCTTCGTCGGCGAGATCGAGGATACCGAGCACGCCGTGCGCATCTCGGCCGAGATCGGCTACCCGGTGATGATGAAGGCCAGCGCGGGCGGCGGCGGCAAGGGCATGCGCCTTGCCTACAACGAAAACGACGTGCGCGAAGGCTTCGAGGCGACCAAGCGCGAGGGCCTGAACTCGTTCGGCGACGACCGCGTCTTCATCGAGAAGTTCATCCTCAACCCGCGCCACATCGAGATCCAGATCCTCGGCGACAAGCACGGCAACATCCTCTACCTGAACGAGCGCGAATGCTCGATCCAGCGCCGCCACCAGAAGGTGGTCGAGGAAGCGCCGTCGCCCTTCGTCACCCCGGCGATGCGCAAGGCCATGGGCGAGCAGTGCGTCGCCCTGTCGCGCGCGGTGGGATACTACTCGGCGGGCACGGTGGAACTGATCGTCTCGGGCGCGGACCCGACGGGCGAGAGCTTCTACTTCCTCGAAATGAACACCCGCCTGCAGGTGGAGCACCCCGTCACCGAAGCGATTACCGGCGTCGATCTCGTCGAGCAGATGATCCGCGTCGCGGCGGGCGAGAAGCTGGAGATGACGCAGGACGACGTGAAGATCGACGGCTGGGCCATCGAGAACCGCGTCTACGCCGAAGATCCCTATCGCGGCTTCCTGCCCTCGACGGGCCGCCTCGTGCGCTACAATCCGCCGGTCGAAGGCTGGACGGATGACGGCGAAGAGAACGGCCGCCGCGGCATCGACGGTATCCGCGTGGACGACGGCGTCTACGAAGGCGGTGAAGTCTCGATGTTCTACGACCCGATGATCGCCAAGCTCATCACCTGGGGCGAGACGCGCGACGAGGCGGCGGACAAGCAGATCGCCGCGCTCGACGCCTTCGAGATCGAGGGCCTTGGCCACAACATCGATTTCGTCTCGGCGATCATGCAGCACCCGCGCTTCCGCTCGGGCGAGCTGACCACCGGCTTTATCGCCGAGGAGTACCCCGAGGGCTTCCACGGCGCGCCCGCGTCGGACGAACTCAAGGTGCAGCTGGCCGCCGTCGCCGCCTTCGTCGCCACCGCGCGCGCCGATCGCTCGCGCCGGGTCGAAGGCCAGCTGGGCGGCCCGCTCGATCCTCCGGGCGAGTGGACCGTGACCATCGACGGCGATGTCTTCGCGGTCGAACTCGACGAAGACCTGCTGACGGTCAATGGCGAGGAAGTCGAACTCGAACTCGAGTACACCCCGGGCGACCGCTTCGTGGACGCGGAAGTCGATGGCGAGGACTTGACGCTCAAGCTGGACGTCACTCGCACCGGTTTCCGGATGACCACGCGCGGCGCGATCCACAAGGTGGACTGCCTGCCCGCGCACATCGCCGGCTACACGCAGCACATGATCGAGAAGATTCCGCCGGATCTCTCGAAGTACCTGATCTGCCCGATGCCGGGCCTGCTCGTTTCGCTCAATGTGGGCGAGGGCGACAAGGTCGAGGCAGGGCAGCCGCTGGCAGTGGTGGAAGCCATGAAGATGGAAAACATCCTGCGCGCCGAGAAGTCGGGCACGGTGAAGTCCGTCAACGCCAAGGCGGGGGAAAGCCTTGCGGTGGATGCGATCATCCTCGAGATGGAGTGACATGCATCTCGATCACGACCCTGCCGCGCCTCCGGGCGAAACCATAGGCTTCGACGATTTCCTCAAGGTGGACATCCGCATCGGCACCATCGTCGGCGCGGAAGTCTATGAGGGCGCACGGAAACCCAGTTACAAGCTGCGGATCGATTTCGGTCCCGGCATCGGCGAGAAGAAGAGCGTCGGCCAAGTGGCCGCGCTCTATTCTCCCGAGGAGCTGACCGGGCGGCAGGTGGCGGCGGTCGTGAACTTTCCCGTGCGCCAGATCGGCAAGGCGCTGTCCGAAGTGCTGACGCTCGGCTTCGCGGACCAGGAAGGGCGGGTGACGCTGTTCTCGCCCGACAAGCGCGTACCCGATGGATCGCGGCTGTTCTGATGGCGGGGCTGGGAGATATGCTCGCCGCTGCGGAGCCGCTGGAAAGCGGTTTCGCGCTGGAAATCACCGAGGACTGGCTGCAGGGGCGCACCGCTTACGGAGGACTGACTTCGGCCATCGCATTGGCGGTGGCAAAAGGCGTTTCCGACGATCTGCCGCCGCTGCGCTCGGGTCAGCTTTCGATGGTCGGCCCCTTGGCCGGGCGCATCGAGGCTCGCGCGAAAGTGCTGCGGCAGGGGCGCAATGCGACCTGGGTTTCCGCCGAACTGACCGGTGAGGCGGGAGTGGGATTCACCGCCGGCTTCGTCTTCATGCGCCAGATCGAGAGCGTGCTGTCGATCGATCACTATCCGCTACCGGACGGCGTCATTTCGCTCGACGAGGCGAAGCCGGTGCCGATGGATCATGCCCCGGCTTTCCTGCGCAATCACTTCGAGGCGCGCTTCGCCATGCCCAAGACCGCGCTGGGCGAGGCGGACCTCGCTTGGTGGGTGCGGCCGCGCGAGCGCGGGGGGCTCGATCCCGAGGTCGAGTGCCTGCTGTGCGGGGATGTGCTGCCGGTGGCGGTCTGGCCGCTGCTGGGCTTCAAGGTGCCGATTTCGTCGATGCAGTGGCACGTCAACATGCTGGACGCGAAGCCCTCGGCGGATGGCTGGTGGATGATCCGCTCGACCAGTTTGCATGCGACGCATGGCGGGGCGAGCGAGCACATCATGCAGTGGAACGCGGATGGTGTTCCGGCCGTTGCGGGCATGCAGTCGGTCGCCGTGTTCGGTTGAGCCCTCAGCGGCCGCGCATGCCTTTGATGAAAGCGTAACTGCCGCCGACGAACACCGCGAGGGCGAGGATAAAGCCGATCCCGGCGCCCCATTTCGCACCTTCGGCTCCCCAGAGAAAGCCGCCTGTCGTGAGGCCCAGCAGCGGCAGGACGATCAGCAGCAGGCAGCCGATGACGGGCATCAGGCGGTGCCCATCAATCGCTTTGCAAACAACAGCTTGAATAGCCCGAACCCGATTAGTGCGACGGCGGCCGAAGCCATGTGCAGCAGCCAGAACGTCGTCGTCGGCATTGTCGAGAACAGCGTGCCGATCTTGCCCACTGCGAGGTTCGCGCCGAAGAACGCAAGGTAGTAGATCCCCACGATCGAGGCGTTCAGCGCGCGCGGGGCAAGGCGGGTGAACAGCGCGAGGCTGACCGGCAGTAGGTGCGCGAAGCCGATCGAGTTCACGAGGTGGAACATGACCGGCCAGAATAGACCAATCTTTCCGGTACCTTGCGTCGCCGCAGCCATATAGAGGCACGCCGCGCCGCCGACGATGAAGGCGCAGCCCAGGATCATCTTGCCCAGTTCGTCCGGCTCCTTGCCGGTGCGCTTGCCGACGAAGGCCCAGAACGCGGCGACCGCCACCAGCATCGAGAAGCTGAGGGCGGCGTCAATGGTAATCATCCAGCTCGTCGGTAGCGTCTCGCCCATGAAGCTGAGCTGGAACTGCTGGTCCGCCCAGACGAGATAAGCGTTGAAAATCTGCTGGTTGGTCAGGAGCGACACGCCCATGATCGGCACCAGTACCAGCACGGCCAGAAGACGTGGGCCGTCTCCCTTCTCGAACGTGGCGCGGGGCTCGGCGGACTTGGCGGCCTTGCTGTCGGCGGGAAGCCAGGGCTTTGCGTAGATGTACAAAAGCAGGCCGAGCACCATCACCACGCCGGCGCAGCCGAAGCCCCAATGCCAGCCGACCTTCTCGCCCAGCGTGCCCGAGATCAGTGGCGCGACGATTACCGAGACATTGATAAATATGTAGAAAATCTGGAACGCCATCGCGCGGCGGATATCGCCCTGCTTGTAGAGTTCGCCGACCTGGCTGGCGATGTTGCCCTTGAACAGCCCGACGCCCACCACCAGCGATATCAGCGCCAGCAGGAAGGCGCTTTCGAACGCCATCAGGAAATGGCCGAGCGACATGACCACGCCGCCCGCGATCAGCGCGGCGCGGCGGCCGAGCAGGAGGTCGGCCAGGATGCCGCCGAGGATCGGGGTCAGATAGACTAAGGCCGTGTAAAGGCCGAATATTTCGGAAGCCAGCGGCTGTCCGGACAGGCCCGGGAACACGTGCGTTGTGACCCAGTCCAGCCCGATCACGCCCTCCTGCCGCCCCGGCACCAGCAGGTACTTGACCATGTAGAGCGTCAGCAGCGTCTGCATCGAATAGTAGGAGAAGCGCTCGCAGCCCTCGACCAGGCCGAGCAGGCCTAACCCCTTGGGATGGCCCAGGAAAGCGCGGTCGTCTCGCGCCGCTTCTTCAGGGAAGTCGAGGTTGGGCGTCGCTTCGGGTGCGGTCATGTCTGTCCCGTAATTATCTTGTGCATCGGCGTAATCGCCGTTCCTGCGCGAGCAATGTCATGTCGATGTAACAGGGTCAAACCTGAATGCGTGGCTAATGAAAAGGCGGCAGGCCGATCGACCTGCCGCCTTCCGCAACGCCCCGGGGGATTCGCACGGGGCGTCTTGGCCCCCCGGCCAGCGTGACAAACGCCTACTCCGTTGAAAGAGCGTGCAAATATATAACGTTCGCGAGCCCGTGGCGATCCGGGTTTCGTCGCTGCACGGCCACGAAGCGGCGCATAAGCACGGCGTTTTGCAGGGTGCACTCAACGGCACCTAAAGGCACTTAAAGATGCCACAAGACGCCAAAAGGTGTGGGTAGCGATGGAATGGCAGTGACTTACCACAGCCATCGTCATTGCGAGCGCAGCGAAGCAATCCAGAGCGGTTTACCCGGCTCTGGATTGCTTCGCTACGCTCGCAATGACGACGTTGAATCGACGGTGCTCAGGAGAGCGTCAGCGCGCCAGTTCCTCGTCGAGGAACACCGCCACGTCTTCCAGCGAGACCTGCTTGTCGAGGTAGGTCTGGCCGATGCCCTTCATCAGCAGGAAGGGCAGGGTGCCCGCATCCATCTTCTTGTCGTGGAGCATGTGCTGCACGAGAGCGGCACCGTCGCAGTCCAGCCCGAGCGCCCTGAGGCTGGCGGGCAGGCCGATCTCGCCGATATGCTGCGCGACATGCTCGGCGCTCGCCTGCGGCATCAACCCGCGCCTTGCCGAGTAACGCGCCGCCAGCACCATGCCGAGCGCGACGCCCTCGCCGTGGAGCAGGCGGTCGCCGAAGCCGGTCTCGGCCTCCAGCGCGTGGCCGAAAGTGTGGCCGAGGTTGAGCAGGGCGCGGCGGCCGGTGGTTTCGAACTCGTCCTCCGCCACGATGCGCGCCTTGGCCGCGACCGAATGGGCCACGGCATATTCGCGAAGCGCGCTGTCGCCCGCGAGCATCGCGGCGGCATTGCCGTCGCACCAGGCGAAGAAGTCGGCGTCGTCGATCAGCCCGTACTTCACGACTTCGGCATAGCCCGCGCGCAAGTCGCGCTCGGGCAGCGTTTCCAGCGCCGAGAGGTCGGCCAGCACCAGCGAGGGCTGGTGGAACGCGCCGACGAGGTTCTTGCCGGCGGGGGTGTTGATCGCGGTCTTGCCGCCGACGCTCGAATCGACCTGCGCCAGCAGCGTGGTGGGCACCTGGATGAAATGGCACCCGCGCTTCAGCACCGAGGCGCAGAAGCCGGTGAGGTCGCCGATCACGCCGCCGCCCAGCGCGATGATGTGATCGCCGCGCTCCACTTCGAGGCCGAGCAGCCAGTTCACCGTGGCGGCCAGTTCCTCCCACGACTTTGTCGCTTCGCCTGCCGGAAGGATGCGCCAGTGCGGTTCGTGGCCGTTGTCGCGCAGGGACTTTTCCACCACGTCGCCCCAGGCCGCGTGGACATTGGCGTCGGTGACGATCGGCACCGCGCGCTTGCGCAGGCGGCCCCGGCAGTTGGGCGCGAGTTCGGCGAGCAGCCCGGCGCCGATGCGGACTTCGTAAGGCCGACCGGCGATGTCGACGGGGATCACAGCCATTGCGAAATTCCCTGGAGTACCTTGTTGATGGTCTGGACGTGCGGGCCCGATCCGCTGAGGACGTGGATCGGCGCCTGGGCGTAGTGCTGCGCCCGCTCCTCGCGCAGGCGGCCGAGGATCTCGCGCGGGTTGCCGCCGCGCAGCAGCGGGCGGTTCTCCTTGCGCGCGGTACGCTCGACCAGGGTATCGACCTCGCTGTCGAGCCAGATGGTGATCGCCTTGTCGAGGATCAGCGCGCGGGTTTCCACGTTGACGAAGGCGCCGCCGCCGGTGGCGATGACGATGCGCCGCCCGGCCGCGACGCTGTCCGTCAGCAGGCGGGAGATGACGCGGCGTTCGCCGTCGCGGAAATAGTCCTCGCCGTAGGTGTCGAAGATCTCCGGGATCGCCATCTGCGCCGAGCGCTCGATCTCGTCGTCGGCATCGACGAAGGGGCAGTCGAGAAGGTTCGCAAGCCGCTTGCCGACGCTGGACTTGCCGACTCCCATCATGCCGACCAGCACGATGGGGCGATCGATCCGGCGGCCGAGCGCCGCGATTTCCTGCGGGGAAAACCGTGTCTGTTGAACGTCCATTGCCCCATCGCCTATAGTTGCGCTAGGTCGCAGCGCAAGCATGGTGAAGGAAGCCGAGTGAACATCGTAAAGCGCGAAGTAAAGCGCGGGCGCGCCAGCCTTGCACCGAAGGTCGCCGCCATCCTGCTGCCGCTGGCGCTGATCGCGCTGGGCGTCGCCGCCTGGAACGATGCGGGCGTGCAGACGGTCGAGGACCAGACGATCGCGGTGCCGCTGCCCGCTCTGCCGGATGGGGCGGCGAAATGAGGGGGGTGGCCAAGTGAGGGCGCTCCACCTTCTTGCCGGCGGCGCGCTGGCGCTGGTCTCGGTCTGGGCGGTCGGGCTGCAGGCCGCGCAGGATTCGCCCGAATCGCTGCTGCCCAAGATGTTCGACGATCCGGCCCCGGCGCGCTCCGCCGCGCCGCGCCCGGCGGCGACGAGGGCACCGGCGCCGCGTCCTTCCGCCGCGCCTGCCGTGACGGGCACGGCGGCAAGCACCGCGCCGCGCCCGGCGGCGACCTCGACGCCGGTGATCCAGGCGCTGCCCGCTGCCGCGCCGACATTGGCCGCCGTGCAGCAGGACGACGGCACCTTGCGCCGCATCCCGAGCCTCGAAGAGCTTGAGAAGATGTCGCCCGAGGATTTCGAGGCGCTGCTCGGCGCCAAGGTGGTGATCGACATGCCGCCGAGCGCGCGCCGTTCCGCCGACGAGGCGGGGCTGCTCGATCCCGAGGAGGGCGGACTGCCGCTGGATTCGCTGCGCCCGCAGAACGGCGCGCTGGTCCGGGTGGCGCTGGCGGGCAACCGTGGCCAGCTCGTTTCGCGCTGGGGGCACATCCTGCTGCGCCGGGCGCTGGCCTCGCGTCTCGCGCCGCCGCAGGGCATGAGCGCGGGCGACTTCATGGGGCTGCGCGTCGGCCTGCTGCTGCGCATGGGCGAGTATGACGCGGCCCGCGCGGTGCTGCAGGATCTCGACATCGCCGACTATACCCCCGCCTTCGGGCAGGTGGCGTTCGACGTCTATGCCCGCAATGCCGACTTCACCGGGCTGTGCCCGGTCATGGCGACGCAGGGCTCGCTGCGCGACGATCCGCAATGGAACGCCGCGCGCACCATCTGCGAGGCGTTTCGCGGCAACAGCACGGCGGCGATCTCGCGGCTGGAGCGTGACCGGGTGCGCGGGACGATGGACCAGACTGACCTGCTGCTCGCGCAGAAATATGCCGGGGCCGCCGGCAAGGCGCGGCGCGCGGTGACGATCGAGTGGAACAAGGTCACGACGATGACGCCGTGGCGCTATGGCCTGGCGATCGGCACCGGGCTGGAGCCGCCGGCTGCGCTGGTGAATGCGGCGGGCCCGTCCTACGACTATGCCGCCGCGCTCGCCCCGATGGTGAGCCTGACGCGGCGCGCGGCTGCGGCCGATCGCGCGGCGGCGGCGGGCGTGCTTTCGAACGCGGCGATGGTCGATCTCTATTCGCAGCTCTATGCCGATCCGGACATCTCCGGCGAATGGCAGGACCGCGCCGAATCGCTGCGCGATGCCTATACCCAGCCCGATCCGGCGACGCGGCTGGCGGCGATGCAGGCGTTGTGGAACGTGACCGGGGCAGGCGTCTATGCCCGGCAGGTGCTGACGGCGGCGGCGGCGGCGCGCATGGCGCCCAGTGCCGACCTTGCGGACAGCGCGCCCTCGCTGATCGCCTCGATGCTGGCGGCGGGATACGATGCCAACGCGCTGCGCTGGGCAAGCGTGGTGGAAGCCGGTTCGCGGGCCTGGGGCCTGCTGGTGCTGGCGGCGCCCGGGCAGGGCGCGGCGGTCAGCGGTTCCGCGCTCGAAACCTACGAAGGCGAGGACGACAGCGCGCGCAAGCAGCGCTCGGCCTTCCTCGCCGCCGGTCTGGCCGGGCTGCAGCGGCTCGATCGCGGCGCCGCCGAACGGATCGCCCGTGACAACGGCATGGCCATGGGCGGCGCGACCCGCTGGACCGCCGCGATCGACAGCGCCGCGAAGCGGGGCGACCAGGCCAGCGTGGCGCTGCTCGCGGCGTTCGGCATGCAGGGCGAGAGCTGGCAACGGATGACGCCGCGCCACTTGTTCCACATCGTCGCCGCGCTGCGCGCCGTCGGGCTCGACGCGGAAGCACGGATGATCGCGGCCGAGGCGGTCGCGCGGGTCTGACGGGCGGGTGGGCGCGTCGATGACCGCTGCCGAAGATCCCGCAGAGCGCTTCCTGGCGATGCTCGCGGCCGAACGCGGCGCGGCGGCCAATACGCTGGCGGCCTATCGCCGCGACCTGGAAGCCGCGCGCGAAGTGCTGGGCGATGTCGCGCAGGCCTCTCCCGAGGCGCTCGAAGGCCTGGGCGCCGCGTGGAGCGGCCTGGCCGGTTCCAGCCTGGCGCGGCGGTGCTCGGCGCTGCGGCAATTCTACGGCTTCCTGATCGACGAGGGGCTGCGCGCCGACGATCCCTCCGCCGCCCTGCCGCGCCCGCGCCTGCGCCGCCCCTTGCCGCGCCTGCTCAGCCACGAGGAAGTCGAGCGGTTCCTGGCCCGGGCGGACGAGGAAGCGGCGGGCGAGCGGCACGATGCGGTGCGGCTGCTGGCGCTGCTCGAACTGCTCTACGGATCGGGCCTGCGGGCGACCGAGCTGGTTTCGCTGCCGGTCACGGCGGTGCCGCGCGATGCGCCGTTCCTGCACGTCACCGGCAAGGGCGGGCAGCAGCGGATGGTGCCGGTCAGCACGCGGGCGCGGGCGGTGCTGTCGCGCTGGATGGCGGTGCGCAAAGGCACCTCGCGGCTGCTGTTCCCGTCGAGCGGGGCCAGCGGTCACCTGACTCGCGTGCGCCTGTTCCAGCTTTTGCGCGCGCTGGCGGGCCGGGCCGGGATCGATCCGGAGCGCGTCTCGCCCCACGTCCTGCGCCATGCCTTCGCGACTCACCTGCTGGAGGGCGGCGCCGACTTGCGGGTGCTGCAGATGCTGCTCGGCCATGCGGATATCGCGACGACGCAGATCTACACCCACGTCGACAGCGCGCGGCTGGTGGCGCTGGTCAATTCGCGGCACCCGCTGGCGAACGCGAAGGGAAACTGAAGGAACCGGGGCGCGTTGAGGGCCTTGGATGCTGCGCGATGGCGGTTCGCGCCAAGGGGAAAGGGAAGGACATGACCATCGATCTGAGGCGCGTGCTGCGCGTATCGTGTGCGACCGGTGCGATCGGCGTGCTGGCGCTGTCGGCCGGCGCGGTGCGGCTGGATGCGCAGGCGGCCAAGGGCGCGCGCGTCTATGCGATCACGGCGGCGGACAAGCAGCAGGGCGCCAAGGCCCATCCGGAACTCCTGGCCGAGTTCGGCGGCGCCGTCACCGGTCCGCAGGCGGACTATGTCGAGCAGGTCGGCAAGCGCATCGCGGTGCAGTCCGGCCTGTCGAACGCCACGGGGGACTTCACCGTCACATTGCTTAATTCGCCGGTGAACAACGCTTTCGCGATTCCCGGCGGCTACGTCTACGTGACGCGCCAGCTCACCGCGCTGATGAACGACGAGGCGGAATTGGCCGGGGTGCTCGGGCACGAGGTCGGCCACGTCGCCGCGCGGCACTCGGCGCAGCGGCAGAAGGCGGCGCAGCGCAACCAGATCCTCGGCGTGCTGGGCTCGGTGCTGGCGGGGGCGGTGCTGGGCGACAATGCCCTCGGCCAGCTGGGGCAGAAGGTCTTCTCGCAGGGCTCGCAGCTGCTCACGCTCAAGTTCTCGCGCTCGCAGGAACTGCAGGCGGACCAGCTCGGGATCACCTACCTCAAGCGCGCCGGCTACGATCCGCGCGCAATGTCGAGCGTGCTGGAAAGCCTGGCGCGGCAGAACGCGCTGGAGGCGCAGCTTCGCGGCAGCACCAGCCAGACGCCCGAGTGGGCCTCGACTCACCCCGATCCGGCCTCGCGCGTGCGCTCGGCGCTGACGTATGCGGGCACGGCGACCGGCGGCGCGGCGAATCGCGACGTGTTCCTCTCGCGCATCGGCGGCCTGATCTACGGCGACGATCCCCGGCAGGGCGTGGTCGAGGGCACGCGCTTCACGCATCCGACGCTGCGGTTCGCGTTCGACGCGCCGACCGGCTTCACCATGGTCAATGGCACGCAGGCGGTGACGATCAGCGGATCGACGGGCAAGGCGCAATTTTCGGGCGGCAAGCTGGGCGCCGGCCTCGATTCGTACGTCACCGGCGTGTTCGCCGGGCTGACCGAATCGAATCAGGCGCGAATCACGCCCTCCAGCATCGAGAAGACCACCGTGAACGGCCTCCCCGCCGCCTACGGCACGGCGCGGGTGCAGTCGTCGAGCGGGGCGGTTGACGTGGTCGTGTTCGCCTACGACTTCGGAAACGGCCAGGCCTACCACTTCGTCACGCTTGCCCAGGCCGGCGGGGCAGGTGCGTTCAATCCGATGTTCCGCTCGCTGCGCCGGATCTCGGCGGCCGATGCGGGCACCGTGCGCCCACGCATCCTGAGGGTCGAGACGGTCAGGAGCGGCGACACCGTGCGGTCGCTGGCGGCGCGGATGGCCTATACCGATGCGGTGGTGGACCGCTTCCTGGTGCTGAACGGGCTGCAGGCGGATGCCGCGCTGAGGCCGGGGCAGAAGATCAAGATCGTAACGTACTGAATTTCATGATTTTAATTGCGCGTCAGGCGGACAAACGGAAAGGGCGGCAAGTTTCCCTGCCGCCCTCGAAATCCTAGCCTGAAAGTATCGGCTAAGTATTCGTCAATTACTTGACGCCGTTCGACATCGCCGAAGAAGTCTTCGAGAAGGTCGAAACGAGCTGCGAGCCCATGCCCTGCATGGCAGCGATGGCGGCAACGGCGATGAGAGCGGCGATCAGGCCGTATTCGATGGCGGTCGCGCCCTTTTCGTTGCGGCGCAGCTTGGCGAGAAACTTCATGATGGTCTCCTGATAAAGCAGTCTTAGTGTACCCGGTCCGCCTCGCTTCAGTCTCTCTTCTGCGCCTTGGACATCCTCTATCTACGCTGCAATCGTTGATAAAGGCTTAAGCTTGTTTGAGCCTAGTTTTTCGCGGTCGCGGCGGCGGACTTCGAGGCTACGGAATTCCACATAGTCACCGTCTGGCTCGCCACGGCCTGCAGGGTGGCGAACAGGGCCAGCACGATGAAGGCGAGGATCATGCCGTATTCGACCGTCGAGGCGCCCTTGCGGTCCCCGATGATAGTCCTGGCATTCCTGAAGAGGCGATGGATCCGCATATGCACCGTGCTAGTTCGCGCGAGGACCGTCTGATCCCACGGCGGCGTTAATTAGGAATTAAGGCAGGAGGCCATGCTGGAAACCGCACCGACACCCCCGATCGCGCCTTTGCTCGTGCCCCTGATCGTTGTCGCCGTCGCGCTCGTCGCCCCTGAGGGCCACGCGCGCTGCGGCAGCGTGCTTATGCAGCAGCGCGCTTTCGCCGGGGTGCATGGGGGCCTATGGGAATTTCCCGGAGGCAAGGTCGAGCCGGGGGAAAGCCCCGAGGACGCACTCGTGCGCGAACTGGCGGAGGAACTGGGCGTGACCGTCGCCGCCGCCGACCTGGCGCCGGTGGGATTCGCCTCGGGCCGCACCGCGGCGCCGGCGCAGGGCGGGAAGGGGCCGGCGCGCCCGCTCGTGATCCTGCTCTACATGTGCGGCGCCTGGCAGGGCGAGCCGCGCGCGCTCGAGGCGGCCGACGTGGCCTGGACGGCGCCCGATGCGATCGGCGCGCTGTCGATGCCGCCGCTCGACTACCCGCTGGCCGAGGCTCTCAGCCGCCATTTGCAAGCCTGTGGAAAATAATCCGTCCTATGGGAATATAGGCGTTGACCGATCCCGATTCCCCTCCTAGAGGCAGCCCTCCAAGGCGCCCGTAGCTCAGCTGGATAGAGCATCAGACTACGAATCTGAGGGTCGGACGTTCGAATCGTTCCGGGCGCACCACTCTCCCTCCGGGGAGGCGAAGTGGTATCCTTGGGTTGAAAATTGGCATGCGCCCGTAGCTCAGCTGGATAGAGCATCAGACTACGAATCTGAGGGTCGGACGTTCGAATCGTTCCGGGCGCACCATTTTCCCAACGAACACCCCGCCCTGACCGGCGGGGTTTTTCGTATGTGCCGCCGTCGCGGCCATCAGCCGGCTGCAGCATCAAAAAAGCCGGGCACGATCGCATCGCACCCGGCTCGTTTGCGGCCCCGCCCTGCGGCGGGGTGCTATTTCGAAAGCTTACTGGCCTTCGGGGGCAGTGCCCGCAGCGGCAGCGGCGCCGCCGGCGGTCGCGGCGGCATCCGCACCCGGCTGGCCAGCGGCGGCCGACTGGGTCGCCTTGGCGAAGTCGGCGGCAGTCATGCCCAGCGCCAGCGAACCGTCGGCGCCGAGGCCGAGGTAGGACTTCTTGAGCTGCGCGGCCGAGCCGCCGCTGAGCGCCAGAGTGACGTTGTCACCCTCGACCTTGCTGACGGTGCCGAGCACGACGCCGTCACTGCTCTTGATCGGGGCGTCGGCGACGATCGCGGAATCCTTGGCGGCGGTGTTCTCGGCCTTGGCGCCGTTCACGGCCGATTCCAGCTCGGCCTTGGTCATGCCGATGGTCAGGCCCTTGTCGCGCGTCACGAAGGCGTTCTTGGGCAGGCCCGCGCGGGCGGTGCCGGTGGATACGGTGACGATGTCGCCCTGGACGGCCTCGACGGTGCCGACTTCGCCGCCGGCGGCGTCGAAGACCTTGGCGCCGGCGGTCGGATTGGCCGGGGCGCTCGCCGATGCGGCCGGGGCGGCTGCCGGTGCCGCCTGGGCCATCACGGCGGCGGGAGCGAAGGCGGCCGCGGCGATCGCGGCAGTGATGAGGGTTTTCTTCATGGCGTACTCCTTGTTTGCCGGGCGTGGGAGGTCACCCGGAACAAGCCCCCCTGGAGGGGCGAGAAATGCGACCCGGCGAACCGGGTTGGCGACCCCATCCGGCTTGCGCCGGTCCTGCCGCAGGCGATGCCTCTCGATTGCGGCGGGCGGGGTCCGGATAGGTATAGTCAGGCAAATCCGGCACCGGGTGAACGGTTGCGTCAACAAGGGGCGAGTCGAGCCATGGGCGCGATGAACCGGGTTCGCCTTGTGGAAAACTGCGGATTTCCGCCAGTTTCGATCGCGCCATCGTCTTGAGGGCACGTTTCCAGGGAACATCCGCAGGCTTCGCGGCTTGAACCGCGCGGTGGAAGCTCCAGCAGGAATGGCGATGGAAAACGAGCGGGACGGGGGCATTTCGCCCTCGGTGTGGCGCTATGCGAAGGCATCGCGCGCCTATGTGGTGATCGATGCGGCGGACTACTTCAAGGTGATCCGCGAAACCATGGAGGCGGCGCGCCAGCGCATCTTCATGATCGGGTGGGATTTCGATTCCCGGATACTGCTGTCGTCCGGACGGCGCTGGTGGCAGCGCGGGCGGCGGCGCAAGTTCCCGGCGCGGCTCGGCTCGTTCATGCTGTGGCTGGTCCGGCGCAATCCCGATCTCGAGATCAAGCTGCTGAAATGGAACTTCGCCATGGTGAAGTACCTGTTCCGGGGCACCATGCTGTTCGACGTGCTGCGCTGGGCCCGGCATCCGCGCATCGACTTCAAGTTCGATTCGGCGCATCCGGTCGGCTGCAGCCATCACCAGAAGATCGTGGTGATCGACGACAAGGTCGCGGCCTGCGGCGGCATCGACATGACCTCGGACCGCTGGGACACGCCCGATCACCTGCCCCGCGATCCGCGCCGGCGGAGGCCGACCGGGCGGCTCTACGGCCCCTGGCACGACGTGACGATGATGATGGAGGGCGAAGTCGCCGCCACTCTGGGCG
Organism: Novosphingobium resinovorum; assembly: GCF_036352595.1. Taxonomy (GTDB): domain Bacteria; phylum Pseudomonadota; class Alphaproteobacteria; order Sphingomonadales; family Sphingomonadaceae; genus Novosphingobium; species Novosphingobium resinovorum_B. The sequence goes on from NZ_JAZFAX010000001.1 coordinate 115,287, forward strand.
AACTGGGGCGCGAGCGCTGGAAGCGCGCGGGCGGAGAGGCGATCGCGCCGTGCCGGGCGCAGGAGGAAAGCCCCTGGCCGCAAGGGCTGGAGGCGGAGTTCGAGGACGTCGAGATCGGCATCGCCCGCACCCGCGCCGAGTACGAGGGCTGCCCGCAGGTCAGCGAGATCGAGCAGTTGTTCGTCGAGCAGATCGCCCGCGTGAAGCGCTTCATGTATGCCGAGACGCAGTACTTCGCCTCGCGCGCGATCGCCGAGGCCATCTGCAGGCGCCTGACCGAGGAGAACCCGCCCGAGTTCTTCATCGTCAACCCGCGCACCGCCGACGGCTGGCTGGAGCAGAAGGCGATGGACACCGCGCGCGTCCAGCTGGTCGAGACCCTGCAGGAGGCCGATCATGCCGGGCGCTTCCGCATCTACAACCCGATCACCACCGCCGGCGAGCCGATCTACGTCCATGCCAAGCTGACGATCATCGACGACGAAATCCTGCGCGTCGGTTCGGCGAACATGAACAACCGCTCGATGGGCCTGGACAGTGAATGCGACGTCTTCATCGACCTCGCCCGGCCGGCCAATGCCCATGTCGATCCCGCGAAGATCACCGCGCTGCGCCTGCGCCTGCTGGCCGAGCACTGCGGCATCGCCGAGGAAGAGGTCGCCGCCGGGATCGAACGGCACGGCGCGATGGCGGCCATGGTCGATGCGCTCAATCGCGACGGTCCCAAGGCCGGAAAGAAATATCTCGAACCCTTGCCCTTGAAGAACTTGTCGGAAGCTGAAAGAGCGCTTGGCGAAAGCGGGGTGCTCGATCCGGAACGCCCCGGCGAAATGTTCGAACCCATCGCGCGACGCGGCTTGTTCCGAAGGAAGGGACACCTGATGCGTATGCGCCTGATGAGGAAGCTGAGAAGGAGCAAGTCGGGATGAGCAGTCTGGTCGGTCCGGACGAGGACAATCCGCGCTACGACCCGTTGCGCAAGCCCGATGTGCCCGAACACGTCCAGGACGCCATCCGCACCCTGATCGAGTGGGCCGGCGACGATCCCACGCGCGAAGGACTGGTCGATACGCCCAAGCGCGTGGCGCGCGCCTGGCTGGAATACTGCCAGGGCTACCAGGAGGATCCGGCGGTCCACCTCAGCCGCATCTTCGAGGAAGTGGGCGGCTACGACGAGGTGGTGCTGCTGAAGGACATTCCCTTCCAGTCGCACTGCGAGCACCACATGGCGCCGATCATCGGCAAGGCCGCGATCGCCTACCTGCCGCGCAACCACGTCGTCGGCATCTCCAAGCTGGCGCGTGTGCTGCACGGCTTCGCGCGCCGCCTGCAGATTCAGGAGCGCCTGACCGCCGAAGTCGCCCAGTGCATCTGGGAGCACCTGAAGCCGCAGGGCGTCGCCGTCGTGATCGAGGCGAACCACGCCTGCATGACCGCGCGCGGCGTGCGCACCCCCGGCGTCGGCATGATCACCAGCCGCATGATGGGCACTTTCCTGGAGGACGAACGTTCCCGCAAGGAAGTGCTCAGCCTGATGGGCTACTGAATACGCGGAGAGGCGTCATGGGTCACGCGCAGGTACTCGAGGGCGGTTGCCGTTGCTCGCGCCTGCGCTTTCGCCTGACCGCGCCTCCGCTGATGGAAAGCCTGTGCCATTGCCATGGCTGCCAGCGGATGACCGCCAGCGCCTTCTCCACGACGATCTCGGTGCCCGAGCACGGCTTCGAGGTCGTCACCGGCGAGACCGAGATCGGCGGCATCCATGGCGACGAGGCGCATCACCACCACTGCATCTGGTGCAAGTCCTGGGTCTTCACCCGGGTCGAGCCGGGGCTCGGCTTCGTCAACGTGCGCGCGACGCTGATCGACGATCCGCACGCCTTCGCGCCTTACGTCGAGATGCAGGCGGCCGAAAAGCTGGCGTGGGTGGAGACGCAGGTGGAGCGTCGCTACGCGCGCTTTCCGGCGCTGGAAGACTATCCCGCGCTGATCGCCGACTATGCCGCGTGGCGGGCAGGGCGCTGAAACCCGAAGATCACGCCCGCGCGAAGATTACGCTTGAACGCCGCCGCGCCTGAGGCAAGAGGCGCTTGATACGGGGCGGGCAGGCGAGATGATCGAGCGCAATCAAGGCAGACAGGACCGGGGCCGGGCAGTCGCGTCGCTGCTGCCGCTGGTTCCGGCCGCCATGCTGCTGGCGCTGTTGCTGCGCCGGGTCTGGGACGTCGACATCTTCTGGCAGCTCAAGCTGGGCGAACTGATCCTCGACCATCATGGTCCGCTGGCGGGCGAGCCGTTCTCGGCGCTGCACCTTGGCGAACCGCTGCCCGCCGTCGCCTGGGCGGGGCAGGCGGTCATGGCGCTGGTGCGGCGGATCGGCGGCTGGGACTTGCTGCGGGTGTTCGACGCGCTGGCCTGGCTCGGCGGCTTCTGGGCCGTCGCCGCCGCCTGCCGCCTGCGCGGGGCGCCGCCGCGCGCGGTAATGCTGGCGCTGGGCCTTGCGTTCCTGGCGGCGCTGCCGACCGCGAGCATCCGCCCGCAGAGCTTCGGGTGCCTGTGCTTCGGGCTGCTGCTGGCGCTGCAGCGGCTGGGTTTGCGGCCGCTGGCGATGATCGCGCTGGGCGCGCCGCTGCTGGTCCTGTGGCAGAACCTGCACCCTTCGGTCAGCATCGGCGTGGCGGCGATGGGGCTGGCCGCGCTGCCGGGCTGGATCGGCTGGCTGCGCGGGCGCGCGGCGCCGCCGCTGGCGGCGACCGCCCTGGCGCTGGCCGGCGTCGCGGCGATCTTCGCGACGCCCGATGCCCTCTCCGTCCTCGCCACGTCCGCCGTCAATGCCGAGGCGAGCATCGCCATCGGTGCCAGCGAGTGGCTGCCGCTGTGGATCCCCGGCAACTGGAGCAACGCCGTGCCGGTGGCGGTGGTGGCGCTGGTCGCCGCCTGGCTGGGGCTGCGCAGCCGCCGCGTCGATGCCGGCGAGCTTGCCGTGGCGCTGGGGCTCGCGGTCATGACGCTGACCGCCTATCGCTTCGTGCTGTTCTGGGCGGTAGCGATGGTGCCGGTGATCGCGCGGGCGGCATCGCCGGCGGGGGAAGGCCCGCATCGGCGCGAAGTCGCCGCAATCCTCGCCGCGATCCTCGCGGTGGCCGTGGCCGCGCCGCTGGCCATGCCGACGCGCTTTGCGGAGACACTGCCGCTGGCGGCGGTCGAGCATTTGCGGCGGCATCACGTACGCGGCACCGTCTATGGCGATTTCCCGTTCGGCGGCGTCATCATCGACACCGGCTATCCCGACTGGAAGGTCGCCTACGACGGGCGCTACTATCGCTATTCGCGGCAGGAATGGCAGTACAACGGCGGCATCGAGAACGGCATCGTCCCGCTGGTCGACGTCGTGCGCAAATGGAACCCCGCCGCCTTCGTGCTGGACGAGACTCACAACGCCCCGCTGGCCGAGGCGCTCGCCCGCAGCCGGGCCTGGCGGCGCGTCTATGCGGACGGCAGGTTCGTCGTCTACGTGCCCCGCATCATCCGCCGCGTGTCACGGGAACCAGCGCGCCGGTGATCGCGCCGCCATCGGCGGAGGCGAGGAAGGCGATGACGCGGGCGATGGCGGCGGGCTGGACCCATGCGGAGAAGTCGGCGCCCGGCATGTCGGCGCGGTTGGTCGGCGTGTCGATGATGCTGGGAAGCACGGCGTTGACGGTTACCCCGGTGCCGCCCAGTTCCTCCGCCAGCGCCTCGGTCAGCCGGTGGACGCCCGACTTGGAGGCGGCGTAGGCGCCCATGCCGGCGCCTGCCTTGATGGCCGCGCCGGCACCGATGTTGACGATCCGCCCGGCGGCCGAGGCCTTGAGCGCGGGCAGGGCGAGCTGGGTGATGGTGGCGGCGGTCAGCAGGTTCATCGCCTGCATCCGTCCCCAGGTGGCGATCGCGCCGCCTTCCAGCATTTCCCAGCTGAAGCCCCCGGCGACGTTGACCAGCACGTCGATCCCGCCATGCGTGCCGAGCACCTGGTCGAGCGCGCGCTGCGTGGCGGCCGCATCGGTCAGGTCGACGCCGCCGATGTCGAGCATGCCCTCCGGAGTCTCGCCGGGCGCATTGGGGGCTTCAGGCGAGAAGTCGATGCGCGCGACCCGGTCGCCGGCCGCCGCGAAAGCCTCGGCCACCGCTTGTCCCAGAACCCCGAAGCCGCCGGTGACGATGATCGAGCGTGCCATGATCTCTCCCTGTCGATATGTGGGCCGATATGTTGCCGGCCGAGTGCTAGGTCGTAAACTCATAAACGGCACCATCGAGGTTTGAGGCAAAATGGCTCAGCGCAAGGAGGCAGGGCGAAGGAATATGTCGATATTTCAAGACCTGCGGACGCAGCGCTGGGCCATTTTGGTCAAATCCCTTCGGGACGCCGGAATGGCTTCCATCTCGAACCGAAGTGCCCTTGGACGGGCAACCAGCCCGTCCGGCGGTCCCTTCGGCCCGAGTTGTTCGCCATTCCGGCGCCTCGATGGTGCCGTTTATGAGTTTACGACCTAACCCTCTCGCCCCGCCGCGCCAAGGGCCGCGCGCATTCCAACGCCGGGCCGATGCCGCGCCAATGCCGTGCCGCCCGTGCCGGACACGAAAAAGGCGGCCCTCCCGAAGGAAGGCCGCCTTTTCGCGCTATGACAACCCTCAGAGCTGGCCGAGCAGGTAGTCGGCCGAGCTTACCTCGAACGTGCCGGGCGCCTCGACGTTGAGCTGCGCGACGACGCCATCGTCGACGACCATCGAGTAGCGCTGGCTGCGCGTGCCCATGCCGAAGCCCGACCCGTCCATGACGAGGTCCACGGCCTTGGCGAAATCGGCATTGCCGTCCGCCAGCAGGGTGACGTTCTCGGCTTCGGTGACCTTGCCCCAGGCGCCCATCACGAAGGCGTCGTTGACCGAGACGCAGGCGATCTCGTCGATGCCCTTGGCCTTGAGGTCGGCGGCCTTCTCCACGAAGCCGGGCAGGTGCTTGGCCGAGCAGGTCGGGGTGAAGGCGCCGGGCACCGCGAACAGCGCGACCTTCCGGCCGGCGAAGTATTCGGCCGACTGCACCGGCTCGGGGCCGCTTTCGCCGACCTTGATGAGCTTTACGTCGGGCAGGGTGTCACCGATGGCGATGGTCATGGCATTGGTCCTTTCATGACGGGAAAACGGTCTTGCCGCACAGATATGGGCGCCGCGCAGATATAGGCCGAGTGGCCGCGCGGGCAACGGCATGGCGGCAGGAATTTCGATTCGCCGCCTGCGAGGTGCACGAAACGCGGCGGGCGTGGCGGGGCGTGGCGCGGGGGTGTCCCCTCGCCGGCGTCCACAAGTGCGCATGGTTGGGGCTCTGATATGTACACTCGTGAACGCGCAAGTCGATATTACGGCCGGGAAATCGCGATTAACGCGCGCTAACCACGGTTCTTCAGACACGGGTAAATGCAATCGATGACATCGTCTTCTCGCGGGGATCGTCTCGCGGGGAAAAGGGCAATGAACAGGATCGGAATCACGCGGCCGTGGCTGGCCGCGCTAATGGCGCTCGCCTTTGGGCTGGGCGGGGCGGGGGTGGCCGAGGCCGCTCCGGCTTCCGCCGCGACCACGCCGAGCGAGGCGCATAAGCTTCGGCGCATGGACATCATGCTGATGGTGACCGGGCTGCGCTGCCGCACCACGGCGGACGACTTCATGGAGGACTACGGCAGGTTCACCAGCAGTCACATGGCCGAACTCAACGAAGCCAATGCCCAGCTCCGCGCCGAGCTGGGCGAAGGCGCCGAGGTTTCGGGCGGGCCGCTCGACCGGATGAGCGTGGTCATGGCGAACGAGTACGGCGCCGGTCACCCCTGGCTCTCGTGCCACCAGCTGCGTTCGATCACGCAGGGGCTGGCCACGGTGCAGGGCCGCGCAACCTTGGTGGAAGTCGCGGGGCAGCTCTTGGAGCGCCAGCCGCCCATCCTCATGGCGCTGGCCATGCGCTGATATCAGATCGAACCACACTCCGTCACTGCGAGCGTAGCGAAGCAATCCACGGATGGCCCACGGCGCTGGATTGCCTCGCTGCGCTCGCAATGACGATCCGAGACAAAGGCATCGTGCGTCAGACAGAACATATAAAGCTATCTTTATATTTGCCTCGCTGATGCGGAGCGGGTAGGGACGCGGCAGTACCGGCGCCGCCTGCGGGGGCTTCCCGCGCGCGGCGCCGGCGTGACGCAATCTTCAGGAGTCCCACGTGGCCACCACCCCCGACTACGCCATCACCGACATCGGCCTTGCCGACTTCGGCCGCACCGAGATCGCCATCGCCGAGACCGAAATGCCGGGCCTGATGGCGCTGCGCGAGGAATTCGGCGCGTCGCAGCCGCTCAAGGGCGCGCGCATCACCGGCTCGCTGCACATGACGATCCAGACCGCCGTGCTGATCGAGACCCTGGTGGCTCTCGGCGCGGAAGTGCGCTGGGCCACCTGCAACATCTTCTCGACGCAGGACCACGCCGCCGCCGCCATCGCCGCCGCCGGTATCCCGGTCTACGCGATCAAGGGTGAATCGCTGGCCGATTACTGGGACTACGTCGGCAAGATCTTCGACTGGTCGAGCGAGGGCAATCCCGACCTCACCGCCAACCTGATCCTCGACGACGGCGGCGACGCCACCATGTTCGCGCTCTGGGGCGCGCGCGTCGAAGCGGGCGAGACGCTGTTCGAGCCTTCGAATGCCGAGGAAATCGAGTTCGTCCGCGCGCTGAACGCTTTCCTCAAGGCCAAGCCGGGCTACCTCACCGCCTCGGTCAAGGCGATCCAGGGCGTCTCGGAAGAGACCACCACCGGCGTCCACCGCCTCTACCACCTCGCCAAGGACGGCAAGCTGCCGTTCCCCGCGATCAACGTGAACGACAGCGTCACCAAGTCGAAGTTCGACAACCTCTACGGTTGCCGTGAATCGCTGGTCGACGCGATCCGCCGCGCCACCGACGTGATGCTGGCCGGCAAGGTCGCCTGCGTCGCCGGCTTCGGCGATGTCGGCAAGGGCTCGGCCGCTTCGCTGCGCAACGGCGGCGCGCGCGTCCTCGTCACCGAGATCGACCCGATCTGCGCGCTGCAGGCCGCGATGGAGGGCTACGAGGTCGTGACCATGGAGGACGCGGTTTCGCGCGCCGACATCTTCGTGACCGCCACCGGCAACGAAGCCGTCATCACCGGCGAGCACATGGCCGCGATGAAGGACAAGGCGATCGTCTCGAACATCGGCCACTTCGACAGCGAGATCCAGATCTCGGCGCTCGACAACTACGAGTGGAAGGAAGTCAAGCCGGGCACCGACCTCGTGACGTTCCCGGACGGCAAGCAGATCATCGTGCTCGCCAAGGGCCGCCTGGTGAACCTGGGCTGCGCCACCGGCCACCCCAGCTTCGTGATGTCGGCCAGCTTCACCAACCAGACGCTGGCGCAGATCGAACTGTTCACCAAGAACGACGCCTACAAGAACGACGTCTACGTGCTGCCCAAGCACCTCGACGAGAAGGTCGCCGCGCTGCACCTCGAAAAGCTGGGCGTGAAGCTCACCAAGCTGTCGAAGAAGCAGGCCGACTACATCGGCGTGCCGGAAGCGGGCCCGTTCAAGCCGGATCACTACCGGTACTGATCTGACGCTACTGATCGGTCCCAAGCTGAACGAAGAGGGCGCTTCCGCGAAGGAGGCGCCCTTTTTCGTGCGCGCGGCGAAGCATCCCTGGTTCGACCCATCGCCAAGGGACGGTCTCGCTCATCGCGGCATTGCATGAAGTTGCACGGGAAAGGGCTTGGAACCTGCGCGATTCATCCCCATTCATGCGCCCATGCAGCCCGTTCTCGAAATCAGCCGCCTGACCAAGACTTATGCAGGCGGGTTCACCGCGCTCAAGGGCGTGGACCTCACCATCAACAAGGGAGAGATTTTCGCCCTGCTGGGCCCCAACGGCGCCGGCAAGACCACGCTGATCGGCGCCGTCTGCGGCATGGTGCGGCCGACCTCCGGCACCATCACCGCGTTCGGCGAGGACATGGGGCGGCACTGGCGCCGTTTGCGTGCCCGCATCGGCCTGGTGCCGCAGGAACTGGCGACCGACATGTTCGAGCCGGTGCTGCGCTCGGTCAATCACTCGCGCGGGCTGTTCGGCCTGCCACCCGACCCCGCCCTGATCGAGGAGATCCTGCGCGCGCTCAGCCTCTGGGAAAAGCGCGACGAGCAGATCCGCAATCTCTCGGGCGGGATGAAGCGGCGCGTGCTGATCGCCAAGGCGCTGGCGCACGAACCCGAATTGCTGTTCCTCGACGAGCCGACGGCGGGCGTCGACGTCGAACTGCGCCGCGACATGTGGAAGCAGATCGCCCTCCTGCGTGAGCGCGGCACTACCGTGATCCTCACCACCCACTACATCGAGGAGGCCGAGGAGATGGCCGACCGCGTCGGCATCATCCGCAAGGGCGAGATCCTGATGGTGGACGAGAAGGCGGCGATGATGGAGCGTCTTGGCCGCACCGAGGCGCTGATCTCGCTCGCGCAGCCGCTGGCCGAGGTGCCGGCCGCGATCGCCGCCTATCCGGTGACGTTGTCGGAGGACGGCGGCATGCTCGTCTATCGCGGCGGCGGCGGGGAGGGCGCCTCGGCCGGCACCGCAGAAGTGGCCGAACTGACCAAGGCACTGACCCGTTCCGGCATCGACTACACCGCGATCGACATCCACGAATCGAGCCTGGAGGACATCTTCGTGAACCTGCTCGAAGGCCCCGATGCGCCGACGTCGGAAACCAGCGCCCAGGAGACCGCGGCATGAGCCTGTTCAACGCGCGCTCCGCCTGGACCATCTACAAGCAGGAACTGATGCGGGCCTTCCGCACGGCGATGCAGTCCATCCTTGCCCCGGTGCTGACCACCACGCTCTATTTCGTCGTCTTCGGCGCCGCCATCGGCGGGCAGATGAGCGCAGGCGGCCACGGCGGCCTGAACGGGGTCAATTACGGCGCCTTCATCGTCCCCGGCCTGCTGCTGCTCACGATCCTGGGCGAAAGCGTCTCGAACGCCAGCTTCGGCATCTACATGCCGCGCTTCACCGGCGCGATCTACGAACTGCTCTCGGCCCCCGTCGGCGTCATCGAGACGCTGCTGGGCTTCGTCGGCGCGGCGGCCACCAAGTCGCTGATCCTCGCCGCGATCATCCTCGCGACCGCAAGCTTCTTCGTCGATTATTCGATCGCGCACCCGGTCTACGCCTTCTTCTATGTCCTGCTGGTCTCGGCCAGCTTCTCGCTGTTCGGCTTCATCCTGGGCATCTGGGCGGACAGTTTCGAGAAGCTGACGATCGTGCCGCTGCTGATCCTCACGCCGCTGACGTTCCTGGGCGGCACGTTCTACTCGATCGACATGCTGCCCGATCCGTGGCGGCAGGTGGCGATGGCCAATCCGGTTGTCTACCTCGTCAACGGGCTGCGTTGGACGTTCTACGGCAGCTCGGACGTGCCGATCGGCCTGTCGCTGGGGCTGACCTTCGCATTCCTCGCGGTCTGCGTCGGTATCATCACCTGGATCTTCCGGAGTGGCTGGCGTTTGCGCACGTAAGCGGTTAGCAATCGCAGCATGACGATGCGCCTCCCGCTCCTCGCCACGCTCCCCCTGCTGTCACTCGCCACGCCTGCGCACGCGCAGGTGTTCGAGTTCGAGCAGCCGCTCGTGCTGATCCCGCTTCCGCCGCCGCCGCTGGTGCTCGACCTGCCGGACTATCCCGAGTACGTGCCTTACGTCAGGGCCGAGCGGCCGCGTCTGCCGCAGGCGGTGCGCACGCTGCTGCAAGCGGCGATGAAGACCGACGACAGCGCCTCGGTCGCCACCCTCGTCAAGTTCGCGATGCAGACGCAGCCGTACGACAAGGACGAGATCCGCGACATGCAGAAGGCGTTCAACGATCGCCGCGCCAAGGAGATCGCCGCCAAGACCGAGGCCGACAATGCCCGCATCCGCGCCTCGGGCGTGCTGGAATTGTGGAAGGGGCAGATCGAGCTGGGCGGTTTCCGCTCCACCGGCAACACCGACAACTTCGGCGTGACCGGAGCGCTGAAGCTCAATCGCAAGGGCCTGAAGTGGGAGCACATCATCACCGCGACGGCGAGCTACCAGGAAGATTCGGGCTCGGTCACGACATCCCAGTACCTCGCCAGCTACCAGCCGCGCTTCACCCTCAACGCCGACTTCTTCAGCTATGGGCGCATCCAGTACGAACGGGACCGCATCCAGGGCTACGAGAACCGCTACACCGCCTCGAGCGGTCTAGGCTACCGGATCGTCAGCCGCCCGAAGATGACCCTGTCGATCGAGGCGGGCCCGGCCGTCCGCCGCACCGACTACGTCGATGACGCTTCGCGCACCGACTGGTCGGCGGCGACGTCGCTGGACTTCGACTGGACCTTGTCCACCGGCATCAAGCTGACCGAGGATGCGACCAGCTACATCGGCTCGGACAACAACACCTTCACGTCGCTCACCGCGGTCGAAGCGGCCATGGCCAAGGGCCTGAAGGCCAAGATATCCTATTCGATCGAGCACGAGACCTCGCCGCCGTCGGGATCGCTCAAGACCGATACGATCTCGCGCTTCTCCTTGGTCTACGGGTTCTGACGGCAACCTAGTGCTGGTAGCCGAGGCTTTCGGGTAGCGGCTGCGGCACGCCGTGATCGTTCAGTGACAAGCCGGCGCCGACTTCGACGGCCCCGATATGCGTGACTTGCGCGCCAAGGGCATGCGCTGCGTCGAGAAGCGAGGCGGTATGCTCCGCAGGCGCCGTGAACAGCAGTTCGTAGTCGTCCCCGGCAGTCATCGCCGCCAGCCGTGCCGCCGGCGTCCTGCCGGCCACCGCGCACAGGGCCGGGGAAAGCGGCAGGGCCTGTGCCTCCAGGGCGATGCGCACTCCGCTCGCCTCGGCCATTCGCGCGGCATCGACCAGTACGCCGTCGGAAACGTCCATCATCGCATGCACGAGCGGGGCGAGCGCCACGCCAAGGCGCGGTTCGGGCGCGGGGCGGCGGTAGCGGGCGATCAGCGCGGCGATGCTGGCGGCATCGCCCGATACCTCGCCAAGGGCCGCCTTCAGGCCGAGCCCGGCGTCGCCGATGGTGCCGCTCACCCAGACCAGGTCTCCCGCCAGCGCCGCCGTGCGCGAGGGCACCGGGCAGTCCGCTGGCCCCGTTCCCAGCGCCGTGAGCGAGAAGCTGCGCGGCGCGCCTTCGGGCATGCGCACGGTGTCGCCGCCCAGCAGGGGAATGGCGAAGCGGCGGCAGGCCTCGTCCAGTCCGGCGAGGAACGCCGTGTCCCAGGCGGCTTCACCCAGCGCGTGCGAATAGAGGCATCCGATCGGTGCCGCGCCCTTGGCGGAAAGGTCGGAGACGTTCACCGCCACCAGCTTCCACGCCACGTCCTGCGGCGGATCGTCGGGGAGGTAATGGACGCCCTCGACGACGGTATCCATCGTCAGCACCAGCGCCTCGCCGCCGATCCGGAGCACGGCGGCATCGTCCGCCAGCCGCCGTGCGGCGGGGTCGGTGGCGATGGCGCGCAGGGCGTGGATGAAGGCGGCTTCGCCGGTCATCCGAGGATCATGCCGTCAGCGGACCGACTTCGCCACCGAATCGAGCACGCCGTTGAGGAACTTCGCCTCGCGCGGGTCGAAGAAGGCATGGCAGACGTCGAGGTATTCGCTGATCGCCGCGCCGGTCGGAATGTCGGCGCGCGCCATGAGTTCGTAGGCGCCCGCGCGCATGATCTGCAGCATCGTCTTGTCGAGACGGCCGAGCGACCAGCCCTCGGTCAGCTTGGAGGCCAGCAGTTCGTCGATCTCGTCGCGGCGGGCGATGGTGCCTTTCACCACGTCGTCGAAGAACGCGACTTCGGCCTGCGCGAACTGCGCGTCGTCGATCTCCATGCCCAGGCGGTGGCGGTGGAATTCGTCGAGCAGGGAGGCCATCGGGGTGCCTTCCATGTCGAACTGGTACAGCGCCTGGACGGCGGCGAGGCGCGCGGCGGCGCGCTTCTGCTTGGGATTGCTCATGGGTTCAGCCTTACGGAAATGGAGCGCGCGTGCGCGGGAAGCCCTTCGGCCTCGGCAAGGGCGACGGCGGCGGGGCCGATGGCCTCCAGCGCCGCGGCGTCAAGCTGGATGAAGCTGGTGCGCTTCATGAAATCGAGGACCGAGAGGCCCGAGGAGAACCGCGCCCGGCGCCCGGTGGGCAGGACGTGGTTGGGACCGGCGACGTAATCACCGACCGCCTCGGGAGTCATGCGGCCGAGGAACACGGACCCTGCGTGCCGGATGCGGCGCATAAGGCTTTCGGGATCGTCAGTGGCGATCTCGACGTGTTCGGCCGCCAGTGCATTGGCGAGCGCGGGGGCTTCGTCGAAGCTGGCGACGTCGATGATGACGCCGTTGACGCTCCAGCTTTCGCGGGCGGTCTTCTCGGTGGCGAGCGCGACAAGTTCGAGTTCGACTGCCTTGGCCACGGCATCGGCATAAGCCGCGTCGTCGGTGATGAGGATCGACTGCGAGGTCGGGTCGTGCTCGGCCTGGCTGAGCAGGTCGGCGGCGATCCGGCGGGGTTCGTTCTTCGCATCGGCGATGACGAGGATTTCGCTGGGGCCAGCGACCATGTCGATGCCGACGACGCCGTAGAGCTGGCGCTTGGCCTCGGCCACCCAGGCGTTGCCGGGGCCGGTCACGACATCGACGGGGGCGATGCGGTCGGTGCCATAGGCCAGCGCGCCGACGGCATGGGCACCGCCCACGCGCCACACTTCGTCCACGCCCGCAAGGTGCGCGGCGGCGAGGACGAGCGGATTGACCTCGCCCTTCGGCGTCGGGGTGACGACGACGAGACGCTCGACCCCGGCGACTTTGGCGGGGATGGCGTTCATCAGCAGCGAGGACGGATAGGCTGCCCGCCCGCCGGGAACGTATAGGCCCGCCGCGTCCACCGCATTCCACGTCGCGCCAAGGCGCACGCCGGCGGCGTCGGTGTAGTCGCGGTTCTCGGGGAGTTGCGCGGCGTGGTAGGCGCGGATGCGCTCGGCGGCGAGTTCCAGCGCCGCGCGCAAGGTCGGATCGAGCGCGTCGAAGGCGGCCTTGCAGGCCTGTGCATCGACATTCCAGCCGGTCTGGTCGAGATCGTGGCCGTCGAACTTCGTGGTGAGTTCAGCCAATGCGGCATCGCCACGCGCGCGCACGTCCCGGAGGATCGCGGCGACGTCAGCGGCCACGTCCACCGCGCTTTCGCGGCGGTCGGACACGACGCGCGCGAAGGCCTCCGCGAAACCGGCGTCCGTGCTGGACAGGCGCAGCATCAGGCGGCTTCCTTCTCGGCCACCAGCGCGCGGAAGGCCTCGACCAGCGCGGCGACGCGCTCGTCGGTCTTGAGGGCGGCGCGGTTGACGATCAGGCGCGCGGAAATGTCGAGAATGCGGCTCGTCTCGACGAGGCCGTTCTCCTTCAGCGTACGGCCGGTGGAGACGAGATCGACGATCCGGCTCGACAAACCGAGGCAGGGCGCCAGTTCCATCGCGCCGTTCAGCTTCACGACTTCGGCCTGCACGCCCAGCTTCTCGAAGTGGCGGCGGGTGAGGTTCGGGTACTTGCTGGCGATCCGCAAGTGCGAGGGCAGCGCGCCGCCGGTCTCGCCCACCTTTTCGGCGACGGAGAGGCGGCAGTGGCCGATGTTCAGGTCCACCGGCGCGTAGAGATCGGAATACGCGAACTCCTCCACCACGTCAGAGCCGACGATGCCGACTTGCGCGGCGCCGTGCGCGACGAAGGTGGCGACGTCGAAGGCGCGCACGCGTATCAGGCGCATGTCGCTGTTTTCGCAGGCGAAGGAGAGCGCGCGCGACTTCTTGTCATGGAATTCCGCCTCGGGAATCACACCGGCGCGCGCCATCAGCGGCAGCGCTTCGTCGAGGATTCGGCCCTTGGGCACGGCGAAAGTCAGAGGTGTCGGCATGGTGCGCGCCTTAGTCGCGCATTCGCGTTTGGGCAACCGGGGTGTTTGCCATGAGGGGGAGGCCAGGCAAAACCCCGTCATCCCGGCGAATGCCGGGACCGCGGGCAATTCTTCAGACGCGAACTCCCGTAAAACTCTTCTCGCCGGGAGGGGGCTGTTCACGGCCCGCGGTCCCGGCATTCGCCGGGATGACGAGAGCGTGTCCCGCCACCCGGTTCACTCATTCCCCCGGCGCACTCGCCTTGATCGCCACGGCATGCACGCGGTTGCCGGGAATGTCGCCCAGCGCCGCATTGACCAGCCGCTGGCGCTGCAGGCGCGAGACACCGGCGAACTGCGCGCTCTCGATCAGGATGGTGAAGTGCGATTCGCCGCTGCCGTCGTCGCCGGTGTGGCCGCGGTGCGTGGCGGAATCGTTGACCACGTCGAGCGACGTGGGGGCGAAGGCAGCGGTCAGCAGTTGCCGCATTTCCTGTTCGAGTGGTCCGGACATGGGCTTCCATTTAGGCGATCGATGTCCCATCTGGAAGCCGGTGAGACAGCATAGATTTCATGGAAGGTTCGAATCGACCGGTCGCGAATGCACCTGGCCGGGCTGCCGGGAGGCGGGGGAGTTCCGCGCGCCCGGCGGCCGCGCCTCGGGTTTCGACGGGCCGGGCGACTACCGCTGGTTCTGCCTCGACCATGTGCGGGAATTCAATTCGGGCTACGACTATTTCGAGGGCATGGAGGCCGAGGAGATCATGCGCGCGCAGTCGCCGCTCCACGGCTGGGAGACGCAGACTCGCGCCTTCCGCCCCGATGCCGGCGTGGACGGGGCGCCGCACTGGGCCAGCTTCTCCGACCCGCTGGAGGCGATCCAGGCGCGGGCGCGGGCTCATGTGAAGCGCCGCCAGGCCGACCTGAAGCCCGAAAACGCCCGCTTCACGCCCAACGAGCGCCGCGCGCTGCAGACGCTCGGACTGGACGGCGACATCGATCGCAAGACCCTGCGCTTTCGCTACACGCGCCTGCTGCGACAGTATCATCCCGATCATAACGGCGGCGATCACGGCCACGCCGAGCGATTGCAGGCAGTGGTGGAGGCCTATCAACTGCTCCGGAACGCGGCAGCCTTCGCTTAGAACGTGATGACTTTGCTTCGCTCGCAATGACGGATGATGGTTCCATCCATGTCATCGCGCTATCAGTCCATAGGACTTCGCGAAAACCGGTTCTGCATCGTCCTTGCCCGCGCTAAGGCGGCGCCATGACCCGCAAGCTCTACATCCGCCCGATCGCCCTTGCCGACAGTCCGCAGAGCGAGGAGGGCGAGGCCGTCCGGCTCGGCGGCGCGATGGTCTGGGCAAGCCGCTTCGCGATCTTGGTGCGCGAGAACGGCCGCGTCATCTCGCGTGAGCGCGTCCCGGCGGCGCGGATGCCCGGCGCGCTGGCCGCGCTTCCCGCCGATCTCGGCGCGGCGGCCGAGGCGCAGTGGGCGAACTTGCGCAAGGTCCGTGCGCCGCTGCGCCTGACCGTGAAAGGTGGCGGCGAGCGGACGATCCGGCTCGACCAGCCGCAGGTCATGGGCATCCTCAACATGACGCCCGACAGCTTTTCCGACGGCGGCCGGTTCCTCGACGACGTCGAGGTCGCCTCGGCCCATGCCGCGGCGATGCTGGAGGCGGGGGCGGCGATCGTCGATCTCGGCGGCGAGTCCACCCGCCCCGGCGCGGCGGCGGTCTGGGAAGGCGACGAACTCAAACGCGTGGTGCCGATGGTCGAGCGCCTGGCCGCGATGGGCGCCGCGATCAGTGTCGATACGCGCCGGCCGGCGGTCATGGAAGCGACGCTGGCGGCGGGGGCGCATATCATCAACGACGTCTCGGCGCTGCGCTACGACCCGCGCAGCCTGGAACTCGCGGCCTCTTCCGGCGCGCCGGTGATGCTGATGCACGCGCCGGGCAAGGCCGACGACCTGCATTCGGGCGCGGTCTTCGACGATGTCGTGCTCGACGTGTTCGACTGGCTGGCAGCGCGCCGCGACGCCTGCCTGGCCGCCGGCATCGCGGCCGATCGGATCATCCTCGACCCCGGTTTCGGCTTCGGCCTCACGCTGGCGCAGAACCTGGCGCTGTTCAACGCGCTGCCGCTGTTCCATGCGCTGGGCCATCCGCTGCTGGTGGGGGTGAGCCGCAAGCGGATGATCGGGGCGCTTTCGAACGAGGCTCCGGCACATGAACGGCTCGGCGGCTCGGTCGCGCTGGCGGTCAAGGCGATCGATGCCGGCGCTCACCTGCTGCGGGTCCACGACGTCGCCGAGACGGTGCAGGCGGTGCGCGTCTGGCGGGGCCTGCGCGATGCGGCGCTGACCGACTTCTCGCAACTGCCGGATTGAGCGATACAAATCTGGACGGCGCATGAACCGCGCATTTCCGCCGGATGAACGCGCAGGCCAGGTTATGTGACCCCGTTCGCACAAGGCCTTGCTGCAGTGCGAAACGTCCTGCGGAGGGCCCGCTTCGTCCCTTTCGCGGACGCCGATCGCGCTCGTGCCCGTTTGTCCTTCCGAGCGCCGGGCAATCCCGCCGGGCGCACTGGAAAGCGACAAAGGGGTTCAGCCCATGAAGCAGACCATGATCTTTCGCGCCGCCGCCGTGGCCCTCGCCATCGTTCCCGTTTCTGCCATGGCCGTTGTGCCGGCGATGTACGAGGAGCGCGTCGCCCGCGTCGAGGAGAACCGCATCATCCAGACGCCGATCGGCGGCATCGAGAACAAGCATTGGTTCAACTACCGCGCCAACGTCAACGAGAGCCAGAAGGAACTCGCGACCGACCTGCGCAAGGCCAGCGACATCGAGGACCAGCGCGACGCATGGGAGGAGTACGGCTCCGAACTGCGCCATGAGCGCGGCTCCTACGTGAAGACCATGGCCAAGCGCGGCTACCGCGTACCGCAGGTCTATATCGAGGATCTGTAACGCGCTGCCCCGCGATACACGTCCAGGCCCCGCGTCAGGACGGTACTCCAGGCCCGGGCCGTGCATCGCGCGCGGCCCGGTTCGCCATGCGGACTCCTAAAGCGAATATCCGCCGTCGGTCACCAGCACCGACCCGGTGATGGTCGCGGCATCGTCCGAAAGCAGGAAGCCGATCTGCGCCGCGATCTCCTCACGGCGGGCAAAGCGGCCGAGCGGCGTCGCCATGCTGCCCATGCTGGCGATGGCTGCGTCGCGGCCCTGCCGCGCGGCCATGTCCGCGAACATCGGCACATCGTCCCAGATCGGCGTATCGACGCCGCCGGGCGCGACCGCGTTGACCCGGATGCCGAGCGGCGCCCCTTCCTTCGCCGCCACTTTCGCAAGCTGGATCACCCCCGCCTTGCTGGCGCCATAGGCCGCCGTGCCCGGCTCTGCCTTGATGCCGCTGGCGGATGCGGTCAGCACCACGCTGCCGCCGTTCTGCCGCATCGCCCGCATCGCGCCGCGCAGCGACAGCACCATGCCGTCGAGATTGGTCGCCATGACCCGCCGCCACTGCGCGAAGTCGAGGTCGATGATGCCGCCCGATGCCGCGATGCCCGCATTGAGCACGGCAAGGTCGAGCCCGTCGCATCGTTCTGCGACATGCTCCCACAACGCCGGGTCCGCCACGTCGCCCGCGCAGGCGATGCGTTCGCAGTCCGGCGCCAGGCTTTCCAACCCGGTCGCGTCGATGTCCACGAGGATGAACCTGCCTATGCCCCTTGCCGCCAGCCATTCGACGCAGGCCGCGCCGATGCCCGATGCCGCGCCGGTGACGAGCGCGGTCTTTCCCTGAAATCCAGGCATGAGAATAGTCCCTGAAAACTTGTGTCCTTGCGGCCATGCATGCAGCCGCTTGCGATCGGCCCGCCGGGGCGGTGTCACTGGACCAAGTCGGGAAACTCCTGTTTGTTGCGCGCCGCCGTTATCGCGGCGTCAGGCCGCGTTGTCGATGCCCAGTTCGGTCAGCTTGCGGTAGAGCGTCGAGCGCCCGATGCCGAGGCGGCGCGCCACTTCGGTCATGCGGCCGCGATAGAGGCCGATGGCGAGGCGAATCACGTCGGCCTCGATCTCGTCCAGCGGGCGCAGGTTGCCGTCGGGCGTATAGAGCATCACGCCGGAGCTTTCCGGCATCTGCGGGGCTGTGGATGTCCCTGTGCCCAGTATGTTGAGAAGCTGTGGAAAATCTTCCGAAGTCAGCGCGTCGCCGTCGCAGAACACCGCCGCGCGGAACAGCACCGCCTGCAACTGGCGCACGTTGCCCGGCCAGTCGTAGGCGGCCAGCAGCGACAGCGCGCCGTCGGTGATCCCCAGTTCGCGCAGGCCCGGCTGTTCGCCGATGCGGGCGAGGAAGAAGCGGGTGAGGGCGGGGATGTCCCCGG
Organism: Novosphingobium resinovorum; assembly: GCF_036352595.1. Taxonomy (GTDB): domain Bacteria; phylum Pseudomonadota; class Alphaproteobacteria; order Sphingomonadales; family Sphingomonadaceae; genus Novosphingobium; species Novosphingobium resinovorum_B. The sequence goes on from NZ_JAZFAX010000001.1 coordinate 133,699, forward strand.
TGCGCTCGCGCAGGGGCGGCAGCAGCACTTTGGTGGGCGAGAGCGCGCCGAGCAGTTCGGGCAGGAAGTGGCCCTGGTCGGCAAGGTCGGCGAGCGGCAGGTTGCTGGCCGCGATCACGCGCACGTCGACGCGGAACGAATGGCGCGCCCCGATCGGGCGGCAATCGCCCTTCTTCACCGCTTCGAGCAGGCGCTCCTGCACCGATTCGGGCAGGCGGTCGATCTCGTCGAGCGCCAGCGTGGCGCCGTCGCAGTGCTGCAGGGCGCCGATCTGGCGGTCGAAGGCGCCGGGAAAGGCGCCTTTCTCGTGGCCGAACAGCACCGATTCGATCGAGTTGGCGGGCACGCCGCCGATGTTGATGATCCGCAGCGGCAGGCGCGAGCGCGGCGAAGCGGCGTGCATCGCGCGGATCAGCATTTCCTTGCCCGAGCCGCTCTCCCCCTCGATCAGCACCGGGCCATGGCCGCGCGCGGCCTTGGCGGCGACGGCGAGCGCCTTGCGAAAGTTGGGCGCCGCCCCGATCATCGATTCGAAATCGGGGTTGGACGGCATCTTCTCGGTCAGCGGCGCCAGTTCGTCGCGCGGGGCCTCGCGGGTGGTGGCCGAGCGCAGGGCGTGCATCAGCCGGTCGGGGGCGACGGGTTTGACGAGGTAGTCGGTCGCCCCGGCGCGCATCGCCTCCACCGCCAGCAGCGGCGAGGTGCTGGCGGTCAGCATCAGGATCGGCAGCGCCGGGCGCCGCGCCTTCAACTCGGAAATCAGCGCGCAGGCGTCGTCTCCGGGCACCCACTGGTCGAGGACGATGGCCGAAAGCTGCATGCCCTGGCGCGTGCCGAGGGTGGCGATCGCCGTCTCGGCATCGCGCACGATCAGCGTGCGCCATCCCTCTCGCGCCGCGAGGGCCGAGATGAGCCGGCTCTGCGCGGGCTCGTCGTCGATGAGCATGAGGAGGCGCTGGTCAAGATCCGCCATGATGTTGCCGCTTCGCGTCGCCTCTTCAAATTGAGCGGCCATCGTTAATGGCAACGGGTAAATACGTGCTTAAGGCTGAATGCGAAACACGCGGAGCCGCACTTTCATCATGAGTTAGCACACCGCCATGGATCTTCTTGCCCCTTGAGCCCCGGCCTGCGGGCGGTTAGTGTCTCTCCAAAGCGAACGGTTTTGGGGTACAGAGACAATGGCTTCGGGCAACGACATGAAGGCGGCAACGGAAACCTACAACGGCTTCATCAAGGCGACGACCTGGGGCGCCGGGGTCATCATCGTCATCACCGCGCTCGTCGTCGGCCTGATCGCTTCCGCGTAAAGGACCGGTAGGCTTGGCCTTGCAGCGCCGGATCGCGGTCCTTGCGGAGCGCGCCATCGGCGAGACCCGCGTGGCGGCGACGCCTGAGACCGTAAGGAAGCTCGCCGGGCTCGGCGCACTTGTCGCCGTGGAAGCGGGGGCGGGGCGTGCCGCCAGCATTTCCGACGACGATTATCGCGCCGCCGGGGCGCAAGTCGGCCCGGTCGATGCGGTGCTGGCCGGGGCGGACATCGTCTTCGGGGTACAGGGGCCGGATCCGGCCCTGCTCGGCGGGGTCGCTCCGGGGGCCTGGGTCGTCGCGATTCTCGATCCCTTCGCGCAGCGGTTGCGGGTGGACGCCTATGCCGCCGCCGGGCTGGAGGCGCTGGCGATGGAGTTCATGCCGCGCATCACCCGCGCGCAGTCGATGGACGTGCTCTCCAGCCAGTCCAACCTTGCCGGGTACAAGGCGGTGCTGGTGGCCGCCAACGCCTACGGGCGCGCCTTTCCGATGATGATGACGGCGGCGGGCACGGTCAGTGCGGCCAAGTGCTTTGTCATGGGCGTGGGCGTCGCCGGCCTGCAGGCCATCGCCACCGCGCGGCGCCTGGGCGCGCAAGTCTCTGCCACCGACGTGCGTTCCGCCACGCGCGAACAGATCCAGTCGCTCGGCGCCAAGCCAATCTTCGTCGAGAGCGTCGCGGGGATCGAGGGCGAGGGTTCGGGCGGCTACGCGGGCGAAATGAGCGAGGCCTACCAGCAGGCACAGGCCGAACTGGTCTCGGCCCATATCGCGAAGCAGGACATCGTCATCACCACCGCGCTGATCCCAGGCCGCGCCGCGCCGCGCCTCGTCACCGATGCGCAAGTGGCCTCGATGAAGCCGGGCAGCGTGATCTTCGATCTTGCCGCGCCGCAGGGCGGCAATGTCGAGGGCACCGTGCCGGACCAGGTGGTCGAGCGGCACGGGGTCAGGATCATCGGCTATTCCAACACGCCTGCGCACCTGCCGGCGGATGCCTCGGCGCTGTATTCGCGCAACCTGTTCAACTTCGTCTCGGCGTTCTGGGACAAGGAACTCGGCGGCCCGGTGCTGGACGCGGAGATCGGCGACGCGGTGCGCCTGACGCGCGGCGGTGCGGTGGTGAATGCGAGGCTGACGGGTTGAGCGAGGTGCGCGTACCGGCTTGCGACGTCCTGCGCGATCCCCTGGAGATGGCGCGTCCCATCGCCAGCCACGGCGCCGTGCTTCCCCTTCCGCCAGCGCTGCGCGCTGCCACCTCCCCCGGCGGGGCAGGATTGTCTGGAGTAGACTGATGGACTTCGTCTCGATCCTGTCGATCTTCGTGCTGGCCTGCTTCGTGGGCTACTACGTCGTCTGGTCGGTGACCCCGGCGCTGCATACGCCGCTGATGGCGGTGACCAACGCGATCTCCTCGGTGATCGTCGTCGGCGCCCTGGTGGCGAGCGCGGCACCGGGTTCGCCGGTGGGCAAGTGGCTGGGGCTGGGCGCGGTCGTCCTCGCCAGCGTCAACATCTTCGGCGGCTTCGCCGTCACCGAACGGATGCTGGCGATGTACAAGAAGAAGGACCGCAAGTGATGGCGCCGCACGCGATGAATCCCTGGGTCGCGGTCGCCTATCTGGTCGCGGGCGTCTGCTTCATCCTGGCGCTGCGCGGGCTCTCGTCCCCGGCGACGAGCCGCAGGGGTAATCGCTACGGCATGTTCGGCATGGGGATCGCCGTCGTCACCACGCTGGTCACGCACGAGATCGCCAGCCTGCCGGAGATCCTCGGCGCCATCGCGATCGGCGGCGGCATCGGCTTCGTGATCGCGCGGCGGATCCAGATGACGGCGATGCCGCAGCTCGTCGCCGCGTTCCACTCGCTGGTCGGGCTGGCGGCGGTGCTGGTGGCGGCGGCGGCATTCCTCAACCCCGCCGCGTTCGGAATCCTTGACGATAGCGGTGCGATCCTGGCCGTAAGCCGGGTGGAAATGGCGCTGGGCTCGGCCATCGGCGCGCTGACGTTCTCGGGCTCGGTGATCGCCTTCGCCAAGCTCAACGGCAACATGAGCGGCACGCCGATCCTGCTGCCGGGCCGTCATGCCATCAACGCCGCGATCCTGCTGGCGCTGGTTTTCTTCATCTACGGGTTCTTCGATTCGCAGTCCCCGGTCGACTTCTGGCTGGTGACGGGGCTGGCGTTCCTGATCGGTTTCCTGCTGATCGTGCCCATCGGCGGGGCGGACATGCCGGTCGTCGTCTCGATGCTCAACAGCTACTCGGGCTGGGCGGCGGCGGCGATGGGCTTCACGCTGCACAACACCGCGATGATCGTGACGGGCGCGCTGGTGGGCTCCTCGGGCGCGATCCTGTCCTACATCATGTGCAAGGCGATGAACCGCAGCTTCGTGTCGGTGATCGCCGGCGGCTTCGGCGCCGAGGCCGCCGCGGGCAGCGGCGAGGCCAAGGAACAGCGCCCGTGGAAGCGTGGCTCGGCCGAGGACGCGGCATTCCTGATGAAGGAGGCCGAGAGCGTCATCATCATCCCCGGCTACGGCATGGCGGTGGCGCAGGCCCAGCACGTCCTGCGCGAGATGGCGGACCAGCTCAAGAAGCACGGCGTCGGCGTGAAATACGCGATCCATCCGGTCGCGGGGCGCATGCCGGGCCACATGAACGTGCTGCTGGCGGAGGCCAACGTGCCGTACGACGAGGTCTTCGAGCTTGAGGACATCAACGGCGAGTTCGCGCAGGCCGACGTCGCCTTCATCATCGGCGCCAACGACGTGGTGAACCCGGCCGCGAAGACCGACAAGTCCTCGCCGATCTACGGCATGCCGGTGTTCGACGTGGACAAGGCGAAGACGATCTTCTTCATCAAGCGCTCGATGGGCGGGCAGGGCTATGCGGGCGTCGACAACGACGTGTTCTACATGGACCAGACGATGATGCTCCTCGCCGACGCGAAGAAGATGGTCGAGGACATCAACAAGGCGCTGGCGGAGTAGGCGGGTGAGGGCGTTGGCGGCGGCTTGCGCCTCGTCGTAGTCATACCGCGCCTGCCGGAAAGCCCTGTTCTCAACCCCGCTCAGGCTGAGAGGGGTTGGAGTAAGTACGGGAAGCAAGATGACGTCAGCTTGTGCTCCGTTGTGGATGTTACGGGGAATAAGGAAGAGTGGTTCACGCGAAGGCGCGAAGGTTTCGCTTTGAGCCGCAGGCTCATTGCATCGTCGCACCGTTGGACTGAGCGTAAACCGCAGCTTTGAGGACAACAGGCAGTTTCGCCGCCAGCGCTTATCCTTCGCGGCTTTGCGTCTTCGCGTGATACCTTTTCGTCATCCCGGCGCATGCCGGGACCATGGGCGGTCTTTAGGCGTAACCTCGTCTCAGGTCGCCTCGACGGCAACTATTACCGCAAGACTTGCCCACGGTCCCGGCGTGCGCCGGGATGACGGGACGATCGCAACCCACCCAAACCCGCCGTCACCCTGCTATAGAAATGCCAGTCGGTCGTCGGAGAGGGTCTGCTGGGCGCGGGTTACCTTGCCGACGATGCGGAAGAGGAAGAACGCGGAGAGGCACCATAGCGAGGTGCCGGTGATGTTGAGCGCCTCGTTCACGCCGCGCGGGGTGGTTATTTCCAGGTTTGTCAGGGCGTTGAACACCAGGATGCTGTCGATCAGGACGATCACCAGGGTGCCCGCGACGAAGCCCAGCCACCAGATGCCGACGTCGCCGACGCTGGCTTTCGCCTGCCATTCGTCCTCGCCGTGGCTGCGGTTCCACAATTCCCGCATGGCACCGAACGGCACCCAAAGGCCCACTAACGGCACGAAGAAGCTTCCCACCGACCAGCCCGCGCGCGCCTCCAGCCCCGAAAGGCCCGCATCGTGCAGGTTGGCGATCGCCTTGTGGAACCACAGCAGGAAGAACAGCGCGCTGGGCAGGAAGGCCAGTATGCCGATCGCCGCGGCCAGACCGGTGAGTTGCGCCGCCATGAACATCGCGGCGCCGTAGACGCCGGTGGCGACGAAGCTCAGCGCCCAGATGGCGAGCAGCGTCTGTACCAGCCATACCGCGAGGTAGATGCCGATCGTCACCCTCGCGATGCGCGACAAGGTGCGCAGGCGCCGCGTTTCGCGCTGCGCGAGATAGCCGCTCATGCCAGCACCGCAGCGCGGGCAGCGTTATAGATGTTCCTATGCAAGGCTTTCCCCCGATTGCCTGCCTGCGGTTTGCGGGGCCAACGCGGGGGCGTCAATGGGGATTACGTCTAGTTAATCCTGCGCTTTCAGCAGCATCGAAAGGGCGTGGTGGGCCTGGTCCATTCCGGTCTCGAAGGGATGGTCGCCCGAGCGGTCGGCGATGCGGGGCCAGGCGGCGGCCAGATCCTCGGCGGAGCGGGCGCCTTCGGGCAGCAGCAGGCCGTCGTTCATGGTCAGCCAGGCGCGCTGGAAGACGCCGCCGCCCGCCGCGAGGATCACGTCGGTCGGCGCATCACGCGATGTCAGGAAGATCGCGGCGGGCACCACGTTTTCGGGCTCGAACGCCTTGTAGGCTTCCTCCGGGAAGATGTCGGCGGTCATGCGGGTGCCGGCCGTCGGCACTATCGTATTGACGCGGATGCCGTATTTCGCGCCCTCCAGCCGCAGCGTGCGGGCGAGGCCGAGCACGCCCGCCTTGGCCGCGCCGTAGTTGGCCTGGCCGAAGTTGCCGCCGAGCCCGGTGGACGAACTCGTCATCAGCACGCGGCCGTAGGCCTGCTCGCGCATCATGTCCCACACCGCCTTGGTGGCGAAGGCGCTGCCGAGGAGGTGGACGCGCACGACCTGCTCGAAATCGGCGGGGTCCATCTTGGCGAACGTGCGGTCGCGCAGGATGCCGGCGTTGTTGACGAGGACGTGGACGCCGCCCCAGGCCTGCTTCGCGCGGGCGGCCATGGCCTCCATCTGCGCGTAGTCGGACACGTCGCCGCCATCCGCCATGGCCTCGCCGCCGGCCTCGCGGATTTCCTCCACCACGCTGAGCGCGGCGTCCGATTGCCCCGATCCGTCACGCGCGGCGCCAAGGTCATTGACCACGACTTTGGCGCCGCGCCGCGCCAGTTCGAGCGCATAGGCGCGGCCGAGCCCGGTGCCTGCTCCGGTGACGACGGCGACCTGATCGGCGAAGGACATGGGGAGGGTGCTGGTCATCGCGCGGTGATGGCAGGTCGCGCCGTCCCGTTCAACGGTGCGTGCAGCGCGCGCGTTCAACCTTGCCCCGGCGCGCCCGAAGGGTCATAGGCGCATCCAACGAATCTGCCTGCTGTCCATGCGAAAGGCCCGCCCGATGAAAGTCCGCGTCCACGTCAGCCTCAAGTCCGGTGTCCTCGACCCGCAGGGACGGGCGATCCATCACTCGCTCGAGGGCCTCGGCTTCTCCGGCGTCAACGACGTGCGCGCCGGCCGCCTGTTCGAACTGGACGTCGCCGAGACGGTGACCGACGAGGCGCTCGACGAGATGTGCCGCAAGCTCCTCGCCAACATGGTGATCGAGAACTACCGCATCGAGAAGGTGGCCGCCTGATGTCCTTCACTTCCGCCGTCATCACCTTCCCGGGCTCGAACTGCGACCGCGACATGGCGACGGCGCTGGAGAAGGTTTCGGGCACCGCGCCTCACCGCGTCTGGCATGGCGACAGCGAGCTGCCTTCGGGGCTCGACTTCATCGCGGTTCCGGGCGGCTTCTCTTATGGCGACTATCTGCGCTGCGGCGCGATCGCCTCGCGCTCGCCGATCATGCAGGCGGTGATCGCGGCGGCGGACAAGGGCGTGCCGGTGCTGGGCGTGTGCAACGGCTTCCAGGTCCTGACCGAAAGCGGCTTGCTGCCGGGCGCGCTGCTGCGCAATGCCGGGCTGAACTTCGTATGCCGCGAAGTCGGCCTCGAAGTGGCCAATGCGCAGTCGCTGTTCACCAATGCCTACGAAGCGGGGCAGGTGATCCGCATCCCGGTGGCGCACCACGACGGCAACTATTTCGCCGACGAGGACACGCTGGACCGCCTGGAAGGCGAAGGCCGCGTGGCGTTCCGCTATGCCGAGCAGGTCAACGGTTCGGCGCGTTCGATCGCGGGCGTGCTGAATGCCGCCGGCAACGTGCTGGGCATGATGCCGCACCCCGAGCGCGCGATAGAGACGACGCACGGCGGCACCGACGGGCGCGGCCTGTTCGAGAGCGCCATTCGCGGGCTGGTCGCGGCCTGAGCCCAGGATGATCGTGAATCGGCATTGCGACCCCCGGCGTGTGCCCGGGGCGCAATGGCGAACGATGGTTCAATCCGATGTCATCATGCCCCGTGGCTGCGCGGGCGAAGTCGTCGTTCAAGCACTATCGTCATCCCAGCGAAGGCTGGGACCACTATGGCCATGATGGGTCCTATCGGCAAGGCGGTGCGAGCTTCATCCCGGCCTCGCCGAAACGCGGCGACATGACGATAGCGGTCCCAGCCTTCGCTGGGATGACGATCTGATTTCGGAACGGCGGTTTCCCAGCATTTTAGGCCAAAATCCAGACGGTCGGGAAACGCCCCCTTGCGGAAGTTGAATATCACAGCCATTCTGTTGGCATGAAGATCGCCGAACGCATCCTGTTTGCCTCCGCTGGAGCACATTGCGCAGCCGCTTTCACGGGATTAGCCGTTGATTGGCGAACATTCTATTACGGCTCGTTGATGACTGGCTCACTCGCGGCACTCTTCCTGTCCGTTTCTTGGTTCCGGCAACGTCGAACGGCTTCCAAGGGCAACTAACCACCCAAATCCGCTATTTGATCAGTTCTTGAACGTGCTCGTTAGCGGGCGCCGCGCCGGAACAGCGGTTGCAGGCATTGCGCATAGCTCGGGTCGCGGTCGGCGAGGCCGAGGAGGCCGCCGCCGTCGAAGGGGCGGCGCAGCTTCAGGTCGTATGTGACCACGCGCTTCGCGAAGCGCCAGCGGCCGTCCGGGCAGCGGCGATAGTCGTCGATGTACCGCACCGCCATGAAGTCCTCTTCCCGTCCGCCCCCGCGCGTCGGAATGAGGTGGAGGGCGAGGGCGTAGACTTCGCCTTCGGCGCTGTCTGCATCCACCGCGATGAGGTGGTTGCAGACGTGATGGCCTGAATAGGGCATGTGCGGGAAGGCACCGGCGATGAAGTCGCAATAGTCCTTCGCCGGCCCGTCGAAGGTGTCGCCGTGGGTATCGGTGGCGTCCTCGGTGTAGAGGTCGCGCAGCAGAGCGATGTCCTGCCGGTCGATCGCGCGGGAATATAGCAGCACCAGTTCGCGAATCGCTTCCTTGTCGATGAGCGCCTGCATGGCCGCCTGGTCGATCATGGCCTGTCTCCCGTCACAGCAGCGCGCCCCCGTCCACCGCGTAGACCTGCCCGGTGATGAAGCTGGCCCGCGCCGAGGCGAGGAAGGTGACCATCGCCGCCATTTCCTCCGGCGCCGCGAAAGGGCGGCCGACGAACGTGCGGCGCTGGCGCAAGGCGCGGTCTTCCTCGCCGACGCTGGCGGCACCCTTGGAGAACAGCCCGGTCTCGGGGTTGAAACGGCTACCGCTGCTGAGGCTGGCCGGGTCGGTCGGGATGGTGGCATAAGGCGCGACGGCGTTGACGCGGATGCCGTGCGCGCCGAGTTCCTTGGCGAGCACCGCCGTGAAGCTGTGCACCGCGCCCTTGGCGGCCGAATAGACCGGCAGCATGTAGTCCCCCACCAGCGCCGCCGTCGATCCGACATTGACGATCGCTCCGGTCTTGCGGCCGATCATGCCGGGCAGGACGGCGTGCGTCATGCGCAGCACCGTCCCGAAGTTGAGGTTGATGTCCGCCATCCACTTCGCGGGATCGGAATCGGCGAAAAGCCCCTGGTCGACATTGCCGCCGACATTGTTGACGAGCACCGAGACAGGGCCGAGCATCTCGGCGGCTTCCAGCACTTTCGCGGGCGAGGCGGGATCGAGCATGTCGGCGGCGACGAACACCGCATCGGGCGCGCCGCGCGCCTTGCAGTCGGCCGTCAGCCGCGTGCCGGCGGCATGGTCCCGGCCCACGAGTACGGGAATCGCCCCCTCGGCCGCCAGGTCCAGCGCCACGGCGCGGCCGATGTTGGCGGTCGCGCCGGTGACGATCGCGACTTTGCCCTGCAACTGTAGATCCATCGCCCGCTCCCGCCGTCCCCGGCCTGTCTTCCGCCAAGAGCTAGGGCGCGCATGCGCCGGGGGCAAACCGCGGAGGCGATGGAAGCGGGGCGGCGGCGCAGGGCTTTCAGTGGTGCGAACTGCGCACGCAGCGCATTTCGCCGTCGCTGCCGTTGTCCTCCACCTTGCGCAGGAAGTTGCCCGAGACCTTGTGCAGCTTCAGGCCCTTGAGCTTGCCGCCGGTCATGGTGACGTACTGCCCGGTCAGCAGGTAGCTGCCGCGAATGCCGCCGGCCTTGTAGGCGGAGGCATTGACCACACGGAATTCGTATTCCGGCAGTGGCTTGCCGACGAGCCCGCCGGCATCGCCCGCCATCTCGCAAGTGTAAGTGCCGATCGGCAGGGTCGAGATCAGACCGCCGCGCACAGGGGGCGGCGTCGGCTCGGCGGAGGCGCAGCCGGCGACGAGGGCCAACAGCACGACGGGAAGGGAGGCACGCTTCATGGCATTCGGGTAGCATTGGCGCGAAGCAATTGCCATGCCTCGCGACCTCGTCTAAGGGCGCATCCTTTCGAGGGTCGCGCCTGCTGTGGCCCCGCGATTCAGCTCTTTCCCATCCTGAAGGCCAGAACCATGAAGATCAGTGGCGTCGATATCCGTCCCGGTAACATCCTTGAATATGAAAAGGGCATCTGGAAGGTTGCGAAGACGCAGCACACGCAGCCCGGCAAGGGCGGCGCCTTCATGCAGGTCGAGATGAAGAACCTGATCGACGGCCGCAAGACCAACGTGCGCTTCCGCAGCGCCGACACCGTCGAGCGCGTCCGCCTGGACACCAAGGACTTCCAGTTCCTCTACGCCGAGGGCGACGACCTGGTGTTCATGGATACCGAGAACTACGACCAGATCTCGCTTCCCGCCGATCTGCTGGGCGATGCCGCTGCGTTCCTTCAGGACGGGATGCAGGTCAGCCTGGAAATGTGGGAAGAGCGCCCGATTTCGGTCCAGCTCCCCGAGCAGGTCGAAGCCACCATCGTCGAAGCCGACGCCGTGGTGAAGGGCCAGACCGCCTCGTCCAGCTACAAGCCCGCCGTGCTCGACAACGGCGTGCGCGTGATGGTGCCGCCGCACATCGAAAGCGGCACGCGCATCATCGTGGACGTCTATGAAAAGACTTACGTGAAGAAGGCAGATTGACCATGAACAAGCTTGCCCTGACCACCCTGACCGCCGCCCTGGCGATCGCGGGAACTTCCATGTCCTCCGGCGCTTCGGCGGCCACCAAGGCCGCCGCGAAGCCCGCCGCCAAGCCGGCTGCCGCCGCTGCTCCCGCAGCCGGCGCCAATGGCCCGGCGCAGCACGCGATGCTCTACCTCAAGGTGCTTATCAGCGGGCTGCAGTCGGACAAGGTCGAGGAACCGGTCAAGGGCGCGCTCGTGGGTTGCCTCTACGACAATTCGCTCGGCAAGATCACCGAATCGATGGACAAGGTGATCGCCGAGAATCCCGGCAAGATCAGCCGCGAAAACCCCAGCCAGGTGCTGAGCGTCATGGCGCAGATCTGCGGCTTCAAGCCGACTGCCGCAGCCGGCGCTGCTGCCCCCAAACCCGCGCCGCAGGGCCGTTGATAGTTCGGGCCCGCTGACGGGCCCACAGGAGTGAAGTACAGTCATGGCCGCCATTTCCGGTCTCATCCGCGTCATCGAGAAGGCCGCCCGCAAGGCCGGCAACCGCCTGCGTCGCGACTTCGGCGAAATCGAGCACCTGCAGGTCAGCCGCAAGGGCCCTGCGGACTTCGTGTCGAAGGCCGACCAGGCTTCCGAGCGCACCATCTGGGACGAACTGCGCGCCGCGCGGCCGGACTGGGGCTACCTGTTCGAGGAAGCCGGCGAGATCGAGGGCGACCCGACCAAGCCGCGCTTCATCGTCGATCCGCTCGACGGCACGACCAACTTCCTTCACGGCATCCCGCACTTCGCGATCTCGATCGCGGTGCAGGAGCCGCGTCTGGACGGCAAGGGCTGGGGTGAGGTCACCGCGGGCCTGATCTACAACCCGGTCACCGACGAAAGCTACTGGGCCGAGAAGGCACGCGGTGCGTGGCTGCACGACCGCCGCCTGCGCGTCTCCTCGCGCCGTCACCTCGACGAGAGCCTGATCGCCACCGGCATTCCCTTCGCAGGCCACGGCGATCACGGCGTGTGGACCAAGATCTACCACGGCCTCGCGCCGCAGGTGGCGGGCATCCGCCGCTTCGGATCGGCCGCGCTCGACCTCGCATGGGTGGCCTCGGGCCGCTACGAGGGATTCTGGGAATCGGATCTCAAGCCGTGGGATACCGCAGCGGGCTGCCTGCTCGTGCGTGAGGCCGGCGGTTTCGTGTCGGACTGGAAGGGCCGTTCGAACCCGATCTGCGACACCGAGATTCTGGCCGGCAACGACGTCCTGCACTCGCGTCTCCACAAGATCGTGGCGACTGCGCTCAAAGCATGACTTGAGTACGGAGCGCGGCCCCGCTAAGCCGCGCTTCGAAATGCTTGCCCCTGTGGCGGAATGGTAGACGCGAACGACTCAAAATCGTTTGTCGAAAGGCGTGCCCGTTCGAGTCGGGCCAGGGGCACCATTTCCTTTTTTCGTCGTTCAATGGAGCGACGTTGCGCGTCGCCTTTCACCAGAGCGAAAGGACGACGAGCGCCAGCAGCAGCGCGATCGTCGTTGCGGCTGCCCACCGCGCCGGACGATACCGCGCGATCAGCCGGTCCAGCGCCCATGCCATCGCCGCGCCCAGTCCCGTTCCGGCAAGGATGCCGCCGAGCAGGCCCCATTCGCCGATCGCGAGCAGCAACACCAGTGCGAACACCGCGACCGGGAAGACGCCTGCCAGGGTTCGGGCCAGGGTTCGGGCCAGGGTTCGGGCCAGAGTCCGGACCTGCACCAGCAGCCGGGTGCGCCATGCAGCGGGTCTTCGGTGTCGGATGCCCTCGGCCATGGACGCAAGGTAGCGCTTGCCGCTGCGCGATGCCAGCCGGTGTGCCGCGCGTATCCGTCGGTCCGGCCAGTTCGCGTCTTCAGCCTGTCACGGCGAGATAGGCCGATACCGTCAGGATCGACAGGATGGTGGAGATCAGGATCACCCGCGCGGTCACGCTGGCTTCGCGGCGATAGAATTCGGCCAGCATGAACGGCCCGGTGCCGGTCGGCAGCATCGCCAGCAGCACGGCGGCATGGCGCGCCGGCGGGTCGAGCGGGAACAGCGTGACCGCCAGCAGCCAGGCGAGGGCGGGCTGGACGACCAGCTTGAGCGTGACCAGCCCCGCCGTCAGCAGGCCGGTGCCTTGCGCCGCTTCGCGCTTCTCGCCGAGGAACAGCCCCAGCCCGACCAGCGCGGCCGGCGATGCGGCGGCGCCCAGGAGCTTGAGGAAGGCGCCGAGCGGGGCGGGCACGGCCAGGCCGGTCGCCGGAAAGAAGCAGGCGATGACCGGCGCCACGATCAGCGGGTTCGTCGCCAGCGACCGGCCGACCTTGGCGGCGACCCGCAAGGGGTGGCTGCCGACGTGGAGGCGAATCTCGATCAGCACGATCGCACCCGCGAACAGGACGCAGGCGACGATGATCGTCGCGATCAGCGTCAGCGCTTTGCTGGCGGGCCCGAGCGCGGCGAGCAGCAGGGGAAATCCCAGGAACCCGGTGTTCGGGTATGCCGCAGCCAGCCCGAGCACGGGCCCGTCCGCCTCGAACCCCGCGCGGCGAGCGTGCAGCAGGACGGTCAGGGCGAAGATCGCCAGGGTGCTCACGGTGAACACGGCGACGAAATGGGGCTGCCACAAGGTGCCCCAGTCCGACTTGGCGACGATCTCGAACAGCAGCGCGGGCAGCGCCAGATAGACCACGAAGCGGTTGAGTTCGCCGCTGGCCTGCGGGCCCATCACGCCGATGCGGCGGACCAGCCAGCCGGCGAAGATCAGCGAGAAGATCGGCAGGACGATCCCGAGGATCGCACTCATGGGCAGGCATTCCGGAGCATGACGCATGCGCGTAACGTCCGGGGCGCCACCGGGCGAGCGCTAATTCGGCGCCAGCCGTGCGTTATGCGCAAGCCGCCATGCAAAAGGGGCCGCCATGAAAAAGGGGCCGCCATGAAAAAGGGGCCGCCATGAAAAAGGGGCCGCCATGAAAAAGGGGCTGCCATGCAAAAGGGGCGGCCCGATCGTGCGGGCCGCCCCCCAAGGGACGTATGCGTTAGGGACGATGCCGTAGATCAGGCCGCGGCGGTGCTTTCCCCGTCGCCTTCGACGACGGAAAGGCGATTGCCGCCGATCGCGACCTTCTTGGGCTTCATGGCCTCGGGAACCTCGCGCACGAGGTCGATGACGAGCAGCCCGTCGGCGAGGTCGGCGGCATCGACGCGGACGTAGTCGGCCAGTTCAAAGCGACGCTCGAACCCGCGCTGGGCGATGCCGACGTGCAGCATCTCGCCATCGGCGGCCTCATCGGGCTTGTGGCCCTTGACCACCAGCAGGTTGGCCTGCGCGGTGATGTCGATGTCGGCCGGCTTGAAGCCCGCGACCGCAAGGGTGATGCGATAGGCGTCCTGGCCGCGGCGTTCGATGTTGAAGGGGGGGTACTTGTCGCCCGAAGTGGCACGCGCCTGGTTCTCGATCATGTCGAAAAGGCGGTCGAAGCCGACCATGGTGCGGCGATAGGGCGAGAAATCGATGCGGTTCATGACAAAAATCCTCCAATGAGCAATCTTCGTGGGGTGAGGCCCGAAAAATCCCGGCGCCTCGTCGATGAGTCATGCCCATGGCGGGCCATGACTCGACACACTAGATATGATAGCGAGCCGCCCTTTCAAGGGTCGCCTGAATGGAGTTTGGCATGAGCCAGCCGAAGATCGAGATCTACACCAAGTGGGGCTGCCCCTACTGCGTCGCCGCCAAGTCGCTGCTCGACAAGAAGGGTGTCGCCTACGAGGAATACGACCTGACGATGGGTGGGCCCAGGCGCGCCGAGATGCTCGAGCGCGTCCCCGGCGCCAGCACGGTTCCGCAGATCCTGGTCGATGACAAGGCCTATGGCGGGTTCGACGATATCAACGCGCTCGACCGCGAGGGCAAGCTCGACCCGATCCTCGGCCTGTGATGCGCAGGCGATGACGATGACGCGCGCCGCGCTGTTCCAGATGACCACGGGGATCGACCCGCTGGCGAACGCCGAGGCGATCGCCGCGGCGGCGCGCGCGGCGCGCGGCGGGGGCGCCGCGATGCTGTTCACGCCTGAGATGTCGGGCCTGCTCGATCGCAAGCGCGACCGTGCCCGCGCGGCGATCCGCCAGGAGGGCGACGACGTCGTCCTGGCGGCGGCGCGGGAAGCGGCGCGCCGCGAAGGGCTGTGGATCCACCTCGGCTCGCTCGCCATCGCGCGCGAGGACGGCAAGTGGGCCAACCGCGCCTTCGTGATCGACGACAGCGGCGAGATCCGCGCCCGCTACGACAAGATGCACATGTTCGACGTCGATCTCGCCACGGGCGAAACGTGGCGCGAATCGAATGCCTATACGCCCGGTGACGCGGTGGTGACGGTGGAGACGCCGCTTGGCCGGCTCGGCCTCGCGATCTGCTACGACATCCGCTTTCCCGCGCTGTTCGAGGCGCTGGGCCAGGCGCGCTGCGACCTGATCGCCTGCCCCGCCGCCTTCACCGTGCCGACCGGGCGCGCGCACTGGCACCTCCTCCAGCGCACCCGCGCGGTGGAGGCCAGCGCCTTCGTCCTGTCGGCCGCGCAAGTCGGGCTGCACGAGGACGGGCGCGAGACGTACGGCCACTCGCTCGCGGTCGATCCCTGGGGGGAAGTGCTGCTGGACATGGGCGGCGCCGACGATGGCGGCACGGCGGGCGTGGGCTTCGTCGATATCGATCCCGGCCGGATCGCCGACGTGCGCGCGCAACTGCCGAGCCTGGCCAATCGGCGGCCGATCACCGGACAGGCACGGCCATGATCGTCTACGACCTGGAATGCCGCGACGGCGCCCATCGTTTCGAGGGCTGGTTCAAGTCCTCGGAAGACTTCGCGCGCCAGCACGAACGCGGACTGGTCGCGTGTCCGCATTGCGGTTCGGATCAGGTCGGCAAGGCCGTCCAGGCCCCGCGCCTGTCGCGCAAGGGCAACCAGTTGCCCGATCGCGTTCCTTCTCGGTCGAAGGCGGTCGTTCCGCAGTCTCCCGCACCGGAGGCGCCGAGCGATGGGCCGTCGCCCGCGCAGGCTGCGGAGATGATGCGGGCGCTGGCGACGATGCAGGCGGAGGCTCTCAAATCCTCGCGCTATGTCGGCGGCAGTTTCGTCAAGGATGCCCGCGCGATGCACTACGGCGAAGCCGAGGCGGAGACGATCCACGGCCAGGCGACGGTCGCCGAGGCCAGGGAATTGCTCGAGGAAGGCATCGGCCTGATGCCGCTGCCTTTCCCGGTCGTGCCGCCGGAGCAGGCGAACTGATTGCCAAGCCGCGCGGCAGAGGCTAGGAGGCCCCGGCGTGCGCCCGTAGCTCAGCCGGATAGAGCACCAGATTCCTAATCTGGGGGCCATGGGTTCGAATCCCGTCGGGCGCACCAACCTCCTGCCTCTTGCGGCATGCCCGCCCTGGCGGGAAGCTCCCTTTCACACTGCTTTCGCCGCAAGGGCGCGACTGCGTCGGTGGCAGCCGCGCCCTTCGGCCGGGTCGTCGTCAGGCCGCTTCGAGCGAAGCGCTGTCGATCACGAAGCGATAGCGCACGTCGCTGCGCAGCATGCGTTCGTAGGCTTCGTCGATCTGCTGGATGCGGATCATCTCGATATCCGAGACGATGCCGTGCTCGGCGCAGAAATCGAGCATTTCCTGGGTTTCGGCAATGCCGCCGATGAGCGAGCCTGCGATCGTCTTGCGGCCGAAGATCAGCCCGCCGACGGTGGGCGAGGGGTGGGGATGCTCAGGCACGCCGAGCATGACCAGTGCGCCGTCGCGCTTGAGCAGGTTCACGTAAGTATCGAGATCGTGGCTGGCCGCGACGGTGTCGATGATGAGGTCGAACGTCCCGGCGTGGGCGGCCATTTCCTCGGGCTCGCGGGTGACGACGGCGGCGTCGGCGCCAAGGTCGGTCGCGTCCTTGCGCTTGGCCGGGGTCGAGGTGAAGGCGATCACTTCGGCGCCCATGGCATGCGCGATCTTGATCGCCATGTGGCCGAGGCCGCCGATGCCGACGACGCCGACCTTCTTGCCCGGACCGGCGTTCCAGTGGCGCAGCGGCGAATACGTGGTGATGCCGGCACACAGCAGCGGCGCCACGGCGGCGAGTTGCTCGGCCGGGTGGCTGATCGACAGGACGAAGCCCTCGTCGACGACGATGCCGCGCGCATAGCCGCCCAGGGTGTGCCCCGGCGCATCGGCGCTGGACGCGTTGTAGGTGCCGGTGAAGCCGTTCTCGCAGTACTGCTCCAGATGGTCGTGGCACGAGCCGCAATGCCCGCAGCTGTCGACCATGCAGCCCACGCCGACGGTCTGGCCGACGGTGAAGCGGGTCACTTCGGCGCCGACGCTGCGCACGGTGCCGACGATCTCGTGGCCGGGCACGCAGGGGAACAACGTGCCGCCCCATTCGGCGCGAACCGTGTGCAGGTCCGAATGGCAGACGCCGCAGTAGGTGATCTCGATCTCGACGTCGCGCGGGCCGGGCTCGCGGCGCTCGATGGTCATGGCTTCGAGCGGCTTGTCGCCGGCATGGGCGCCATAGGCTTTGACTTGCATGGGTGTTCCTTGCTGTCGGAGGGGACGAATGGGATCAGTAACCGGCTCGAGCCGGAATGCTGCATCTGCGTGATAGGCGCTTTTTCCCGCCGGTATTAGAGCGCCATGCGTTCATGGAGCGATGAGCCATGTTCATGATTGCGTCCTGCCATGCGGGATGTTCGCATGCCATTGCGCAAGCGGCGCCGGGCGCACAGGATGGCCTTGCCGGTGCCCGGCGATTCTTCGCCCCGGGCCGGTCAAGACGAACATCAGGGGCTTCGACGCGATGCGCTATTCTCTTCCGGTACTGCTGTCGCTCGGCGCGAGCCTGCTGGTCACCACGGGCGCGCAGGCCAAGGGCCATCCCGAGGCGGAGAAGCAGGTGCTGGACTTGTCGAAGCAGGCGATCGCCCTGCGCTCGGTCAGGGGGCCGGGCAACAAGACCGGCGAAGTCGCCGCGCTGTTCCGCGATGCACTACTCAAGGCCGGCTGGCAGCCCGGCGACATCGAGATCGTGCCGCTGGACGACACCGCCTACCTGATTGCGACCTGGCCCGGTTCCGACCCGTCGCTCAAGCCGATCGTCATTTCCGCCCACATGGACGTGGTGGAGGCCAGGCCGGCGGACTGGGAGCGCGATCCGTTCACCCCGGTGGTCGAGAACGGCTACCTCTACGGGCGCGGGGCCAGCGATACCAAGTTCGAGGCCGCGCTGGCGCTGTCCTCGATGATCGAACTGCGGCGCGAGGGGTTCAGGCCGAAGCGCAGCATCGTCATCGCCTATTCCGGTGACGAGGAGACCACCATGGATACCTCCAAGGTGATCGCCCAGCGCCTGAAGAACGCCGAACTCGTGCTCAACGTGGACGGATCTTCGGGATCGCTGTCGGAAAAGACCGGCAAGCCGCTCTACTGGAGCTGGCAGGGGGCCGAGAAGACTTACGTCGACTACACCGTGACGGTGACCAGCGCCGGGGGCCACAGTTCCGCGCCGCGCGCCGAGAACGCGATCGTGCAATTGTCCGAGGCGATGACGCGGATCGGCGCCTATCGCTTCAAGCCGGAACTCAACGACGTCACCCGCGCCTACTGGAGCGGCGCCGCGAAGATCGAGCCCGACGCCGAACTGGCCGCGGCGATGAAGGCCTTCGTCGCCAATCCCGACGATCCGGCCGCGCTCGCGGTGCTGCGCGCCAATCCGGCGACCGTCGGCAAAGTCTCGACGACGTGCGTGCCGACGATGATCTCGGGCGGGCATGCGCAGAACGCGCTGCCGCAGAGCGCGGTCGCCAACATCAACTGCCGCATCTTCCCCGGCCACACCCGCGCGCAGATCATGGCCGAGCTGGAAAAGGTCGCGGCGATGCCGGCGGCGAAGTTCGCCGACGTCACCGGCGACGATTCGATCGAGGCGCCCGCCTCGCCGGTGCGGCCGGACTTCGTGGCGGCGGCCGGCAAGGCGGTGAAGGCGGCGTGGGGGCCGGTACCGATCACCCCGTCGCAGTCCTCGGGCGCGTCGGATTCGATGTGGTATCGCGCGGTCGGCGTGCCCAGCTATGGCGCCAGCGCCTCGATGATAAAGGATTCCGACGAGTTCGCGCACGGTCTCAACGAGCGGATCGGGCTGCTCAACATCGCGCCGGGCGTGGTCTACTACACCACGCTGCTCAAGGATCTGGCGGGCAAGTGAAGCGGCTGGCGCTGCCCGGTCGGTATCTGGGCGCGTGTCTGGCCGCGTGCCTGGGCACGCTTCTCGCCGGGCTCGCGGTGCCGGCTGCGGCGGCCTCGCTCTACGTTCGGGCCGGGCGGCTGGTCGATGTCGAGAGCGGGACGGCGAAGGCGGGGCAATGCGTTCTGGTCGAGGGGGAGCGGATCGCCCGCGTCGAACCCTGCGCGCCGCCGCCGCCGGGCGCGCAAGTGCTCGACTGGTCGGCCTATACGGTGCTGCCGGGGCTGATCGACCTGCACACCCACCTCGCCGACGTGAGCGGGAGCGCCGATGTGGCCGCGCCGCTCAAGACCTCGCCGCAGGCGACGGCGCTGCTGGGGGCTTATCATGCCCGGCAGACGCTGGAGGCCGGCTTCACCACCGTCCGCGACGTCGGCACCTATCGCGGGCTCACCGACGTCGCCTTGCGTGATGCGATCGCGGCAGGGCTGGTCCCGGGGCCGCGCATGTACGTGGCGGGCGCCTACATCACCGTGCCGGGCGGCGGCGGGGAACTCAACGGCGTCGTGCCGAACGACCAGCTTCCGGCCGACATGCGCCTCGGCGTGGTGCGCAATGCCGGCGAGGCGCGCGAGAAGACGCAGTACCTGTTCGACCACGGCGCCGACTTCATCAAGATGATCGCCACCGGCGCGGTGCTGGCGATGGGGACCGAGCCGGGGCAGGTCGAACTCTCGGACGACGAGATGCGCGCTGTGGTCGAGGTCGCGCGGGCGCATGGCAGCTACGCCACCGCCCATGCCCATGGCGCGGAAGGGATCAAGGCGGCGATCCGCGCGGGCGTGCGCAGCATCGAGCATGCCAGCCTCATCGACGACGAGGGGCTGGCGATGGCCAGAAAGGCCGGCGTCTGGCTGGTGATGGACATCTACGACGGCGACTGGATCGACCAGCAGGGCACCCGCGAAGGCTGGCCCGCCGAATACTTGCGCAAGAACCGTGAGACCACGCAGGAACAGCGCGACGCTTTCGCCAAGGCGGTGCGGATGGGCGTGAAGCTGGCTTTCGGCACGGATGCGGGGGTCTATCCGCATGGGCTCAACGCGCGGCAATTCGCCTACATGGTCCGTTATGGAATGACCCCGGCGCAGGCGATCCGCGCCGCCAGCCTCGATGCCGCGACGCTGATCGGGCACGAGAAGGAACTCGGCTCGATCGCGCCGGGCAAGTTCGCCGACATGATCGCGGTCAGCGGTGACCCGCTCGCCGACGTGCGGGTGCTGGAAAGCGTGGCGCATGTGATGAAGGGCGGCGCGGCGGTGAAGTGAGCGAAAGCTCCGGCGCGGATTAAATTTCCGCCACCCCCGGGACTTTCGGCGCGTTGCAGGGCTAACTCCATCGCTGGGAGGCCGCACCATGTTGAACACCCTTTCCCGCAGGCAGGTGATGGCCGGACTGGCCGTGTTGCCGTTCATGCGCGCGCCGGTTCTGGCCGCGACCTTGCGGGTCGAGCGGATCATGGTGCAGGGGCGGCCGCAGGACACCGGCTCACTCTACAAGGTGCGCAACATCGTGCCCGCGCTCGACCAGCTGGGCGGCGTGCGCAGGATGCGCTGCCGGGAGCCGTACTCCGGGACGCCCGGCTGGAACACCTATGTCGGCCTCGCGCGGGAGGGTGTGCGGTTCTGCTTCACGCTTTCGGTGCGGGCGATCGCGACGACGCTGGCGGACCTGAAGGCGTTTCTCGTCGCCGCGCCCGGCTCGATCTGGGCGATCGAGTTTCCCAACGAGCCCGATCTCAACCCGGTGACCTACAAAGGCCAGAGCGATCCCCGGCTGGGCTTTCGCACCGGCGATGCTCCGGCGCTGATGGCCTTCATCGCCGACTTTACCGCCGCCCTGCGCGCCGATCCGGCGCTGGCGGCGATCCCGCTGATCGCCAGCAACGACTACATGCAGGCCGAGCAGGGCGCCTTCGCCGACTTCGGCAACGCGCACGTCTATCCGCGCGCGGCGACGGCGGTGGGCGATCGCCTGACGCGCTTCGGAGAACAGGTGGCGGCGGGCGGCCATGCGCAGGGCGTGCTTACCGAATGGGGCCGCACGACCGGCGGGGACGCGAAGAACGCCACCGCGCCGCCGGTCACGCTTGACCAGCAGGCGACCCTGCTCGCCTCCGATGTCGCGGCGGCGCTGGAGCGTCCTTTCGTCCACACGATCAGCCTCTACGAACTGTTCGCCTGGGGCGGGACGAGCGAGATGAACAACTTCGGCCTGTTCAACGCCGACCTCACGCCCCGCCCCGCCGTCGCGACGATCCGGGCGGTGATCGGCTGATCTTCACTTGGTCATTGCGAGCGCAGCGAAGCAACCCAGGGCAACATAAACCGGCGTGGATTGCTTCGCTGCGCTCGCAATGACGAAAGAAGTTGGCTGCGATGACTGGCAGCCCCGTCAGCGGAATCGCCGGAACGCACCGCCCAGGCCCCGCTTGTCGGCGAGCACCTCGTGCGCGCAGTTGTGCCCCGGCGCACCGGTGACGCCGCCGCCGGGATGGGTGCCCGCGCCGCACATGTAGAGCCCCTTGATCGGCCCGCGATAGGCGCCGTGGCCCAGCACCGGGCGCGCGGACCACATCTGGTCGAGCGTCAGGTTGCCATGCATGATGTCGCCGCCGACGAGGCCGAACTTGCGCTCCAGCCCCTTCGGGCTGAGCACCTGCCGCCCGAGGATCGAGGCGCGGAAGCCCGGCGCATATTCCTCCACCGTATCGATGATGGTGTCCGCGGCCTTGTCCTCCTCGGCGTCCCAGTCGCGGCCATCCGGCAGTTCGGGCGCGAACTGCTGGCAGAACAGGCTGGCGACATGCTGGCCCGGCGGGGCGAGGCTGTCGTCGATGGTCGAGGGGATCAGCATCTCGACGATCGGTTTCCGCGACCAGCCGAGCTGCTTGGCGTCTGTAAAGGCGCGGTCCATGTAGTCGAGCGTCGGCGCGATGATGATGCCCGACTGGTGGTGTTCGCCGGGCTCGGGCAGGCAGGTGAAGCGCGGCAGTTCGGACAGCGCCACGTTCATGCGGAAGGTGCCGCTGCCGGCCTTGAAGCCCTTCATCCGCCGCGCGAAATCGGCGTCGAGGTCGCTTGGCGCGATCATCCTGCCGTAGAGCAGCTTGGGCCCCACGTTGGCGATCACGCGCGGGCCCATGACCTCCTCGCCGCTTTCCAGTCGCACGCCCGCGACCTTGCCGCCATCGACCAGCACTTGCGCGACGGGCGCTTCCAGGCTGATCTCGACGCCGAGGTCGCGGCAGACTTTCGCCATGATCTGCGTGATCGCGCCCATGCCGCCGACCGAGTGACCCCAGGCGCCCTTCTTGCCGTTCACCTCGCCGAAGACATGGTGCAGCAGCACGTAGGCGCTGCCCGGCGTATCGGGCGAGGCATAGTTGCCGACCACCGCATCGAACCCGAAGGCGGCCTTGACCGCCTCGCTCTCGAACCAGCCGTCGAGCAGGCTGCGCGCGGACTTGGTGAACAGGTCCAGCACGTCGCGCTGCGCCGTGATCGAGAGGCCCGCCAGCTTGCGCCCCTGCAGCGCCGCATCGACCAGCGCGCGCCAGCCGCCGCCGGCCTCGGGCGGGGTCTTTAGTGCAAGGTCGCGCAGCACTTCGGCCACGCCTTCGAGCGCGTCGTAATAGGCGGGGAGCACAGCGGCGTCGTGCTCGGAAAAGCGGCGGAATTCCGCCTGCGTGCGCTCCAGCCCGCCGCCCAGCTTGAGGTGGCCGCCATCCTCCTGCGGCAGGAAGTTGCTGATCGGCCGCTCGATCACACGGTAGCCGTGATCGGCCAGGCGCATGTCGGCGATGACCTTGGGCTGCAGCAGGCTGACGGTGTAGCTGGCGACCGAGTTGCGGAAGCCGGGGTGGAATTCCTCGGTCACCGCGGCGCCGCCGACCACGTCGCGCCGTTCCAGAACCCGCACCCGCAGGCCGGCGCGGGCGAGGTAGAAGGCGCAGGTCAGGCCGTTGTGGCCGGCGCCGATGATGATCGCGTCGTAACGGGTGGTCATGCGGTCTTGCTCCAGCCGGGGGCGGGGGAATGTTCGAGGCGTGCGGCCGGGATCAACGCGCGCATGCGCCTGCAGAAGTGGCGCAGGCACACTTCCTTGTCGGACAGCGGCCCGATCGAGAAGCTGCGCGAGGCCATGCCCGCCTGCACGCGGGCGATGAGCGCGGTATCCTCGGCATTGACCTCGCGGTTGATGCGCCAGTTGAGGTAGCGCGCGGCGCGCATCTCGCGGCGGTCATCGTCGAGGACATAGCTGATCTCGCGGATCAGGCTGGTCGTCGGGCTGACCGGCAGCCACTGCATGAAATCGACCTGGTCCGGGTAGATGTCGAAGGCGACGTTGGGCCACAGCTTGAAGTAGAGCCAGTGGCGCTGCCGCTTGGCCGGAAGGTGCGGGACGGGGGGCAGCAGCCGCTGGTACATCCGCTCCGACCAGTTGCGCGAGGGCGCCTCCATCAGGTCGCCCCACATGCGATCGACGTGATCCGTGGCCTCGACGCCGTAGCTGCGGCCGAACAGGCGGGTGAGGCCGGGGTGGGCGACGGGGATGTGCAGGCCGTCGGAATAGTTGTCGCCGATGTTCTTCCAGTTGACCGCGCGCGGGCGCAGGGTGACGCGGCCCAGCGCCTTGAGTTCCTCGAAGCGATAGGGCGCGACCATGGCCTCGTACGGGGCCATCATCCGCGCCACCGAGGGGCCGCCGTCGTCCACCAGCCGCACGAACACGAAGCCGCGCCAGACCTCGCTCTGCACCGGCGAAAGGCCATGGCGGGCCTTGTCGAAGGCGGGGTAGCTGGCGCTGTCGGGCACGCCGGTGAGGGTGCCGTCGAGTTCGTAGACCCAGGCGTGATAGGGGCACACCAGCTTCCGGGCGCAGCCGCTGGCGCCATCGACGATGCGCGAGCCGCGATGGCGGCAGACATTGGTGAAGGCCCGCAAGGCACCGTCGGCACCGCGCACGACGACGACGCTTTCGCCGATGTAGTCGAGCGTGTGCCAGTCGCCGGGCCGGGGCAGGTCGCTTTCGTGGCACACCACCTGCCAACTGGGCGCGAAGACGCGTTCCTTTTCCGCTTCGAAGAATTCGGCGTCGGAATACGTCCAGGCCGGCAGGCTCCAGCCTTCCAGCGGATCGGTCATGGGATGGTCTGCGGCCAGAGACGCCCCTGTGGTTGCCATTTCGCGCTCCTTGCTATACGATCGTATAACAAGCCTATGGACGATCATCAATCCTTCTCTCGGGCCTCGTCCGGGGCCTTCACCCGCGAACATCCCGACGACCGCCGGCGCAGTCTGGTGGAGGCGACCGCGCGGTGCCTTGCGCTGCATGGCGTCGCGGGCACTTCGGTGCGGGCGATCTGCGCGGAGGCGGGGGTCTCGCCGGGGCTGCTGCGGCACTATTTCGGCGGGGTCGGACAGGCGATCGCCGAGGCCTATCGCTGGGCCGGAGGCCGGGTCGAGGCGGCGCTGGCCGAGGCGGTCGCGGCGGCGGGCGAGGATCCGCGCGCGCGGCTGCTCGCGTACTTGGCCGCCAGCTTCCGGCCGCCGATCGCCGATCCGGGGCTGCTGGCGACCTGGCTGGCGTTCTGGAGCATGACCCCGGTGGATGCGGGAATCGGTGCGCTCCACGCCGAAATCTATGCGGAGTTCCGGGGGGGCATCGAGGCGCTGATCCGAGCGCTGCGTCCCGACATCGCCGACGCCCGCCTGCCGGCGGTGGCGCTGACCGCGCTGATCGACGGGCTCTGGCTGGAACTGAGCCTGGGCAAGGCGCCGTTCACGCCGGAGGAAGCCGAGATGCTGGTGGAGAAATGGCTCGACGCGCTGCTCTAGCCGTCGCGGCGCGTCCATAGCCACAGCGGCAGGCCCAGCGCCATGAGGATGAAGCTCAGGCCGCTCGCCCCGATCCCGGCGCCCCACAGGGTCCATAGCGCGTAGGCTGCGCCGATCGCGGCGAACGGGCGGCAGACGCGCAGCTTCCATGCCGCCATCGCGCAGGCGAGGTAGAGCCATAGCGTCGCCGAGGTGGACAGCAGCAACAGGTACTCGAACAGCCCCTGCATCGAGCGCGAGCCGTTCATGACCACGAACAGCGTGGCGATTCCGGTGGAGACCAGCAGCGCGCGCCGGGGCGTGCCGGCCGCATCGGTTGCGGCGAACCAGCGCGGCAGCAGGCGGCGGGCGGCCATGTCGCGCGACATTTCCGCCTCCAGCAAAGTCCAGCCGTTGAGCGCGCCGATGCAACTGACGACCGCGAACACGGTGACCAGCGCCGCCGCCGTGCCGTTCCAGTAGCGCGCCACGAACGTCGCGAACGGCGCTGGCGAGGCGGCGGCGACCGCCATCGGCAGCAGCAGCGCGATCGCCGAGCATACCAGCAGGTAGAGCGCGCCGGTCAGCGCCGTGCCCCACAGCGTGGCGCGGGCGATGTTCACTTCCGGATCGCGCACCCGTGCGGCGGCGATACTGGCGGATTCGAAGCCGAGCAGCGCCCAGAGCGTCAGCGTCGCCGCCGCGTTGACCGAGCCCGGCGTCACCGGGACGGCATCGACGGGCAGGATGTGCGCCTCTCCGCGCCCGAGTAGCAGCGCGGCGATGACGATCACCACCAGCAGCGGCACGACCTTGAGCGCCATCGTCACCACCTGAAAGCCCCCGGCGGCGCGCACCCCGCGCAGGTTCACCAGCGCCGTTAGCCAGACCAGCCCGAGCGCGGCCAGCGCCGGACGGAACGGCGCCCCGGCAAGCCCGGGCGTGATCGCCGAGAGATAGCTGACGGCGGCGACCGCGATGGTCGCCACCGTCGTCCAGATCGAGACGAGGTAGATCCAGCTGATGAAGAAGCCCGCCGTGGCCCCGAACGCGGCCGAGACGAAGCCCGAGGGACTGCCCGCATCCGGCAGCGCCCGCGTCAGCCGTGCGAAGACATAGGCCAGCACCATCGCGCCCGCCGTCGTCACCACCCAGCCGGCCACCGCGTTCCAGCCGAAGGGGGCGAGGCTGGCGGGCAGCAGGAACACGCCCGAGCCGATCATGTTGCCCATGACCAGCGCCATGGCCGCCACGAGGCCGAGGCGGCCGTCCTGTCCTTTGGGCAGGTTCAACCCTTCGGTATCCCGGCGATCAGAAATCCCGGCCGATCTTGAGCCCGATCACCCTCGGCCGGATCACGTAGTCGTAGAAAACGCCGCCGGTACTGCTGGCACCATCGGGATCGCCGCAGGTCGTCTCCAGGCACTGGACCGAGCTGTTGATGACGCCGTTGCTGTCGAACAGGTTGCTCGCGAAGAGTTCCGCCCGCCAGTTGTCGCCCTTGAGCCCGACGCTGAAATCGGCGGTGGTATAAGCGGCGAACTCGCCCTTGATGGCGTTCTCGGCGTTGCGCAGGTCGCTGCGGCGCTTGCCGATGTAGTTGACCGCAAGCTGGACATGGCCCTTCCATTCGCCCGCCGGGAATTCGTAGCGGGCGATGGCGTTGCCCTTGAACCTGGCGGTGATCGGCAGGCGCGTGCCCTTGGGGGCAAGGGTGTCGTTGATCTCGCTGTCGTCGTCGATCGCGCCGCTGCCGTCGAGGTCGACGTTCACCGAGCAGTCGAAGCTCGGCGTCGCGATCTTGCAGAAGTCCTTGCGGATGGTCGCATCGTTGAAGCTGCCGCCGAGGCTCAGCGACAGGCCGTTCCTGCGGTAGCCGAGGTCGAACTCGATGCCCCGGATGCGCGCGACGCCGGCGTTGCGGATCAGCGTCAGCCCGTTTTCGCCCAGGAACGAGAGCTGGATGTCGTTCCAGTCCTCTTGGTAGACCGCGCCGTTGAAGCGGATCGGGCCCAGCATCGTCTTCCAGCCGATCTCGTAGTTGTCGAGCTTGTCCGGGCCATAGGGCGGCAGCGTCGATCGCCGGTTGATGCCGCCGGGCCGGAAGCCGCGCGACCAGGTGGCATAGACCAGCGCGTCGGGCGAGAACTTGTAGGTCAGGTTCAACTTGTGGATGAAGTCGGTGTCCGAGGTCGACTTGTCGAGGTTGGTGCAGGGCGATCCCTTGACCTTGGCCTCGGCGAAGCAGGCGGCGACGCCGGTGCGGCTGGAGAAGCCGTCGCTGTAGCCGAAGAAGCCGACCAGCGAGTTCTTGTAGTTGTAGACGCGCAGGCCCCCGGTGGCGGTCAGCTTGTCGGTGATGTCGAAGCTCAGTTCGCCGAAGGCGGCATAGTCCCGGTCGACGCGCTTCTGCTTGGTCAGCCAGATGTCGCTGTCGGTGCCGGGCACGGTGATGGCATCGGCGATGCCGTCGATGATGTAGTTCTGCGTGATGAGGTG
Organism: Novosphingobium resinovorum; assembly: GCF_036352595.1. Taxonomy (GTDB): domain Bacteria; phylum Pseudomonadota; class Alphaproteobacteria; order Sphingomonadales; family Sphingomonadaceae; genus Novosphingobium; species Novosphingobium resinovorum_B. The sequence continues at coordinate 160,958 of NZ_JAZFAX010000001.1, forward strand.
CGACTGGCGCTGCGCGAACAGGCCCGCGATCAGGCGCAGGCGGCTGTCCTGCGGTGAGGAGATGCGCACTTCGCCGAACTGGCGGCGGTATCTGTCGCGCCCCTGGATGTACTGGTTGGGGCTGACGAGATCGCCCGCGTTGTCGTAGAGATAGGCGCCCGAGCCGTAGAGCGCGTCATAGAAGTACGAGTAGTCCGAATAGTCGGATTCGGTGCGGTCCTTGCGGTTGAGGATGCCGCCGGTCGCCACCAGATCCCAGTTGCCCACCTTGCCCTCGACGGTGAGCGCGGCCTGGTACCATTCGTCCTTGCTGCCTTCCGGATTGTACTGGACGGTCTGGAGCTTCCCGCTCACCGCGCTGGAACGTTCCTGCGCGAAGCTGCCGTGGGTCTTCTGGACCTGGCCCATCAGCGTCGGGGTGATCGTCCAGTCGTCGTCCAGTTCAATGCCCAGCGCCATGCGGGCGCCGTAGGTATCGACGTCGTTGTAGTCGCTCTTGACGTACCGCGCATTGTCCTGGGTGATGCCCGAGACCGGGTAGGTACGGCTGCCGGCGACGTTGTCGATATAGCCGCCGTCATGGCGATACCAGCCGACCACGCGCAGCGCCGAGCGGTCCGACAGCCTGAGGTTCACGAACCCCTGCGCGACGCCGCCCATGTCGCCGTGCGCGACCGAATTGATCTCGAAATCGCCGGCGCCGTAAGTACCAGAGTAATCAGGCTTGTTGGTGACGATCTTGATCGTGCCGGCCATCGAACTGGCGCCGTAGAGCGTGCCCTGCGGCCCCGCCAGCGCCTCCACCCGGGCGATGTCGTAGGCGTGGATGTCGAGCGCGCCCTGGATCGTGGTGATCGGCATCTCGTCGAGGTACGTGCCCACCGTCGGCAGCGAGGCCGAGTGGTTGGCGTTCTCGCCCGAGGCGACGCCGCGGAAGTAGACCTGGCTGAAACCGGGCTGGACTGTCTGGATCGTCACCGAGGGGATGTACTTGACCGCGTCCTGCAGTTCCTTGACCTGCAGGTCGCGCAGCTTCTCGGTGCCCAGCGCGGTGATCGCGATCGGCACGTCCTGCAGGTTCTCGGTGCGTTTCTGCGCGGTGACGAGGATGACGTCACCCTCTTCGGACTTGGCGGCCGGAGCACCGGCGGCGGCACTCTGCGCAAGCGCGGGTTGCGCTGCAGCAAGAGCGGACGAACCCAGCAGCGCGACCATGGCGCTGCGACGACAACCCAAACGCGACGTGACCACTCGCATTTCCCCCTGTGCTTGCCCTATGCGGAAGCGGCCACAATTCATGAGCTTTGACAATAGGTCGGGCGGGTAATGCTTATTGTGCAGTGCAATCTATGACATTTTCGCCACAATTCTTCAGGCGCGTGGTGCCGGGCGGGCGCACTGCTTCATAGGGTGGCTTGGCGACGGACTTCGGAAAGCTTGGGTGCGACCCTTCGACAAGCTCAGGATGAGCGAAGGCGGCGCAGACCTCAAATCCCGCTCAGGCTGAGCTTGTCGAAGCCCCCGCCGCACGGCGCTGCGAACCTACCGGTCGTACCGTTCCGGCAGATCCCCCAGTGCTGCCTTGAGCGGACCGAGCCAGGCCTCGTAGGGCCGCCACTGGCCCACTCCGTCGCGATTGATCGGGCGGCGCACCTGTTCGCTCGATGCGGTGCGCACGGCGCGGGTGTTGGTGTGGAACTGCAGGCACGCCTCCTCGAATTCCAGCCCGAGGTGCGCGAGCAGGGCGCGGACCTCGCTTTCGGGATCGTCGAGCAGCCGCTCGTGGATCACCCGGTGGACGCGGCCGGGCATGACCGCGTCGTAATGCGCCATCGCCCGCACATAGTCGGCATAGTAGCGCCCGATGTGCGCCAGGTCGTAGGAGAACGCCTGCCCGCGGGCGAAATGCTGGCGGAAGTTCGAAAAGCAGCAGTCCAGCGGTTCGCGCCGGGCATCGATGATCCGGGCGTTGGGCAGGATCGCCGCGATCAGGCCGAGATAGGCCCAGTTGTTGGGCAGCTTGTCGATGTAGAACGGCTTGTCGGTCTTGCGCTGGATGCGCGTGCGATCGAGGAATTCCGCGCCCAGTTCGGCGCGCCGCGCATCGGACATGGCGGCCACGGCACGCGGCCAGTCGCGCAGCGAGCCGCCATGGGCATGCGCCTCACGCAGGGCGATGGCGGGAATGTCGGGCAGTTCCATCGTGCCCTCGACTTGCGAATGGCTGGCGAGGATCTGCTCGATCAGCGTCGAGCCCGCGCGCGGCAGGCCGAGGATGAAGATCGGCTCGGGCGAGGGGTGTCCCGCCTGCCGCCAGCGCGCCGCCAGTTCGGGCGTGATCGTGGCGATCGCGGCATCGACCTGCGCTGCGATCGCCTCGGGATCGTGGTCCAGTTGCTCGCTCCGGATACGGTTGCCTTGCGCATAGTGCGCGAAGGCGCGCTCCGCCTCGCGCTGGTCGTCGAGCGCCTTGCCGAGCGCGAAATGGAGGTGGAGCCGGTCGTCGTCGGAGAGGTCGTCGCGTTCCAGCGCGGCCTCCATCGCCGCGACGTCGCCGTCCTCGAAGCGCCAGGTCTTGAGGTTCGCAAGGCTCCACCAGACTTCGCCGAGGCCGGGCTCGATGGTGATGGCGCGGCGATAGGCGGCGACGCTGGCGGCCTGTTCGCCCAGCGTCTTGAGGATATGGCCGTGGCTCATCCACAGCTTGGCGTGATCGGGGAAAGTCTCGGTCAGCCGCGCATAGAGGTCGCGTGCCTGCTCGTAGTCGCCGATGCGGCCCAGCGTGGCCGCGCGCAAGTTGAGGTCGCCCGCCTGCGCGCCGCCTGCCGCCAGCACCGCGTCCAGTTCGGCGAGGGCCTCGGCGAAGCGGGCCTGGCGATAGAGCACGATCGCCAAATTGGCGCGCGCCGCCGTGAAGCCGGGCGCCAGTTCGAGGGCGCGGCGCAGCAGTGCCTCGGCGTCGCGGTTGCGGCCGATGCGGCCGGCCAGTTCCGCCATCATCCGGATCGCGGCCACGTCGGTGGGCTGTTCGCGCAGCCTTTGGCGCAGGCCGCTCTCGGCGACCGGGAGGTCTCCGGCGACGAGCGCGCGGGCGATGGCGACGAGTTCGGGATCGCGCGAGGAGGCGCGGATCGCCTCGCCTTCGGCCAGCGCCGCCTCCTCGTCATGGCCGAGGGCGCGCAAGGTCTTGCCGAGCAGGCGATGGGCCGGGGCGTCGTCGGGCCGGCGCAGGATCGCGTCACGCAGCAGGGGCAGGGCGCGCGCGGGGTCGGTGGCGACGAGCGCGCCGATCGAAGGCGCGGCGGGAGCGGAAGGGTTCATGCCGGGGCGAGTATGGGCAAGTGCGCCAGCGTGCTCAAGGGCATCCGGGGCGCATGCAGGGACGGGGCTGGCGATCTTGCGGAATTATGACAAGATCACCGCCGGCTTGATCGCCGCATGACGGATCGTTAGCCGGGCCATCCGCAAGCCGGGCCGGCTTTGCCAAGGGGTGATTTCATGCGCTATGGCGTTGTCCGAAAAGGACTTTTTCGAACCAGCCTGCCAGGGCTCGGCGAGTGCGCGCGGGTCGACATGAGCGCCGGCGACGCCGCCCCGTTCCTCGAACGCGAGATGTACGTCCAGCTCGGCTTCGAACCGAGCTTCGACCAGTTGCCCGAACGAGAGGTGGATGCCCGGTCGTCGCCCCGGTCGCTCTGGGGTCAGGGCGTCTGAGGGGCGAATCGCTCGCAAGTGAATTTGGAGCGCGCATATCTGCGCACTTTGGTCTATGGGGCGCTCAACCGGTGCGCCTGAGGGCGTCCACGCAGCCCTCCCGATGCTCTTTGAAAGCCGCCTTGGTGCGGCAGGACTCGTTGACCTTATAATGACTTTTCCGCAGATTCCCGCGCTTCTCGCCGAAGCTCTCACTGGCCATGGCTATGAGACCCTGACCCCGGTCCAGGCCGCCGTCACCGAGTCGGAGGCCAAGGGCCGCGACCTCGTCGTGTCGGCCCAGACCGGTTCGGGCAAGACCGTCGCCTTCGGCCTCGCCATGGCCGACGAACTGCTCGCCGACGATCAACTGGCCTTCGCCGCCCGGCCGCTGGCGCTGGCGATCGCGCCGACGCGCGAACTGGCGCAGCAGGTCAGCCGCGAGCTGGAATGGCTCTATGCCAAGACCCACGCCCGCATCGTCACTTGCGTCGGCGGCATGGACCCGGTGAAGGAGCGCAAGCAGCTCGAGCGCGGCGCGGCGATCGTCGTCGGCACGCCGGGGCGCCTGCGCGATCACCTCGAGCGCGGCAAGCTCGACCTCTCGGACTTGCGCGCCGTGGTGCTGGACGAAGCCGACGAGATGCTCGACATGGGCTTCCGCGAGGATCTGGAGGAACTGCTCGATGCGACGCCGGAAACCCGCCGCACGCTGCTGTTCTCGGCCACCATGCCGCGCCCGATCGAGGCGCTGGCCCAGCGTTACCAGAAGAACGCGCTGCGCATCTCCACCGTCGGCGAGAACCGCGGCCACGGTGATATCGCCTACAAGGCGGTGACCGTCGCCCCTTCGGACATCGAGCATGCGGTGGTGAACCTGCTGCGCTTCTACGATGCCGAGACCGCGATCCTGTTCTGCGCCACGCGCGACAACGTGAAGCATCTGCACGCCACTTTGGTTGAGCGCGGCTTCTCCGCCGTGGCGCTCTCGGGCGAGCATTCGCAGAACGAGCGCAACAACGCGCTGCAGGCGCTGCGTGACCGCCGCGCCAAGGTCTGCGTCGCCACCGACGTCGCCGCGCGCGGCATCGATCTGCCGTCGCTCAGCCTCGTCGTCCACGTCGAGATCCCGCGCGATGCAGAGACCCTGCAGCACCGTTCGGGCCGTACCGGCCGCGCCGGCAAGAAGGGCACGGCGGTCCTGCTGGTGCCGTATCCGCGCCGCCGCCGCGTCGAGATGATGCTGCGCGGCGCCCGCATCGAGGCCGAGTGGGGTGAGGCCCCGACGCCCGAGGCGATCCGCGCACAGGACCGTGACCGCCTGCTCGAAAAGCTGCTCGCGCCCGTCGAAGTCGAGGACGACGACCGCGAACTGGCGAAGGTCGTGCTGGAAACGCTGAGCGCCGAGGACGTCGCCGCCGCGCTTGTGCGCGCGCACCGCGCCGCGATGCCGCAGCCCGAGGAACTGCTCGGCAATTCGCCCGAATCCCGGCAGAAGCGCGAGCGTCCGGGCTTCGACGACGTCGTCTGGTTCCGCATGAACGTGGGCCGCGACGAGCGTGCCGAAGCGCGCTGGATCCTGCCGGTGCTGTGCCGCCGCGGCCATGTCACCCGCGATGCGGTCGGCCAGATTCGCATCAACGGCGACCAGACCTACTTCCAGATCCCCGTCGCGCAGGCCGAGCAGTTCGAGCGCGCCGTCGCCCGCACCGCGCGCGAGGACGGTGAGTACGAAGCCACCATCCTCATCGAGCGTGCGCCCGATGCGCCGCGTGACGCCGCCCGTCACCGCAGCCGCGACCGCGAAGGCCCGCAGGGTCGTGGCCGCCGTCCGCACGGCAATGGTCCGCGTTCGGACGGTCCCGGCGGCGAAGGTTCCGCCCCGTATCGCGCGCGCCCGACCGGTCCGCGCCAGGACCGTCCGGCGGGTGGCGGCGGCGGCAAGCCGTTCCACAAGAAGCCGAAGAAGAGCTGGTAAGGTACTGAAAACACGGGGGGCGACCCTTCGACAAGCTCAGGGTGAGCGGGGTTGGTGTAAACCGCCCCGTTCCCAAGGTGGCGCGAGTTCGAAGGGAAACCTCCCGTCCCCGCTCAGGTTGAGCTTGTCGAAGCCCCATCGGCCAGACGCGAAGCAAAAGAAAACCCCGGCCGCTCCTTCGAGCGCCGGGGTTTTATTGTGTCCCGAAGGACCGGGGGAAGGGCGCTCAGCCCTCCATCCAGTCCTTGAAGAAGGCCTCGTTGGCTTCACGCAGCGCGGCGATCTCCACGCCCGCGACCGCGGTGCCGCCGACGGTGCCGATCTTCACCGCTTCCGGCAGGACAGTTCCCGCCGGTGCGGTCACGACATAGCGCGACTGGTCCTCGCCGAACGCCTGCGCGGTGGTGAGGTCCGCGTCCAGCGTGCAGCCGAGGCCGCTTGCCAGCGCCATCTCGGCCAGCGCGACGATCAGGCCGCCGTCGCTGACGTCATGGACTGCCGTGACCTTGCCTTCGCCGATCCAGCCGCGGACCATGCCGCCGTTGTGGGCTTCGGCCTTCAGGTCGACCTTCGGTGCATCACCGGCTTCATGGCCTGCGATGTCCTTGAGCCAGAGCGACTGACCAAGGTGCGTTCCTTCGCCGCCGAGCAGGAAGATTTCCTCGCCCTCGGCCTTGAACGCCACTGTTGCCATCTGGTCATGGTCGGCGAGGATGCCGACGCCGCCGATCGCCGGGGTCGGCAGGATCGCAGAGCCGCCGCCGGTGGCCTTCGATTCGTTGTAGAGCGAGACGTTGCCCGAGACGATCGGGTAGTCCAGCGCGCGGCACGCATCGCCCATGCCGTTCAGGCAGCCGACGATCTGCGCCATGATCTCGGGGCGCTGCGGGTTGGCGAAGTTGAGGCAGTTGGTGATCGCCAGCGGCAACCCGCCGACCGCGCTGATGTTGCGGTACGTCTCGGCGACCGCCTGCTTGCCGCCCTCGTAGGGGTCGGCGTAGCAATAGCGCGGGCTACAGTCGGTGCTGATCGCCAGCGCCTTCTGCGTGCCGTGGACGCGCACGACGGCTGCGTCGCCGCCGGACTTCTGCATGGTGTCCGCGCCGACCTGGCTGTCGTACTGCTCCCAGATCCACTTGCGCGACGCGAGGTCCGCGCCGCCCATCAGCTTGATGAGGTCGGCGCCGAGATCGGTGCTTTCCGGCACTTCGCCGAGGGCCGGGACGGCTGCCCAGGCCTTGTATTCCTCAGGCGAGACGTAAGGACGCTCGTACTCCGGCGCATCATCGGCGAGGGGGCCGAGCGGGATGTCGCAGACCACTTCGCCGTTGAATTCCAGCACCATGTGGCCGGTATCGGTGACTTCGCCGATTACCGCGAAGTCCAGTTCCCACTTCTTGAAGATGGCCTCGGCCATGGCTTCCTTGCCGGGCTGGAGCACCATGAGCATGCGCTCCTGGCTTTCGCTGAGCATCATTTCGTAAGGCGTCATCGCCTCTTCGCGGCAGGGCACCTTGTTCATGTTTAGGCGAATGCCGGCGCCGCCCTTGCTGGCCATCTCGACCGACGAGGAGGTGAGGCCGGCCGCGCCCATGTCCTGGATCGCGACGATCGCGTCGGTCGCCATCAGTTCGAGGCAGGCCTCGATCAGCAGCTTCTCGACGAAGGGATCGCCGACCTGCACGGTGGGGCGCTTTTCGTCGATGTCGTCGCCGAAGTCGGCCGAGGCCATGGTGGCGCCGTGGATGCCGTCGCGGCCGGTCTTGGAACCGACGTAAACGATCGGATTACCGAGGCCAGTGGCGGCGCAATAGAAGATCTTGTTCGTATCGGCGACGCCGACGGTCATCGCGTTGACGAGGATGTTGCCGTCGTAAGCCTTGTGGAAGTTCGTCTCGCCGCCCACCGTAGGCACGCCCACGCAGTTGCCGTAGCCGCCGATGCCCGCGACGACGCCCTTGACGAGGTGCTTCATCTTGGGGTGGTCCGGACGGCCGAAGCGCAGGGCGTTCATGTTCGCCACCGGGCGCGCGCCCATCGTGAAGACGTCGCGCAGGATGCCGCCCACGCCGGTCGCAGCGCCTTGATAAGGCTCGATATAGCTGGGGTGGTTGTGGCTTTCCATCTTGAAGATGGCGGCCTGGCCGTCGCCGATGTCGATCACGCCGGCGTTCTCGCCGGGGCCGCAAATCACCCAGGGCGCCTCGGTGGGGAGCTTCTTGAGGTGGAAGCGGCTCGACTTGTACGAGCAGTGCTCCGACCACATCACCGAGAAAATGCCGAGTTCCACGAGGTTCGGCTCGCGGCCCAGCGCATTCAGGACGCGCTCGTATTCTTCGGGATTGAGGCCATGCGCCTCGACGACGTCAGGGGTGATTCCGCTCATGGGGGAGCCCTTAGCCGCGTCTTTCCGGCTGCGCCAGAGCGTATGGACATAACGGCACTCAACGGCACCTAAAGGGGGTCTAGCTATACCAGAGTGGCCGATACTCCCTGGTGACGGGTAAATACCGCCGCCACCTTGACCGTTACTGCGCCGAGCGCCATTGCTTGCCCATGGAATCCGAAACTTCGACCATCGACACGCTCAGCTTCGAGGACTCCCTTCGCGCGCTGGAGACCATCGTGCGCCAGCTCGAAAGCGGCGACGTGCCACTGGAAGATTCGATCTCGCTCTACGAAAAGGGCGAGAAGCTGCGCCAGCATTGCCAGAAGCGCCTCGACGCCGCGCAGGCGCGGATCGAGCGTATCGTCGCCGGGCCGGACGGCGCGGCGGCGGGCACCCAGCCTTTCGACCTGTGACCGAAGTGGCCGCGCCCGATTCGCTGCTGGCCGATGGCCTCGCGCGGATCGCCGAGGAGATCGACGGCGCCTTCGACGCGCTGCTCGCCGTTCCCGACGATGCCCGCGCGAAGCTGGTGGAGGCGATGCGCTATGCCGCGATCGGCGGGGGGAAGCGGCTGCGTCCGCTGCTGCTCGCCAGCGTCGCCGAGATGTACGGCGTCCAGCGCGAAGCCGCGATCCGGGCGGGCATCGCCATCGAATCGATCCACGTCTATTCGCTGATCCACGACGATCTGCCGTGCATGGACGATGACGCCCTGCGGCACGGCAAGCCGACGCTTCATCTGGCGTTCGACGAGGCCACTGCCGTGCTTGCAGGCGATTCGCTGCACGCCTTCGCTTTCGAGGTCCTGTCCGATCCGGCGACCACGCCTGATCCCTTTACCCGCATCGAACTCGTCCGCACGCTTGGCCACGCCAGCGGCGCGCAGGGGATGGCGGGCGGCCAGATGATGGACCTCGTCGCCGAGACCAGCGAGTTCGACCTGCAGACCGTCACCCGCCTCCAGCAGCTCAAGACCGGCGCGCTGCTTGGTGCGGCGGTGGAGATGGGCGCGATCCTCGGCCGCATTCCGCCGGAGGGGCGCACACATCTGCGCGGCTATGCCCGCGACATCGGGCTGGCCTTCCAGATCGCCGATGATCTCATCGACCACGAGGGCGACGCCGCTCTCGCCGGCAAGGCCGTGGGCAAGGACGCGGCGGCGGGCAAGGAAACCTTCGTCTCGCTGCTCGGCCCCGAACGCGCCCGCGAACAGGCGCGCATGCTGGTCGAGCAGGCGATTGGCCACCTGGCCCAGCACGGCCGGGAAGCGGACCTCCTTCGCGCCGTCGCGCGCTATATCATCGAGAGGGATCACTGATGGCTTCGGCTGAGCGTATCGGCGTCTACCCCGGCACTTTCGACCCGATCACGCTGGGCCATGCCGACATCATCCGGCGCGGCGCCAAGCTGGTCGACAAGCTGATCATCGGCGTCACCACCAACCCGTCGAAGAACCCGCTGTTCACGCCGGACGAGCGCATGGCCATGGTCGAGCGCGAGGTCGCGGCGATGGGGATCGACAACGTCAGCGTCGTCGGCTTCAATGCGCTGCTGATGAAGTTCGCCCAGAAGCAGGGTGCCAGCGTGATCGTGCGCGGCCTGCGCGCGGTGGCGGACTTCGAGTACGAATACCAGATGGCCGGGATGAACCAGCAGCTCAATTCCACCATCGAGACAGTGTTCCTGATGGCGGACGTCAGCCTGCAGCCGATCGCGTCCAAGCTGGTCAAGGAAATCGCGATGTTCGGGGGCGACATCGCGAAGTTCGTCAGCCCGGCGGTACGTGAGGACGTCGTCGGGCGGATCGCGCAAAACGGACTATTGGGGGACTACTGAGCTTGCGCGGATGGGCGGGTCCGCGTGGAAATCATTCATTGTGCCGACAGCGGGGGCGCTTTATCGCGTCCGATTACGCGGCTCGGCCGTTCATTGCCCAGGTGACAGATACATGAAGTTTCGCCTTCCCCTGACCGCGCTGATGCTCGGCGCCGCCCTCGTTGCGGCCCCGGCCATCGCGAAGGACAAGGACAAAAAGGACGAGGTGGCGGCCACGCCGACGCCTCCTGCACCTTTGCCGACGGTGATCGACACCGACGTCACCCACGATCCCCAGGACGTCCTGCTGCTCGACCTGTCGGACGGCGGGCGCGTGGCCATCCGCCTCATGCCGAAGTGGGCGCCGCACCATGTCGAGCGCATCAAGACGCTGACCGAGCGCGGCTTCTACAACGGGCTCATCTTCCACCGCGTGATCGATGGCTTCATGGCCCAGACCGGCGATCCCACCGGCACCGGCCAGAGCGGCTCGGACCTGCCGGACCTGCAGTCCGAATTCAATTCGATGCCGCATCTGCGCGGCACCGTGTCGATGGCGCGCACCAACGATCCGAACAGCGCGAACAGCCAGTTCTTCATTGTATTCTATCCGCGCTTCGCGCTTGACCGGAAGTACACCGTGTTCGGCCGCGTGATCGGCGGCATGCAGTACGTCGATGCGATCCAGCGCGGCGAGCCGCCCGAGAACCCGACCAAGATTGTCCAGGCCTCGCTCGCCTCGGACAACAAGCCGGCACCGGCCGCGCCGGTCGCTCCCGCGGCGCCCGCGCTGAAGGCGCCTTCGGTGTCGGACCTGAACAACTCCAAGTCGAACTGAGGGGGCACTCTTCGTCCCGACCACTGCTCGTCATTGCTTCGCTTCGCTCGCAATGACGAAAACAAAGGCAGCAGGGAAGGGGCCGGGCATAGCCTTGCCCCGAACCCCGCTCTGGTCTAGCGCGCCGCCATGCGCGTGGACCTTTTCGACTTCGACCTGCCGACCGACCTGATCGCCCTGCGTCCGGCCCGCCCGCGCGACGCGGCGAAGCTGCTGGTGGCCGATGGCGATGCCCCTTTCGCCGATCATCACGTCCGCGACCTGCCCGGACGGCTTCGCGCGGGCGACGTGCTGGTGTTCAACGATACCCGCGTCATCCCCGCGCAGCTGGAGGGCACGCGCGGCGAGGCCAGGATCGGCGCGACCCTGCACAAGCGCATCGACTTGCGCCGCTGGCAGGCCTTCGTGCGCAATGCCAAGCGCCTGCGCCCCGGCGATCGCATCGCCTTCCCGGCCGAGGTTTCCGCACTGGCCGAGCAGCGGCACGAGGACGGCAGCTGGACGCTGCTGTTCGAGGGTGACGAGCCGGTGGAAGTGCTGCTCGAACGCGCCGGCCGCATGCCGCTGCCCCCTTACATCGCCGGCAAGCGCCCCACCGACGAGGCCGACGCCAGTGATTACCAGACGATGTTCGCGCGTGAGAAGGGGGCCGTCGCCGCCCCCACGGCGGCGCTGCACTTCACGCCCGAGCTGATCGAGGCGCTCGACGCGGCGGGCGTGGTGCGCGAGACGCTGACGCTTCACGTCGGCGCCGGAACCTTCCTGCCGGTCAAGGCCGACGACACCGCCGACCACCGCATGCACGCCGAATTCGGCCGTATCGACGCGGAGACGGCGGACCGGCTCAATGCCGCGCGTGCCGCCGGCGGCCGGGTGATCGCGGTGGGGACGACCTCCCTGCGCCTGCTGGAGAGCGCGACCGGGGAGGACGGCGTGATCCGCCCGTTCGAGGGAGACACCGCGATCTTCATCACGCCGGGCTACCGCTTCCGGGCGATCGACGGGCTGATGACCAACTTCCACCTGCCCAAATCGACCCTGTTCATGCTGGTCTCGGCGCTGATGGGGCTGGACAAGATGCAGGCGGTGTATGCCCACGCGATCGCGGAAGGTTACCGTTTCTACAGCTACGGCGACTCCAGCCTGCTGCTGCCTGAAGGATAATCGGGCGCCGCGGGCGTGATGCCGGCGGCGTCCGGCTCAGTCCAGCTGGGCCAGCCAGTCGGCGATCATCGCGCGTCCGGCCGCGACGGCGCCGGGGCCGAGTTCGTCGTGCGTGCGGCGCAGTGCCCGTGGGCAGCCGCCGGCTTCGACCACCGCTTCGGGCCACTGCTCGATCCAGGCGTCGAAGCGGGGATCCTCGCCCATCTCGGCATGGAACTGCAGGGCGAGCTGCGTGCGGCCGCGCCGGAACGCCTGGTGTTCGTAGAGGCTGGTGGACGCGAGCAGTTCGACGCCCTCGGGCCGGGTGAAGGTATCGCCGTGCCAGTGCAGCACGGGCACCTCGCGGACGTGGCGAAGCGGGCTGTCGGCGGCGTGCCGGTGCACCTGCACGGGGTGGAAGCCGACTTCCTTGGCGGGGCCGGGATAGACTTTGGCGCCCAGTGCCTCGGCCATCATCTGCGCGCCGAAGCACACGCCCAGCGTCGGCCGGTCCGCCTCGAGCCGCAGCGCCAGGCGGCGCAGCTGGCAGGAGATCCAGGGATGGCGATCCTGCTCGTAGACGCCCATGGGCCCGCCCATCATGATGAGCAGGTCCGGTTCGCGCAAGTCGAGCGAGGAGAATCCCGGATCGCTGACGTCGATGCGGCTCACCTCGTAGCCGGCGTCCTCGATGGGCTTGCGATAGCCTGCGACCCCTTCGTGGGGAACGTGGCGGATGATGAGCGCGGTCTTCACGGGGCTTGTCTGGCACAACTCATGTTAACGGGCGACATCGAAATCCGGCTGGAGAGTTGCGGATCCGATGCCGCCCGAGGGGGTCATAGGCCAAGGCGCGACCAGAAGTCGCCCGCGTTGCGGATCGCGGCGGCGCCATCGCCCGGCACCGGCCCGGCGGCGCGCCATGAAGGATGCGGCAGTCGCGAATCAGGAGAGGATGTACGGGAACGAAGCACCCGGGTAGTGATGCGAGGGATCGAATCTAGCATTTCGTATCTCCATCAGGAGGCACGAAGCCGGCGTTGTCGCCTGGGTTTCGTGCGCTTTAGCGGTTGGTGACGCGGAGCAAGCTGACAGCCATCAAATGCCGCGGAAGCACAGGCGGGCCCTGCGCTTCGACATTCAATCTACGTATTCAGTAGAGAATGTCGATCGGGTGTTTCTTTCCGGCCTGCGAGAAAAACTTCATGCCCGTTTGCGGAACCCTTGCGGCGTCGGCGGGAACGGGTAGCCTTCGCATCATGCGCGCGCTTCTCCTTGCTTCCGCCGGTGCCCTTGCGGCTGCCTCGTCGCCCGTTCTGGCCGATCCGATCGCCGACACGGTGGCGCGCGACATGCCGGGCCTGATGGAGACCTATCGCGATCTCCATGCCAATCCGGAACTCAGCTTCCAGGAAGTCCGCAGCGCCGGCATCATGGCGGCCGCCGCGCGCAAGGCGGGCTTCACGGTGACCGAGAAAGTCGGCCGCACCGGCATCGTCGCGGTGCTGCGCAACGGGCCGGGGCCGACGGTGCTGATCCGCGCGGACATGGACGGCCTGCCGGTGATCGAGCAGACCGGACTGCCCTTCGCCTCGACCCGGCGGGGCACTTCGACCGCCGGGGTGGAAAGCGGGATCATGCATGCCTGCGGCCATGATACCCACATGACCGCGTGGATCGAGATGGCCCGGCTCCTGGCGGCGAACAAGGCGCAGTGGTCGGGCACCCTGGTGATGATCGGCCAGCCCGCCGAGGAGATGGGGCTGGGCGCGCTGGAGATGCTCAAGGATGGGCTCTACACCCGGTTTCCCAAGCCGGACTACACGCTGGCCTTCCACGATACGCCCGAGCTTGCCGCCGGTGTCGTCGGCGCGGCGAAGGGCTGGGCGCTGGCCAACGTCGACAGCGTCGACCTGCTGGTGCGCGGCGTCGGCGGGCACGGCGCCTATCCGCAGACCACGCGCGATCCCATCGTGCTGGCCAGCGCGATCGTGATGAAGCTGCAGACGCTGGTGAGCCGGGAGAACAATCCGCTCGATCCGGTGGTGGTGACGGTGGGATCGTTCCACGCCGGCACCAAGCACAACATCATCTCCGACCAGGCGAAGCTGGAACTGACGGTGCGCAGCTATTCGGACGAGACCCGCGCGCGCCTGCTCGACGGCATCGCCCGGGTCGCGCGCGGCGAGGCGATCGCCTCGGGCATTCCCGAGGATCTGATGCCGACGGTCTCGGTGAAGGAGCCGCATACCCGCGCCACCTGGAACACCCCCGAGTTCGCGGAAAGCGCGGTGGCCGATCTCAAGGCGCGGATGGGCGATGACAAGGTCGTCATCACGCCCTCGGTGATGGGGGGAGAGGACTTCGGCGAACTGCGCCGCGCCGACGAGGCGCAAATCAAGTCGGTGATCTTCTGGGTCGGCGGTGCCGATCCGGCCAGGCTCGCGGCGGCGAAGGCGGGCGGGCCGCCGATGCCCTCGCTGCACAGCCCGTTCTGGGCCCCGCAGGCGGACAAGGTGATCGCCTCTGCGTCGCAGGCGCTGACGTATACCGCGCTGAGACTCATGCCGAAATAACGGGGCCTTCCGGTCGGTGTAAGATTTACCGACATTTTACGCCTTTGCCCTAGTCCTTGCGCCGAGTGCCGGAATTCGGCCCGCGAAGGATGGCAAAAGCGACGATGATTCGTCTGTTCAAACACTATATCCCGCATGCGGTGCTGCTGCTCTGGCTGGTGGACGTACTGCTTCTGGCCCTCGCCAACGAGACCTCGTGGCGGCTGCGTGCCGAGCAGATCGGCATCGATCCGGCGCCGCTGGCCGATCGCCTGCTGGCGCACGGCGCCTTCGCGGCGGTGCTCTCGCTGTCGATGGTGGCGGTGGGGGTCTACGGCGCCGAGGCGCTGCGGTCGATGCGGTTCGCCTCGGCCCGGTTGCTGGTGGCGATCTCGCTGGGCGTGATCGCGCTGTCCTTCGTCGATTTCCTCGTCGGCGGACAGAACTTCTGGCGCTCGACCCTGGCCTATTCGATGGCCTTCGCGATCGTGCTGATGATCCTCAACCGGCTCCTGCTCGGCGGTTTCCTCGGCACCACCGCCTTTCGCCGCCGCGTGCTGGTGCTGGGCGCGGGCGAGCGCGCGCAGCGACTGCGGCACCTGGGCGAGCGGCCCGAGAGCGGCTTCGTCATCGTCGGCTACGTCGGCATGAGCGATTCCGCCCACGTCGTCGAGGAAGCGATCCAGCGCTCGGCGATCCACAACCTGACGCGCTATGTCGAGAACCTGGGCGTCAGCGAAGTGGTGCTGGCGCTGGAAGAGCGCCGCAACGCGCTGCCGCTCAAGGATCTGCTGCGCATCAAGACCGCCGGCGTCCACGTCAACGAGTTCTCCAGCTTCCTCGAGCGCGAGACGGGCCGCGTCGATCTCGACACCGTCAACCCGAGCTGGCTGATCTTCTCCGACGGGTTCTCTTCGGGCCGCGCGCTTTCCAGCGGGGCGAAGCGGGTGTTCGACATCGCCGTCAGCCTGCTGCTGCTGCTGGTCACCGCGCCGGTGATCGTGCTGTTCGCGCTGCTGGTGAAGATCGACAGCAAGGGCCCGGCGTTCTACCGCCAGCCGCGTGTCGGCCTGTTCGGGCAGAACTTCGACGTCATCAAGCTGCGCTCGATGCGCACCGATGCCGAGGTGGCGGGCGCGCAGTGGGCGTCCAAGGACGACCCGCGCGTCACCCGGATCGGCAAGTTCATCCGCAAGGTGCGGATCGACGAGCTGCCGCAGGCCTGGACCGTGCTCAAGGGCCAGATGAGCTTCGTCGGCCCCCGCCCCGAGCGTCCCGAATTCGTCGCCGACCTCGAGGACCAGCTGCGCTACTACGCCGAACGGCACATGGTGAAGCCCGGCATCACCGGCTGGGCGCAGATCAATTATCCTTACGGCGCCTCGATCGAGGATTCCCGTCACAAGCTGGAATACGACCTCTACTACGCCAAGAACTACACGCCGTTCCTCGACTTCCTCATCATCCTGCAGACCTTGCGGGTGGTGCTGTGGAGCGAGGGAGCGCGCTGATGCAGGCCATGGGCTTGTGGGCGACGCTGGGCGTCGGCCTCGACCTCACCGGCGCCATCGCGCTGGCGAGCGTGGCGATCTGGCTGTTCCCGCGCCGCGAAAGGTTCGGCGCGGCGGGAACCGCGATGGTGGCGGCGCTGCTGTTCACCGCGCTGTGGAGCCTGGCGAGCGCGGCGGCGATCGCCAGCCCGGCGGTGACTTTCGCCCCGGCGCTGGCCGAGAGCGCCCGCAACCTGGGCTGGCTGGTCGTCGTCTATCGCCTCTTCGCCAGTGACGGGCGCGACGCCAGCGTGGCGCCGATCCGTCCGGTGATCCTGGCGCTGGGCGTGGTCGAGATCGTCCACCTCGCCGTCAATTCGGGCCTCTCGCGGCTGGAGATCGACCGCGAGGTGCTGGCCATCGCCTTCGAGTTCAACGTGATGTTCCGGCTGCTGGTGACGGTGGGCGGGCTGGTGCTGGCGCACAACCTCTATGCCGGTGCGCCGCGCGAATCGCGAGCCGCGCTGCGCTGGCCGGCGATCGGGCTGGCGCTGCTCTGGGCTTTCGACCTCAACCTCTACACCATCGCCTATCTCGCCGGCGGCTGGCCTTACGAGATCGCCGCGCTGCGCGGGCTGCCGGCCGCCGCGCTGGCGCTGTGCATCGCCATCGGCGGCGCAGGCAATCGCGACGACTTGCGCATCCGCCCTTCGCGTGCGGTGACGTTCCAGACGTTCTCGCTGCTCGTCATCGGCATCTATCTGGTGGCGATGGT
This sequence comes from Novosphingobium resinovorum, assembly GCF_036352595.1. Taxonomy (GTDB): domain Bacteria; phylum Pseudomonadota; class Alphaproteobacteria; order Sphingomonadales; family Sphingomonadaceae; genus Novosphingobium; species Novosphingobium resinovorum_B. Next base: position 177,634 of record NZ_JAZFAX010000001.1, read on the forward strand.
CGCGGTGGCGCAGTGGCTGTCCTATGCGGGCGGAAACTTCGCGCGGCTGATCGAGCTGGCCTTCCTGACGATGGGCAGCGCCTTCGCGCTGGTGGTGCTGCCGTCACGGCGGGTGCGCGGCTGGTTCAAGGTGATGCTGGCCAAGCACTTCTTCCAGCACCGCTACGACTACCGCGAGGAATGGCTGCGCTTCACCCGCACTATCGGCAGCGACCAGACGGCGCCGCTCGGCGAGCGCGTGGTGCAGTCGATCGCGGACGTCTTCGAAAGCCCGGCAGGCCTGCTGCTGACCCCCGGTGACCTTGGCGAACTGACGCTGGCGGCGCGCTGGAACTGGCGCGAGATCGAAGTGCCCGCGATGGCGATGCCGCCGCAGGATATCGCCTGGTTCGAACGCAGCGGCTTCATCGCCGATCTCGACGACGTGCGCACCGGCCATCAGCGCGGTGCGCAAGTGCCCGGCTGGCTGCTCGACCATCCGCGTGCCTGGGCGCTGATCCCGCTGGTCCATTACGAGCGGCTGGTCGGCATGGTGGTGCTGGCCCGCCCGCAACTGGCGCGCAAGTTCGACTGGGAGGACTTCGACCTCCTGCGCGTCATCGGCCAGCAGGTGGCCAGCTACCTGTCGGAGAACGCCAGCCAGCAGGCGCTGGCCGAAAGCGCCCGCTTCGAGGACTTCCACCGCCGCATCGCCTTCGTGATGCACGATATCAAGAACCTCGCCAGCCAGTTCAGCCTGCTCGCGCGCAATGCCGAGCTGCATGCCGAGAAGCCCGCCTTCCGCGCCGACATGCTGGTGACGCTGCGCAATTCGTCCGACAAGCTCAATGCGCTGCTGGCGCGCCTCTCGCGCTATGGGTCGGGCGGCGTGGACCGGCTCGAACAGGTCGAGACGCGCGACGTGCTGGCCGTGGTCATGGAGCGGTTCAAGGCGGGCGGGCAGGTCGTCCTTGCCGAATCGCGCGACCTGGCGATCACCGCGAGCCGCCATTCGCTCGAACAGGTGCTGGTCCACCTCGTGCAGAACGCCCTCGACGCCAGCGCGCCGGGCAGCCCGGTGTTCCTGACCCTCACCGTCGAAGGCATCAACGCGCGCTTCGAGGTGCTCGACAGCGGCAGCGGGATGAGCGCCGACTTCGTGCGCCACCGCCTGTTCAAGCCGTTCGTCTCGACCAAGTCGGGCGGTTTCGGCATCGGCGCCTTCGAGGCCCGCGAACTGGTGCGGGCGATGCGCGGCCGCCTCGACGTCGAATCGCGCGAGGGGCTGGGCTCGCGCTTCACCGTGCGCCTGCCGCTGGCGGCGGCGAGCGACATCCATCCGAATTACGCCGAAAAGGTCGCCTGATGACTGATGGCCAATCCGTGCAGCTGCCCAAGCTGCTCGTCGTCGAGGACGATGCGGGGCTCCAGGCCCAGCTCAAGTGGGCCTACGAGGACTTCGAGGTCTTCGTCGCGAGCGACCGGGCCAGCGCCATCGCGCTGCTGCGCTCGGAAATGCCCGACGTGGTGACGCTCGACCTCGGCCTGCCGCCCGATCCCGACGGGACGACCGAGGGCTTCGCGGTGCTCGACGAGATCATGGCGCTCAAGCCCGACACCAAGGTCGTCGTCGCCTCGGGGCACGGCGCGCGCGAATCCGCGCTCCAGGCGATCGCGCGCGGGGCCTACGACTTCTACCAGAAGCCGGTCGACATCGACGCGCTTGGCCATATCGTGCGCCGCGCGCTGCACCTGCACCGGCTGGAGGAGGAGAACCGCCGCCTCGCCAGCAAGGTCGAGAAGGACGAGAAGGTGCTGGGCCGCATGCTGACGGCCGCGCCCGAGATGGTGAAGGTCGCCCGCACGATCGAGCGGGTCGCCAACACCAGCGTCTCGGTCATGCTGCTGGGGGCGAGCGGCACCGGCAAGGAACTGCTGGCGCGCGGCCTGCACGAGGCGAGCGGCCGGGCCAAGCGCGAGTTCGTGGCGATCAACTGCGCCGCGATCCCCGAGAACCTCCTCGAAAGCGAGCTGTTCGGGCACGAGAAGGGCGCCTTCACCGGGGCGGTCAAGACGACGCCGGGCAAGATCGAGCAGGCGGCGGGGGGCACGCTGTTCCTTGACGAAGTGGGCGACATTCCGCTGCAACTGCAGGTCAAGCTGCTGCGCTTCCTGCAGGAGCGGGTGATCGAGCGCGTCGGCAGCCGCCAGTCGATCCCGGTCGATACCCGCGTGGTCTGCGCCACCCATCAGAACCTGGAGGGCATGATCGCCGAAGGACGCTTCCGCGAGGATCTGTTCTACCGCCTCGCCGAGATCGTCGTGCGCATTCCCAGCCTGGCGCAGCGGCCGGGCGATCCGACCCTGCTGGCCAAGGCGTTCCTGACCCGTTACGCCAAGGAGATGAACCCGCGCGTGCGCGGTTTCTCGGCCGATGCGCTGGCCGCGATCGACGCCTGGGGGTGGCCGGGCAACGTGCGCGAGCTGGAGAACCGGGTGAAGCGCGCCGTCATCATGGCCGACGAGAAGCTGGTGAGCGCCGTCGATCTCGACCTTGCGGACCCTGACGAACAGGCGCTGGCCGCGCTCAACCTCAAGACCGCGCGCGAGCAGGCCGATCGCAAGGTTATCCGCCATGCGCTGGCGCGCAGCGAGGGCAACATCTCCAGCACCGCCAAGATGCTGGGGATCAGCCGCCCCACGCTCTACGACCTGCTCAAGCAGTACGACCTCCAGCCGACCTGATCGGACGATGCGGGGGGGACATCTGCGAGGCGTATTGCGCTGGTGCGCGGCGATCGTGCCGCCGCTGGCGATTCTGGCGGTGTGCTTCTCGCTGGTGCTGACGACGGCGACCCCGCGCGCCCATGGCGAGGCACCGCGCAGCGAGCGGCTCATCGCACTGGCCCGCAAGGCGCTGGCGCGCGGCGACGGCATCGATGCCGAGGCCAAGCTGCGCGCCGCGCTGGAACAGGGCGCGGCCGGGGCGGAGGTCAACGCCTACATGGGCGAGGCGCTGATGGCGCAGAACCAGCGCGACCGCGCACGGCCCTGGCTGGCGCCGGGGCGGTTCACCGAGACGACCGCCGCCGAGGGATGGCGCGCGCTGGGCCTGCTGGAGCGGCTCGACGGCAACTTGCCGGCATCGGGGCGCGCGTACGACCAAGCGCTGAAGATCACGCCCGACGACGCCTCGCTGTGGGTGGAGGTGGGCCGCCTGCGCTACGCCGGGGGCGAGCACCTGCTGGCGATCGATGCCGCCGAACATGCGCTGAAGCTCGATCCCGGCCATGTCCGCGCGCTTGAGTTCCGGGGGCAGCTGGTGCGCGATCGCTATGGCCTGCTGGCCGCGATTCCCTGGTTCGAGCGCGCCATCATGAGCGCGCCGGACGACGTCTCGGTGCTGCTCGAATATGCCGCGACGCTGGGCGAACTCGGCAATGCCTCCGAGTGTCTGACGGTGACCCGCCGGGTGCTGCAACTGAGCCCGAAGAACCCGCGTGCCTACTATCTCCAGGCGGTGCTGGCGGCGCGTGCGGGCAATTACGGACTTGCGCGCGGGCTGCTGGCGCGCACGAAGGACAAGCTGAACGACCAGCCCGGCGTGCAGATGCTGCGCGGCGTGGTCGAGATCGCCGCCGGCAACCCGGGTGCCGCCGCCGAGGCGCTCGAGGACGTGCTGCGCATGCGCCCGGACGACCTGCGCGCGCGCGAACTGCTGCTGCGCGCGATCACCATGGCGGGGCAGTACCGCTACGCGACCTTGCGCTTCGCCGACGAGGTGAACGACGGCGAAGCCTCGCCCTACATGCTGACGGCGGTGGCGCGGGCCTGGGAAGTGCTGGGCGACCGCCAGCGGGCAGGGGAACTGCTGGACCGCGCCGCGCGTCCGAACCTCGCACGGTTGCGCGTGCTGGGCGATGCCGGACGGATCGGCGAACTGCTCGCACTCGGGCAGGCGGGCACGGCAGCGACGGCGGCCGAGGCGACGCGGCGTTCAGACCCGGGCTTCTACGATGCGCAGGCGCTGGCCGGCGATGTCCAGCTTGCGCTGGGCCACGCAGCCGAGGCGCAGGCCCGCTACGTGCTGGCATCGCAGATCCGGCTGCCGGAGAACCTCTTCGAGCGTCGGTTCGCCGCTTATGCCATGGCCGGCGACCTGCGCGGCGCGCAAGACATGGTCGCGGCCTACCTGCAGCAGAACCCGACCAGCCGCGCGGCGCTGCGGGCCGCCGCCGAACTGGCCGCGGGCACCGGCGATATCGCCCGCGCCCGCGCCATCCTCGTCTGGCTGCGCGACAACGGGGGCAGGGGCGATGTCGAGCTGCTGTCCGATCTCGCGATGGCGCAAGTCGCGGCGGGCGACCTCTCCGCCGCGCAGGACGATGCCCGCGCGGCCTATCGCCTGCAGCGCTCCAGCGCGCTGGCGGCGCAGGCGCTGGGCTCCAGCTACGCGGCCGCCGGAACCCGCCCCGCAGAGGCGCGCGCCCTGCTCGACAAGGCGCAGGCCATGCTGGGGAGCACGCCATTCATCGCCGACGCGCGGCGGCGGATGCCGGGGCGCTCGCTGAATTAGCCGTTGTACTTCCTCGTCATTGCGAGCGCAGCGAAGCGAGATGCTGATCCGGCCTACTTCGGCTGGTAGGTCTGCTCGATGCCGGGGAAGCTGCGATCGCGCACTTCGGCCGCGTAATGCGCCGCCGCTTCGGACACCACCGAGGCCATGTCGGCATAGCGTTTCACGAAGCGGGGCACGCGCTCGAACATGCCCAGCATGTCCTCGGTGACGAGCACCTGCCCGTCGCACTGCGCCGAACCGCCGATGCCGATGCTCGGGCAGGCGATCGCCCGCGTCGCCTCGATCGCGATCGGCTCGACAACGCCCTCGATGACGATCGAGAAGGCACCGGCTTCGTCCAGCGCCCTGGCGTCGGTCACGATCTTCGCGGCTTCGGCATCGCTGCGGCCGCGCGCATTGTAGCCGCCCAGCACGTTCACCGCCTGCGGGGTCAGGCCGATATGGCCCATCACCGGGATGCCGCGCTCATTCAGGAAGCGCACCGTCTCCGCCATCGCCGCGCCGCCTTCCAGCTTCACGCCCGCGCAGCCGGTCTCCTTGAGCAGGCGCGCGGCATTCTCGAAGGCCTGCCTGGGCGACTGTTCATAAGTACCGAAAGGCATGTCGACGATCACCGCCGCGTGATAGCTGCCGCGCACCACCGCCGCGCCGTGCGCGATCATCATGTCGAGCGTCACCGGCACGCTGGACGGCAATCCGTAGATCACCTGGCCCAGGCTGTCGCCGACCAGCAGCAGGTCGCAGTGCGCGTCGAGCAGTTGCGCCTGCCGGGCGGTGTAGGCGGTGAGCATGACGATGGGCTCGGCCGTCACGCCATCCTTCTTGCGGCGGCGAATCGCCGGCACGGTCAGGCGTTTCATCGGCGCCGGGGTGGGATTTGCGCGGCTGGTCGCGGTGTCGAGCTGGAAAGTCGTGGACATGGCGGCGTTCTAGCGGGCGGATTGGCCCCCGGCAAATCTCAAGACTGGGCCGCGCGCCCGGGCTGCATTCCGGTTAGACCGAAATACCGTAAGATTATTACAATGCCGGGGAATTTCCGGCGGAGGGCTCTTGCCAAGCGCCTGCTTGTCGCTAGCCTCCCGCCATTCGCTATATGGGGGTCCACATGTTCGGACGTGTAAAACCGCTCGACGCCATTTTGGCGACGGCGGAAAAGAAATCTCTTCACCGATCTCTGGGCGCCTTCCAACTGACGATGCTGGGCATCGGGGCCGTGATCGGCACCGGCATCTTCGTGCTCACGGCCGAGGCCGCGCAGAAGGCGGGGCCGGGCATGATGCTCTCCTTCGTCATCGCGGGCTTCGTCTGCGGCGTGGCAGCACTGTGTTACGCCGAGATGGCAGCCATGGTCCCGGTTTCGGGCTCCGCCTATACTTATAGCTACGCGGTCATGGGCGAACTGATCGCATGGATGGTCGGCTGGGCGCTGATCCTGGAGTACGCGATCGCGGCGGGCGCCGTCTCTGTCGGCTGGTCGGGTTATTTCGTCGGCTGGCTCAATACCAGCTTCGGGGTGAGCGTACCGCTCGACCTCGTGCGCGGTCCCTTCGACGGCGGCATCATCAACGTGCCGGCGATGCTGATCGCGGCGGCGGTGACGGCGCTGCTCATCAAGGGCACCAAGGAAAGCGCCACCGTCAACGCGGTGCTCGTCGGCGTCAAGATCCTGGCGCTCGCGCTGTTCGTGGTGCTGACCATCCCGATCATCAGGAGCGGCCAGTTCACGCCCTTCGCGCCGCTGGGCTTCACCGGCATCTCGAGCGCGGCGGCCTCGATCTTCTTCGCCTACGTGGGCTTCGACGCGGTTTCGACCGCCGCCGAGGAAACCAAGAACCCGCAGCGCAACATGCCGATCGGCCTGATCGGCAGCCTTGGCATCTGCACCGTGTTCTACATGCTGGTGGCTGCCGGCGTGATCGGCACGGTAGGCGCGCAGCCGGTGCTGGGCGCGGACGGCCTGGGGCTTTCGCCCGGCACGCCGGAACTGTCGCAGGCCTGCGCCGCGATCCACGAGAACGCCGTGGTCTGTTCCAAGGAAGCGCTCGCCTGGACGCTGCGCCAGGTCGGCTACCCGTTCGTCGGCTGGCTGGTCGGCGCGGCGGCGATCATCGCGCTGCCCTCGGTCATCCTGATGATGATGTTCGGCCAGACCCGCATCTTCTTCGTGATGAGCCGTGACGGCCTGTTGCCGGAGTTCTTCTCCAGGGTTCACCCGCGCTTCCACACACCGCACGTCATCACGCTGCTGACGGGCATCTTCGTGACGCTGTTCGCGGCGTTCTTCCCGGTCGGGCTGCTGGCCGACGTGTCGAACTCCGGCACGCTGTTCGCCTTCGCCGCCGTGTCGATCGCGGTCATGGTGCTGCGCCGGACCGACCCGACCCGCAAGCGTCCGTTCCGCACGCCCGCTATCATGGTCACGGCGCCGCTGGCGATCATCGGCTGCATCTACCTGTTCTTCAGCCTCTCGGTGCAGACGATCGCGCTGTTCGTGGGCTGGGCAGCAGTCGGCCTCGTCGTCTACTACGCCTACAGCCGCTCGCGCAGCCATGTCGGACGTGGTCTCGTCGAGGTGCACGAAGCGGACAGCGACGCGCCGCCGCAGCCGGTGCCACCGATCTCCTGACGTCCCGGCGCATCGCAGCAAAAACGAAGGGGAGCGCAGTGCGCTCCCCTTTTTTGCACGGCGTTTGCACCGTTCATGCCCGGCTTATGCCGGGGTTATCCACAGGCATGCCAACATGGCGCACGCGGGCGGCGCGGGCATGCGGATCGCACATTCCATTCGCTGTCTGGTGAGGAGCGGAAGCATCCCTCTCACGTTCAAGGGAGCAAGAACGGGATCACGCGAAGGCGCAAAGGCGCGAAGGATCAGTGGTTGCGGCAAGGCCGCGTCTCGTCTCGACGCTGCGGTTCATGTCCCGTCGGATGGCGGCACAAGCCTGCGGCGCAGAGCTTCACGGCGCCCGCCGACATCCGCGATCGGAGGGCTGCCTCCAGAAGAAGGAGGCCTTCAGTCGTGCGGAGGGTTTTCGGTCAGTTCCGTCGCCGCGCTGTCGCCCATGCCGTGCCGGAGCACCATCGGCAGCTGCGAGAACGTGAACAGGAACGACAGCACCGTGAAGCCCCAGAGCTTGGCCTGCAGCCAGGTCTCGAAGCTGACGGTATAGACCAGCACCGTGTTCAGCACCGCCAGCACCAGGAAGAACCACGCCCAGTTGCGCGAGAGCTTCATCCAGCCTTGCTCGTCCAGCCCCTCGAAGGCGGACTGCAGCAGGAACTTGAGCATCGGCTGGCCGCGCCAGAGCCCGACGAACAGCACCACCGAGAACAGCAGGTAGACGGCGGTGGGCTTGATCTTGATCCAGAACGGGTCGTGCAGGATCACCGTCAGCGCGCCGAAGCCGAGCACCAGGATCGTCGTCAGCCACAGCATCGGCGAGACATGGCCGAGGCGCAGCTTGGACACGATCAGCGCGACCACGGTGGCGATCATGAAGCCGACGGTGGCCTTGGTCACTGCCCCCATGGTGCCCAGCATGTCGCCGTCGTTGGCCGGGGCGAAGTGGCGGTAGACGAGGAAGAACACCAGCAGCGGGCCGAAATCGACCAGCAGGTTGACCCAGGAACTCTTGGGCTTTCCGTCCTGGGGCTTTCCGTCCTGCGGCTTCGGGGCAATCTCGGTCGTCATCATGCAATTCCCGCGATCACCCGCGCGAGCAGGTCGGGGTTGAAGGGGCGCAGGTCGTCGATCTTCTCGCCGACGCCGATGGCATGGATGGGCAACCCGTACTGCTCCGCCGCCGCGACGAGGACGCCGCCGCGCGCGGTGCCGTCCAGCTTGGTCATGATGAGGCCGGAGACGCCCGCCACTTCCTTGAAGATCTCGATCTGCGAGAGCGCGTTCTGGCCGTTGGTGGCGTCCAGCACCAAGACCACGTCATGCGGCGCGGCGGGGTTCAGGCGGCCGAGGACGCGGCGGATCTTGGCCAGTTCGTCCATCAGCTCGCGCTTGTTCTGGAGGCGCCCGGCGGTGTCGACGATCAGTGCGTCGATGCCCTGCTCGGTCGCGGCCTTGAGGCCGTCGAACACGATCGAGGCGGGGTCGCCGCCCTCGGGGCCGGTGACGATGGGGATCGACAGGCGATCCGCCCAGACCTTGAGCTGGCCGATCGCGGCGGCGCGGAAGGTGTCTCCGGCTGCCAGCATGACCGAATAGTCCTGCTCCTGGAACAGGTGCGCCAGCTTGGCGATCGTGGTGGTCTTGCCCGACCCGTTGACGCCGATCACGAGGATCACCTGCGGGCGCGGGAAGGCGATGATGTCGAGCGGCTTGGCGACCGGGCGCAGGATCTCGGCGATCTCGCGCGCGACGACTTCCATGATGGCGCGTTCGTCCGCGTCCCGTTCGAAGCGTTCGTCGGCCAGCCGGTCGCGGATGCGGGCGGCGGCGCGGGGGCCGAGGTCGGACATGATGAGCGCATCTTCCAGCGCATCGAGTTGCGCCGGGGTCAGGCGGGTGCCGCCGCCAAGGCCGGCGAGATTGCCCGCGAGGCGCTGCGAGGTCTGGCGAAAGCCTCCGAAGAGACGGTCGGACCAGTCGCTTGATGCCCCCTCGTTCTGCTGGGGGTCAGGGGTACTCATGCTTCCAGCATTCCTTCGACAATTCGGGTCGGGGTCACTTCCACCAGCGCGCCGGGCGGCGTGCCGGGGGGAACCCGGACGGGCGCGAAGTCGGCCGCGTGGCCGCTCCCGCCCTTTTCGGCGAGCACCCATAGCGGCAAGCCCAGATGCGCGGCAAGCCAGGATGCGCGGGTTTCGGCCACCTTTGCGCGCAACTGCGCGGCGCGGGCGCGGATCGTCGCGTGCTCCACCTGCGGCATGCGCGCGGCGGGAGTGCCGGGGCGCTGCGAGTAGGGGAAGACGTGGCCGTGGACGACGCCCAGCGCCCCGATGATCGACAGGTTGGCGGCGTGCGCCTCGTCGTCCTCGGTGGGGAAACCGGCGATGAGGTCGGCGCCGATGGCGATCTCCGGGCGGCGGGCGCGCAGGGCTGCGACGAGGTCCACCGCATCGGCGCGCGAATGGCGGCGCTTCATACGCTTGAGGATCAGGTCGTGGCCGTGCTGCAGCGAGAGGTGCACATGGGGCATGACCCGCGCCTCGGAGGCGAGGAGGTCGAACAGCCGGTCGTCCACTTCGGCGCCGTCGATCGAGGAAAGGCGCAGGCGCGGCAAATCGGGGAAGCGAGCGAGGATCGCCTCCGCGAGCGCACCGAGACGGGGCTCGCCGGGCAGGTCGCCGCCCCATGAGGTGAGATCGACGCCGGTGAGGATCACTTCCTGAACGCCTGCGTCGAGATGGCGGGCGACGTCGTCCAGCACTTGCGCCACGGTGCGTGAGCGGCTCGGGCCTCGGCCTTGCGGGATGACGCAGAAGGTGCAGGCGTGGTCGCAGCCGTTCTGGACCTGCACGAAGGCGCGGGTGTGGGCGCGGGTTTCGGGCGCTCGGACGGCGAGCGGCACGTTCCAGGCGCGCGGGTCGAGCTTGGCGGTGTTGGCGATGAGGCCGTCCACCTCGGGCATCGCCGCCAGCGCCTCGCGCTCGACTTCGGCCGCGCAGCCGGTGACGAGGAGGCGCGCGTCCGGACGGGCCTTGCGGGCGCGGCGGATGGCCTGACGCGTCTGGCGCACGGCCTCTGCGGTGACCGCGCAGGAGTTGATGACGACGAGGTTCTCGGCCTCACCCAGCATGCCGCGCAGGGACTCGCTCTCGGCGAGGTTCAGGCGGCAGCCGAGCGAATGGACCTCGACGGTCAAACGGCGATCCTGATGTGCGCTCCGAAATCGGCGGCATCGAACGAGCCGCGGAAGGCTTCGGTCGCGGGGCCGGTCATGACGATCTCGTTGTCCTCGCGCCACTCGATGACGAGCGGGCCGCCGGGCAGCGTCACGGTGACGCGGCGATCGACGAGGCCGCGCTTCATCGCGCCGATCGCGGTGGCGCAGGCGCCGGTGCCGCAGGCGCGCGTAAGGCCCGCGCCGCGCTCCCACACGCGCAGGGTGATCGCATCGCGCGCGGTGATGCCCGCGACGTTGACGTTGATGCGCTCGGGGAACAGCGGGTCGGTTTCGATCATCGGGCCGATGCGGGCCATGTCGATGGCGTAGGGATCGGCGACGAAGAAGATGACGTGCGGGTTGCCGACGTTGACCGCGATCGGGTTCACCAGTTCCTCCCACGCCACCGGCATGGAGAAAGTGTCCATGGCGTAGGCGAGGGGGATCGCGTTCCAGTCGAAGCGCGGCTTGCCCATCTGGACGCTGATGCCGCCATCGGTCGGGGTGGAGGAGATCAGGCCGCCGAGCGTCTCGATCCGGGCGGGCTCGCCGTAGAGCAGGCCGACCGCGCGGGTGGCGTTGCCGCAGGCTTCGACCTCGCTGCCGTCGGCGTTGAAGATGCGCATGCGAAAGTCGGCGTCCATCGAGGGTTCGAGGACGATGAGCTGGTCGCAGCCGATGCCGGTGTGCCTGTCCGCGAGCGCCGAGGCGAAGGCGGCATCGATCGCGGGCAGGGGGCGCGTGCGCGCGTCGAGCACGATGAAGTCGTTGCCGAGGCCGTGCATCTTGGTGAAGTCGATCCGCATCGCCGCGATTTAGGTGGTGCGGGGGGGAAGGTCAAATTCCCCCTTTGTATTCGTCATCCCGGACTTGATCCGGAACCGCGGGCAAGTCTTGAGGCGACAACTCGCGGCAGGGCGCCTTGCCGTGAAGGCGTGACTGAAGACGGCCCACGGTCCCGGATCAAGTCCGGGATGACGTCAGGCGCGCTTCACTTCCGGCCTGTCGTCCGGCGCAGCCTCCTGCGCCGCCGTCGCCTCGCCCAGCCATTCGCCGAGATCGCGCGCGGGGCGGGGGCGGCCGTAGAGATAACCCTGGCCGGTGATGCCGCCGTATTGGCGCAAGTGGTCGAGCACGTCCTGCGTCTCGATGCCCTCGGCCGTCACCGGCAGGTGCAGGCCTTCGCCGAGCGTGGCGACGGCCCTGACGATGGCGGCGCTGTCCTTGTCGTCGATCAGGCTGGAGACGAAGCTGCGGTCGATCTTGATACGATCGAACGGCAGCTGGCGCAGCTGCCCGATCGAGCTGTAGCCGGTGCCGAAATCGTCGAGGCTGACGCGGATGCCCTGGTTCTTGAGGCTGGCGATCAGCGCGCGGACCTGCCCCAGGTTCTGGTGCAGGCAGCTTTCGGTGATCTCGATCTCCAGCCGCTGCGGCGGGAAGTTCGCCTCCACCAGCATGCGCAGCAACTTCTGCGCGAACCACGGGTCGCGCAACTGGATGGGCGAGATGTTGACGGCCAGGGTCAGCCTGGCATCCCACATCTTCGCGTCCTCCAGCGCCTGCGCGATGACGCTGCGCGAGAGTTCGGCGATCGCGCCGATCTCTTCGGCGACGGGGATGAAGATGTCGGGCGCGACGATGCCGAATTGCGGCGAATCCCAGCGTGCCAGCATCTCGAAGCCGGTCAGTTCGCCGGTCTTGAGGTCTATCTGCTGTTCGTAGAACGGTACGAATTCGCCGCGCGGGATGCCCTGGCGGATACCGGCCTCGAGATCGGCGCGGAACCGCATCTCGTGCGCCATCTGCGGTTCGAACCAGGTGAACTGGTTACGGCCCTGCCGCTTGGCGTGGTACATCGCGACGTCCGCCATCTCGAGCAGCGCCTGCGCGCTGGTGGCGCGCGATTCGGCGCGGGCGAGGCCGATCGAGGCGGTCACGTCGATCGTCGCCGCACTGCTCTGCGATCCTTCGGCGACGGCCTGGGCGAGGGCGGCGGCGATGTGATCGACGACTTCCGGGCTGTTCCGCGTGAAAGCCAGCGCGACGGCGAACTCGTCCCCGCCGATACGGCCGACGATCGTGCCTTCGGGAACCGCGGCGACGATCCGGCGCGCGCATTCGACCAGCAGCCGGTCGCCGGTCGCGTGGCCGTTGTAGTCGTTGACCTGCTTGAAGTTGTCGAGGTCGATCATCAGCGCCGCGGCCGCCTGCCCGGTATCGACGGCGCGGTCGATCAGCGCCTCGACGCAGCGGTCGAAGCTACGGCGGTTATGGAAGCCGGTGAGCGAATCGGTCTCCGCCAGGCGGCGCGCCTCCTTCTCGGCGACCTTGCGCAGCATGATCTCCTCGCACAGCTCGCGGTAACGGCTCCAGCCGAAGATGATGATCGCCACGTTAAGCAGAAAGGCGTTGAGGATGAAACTGTCGGGCCCTGGCCCCCGGCCTGCCAGCGAGCGCACCACCGCCGGCCCGATCTCGCTTCCCGTCGCGACGAACAGGATGATGGCCGCCGTGACGATGCCGAGCGCGACGACATCGACCGACGCGCGCGCGTCGTCCGTGTCCTTGCCGAGGTTCAGGATACTTGCTGTCTGCACGATGTGCCCCCCCAAGGGCGTCGCTTCCAAGTACCTGTGGCTAGGCGTTTCCTCTGAAAGATAGGTTAACGCACAAACCCCGGCGCACGGTGGCGGCCGGGGTCTGGCGGTGATTACAGAGATTTAATCGGCGTCGAGATCACATCTTCAGGCCGATCTCGCGCAGGCGCTCCTGGAGGTAGTCGTCGGCGGTGATCGAGGCCGGGTAGCGATCCGGGTTCTCGGCGCTCACGCACTGGGCCAGCGTCTCGAAGCGGAAGTCGCTGCGCAGATGGAGGAAGAACGGCATCGAGTAGCGGCTGTGGCCCGCGCGTGCGCCTTCGGGATTGCGCACGCGGTGGGTGGTCGAGGGCAGGACGTGGTTGGTCAGGCGCTGCAGCATGTCGCCGATGTTGACGACGATCGCGCCTTCGGGCGGGGCGACCGACAGCCAGCGGCCGTCCTTGCTGAGCAGTTCGAGGCCCGCTTCCTGCGCGCCGAGCAGCAGGGTGATGAGGTTGATGTCCTCATGCGCGCCGGCACGGATGGCGCCGCCCGCCTCGGCCGAGACCGGCGGGTAGTGCAGCAGGCGCATCACCGAATTGCCGTCCTCGATTCCCGGATCGAACCAGCCGGCATCGAGGCCAAGATCGACCGCGATCGCCGAGAGCACTTTGGCGCCGGCCTCGTCGAACTGGGCATAGAGGGCGCGGAAGGTCTCCTCGAAGCCTTCGACTTCGGTGGGCCAGATGTTGGGCGGCATCGACGCGGCGAGGGGGGACGTGGCGGGAACGTCGCGGCCGACGTGCCAGAACTCCTTGAGATCCTTTTCCTTGGCGCCCTTGGCGACTTCGGTGCGGAAGGGGGTGTAGCCGCGTGCGCCGCCCTGGCCGGCGATGAAGTACTTCTGCTTCGTCTCGGTCGGCAGGGCGAAGAATTCGGCGGTCCTGGCCCAGGCCTGGTCGATCAGGCCCTGGTCGATGCCATGGTCGCGGATCATCGCGAAGCCGAAGGTGCGGAAGCTCTCGCCGATGCGCGCGGGCAGGTCGGCGCGGTCGGCCTCGAGGCTGAGGACGGGAATTTGTGCGAGGTCCATGGTAGTGCAATCCGTAACGAGTCGGTATGCCGCCCCTTTAAAGGCACCGGCCCGAACAGTCTAATCGGTGCCGTCCGTCGGACAGGAAAGGCGCGATCCGTGGCATATTGGCTGTTGAAGTCCGAACCCGATGCCTATGGCTGGAACGATCTGGTCAAGGAAGGCGAGGGCACCTGGGACGGCGTGCGCAACCACCGGGCCGCCAACAACCTGCGCGCGATGCAGGTGGGCGACGAGGCGTTCTTCTACCATTCCAACATCGGCAAGGAGATCGTCGGCATCGCCGTGATCAGCGCGGCGGGCCTTGCCGATCCCAGCGATCCGGAGGGCAAGTGGGCCGCGGTGAAGGTCAGGCCGGTGCGCAAGCTGAGGCGGGCGGTGACGCTCGCACAGGTGAAGGCCGATCCCGAACTGGCGCAGATGGAACTGGTGAAGTTCTCGCGCCTGTCGGTGGCGGTCGTCACGGTGGAGGAATGGGCGCATATCCTCGCGATGGCCGGAGAGTAGGCCGGCGGCGGCATGTCGCCGCTGCGGCACGGTTCGGCGCAGGGGCCGGCAACGTGGGGCTGGCCGGGGTGTTGTGCTTATCGTGAACCGGCGGGCATTTCGCCGGTCGGGAAACCGGAACAGCAAGGAGACAGCACCGTGGGTGAACTCAAGGACACCGTGAAGGGCCTCGCCAACGAAGTCGCCGGCAACGCCAAGCAGGCTGCTGGCCACGTTCGCAACGATCCCGCCCAGAAGGCCGAGGGCAAGGCGCAGGAAAAGAAGGGCGAACTCCAGCAGGGCGTCGGCAAGATCAAGGGCGCGCTCGGCGACCGGGTCTGATCAGACCTTCGATACAGGAACACCGGGAGGGTCGCCGAAAGGCGGCCCTTTCTTGTTGGGTTTTCCGAGGCTTGCCTCCAGCGAATCGTCCCGTTTCGGGAAGCGTCCGCCAACCGCTTTGATGTTTGGTAAATAAATCGTTAACGCGTGTTCCATGCGAAGCATGACACGTCGCGCACTCGTCCTCACTCAGGAGTCGGCCGGGCACTGGTTCCGCCGATCGCTGCCGCCCCACGTCCTTAGCGCCCCGGTCGAGGACGATTCCGGGGATGATCCGGAGGCTGCCGAGAATGCCGAGGCGGCGCGCCTGTGGCGGCTGAGCGGAGGGGACTGGCGCGGTTTCCTGAGCGCCTACTGCGCCAGCTTCGTGGCGATCACGCTGTTCATCGCCTGACGGTCCCCGGGGGACCGACTTACTCGGCGACGGGGGCTTTTTCGGCCTGGAACAGCAGGTAGCCCAGCCAGGCCGAGGCGAGGCAGCACAGCGATACCACCAGCAGCTGCTGCGCGACGGCGACGCCCATCAGCGTCATCACCCCGGTCGCCACCGATCCCAGCACCATCGCGCCGGAATTGACGATGTTGTTCGCGGCGATCGTGCGTGCCGTCTGGGACTTTTCCACGAAAGTCGTCAGGAAGGCGTAGAGCGGCACCACGAACATGCCGCCGCAGATGGCGATGCCCAGCAGCGTGAGCATGAGCGGCGCGGCGAGCGGCTGCACCACGAACACGCCCACGTCCATCAGCTGGTCCGGCCCGCTGTGCGGCGGCCAGATGCGGCAGACCTGCTGGAAGGCGACCAGGAACACGCCCATGCCGATCACCGAGATCGGCGACCAGCGGGCCGAGACGGTGCCCTTGAGCAGCGCGTTGATCGCCACCGAGCCGATCGCCACGCCGACCGAGAAGATCACGAGGAACAGGCTGGACACTTCCTTGCTGGCCATCAGCATGTTCTTGGCGAGCGGGGGGAACTGCACGAAGAGCACGGTGCCGATCGCCCAGAAGAAGCTGATCGCGCAGATCGCCAGGAAGACCCGGCGGTCCTTCATGGTGGTGCGCACCAGCCGCACCGAGGCGCGGATGACGTGGTAGTCGAGCGGCTCGACCTTGCCCAGCGGCGGGGCCGAGGGCACCTGCCGCCCGGCGAACCAGCCCACGCAGGCGACGATGATGACGATCACGGCGGCGGCATCGACGCTGATCCAGCCCGCGACGATGGTGCCGGCGAGCACCGCGATATACGTGCCCGCCTCGACCAGCCCGGTGCCCGAAAGCACTTCGCCGTCCTTGAGGTGCTGCGGGAGGATCGCGTACTTGATCGGCCCGAAGAACGTCGAGTGGACGCCCATCGCGAACAGCGCCACCAGCATCAGCGGGATCGCCACCGCGTCCAGCGAGACGCCCTTCCACGCCAGCGCCAGCCCGGCGCCGCCCACCAGCATGATGACGATCTCGCAGGCCTTGATGATGCGGATCAGCTTCGCCTTGTCGCGCATGTCGGCCAGTTGCCCCGCCAGCGCCGAGAGCAGGAAGAACGGGATGATGAAGATGCCCGATGCCAGCGCGCTGAACCGGGCCTCCTGCGCCTCCGAATGGTACACCTCGTAGACCACGAAGAGGATCATCGCGTTCTTGAACAGGTTGTCGTTGAACGCGCCCAGAAGCTGGGTGACGAAAAGGGGGAGGAATCGTCGCGCCCGGATGAGTTGGGTCGTCGTGGTCATGATCTTGGGTATGCCGCCGGCCTTGCTCTCTGGTCGCCGGGACACTTAATGGCATGAGGCGGGGGCACAAGCCCCGTTCACCACTTTATTCCCTTGCCGATTGCGCGCTATGGAATTGCCATCATGCTGACTCTGCCGAACATCCTGACGCTGTCCCGCATCCTCGCCCTGCCGCTTCTGGGCTTCCTGTTGTGGTGGCCCAAGTGGGAATTCGGCTACGGACTCGCCTTCGGGCTCTACTGCCTGATGGGCATCACCGACTATTTCGACGGCTATCTGGCGCGTTCGAGCGGGACGGTCTCGAAGCTGGGCGTGTTCCTCGATCCGATCGCCGACAAGATCATGGTGGCAACGGTGATCCTGGTCTTGACCGCCCAGGGCATCCTGAGGGGCCCCTACGTGGGCGACATGCACGTCATCGCCGGGCTGGTGATCCTGGTGCGCGAGATCGCGGTATCCGGCCTGCGCGAGTTCCTCGGCGGCCTGCAGGTCTCGGTGCCGGTCAGCCGGCTGGCCAAGTGGAAGACGACTTTCCAGATGATCTCTCTGGGGGCGCTGATCCTGGGCGTGGCGATGCCGTGGTGGAACCTCGATCTCGGCGCCATCGTGGTGAACCTGCCCCATACCGTCGGCCTGACCACGCTGTGGGCGGCGGCGGCGCTGACGCTGGTGACCGGGTGGGACTACCTGCGCGTCGGCCTCAAGCATATGGACTAACGGAATAGTTCACTTGTGCGGCGGTGCGCGATCGGCTTGGATGCCGGCTTCGAGGGTGAAGCGGGCAGGAATGGGATGGCCGGGGTGAGGATGCGATGACGCCGCGCACGATCCTGCTGTCCGCCGCCGTGATGGCATCGGTCTTTCCGCTGCAGCCCGGGTCTCGGGCAGCGGCCCAGGTAGCCGATGCGCCGGCGATCCGCGCCATCGCGGTGCGGCCGTTCTATCCCGATACCGGCGTGCTTGGCCCCGACATCGACGGCGGCGCCGGGCCCGTCGTCAACCAGACCGTCGCCGGGCATGTGGTGCGCGACTATCTGATCGTGGTGACGCTGTCGGCCGCCCCGGATCGCGACATGTCCGCAAGCCGCCTCGACCTGGCGGTGAGCGAGAGCGGGCGGGCGAAACCCTGGCTGCGCGCACGCGGGATCGCGGCCATGGGCGCGGCATCGCCTGCGGGGGAAGTCCACCTTCCCGTTTTGGTGACGCTGCGGCCTTGCGGGACGGTGCGGATCGATGCCGCGCTGCGCGGCGGCGGCAAACTGTCCAGAGAGATCGACTTCGTCTGCCAGAACTGACTCGAGGGGGAAGAGACATGCAGCAGCTGAGCAATTCCGTAGGCACGAACGGGACCAACCTGCCGCACGATTCGGCGCTGGTGCAGGCCATGCTGTTCGCCTCGCGCCGGCCGGCCGTGTTCGATCCGCTGCAGGCGCGCTACGTCTCCATCATCGACGGCAACTTCGGCGCCGGTTCGCGCACGGCGCTGCAGCTCTACCAGAACGAGAACGTCTTCGTGGACCCGCAGAGCGGCCGCTCGATCCAGGTCGCCAACGCGACCGCGGGCACTGTCGCCCCCGGCGATGCCACCAGCGCCGCCTTCGCCCGCACCGTGGAGGGCGACTTTCGCGAGGTGCGGGCGCTGACCGGGTCCAAGGTGCCCTATATCGCGGCGACGGCGGCGACCCGCGATGCGGCGATCCAGGCGGCGCGGGGGGAAGCCTTCCAGGCGACTTTCCTGGAAAGCGTGGTCACGCTCATCAACACGATGTTCGACCGGCATGCCATCGTCCTGTCGGTGTGTCGCCAGGGCGGCCGGCGCACGTTCCAGGAACAGTACGCGCTCTTCACCAATGGCGAGAACGTCACCAACGCCGGCCCGGGCGAGAGCAACCACAACTACGGGCAGGCGGTCGATATCGGCTTTTCCGGCCTGCGCTGGGTTCGGCCGGACGGCACGATCCAGGCCGGTGAGACGAGCTGGCTGCACCGCCTGACCGCCCAGCCGCAGGGCGCGGCCAAGGCGCTCGTCTACTGGGACGAACTGCGCAATGTCGGGATGCACGATCCGGTCAACCTGCATCGCGGCCCGGCCGGCGACCGCCCGCACCTGCAGGCCTGGAACGACGCGGTGGTGAGCATGCGCCGCTCGCTTGCAGAGCACCTCTCGCGGGTGAGCGGAATGCGCTGGGCCGTCGCCCCGGGAGGGTATCGCTGCGACTTCGGGCGGGGGACGATGGTGAGCGTCGGTTCGGCGGCGCAGATCTGGGCGCGCAGCGGGCCGGTGGGCAACGACGTGCTGGCGGCGGCGGGCTTCGGCGGCCCCAATCCCAACACGCTGGCGCATATCACCGAGGTCCGCAATCGCCTGCGCGGCGCCTTCGATACTGCCGAGACACGCTGGGTGGAGTGGCGTCCGGCGTAAGCCGGCGGCGTTGCCGATTGCGCAACCTTCACGAGTGATTGCGTTCCTCGCACTTGGCCAGGGGCGGGCCAGGGCGCAGTCGGCGGTGACAGCGACGAAGGACCAGACCATTTCCACCGCCCCCCGTACCCGGACCCAGGCGCCTGCGGCGGCAGGCGCGCCGCGCCGCTCCGTGGTGTTCTCGCTCGCCGTCGCGGCGGGCCTCACGGTCGCCAACATCTATTACAACCAGCCGATGATCGGGCTCATGGAGCGCGATCTGGCGGGGGCGGCGGCCACGTATGTGCCGACCGCGACCCAGCTCGGCTATGCCGTCGGCCTCGTGGTGCTGGTGCCGCTGGGCGATCTGGTGGAGCGGCGGCGGCTGATCGTGCTCCAGTGCATCGCGCTGTCGGCCGCGCTCGCGCTCGTCGCGCTGGCGCCGAGTGCGGGGCTGGTGCTGACCGCATCGCTGTTCGTCGGCCTGCTCGCATCAGTGGCGCAGCAGGTGGTGCCGTTCGCGGCGAACCTTGCGCCCGATGAGAAGCGGGGGGCGGTGGTCGGCACCGTGATGGCGGGGCTGCTCTGCGGGATCCTGCTCAGCCGGACGCTGGCGGGCTTCGTCGCCGGGGCCCTGGGCTGGCGCGAGATGTTCTGGCTGGCGGTGCCGCTGGCGCTGCTGACGGCGGCGCTGATGGCGCTGCAGCTTCCGCGCAGCCGTCCGCAGCCGACGGGGCTGAGCTATGGCGGTCTGATCGCCTCGCTCTGGGGCCTGTGGCGTGAATTTCCGGCGCTGCGGCTGGCGGCGTTCACGCAGTGCTGCCAGTTCGGCGTGTTCAGCGTGTTCTGGACGATTCTGGCGCTGCGCCTGCAGGAGCACTTCGGGCTTGGTCCGCAGGCGGCCGGGCTGTTCGGTATCGTCGGCGCCGCAGGCGTGCTCGCGGCTCCGGTGGCGGGGCGAATCGCCGATCGCAGTGGCCCGCATCCGGTGATCGTGGGAGCCAGCCTGCTGACGCTGGTGTCCTGGCTGGTGTTCGCCTTCTGGCATTCGATCGCCGGGCTCGTCGTCGGGGTTCTCGCGCTCGACGTGGCAGTGCAGCTCAGCCAGATTTCCAACCAGAGCATCATCTATGCGCTGCGCCCGGAAGCGCGTTCGCGGATCAACACGGTCTACATGGCGCTGATGTTCCTGGCGGGCGCCGCCAGTTCGGGCGCGGCGACGGCGATCTGGCACCAGTGGGGCTGGAGCGGCGTCACCGGCCTCGGCATCGGAATTTCGCTGCTCGGCGTGGCGCTGCAGGCCCTGCGGCGCAAGTAGCGCCTCAGCCCGCCCGCAGCTCGTCCGCGAGCATCCGGAATTCGTCGGAGCGCGGCGAGTTCTTGCGCCACACCAGTGCGATCTCGCGGTTGGCGTTGGGCGATATCAGCGGCCGCGCCACCACGTTGGTGCCGTTCAGGATACCCGCGTCGAGCGCCATTTCCGGCAGCATCGTCAGGCCGAGGCCATTGTCGACCATCTGCACCAGAGTGTGCAGGCTGGTGCCGATCATCGTCGCGCTGGCCCGCAGTTCCGGCCGGTTGCACGCCGCCAGCGCATGATCCTTCAGGCAGTGGCCGTCCTCCAGCAGGAGCAGGCGGTGCTCGTCGATGACGTCGGGGGAGACTTCGGCAGGCGGATCGCGCGGGTCGTCGGCGGGGAAGGCGACGAAGAAGGCGTCCAGCTCGATCGTCTCCTTTTCGACCTCGCCCGTCGTGTAGGGCAGGGCCAGAAGCACGCAGTCGGCACGGCCGTGGTGCAGCGATTCGATCGCGTGCTGGCTGGCCTCCTCGCGCAGGAACAGCTTCAGGCTCGGGCGTTCGCGGCGCAGCCGGGGCAGCATGCGGGGCAGCAGGAACGGCGCGATCGTGGGGATCACGCTCATGCGCACTTCGCCTGAGAGCGGCTTGCCGCTGGACTGGACGAGGTCGGACAGTTCCTCGGTCTCGCGCAGGATGCGGTGCGCCTTGTCGACGACGGCATTGCCCAGCGGCGTGAAGCGGACGGCGCGCTTGGTGCGCTCGACGAGAGTGACCCCGAGCAGCGTTTCCAGATCGCGCAGGCCCGCCGAAAGCGTGGACTGCGAGACGAAGCACGCATCCGCAGCGCGGCCGAAATGGCCGTGCTCGTGAAGCGAGACGAGGTACTGGAGCTGCTTGAGCGTCGGTTGGTAGACGGTCATGGGGCGGCTATCGCACGGCTATGCAGGTTCGCCAAGCGCGGCGTTGTTGCAGTGCGGGAAAGATCGGCGAGCCGCCGCCTCCCGTAAGCGGGAGGGCCATCACATATCGATGACCTCATCCGCCCCGTTCTCCTGCTTCGTCACCCTGAACGTGTTCCAGGGTCCATCGCCCGGTCGTACCCGAGGGTCTGAGCCACCATCGGCACTGCCGGTTTGCTGCGGCAAAGTACCGAGCCTGGGGCACGATGGGCCCTAAAACACGTTCAGGGTGACGGGGCCGGAACGGAAAACGTAATACCTCCCGCTTGCGGGAGGGGCCGGGGTTGGGCTTCAGTCCGCCGCGTCTTCCTCGACAACCACGTCTTCCACGCGCGTCATCTTGAGCTTGCCGTTCTCCACGGCGAAGGCCAGCTTGCCCTCGACGAGGTCGAGCGCGTCGCGGCCGAACACGTCGTAGCGCCAGCCCTGCAGCAGGCTGAGGTTCTTGCGCACGCCCGCCGCCAGCAGTTCCAGTTCGTCGCTGCGGGCAAGCAGCCGGGCCGCCGCGTCGATCTCGCGCGCGCGGATCTTGAGCAGCAGCTTGAGCAGGTCCGCCACCAGCGCACCTTCCTTGCCGAGCGGCGCGCCGCGCGGGGCGCGGGGGGGCATCTCGTCGTCGCCCAGCGGTTCGGCCTTGGCGATTGCGGTCATCAGGCGGCGGCCGATCTCGTTGTCCTTCCAGCCCTGCGACAGGCCGCGCACTTTCGCGAGGTCGGCCTGGGTCTTGGGGGGGTGGCTGGCGATGTCGGCCAGCGTCTCGTCCCGGGCGATGCGGCCGCGGGGGATGTTCTTGCCCTGCGCTTCCAGTTCGCGCCATTCTGCGATCGCGCGCAGGCGGCCGAGCACTTGCGGGTTGCGGCCCGGCGCCTTGATGCGGTGCCAGGCTTCCTTGGGGTCGTTCCGGTAGTTCTCCGGATCGGCCAGCTTCTCCATCTCCTGGTCCAGCCAGGCGCCGCGCCCGGTCTTGATGAGGCGCTTGAGGATCTTGGGGAAGATCTTGGAGAGATACGTGACGTCGCCGATGGCATATTCGATCTGCCGGTCGGTCAGCGGGCGGCGCGACCAGTCGGTGAAGCGCGCGCCCTTGTCGATGGTGACGCCCTGCCACGATTCGACGAGGTTCGAGTAGCCGATCTGCTCGGACTGGCTGATCGCCATCATCGCGATCTGCGTGTCGAAGATCGGATGCGGCGTACGGCCGGTGAAGTTGAAGATGATCTCAACGTCCTGACCGCCCGCGTGGAAGACCTTGAGGACGTCCTCGTTGTCGGTCAGCAGGTCGAACAGGGGCGTCATGTCGAGCCCGTCGGCCAGCGGATCGATCGCCGCGGCTTCCTCGGTGTTGGCGATCTGCACGAGGCAGAGTTCGGGCCAAAAGGTGTTCTCGCGCATGAATTCCGTATCGACGCTCACGAAATCGGATTTCGCGAGGCGCGCGCACAGAGCGGCAAGATCTTCGGTTTTCGTTATCAGCGGATGAATTTTCATTGAACGAGGGCGTTACGCCTAACCGCGCGGGGGATCAACGCCCCGTGTTACCGTTTTGTCGCAGTTTATTTCCTGCCGAGGAGGCGCTGCAACAGGCTGAGCTTCGCGATCGCCGCCAGTTCGGCGATGCTTTCGGGGGTGACGAGGCGGTGGCGCAACTGCGAACCGGTGGTGTGCAGGCCGGGCGGGGGAAGGTGCAGCCCTTCGGGATCGACGCCCGGATCCGCCTCGGGATCGGCGAGTTCGCGCAAGCCCGACATGGCGGTCGAGGCCGTTTCCGGCGCCGATACGGGCGCGTCGGCCCACGTCTGGAACGGCGGTGCCTCTTCGTCATGATCGTGGGCATGGCGTGAGGCATGGTTTGGGCCATCGTCGGAATGGAAAAGTGTCTGGTCCAGCTTGCCCTGAGCAAACATTTGCGATTCCCGGTTTTCTTGTGCGGCGCCCCGTGCGCGCGGAAGTAGCGCGGAAATGGTTTATTTGAGGTTACCGGCGTCATCCCGGCGCCACTCGAGCAACGGCCGGCAGGGTGGACGATTCCGGAACAGGGCTTCCTGTTGCGGCCGAAAGGCGGGCTGCGGCACCGGGCCGGCGGGGATTTTACGCGAATCCCCATCTGGCAATCGCGGCTTCACTCCTTTAGTGGGGCCGCAATTATTCCATTCGACCAAAAAGAGCCCGTCATGACCCATCCCTACCGCTCCCACACCTGCGGCGCCCTGAGCGCGGCCGAGGTCGGCCAGACCGTGCGCCTCTCGGGCTGGGTCCATCGCAAGCGCGACCATGGCGGCGTCCTGTTCGTCGATCTGCGCGACCATTACGGCATCACCCAGGTCGTGACCGACAGCGACAGCCCGGCACTCGCCGTGCTCGATTCGCTGCGCGCGGAGAGCGTCGTGACGATCGAGGGCACCGTGAAGGCGCGCACCGAGGGCACCGTGAACCCGAACCTCGCCACGGGCGAGATCGAGGTCTACGCCCGCGTCGCCACCGTGCTGGGCAAGGCCGAGGAGCTGCCGATGCCGGTCGCCGGCGAGCAGGAGTACCCGGAGGACATCCGCCTCAAGTACCGCTTCCTCGACCTGCGCCGTGAAACGCTGCACGCCAACATCGTCAAGCGCACGCAGATCATCCGCGACATGCGCCGCCGCATGGAAGACACCGGCTTCACCGAATATTCGACGCCGATCCTGACCGCCTCGTCGCCCGAGGGCGCGCGCGACTTCCTGGTGCCGAGCCGCATCCACGCCGGCAAGTTCTACGCGCTGCCGCAGGCGCCGCAGCAGTACAAGCAGCTGCTGATGGTCGCGGGCTTCGACCGCTACTTCCAGATCGCGCCGTGCTTCCGCGACGAAGATCCCCGCGCCGACCGTCTGCCGGGCGAATTCTACCAGCTCGACCTCGAAATGAGCTTCGTGACCCAGGAAGAAGTCTGGGAGACGATGGAGCCGGTGCTGCGCGCCACCTTCGCCGAATTCGCGGGCGACAAGCCCGTCACCCCGGCCGGTGAATTCCGCCGCATTCCGCACGCGCAGGCGATGCTGGACTACGGTTCGGACAAGCCGGATCTGCGCAACCCGCTGCTCATCAAGGACGTGACCGAGCACTTCGTCGAATCGGGCTTCGGCATCTTCGCGGGCATCGTCGCGGGCGGCGGCACCATCCGCGCGATCCCGGCTCCGGGCGCAGGCGCGGGCAGCCGCAAGTTCTTCGACGACACGAACGTCTGGGCGCGGGGCGAGGGCTATTCGGGCCTTGGCTACATCAACATCAAGGACGGCGTCCCCGGCGGCCCGATCGCCAAGAACCACGGTGAGGAAAAGACCGCCGCGCTGATCGAAGCACTCGGCCTTGGCCCCAACGACGGCGTGTTCTTCGCCGCGGGCAAGGAAGAGCAGGCCGCCAAGCTGGCGGGCCTCGCTCGTACCCGCGTGGGCGAGCAGCTCGGCCTGATCGACAAGGACCGCTTCGAGCTGTGCTGGATCGTCGACTTCCCGTTCTACGAATGGGACGAGGACAACAAGAAGGTCGACTTCGCGCACAACCCGTTCTCGATGCCGCAGGGCGGCATGGACGCGCTGGAGAACCAGGATCCGCTGACGATCAAGGCGTACCAGTACGACCTCGTCTGCAACGGCTTCGAGATCGCCTCTGGTTCGATCCGCAATCAGTCGCCCGAACTGATGGTCAAGGCGTTCGAGATGACCGGCCTGACGCAAGCGGACGTGGAAGACCGCTTCGGCGGCCTCTACCGCGCGTTCCAGTACGGCGCCCCGCCGCATGGCGGCATGGCGGCCGGCGTGGACCGCATCGTGATGCTGCTGTGCGGCGCGCAGAACCTGCGCGAGATCACGCTGTTCCCGATGAACCAGCGCGCCGAGGATCTCCTCATGAACGCGCCGAGCCATGCCGAAGCCAAGCAGCTGCGCGAACTGCACTTGCGCGTGGTGGAGCCGGTCAAGCAGGCCGCGCCGGCGCAGGCCAAGCCGGCAGAGTGATGCGAGGGGCGGGGCGCTGCGTCGCGCCCTGCCGCCTTCACGGTTTCAGGCTGGCTTCGCAGTCGCCCGTGCGCCTGACCGTGCTCGACAGGGAGGCGACTTTCGGCGCGGCCGCCTCGACGCCGATGTTCAGCGCCACTTCGACTTCTCCGGGCTTCGCCGAACCCGCCGCGCTCGCCTTCAGCACGGCAGCGCCGCCTTCAAGATTGCATGAGATACCCAGATCGAGTGTCCCCGCGGCTCCGGGAATCACCGTACATGTCTTCCCGGTCGGGCCGACATTGGCGATTCCCTGGAGGATCGCCGAGTAAGGCCGCAGGAAAGACGCGGGCGCGTGTGTTGTCACGCATTCGTCGATGGCCTCGGTTTCGGTAGTGCCTTCGCGCGAATCATATTGCGAGAAAGTGCCGACCCAGCGGCCCGGCGGCGTTGCGGCCTGCAAAGCCTGGGCATAAGCCTCAACCGCAAGGGCCGCTTCCTGCGATGGCGCGGAAATCCCGGCTTGCGGCGCATCGGCCGCGCCGGTCAGCAGCATGCCGCCCGCGAGGATGAAAGGCGCGGCGAGGGTCTTTATCGTAGTCATCGGGTTCTTCCGAAGTGGGGGCATGCGTTTCTGGTAACTGCGGTGCACGCGGCGTCAATGCTCCCCGGTTCCTCCCGCGGCACCTTGCGCTATCCGGGGTTCAGCGGGATATTGCAGATGATATCTCCGTTCCGCCGCCGCGATCCTGAACGTATCGAAGCGTCATGGCCCAATGGGGGAATAGTTCCCATATTACTCAAACCCTGCGTTGACTTACCCCGGCCCGTCACCCAAGGCTCAAGGCACTCGCTGACACGCGCGGGAGAGACCTCGGACCGATTCGTCGGGAAAGAGGCGCCGAAGGAGCAACCGCCCCGGAATCTCTCAGGCAAAAGGACCGCGCAGCGTCTACAGCGAGCCTCTGGAAAGTGCCCCGTCCTTATCGGTCGTGGCCGCCGACGGTGTAACCCGGTCCATCCCTTTGCGGATGACGCCGGGGAAGCTCTCAGGCTTCCGTGACAGAGGGGGCACCTGAAACGGTGTGCCATGTGTCGCGGAGTCGTGTCTTGAGCGAATACCCAGTTACCGATGAAGACGGCCTCGAGCCGATCGAGACCCTGACCCTCCCGCTCGATGCCTGGCATCGCGGGAAGGGCGGCCGCATGGTCGAGTTCGCCGGCTATCACATGCCTGTCCAGTATGAGGGCATCATGGCCGAGCACCTCTGGACCCGCGAGAACGCCGGCCTGTTCGACGTCAGCCACATGGGGCAGGTCTATGTCTCCTCGGAAGAGGGCATCACCCCCGCAGTGGAGGCGGCGCTCGAAGCCGCGCTGCCGATCGACCTCGCCACGCTGAAGATCGGCGCGCCGCGCTACTCGCTGCTGCTGGACGAAGAGGGCGGCATCCTCGATGACCTCATGGTCACGCGCTGGAAGACGGGCTTCTACCTCGTCGTCAACGGCGCGACCAAGTGGGACGATATCGGCACCTTGCGCGAACTGCTGCCCGATGACGTCACCATCAACCATCTGGAAGACAACGCATTGCTCGCGCTGCAGGGGCCGAAAGCCTTCGCCGCGTTGGAGCGGCATGCCAAAGGCGAATACCCGCTCTCGGCACTGACCTTCATGAAGGGCGGTCAGTTCACGCTGGGCGGCGTCGATGCCTGGATCAGCCGTTCGGGCTACACCGGCGAGGACGGTTTCGAGATCGCCATCCCGGGCGAATCCGCCGAGATGGTCGCCGACCTGCTCTGCGGCGAGCCCGAGGTGAAGCCGATCGGCCTCGGCGCACGCGACAGCCTACGCCTCGAAGCAGGCCTGCCGCTCTACGGTCATGACCTGTCGCCTGAAACCAGCGTGATCGACGCCGACCTCAAGTTCGCCGTCAACAAGCGCCGCCGTACCGAAGGCGGTTTCCCCGGTTCGGACCGCGTGCTGAAGGACTTCGTCGAGGGCACGCCGCGCAAGCGCATCGGCCTTGTCATCGAAGGCCGGATGGCCGCGCGTGAGGGCGCCAAGGTTTTCTCCGGCAATCAGGAAGTTGGCCTGGTGACTTCAGGTGGTTTCTCACCATCGCTGCAGCAGCCGATCGCCATGGCTTACGTCGATACCGCCCTCACCGCAGAGGGCACCGCGCTTACCATCGAGATGCGGGGCAAGAAGCTCGACGGCAAGGTCGTGCCAATGCCCTTCGTCCCCCACCGCTATCACCGCTGAGGAGCTTTCCCATGACCCGCTATTTCTCCGAAGACCATGAGTGGATCGAAGTCGAAGGTGACCTCGGCACCGTCGGCATCACCGACTACGCGCAGGGCCAGCTCGGCGACATCACCTTCGTCGAGGTTCCCGCCGAAGGCACCAGCGTCAGCAAGGGCGATTCCGTGTCGGTCGTCGACTCGGTGAAGGCCGCATCCGACGTCTACACCCCGGTCTCGGGCACGATCGCCGCCGTCAACGAAGCGCTGGCCGACCAGCCGGAACTGGTGAACACCGAAGCCGAAACCGGCGGCTGGCTGTTCCGCGTGACCCTCTCCGACGCCGCCGAACTCGGCACGCTGATGGATGAGGCCGCGTACAAGAGCTACGTCGACAGCCTCTGATTTATTCCTCCCCGAGCTTGCCTCGGGGAGGGGGACCGCCCGCGAAGCGGGTGGTGGAGGGGGGCGAGCTACACGCACTCCCCCTCCGTCACCGACTGCGTCGGCGCCACCTCCCCGAGCAAGCTCTGGGAGGAATTAGAAAGACCCAGGAACCCGCCTCATGCGCTACCTTCCCCTGACCCCGGCCGACCGCGCCTCCATGCTGGAGACCATCGGCGCCGCCACGGTCGATGACCTGTTCGTCGACGTGCCCGCCGAGGCCCGGCTTGCCGGTCCCATCGAGGGCCTGCCCGCTCACGCCAGCGAAATGGCCGTCGAGCGCCACATGTCCGCGCTCGCCGCGAAGAACCTGAGCGCGGGGACCGCGCCGTTCTTCCTCGGCGCCGGTGCCTATCGCCATCACGTTCCGGCCTCGGTCGATCACCTGATCCAGCGCGGCGAGTTCCTGACCGCCTACACGCCCTACCAGCCGGAAATCGCGCAAGGCACGCTGCAGGTGCTGTTCGAGTTCCAGACGCAGGTGGCGCGCCTGTTCGGCACCGACATCGCCAATGCCTCGATGTACGACGGCTCGACCGCGTGCTGGGAAGCGATCCTGATGGCCGCGCGCATCACCCGCAAGGGTCGCAGCGTGCTGTCGGGCGGCCTGCACCCGCACTACGGCGAAGTCGTGCGCACCATGGCGAAGTTCACCAAGGACGACATCGTCAGCCTCGCCCCCGAACTGACCGCAGATCCCGATGACGCCGCCGTGATCGCGGCGATCGACGCGACGACCTCGTGCGTCGTCGTCCAGTACCCCGACGTCATGGGCCGCATCCCCGACCTCGCGGCGATTTCCGAGGCCGCCCATGCCGTGGGCGCGCTGGTCATCGCCGTCGTCACCGAGCCGGTGGCCCTCGGCCTGATCGAAGCGCCGGGCACGCTGGGCGCCGATATCGTCGTGGGCGAGGGCCAGTCGCTGGGCGTCGGCCTGCAGTTCGGCGGTCCCTACCTCGGCCTGTTCGGATGTCGCGAGAAGTTCGTGCGCCAGATGCCGGGACGCCTTTGCGGCCAGACCGTCGACGCCGAGGGCAAGCGCGGCTTCGTGCTGACGCTCTCGACCCGCGAGCAGCATATCCGCCGCGAGAAGGCGACGAGCAATATCTGTACCAATTCAGGGCTTTGCGCGCTGGCCTTTAGCATTCACCTGACCCTTCTGGGCGGTGATGGCCTGGCCCGTCTGGCGGCCGTGAACCATGCCCGCGCACAGCAGACCTTCGAGCGTCTCGCTAAGGTTCCGGGCGTCACGATCCTCAACGATGCCTATTTCAACGAAGCGACGGTGATCCTGCCGCGCGATGCGCGCGAAGTGGTCCGTGAACTGGCTGATAGGCAGGTGCTCGGCGGCGTGTCCCTGGGCCGCTTATTCCCGGTGGCCGATGGCCTCCACAACGGGCTCCTGGTCGCCGCGACCGAAACCACCACTGACGAAGACATCGAGGCTTTCGCCGCCGCGCTGGAAGCGGTTCTTGAAGGAGCGAGCGCATGAACGCCCCCAACGCATCCGGCTGGCGCCCGTCCATGGGTGGAGCCGGTGAAGCAAAGTTCGCAACGTCCTCAGGCGATTACGGCCTGATGCTCGAAGAAGCTCTGAGCTTCGAGCTGGGCAGCGCCGACAAGTGCGGCGTCGATATCGACGAGCCGAGCCGCGCCCCCGCTGCGGGACTGAGCAAATTCCTGCGCAAGTCCGCGCCCGCGCTGCCGGGGCTGACCGAGCCGGAGACCGTGCGCCACTACACCCGCCTGTCGCGCCAGAACTACGCGATCGACCTCGGGCCGTTCCCGCTCGGTTCGTGCACGATGAAGCACAACCCGCGCCTCAACGAGAAGATGGCCCGCCTGCCGGGCTTCGCCGACGTTCACCCGATGCAGCCGCAGACGACGGTGCAGGGCGCGCTCGAAGTCATCGAGCAGTTGGCCGACTGGCTCATCACGCTGACCGGCATGGCCTCGGTGGCGATGAGCCCCAAGGCGGGCGCGCATGGCGAACTGTGCGGGTTGCTCTGCATCCGCGCTGCGCTGGACGCGCGCGGTGAGACGCGCGACGTCGTGCTGGTGCCCGAGAGCGCCCACGGCACCAACCCGGCCACCGCCGCCTTCGCGGGGTTCAAGGTGGAATCGATCCCCGCGACCCTGGCGGGCCGCGTGGATGTGGCGGCGCTCAAGGCCAAGCTTGGCCCCAACGTCGCGGGCGTGATGATCACCAACCCGAACACCTGCGGCCTGTTCGAGCCCGACATGCGCGCAATCGCCGATGCGGTCCACGCGGCGGGCGGCTACGTCTACTGCGACGGCGCGAACTTCAACGCCATCGTCGGCAAGGTGCGCCCCGGCGACCTCGGCGTCGATGCCATGCATATCAACCTGCACAAGACCTTCTCCACCCCGCATGGCGGTGGTGGTCCGGGTGCGGGACCAGTGGTGCTGTCCGAAGCACTGGCGCCCTTCGCGCCGCTGCCCTTCGTGACGCGCGGGAGCGACGGCTCGATCCACCTCGTCGAGGAGGAGAACGCCGCCGAGGGCCACGCGCAGGCGTTCGGCCGTATGGTCGCCTTCCACGGCCAGATGGGCATGTTCACCCGCGCGCTGACCTACATCCTCAGCCACGGCGCCGACGGTCTGCGCACGGTGGCCGAGGACGCGGTGCTCAACGCCAACTATGTGCTGCGTTCGTGCGAGGATCTGTTGCCCGCTCCGTTCGCCGACAGCGGCCCGTGCATGCACGAGGCGCTGTTCAGCGACGCCGGGCTGGCCGAGGGCTTCTCGACGCTCGACATCGCCAAGGGCCTGATCGACGAGGGCTTCCACCCGATGACGGTCTACTTCCCGCTGGTGGTGAAGGGCGCGATGCTGGTCGAGCCGACCGAGACCGAGAGCAAGGCGGGCCTCGACCGCTTCATCGCCTCGCTGCGCAGCCTTGCCGAGCGGGCCAAGGCGGGCGACGAGAGCCTGCACTCCGCACCGCACTTCGCGCCGCGCAGGCGGCTTGACGAAACGCTCGCCGCGCGCAAGCCTGTGCTCGTATGGCAGGGTGAACCCGGTGTTCCCGGCACGCCTTCGCTGAGCGAAATCGGAGGAAGCTGACGCATATGGGGGAAGGTGGACGCGGCCTCGTCACGTATCTGCCGCTGGCGATCTTCGTGGGCATCATGGCGCTGCGCATGATGCGGATGAAGAAGGCCCGGCCGCTGCGCCTTCCCCTCTTGTGGATCATGCCGGTGATCGTGGTGCTGGCGGTGTCGCTGGCGCTATGGGGCATGCCGCCGAGCGGGCTGGGCTGGCTATGCCTGGCGACCGGCGTGATCGTCGGCGGCGCAATCGGCGCGCAGCGGGCGCGGCTGATGCACCTGCATATCGACGGCGAGGGTGACAAGGCGCGCGTGATGATGCGCCAGTCGCCGCTGGCGATCCTGCTGATCGTCGCGGTGTTCCTCGTGCGGCGGTTGCTGCTGCCGAGCGGGTTTCAGGGCGGCGTTCAGGCGGGTCACCCGGTCGGCAACGCGCTCCTGATGATGGACGCGACGCTGGGCTTTGCGCTCGGGATGATCGTGGCGCTGCGGCTCGTGCTGTGGCTGCGCGCGCGCGACATGGTGGCGAACCACGTCTTCGACGCCTGAGGCGCTCAGTTTATGGCGTTCGATCCCGCCTGACCGACCGACTCGATGTCGCGGCCGAGGCCCTTGACGGTGTTGCAGGCGGTGGCGGTGAAAAGTACGCCGCCAAGGATGATGGCGGCGAGAATCTTGCTGGTCATCGAACGCATGTCCCTTCGTTGTCCGCAGCGACTAGCGCAGGAAACGGATCCGGAAAAGCGTTCGTGAGACGGATGCAGGCAGGCTCCGGTCGGTGGCTTGGCAGCCTGCCTGCAGAGCACGTTACTTGATGGCGTCTTCGCCGGCCTTGCCGACCGACTCGACGTCGCGGCCGGCACCCTTGACGGTGTTGCAGGCGGCGGCGGAGAAAACGATGCCGCCCGCGACGAGGGCGAGAACGAGCTTCTTGACCATTTTGGGTGTTCCTTCTTATCGGTGCGACGGGTGCTGCCACGCCGCGCATCGGGGTGAACACGCGGGGTGCGGTCAGGTTCCCTGCGGCGGAGCGGATGCCGCTTCTTCCGTGGCGCCTTCGTCGATGGCCGAGGTGGGCGAGACGCGCCTCGCCAGGAAATGCTCGCGCGAGGTGATGATGAGCCCGGCCGCGACGATGACCGGCGCGCCCAGCCACATCGCGGCCGAGGGAACGTGCCCCCAGATCGTCCAGCCGTAGAGCGTGGCCCAGATCAGCGCGGTGTAGTCCATCACCACCACCGTCGCGACCTGCCCCAGGCGCAGGGCCGAGGTGACGAGGAACTGCGCCAGCGTCCCCGCCAGGCCGATGGCGACCAGCAGCAGCCATTCGTAGGCACTGTGCGCCGTGCCGTAGAGCGGCAACAGGATCGCCGCGAACAGCGATCCGAAGAAAGCGAACCAGAAGACGCAGGCGATCGGCGCCTCGGTGCGCGAGAGATCCCGGATCTGAAAGCTGACCACGGCGACGATCAGCCCCGCGCCCAGCCCCGCCGCCAGTCCCGGGAGAGGAATGGGCTCGCCGCCCGGTTGCGTCAGCAGCAGCACGCCGATGAAGCCCAGCACCACCGCCGTCCAGCGCCACGGGCCGACTTTCTCGCGCAGCACGAGCGCCGTTATCAGCACGGCGAAGAGCGGCGTCGTGAAGCCCAGCGTGGTCCCGACCGGCAGTGGCAGCAAGGTCGCGGCGCCGATGTTGCAGCACAGTCCCGCCGTGCCGGTGGTTGCCCGCATGGCGTGGCTTGCCATGCGCCGGGTGCGCAGCAGGCCGAGGCTGCCGGTGGCCGCCAGCCAGCCCAGGATGATCGGTACCGACATCGCCTGGCGCCAGAATACCAGTTCGGGCAGCGAGACGCCTGCCTCTCCCGCCAGCTTCACCAGCATGAACATCGTCGAGAGCATCACCATCGCGGCCAGGCGCAGGCCGATGGCGAGCATCGGCCGGTCCGACCTGCCGGGGGAAGAGGAGGCTGCGATCATGAAACGGCGCTTTAACTCCGCCTTCGGGCAGGGCAAGGCGGGGCATGGACGATTCTCTTCGCGTGACGGTGATTGGCGGATGTCTTGCGGCGCTGCTGGCGGTCGTGGCCTGGCTGGGTGACCACCGGCGCCATCGCCGCAAGCATATCGACCGCGTCGGCTTCATGCCGTGGACGCCGATCTTTTTCTTCTCTCTGTTCGTGGCGGTCCTGCTGCTGGGGCTGTCGGCACGCGAGTGGCTGGCAGGTTGACCGTTCGACAAACCTGAACAAGAGCATCGATTTTATCAGGCTGGTTCGAATGTCCGGCGGATGGGAACAGCGCTTTCGCAAAAGCCTTCCCGCGTCCTCTTCTTCGGAGATATCGAATGAACCGCATTCTCGCTTCCGCGCTCGGCGTTGCCTCGCTTGGCGTGGCGCTGACCCTGGGCGCCGCGCCGATCGTCGCGCAGCAGGCCGATAGCAATGCCGCCGCCGTGCAGGCCGGCAGCTACGCGCTCGACAGTTCGCATACGCTGGTGCGCTTCACCGTCGACCATTTCGGCATCAGCGAGTTCTTCGGCACGCTGCCGGGCGCCAGCGGCACGCTTTCGCTCGATCCCAAGGCGTTGGCCTCGGCCAGGCTGGACGTCTCGGTGCCAGTGGCTTCGGTCTCGACCACCAACAAGACGCTCGACGAGGAGCTGGTGAGCGCGGACTGGTTCGATGCCGCCCAGTACCCGGTGATGCGTTTCGTTTCGACCAAGGTGGTGAAGACCGGCGCCAGCACCGCCGACGTCACCGGCAACCTGACGCTGCACGGCGTGACCAGGTCGGTGACTCTGAAGGCGACCTTCAAGGCTGCCAACGTCAACCCGATGAAGAAGGTCTACACGCTGGGGTTCAACGCGGTGGGCACGATCAAGCGCACCGAGTTCGGCGTCAGCAAGTACGCCCCGCTGGTCAGCGACGAGACGCAGATCGCGATCACGGCGGCGTTCGAGAAGCAGTAAGCGAGAAGGGGAGGCGCTATTTGACGCCTCCCTTCCCGTTCGTCATTGCGAGCGTAGCGAAGGAACCCAGGGCCGCGTAAACCGCCCTGGGTTGCTTCGCTACGCTCGCAATGACGAGGTTTGGGTGCGGGCGTGATATCCCGCCGCGCCCTTTCCTACATCCGCACGATCGCGTTTAACGTGGTGGATGAGCCATCCTCCACACCGCGCCCGCCACATCCGTGTCCCCGCCTTCGCGCCCGTGCCCGTCCGTCCGCGCAAGGACGGGTGGACGCCCGCGCGGCAGGCGGCCTTCCTCGGCGCGCTGGCGCAGGGCGGCGTCGTCGAGGCGGCAGCGCGCTGCGTGGGGCTCTCGCGAGAGAGTGCCTATCGCCTGCGCACGAAGCCCGGCGCGGGCAGCTTCGCCGCCGCCTGGGACAAGGTGACAGGCAAGCCGCCGGCAAAACGAAAGGTCACACCCGAGGAGCGCGCGGTGCGGGCGCGGTTCGGCGTTCTGAAGGTCCGAATCTATCGCGGACGCCACGTCGCGACGGAGCTAAAACCCGATAATCGCGCGCTTTTGTCGTTCCTCGCGCAGCTTGATCGGTCAGGCGGTGGCGATGGCCCGGACGCCTAAGGTGACAGGTGTTTCACTGCCCGTTTCGTGTAAACCCCGGCGTGATCCGCCGGGGCTCACGCCGTCACAGGCAGGCTTCGAGATAGGCCTGGTCGAAGCCGAACTGGCGGGCCTTCTCCAGCGTGTAGGGGCGCAGGCCCGAGGGGCGGAATTCGCCGATGATCTTGCCGTCGTCGGTCTCGTCCAGATACTCGAACTTGAACAGTTCCTGGGTGACGATGACGTCGCCTTCCATGCCGATCACCTCGGTGATGTTGGTGGTGCGGCGCGAACCGTCGCGCAGGCGCTTCACCTGCACGATGAGATCCACCGACTCGGCGATCTGGCGGCTGATCGCTTCCTTGGGGATCTTGATGTCGCCCATCAGGATCATGTTCTCCATACGGCCAAGGCATTCGCGCGGGCTGTTGGCGTGGAGCGTGCACATCGACCCGTCGTGGCCGGTGTTCATGGCGGCGAGCAGGTCGAAGCACTCGGCGCCGCGGATTTCGCCCAGGATGATGCGGTCGGGACGCATACGCAGGGCGTTCTTGACGAGGTCGCCGATGGTGATGGCGCCCTGGCCTTCGAGGTTGGGCGGGCGGGTTTCCAGCGGCAGCCAGTGGGGCTGCTGCAG
Source organism: Novosphingobium resinovorum (assembly GCF_036352595.1). Classification (GTDB taxonomy): domain Bacteria; phylum Pseudomonadota; class Alphaproteobacteria; order Sphingomonadales; family Sphingomonadaceae; genus Novosphingobium; species Novosphingobium resinovorum_B. Next base: position 212,844 of record NZ_JAZFAX010000001.1, read on the forward strand.
GCGAAGTTCGGCCGCGTCCTCGATCGTCAGCACGCGCTCGCCGGGATCGATCATCTTCGACAAGGCGTTGAGCATCGTCGTCTTGCCCGAGCCGGTGCCGCCCGAGATGACGATGTTCATGCGGCAGGCACCGGCGATCTTGAGCGCGGTGGCCATCTGCTCGCTCATCGAGCCGAAACCCTTGAGCATGTCGATGGTGATCGGCTTTTCGGAGAACTTACGAATGGAGATCGCGGTGCCGCGCAGGGACAGCGGAGGCACGATGACGTTGACGCGGCTGCCGTCCTTGAGGCGGGCGTCGGCCAGCGGCGTGGTCTGGTCGACGCGGCGGCCGACCTGGTTGACGATGCGCTGGGCGATCTGGAACAGGTGCTGCTCGTCGCGGAACTTGGTCGGCGCGAGCTGCAGCTTGCCCTTCTTTTCGATGTAGGTCTGGTTGGGGCCGTTGACCATGATATCGGAGATATCGGGGTCGTTGAGCAGCTCCTCCAGCGGGCCGAAGCCGAGCAGTTCGTCGATCAGCACCTTTTCCAGCGCGAACTGTTCGCGGCGGTTGAAGGTGATCTTCAGATCGGCGAGCACTTCCATGATGATCGGGCGGAATTCCTCCGACAGCTCGTCCTTGGTGAGCGTGGCGGCGGCTTCCGGATCGACACGCTCCAGCAGGCGCGGAAGAACCTGCTCCTTGATCTTGTGGATCGAGGCTTCGAAGCCGTTCTGCTCGCCCTGGTCGTGGACCGCGTTTGCGCGGTCGGCCAGACGCGACATGGCATCGTCATTGCGCGAAGGGGCGGCGGATTCGCCCGGAAGCGGCGGGAACTGGTCGCCGGGAACGGGCGCGGTGCCGGCGACGGCGGGGGCCTTGTCGGCACCGCCCTTGAGGGGCTTGGCCACCCCGAATGCCGGGCGCGCGCCCTGGCCGATCCCCCCGATGCCGTTACGCCGACCGAATGCCGTCATGAAACCGTTTACCTCAAGCGCGGCCCAATGGGCGCGACCAGTGCCGAATGAAGGCACTGATTAAGGTTGAAACTTTGATAACTTACTAATGGCCTGCACAGGAGGGTGAAGTGGATGACGAGACAGGCATGTGCTGGCTGTGCGGACGGCCGCTGGGCCGCAAGGTGGAGTGGCATCACCCCGTGCCGAAAAGCCGGGGAGGGCGCGAGACGGTGCCGCTTCATCCGATCTGCCACCGCACCGTGCACGCCGCGCTGACCAATGCGCAACTGGCACGGATGAAGCCGGAAGCCGCGGCGCTGCTGGAGGTCGAGGAGATTGGCCGCTTCGTGCGCTGGGTCGCGGGCAAGCCTGCGGATTTTCATGCGCCGACGAAAAGAAAGCGGTGAGCCGATGGGGCTTCGACAAGCTCAGCCTGAGCGGGATTTGGAAACCAGCTCTCAACGCCGCTCAGGCTGAGCTTGTCGAAGCCCCCAACGCAAAACGGGCGGGCGGCCTTTCGACCACCCGCCCGCCGCAAGGATCTGTTTGGGAACCTTAGTTCTTGGTCTTGTCCACCAGCGCGTTGGCGCCGATCCAGGGCATCATGGCGCGCAGCTTGGCGCCGGTTTCCTCGATCGGGTGACGCTTGGCGGCAAGGCGCGAAGCCTTCAGCTCGGGCTGGCCGGCGCGGTTGTCGAGGACGAAGTCCTTCACGAAGCGGCCCGACTGGATGTCTTCCAGAACGCGCTTCATTTCCTTCTTGGTCTCTTCGGTGATGATGCGCGGACCGGTCTTGATGTCGCCGTATTCGGCGGTGTTCGAGATCGAGTAGCGCATGTTGGCGATGCCGCCTTCATACATCAGGTCGACGATCAGCTTCAGCTCGTGGAGGCACTCGAAGTAGGCCATCTCGGGAGCGTAGCCGGCTTCCACCAGCGTCTCGAAGCCGGCCTGGACCAGCGCGGTGGCGCCGCCGCAGAGCACGGCCTGCTCACCGAACAGGTCGGTTTCGCATTCCTCGCGGAAGTTGGTCTCGATGATGCCGCTGCGGCCGCCGCCGACGCCCGAAGCGTAGGCGAGGGCGATGTCCTGCGCGTTGCCGGTGGTGTCCTGGTGGATCGCGATGAGGCAGGGCACGCCGCCGCCGCGCTGGTATTCGCTGCGCACGGTGTGGCCCGGGCCCTTCGGCGCGATCAGGAACACGTCGATGTCGGTGCGCGGCTCGATCAGGCCGAAGTGGACGTTGAGACCGTGCGCGAAGGCAAGCGCGGCGCCGGGCTTCAGGTTCTCATGGATGTCGGCGGCGTAGATGGCGGCCTGATGCTCGTCCGGGGCGAGGATCATGATGACGTCGGCCCATGCGGCGGCGTCCTTGTTCGACATGACCTTGAAGCCGGCGGCTTCGGCCTTCTTGGCGGTGGCCGAACCGTCACGCAGCGCGATGGCGACGTTCTTGACGCCCGAATCGCGCAGGTTCTGGGCATGGGCGTGGCCCTGGCTGCCGTAACCCAGGATCGCGATGTTCTTCTCGGCGATCAGGTTGATGTCGCAATCGGCGTCGTAATAGACCTTCATCGTTCTTCCTTCCGTCATCCCGGCGGACCGGGACGGTTATTGTCCAAGCGCCGCCCGAACGGACCGACGCAATTTTGAAATTCAGGCTTCTTCAGGCCCACGGGCCATGGCGACGATGCCGGTGCGGCCGACCTCGACGAGGCCGAGGTCACGCATCAGCGCCACGAAGCTGTCGATCTTGTCCGGGGCGCCGGTCATCTCGAAGATGAAGCTCTCGGTCGTGGTATCGACGGGGCGAGCGCGGAACACGTCGGCGATACGCAGCGCCTCGACACGCTTCTCGCCGACGCCCGCGACCTTCACCAGCGCGAGTTCACGCGCCACGTGCGGGCCGACTTCGGTGAGATCGACGACCTTGTGGACCGGCACCAGACGCTCGAGCTGCGCGTGGATCTGGTCGATCTGGCTGCGCGGGCCGTGCGTCACGATCGTGATCCGGCTCACCGAGTGGTTGTCGGTGATGTCGGCCACGGTGAGGCTGTCGATGTTGTAGCCGCGCGCGGTGAACAGGCCGGCGATCTTGGCGAGAATGCCCGCCTCGTTGTCGACCGTCACGGTCAGGACGTGCCGTTCCTCGGCTTCATGCTGGATGTGCATCATGGGTTCTCTCGTCCTCAGACCAGCGCTTTGGCTTCGTCGTCCATCGTGCCGGCAACGCTGTCGCCGTAGAGGATCATGTCGGTATGCGCCGCGCCCGAGGGAATCATCGGGAAGCAGTTGGTTTCCTTGTGGACCAGGCAGTCGACGATCACCGGGCCGGGATGGTCGATCATCGCCTGGATGCCGGCATCAAGCTCGCTCTCGTTCTCGATGCGGATACCCTTCCAGCCGTAGGCTTCGGCCAGCTTCACGAAATCGGGCAAGCTATCGGAGTAGGAGTTCGAATAGCGGCTCTCGTACGTCAGTTCCTGCCACTGGCGGACCATGCCCATCCACTCGTTGTTGAGGATGAAGACCTTGACCGGCAGGCGGTACTGCGTGGCGGTGCCCAGTTCCTGGATGTTCATCTGGATCGAGGCGTCACCCGCGATGTCGATGACGAGGCTGTCGGGGTTGCCGCACTGCGCGCCGATCGCGGCGGGCAGGCCGTAGCCCATGGTGCCCAGCCCGCCCGACGTCAGCCACTTGTTGGGCTTGAAGAACGGGAAGTACTGTGCCGCCCACATCTGGTGCTGGCCGACTTCAGTGGAGATCACCGGGTCCTTCGACTTGGTCAGCTCGTACAGGCGCTCGATCGCCAGCTGCGGCATGATCGCCTGCGCGTTAGAGGGATAGGCGAGGCTCTTGCGCTCACGCCAGCCGTCGACGCGGGCCTTCCACGCGGTCAGGTCCTGAGCCTTGCGGGTGCCCCACTCGGTGAGGATCTGTTCGAGCACCACGGCGCAGTCGCCGATGATCGGCAGGTCCACCGGCACGACCTTGTTGATCGATGCGCGGTCGATGTCGATGTGAATCTTCTCGGAATTCGGCGCGAAGGCATCGAGGCGGCCGGTCACGCGGTCGTCGAAGCGAGCGCCGACGCACAGGATGAGGTCGGCCTGGTTCATCGCCATGTTGGCCTCGAACGTGCCGTGCATGCCCAGCATGCCCAGCCAGTCGGCGTGGTCGGCCGGGAACGCGCCGAGGCCCATCAGTGTGGAGGTGACGGGCGCGCCGGTCTTCGCCTGCAGCTCGCGCAGCAGCGCGGTGGCGCGCGGACCCGCGTTGATGACGCCGCCGCCGGTGTAGAACACCGGTGCCTTGGCATTCGCCAGCATCTCGACCGCGCGGGCGATCTCTTCCGAGGCGCCTGCTGTGCGGGGGCTATAGCGCTGCTTGCGCTGGATCGGGCCGTCGCTCCACGTCGCCATGGCGATCTGGACGTCCTTGGGAATGTCGATCAGCACCGGGCCAGGGCGGCCGGTGGTGGCGATCTGGAACGCCTCGTCGACGATCGCGGCGAGGTCGGCCGGGTCCTTCACCAGATAATTGTGCTTGGTGCAGTGGCGCGAGATGCCGACGGTGTCCGCTTCCTGGAACGCATCCGAACCGATCAGCCCGGTCGGGACCTGACCGGTGATGACGACCATCGGAATAGAATCCATGTAGGCGTCGGCAATGCCGGTGATCGCATTGGTCGCGCCCGGACCCGAGGTAACGAGCACGATGCCGGGCTTGCCGGTCGAGCGCGCATAACCTTCAGCGGCGTGTGCCGCACCGGCCTCATGACGGACGAGGATGTGGCGAAGTCGTTCGTCACCGAAGAGAGCGTCGTAGATCGGTAGCACGGCGCCGCCGGGATAGCCGAATACGAACTCGACCCCCTGCTTGACCAGGCTTTCGACCAGGATGCTCGCGCCGCTGCGCTCTTCACTCACAATACATTCCTTCATTAATTCGTTCGGGCGGGAGCACCGGCAATTCCGGCTGCCTCCCTAATGAATCCGACCCGGCACGTCGGCTTGGGCGTACCGGGTCGTCTCCTCTCCTCCCCGCATAACTTCCATCAGCGAGGTAGGATCGGCCTCTAGGCATGTGGATATGTCAGGTCAACCCGGAAAGCGCAATAAAATATCATTTATGGCATTTGAGTTGTAATTTTCACATTGCAGGCGATGCCAATCCGCAGGGGGCTGGTGCCTCAGCCACGTAAATTGGCGCTTGGCGTAGTTGCGCGTCGCCTGCGATCCGCGTTCGATGGCGGTTTCCAGCGGCCATTCGCCCTTTATGACGCCCGCGAGTTCCGGGACGCCGATGGCGCGCATCACCGCGAGGGCGGGGTCGAGATCGCGGGCGAGGAGTGCCTCCACTTCCGCCAGGGCGCCGCGTTCGACCATGCGCTCGAACCGCAGGTCGCAGCGCGCATAAAGCCACTGGCGCTCGGGCAGCAGAATCGCCGGGTGAAGCGCGACCGCGTGGCCGATGCCGCCTTCGGTCTGTGTCTGCCAGTGCGTGAGGCCGTGGCCGGTGGAGCGCACGACCTCCAGCGCGCGTGCGACGCGCGTGGTATCTGCCGGGGAGAGGCGGGCGGCGCGCTCGGGGTCTTCGACGAGGAGGGCAGCGTAGGCCTCGGCGACGGGCAGGGCACGCACCGCCTCGCGGATGTCCGGATCGATCGCGGGGATCGGCGCGATGCCGTCGAGGAGAGTACGAATATAAAAGCCGGTGCCGCCGACGAGGATCGGCACCGCGCCCTCGGAATGAACCTGCGCGATGGTCGCGGCTGCCGCGCGCGCCCAGTCGGCTGCGGAGCAGCTTTGTGCACCGTCCCAGGCACCGAACAGGCGGTGCTCGATGCCGCCCATGTCGTCTTCGGTCGGGCGCGCGCTCAGGACCGTCAGGTCGGCGTAGACTTGCGAGCTGTCGGCATTGACCACCACCGCGCGGCGGCCCCGGCGTTCGAGTTCCTGTGCCAGGGCGACCGCACAATCGCTCTTGCCGCTGGCGGTCGGCCCTGCGATGAGCGCCAGCGGCGGCCGGTCTCCGGCTGAGATATCGTATGGCGCATCAAGGGAATTCGCAGTGCTCATTGCCCGGCTGATAGCAGAACCGGATCATCTTTCGACCAGTCTCGAAGCCGCGAAAGCGCAAATGGCTGAAGGCGGCGTGCGGATCGCGGATGCGACGATGCTCGATTTCTGCGGGCAGACGATGCAGATCGACTCGCCTGATGATAACGCCGAAGTCCTGCGCGCCGCGCTCGACGCGCATTTCGGCACGACCGACGGCCTCGTCACCGCCGATGAACCGGTGGTGCCCAAGGTGTTCATCTCCGACATGGATTCGACCATGATCGGGCAGGAATGCATCGACGAACTCGGCGATTTCGCAGGACTGAAGGAGCGCATCGCCGACATCACCGAGCGAGCCATGCAGGGCGAACTCGACTTCGAGCAGGCGCTGCGCGAGCGTGTCGGGCTGCTGAAGGGGCTCTCCACCAGCGCCATCGACGAATGCCTCGCCACGCGCATCCGGCCGATGCCGGGTGCGAAAGTGCTGGTCGAGACGCTCAAGAAGCTGGGCTGCCGCACCGTGCTGGTGACCGGCGGTTTCCATCACTTCGCCGACCCCGTGGCAGAGATGCTGGGCTTCGAGCATGTCGTCGGCAACCGTCTCGAAGTTGCGGACGGCAAGCTGACCGGCGGCCTCGTCGGCGGGATCGTCGATTCGTCGGTGAAGCAGGCGACGCTGCTGGCCGAACTGGAAGCGCTCGGAAACCTTGGGGGCGAGGGTGTCACCAGTCTCGCCACGGGCGACGGCGCGAACGACATTCCGATGCTGGAGACGGCGACGTACGGCATCGCCTATCACGCCAAGCCCAAGGCGCGCGCGGCCTCGAACGGCTGGATCGATCGCGGCGACCTGACCAGCGTGCTGCGTCTGCTTGGCATCCCCGAGAAGGACTGGGTGCGCTAAGACTATCCCCTCGTCATTGCGAGCGAAGCGAAGCAATCCAGGGCAGCACCACGACGCTCTGGATTGCTTCGCTTCGCTCGCAATGACGAGAAGTTTGCGGGTTATCCCGCGTTGACTTCCAGAACTTCGATCGCCTCTTCCCGGCCGTTGAAGTCCACGAAATCGCCCGCTTCCGCGCCCAGCAACGCCTTGGCGAGCGGGGCGACGAATGCCAGCCGGTCGTGCGCCGGATCGGCCTCGTCATGGCCGACGATGACGATCTCGCGCGCCTTGCCCCCCAGCATGAAGCGCACGCGGCTTCCGAAGCGGACGATGCCGCCCTCCGGCACCGGCTGCACTTGCGCCGTGCCGAGCCGGGCCTGCCAGTAGCGCAGGTCCCGCTTGGCGGCGTTGAGGGCGGTCTCCTCGGTCAGCGCGGCAACGTGCGTCTCCAGTTCCGAGATCTTCCCGGCGATCAGTTCACGGCCGCGCGCGGTGACGAGATTTGGCCCGGGCGGGATCGGCACCTCGAACTTGGGTTCCAGATGCTCCTCGTCCCCGTCGCGCCGGAAGGCGACGCTCATTTCCCGCGGCCCATCAGGGTTTCGAGTTCCTCGTGGACCTCCAGCCATTCGGTCTCGGCCAGTTCGAGGGCCTCTGCCGCCGTGCCGTGCAGCTTGCCCAGCGCGCCTACCGCGAGGCCCTTGAGGTCGCCCTTCGCCGAGGCCGGATCTGCCAGCGCGTCGAGCAGGCTGTCGACGTGAGCTTGCGCCCGCTTCATGCGCGTCTCGGCCGCCGTCACCTTCTTGCGCAGTGCCTTCAGTTCCTCGCGCGCGATGGCGCCGCTCTTCTTGACCGGCGCATCGCCGCCCTTGGCTGAGACCGTCTCGACCTTGGGCTGGTTCCGGCCGAGCACGAAGTCGATGTAGTCCTCCATCGACCCGTCGTAGTTCTCCGCCGTGCCGCCCTCGACCAGCACCAGCCGGTCGGCGGCCAGTTCGACCATGTGACGATCGTGGCTGACGAGGATCACCGCGCCCTCGAACGAGTTGAGCGCCTGCACCAGAGCCTCGCGCGCATCGACGTCGAGGTGGTTGGTCGGCTCGTCGAGGATCAGCATGTGCGGCGCGTCGCGCGTGACCAGCGCCAGCGCCAGGCGCGCGCGCTCACCGCCCGAAAGCGTGCCGGTCACCGCCGTGGCGCGGTTGCCGGAGAAGCCGAAGCGGCCGAGCTGCCCGCGCACCGCGAGCGGCGGCTTGCCCTCCATCGCGCGGGTCATCAGTTCCAGCGGGGTGGAATCGCCCGGCAGTTCCTCGACCTGATACTGCGTGAAGTAGCCGATGCGGATCTTGGGCGAGAAGGTGATCCCGCCCTCCATCGGCTCCAACTGGCGCGCGAGGAGGCGCGCCAGCGTGGTCTTGCCGTTGCCGTTGCGGCCGAGCAGCGCGATGCGGTCCTCGGGATCGATGCGCAAGTTGAGGCGGCGCAGGATCGGCTTGTCCTCGACGTAGCCCACGGCGGCGAGGTCCAGTGTGATCAGCGGCGGGCGCAGTTCGTCGGGGCTGGGGAAGTCGAAGCTGAGCGACGCATCCTCGGCCATGGCCGCGATCGGCTGCATCTTGGCCAGCATCTTGGCGCGCGACTGCGCCTGCTTCGCCGTAGATGCGCGCGCCGAGTTGCGCGCGACGTAATCGGCCAGCTTCTTCTTCTGCGCTTCCTGGTTGGCGCGCGCGGCGGCGGCCTGGGCGGCGCGTTCGGCGCGAATGCGCTCAAAGCTGTCGTAGTCACCGGGATAGAGCGTCAGCTTGCCCTGCTGCAGATGCAGGATGTGGTCGACCACGGTGTTGAGCAGGTCGCGCTCGTGGCTGATAACCAGCAGCGTCTTGGGGTAGCTCTTGAGGAAGTTCTCCAGCCACAGCGTCGCTTCAAGGTCGAGGTGGTTCGACGGTTCGTCGAGCAGCATCACGTCGGGCTCGGAAAACAGCAGCGAGGCGAGCGCGACGCGCATCTTCCAGCCACCCGAGAAACTGTCGAGAGGGCGCGCCTGCATCTCCTCGTCGAAGCCGAGGCCGACGAGGATGCGCGCTGCGCGGGCAGGGGCGGTGTAGGCGTCGATCGCGATCAGCCGCTCGTGCACGTCGCCGAGGCGGTTGGGATCGGTGCACGTCTCGGCCTCGGCCAGAAGTGCGGTGCGCTCGGTGTCGGCTTCTACCACTGCCTCGAATGGGGTTCGGGTGCCGTTGGGTGCCTCCTGGGCAATGTAGCCGAGACGCGCACGGCGCGGCATCTCGACCGAACCGCCGTCGGGATCGAGTTCGCCGATGATGGTCTTCACCAGCGTGGACTTGCCGGCGCCGTTACGGCCGATCAGGCCGATCTTGCCGTTCTGCGGCAGCGTGGCCGACGCGCCGTCTAGGATGGTGCGGCCGCCAAGGCGCACGGTGATATCGCGAATGCTCAACATGGCGCGAGCGCCTAGCAGGCTTGGCGGGAAAGCGGAACAAGATCAACAGAAGGAATCTGGGGCCATCGCCCCAGACCCCCATACCGTCGTCGTTGTGCGTGCGGCCTTGTCAGCCAAGATGACGCCGAAGGCTATTTTGTCTTCCACCTCACCGTCGGGCGTAAGGATGCGTCGCGCGTGACCTCGACGGTATACGGGGTGCAGGGGTGGTAAACCCCTGCATCGTTAGGTGCTCTTAATGTCGTCTAGTTAACACTTGACGCGGCGCCAAACTTATCAACACGAAACTTTGCCGGAACGTTTCGCGCATTTCTCCTCCACCTGTCGCAAACCGCGGGAATCCTTTAGAGTTTGGTCTTGCAACCCCGAATCACTTGTGATTCAAGCGACATATGCGAACCGTGCGACAGGACACCAACATAGCCAAAGAGCGTCTCGTGAAGGGTCTTGCCCTTGCGCTGCTTTTGCTCATGGGACTGTGGTGCGTCGCCGGACCCAGCGGTCTCCTGGCCTGGGGTGAGAACCAGCGTCTCCTCGAGCAGCGTCAGGCGCAGTTGGAAGATCTCAAGGGCGACCGCGACCATCTCAAGAATCGTGTCGCCCTGCTCGATCCCAGGAAGATGGATCCCGACCTCGCGGGCGAACTGGTGCGCAGCAACCTGAACGTTGCACGTCCCGACGAAATGGTGATGCAACTCCCCTGAGGTCTCGCGCGTTGCCTCTCGTTGGAGAGATGTCGCAATGCCGTTTTTTGCAAACCTCGTTGCAAAAAAGTCCACGTTCGAAGCCCGTTTTCGAGCCTGCGCGCTTTCGCTTTGGCTGCGTCCTTCCTATACCGCCCTCACTGAAACGATCGCACCAACGATGGGGAGCACCCGTTGCCCAAAGCAAAGACCCCGGCAGTAGAAACCGCTGCCGTAGAAGAGGATTTCGCGCTCCACAGCCTCCAGGAAGCCCTGGATGCGGACAAGCGCTACAAGCCTTCCAAGGAAGAGCTGCTTCATTTCTATGAGCAGATGCTGCTCATCCGCCGCTTCGAGGAAAAGGCCGGCCAGCTTTACGGCCTCGGCCTGATCGGCGGCTTCTGCCACCTCTACATCGGCCAGGAAGCGGTGGCCGTGGGCCTGCAGTCCGCGCTCGACAACGACAAGGACTCGGTGATCACCGGCTACCGCGATCATGGCCACATGCTCGCCTACGGCATCGATCCCAAGGTCATCATGGCCGAGCTGACCGGCCGCGAAGCCGGTATCTCGAAGGGCAAGGGCGGCTCGATGCACATGTTCTCCGTGGAGCATCGCTTCTACGGCGGCCACGGCATCGTCGGTGCGCAGGTCTCGCTCGGCGCGGGTCTGGCGTTCGCGCACAAGTACCGTGAAGACGGCGGCGTTGCGATGGCCTACTTCGGCGACGGCGCGGCCAACCAGGGCCAGGTCTACGAGAGCTTCAACATGGCGGCTCTGTGGAAGCTCCCGATCATCTTCGTGATCGAGAACAACGGTTACGCCATGGGCACCGCCGTGAAGCGCGGCTCGGCCGAGACGCACTTCCACCGCCGCGGCACCGCGTTCCGCATTCCCGGCATGTCGGTGGACGGCATGGACGTTCTCGAAGTCCGCAAGTCGGCCGAGATCGCGCTGGAATACGTGCGCGCGGGCAACGGTCCGGTTCTCATGGAGCTGAACACGTACCGCTATCGCGGCCACTCGATGTCGGACCCTGCGAAGTACCGCAGCCGCGAGGAAGTCCAGGGCGTGCGCGAAAAGCGCGACCCGATCGACCACGCCAAGACCGAACTGCTGGCCATGGGCGTGACCGAGGAAAGCCTCAAGGAAGTCGACAAGCGCATCCGTGCGCAGGTCGCTCAGTCCGCCGACTTCGCCGAGAACTCGCCGGAGCCCAGCGCCCCCGAACTGTATACCGACGTCCTGGTGGAGAGCTACTGAGATGGCGATCGAACTGAAGATGCCCGCTCTCTCCCCGACGATGGAAGAGGGCAAGCTGGCCAAGTGGCTGGTCAAGGAAGGCGACGAGGTTTCCTCGGGCACCATCCTTGCTGAAATCGAAACCGACAAGGCGACGATGGAATTCGAATCCATCGACGAAGGCACCGTCGGGAAGATCCTCGTCGCCGAGGGCACCGAGGGCGTGAAGGTCGGCACCGTGATCGCGATGCTGGCGGGCGAGGGCGAGGACGCCTCCGCCGTCGAAGCGCCCAAGGCTGAAGCCAAGGCCGAGGAAGCGCCGAAGTCGGAAGAGAAGAAGCCTGCAGAAAGCGGCACCGCCAATCTCGCCAGCGATCTCAAGACCGCACGCGACCCGCAGCTGCCGCATGGCACCAACATGAAGACCTCGACCGTACGCGACGCCCTGCGCGACGCCATGGCCGAGGAAATGCGCCGCGATCCGCGCGTCTTCGTGATGGGCGAGGAAGTCGCCGAGTACCAGGGCGCCTACAAGGTGACCCAGGGCCTGCTCGAAGAGTTCGGTCCCACCCGCGTCATCGACACGCCGATCACCGAGTACGGCTTCGCCGGCATCGGCACCGGCGCGGCGATGGGCGGTCTGCGTCCGGTCATCGAGTTCATGACGTTCAACTTCGCCATGCAGGCGATCGACCACATCATCAACTCGGCCGCCAAGACCAACTACATGTCCGGCGGCCAGATGCGCTGCCCGATCGTGTTCCGTGGTCCCAACGGCGCGGCCTCGCGCGTGGGTGCGCAGCACTCGCAGAACTACGGTCCGTGGTACGCCAATGTCCCCGGCCTCGTGGTCATCGCGCCGTATGATGCCTCGGATGCCAAGGGCCTGCTCAAGGCGGCGATCCGTTCGGAAGATCCGGTGGTGTTCCTCGAGAACGAGCTGGTCTACGGCCGTTCGTTCGAACTGCCCGAGCTGGACGATCACGTCCTGCCGATCGGCAAGGCGCGGATCATGCGCGAAGGCAAGGATGTGACGATCGTGTCCTACTCGATCGGCGTCGGCCTCGCTCTCGAAGCAGCCGAGCGTCTGGCCGAAGAGGGCATCGACGCCGAAGTCATCGATCTTCGCACCCTGCGCCCGCTCGACAAGGAAACGGTGCTCGCCAGCCTTGCCAAGACCAACCGCATGGTCGTGGCCGAGGAAGGCTTCCCGGTCTGCTCGATCGCCTCGGAAATCATCGCGATCTGCATGGAAGACGGCTTCGACAACCTCGACGCGCCGGTCGTGCGCGTGTGCAACGAGGACGTGCCGCTGCCTTATGCCGCGAATCTCGAAAAGCTGGCGATCATCGACGCCGACCGCATCGTCGCGGCGGTGAAGAAGGTCACCTACAAGTAATCTCCTTCGCCTTCGGGCATTGAGATGATGCGCGGGCGGCGGTGTTTCGGCACCGCCGCCCGTGTTCGTTTTCGGGCCTTCACGCGGAGGTGCGGAAAAGAAGGCAGAGTGGTTCACGCAAAGGCGCGAAGAGGGGGTCGCCCGGCGCCGCAGGCATTCCTCTTTTCTGAGCCTCGCGTCACATGCGGCGAAGAACCGAAAGCGGCTTCGCTGCAGGCACTGCACCTTCGCGCCTTTGCGTCTTTGCGTGAACCACCCCTTCTTCTCCTCCGCCCATCCGCGTGAAACCTTCGGCCGATCCGCACCCGCAAGGTTGCCTAAGCAGCGGCGCACCGACTAGGGATGCCGCGTGACCGACTCCCAAGCCCCCACGATTTCCGCCTCCAACGAGGACATCCTCGTCCAGTCGCTGCCCACGGTATCGCGCCTGGCGCTGGTCTATGCGCCCAAGTCCGCGCGTGAGCAGACGCTGGCGCTACTGGCGCTCGATGCGCGCCTTGCCCATCTGCTGCGGCATTCTCGTGAGCCGATGATGGCGCAGCTCCGCCTGGCATGGTGGCGCGAATCCCTCGGCCAGTCCGCTGAGCAGTGGCCCCAAGGCGAACCGCTGCTGGCGCTGCTGAAAAGCTGGAACGGCCATCACGGCGGTCTCGCCGCGCTCGTCGATGGTTGGGAAGCCATGACCGGGCCCGCGCCGCTTTCCGCCGAAGCGCTCGAGACCATGGCGCAGGGCAGGGGCGAGGCCTTCGCCGCGCTGGCCGATGCCCTCGGCCGGAGCCGGGACCGCGAGGCCGCACTGAAGCTGGGCCGCGCCTGGGCGCTCAACGATCTGGCGATGCGCCTCGGCCATGTCAGCGAGCGCGATACCGCGCGCGAACTCGCGCAGGCGAGCAGCGGAGCGCGCGTGTCCCGTCCGCTGCGGCCGCTGATGGTGCTGCATGGCCTTGCCGCGCGGCGTCTCGCCAAGGGTGACGAATCCGGCGCGACGTCGCCTGCTGCCATGCTCAAGGCGATGCGGCTAGGCCTTCTGGGCTTCTGATTGCAGTGTTGTAATTTCCGCTGGAGCAGGGGGCGGTTCTAGGATCGCGGGGTCATGGATATCGCGCAATGAATCGCTTCCTGCTTGGCGGCCTCGCCGTCTTCCTGCTTCTGGGTATCGGCCTGTTCTGGTGGCAGGGCCACGCCGAGGTGAAGGCCGCCGCCCCGCCGGCGGCGGCGATGGCGACCGAACCGGCTGCGCTCCCCAGTGCCGATGTCGGCGACATGGTGGGGCCGGATTTGCCCGAATCTACTGAGCTGAGCCGCGAACAGCGCCGCTTTGGGCGCTACGATCGCGACCGTGACGGACGGATTTCACGCAACGAGATGCTTTCGACGCGCTCGGACATTTTCCGAAAGCTCGACAAGGACGGTAACAATCTGCTGACCTTCGAGGAATGGGCCGTGGCCACCGTCGACAAGTTCGATGGGGCGGACGCGGATCGCGACGGCTATCTCACACCTGCGGAGTTCCGCAAGACGGCGCCGCCGCCCAAACCCAAGGCGAAGTGTTCGTGTTGATTTTTGCGGTCGGGTGGTGCCCACCCCGCTGCGACTAACTCGCTACGCTCGCAAGTCTCGCTGCCCCTCCCGCAAGCGGGAGGGGATAAGCGCAGACATCTCATTCTCCTCCCGCTTGCGGGAGGGGGCAGGGGTGGGCCGCACCAGTTTCAGACCGCCATCTTTCCAACCACGGCGCGATCTCGGCCTTGGCGCGCTCGGTGTAGGCTTCCTTGCGCTGCTTCTTCTTCACGTCGTGCAGCGGCGGGAACAGGCCGAAGTTGACGTTCATCGGCTGATAGGTCTCGGCCTCGGCATCGCCGGTGATGTGCGAGAGCAGGGCGCCCATCGCGGTTGTGCGCGGCGGGGCCTGCCATTCGCGGCCGGCGAGGTCAGCCGAGGCCATCAGGCCCGCCATCAGGCCGACGGCGGCGCTTTCCACATAGCCCTCGCAGCCGGTGATCTGCCCGGCAAAGCGCACGTTCGGCGCGGTCTTCAGGCGCAGGGTGCGGTCCAGCAGCACCGGCGAATTGAGGAAGGTGTTGCGATGCAGGCCGCCGAGCCGGGCGAACTCGGCGTTTTCGAGGCCGGGGATGGTGCGGAACAGGCGCACCTGCTCGGCGTGCTTGAGCTTGGTCTGGAAGCCGACCATGTTCCAGATCGTGCCGAGGTTGTTGTCCTGCCGCAGTTGGACCACCGCATAGGCCCAGCGGCCGTTCGGGTGCTCGGGCGTGGCCCAGTGCGGGTTGTCGAGGCCGACTGGCTTCATCGGACCGAAGCGCAGGGTGTCGATGCCGCGTTCGGCCATCACCTCGATGGGCATGCAGCCGTCGAAGTAGGGGGTGTTTGCCTCCCACTCCTTGAACGCGGTCTTCTCGCCTGCGACCAGACCGGCGTGGAAGGCCAGGTACTGGTCTTTGGTCATCGGGCAGTTGATGTAGTCCTTCGTCTCGCCCTTGTCCCAGCGCGAGGCCATCCAGCACACGTCCATGTCGATGGTGTCGC
This sequence comes from Novosphingobium resinovorum, assembly GCF_036352595.1. Lineage (GTDB taxonomy): Bacteria > Pseudomonadota > Alphaproteobacteria > Sphingomonadales > Sphingomonadaceae > Novosphingobium > Novosphingobium resinovorum_B. The sequence goes on from NZ_JAZFAX010000001.1 coordinate 228,067, forward strand.
GGTAGACGATGGGGGCGATGGCGTCGAAGAACGCGAGGCTGTCGGCGCCGGTCGCCTTGCCGATCGAGCCGGCCAGCGCCTCTGCGGTCAGCGGGCCGGTGGCGACGATCACCGGCGCATCGGCGGGCAGGGCGTCGATGCGTTCGCGCACGATCTCGACGTTCGGCAGGGCGGCAAGGCGCGCCTCGACTTCGGCGGAGAAGATTTCGCGGTCCACTGCCAGCGCTGACCCTGCGGGCACTTCGGCCTTGGCGGCGGCGCCCATGATGAGCGAATCGCACTGTCGCATTTCGTGATGGAGCAGGCCCACCGCGTTCTTCTCGTGATCGTCGGAACGGAACGAGTTCGAGCAGACCAGTTCGGCGAGGCCGTCGCCCTGATGGGCCGGGCTGCGTTCCCCGGTCCCGCGCATTTCCGAAAGGCGCACCTTGAAGCCCCGGCGGCCGAGCTGCCATGCCGCTTCGCTGCCGGCGAGGCCGCCGCCGATGATGTGGATCTGATGGGTCATGCTGGCCGCCTAGACCCTATCGCGGCGATGGAAAAGCCCTGCGGCATCTGTCATGGCAATGCGGCAACCCCAGGAGGATGAATGCCGCACCGCGCCCTGATCGAACGCCGTCCCTGGCTGCTGGCGAGCATCGTCCTCGCCGTGGCATGGGTATGGCTGCGCGGGAGCACCCTGCCGGGGCTTTACCTGATCGTGCTGAAGGGCGCGCCGCTGGCTTTGCTGGCGGTCTATGCGGTGCTGCGGCATCGGGGGAACGACACGCGCTCGCTGGCGGGGATGCTGGCGCTTGAGGCGGTCGGCTCGGCGCTGTGGTATGATGTCCCGGTGATCGGGTTGAACGCCATGCTGATCGCCTTCCTGATCGGCCTTTCGCTGTTCCTGATGCACCGCCGTGCGGTGATGGACGGCGGGCGCAAGGTGGCGGCGCTGGCGCTGACGCTGGGGACGCCGCTGCTGTGCTTCTTCGCGGCGGACCGGGCGGGCGTAGGCGTGCCGCTGTTTCTCGGCCTCGCCCTGGGCGGTATGGCGGCTTCGGCGTGGATCAGCACGTTTGCGCGCTCGCGCGTGGGTCTGGGCGCGGCGCTGATCGTGGCGGGGGTGGTGCTGGAGATCGCAGCCTCTGGCGGCAGCGCCCTGCTGGCGATGGTGGCCTGGCCGTTGTTCTACATCGGCAACCTGGTGCTGACGACCGGGGTGACCGGAGAACTGCGCATGCGCGGAGAAGGGTTCTGACGGCGGCGGGGAGGGCGCTTCGACGGAACTGAAGACCTGTTCTCAACCCGCTCGGGCTGAGCTTGTCGAAGTCCCTGCGGCGCGCGCTGTGCTCGCAATGACGAGGTCATACGACAATGCCCGCTGGCGAGTGCGGGCCTAACGCCGGGGGAAGATCAACGCATCCGAGAACATCGGGTCGGCGCCGGGAGCGTCCAAGCTGGGACGCGGGGGTTTGTTTTCCACCTGCTCTGGCGAGCGGCCGGGTAGCGGTGGTCAGCCCGGCTCGACCTGCATTCCATCGAAGTGTCCCATGTGGCCGTCTGTTAGGGCTCGCAGCGTTATCAGCCGATGGCTATCCGGCGGGGCCTTCCAATGTCCTGCCGTGTGTCGCAGGAACGTATGGACGACGCTTTCCAGTAGCTCGGGGGCACTTCGGGTCTTCGAACGGACGCGTGGTTTGCGCGATCGCGGCTTGAAACCGCATCCCGGCCCACGACGCCGACCCGATACACCGGGGCGATGTGATCTGCACCGCTCCGGATGCTGGGGCATATAACCCATGTGGTTATAAATGTCAAGATGATGCTCAAGCAACGTCGTCATCCCGGACTTGATCCGGGACCGTGGGCAAGACTTTAGGCGCACCCTCGCGTCAGGGCGCTCCAACGGGAGATGTCGTCTAAAGAATTGCCCACGGTCCCGACATGCGCCGGGATGACGATCAATCGATCAATCAGTGCGGAAGCTGCAGCGCTCCGTCCGCGTCGCGCAAGGCCGGGCCGTGCGCGATCACCGCCGACAGCGGCAGGTCGGCATAGATGTGCGGGAACAGCGCTCCGCCGCGCGAGACTTCCCATTTCACCGTGTCGCCCAGCGCGGTCAGATCGACGGCGGCGACATGCAGGTCGTCCTGTCCGGCGAAGTGCTTGTCCAGCGTGCCTTGCGCCTGATCGGCGGTGGACATGTGGATGTAACCATCCGCCAGATCGACCGGGGCGCCGGTAAAAGTCCCGTCAGCGAGCAGCCGCGCAAGCTGCTCGCCGGTCAGGATTTTATACGCGACCGTATCGCTCACGCTTCGGCTTCCGGAACCTCCGGCGCGGCCCCGTCGGCCACTGGGGTCTCGACTTCCGGTTCCTCGTCCAGCCGCACGGCGCTGACGACGTGCTCGTTTGCCGAGACGGTGAACAGGCGTACGCCCGCCGAACCGCGACCGATGACGCGCAGCGAATCGAGCGGCAGGCGGATCAGCTTGGCCTGGTCGGTCACCAGCATCAGTTGCTGAGCGCGGGTGGCCGGGAAGCTGGCGACGACAAGGCCGTTGCGGCCGATGTTGTCGATATTGGTGATGCCCTGGCCGCCACGACCGGTGCGGCGGTATTCATAGGCCGAGGACAGCTTGCCGTAGCCGTTGGCGCAGACCGTCAGGATGAACTGTTCGCGCTCTTCCAGCTCGGCCATGCGCTCTGCGGACAACGTGGACTCGCCCTCCTTGTCGCCCTTCCACGGGGCGAAGCGCAGGTACTGCTCGCGGTCTTCGGCATCGGTGCCGACGCGGTGCAGGATCGAGAGCGAGATGACTTCGTCGTCGCCCTTGAGGCTCATGCCGCGCACGCCGGTGGAGGTGCGGCTCGTGAATTCGCGCACGTCGTCGCCGGGGAAGCGGATCGCCTTGCCCTGGCGGGTGGCGAGCAGCACGTCGTCGCTGGCCTCCAGCAATGCCACGCCGATCAGGCGGTCGTCGCTGCCTTCGTCGAAGCGCATCGCGAACTTGCCGTTGCTGGGAATGTTCGCGAAGGAATCCATGGAGTTGCGGCGCACGTTGCCCTTGGCGGTGGCGAACACCACCGACAGCGCGCTCCATTCCGTCTCGTCCTCGGGCAGGGCGAGCACGGTCTGGATCGTCTCGTCCTTGTCGAGCGCCGGCAGCAGGTTGACGATCGGGCGTCCGCGCGTGGTCGGGCCGCCTTCGGGCAGCTTGTAGACCTTGAGGCGGTAGACCTTGCCTGCGGTGGAGAAGAACAGCACTGGGTTGTGGGTGGAAGTGACGAACATCGTCGTCACCGCATCCTCGTCCTTCGTCGCCATGCCGGCGCGGCCCTTGCCGCCGCGGTTCTGGGCGCGGAAGGCGGAGAGGGCGGTGCGCTTGATATAACCGTCCATGGTCACCGTGACGACCATGTCCTCGCGCTCGATCAGGTCTTCGTCGTCGATGCCGTCGAAGGCGGCGGTGATCTCGGACAGGCGCGGGGTGGCGTAAGCGTCGCGCACGACCTGCAGTTCCTCGCGCATCACGCCGTAGAGCTTCACGCGGTCGGCCAGGATCGACAGGAACTCCTCGATGGCGATGGCGAGTTGCTTGAGTTCGTCGCCGATCTCGTCGCGGCCCAGCGCCGTCAAGCGGTGCAGGCGCAGGTCGAGGATCGCCTTCACCTGCACTTCGGACAGGCGGTAGATGCCGTCGGCGGCTTCGGCCTCGGGCTCGATCGCCTCGACCAGACGGATGTACTGCGCGATGTCGCCGATCGGCCATTCCTTGGCGAGCAGCTTGGCGCGGGCGTCGGCCGGATTGGAGGCGCCGCGGATGATCTTCACCACCTCGTCCATGTTGGACACGGCGACGACGAGGCCGAGCAAGATGTGCGCCCGGTCGCGCGCCTTGTTCAGCTCGAACTTGGTGCGGCGGGTGATGACCTGCTCGCGGAACTGGATGAACGCCTGCAGGATGTCGCGCAGGGCCATGATCTCGGGGCGGCCGCCGCGGATCGCCAGCATGTTCGCGGCGAAGTTCGACTGTGCCGGGGTGCTGCGCCACAGCTGGTTGAGCACGACTTCTGGCGAGGCGTCGCGCTTGAGGTCGATGACCACGCGCACGCCTTCGCGGTTGGATTCGTCGCGGATGTCGGAGACGCCCTCGATCCGCTTGTCCTTGGCGGCCTCGGCGATCTTCTCGACCAGATTGGACTTGCCGACCTGGTAGGGGATCGAGGTGAGGACGATCGAGCGCGAATCCTTGCGGCTGCCGCGCCCTTCCTCGACATGGCTGCGGCAGCGCTGGATGATCGAGCCGCGTCCGGTGGTGGCGGCAAGCCGGGCGCCATGCTGGCCCAGGATCAGCGGCGCGGTCGGGAAGTCCGGGCCGGGGATGATCTGGAACAGTTCCTCCGAGGTGATCCCCGGATTGTCCATCATCGCGAAGCAACCGTCGATCACTTCGCCCAGGTTGTGCGGCGGGATGTTGGTCGCCATGCCGACCGCGATGCCGCCCGCACCGTTGACCAGGATGTTCGGGAAGCGCGCCGGAAGCACCGTCGGCTCCTGACGCGAACCGTCGTAGTTGTCGGCGAAGTCGACGGTGTCCTTGTCGAGATCGTCGAGCAGCGAATTGGCCACGCGGGCAAGGCGCGCTTCGGTATAGCGCATCGAGGCCGGCGGATCCGGGTCCATCGAGCCGAAGTTGCCCTGACCGTCGATCAGCGGCACGCGCATCGACCAGTCCTGCGTCATGCGCGCAAGGGCGTCGTAGATCGCGCTGTCACCGTGTGGGTGGTAGTTGCCCATCACGTCGCCGACGATCTTGGCCGACTTGCGATAAGGACGCCCGGCGACGAAGCCGCCTTCCTGCGAGGCATAGAGGATGCGGCGGTGCACCGGCTTCAGGCCGTCGCGCACGTCGGGCAGGGCGCGGCTGACGATCACGCTCATCGCGTAGTCGAGGTAGCTGGTCTTCATCTCGTCGACGATGTCGACGCGGGTGAATTCGCCCTCGGGGCCTACGGGCTGGATATCGTTGATGTCGTCGCTCACGCGGGTTGGATCGCTTTTGCTACGGAAGAAGAATGATGGACCGCACTAGGCCATGCGCCGGGGGAAAGCCACCGGAACCGCCGTGCGTGAGCGGCGGTGCAGGGCGTTTTCCACATATAACGATGCCCCTGCGCGAGGGAACCTGAACGGCTGCGATGAATTGCATTCAATGCGCGTTCAGTGGCGCAAACCTATTTGCGGCGAGAGGTTGCCAAGGGTCTTTTTCCCCGCCAAACCTTCTCGGCCTTTTTTCATCTTGCCTGGGCGGGATTTCCCCTGCGCCGCAGGTATTTGGTTTTGTCTTGAGAGGAGTAGCCTTGATGGCTCGCAAGTTCCTTGTTTCCCGTGTCGCCCTTGCCGTCGCGCTCTCGAGCGGGCTGGCGGTCACGGTCGCTACCCCGGCGATGGCCGCGAAGAAGGAGAAGGAAGCCGCAGGCGGCAAGTTCTCCCCCGAGTTCGTGAAGGTCGCGCAGCCGCTGCAGAAGGCCATGGAAGCCGCGATCGCCGCGCTTGGCGGCCAGCAGACCCCCGAGGCGCTCGCCAAGGCCAAGGCCGCCTTCGACGGCGCCGCCGGCGGTGACGGCAAGGCTGCGTTCCAGGCCGCCGTGCCGGCCGCAACCACGCCCGACGACAAGAACGCGCTGGGTTCGATGATGCGCAACTTCGGCATCATCTCGCAGGATCTCAACCTCAAGCAGGAAGGCAACAAGCTGCTGCTCTCCAGCGGCAAACTGCCGCCCGAGGAAGTGGGCAAGACCAACTACGACGCCGGCATCACCGCCTACCAGCTCAAGGACTACGCCACTTCGGCGACGTACCTGAAGGCGGCCAAGGACGGCGGCTTCGTCGATTCGTCGGGCCAGCTCGATGCGGTCCTGGCCGACGCCTACAAGCGCAACAACAACCCCGAGGCCGCTCTGCAGATGGCCAAGGACGACGTTGCCGCCGCGCAGGCCAAGGGCGTCGCGCCTTCGGAAGCCTCGCTGCGCTCGGTGCTGCAGCAGACCTACACCGCCAAGCAGCTCGCGCCGTCGACCGAATATGCGGCGCTGCTCGGCCAGTATTACCCCGGCACCTGGAACACCGCGATCTCGGTGGTGCGCCAGCTGTCCTCGCTGCCGCGCGACCAGAACCTCGACCTCATGCGCCTGATGTTCCTGACCGGTTCGATGAACGACAAGCGCGACTACTACGAGTATCTCGAGAACGTCGATCCGCGCGCCTTCCCGGGCGAGGCGACCAAGGTGATGAACGAAGGCGTCGCCAAGGGCAAGCTGACCGCCGCCGACGTTCCCGACAAGGCGAACACCGAAGGCCGCGTCGCCGCAGACAAGGCCTCGCTGCCCGCGACCGAGCGTGACGCCAACAAGCCGGGTGCGACCGGCGCCACGGTGGTCGCCGCCGGCGACGTATTCCTGAGCTACGACCAGCCCGCCAAGGCCGAGACGTTCTACGCCAAGGCGCTGTCGATGCCGGGCGTCGATGCGAACAAGGTCGCGCTGCGCCTCGGCATGGCGCAGACGCAGCAGGGCAAGTACGCCGACGCGGAAGGCAACTTCGCCAAGGTCACCGGCACCCGCCAGCCGGTTGCCAAGCTGTGGTCGGCCTATGCCAAGAGCAAGGCCTCGCCGGCTCCGGCCGCTGCGGCGCCTGCCGCGAACTGAGCTTTCGCCTCACGCTGAAACGAGAAGGGCGCCGGGAAACCGGCGCCCTTTTTGCTGTGCGTGCCGAGGGGGCTTCGACAGGCTCAGCCTGAGCGGGTTTCAAGGGCCTGCTCTCGGCACCGCTCAGGCTGAGCCTGTCGAAGCCCCTCGGCAAACAGTATCACTCGACCGGCGCGAATTCCCCGCTGGTCTCGTCCAGCAGGTGCAGGACGCCGTCGGAAATCGCGAAGAACGCGCCGCGCAGCTTGAGTTCGCCCTTGCCTACCTTGCTCTGGACGCACGGGAAGGTCATCAGGTTCTCGAGACTGACCTTGACCGCCGCCTGTTCCATCGCGCGCTCGGCGGTGCGTCCCGTGGTGCCGTGTTCGTGCGCGACGGGAACGCGGGCCTCGTCCAGCATCGAGATCCAGTCGGCCACGAAGCCGCCCTGGCCGATCTCGGTGTCCTTGAGGTCCTGCGTCAGCGCTGCCTTGCAGCCGCCGCACAGGCCGTGGCCCATCACCACGACTTCCTTGACCTTGAGCACCTGTACCGCGAATTCCAGCGCGGCCGAGACGCCGTGGTGGCCGGGCGTCGTCTCGAACGGCGGCACCAGCGCGGCGACGTTGCGCACCACGAAGATGGTGCCGGGGTCGACGTCGAAGATCTGGCTGGGATCGACGCGGCTGTCGGAGCAGGCGATGACCATGACTTCCGGCGACTGGCCCTGGCCCAGTTCGTCCCAGCGGGCGCGGTTGGCGCTCCAGCCGGTGCCGCGGAACCGCCGGTAGCCGTCGATAAGGTGGGTCAGCACGCGGTCGTTGGATTCGGTCATGGTGGGCTCCGTTGCTGTTTTCGAAAGCGATGGTTCGCCATACGCCGGATATTCGGGCTGGCAAGGTTGCGTGCATATGACTATCTGGACGGCATGAACGATCTCTCCTCCGTACCGGTTCCGGAAGAAGCCTCCGCCCGCCAGCGCAAGCCCGACTGGATTCGCGTCAAGGCGCCGACCAGCAAGGGCTATGGCGAGACGCGCCAGTTGATGCGCGATCTCAAGCTGAACACCGTGTGCGAGGAAGCGGCCTGCCCGAACATCGGCGAGTGCTGGACCAAGAAGCACGCCACGGTGATGATCCTGGGCGACACCTGCACCCGCGCCTGCGCCTTCTGCAACGTCAAGACCGGCATGCCCGGCCGCGTCGATGCGGCCGAGCCGGACAACGTGGCGGAAATGGTCCTGAAGACCGGGCTGGAGCACATCGTCGTCACTTCGGTAGACCGCGACGATCTGCCCGACGGCGGCGCCAGCCAGTTCGTCAAGGTGATCCAGGCTGTCCGCGCGGCTTCGTCGGCGACCACCATCGAGATCCTGACGCCCGACTTCCGCAACAAGATGCAGCGCGCGGTCGAGGCGATCGTTCAGGCGCGTCCGGACGTTTACAACCACAACCTCGAGACGGTACCCCGGCTCTATCCGACCATCCGCCCCGGCGCGCGCTACTACGCCTCGCTGCGGTTGCTGGAGGAAGTGAAGCGCCACGATCCGTCGATCTTCACCAAGTCGGGCGTGATGCTCGGCCTCGGCGAGGAGCGCCTGGAGGTCCATCAGGTGATGGACGACATGCGCTGCGCCGATATCGACTTCCTGACCATGGGGCAGTACCTGCGGCCGACGCCCAAGCATGCCGAGGTCAAGGAATTCGTCACCCCGCAGGCGTTCAAGGCCTACGGCGCGATCGCGCGTGCGAAGGGCTTCCTGCAGGTCGCCGCCTCGCCGCTGACGCGCTCCAGCTACCATGCCGGCGCCGACTTCGCCGAGATGAAGGCCGCGCGCGAGGCCAAGCTGGCCAAGAAGCAGCCCGCCAAGGTCTGATCCCGTGCCCGGAATTCACGAAACCAAGCGCCTGCCCTACAGTGCCGAGCAGATGTTCGACCTCGTCGCCGACGTCGGTCGCTATCAGGAATTCCTGCCCTGGGTCGTCGCCACGCGGGTGAAGTCCGACGACGGGCGCGAGATGATCGCCGACATGCTGGTTGGCTTCAAGGCCCTGCGCGAGAAGTTTACCTCGCGCGTCGAGAAGGAGCGGCCCCACGTCATCAAGGTGAACTACGTCGATGGTCCGATGCGCGATCTCGACAATGTCTGGACCTTCCATCCGGTCGACGAGACGTCCTGCGATCTCGAGTTCGACGTGAAGTTCACCTTCCGCAACCCGCTGTTCGAGAAGCTGGCCGGGCAGTATTTCGACAAGGCCTTCCGCAAGATGGTCGCAGCCTTCGAGACGCGCGCCAGCGAGCTTTACGGGGTTGCCCAGGCGGGGTGATCCTCCGCCCCCCCCTCCTAAGACACTCCGTCACCCTGAACTTGTTTCAGGGTCCATCTGGCGGCTCGTCCAGCGCTTTGGGTATGCAGTTCAGAGGGCCGCTGGTGAAACGATCCCTCCGGTCAAACCTCGCGATAGACCCTGAAACGAGTTCAGGGTGACGGACAGAGTGCGGATAGTATGCGCCTCGTCCTTGCGATCAGGGCAGCAGCAGTTCCAGCGCCACGATCGCGGCCTGATGGCGGATTTCGCTGCGGGTCTTGCCGTCGAGCAGCTTCTGTTCGGCGTTGACCTCTTCCTCGCCGCGCCGGGCGCAGGCGAAGACGACGGTGCCCACCGGCTTCATCTCGCTGCCGCCGTCCGGCCCGGCGATGCCGCTGATGGCGACCGCGACGTCGGCGCGGCTGCGGCTGATCGCGCCCTGGGCCATGGCCCAGGCGGTCGCGGGAGAAACCGCGCCAAACGAATCGATGATATCCGAATGAACCCCCAGCATCTCCTGCTTGGCCTCGTTCGAGTACGTCACGAAACCACGGTCGAGCACCGCCGACGAGCCGGGAATCTCGGTCAGCGCGGCGCTGACGAGGCCGCCGGTGCAGCTTTCGGCCACCGAGACCATGCGGCCCAGCGCCTTGTTCTCCTCGATCACCCGGCGCGCGAGTTCGTAGAGATCCTCGGGGAAGAAAGCGTTCATCGTCAATCCTTGCAGAGCGAGACCTTGCCGAGCTTGGGATCCGCTCCGCCCGCCGCGTCAAGCGTCAGCGCGATCAGTCCGGCCATGTTCTCGGGAGGAAGGGGAGAGAGCAGGTCGATCGCGAGGTCCAGCTGCTTGCAGGACTTGGGCGCGATGCGCTGCGCGACGAAGCCTTCGACGAAGACGTCGGCCAGCTGGCGCAGCGTTTCGTCGGGCAGCCCCGCCATCATGTTCGAGGAGTCGCCGTTCTGGGCGCTCAGCGCCTTCATCACGGCCGGCCTGGCCTTGGGCCAGTAACGGTCCTTCTGCGCGGCGTAGCGGCTCGCCAGAGCGGGCGCTCCGGTGCGCAGGAAGGCATTGGCGGGCAGCGAGGGCGCGCAGCGCTTCGCTGTGCCGTTGATCGCCTGGGGCAGGGCATAAGTGACCAGCGAGGTCGCTTCGGCCTTGGTGATGCAGACCGGCTCGGCGGCCATCGCCGCACAGGGGGCCATGGCCAGCAGGAGAGCGAGGCTTCCGGAAAATGCGCGCATCGAGGTTCCTTCTCGCCCCCTCGGGTTACAAGCGAGCCAGGCTTACCACCGCCTGCGCCGCGATCCCCTCGCGGCGGCCGGTGAAGCCGAGCTTCTCGGTCGTCGTTGCCTTCACGCTGACGGCACCGATGTCAACGCCGAGAATCTGCGCCAGCCGCGCGCGCATGGCCTCGCGGTGCGGGCCGATCTTCGGCGCCTCGCAGATGATCGTGACGTCGGCGTTGGCAAGCGCATAGCCCGCCTCGGCCACCAGCGTGCCGGCGTGGGCGAGGAAGCGGTCGGAGGCGGCGCCTTTCCACTGCGGGTCGCTGGGCGGGAAGTGCTGGCCGATGTCGCCCGCGCCGATCGCGCCGAGCAGCGCATCGACGAGCGCATGGATCGCGACATCGGCGTCCGAGTGGCCCGACAGGCCGTGCGTATGATCGATCCGCACCCCGCACAGCCACAGTTCCTCGCCTTCCTCCAGCGCGTGGACGTCGTAGCCGCTGCCGACGCGGAAGATCGGGGCGGCGGATGCGAAATCGGCGGCGTAAGTCAGCTTGTGCAAGGTTTCGTCCCCTTCGACGAGCGCGACGTCCATGCCCCAGGCCTGCGCCACCTGCGCATCGTCCCCGGCATTGGTGGGGCCCTCCCAGTCGCGGTGGGCGGCGAGAATCTCGGCGAAGCGGAACGCCTGCGGGGTCTGCACGCGGCGAAGATCCTCGCGCCGGGCGGGCGCGCCCATCAGGTCGCCCGCAACGTGGGTGAGGCTGTCGGCGACCGGCAGCACGGGAATCGCGCCGCACCGGTCATCGAGCGCCGCGTGCAGCCGCGCGATCACCGGTGCGGGCAGGAGCGGGCGGGCGGCGTCGTGGATCAGCACGCGCCGCGGGTTGGCGGCGGCCAGCACTTCGAGGCCGAGTCGTACCGATTCCTGCCGGCTGGCGCCGCCGACGGTCAATTGGACGTGGGCGATCCCGGCGATCGCCTCACGGGCGATACCTTCCGCGCCTTCGGGGATGACCACGAGAATCGGATCGCAGCCCGCCGCCGCGAGTGCCTCCACCGAATGGCGCACCACCGCCTTGCCGCGCCAGGGGGCGAACTGCTTGGGCACCGGCTGGCCCGCGCGCAGGCCCTGTCCCGCCGCGACGACGAGCGCGGCAGCGCGGCGAACCTCGGGTTTCGGGGCGGTTGTGACGTTTTGCGACATTGTCGAGGCCGGTAATCGCTTGCCGCGACAAGGGCAATCCACTATGCGCTGCCTGTTTTTTAGGCAGCATTGCACGCATCATGACATCCATGCCCGTTCCTCCGGCACAGCCGCCCGTGCTCAGGCCCATCCACGTCGGTCCCGTCGCGATCGACTGCCCGGTCGTGCTCGCGCCGATGACGGGGGTGTCCGACCTGCCGTTCCGCAGGATGGTGCGCGCCTTCGGCTCGGGCCTCAACGTCACCGAGATGATCGCCAGCCCCGCCGCGATCCGCGAGACGCGCGTGTCGCTGCAGAAGGCGATGTGGGACAAGGTGGAAGACCCCGTCTCGATGCAGCTCGTCGGCTGCGACCCCGAGCAGATGGGCGAAGCCGCAAAGCTGGTCGAGGATCGCGGCGCCGCCATCATCGACATCAACATGGGCTGCCCGGTGCGCAAGGTCGTCAACGGCGATGCCGGCTCGGCGCTGATGCGGCAGGTGCCGCTGGCGACCAGGCTGATCGAGGCGACCGTCAAGGCGGTGAACGTGCCGGTCACCGTCAAGATGCGCATGGGCTGGTGCCATGACAGCCTCAACGCCCCCGAACTCGCGCGGATCGCCGAGGATCTGGGCGCGAAGATGATTACCGTCCACGGCCGCACCCGCAACCAGATGTACAAGGGCGAGGCCGACTGGGCCTTCGTGCGCAAGGTCAAGGATGCCGTGTCGATCCCGGTCATCGTCAACGGCGACATCTGCACGATCACCGATGCCGCGCAGGCGCTGGAGCAGTCGGGCGCCGATGGCCTGATGATCGGGCGCGGTTCCTACGGCCGCCCGTGGTTCCTCTCGCAGGTCATGCAGTGGTGGCGCGGCGAGGACGTCTCGGCGGATCCCGATATCCCGGGCCAGTACGAGATCATTCGCCGGCATTACGAGGACATGCTCGACCACTACGGCGCCGATACCGGCGTGCGCATGGCGCGCAAGCACCTGGGCTGGTACATCAAGGGCGTGCGCGGTTCGGCCGAGTTCAGGAACAAGCTGAACTTCATCGCCGATCCCGCTGAAGTCCTTCGTGAACTCGAGGAATTCTACGCGCCCTACTGCAATGGCGACAAAAGCGGTGACAGCGGGCGGCTCCAGGCCGCATGAGCGTTCCGCTCGCGCCCGATCATCTCGCCGATCATCCGGACGCGCACAGGCTGCTGGCCAGCCTGCCGCAGGCCGTCGTGCTGCTGGAGGAAGGTCGCACGATCGCCGCGCTCAACCCCGCTGCCGAACAGTTCTTCGGGCAATCGGTGCGGCGTCTGGTGGGCACCCGCCTGCGCGACATCATGGCGATATCCGACCGGCGCCTGCTGGAGCGGCTCTCCGATTCCGAGGCGCCCGTCTCGGCGCGTGAGGTGGTGGTGCAGATCAAGGGCCGGGGCGCGCGGCGGATCGACATCAGTGTCGCGCCGGTTGCTGACAGTCCGGGCTGGCAGGTCGTCACGCTGCAGGACAACAGCGCCGCCGAGGCACTTGGCGACGATTCGGGCGGCCCCGACAACGCGGTCCTGCGCGGGCCGGAGATCATGGCGCACGAGATCAAGAACCCGCTGGCCGGGATACGCGGCGCCGCGCAGCTCCTGGCGCGCAAGATCGAGGACAAGGACCGCGCGCTCACCGATCTCATCACCGGCGAGGTCGATCGCGTCGCCGGGCTGATCGAGCGGATGCAGAAGCTTTCGGGGCGCACCACCCCGCCGGTCGAGGCCTGCAACCTGCACGAGGCGGCACGCCGGGCGATCGACGTGCTGAACGCGGCGAACGGCGGGCGGGCGCACCGCTTCCGGCTGGTCGAGGAATTCGACCCCTCGCTCCCTTCGGTGCTGGGCAGTCCGGACGGTCTCGTCCAGGTGCTCATCAACCTCCTTTCGAACGCCGCCGAGGCGAGCCAGGAAGCGGCCGAGCCGCGCGTGACCATCCGCACCCGCTTCGCCAGCGGCTTGCAGCTCCACGTCGGCGACGACGGCGCGCCGCTGCGCCTGCCGATCGAAGTGCGCGTCAGCGACAACGGCCCCGGCATCGATCCGTCGATGCGGGACCACATCTTCGAGCCCTTTGTCACCACCAAGAAGTCGGGGCAGGGGCTGGGCCTGCCGCTGGTGCGCAAGCTGGTGCGCGACATGAACGGGCGCATCACGCACGACCGCGACGACGAGGGCGGCCTGACTCACTTCCGCATCCACCTGCCGCTCGCCCGCGAGACGCGCACCCGCCCCCGGAGGAAACCCGCGTGACGATGACCGTGCTGCTGGTCGAGGACGACATGTCCATCGCCATCGTCATCACCGCCGCGTTGCAGGACGAGGGCTTCGCCGTCGTCCACTGCCAGACGCTCGCCGAGCGGGATCAGCAACTGGCGACGCGCGGCTTCGCGGCGCTGGTGACCGACGTGATGCTGCCCGACGGCGACGGGATCGAGACGATCGAGCGCGTGCGCGCGCTGCATCCGCAGATGCCCATCGTCATCCTCTCGGCCCAGAACACCCTCGATACCGCCGTGCGCGCGACCGATACCGGCGCCTTCGAGTATTTCCCCAAGCCCTTCGACATCGACGAACTGGCGCGCACCGTGCGCCAGGCCGCCGGGGCCGCGCAAGGACAGGCGGCGGACGACGAGCCGGTCGCCGACGGCCTGCCGCTGGTCGGCCGCAGCGCGGCGATGCAGTCGGTGTTCCGCATGATAACCCGGGTGCTGCGCAACGACCTGACGGTGCTGATCCTGGGCGAATCGGGCACCGGCAAGGAACTGGTGGCCGAGGCGATCCACCAGCTCGGCAACCGCCGGGCCGGGCCGTTCATCGCCGTCAACACCGCCGCGATCCCCGCCGAGCTGATCGAGAGCGAGCTGTTCGGGCACGAGAAGGGGGCCTTCACCGGCGCCGTCGCGCGCCACGTCGGCAAGTTCGAGCAGGCGGCCGGCGGCACCCTGTTCCTCGACGAGATCGGCGACATGCCGATGCAGGCGCAGACCCGCCTGTTGCGCGCGCTGCAGTCGGGGACCGTGCGCCGCGTCGGCGGGCGCGAGGAGATTCGCCTAGACACCCGCATCGTCGCCGCGACCAACAAGGATCTCGAGCCTGAGATCGCCGCGGGGCGCTTCCGCGAGGACTTGTACTACCGTCTCAACGTGGTGCCGATCCACATGCCGCCGCTGCGCGACCGCCGCGACGACATCGACGTTCTGGCGCGCCATTTCCTCCAGCATGCCGCCAACGAAGGGCTGCCGCGCCGCCAGCTGACCGCCGAGGCCGCAGAACTGCTCAGCCGCCAGCCGTGGCGCGGCAACGTGCGCGAGCTGAAGAACTTCATCTACCGTCTGGCGCTGCTCGCGCGCGAGGACGTGATCGACGCCGATTCGATCGTGCCTCTGCTGACGCAGGAAACTGCGCAGGCTGCGGCCGAGAACGACGCCGCGCCCCAGGCCTTCGACATCGCCACCGCCGTCGCGCAGTGGCTTTCCAGCCACCGCCCGGCCAGCGGCACCATCTACGACAGCGCCATGGCCGCGTTCGAGCGCCCGCTGTTCGCCGAAGTCCTGCGCGAGACTGCCGGCAACCAGTTGCGCGCGGCGCAAGCGCTGGGGATTAATCGCAACACCTTGCGCAAGCGGCTCGGCGAACTCGCGCTCGATCCCGAGGAATTCACTCGTCGTCCCTAGAATGGCCCTCGTGGATTTGCTCTTGCAGCGAGGTCACAGTCCTGTTGTAACGGCGCAACGATGAGCGAAGTCGCGTTCCATAAACCGGTACAGAAGCGCGCGTGGCCACGGTGGTGGCGGCGGATGCAGGTGGCTGCCCGCCGCGCGAACTTCTTTGCGATGATGGAACTGCTCTCGGCCGTCGCGTTCCTGCTGATGACCGCGACGACGTGGTTCGCGCTCAATGGCGGTAGCGACCGGCGCGAGCTGCTGCCCTCGAACCTGACCGCGAGCCTGCTGGTCGGTACCCTGGTACCGGCGATGGCGATCCTCGTGCTGCTCGGGCGCCGCATGGCGCTGCGCCGTGCGGCGGAGCACAATACCGGCGGCACCGGGCAGATGCACGTCCGGCTGGTGTTCATCTTCTCGCTGATCGCGGCGATTCCGACGCTGCTGGTGGTGGTCTTCGCCTCGTGGCTGTTCCAGTCGGGCGTCGAGTTCTGGTTCTCCGACAGCTCGCGCGGGTTGCTGGAGAACGCCAACAAGCTGGCGCGCGGCTACTACGAACAGACGCTGCGCGACGTCGGCTACGAATCGGCGGCGATGGCGACCGATTCGCGTGATGAACTCAGCCGCGTTCCGGTCGCCAGCCGTGAATTCCAGACCTTCCTCTCGTTCCAGGTGGTGCGGCGCAACCTCAGCGGCGCCGCGATCATCCAGATCGACGCGAACGGCGAACAGCGCACCCCGATCATCGTCGATCCCGAGGGCGTGGCCGAGAACAATCGGCTGAGCGACGACGGCCTCGCCCGGCTCGACAAGGGCGAGCCCTACGTCGTCAGCGCCAAGGACAACCGCATCGTCGCCGCCGCGCCGATCGAGCGTTCCTCGGGCGTTTACCTGCTGGTGGTGCGCAGTTCCGACCTGCTCTCGCTGAGCCAGGGGGAGCGGGCGGAGAACATCGTCCAGGCCTACGAAGTGCTCACCAGTCGCGCGCGGGTGCTGCAGCTGCGTTTCAACGTCGCGCTGTTCGTCGCCTCGCTGGCGCTGGTCGGCCTGTCGGTGTGGTTCGCGCTGCGGTTCGCGGACCGGCAGGTGGAGCCGCTCTACGAACTCGTCGACGCGGCGCGGCGCGTGGGTGCGGGCAATTACGAATTGCGGATCGAGGGGCGCACCGGCGCTGACGAGATCGGCCTGCTCAACCGCGCCTTCAACCGCATGACCGCGCAGATCGACAAGCAGACGCAGGCGCTGCTGGGCGCCAACAGCCAGCTTCACGAACGCAGCGTGTTCATCGAGGCGGTGCTGGAATCGGTGACTTCGGGGATCATCTCGCTCGACGAGGGCGGCCGCATCCTGCTGATGAACTCGACCGCCCAGAAGCTGCTGACGGATCGGGCCGAGGACGTGCCGGAAGGGATGCCGATCGCCGAACTCGCCCCCGCCATCGCCGCGCTGGTGGAGCAGGGGACGCCGGGCGGCATCGTCCAGTACAGCCGCGGCGGCGATCTGCTGACGCTGGCGGTGAAGGCCAGCCGCGACGTCACCGGCCACGTCATCACCTTCGAGGACATCACCCGCCAGTTGCTCGACCAGCGCACCGCCGCCTGGTCCGACGTGGCGCGGCGCATCGCCCACGAGATCAAGAACCCGCTGACCCCGATCCAGCTCGCGACCGAACGCCTAAGCCGCCGCTATCGCAAGCAGATCGTCGACAATCCCGAACTGTTCGAGGATCTGACCCGCACGATCATCCGGCAGGTCGGCGACTTGCGCAAGATGGTGGACGAGTTCTCCTCGTTCGCGCGGCTGCCCAAGCCGGTGTTCCGCTCGGAGGATCCGGTCGCGCTGACCCGCCAGGCGCTGTTTCTGCAGGAAGTCGCGCGGCCCGACATCGGCTTCCGCTTCCAGGCCGAGCGCGACATCGGCATGATCGACTGCGACCGCCACCAGTTCGGCCAGGCGATGACCAACGTGCTCAAGAACGCCGTCGAGGCGACCGAGGCGAAGGCCAAGGACGCGCCCGAGGACTACCGGGGCATGATCGCGGTCGAGGTCGTCGATCAGGACCACGCGATCCTGGTGCGCGTCACCGACAACGGCATCGGCCTGTCGCAGGACAAGGAGCGCCTGATCGAGCCTTACGTGACCACGCGCGAGAAGGGCACAGGGCTCGGCCTCGCGATCGTCAACAAGATCATCGAGGAGCATGGCGGCGAGATGACCTTTACCGCGGCATCGGGCGGCGGCACCACGGTGACGATGCGTTTCGCCCGCGATCCCGCCCACGCTTCGATCGCGCAGGAACTTCCCGGCGCGCCGCTTCCGCGAAAGACGGAGAGCGCGCAATGACCCGTTTCATCCAGACGAAGAAGATTGGCCCATGGCACTAGACATCCTGATCGTCGATGACGAACGCGACATCCGCGAACTCGTCGCCGGCGTGTTGAGCGACGAAGGCTACGAATGCCGGACCGCCGGCGACAGCGAGGCGGCGCTCGCCGCCGTCGACGCGCGCCGGCCCTCGCTCGTGCTGCTCGACGTCTGGCTCCACGGCAGCCCTATGGACGGGCTCGAGATCCTCGACGCGATCAAGGCGCGCGAGCCGGAGCTGCCGGTCATCATCTTCTCGGGCCACGGCAACATCGACACCGCCGTCGCCGCGATCAGCCGGGGCGCGGTCGATTTCATCGAGAAGCCGTTCGAGGCGGAGAAGCTGCTTCACCTCGTCGCCCGCGCCACCGAGACCGAGCGCCTGCGCCGCGAGAACGCGCAGCTGCGACAGGGCGTGGGCGGCAGCGAGGAATTCACCGGCTCCAGCGGCGTCATCAACCAGGTCCGCGCGACGCTCAAGCGCATCGCCAATACCGGCAGCCGCCTGCTCATCACCGGTCCGGCCGGTTCGGGCAAGGAAGTCGCCGCACGCCTCCTCCATGCCTGGAGCCCGCGCGCCGGCAATGCCTTCGTCAGCGTCAACTCCGCGCGCATCACCCCGGAGCGCTTCGAGCAGGAGCTGTTCGGCGAGGAGGCGGACGGCACCCTGATCCGCTCGGGCCTGCTGGAAAGCGCCGACGGCGGCACCCTCTACTTCGACGAAGTGGCCGACATGCCGCTCTCGACCCAGGCACGCATCCTGCGGGTACTCACCGACCAGGCCTTCGTGCGCGTCGGCGGCACCCGCCAGATCCGCGTCGACGTGCGCGTGGTATCGTCCACCTCGCGCGATCTCGAGAAGGAAATCGCCGAGCGCCGCTTCCGCGAGGATCTGTTCTACCGGCTCAACGTGGTGCCGATCGCGATCCCGGCGCTGCGCGAGCGGCGGGACGACATTCCGGCGCTGATCGACCATTTCTTCGCGCGCTACGCCAACGAGCAGGGGGTCTCTCCGCCGCAGGTCAGCGGCGAGGCGATGACCGCGCTGCAGGCCTACGAGTGGCCGGGCAACGTGCGCCAGCTGCGCAATGTCGTCGAGCGCACCGTCATCATGGCCCCGCGCGAGAAGCTGGCGCGGATCGAGGCGGACATGCTGCCGCCGGAGATCTTCAACAGTCGGGGAGGGGCCGACGCCGGCGTCACGGTAATGATGAGCGCGCCCTTGCGCGAAGCCCGCGAGAGCTTCGAGCGCGAGTACCTGCGCGTCCAGATCCGGCGGTTTTCCGGCAATATCTCGAAGACGGCCGCGTTCATCGGCATGGAACGCTCGGCGCTGCATCGCAAGCTCAAGCTGCTCGGAATGTCCGAACGCCGCGAGGACGAAGCGGACTTCGACGAACAGGGTTGACGACCACCGCCCCGGCCCCGCACCCTTGCCTACAGCACTTCGTCGCGCCGGTTGATCGGACGGTCCGATAAGGGTGTAACATTTGTGCTACAAAAACCCCGTTTACTGCATTGCAGCAAATGGGTAGTTTCCGATTCGAGAACGGCCTGCACCCCCCGCAGGACCAGATCGCGGACCGCATGCGCGGCCGCCAAAAAGAAGGAGCTTATATATGGCTGGTCGTACGCTTTCCGCGCGGCCCAAACCGGCGCCTGAGCCGGAAGTCGAAGATGCCGCGCCGGCTGCCGCCGCGCCTCCTTCGGCACCCGTTCCCGCGCCAAGCGGGAAGGGCGGGCAGAACCTGCAGGACCAGTTCCTCAACCTGCTGCGCAAGAACAAGACCCCGGTGACCATGTTCCTGGTCAAGGGCGTCAAGCTGCAGGGTATCGTCACCTGGTTCGACAACTTCTCGATCCTGCTGCGCCGCGATGGCCAGTCGCAGCTCGTCTACAAGCACGCGATTTCGACGATCATGCCGTCCACCCCGGTCGATGCCCGCCAGTTCGGCGGCGCGCCGGAGAACGCGAAGAAGCAGCGCGTGCTGCAGGACGTGTTCCTGTCCAGCATCCGCAATGCCGGCGTGCAGGTGACGATGTTCCTCATCAACGGCGTCATGCTCCAGGGCCGCGTCGCCGCCTATGATCTGTTCTGCATGCTGCTCGAGCGTGAAGGCTACGTCCAGTTGGCCTACAAGCATGCGGTTTCGACGATTCAGCCCGTGACTCCGGTCGATCTTCAGGCGCATGAAGAAGCCGACGACTGAGAGAAGCTGAACCGACTTGAACGATGAACTGAAGGACGAGGTCACGCGCGGTGCGCGTGCCCTCGTCGTCTATCCGCAGATGCGCGCCATCAAGGGCCGCGCTCATGATCTCGATGTGGAAGCACGCCTCGAAGAGGCGCGGGGGCTGGCGCTCGCGATCGGCCTCGAAGTGGTCGAGGCGATGGCCATCGTCATCCGCGAGGCGCGTCCGGGCACGCTGTTTGGCGAAGGCCAGATCCAGAACATCGCCACCGCCTGCACGCTCGAGGAGGCCGAACTGGTCATCGTCGACGGCTCGCTGACGGCGATCCAGCAGCGCAACCTCGAGGAAAAACTCAAGCGCAAGGTCATCGACCGCACCGGCCTGATCCTCGAGATCTTCGGCGAACGCGCGGCGACCGCCGAAGGCCGCCTGCAGGTGGAACTGGCGCACCTCGACTACCAGGCCGGCCGCCTCGTACGCAGTTGGACTCACCTCGAACGCCAGCGCGGCGGCTTCGGCTTCCTGGGCGGTCCCGGCGAGACGCAGATCGAGGCCGACCGCCGCATGATCCGCGATCGCATGGCCAGGATCCGCCGCGAACTGGAACAGGTGCGCCGCACCCGGGGCCTTCACCGCGACCGGCGCGAGAAGGCGCCCTGGCCGATCATCGCCTTGGTGGGCTATACCAATGCGGGCAAGTCGACGCTGTTCAACCGCCTGACCGGCGCCGGCGTCATGGCCGAGAACCTGCTGTTCGCCACGCTCGACCCGACGATGCGCGCGATCCGCCTGCCGGGGCTGGAAAAGGCGATCCTGTCGGACACGGTGGGCTTCATTTCCGACCTGCCGACCGAACTGATCGCCGCCTTCCGCGCCACGCTGGAAGAAGTCACCGCCGCCGATGTCATCCTCCACGTCCGCGACATCGCCAACCCCGACACCGAGGCGCAGAAGCGCCAGGTGCTCGCCGTTCTCGCCGACCTCGGTGTGATCCAGCCCCCGGTCGATGACCGCAAGGTGCGCCAGACCCCGGCGCTCGACTGGTCGGACGACGAGCCGCGCGACGAACCCGAGCCGCAGGTTCCGATCATCGAGGTCTGGAACAAGTGGGATCTGCTCGGCCCCGACCAGGCAGGGGCGCTCCATGAAGTCGCCGCGCACCGTGACGGTGAGGTCATCGTGCCGGTCTCGGCGCTGACCGGCGAGGGTTGCGAGGCCCTGCTGGAAGCCGCGAGTCGGAATCTGACGCTGGACTCCAGGGTCTACAGCTTCGTGTTGCCGGTCGCCGACGGGCAGCGCTTCGCGTTCCTTCACGCCCGCGGCGAAGTCGTCTCGGAAGAGGCGGCGGGCGAGGGCGAGCAGGGGCCGCAGATGCGCCTGGAGGTTCGCTTGTCGGAGCGGGAATTCGGACGCTTCATGGCGCTTTGAGCGCAGCGAAGAGAA
The DNA here is from genome assembly GCF_036352595.1 of Novosphingobium resinovorum. Taxonomy (GTDB): domain Bacteria; phylum Pseudomonadota; class Alphaproteobacteria; order Sphingomonadales; family Sphingomonadaceae; genus Novosphingobium; species Novosphingobium resinovorum_B. The sequence goes on from NZ_JAZFAX010000001.1 coordinate 249,160, forward strand.
GCAACCCAGAGCGGCACGGAAAGTCCGCGCCTTACTTTTCCAAGCGCTTCACCGTTTGCCAGTACGCTTCCTGTTCCTCCAGCGACAAGCTGGCGAAATCCTGCCCGTCACCGGCCGCGTGCACTTCCATCGCCCGGAAGCGGCGTTCGAACTTTGCATTGGCCGCGCGCAGGGCGTCTTCGGCGGCAATGCCGTTCAGCCGGACGAGGTTGACGGCCGCGAACAGCAGGTCGCCAGCTTCCTCCAGCTTGTCGGCAGGCGCGGCCTCGTCGAGTTCGGCCATTTCCTCGTGGACCTTGGCGGCGGCCCCGCTCGGATCGGGCCAGTCGAAGCCGACGCGCGCGGCGCGCTTCTGCAGCTTTTCCGCTCGCATCAGCGCGGGCAGCGAAAGGGCGACGCCATCGATGGCGCTCGTCGCGCCCTTGGCGGCGCGTTCCCGGGCCTTCAGCGCTTCCCAGCGCTCGGTCTGGGCATCGCCCGAGGCATCGTCACCGAAGATGTGCGGATGGCGCGCCTCTAGCTTGTCGGAGATCGCGGCGGCGACATCCTCGAAGGCGAAATGGCCGAGTTCCTGCGCCATCCGGGCATGGAACACGACCTGAAGCAGCAAGTCGCCGAGTTCCTCGCGCAAGGCCGGAAGGTCATGCTGCGTGATCGCTTCGGCGACTTCGTACGCTTCCTCGATCGTATACGGCGCGATGGTCGCGAAAGTCTGTTCACGGTCCCATTCGCAGCCATCCACGGGATCGCGAAGGCGGGCCATGATGGACAGGAGGCGGTCGATTTGCTGGTTTGGGTTCTGGGTCATATGTTCCTGCTATTTAGAGAAGACACTATTTCCGCCAGATAGAGATGTCACCCTCAGATGCAGCAGGGGCAGCGCGTAGCCCTGCGATCTTGCGCAGCGCTGACCCTGCTGGTGCGCAGGTCGAGCGTTGATGCACCCGGACCCGCTGCCCCGCAGTGGGCCCCCTCAATGGCCGCTTTCGCGCTTCACGTTTGTTCGCGTGTATGGCGAGAAGGGTGGTAAGCGGTCATTCGTTTGGATGCGGCGGCCTAAGCGGATTCGTGTCCCTCTGCTGCCTTAACGGCTTCCTCGGTAGGGCGCGTAAATGCCCACCAGACGCCTACTCCCTGAGGTGGCGTGTTGTTGCCGTGCAGGCGGACGCCGTGCCATGACATGCGCCAAACAGAAAATCCCTCGCTCGCGGGGCTTTGTGCACCTTCATATATGAAGCTGCCACGGCCTAGATTGCTACCGAACTTAGGACAGCCATCCGGGAACCACTCTGCAACGCTAGCCCATATTTTCGGTTCTTCGTCGGGATGCTGCATCTTCACGTCAGGATAGAACTGGCCGCCTAACGGCTTGCCAAGATGAAAGTAGTAGAGACCAAGGACAACGTATCGTACCAATTCTTGCAGCTTGTGGGGATTTAGCTTTAGTTCGTGCATTGGCTGAATGATACCATTGACATTCAGCCATCTAGCCTCGTTGCCTACTAGGCCAATCTCACGCTGTAGCTTCAGGTTCCTGCCTATGCGCGGACGGACCATTTCTTGCCGATAACGATCTGCTTCAATATGGTTCGACCCGGCCATCAAAGCGGCAGAGGCATAATGCTCCAACTCGGATTTGATGTTGTTGCATTTCATACAAGCAGGTACTTGAGGAAGATTGCCGCGGTCACTTTCAAAAAAAAATGACCTCGCAATGACATGATCGGCTGTTTTGGAAATCCCAACACCGCCGCAGTATGCGCAATCCTTATTTTTATATTGCTTGCCCGCCATACGCCGAAAATAGCACCAAAGAGCGCTATCTGGCAATCGGCATGAGGTACGGATAGGGGAAGCGAAGCATCTAATATTATATAAAGAGTCGGAGGCCTAACTAAGATGTCTGAAATGCCAGTTTGGGCTATTATTTTTTCGAAGTAGTAAAACTGTCCCTGCAACTCGGCGGCGCGATTGCTGTCGCAAGACTGGCTGTGACGTGGGCACTGAAACGTTATCAGACAGAGAAGGTGTGGGAGCGCAGATTGTCGGCCTACACGGAGACAGTGGCGGGCCTAGTGGGAGGAATCTAACACTTGATGCCCGCGCCTGATGGCGGCGATGATCTTATCTGGGTCTGCGGTCCAGACGAATGGCTTTGGGCTTTCATTGTGCTCGGCAAGGAAGCGGTTGATGGCCGCCTGGAGGTCGATGAGCGAGTGGAAGACGCCGCGTTTGAGACGGCGGTTGGTCAGCTTGGCGAAGAAGCCCTCAACGGCATTCAGCCATGAGCATGAGGTTGGCGTAAAGTGGAAGGTAAAGCGCGGGTGGCGGCCGAGCCACTCGCGCACTTTGGGATGCTTGTGGGCAGCGTAGTTATCGAGGATGACGTGGATCGCCTTTCCTGCGGGCACCTGTGCTTCGATCAGGTTCAGAAAACGGATGAATTCCTGATGACGGTGCCGCTGCATGTTGCGGCCGATTACGGTGCCATCGAGCACGTTGAGCGCAGCAAAGAGCGTGGTTGTGCCATTGCGCTTGTAATCGTGGGTCATGGTTCCGGCCCGTCCCTTCTTGAGCGGGAGGCCAGGCTGCGAGCGATCGAGCGCTTGGATTTGGCTTTTTTCGTCGAATGACAGCACGATCGCGTGCGCGGGCGGCGAGACATATAGCCCGACGACATCGCGAAGCTTTTCGACAAACTTCGGATCATTCGATAGCTTGAATTGGCGAACGCGGTGGGGTTGCAGGCCATGAGATCGCCAGATCCGCTGCACCGAACTGACGCTGATCCCAACCTCGCTCGCCATCATCAGCGCCGTCCAATGGGTGGTCTCGCCGGGCGGATCTTCGAGCGTCCGAGCAACGACCCGGTCGGTCACCTCGGGAGCCAAGGGCGGGATCCGCGACGGACGGGTCTTGTCGCGAAGCAGTCCTTCGACTCCTTCTTGCATGAAGCGCTCTTGCCATCGCCATACGCAGGTCTTCGAAGTCCCAGTTCGCCGCATGATCTCGTTGGTGCCGACACCCTCGCTCGTCAGGACCACGATCTCGGCGCGCCATGAATGCTTCTGCGCCGAGTTGCGGTCCTTGATGATCCGATCGAGCCGGTCTCGGTCGCATGGGGAAAGGCTGATTGAGATACCGCTGCGCATCCACCCTCATCGCACAACCGGCAAGCTTCGGGAATCCACTTCAGGACTCTTCTGTCAGACCTTGACCACTAGCAGCCATGCGAAAAGTAATCGATCAGGAGATCGATCATTATGAAGGAAATTCTAAAGGTGGCTGGGACAAGGAGCGATATAAAAAAGCCTCTACCGCAGTTGAGGAGGTGATCTCCATTGCTCGAATGCTCCTACCGCTCGACATTGCTAGCCGGCTATATGAATATGACGTCGAGTTTAAAGGCGCGACTAATCAGTTCGCTGGTGAGCCGGCCGACGTGCTGTATCCACAATCGAAGGCCATCGAAGGGCTAATCGAATTTTTGGTTGATCGTGGTCGGGCCGATCTCGGCGGGTTTAATTTAATTAGTGACGGACGTTGAAGGGGCTTTACTCTAGTGGCTATCGATCCGTTTCCAGCATCTGAAATTTCTACAAGCGGTGGAAACGCCAAGTCAATTTTATTACTTTTATCGTCTAATGCCGCCATTCCGCTATCGGTCCATGGCTGCCATCGGAAACAGGTTGTCGAACGTCCGCAATGGGGCGTGCGCCGACAGGCCGCTTTTGGCGCGGGCTTGCCTATCCCGTCCGCTCGTTCATGTAAGCCACCGTTGGATTGCGGCGAGCGAGAGGTGGTCGACCACGGCGGCGCTTGGCCGGCTCTGCGTCAGCTGATGGCGGCGGGGCAGGAAATATGTGTGGTCCCTGAGAACTGCGGCACGGCTCGTTGTTGTTGCGTTTCCGCGCGGGCAACTGCTCCTGCAACAGCTTGGCCATCGCCATAGACGAGCAGGGTGCATTGCGGCCCGCGATCCTCGAACCACCAGTGCTTCGAGCCGTCGATCTGAATCAGCTCGCCCCGGCAATCCCGGCGATAGCGAGGCTGGTAGGGACGAGGGCGCCGCGCGTCACGGTCCTTCCAAAAACCTTCCGCGATCATCCATTTGCGCAATGTCTCGTGCGAGATGGTTATCTTGTGTCGCTCAGCCAGATACTCGGCCGCAAGCGTCGGCCCGAAATCGCTATAGTTCTCTCTGACGAGATCGACGACGCGCGTCCGAAATTCCGCAGTGAAGCTGCGATTGCTGGGCCTGCCACGCTTCCAGGAAACCAGCGCTTCGGGACCATCGCTTCGCAACCGACCAAGCAAGCGGTAAATCTGCCGCCGTGAGACGCCCAGCAACATGGCTGCGTCTTCTATCCGTAGTTCGCCGCGCTCAAAGCGCCGCAGGGTATCGTATCTTGAAAGCTCGCCATGGCTCATAGCCACCACCGTCATAAGCGTATCTCCTGACTGGCAGGAGACCATGCCACCAGGATCGCGAGCCGTCCCGGTTAGTGACGTCTCTAAATTGCGGGCGGTGACATCTCTAAGTTGCGCCTACATCATAATGGAATGATAATAGAGATTATGTAAAATATGGGCTTGTTCGACGGACTATCACGGCTCGATCCTGAAACCGGACCACTGGATGACCACCACCATGCCGATGATGATCGCCGCCCAGATTGCCGCCAGCCGCAAGGCTCCGCCGCCGCCGAGGCCCCGGATTTCGGGATTGCGGACGGCGAGCACGAGACAGCCCAGGATCGAGATGATCGAGACGATCAGGCCTGCGGTGTTCATCGATCGGCTTTCACGCGGCTATGACCAGTCCATCGTAAGCGACCTGCACGTTCGCAGGCACGGATGCGCTCAGTGTGGCATAGTCCATGCTCTTGTCGAGATGCGTTAGCACCGTGGTGCCCGCCCGGCAGACTTCCGCCAGTTCGAGCGACATCGCCAGATGCGCATGAGTCGGATGCGGCTCACGGCGCAGGCAATCGACGACGAGGACGTCGCAGCCGTAGAACAGATCGACCATGCCGCGCGTAATCTGGTTGAAGTCCGTAGCATAAGCCACTGATTTTCCGTCCGCATCGAACAAAAATCCGGTCGAGTCCATGCCGCCATGCGGCATCTGGGTATGGCCGACCCTGAACCCCTCGCAGAGCCGCAGCGTATCCAGATTCTCGAGCGAGATCAGCGTCGGGTAGCCGTGCTGCCCCGCGAAGACATAGCCGAAGCGCTGGCGCAGGCGGCGGACCGTCTCGGCATCGGCATAGCCCGGGATCGGGCCGGCCCGGCCGTAGCGCAGCGGCCGCAGGTCATCGATTCCGTGGCAATGGTCGGCGTGGTCGTGAGTCCAGAACACTGCGTCGATGTGGTGGATGTTGTTCGCCAGAAACTGCGCGCGCAAGTCCGTGGGGGTATCGACCAGGATCCGCGAACCGGCATCGCTCTCCAGCAGGATGGCGACGCGGGTACGCCGGTTGCGCGGTTCGTTCGGGTCGCACAGGCCCCAGTCGGGCCCGCCATTCTCGCCGCCCAGGCGCGGCACGCCGGTCGAGGTGCCGCTGCCGAGGATCGTCACCTTCACGCGTACTGCGCCTTGCCGAACAGCGCGAAGAAGTTGCGCGTGGTCGCTTCGCCGAGCTGCTCGACCCCGGTGCCGCGCAAGCCCGCCACGAAGCGTGCGGTGTCGGCGGTGAAGGCAGGCTCGCACTTGCGACCGCGATGCGGCACCGGTGCCAGGAACGGCGAGTCGGTTTCGACCAGCAGCCGGTCTTCAGGAATGATCTTCACGACCTCCTGTAAGTCCTTGGCATTCTTGAAAGTCACGATGCCGGAAATGCTGATCGTCAGGCCGAGATCGAGCACCTTGCGGCCGAATTCGGCGCTTGCGGTGAAGCAGTGGATCAGCGCCGGGAAGGCCCCCTTCCCCATCTCGTCCGCGAGGATTTCGGCGGTGTCGGCCTCGGCGTCGCGGGTGTGGATGATGATCGGCAGGCCGGTCTCGCGCGCGACCGCGATGTGGGTGCGGAACAGCGCCTGCTGCACCGCGCGGTCGGACTTGTCGTAATAATAGTCGAGCCCGGTCTCGCCGATGCCGATCACGCGCGGATGGCGCGTCGCCTCGAGCAGCGCCGCTTCGCCGAGGTCGGCATGCTGATCGGCCTCATGCGGGTGGATGCCTACCGAGGCCCAGACATCCGGCTCGCGCGCGGCGGTGGCGACGACGCGGTCCCACTCGCGCTGGCGCGTCGAGATATTGAGGAAGCCCTTGATCCCGGCCTCCCGCGCGCGCGCCAGCACGCCCTGCTGATCCTCGACGAGACCCTCGTATTCGAGATGGCAGTGGGAATCGATCAGCATCAGGCGGCGGCTCCTTCCGTCGCCGCCTCGGGCAGTTCGAGGCGCGGGAACACGCCCTGGGGCTTGTCCACCTTGAAGCCGGACGCAGCCAGCGTCTCGAACCACGCGGCATCGGCGAGCGCCGCATAGCCGCGCGCGTCGGCCGTCTGGCCCATCTGGTCGAGCAAGGCGTCGATCGCCGCGGGAACGACCGGACGCACCGCGATGGCGAGGTCGCGCACGACCCGGAACAGGGTCATCAGCACCGCTTCCATGCGGGCCGGGTCGCTCTTGCGCAGGGCCCAGGGCGCCTGTTCGTCGACGTACTGGTTGCAGGCGAAGACGGCGCGCATCCAGGCTTCCAGGCCGGCGCTGAAATCGAGCGCGTCGAACGCGGCGCGAAGGCCGGAGATGCCCTCGGCAACGGCGGCATGCAACGCGGCATCGGCCTCGCTATATTCGAGTCCGCCCTTAAGTTCGCCGTCCATGTTCTTGAAGATCATGGACAAGCTGCGCTGCGCCAGATTGCCGAAGCTGTTCGCCAGTTCGGCATTGGCGCGCGTCACGATCGCCTCGGCCGACCACGAACCGTCCTGCCCGAAGGCGACTTCGCGCAGGAAGAAGTAGCGCAGGGTGTCGACGCCGAAGGTCTCGGCAAGGGCGATGGGGTCGGTGACGTTGCCCAGCGACTTCGATTCCTTCTGCCCGCGATTGAGCAGGAAGCCGTGGCCGAAGATCTGCCTGGGCAGTGCGAGTCCGGCGCTCATCAGGAAGGCGGGCCAGTAGACCGCGTGGAAGCGCACGATATCCTTGCCGATCAGGTGGACATCGGCGGGCCAGAACTTGCCGAAATCGCTCTCTGCCTGCGGAAAGCCTAGGCCCGTCAGGTAGTTGGTCAGCGCATCGACCCACACGTACATGACGTGGTTGTCCGAACCCGGCACCTTGACGCCCCAGTCGAAGCTGGTGCGCGAGATCGAGAGATCGCGCAGCCCGCCCTCGACGAAGCGCTGGATCTCGTTGCGGCGCGTCTCCGGGCGGATGAAATCACCCGCCGCGTAGAGTTCGAGGAGCTTGTCCTGGTACTTCGAGAGGCGGAAGAACCACGATTCCTCGACAGTCCATTCGACCGGCGTGTTCTGCGGCGACAGCTTGGTGCCGTCCTCGCCCTGCAGCAGTTCGCTTTCGTCGTAGTAGGCCTCGTCTCGAACCGAGTACCAGCCTTCGTAGCGATCGAGATAGAGATCGCCATTGGCCTCCATGCGGCGCCACAGTTCCTGGCTGGCGGCATGATGGCGTGCTTCGGTGGTGCGGATGAAGACGTCGTAACCGACATTCAATGCGTCGCACATGTCCTTGAAATAACCGGACATCTCTTCCGCCAGCGCGGCAGGCGTGATCCCCAGGTCGCGCGCCTTCTGGGCCATCTTGAGGCCGTGCTCGTCAGTGCCGGTCTGGAACCGCACGTCGAAGCCCTCGGCCTTCTTGAAGCGCGCTATGACGTCGGCGGCGATCGCTTCGTAAGCGTGGCCGATATGGGGCCGCCCATTGGGGTAGCTGATGGCGGTGGTGATGTAATAGGGCTCGCCCATACGGCGTCGCGCTTTCCTGACTGGTGTTTACACGTCGATGTTCAAGTGCGTTCTCAAGTTGCCGCAGCTTCCCGGAAAAACGCGCTAGCGTGCCGCTTCTCTAGGCATCGCGGCGGAGGCCAGCAACCCGCCAATTTCCATTATCAGGAGCCCGGCGTCGAAATTGTACGTCGGCGCCTGCGTGGCCAGCCGGGTCAGCGCGCCATAGGCGTCGATGATCGCCAGCTGGCGGCGGCGCGGGGCGTCGCGCAAGCCCTGGACCAGCACCGCCCGCGCCAGTTCGAGCGCGGCAAGCTGCCGGTCGCGGGCGGGGCGGCCGCCCATCTCGTCGGCCAGTGCGCCGCGCAGGGCGAATTCCGGATCGCCTTGCGCCAGGATCCGGACCATCAGCGCGTGGATGCCGCCGAGGTCGTGCTCGACGATATCGAGCGCCATTCCGGGCGAGCCCTGCGCCGCCGCGATCGCTGCGGTGCGCGCGGAAGCATCGGCCTGCGGCGCCTCGCGGCGGATCACCGCGTCGAGTTCCTCGCCGTCCAGCGCCGCGAAGCGCAGCACCCGGCAGCGCGAGCGGATCGTCGGCAGCAATCGTCCGGGCTGGTGCGTGACGAGCAGGAAGTACGTGCCGGCCGGCGGTTCCTCCAGCGCCTTGAGAAGCGCGTTGACGGCGCCCTTCTCCATGTCGTCGGCCGGGTCGATTACGATGGCCCGGCGCTCGCCCAGCGTCGGCTTGGTGACGAGGCGGCGGATCATGCCGCGGACCTGGTCGACGGTGATGTTGCGCTTGGTCTGGTAGGGCTTGCCCTCGGCCTTCTTCTTCGCCTCGTCGTCGTTGGCGGGGAGGTGGTCGAGGATCAGGATGTCGGGATGGCCGTCGACCTCGGGAAGCGGCGCGCCGGGCTGGCGGACCAGTTCGGCGGCGGCGGCACGGGCGAAGGCGCGTTTGCCCAGCCCCCTCGCCCCGCTGAGCAGCCAGGCGTGGTGCATGCGTTCGGAGGCGATGGCGGCGAGCCATTCGTGCCAGGCGGCGGACTGGCCGACGACCGGGGTATCGTGTCCGCCGGTCATTCCGGCAGTCCGGCGAGTGCGTCGAGCACTCCGGCATGCGTCGCCTGCGGATCGCCGTTGCCGTCGATGCGGGCGAAGCGCGCGGGCTCGGCGGCCGCGAAAGCGGAGAACGCTTGCGCGACCCGCGCGTGATAGGCGGCATCGCGGCCGCCGATGCGGTCGCTGCCGTGGGTATCGCGCAAGGTGAGCCGCTCCATCGCGACTTGCGGCGAGACTTCGATCAGCAGGGTCAGGTCGGGCAGCAGCCCGTCGCTGCCGATGCCGTGCAGGGTGGCGATGTCGGCATCGGACAAGCCGCCGCCGCCGCCCTGGTAGGCCCGGCTCGAATCGAGATAGCGGTCGCAGATCACCCAGGCTCCGCGCGCCAGTGCCGGGCGGATCAGCCGATGCACATGGTCGGAGCGCGCGGCGGCGAACAGCAGCGCTTCGGCGCGCGGGTTCCAGCCCTCGCCGCCGTCGCCCTCGACACCGTCGAGCAGCAGCGCACGCACTGCTTCGGCACCCGGCGTACCGCCCGGCTCGCGGGTGGTGACGACCTCCAGCCCGCGCGCGCGCAGAGCCTCTGCCAGCAGGCGGGCCTGGGTGGACTTGCCCGCCCCTTCCCCGCCTTCGAGCGCGATGAATCGACCCTGCTTCATGAGAACAGGTTGATAAGCCCGTTCAGCAGCCTGTCCAGCGTGCCGGCCTTGCCGATGTCGCGCCCGGCGTAGAGCGGCACCCGGCCCGGAGCGAGCCCGGCGACGCGGATCTCCAGTTCGCCGACCTGCTCGCCCTTGCGCACCGGCGCGGCGATCGGTCCGCGATAATGGACGGCAAGGGTGATGCCGGGCCTGCTGCCACGCGGGATCGTCGCATGGACCTCGCGATTGGCGACCAGCGGCAGCGCGCGGGCGTCGCCGTCCTGCACTTTGGCCTGCGCGATCGTCTGGCCCTGGTCGAACAGGTGGCGCGTATCCCAGGCGGCAAAGCCCCATTCGAGCAGTGCCTTGGCGGCGTCGTCACGCAGTTTGGGATACGGAGAGCCGGCCAGCACCATGACGAGGCGGCGCCCGCCGCGCTCGGCGGTGCCGAGGAAGTTGTAGCCCGCCTCACGCGTGTAGCCGGTCTTGATGCCGTCGGCGCCGGGCACGACGCCCACCGTCGGGTCATGGCTGCGCATCTGCACGTCACGCCAGAGCCAGCGCTTGTGGCCGGAGAATTCGCGATAGAGGTCCGGGTAGCGGGTTATCATCGCGTCGGCGAGGCGCACCAGGTCGCTGGCGGTGACGTACGTGTTGCCGCCGTCCATCCAGCCGTTCGGCGTGTGGTAGTGGCTGCGGGTCATGCCCAGGCGCCGTGCGGCGTCGTTCATCTTCGCCGTCCAGCCCTGCACGCTGCCGGCGTAGCCTTCGCCAAGCACCACGGCGGCATCGTTGGCCGAAGCGGTCATGATGCCGTGGAGCAGGTCGCGCGTGGTTGGCCGGTCCTTGGTCGTCAGGTACATGTTGGTGCCCTTGGCGAACCACTCGTGCTCGGTCTCGGGAAGCTCGACGAACTTGCGATCGAGGCTCAGCCGGCCGGCGCCGATCTCCTCGAAGGCGACGAAGGCGGTCATCACCTTGGTCACCGAGGCGGGCAGGAACGGCGTGTCGGGATGGCGCTGTTCGAGCACCTGCCCCGAGCCCAGATCGACGAGCAGGCTGACCGGGATCGGCGCGACTTGCGGGGGCGGGCTCGGGATGCGGATGGGCGCCGCGCTGGCAGACACCGTCGCCGCGAGCGCGCTTGCGGGGATGGCGAACTTCAGAATAGTGGCAATCGACTTCAAGACCCGAGTTCTCCCGCGCGCCCGCCGGCGTCTGGCTTTCGCGCGGGGAAAGACCCGTGGATCTCAATCCGCGCCGAGGATTCGCGCATCCCTATAACCCGCGCCCCTGGCCTTCTCCAGCGCTGGCGCGGCTTTTGCACGGTTCGCGTAAGGCCCCATGCGCACACGCCAGAACTTGCCAGATGCCGAGACGCTGCCGCCCAACTGCGCCGCGACCTTGCGCGCCGATGCCTCCGACGAGAATGCGGCGACCTGCACGACCAGCGATCCCTTTTCAGGCGCTTCGGCTTTCGGGGGCGCCGGCTTGGGCGCGGGCTTTTCCGCCGGCTTCGCTGGCGCCGCGACCGGAGGCTTGGCGGCAGGCTTCGGCTGCGGCGTCGCTTGCGGCGTGGAGGCCGGCACAGGCTTGGTCATCGGCGGCCCGGCCGGCATTGCCGGCGGCGTCGATGGCGGGGGCAGCAGCGGCGACTGGTCCGCCAGCTTGCGGCGCAGCACCTTGAGCAGACCGTCAGGCGTGGCCATGCGCTCGGGCACGCGGCCGCCGGCGCGCAGCAGGGCGCGCTCCTGCTCGGGCGGATTGACGCGGCGAACGCGGACCGGGCTGCGGCTGCCCGGCGCGAGGCCGAGCTGCGCGGCGGCATCGTCCGAAAGTTCGATCAGCGCGTCGTTGACCATCGGCCCGCGCCGTTCGAGCCGCAGCAGGATGGTGCGGCCGCTGTCGAGCGCGGTGACTTCGACGTAGCTGGGCAGCGGCAGGGTCTTGTGGGCGGCGGTGACGCCATCTCCCGCACCGACGATCGCGGTGCCGACGGCGTCGTAGTTGAGCTGGTCGCTCGGCCTCCAGACGGTGGTGTCGATGGTGAACGGCGCGCCGATCACAACGGGATAGTCAGCCGCCGGGCCGGACGGCGGCGCGGGCTCCATGGCAGGTGCGCGGGCGACGGCGAAGGCGCTCCCCGAAGCCAGCAGAGCCAGCAGGATGGGCGCCGCGAGCGGCCGGGAAAGGTTAACGGGAAATCTCATCTGCAAGCAACCCCACCGACATCGCGTAGTAGTTCGAGCAGTTGTACTGGAGGATCACCCGATAATTACCGGTTAACAGATAAGCCGGCGTTCCCGGACCGTCGGGCTGGAACAGCGAGGTGAGCACGTCCGCGCCGATCGCGCGCTGCGGCGTGACACCCAGCGCGCGCCATTGCGCCACCGTCTTCCACTGTGAATGGCGGGCGTGGACCGCCGCGCAGGCCGGCGCGGACAGCTTGGTGGCATAGGCGCCGACGTTGAAGCCGGAGGGCAGGTTCGCGGGAACGCCCCATGGCTCGCCGGAGCGCCAGCCGGCGTCACGGAAATAGTTGGCGATCGACGCCAGGGTGTCGGCAGAGCTGTTGAAGATGTCCGCCTTGCCATCGCCATCGCCATCGACGGCGATGCGCAGGTAGACGCTCGGCAGGAACTGCGGATAGCCGAAGGCCCCGGCCCAGCTGCCCTTGAGCTGCGCGCGCGGCACCCCGCGATCGACCATCTTCATCAACGCGATCAGTTCTCCCTCGAACAGTGCGCGCCGCCGGCCTTCCCAGGCCAGCGTCGCCAGCGAACGGGCGAGGTCGAAGTCTCCGGTATAGCTGCCGTAGTTGGTCTCATGCCCCCAGATGGCGAACAGCATCGGTGCGGGCACGCCGTAGCGCCGCTCGATCTGCGGCAGGATTGAGGCGAGCGAGGCGTAGCGCGCCTTGCCCCGCGCGATGATCGAGGCGCCGACGTGCTGCGCGATGTAGGGCGCCAGCGGCGGCGGCGCACCGCGACTGCCGGGCTGCGAGGTGTCGAGCGCGATCACCCGGTCGTTGGGCGTAAGGCCGGTCAGGACGCTGGCGATGGCGCCCTCGCTCACCCCCTGCGCCCGCGCGTGCGACGCCACGGTCTGGAGGTAGGCGGGGAAGCTTTCCGGCTGTGCACAGGCCTGGGCGGCGGGAAGCGCAAGGGTGATGGCGAAGACGGGAAGGCGCAGCGATCGGATGAAGGAGGCAAATGTCATCGCCTGGGAACTTCGCACAAAGCGCCCCGGTTGCAAATGGGCCGCGGCGCGTGTCGGTGGACAGTCGCCGCATGTCCGATGCCCTTCACCGCCCATAGCCCCTTGCAAGAGCGGGACTTTGGGCTATGCGCATGAAAGCAGCGGACAGGTGGCCGAGTGGTTTAAGGCAGCGGTCTTGAAAACCGCCGTGGGTGCAAGCTCACCGTGGGTTCGAATCCCACCCTGTCCGCCAAGCGTTTCTCGCACCGTTACGACTGGAACGTCAGGTAGAACGTGCGCTTTTGCTCGACCTTGCCGCTGTTGAGCATGACCGCACCCTTTTCGAAGTCGTCATTGAGCGTCAGCGGCGTGCGTTTGGCGTTCTGCCGGTTCGTGATCAGCGCCAGGCCGCTTTCCGCCCCGGCATCCTTCAGGTCGTTGAAGCCATGGAATGATTCGGCGATCGTGGCGGGGCCCGCACCGGGGCGCTTCTCGCCATTGGATTTGATGAGGCCAGGCGCTCCCGACATGCCAAGCCGCAGGATCCCCCGGCCGCTCAGGCTGCCCGCCCGCTTCCTCAGCGCCTGCTTGTGCAGGTCGAGCAGGGGGCCGGTCTCCTCGACCAGGCTATCGCCGAAGTTGCTCGTCAGCATGATGTTGCGCACGAACATGATATGGGCCTTTGCCTGCGGCACACTGCCCTGGTCGCGGGTAACGTCCATGCCATACTGCAGCAGGCAGCGCTGGTCCGCCTCCTCATTGTAGAACTCGTCGCAACATACCTCGCCGCTGCGGGGGTCGGCGTGGAGTTTCAGGCTTCGATGGATCTGCGCGAAATATTTCCACGCCGTCTGCGCGTTCGCATTCTCGAACGGTTCGTAGATATTTATGTGCGCCCGATATTTTATCGGGGTTTCCGTGCCGGTGTAAACGGTTGCCCTCAATTGATTGAGTATCGTGAAAGCATGGACCGAATCGCCCGAGCCCTCCCACCGCAGTTCGATGGGAGTGCCGGCGCCGAGTTCCTGTGCACGGCTTGCCACTTTCTCGTAATCCATGACAACTCTCCCGCAAGAGCGTGTTCAAGATGATCTGAAAATGAAAGAAAGACCGATGAACAGGGTGCTGTCAACTTCGTGTCTATTACGTAACGATTGCGTAGATCTGAGAGACCGTTTGAGAAATCGCGGAAGAGCGATTTCAAAGCCGGTGCCGCAACGCGCCGAAAGGCGCATTCTCAAACGGTCTCTGAGGGGCAATACCCCGCGCGGTCACGCCGTCGCGGGCTGTGGTCGGTTGGCGAGCAGGTTATCGACCACCGAGGGGTCGGCCAGCGTCGAGGTGTCGCCCAGGTTCGAGACGTCGTTCTCGCCGATCTTGCGCAGGATACGGCGCATGATCTTGCCCGAGCGGGTCTTGGGCAGGCCGGGCGCGAACTGGATCACGTCGGGGGTAGCGATCGGGCCGATCTCGTGGCGCACCCAGGCGATCAGTTCCTTGCGCAGCGCCTCGTCCGGCTCGACTTCGGCATTGCAGGTGACGAAGGCGTAGATACCCTGCCCCTTGATCGCGTGGGGCATGCCGACCACCGCCGCCTCGGCCACCTTGGCGTGGGCGACCAGCGCGCTCTCGATCTCGGCGGTGCCCATGCGGTGGCCCGAGACATTGATGACGTCGTCGATGCGGCCGGTGATCCAGTAGTAGCCGTCCTCGTCGCGGCGGCAGCCGTCGCCGGTGAAGTAGGTGCCCTTGAAGGTGCTGAAATAGGTCTGGAAGAAACGCTCGTGATCGCCCCAGACGGTGCGCATCTGACCGGGCCAGCTGTCGGTGATGACGAGGCAGCCGTCGCCCGGCCCCTCGATCTCCTTGCCGTCGTTGTCGAGCAGTTTCGGCTGCACCCCGAACATCGGCCGCGTCGCCGAGCCGGGCTTGAGCGCGGTGGCGCCGGGCAGCGGCGAGATCATCACGCCGCCGGTCTCGGTCTGCCACCAGGTGTCGACGATCGGGCAACGGCCCTCGCCCACCACTTCGTGATACCAGGCCCAGGCCTCGGGATTGATCGGCTCGCCCACCGAGCCGAGCAGGCGCAGCGACTGGCGGCTGGTCTTCTTCACCCAGTCGTCCCCCTCGCGCATCAGCGCGCGCAGGGCGGTGGGGGCGCCGTAGAAGATCTCGACCCCGAACTTGTCCACCACCTGCCAGAACCGGCTGGCATCGGGGAAGTTGGGCACGCCCTCGAACATCACCGTGGTCGCGCCGTTCATCAGCGGGCCGTAGACGACGTAGGAATGGCCGGTGACCCAGCCGATGTCGGCCGCGCACCAGTAGATCTGGCCCGGACGGTAATCGAAGACGTACTCGTGCGTCATCGAGGCCCAGACCGAATAGCCGCCGGTCGTATGCAGCACGCCCTTGGGCTTGCCGGTCGAACCCGAGGTGTAGAGGATGAACAGCGGGTCCTCGGCGTTCATTTCCTCGGGCGCGCATTCGGCGCTCTGGTCGGCGACGGCCGAGGCCCAGTCGACATCGCGGCCCTCGACCATCGGCACCCCGGCCTTGGTATGGGCGAGCACGATCACCGTATCGACGCCCGGGCAGTCCTTCAGCGCCTCGTCCACGTTGGCCTTTAGCGGCACCTTCTTACCGCCGCGCAGGCCCTCGTCGGTGGTCAGGACGATCCGGCTGTCGCAATCCTGGATGCGGTTCGCGAGCGCATCGGGAGAGAACCCGGCGAAGACGATCGAGTGGATCGCGCCGATCCGCGCGCAGGCCAGCATGGCGACGGCGGCCTCGGGCACCATCGGCAGGTAGATGGTGACGCGCTCGCCCTTCCTGACTCCGCGCGCCTTGAGCAGGTTGGCGAAGCGGCAGACCTGCTCGTGCAGTTCGCGGTAGGTGATGCGGCGCTCGGGATTGGCCGGGCTGTCGGGCTCCCACAGGATCGCGACCTGGTCGCCGCGCGTCGCCAGATGGCGGTCGAGGCAGTTGGCCGAGAGGTTCAGGGTGCCATCGGTGAACCACGAGATGCCGAAGTCCTCCTCATGGAAGCTCGTCTGCTTCACCACGCTGAAGGGCTTGATCCAGTCGACCCGCCGGGCTTCCTCGCGCCAGAAGGTTTCGGGATCGGAGACCGACCCTGCGTACATCTCCTGATAGCGGGCATCGTCGATCAGGGCGTCCCTGCTCCAGTCGGCGGGAACGGGATAGACGGCCTCGGCCATGTCGGTTTCTCCTCTCAAATCGCTCTCACCGGGTATCCGGCCTTGCATGCTGCGTTAGCACAATGGACAGGTGTCCGTGACCTTGGACATTGGTCCTAGAGTCGAAACCCGGGTCCGGCACCGTTTGCCGGCAAGATGGCGGGCGATGTGATCTCGATCAAGGTGCATCGCAGCGGATGGATGTAGAGATTCGCCATCGTTTTCTCCGCAAGGACGCAGATCATGCCGTTCCCGGCCATTCTCGCCGCCCCCTTCTCCCTCACCCTCCCCACCCGTTCGGGCATCGACCTCGACGTGCGCCAGGCGACCGAGGCCGATGCGCCCGCGCTGATGGATTTCTTCGCACGGGTCACCGACGAGGACCGCCGCTTCCGTTTCCTCGCCGCCGCCGATGCTGTACGTCCCGAGCAGATCGAACCGCTCGTCCACGCCGATCACTTCCGCACCGAATCCTGGATCGGCACCAACCGCGCGAGCGGACAGATCGTCGCATCGGGCATGCTGGCCTGCGACGGTCCGCTCGACACCGCGGAGATCGCCATTTCGGTCTGCGGCACGCATCGTGGCAAGGGGATCGGCTGGGCCATGCTCGATTTCATCGCCGGCCAGGCGCAGGCGCGCGGATGCCGCCGGGCGATCGCCATCGAGAGCCGCGACAATCATGCGGCGATCGATCTCGAACGCGAAAAGGGCTTCCACGCCGAGCCGCTGGAGGGCGATCCGACGCTGGTGGTACTGGCCAAGGCGTTCCGCTGAGCGCCTGCGACATAATGCTAACGCGCTGGTAACCTTTCGCGCCGCATAGGGGGCTCCCCCCGATGGAGCCCTCATGTCCGATTCTCCTGCCGGCGCTGTCACCGACGGTGCCCGAACCACCCGCTCGGCGCGCGTCGGCGTCTCGATCCTGTGCGACGTGCGGCAAGGCACGCGGCCCTGGAAGCAGGCCCGGCTGGAGGACTTGTCGCCCGGCGGTTTCCGGATCGCGCAATTGTCCGATGCCCGCATGGAAGTGCCGCTGCGCATCCGCATTCCGGGGCTGCAACTGCTGAGCGCGCGCATCTGCTGGATGCGTGACGGCGCGGTAGGCTGCGAGTTCGCCGAGGCCCTGCACGTCGCGGTATTCGAACACATCGTGCGCGCGGCGGCATAGGCCGCGTCTCGGGCCTGTTCAGGCCGCGATGGAAACACTCCGATGGCGAGATGTCGCGGGCGGGCTTCGACAAGCTCGGCCTGGGCGGGGTCGGGAGTAAAACGCGGCGAGTGGACTGACTTCGGGTTACGGCTCCTGCGGACGCTGAGAAGCAAGAACGACTGGTTCACGCAAAGACGCGAAGGCGCGAAGGTGTCGCTTTAAGCCGCAGGCTCGAAAGCAAAAGCGGCTTCGCCGCAAGCGCTTATCCTTGGCGCTTTCGCGTCTTTGCGTGAACCATTCTTTCTATCTCACTTCCCTTGAATGGGAGAGGGCCACGACCGCTTCCCACTCTTTTTCGTCATTCCCGCTTTCTCGGGAATGACGGGATTGAAGGAACCTCAACTCTCGCCCCAACCGCGAGATCCTGGCGCCCCCTCTCTCGCACACACTTTCATCGACAAGCGCCCATGCAAAAGGCCCCGGAGCAACCGCCCCGGAGCCTTGCTGGAATTTAATCGCGAAGCTCAGGCCGCGACGGGCGCCGCGTTGCGCACGCCTTCGTCGACGTGCTCCTCGAACTGCTCGAAGTTGTCGATGAACTGCTTCACCAGCGTCTGCGCAGTGCGGTCGTACTCGGCGCCGTCCGCCCAGGCGCCGCGCGGGTCGAGCAGCTTCGTGTCGACGCCTGGCACCGCCACCGGAACCTCGAAGCCGAAGTTCGGATCTTCGCGGAACTCGGCCTCGTTGAGGCTGCCGTCGAGCGCGGCGTTGAGCAGGGCGCGGGTCGCCTTGATCGGCATGCGCTTGATGCCCTCCATGGTCGCCTTGCCGCCCGACCAGCCGGTGTTGACCAGCCAGCACTTCACCCCGCCCTTGGCGATCCGCTCCTTGAGCAGGTTACCGTAGACCGAGGGATGGCGCGGCATGAACGGCGCGCCGAAGCAGGTCGAGAAGGTCGCTTCCGGTTCGGTCACGCCGATCTCGGTGCCGGCGACGCGGGCGGTGTAGCCCGACAGGAAGTGATACATCGCCTGATCCGGGGTCAGCCGCGCGATCGGGGGCAGCACGCCGTAGGCATCGGCGGTCAGGAAGATGATGTTCAGCGGCACCGGTCCCAGGTTCTTCTCCGAGCAGTTCGGGATGAAGTCGATCGGGTAGGAACCACGGCTGTTCTCGGCCAGCGAGTTGTCGTCGAGGTCGATCCTGCGGGTCACCGGATCGATCACCACGTTCTCCAGAACCGTGCCGAAGCGGTGAGTGGTGGCGTAGATCTCGGGCTCGGCCTCTTCGGAAAGGCGGATCATCTTGGCGTAGCAGCCGCCCTCGAAGTTGAAGACCGCAGTATCCGACCAGCCGTGCTCGTCATCGCCGATGAGGGTGCGGCTGGCATCGGCCGAAAGCGTGGTCTTGCCAGTGCCCGAAAGCCCGAAGAACACCGCCGTGTCGCCGTCCGGTCCGATGTTGGCCGAACAGTGCATCGGCATCACGCCCTTCACCGGCAGCAGGTAGTTGAGGATGCCGAAGACCGACTTCTTCATCTCGCCGGCATAGGCGGTGCCGCCGATGAGGATCAGCTTCTCGGTGAAGTTGACGGCGATGACCGTCTCGGTGCGCGAGCCGTGCCGCGCGGGATCGGCGCGGAAGCTGGGCAGGTCGATGATGGTGTATTCGGGCGCGAAGCCTGCCAGTTCGGTCTCGGTCGGGCGGACCAGCAGGGTGCGGATGAAAAGGTTGTGCCAGGCGAATTCGTTGATGACGCGCACATTGACGCGGTGCTCGGGCTGCGAACCGCCGAACAGGTCGGCGACGTAGAGCGTGTCCTTCTCGCCCAGCGCGGCCAGGAAATCTTCCTTGAGCGCCGCGAAGTGCTCAGGCGTCATCGGTACGTTGGTCTTGCCCCACCAGACCGTGCTTTCCGTCTCGGCATCCTTGACGATGAACTTGTCCTTCGCCGAACGTCCGGTGTGCTTGCCGGTCGCGACGACGAAAGGACCGTCGGCAGAAAGCACGCCCTCTCCGTTCTTCACCGCCTGCTCCACCAGGGGTGCCGTGCCAAGGTTCGCGAAGATCCGGGCCTTCGTCTCTATGCCCTGTTTCGAGAGCGGATAGCTAAGGGTGGTCAATGTCATCTCCTCCAAAAGATGGCGTCGCTACGGGTTTTCCCGGTGACGCTGAGGCGATTCCTGCGCAAGAATCGCGCCGCACGCAGGCGGCCGACCCTTTTCCGTCAAATCGGCGTCAAATGAAACCGCCATGGGACCGACCCGGTGTTTTTCAGGCATGCGCGCCCGGCGATTGCCACGGCTCGGTGCAGCGGCTAGGCAACGTCGTCCATGCATCAGAAGGCAAAGTCCGGGCGCCCATGGCCGATCCAGTGAACGCCCCGATCCCCTCGAACCCGATCCAGCCTGCCGAGGCGACCACGCCGGCACGCCAGCATGTCGTGGCGCTGGTCGATGACGACCGCAACATCCTCACCGCCTTGTCGATCGGACTGCATGCGGAAGGCTTCGCGACGCGTGTTTATGCCGATGCGGAAACCGCGCTGAAGGCACTGCTTGAAAATCCGCCTGACCTCGCGATCTTCGACGTCAAGATGCCGCGCATGGACGGGCTGGCACTGCTCAAGGCGCTGCGGACACAATCGAGCCTCCCGGTGATCTTCCTGACCTCGAAGGACCAGGAACTCGACGAGGCATTGGGGCTCGCGCTGGGGGCCGACGACTATATCGCCAAGCCGTTCAGCCAGCGCCTGCTGGTGGCGCGCATAAGGGCGATCCTGCGGCGCAGCGAACTGACCAGGCTACCGCCCGAGCAGAACGCCGAGGTCGAAGTGCCCGACCCGATCGCCCGGGGCCGCCTGTCGCTCGATCCGGCGCGCCATCAGGTGACGTGGGAAGGCCGGCCGGTGTCGCTGACGGTTACGGAGTTCCTGATCCTCGAGGCGCTGGCGCTGCGTCCCGGCATCGTGAAGAGCCGCAACCAGTTGATGGACGCGGCCTACAGCGACGACGTCTACGTGGACGACCGGACGATCGACAGCCACATCAAGCGCCTGCGCCGAAAGTTCCGCGCGGTGGATCCAGAATTCGCGGCGATCGATACGCTCTACGGCGCCGGCTATTCGTTCGCCGATGGCTGAGCGATATCGCGCCCGTTCGCGCCTGCCGTCCTGGCGTGTCTCGCTGACCGCGCGCATTCTCGCGGTGAACTTCATCGCGCTGGCCCTGCTCGCCGGAAGCCTGTTCTATATCGACAGCTATCGCAACGAACTGCTTGCCGAACGCTACCGTCTGGCAAAATCCGAGGCCGAGATCACTGCAGACGCCCTTGCAGACGAAGGGCCCGCGGGCCGGCTCGACCTGATCGCCCGCATCGGCACAGAGCAGGGACTTCGCCTGCGCTTGTTCGATGGGTCGGGCGAACTGGCGGGCGACAGCTTCGCACTCGCCCGCCCTTCGTACCGACTTGTCGATCCCGCCGCCGAGCCATGGCTGCAGGACGGGGCACGGCTGCTCGACCGGGGCATGGACTTCATTCTCGGCGCTCCCGAGATTCCCGATTACCGCGACCCCACTGACCAGAGCGCGCGCGCCTGGCCCGAGATCGGCGCGGCGCTGGTCGGTCGGGAAACCTGGATCAGCCACAAGGCGGCTCCGGACCGGACACCGATCATCATCGCCGCCACCCCCGTAGGCACCGACGGCTCGGCCCTGTTGGTCACTCGCAATGCGCGCGACATAACCGAAAACGTGCGCATGGCCCGCCAGACGCTGGCGATCATCGTCGGCGGGGCGCTCGGCGTCTCGATCCTGCTCTCACTGTTCCTGGCGCGCACCATCGTCGAGCCGCTGCGCAAACTGGTGCGTGCTGCCGTGCGCGTGCGCCTCGGCCGCGACCGCAGCGTTGTGGTTCCTCGCTTGCCCGATCGGCGCGACGAGATCGGCCTGCTCGCCCGCGCCATCTCGGACATGAGCGGTGCGCTGCGCCAGCGCATCGACTCCGTCGAAAGCTTCGCCGCCGACGTCGCGCACGAACTCAAGAACCCCCTCACCAGTCTGCGCAGCGCACTCGAAACCCTTGAACGCGTGGACCAGCCCGAGTTGCGTCGGCAACTCCTCGGCATCGCCAAGGACGACGTGCGCCGCATCGACTTCCTCGTCACCGAGATCGCCGATGCCAGCCGGATCGACGCGCAGATCAGCCGCACCACCTTCGAGCCCGTGGACATGCGGCGCCTGGTTAAGGCGCTCGTCGGCGAGCGCGACCAGCGCGGCGTCAACGGCGACAGTCCGATACGGATAATCCATGAGGATCATGAAGATCTGATCGTCCCGGGAGATGCGGCGCGGCTGGAGCGGGTATTGCAGAACCTGCTCGATAATGCGGTGTCCTTTTCCCCGCCCGGCGGCGCGATCGAGATTACTCTCGCTCGTACGGGCAATCGCGCCGGAATCGCCGTTGCCGACCATGGACCAGGCATCCCCGATGCAGCGCGCGAGCGGGTGTTCGAGCGGTTTCATTCGCTGCGCCCCTCGCGCGAGGAATTCGGTACGCACAGTGGCCTCGGCCTCGCCATCGCACGCACGATCGTGGAGGGGCATTTTGGCCGCCTCGTCGCCACGGATCGCACCGATGGCGCTGCGGGTGCGCGGCTGGCGATCTCGCTGCCGTTGTGGGATGCAGGGGCGTGACCGGTACGGCACGCCAGTCCACTTGCGTCGCGATCGCGGGGCGCGGCATACTGATCGAAGGCCCGCCGGGAAGCGGCAAATCGAGTTTGGCGCTGGCGCTGATCGATCGCGGTGCAGTGTTGGTAGGCGACGATTCGATTCTGCTCGAAACGCAGCAAGGCAGGCTCCTTGCACATCCGCATCCCCGGACGAGAGGTTTGCTGGAGGTGCGTAATCTGGGACTTCTGGCCTTTCGATGCCTCGATACCGTCCCGGTGTCGCTCATGCTTACGCTCGACGGTGATGCGCCTCGCTATATCGAGGCACCGGATGACGTCGCGATCGGCAGCGCCGTCCTGCCGCTCGTGCGCTTGTATCCAGAGGCCAGCGCGTTGCCGCTCAGGGCCGAACTTGCACTGAAGCATTACGGATTGCCGCTGTAGGCTTGTGCCTTGACTGCGCATAAGCCCTTAGCCCCCTTCCCTTTCTCCACGACAGCGCGCAGAGAAGAAGCCATGGGGAACTTAGCGGCAAATCCGCAGCGTGTGCTGCTGGTGACGGGAATGCTGGGCGCGGGCAAGACCACTGCGTTACGGGTGCTGGAGGATCTCGGCTGGGAGATCGTCGACAACTTCCCTATCCGCATGCTCGATGCGCTGATCGATGGCGCCCCGGAAGGTGATCCCACGCCACTTGCGATCGGCTTCGATTCGCGGACGCGTGGGTTCGATCCCGAACGGGTGATCGCGCAGGTAAAAAAACTCACCGAGCGGCGCGACCTGCAATTGATGACCCTGTTTCTCGACTGTTCCAGCACGGAGTTGGAGCGGCGCTATAACGAGACCCGTCGTCGTCACGCCCTCGCAGCCGATGCCCCGGTTTCGACCGGTATTCGGGCCGAGCGGGAACTGCTGTCCCCGCTGCGGCGCTGGGCGGACTTGTTGGTCGACACCACCGAGTTCACCTCCAACGACTTGCAACGGGTGATTCGCGAGCGTTTCACCGAAAGCGATGCCGAGGAACTCACGGTCACGGTTTCGAGCTTCGGCTTCTCTCGCGGGATGCCGCCGGTGGCCGATCTCGTCTTCGACATGCGGTTTCTGGACAATCCCCACTGGGATGCAGAACTGCGCCCGCAGACCGGACAGGATGCCCCGGTTGGCGATTACATCCGCAAGGATCCCGCGTGGGAAGAAGCATTTACACGGATTCGCGACCTGCTCCTGCTCCTGCTTCCGCGTTACCGCGCACAGGGTAAGGCCTATGTGCATATCGCCTTTGGCTGTACCGGCGGGAGACATCGTTCGGTATTCACTGCGGAACAGATCGCTGCAGCCTTGCGTCTATCCGGATTTTCGCCCACATTGCTGCACCGCAACCTGGGCTCACGGGCAGCCGATCTTCTGGAAGGAGGTCTGCGGCGTGAGAAATAGAGACATCGGCCGGGTGCGATTGCAGGAATTTCGGAGCGCACTCCCGGCATGATCGGCATGATTCTGGTTACTCACGGCAATCTCGCCGAGGAGTTCGTACACGCGATGGAACATGTCGTCGGCGACCAGCCCGACGTCGCCACCGTGTGCATCGGTCCGAACGACGACATGGAACGCCGCCGCTCGGAAATCGCCGACGCCATCGCCAAGGTGGATAGCGGTGATGGCGTGATCGTGCTGACCGACCTGTTCGGTGGAACCCCCTCCAACCTTGCGATCTCGCTGATGCAGGCAGGCAAGGTCGAGGTGATCGCCGGGATCAACCTGCCGATGCTGATTCGCCTCGCCAAGGCACGGGGCTGCATGCCGGTCCGCGAAGCGGTTGCCGCCGCGCGCGATGCGGGGCGCAACTACATTACGATAGCAAGCGAGTACCTGGGGCAGGATGCATGATCGATTGCCGTGATTCGGTGCTGATCGTGAACAAGCGCGGTCTGCACGCCCGCGCCAGTGCCAAGTTCGTCGGCCATGTCGCCGACTTGCCCGGTGGCGTCACCGTCACCGTTGCAAAGGATGGCATGTCCGCTGCGGGCGGTTCGATCCTTGGCCTGATGATGCTCGGCGCCGCCAAGGGCGACACCATCGAGATCACCTGCTCGGGCGACGGAGCGCCGGAAGCGCTGGCGGTTCTAGCCGGTCTGGTACGCGACGGCTTCGGCGAAGAGTGACCGAATCGACCTTGCCGGGCGGCCACCATCGCCGCACCATCACCGGTTTTTCCAATCCGCTGGTCAAGTTCCTGCGCTCGCTGCGCGACAAGAAGCATCGCAAGCGCGAGAAGCGCTTCCTTGCCGAAGGGCTGCGGCTGCTGACCGACGCGCGTGAGAGCGGCATATTGCCGGAAATGCTCGTCATGGCGATCGGGCGCGACCCGCATCCGCTGCTGGACGCTCTCGAAAGCGAAGTGGTTGCGAGCGGCGGGGACATTGTCGAGATGGACGTGGAAATCCTCGCCAAGGTTACCGGCAAGGACAATCCGCAAGCGGTCGCCGGCGTCTTCACCGAATTCGACACCAGGCTCATCGACCTCGATCGCGACGCTTCTCCGATCTGGCTGGTGGCGCAGGCCCTGCGCGATCCCGGCAACCTTGGCACCATGCTGCGCACCGGCGATGCCGTGGGCGCTGGCGGGCTGATCCTTCTCGACGACTGCGCCGATCCATTCTCGGTGGAAGCGGTGCGTGCCAGTATGGGCGCAATCTTCACGCAGAAGATCGCGATCGCTCGCTGGGACGAATTCCAGGATTGGCTGCGGGGAGGCGATGGCCAACTGGTTGCGGCGTCGCTGCGCGATCCGACCGACTATCGCCAGGCGGCTTACGCCGCGCCGTGCTTTCTGATGGTCGGCAACGAATCGCAGGGGCTCCCCGCCAGCTACGAGACCGCATGCGACTTGCGTGTCACGATCCCGATGCTCGGCCGTGCCGACAGTCTCAACGCCGCCGTTGCCGGCGCAGTTCTGGCCTACGAGGCGTTGGCGCACTTGCGGCAAGGCTGAAGCCGGGCCGTCATTCCTACTCGGCGCCCTCTTCCGCAGCGGTTTCCGAACTGCTGCCACCTCCAGTGGTATCGGCATAGCGCGGCGCCGATTCCACCAGGGGGACGTCGTCGGAGATTTCACGTTTGCCGATCTTGATGTGCTTTTCGCTCAGCCGGCGGGCGCGGCTCATCACGTTGCCTTCGTAAGTACGGGCGAAATCGTTGAAGCTGTTGACCGCGCGTCCCAGGTGCGTGCCCACCTTGGACAAGTCATCCTGCGTCTTGGCCAGGCTGTCGTAGAGATCGGCGCCGAGCTTGCCGATTTCGCGGGCCTCTCGGGCGAGGCCCTCCTGCTGCCAGACCTGGGCGATGGTGCGGGCGATGGCCACCAGGTTGGTCGGACTGGCCAGCAATACCTTGCGATCAAAGGCGAAGTCCCACAGGCTCGAATCGTGATCGAGGGCGGCGGCGATGAAATGCTCGCCCGGGACGAACATGATGACGTAATCCGGCGCATTCTCGAACTGGCTCTGGTAGCTCTTGGCTCCCAGCGTCTGGATATGATTACGCATCGAGGCTGCGTGCTGGTTCAGGAAGGCGATACGGATGGTCTCGTCCTCGGCCTCGAAAGCGTCCTGATAGGCGTTGAGCGACACTTTGGCGTCGATCACCAGTTGCTTGTTGCCCGGCACGCGCACGATCGCATCAGGCCGCAGCCGCCCTTCCTCCGTGGTGATCGACTGCTCGGTCTCGTAATCGGTGTGCTCGGTCAGTCCGCACTGCTCGAGAACGTTCTTGAGCTGCTGTTCGCCCCAGCGCCCTCGGGCCTTGGGCGCGTTGCGCAGTGAATTGCCTAGTCGGACCGCTTCGGCTCGCACCAGTTCCTGCCCGACCCGCAGCGCCTCGATCTGGCCGGTCAGTTGCCCGAAGGCATCGACGCGCTTGGCTTCCAGCGCCGCTACCTGTTCCTCGTAGCTGCGTAGCCGCACACCTACGGGTGCCAGGATCGCGCTGATTCGTTCGGCGCTGGTCTTCTCGCTCTGCTCGAATCGCTCTCCCGCCCGCTTCAGGAACGTCTCCTGCGCGGCGGCGAGGACTTTTGCCCCGGCATTCTCGAACTCTCCGCGCAAGGCCTGCTGCGCCTCGATCAGAACGCGCTTTTGCTCGTCGAAATTGGCGGATTTTTCGCGCAACGCCGAAAGTTCTTCGGACAAGGTACGCTGCTCGCGAAGCAGGGTATCCACCCTGATGGCGTGATCGGCGCGCGTCTTGTCGAGAACCTGCCCTGCTTCACCGCGGATGCGCTCTGCCAGCGCGGCCGCATCCTCACGCAGACGCGTCAATGCCGTCTCGTGATCTGTGCGAGCGCGATCGAGCGACTGTTCCAGCATATCCGTCCGCGCCGCCCGTTCCCGCGCGGCTTCCAGATCGGCGAAGGCGCGCAAGTACCGGGCATCCCCCTCGCGCGCCTCCCGCTCACGGGCGTCGGCCTGCGCGCGCCACTGCGCCACAGGGCGAGAACCGAAAAACCAGCCAAGACCCAGCCCGATTACGAGCATGACGATAGTAGCGAAGACAAGTTCCATGTCCCGACCTTAATCGGAACATTTCAGGAACTCCAGCATCTTGGCAGATTTTTGAACCGAATTATCCGGCCCGCACCGGATCAGGCAGCCTTGCGCAGTTTTTCCAGCTTCTTGAGCGCCATCTGGCGCTTGAGGCGCGAGAGGTGGTCGATGAACAGGACGCCTTCGAGGTGGTCCATCTCGTGCTGGAGGCAGATCGCCATCAGGCCGTCCATCGCCTCTTCGTGAACTTTGCCATCGATATCCTGCCAGCGTGCGCGGATGCTGGAGGGTCGTTCGACGTCGGCAAAGATTTCGGGAACCGAGAGGCAACCCTCCTGATAGACGATGTATTCATCCGAGGGATCGAGAATCTCGGGGTTGATGAAGAGCCGCGGCTCCCTCTTGGTCGGACGATGAGTATGATGATGGCCACCGTGAGCCGTGCAGACCTCCGGCTCGGCATCCTCGTCTTCCGGCTGCAGGTCGATGACCAGCACGCGCAGCGGCACGCCCACCTGGATTGCGGCAAGGCCGATGCCGGGTGCATCGTACATGGTTTCGAACATGTCCTCGACAAGCGTCTTGAGCGTGTCGTCGAACGTTTCGACCGGGACCGAGACCTGCTTCAGGCGGGCGTCGGGAACTTCGAGGATTTCGCGGATAGCCATTTTCGCCAGATAATCCCGAAGCGGCCATTTCGCAAGGATGCCGCATCGATCCCCTTAATCGGAGCGAATCGGCCGAATCAGGCTACCGGTCGCCGAGCGCGGATCGCCTGCGCCAGCGTGCCTTCGTCGAGGTAATCGAGTTCGCCACCGACCGGAAGCCCGTGTGCCAGCTGCGTCACGCGGACGGCGAAGCCTTCGAGCCGCTCGGCGATATAATGGGCGGTAGTCTGGCCTTCGAGCGTGGCGTTCATGGCGAGGAGAATTTCGTCGATGCCGCCCGCGTCGACGCGCCGCATCAGTTCTTCGATCGCGAGGTCTTCCGGCCGTACGCCGTCGAGTGCGGAAAGCCGGCCCCCCAGTACGTGATAATGGCCAGTGAAAAGCCGTGCGCGGTCGAGTGCCCACAGGTCGGCCACTTCCTCGACCACGCAGATGGAACGGGCATCGCGGCGCGGATCGGCGCAGATGCCGCAAGGATCGGTGGTGTCCACGTTGCCGCAGACGTGACATTCGACCAGCGCTTCGCGCACCGCGCCGAGCGCCTCCACAAGCTGGACGAGCGCGGTTTCCCGGCGCTTTATCAGCCACAGGACCGCGCGGCGGGCCGAACGTGGGCCAAGGCCCGGAAGGCGCGACAGGGCGGCGGTCAGCGTCTCGATCTCTTGCGATGCCATGGATGCGGAGATAGGGCCTCACCCGGTTCTTAGGAAGCCCGCCCTCACCGTCTCGACAGGAGTTCCCCACATCATGCGCATCGTCTTCATGGGAACCCCCGATTTTGCCGTCCCCGCGCTTGTCGCGCTCGTCGAGGCGGGACACGAGGTCGTGGCCGCCTATTCCCAGCCGCCTCGTCCCGGCGGCCGGCGGGGCAAGGAGTTGACGCCCTCGCCCGTCCACCGGGAAGCCGAGGCGCGGGGCATCCCGGTGCGCCACCCGGTTTCGCTCAAAGGCGGCCAGGAGCAGGACGAGTTCGCGGCGCTGGAGGCGGACATCGCGGTGGTCGCCGCCTATGGCCTGATCCTGCCGCAGGCGGTGTTGGACGCGCCGCGCCTCGGCTGTCTCAACATCCATGCCTCGATCCTGCCGCGCTGGCGCGGGGCGGCGCCGATCCAGCGGGCGATCCTGGCGGGCGATCCGACCACCGGCGTCACCATCATGCAGATGGAGGCCGGGCTCGACACCGGACCGATGCTGGCGACATTGCGCACGACTGTGGAGCGCAAGACCGCCGGCGAACTCACCGCCGAACTGGCCGAGCGCGGCGCACAGTTGCTGGTCGGCACGCTGCGCGATCTGGCCGTCCACCGCGCGGTCAGGCAGCCAGAGGACGGCGTGACGTACGCGAGGAAGATCGACAAGTCCGAGGCCCGGCTCGACTTCGCCGCGAGCGCGGAGCAGGTCGAACGGCAGATCCGCGCCTTTCAACCTGCACCGGGCGCCTTCTTCGAACTCGAAGGCGAGCGCTACAAGGTGCTGGCCGCGGAGGTCGTTTCCGGCGAGGGCGAGCCAGGCCACACCCTCGATGATGCCCTGGCCGTCGCCTGCGGTGCGGGCGGCTTGCGAATCACCCGCATCCAGCGGGCGGGCAAGCCGGTGATGGATAGCGCCGACCTGCTGCGCGGCAGGCCCGTCGCGGCGGGCACGAAGCTCGGCTGAGCATCACGCCTTCTCGGGCATGCGGCGGACCGGCGGGGCTTCCTCGCGCCAGCGTTCGTGGCCTTCGCGCAAGGTCGCGGCGGTCTTTTCCCAGCCCGCCACGGACTTGTCACGCACACGGATGTTGAAGCGGTCCGTCGCGCGGAACTCCAGCACTTCGGCGCCTTCCGGGCCCGCCGTATAGGCATAGGGGACTTCCGCGCCGACGAAGAAGCCGTCGCCTGCCGCCAACATTTCCTGCCCCAGCCGGATCGAGCCCGCGACGATGTAGTAGAGGCAGTCGCAGTCGTGCGTATGGAGCGGCAGTGGAAAGCCGCTCTTCACCCAGAGCCGCGCCAGGCTCATCCCCTCGCGGCGGTAGGGGACGTCGGCATATTCGCCGCGCACTTCCATGGCGTCCATGAGCAGGGGCTGTGCGGCGGCGAGGTTGGGGGTCTCTCCTTCGTAGGTCATGCAGGCGCAGTCATCGAGGGTCGGCGCCTCGGCGCCGCGAAAGACCTCGAAGCGGGGGCGTTGGTCGTCGGCCATGCTGGGCTCCTTTCCCGATTGCCGGCGATGGTGCCACCGCCCTGCCCTCGCGCCAAGCCCATTGCACCGCCGCGCCAGTCCTGTATCGGCGGGGCGAAATGACGCGCTTTTCCCTCACCCTCGAATTCGACGGCGCCCCCTTCATGGGCATGCAGCGCCAGGCGCATGGCCCCTCGGTGCAGCAGGCGGTAGAGGATGCCGCCTTCGCCATCACCGGCGAGCCGGTCATCATGCACGCTGCGGGACGCACCGACGCGGGCGTCCATGGCCTTGGCATGCGGGCGCATATCGACATCGCCAAACCGTTCACGCCATTCCACCTGATGGAGGCGCTGAACGCGAGGCTGCGGCCTCATCCCGTCGCCGTGCTCTCTTGCGAAGTGGCGGCGGACGACTGGCACGCGCGGTTTTCGTGCATTGGCCGCGCCTATCTCTACCGCATCGCCAACCGCCGCGCGCCGCTGACGCTGGAGCGGGGCAAGGCGTGGCAGGTGGCCAAGCCGCTCGACGAGGCGGCGATGCAACGCGCGGCGCAGACCCTGGTGGGGCTGCACGACTTCACCACCTTTCGCTCGGCCCATTGCCAGTCGGCCTCTCCGCTCAAGACGCTCGACCGGCTGGCGGTGCGGCGCGAGGGCGACATGGTGCTGATCGAGGCCGAGGCTCGCAGCTTCCTGCACCATCAGGTCCGCTCGATGGTAGGCTGCCTGGCGCTGGTGGGGATGGGCCGGTGGCGCGAGGAAGAGATCGGCGAGGCGCTGGCGGCGCGCGACCGGCAACGGCTCGGCCTCAATGCGCCGCCGGACGGGCTATATTTCGTCAAGGCCGTCTATCCCGAGGGGTGACCTTCGTTGATGGTCGTGCGGAAAATCGCGGCTTGTTGCGATTACCGGTCAATACGTTTGCCGACAAATCGATGCACCTCTGGCAAAATCCTGAGACAAGTGCCGTGCAGAAGGGACGGGTCACATCAATCGCTCGGATGCCGCCACATGACCCGCCTGCTCCCCACCGTTTCCGCCCTGATGGCATCGATCGCCCTGATGACCGGCATCGCGGCGCTGGCGGCGGTTCCGCCGCTTCCCCGCCCGCAGCCGCGCATCATCGGCGCCGAAAAGCCGGTGTTCCTGGGTACCATGGTGGTGAGGGCGACCGCGCTCTGAGGCGGGCCTTCAGGCCTGCGACCGCATCCGCCCGCAATAGCCCGCGACCAGCGCCAGCGAGAGCAGCGCCACCACCGCGCCGAGCAGCATGTCGGCAAGATAGTGCGTCCCCTCCACCGGCGTCGACAGCATCATCATCAGGTTGAGCGCGACGATCGGCCAGCGCAGCGCGGCGATCCGCCAGCCCGCGACCACGTAGAGCACCGCCGCCGCCGTATGGAAGCTGGGCGCCGAGACGATCCCGCGCAGGCGCCCCAGGTCGATGAAGTGGACCCCGTGCGCACGCAGCGCCGGGATCAGGCCCGACTGCCACTGCTCGCTTTCGGGCATGTAGGGGATCGCGCCGTGCCACAGGTACGAGAACGGCCCCACCGCCGGCATCAGGCTGAACAGCGCGAGGGTAATGACCGTCGCCACCCAGAACCCCGCGATGAACCGGTAGGCGAAGTCATGCCGACCGGCCCGCGCGGCGCACCACAGGATCATCGCCGGGGTCACGTAGATCGAGCGGTAGGCCACCGTCCCCAACGCCTGCAGCACCGGATGCGCGGCGACCAGCCGATACCAGGCCAGCCAGCCGAACCCGAGCGCCTCGTCGATATGCTGGAGCGTCGCATCGGCATAGCCGTGAGTCAGCGCCGCCACCGGATAGCTCGCGGTCGCCCCCATCACCGAGATTAGCGTGAACAGCCCTGTGTATTCGGTGAAATGGGCGACCGTCCCGGCATGCCGCCAGTTGGTGCGCGGCAGGGCGAAGCGGACCAGCACCAGCAGGAGGGCCGCGGCGAAGTACGTCCTCGCCCCGGCGGTCCACGGATCGATGCGAAGCTGCGCGGCATGGAGCAACGCGGCGACGACGACGATGTTGAGCAGCAACGCGGCCATCAGGTGCGGCCGGATCGCGGGGGAGGCCGCGCGCACTTCGACCAGTCCTGCGGTCTCGATAGAACCTTTTGCGAAGCCGGGCGCCGACGCCGGCGAGGACGGAAGAAGCGACGGCATGAACGTAAGTCCGCAAAAGGAAGCTATGGGCGATGGAGCTGCCCGCTCAGCCCGAGCCTCGCTTAAGGTGCGATGAACCGGAGCCTGACGCGTGGTTGCGATGGCCGCGAACAGGCACAAACCCCATCCGTCATCCGCGCGAAGACGGGCATCCATCCGGCGCCGTTGCCACAGGCATCGTCAGGAGACGGTTTGCCGCCCGTCGCGGGAATTGCAGGGCGACGATCGCGCCCTGCACCGTCATTGCGCGACCTGAGCGCCAGGCCGCGCAATGCCTGCCCTCATGCCTTCCCGACGACGCTCTCGGGCAGTTCCTGCCCGAACACGCGCTGGTAGTATTCGGCCACCAGCATGCGCTCGGTCTCGTCGCACTTGTTCAGGAACGAGAGGCGGAAGGCGAAGCCGACGTCGTTGAAGATCGCCGCGTTCTGTGCCCAGGTGATGACCGTGCGGGGGCTCATCACCGTGGAGATGTCGCCGTTCATGAAGCCCTGGCGCGAGAAGTCCGCGACCTTGACCATGTTGGCGATCACCGACTTGTCGATCTGCGGCACCTTGGCGGCGACGATGCCGGTTTCGGTCGCGGCCGGCAGGTAGTTGAGCGCCACCACCAGGTTCCAGCGGTCCATCTGGCCCTGGTTGATCTGCTGGGTGCCGTGGTACAGGCCCGAGGTGTCGCCCAGACCCACCGTGTTGGCGGTCGCGAACAGGCGGAAGTGCTTGTCAGGGCGGATCACGCGGTTCTGGTCGAGCAGGGTCAGCTTGCCCTCGGTTTCGAGGATGCGCTGGATCACGAACATCACGTCCGGGCGGCCCGCGTCGTATTCGTCGAACACCAGCGCGACCGGGTGCTGCAGCGCCCAGGGCAGCAGGCCCTCGCGGAACTCGGTCACCTGCATGCCGCCGCGCAGGACGATGGCGTCGCGGCCGATCAGGTCGATGCGGCTGATGTGGGCGTCGAGGTTGATGCGGATGCACGGCCACTTGAGGCGCGCGGCGACCTGTTCGATGTGGGTCGACTTGCCGGTGCCGTGGTAGCCCTGCACCATGACGCGGCGGTTGAAGGCAAAGCCCGCCAGGATCGCGAGCGTGGTGTCCGGATCGAACACATACGTCTCGTCGAGGTCGGGGACGCGCTCGTCGGCCACGGAGAAGGCGGGAACCTTCATGTCGATGTCGATCCCGAAAGTCTCGCGCACGTCGAGTTCGATGTCGGGGGCGGCCAGCACGGTGGCGTCGCGATTCTCGGTCTGGATCTTGCTGTCAGTCATTTCGCGCACTCGCGTAACGGACCGGGCGCTGCATCGCAATAAGCTTTGGGCGATTAGCTGGCTGTTTGGCGAGGCAGCCCGGATGCCGGCCGCAGCTAGCCGCCGACCTTCGGCGGCAGGTCGAACAAATCGATGAAGCGCTGCACCGGCCCCGGTCCGCCTTCCACGCGCAGGGCCTGAACCTCGCCGCGCGGCCACTTGCCATAGAACACCGCGAGGAACGGGAACCCGGCATCCGCAGCGAAGACCAGATCGGGCGCGGGGTCGTCGGCATCGGCGGGGGTGACCGCCAGTTCGCCCTGCCCCGTCTCCCCCCGGCCCAGCCGCCCGGTGAAATGTCTGTCACCCACTGCGAAGCGCACCGTCAGCGCCAGGTCGCCGATCCGCTCGGGGAGGATCATCGTGCGCAGCGAAAGCATCAGCGAGACCGGCGTGATCGGCAGCGTCGGGTCATGCAGCGTCGAGCGTACCGCCCAGCGGCCAAGCTCCTGCAGCACCGGTTCCAGCGCCAGCCCCCATTCGGTCAGCCGGTAGACCTGCACCGAGGCGGGCGGCGGCAGCGCGGTGCGCGCGACGATGCCGGTCTGCTCGAGGCTCTCCAGCCGTTCGGTCAGGGTCTTGGCGCTGAGCCCGGGCAGGTCGGCGCGGATTTCCGAGAAGCGGCGCGGGCCCAGCATCATCTCGCGGATGATCGGCAGCGACCAGCGCTCCCCGATGAGTTCCATGGCGAAGGCGGCCCCACAGGCGTCGCCGTACCAGCGGCCGTGGGTGCGGGGGCCGTGGGTGCGAGATTTGTCTCCGGTCGTCGCGACTGCCGAACGTCTGGTTTCTTTTTGTGACTCCATGGTTGCATTTAGTTACCACTAGGGTCAGGCTCCGGCAAGAGACGATTCGCCCCGAGCTTGCTGAGACCTGCCGGCGCGGCACATGGAGAGAGCAGATGGCACGCATGATCTTCGTGAACCTTCCCGTCACCGACCTGGAGCGCGCCAAGGCGTTCTATGCCGCGCTCGGCTTCGTCAACGAGCCCAGGTTCAGCGACGATACCGCCGCCTGCATGGTGTGGTCGGAGGCGATCTTCGTGATGGTCCTGACGCACGACAAGTGGCGCACCTTCACCAGCCGCCCGATCGCCGATGCGGGCTCCAGCGAAGTGATGCTGTGCCTCTCGTGCGACAGCCGCGAGGAAGTGGCGGACCTCAACGCCAGGGCGGGCGGCGCCGGCGGGACGGCCGACATCAATCCGTCGCAGGACTATGGCTTCATGGTCAGCCACGCCTTCGCCGATCCGGACGGCCACGTCTGGGAAGTCATGTGGATGGACCCGGCGGCGGCTTCGGGAGACATGGACGCCGC
This sequence comes from Novosphingobium resinovorum, assembly GCF_036352595.1. GTDB lineage: Bacteria > Pseudomonadota > Alphaproteobacteria > Sphingomonadales > Sphingomonadaceae > Novosphingobium > Novosphingobium resinovorum_B. The sequence continues at coordinate 283,187 of NZ_JAZFAX010000001.1, forward strand.
GACCACCGCCTGAAGCAACCGCCGCCTGAAGCAATCGGGCCTGACGTGAAGGAGGGAGACGATGCCGATCGATCCTGAAGCCGAAATCGAGATCACCGCCTACGAATGGGTGCCCTCCTTCGCGCAGGGGCAGGTGCGCGACTTGCGCCCACGCTGGGCCTGCGAGGAATATGCCCTGCCCTACCGCGTCCGCCTCGTCAGCGCGGTCGAGCGGCCCGCGTGGTACTACGAGGAGCAGCCCTGGGGCCAGGTGCCCTTCGTGCGGGACGGTGACGTGGGCGTGTTCGAAAGCGGCGCCACCCTCATCCACCTCGCCGAGAAGGGCGGCGCCCTGCCCCCGGTCGGATCGCAGGAGCGGGCGAAAGTTCTCAGCTGGCTGCTGGCCGCGTTCAACTCGGTCGAGCCGTTCGTGATGGAGTTCGTCAACTGCATGGTCTTCTCGCGCAAGGAGGACTGGGCGCCGCTGCGCCGTCCTTCCCTCGCCACCGCGCTGGAGGGGCGGCTGAAGCGCCTCGAAACCGCGCTGGGGGATGGCGAGTGGCTGGCGGGAGAATTCTCCATCGCCGACATCGCGATGGTGACGGTCCTGCGTGCGATCCCGGACCCGGCGCTGCTCACGGCCGGGCTGTCCGCCTACGTGGCGCGCGGCACCGCCCGTCCCGCGTTCCAGCGCGCGCTGGAAGACCAGATCGCGCCCTTCGCCGAGCATGATCCCCGGAAGCAGAAAGCCAAGGCCGAAAACACTGCCAAGGAAGGAGCCTGACATGACTTACGTAGATGGTTTCGTGATCGCCGTGCCCAAGGCGAACAAGGACAAGTTCATCGCCCACGCCGAAATGGCGGACCCGATCTTCCTCGAACACGGGGCAATCCGCGTCCTGGAATGCTGGCAGGACGACGTGCCCCCGGGCAAGCAGACCGACTTCTTCCGCGCCGTGGACTGCAAGGAGGACGAGGCGGTCGCCTTCTCGTGGATCGAATGGCCCGACAAGGATACCCGCGACAAGGGCATGGCGGCGATCTCCGACCTCATGGCCACCGATCCGCGCATGAACAGCGAGGACAACCCGCCGCCGTTCGACGGCATGCGGATGATCTACGGCGGGTTCCAGCCCATCGTCACCATCGAGGCATAAGGGAGAACCGCCATGGGCAATCCAGTGGGCAGCTTCATCTGGTACGAGTTGATGACCAGCGATTCCGACGCCGCGTCCGCCTTCTACGGCAGCGTCGTCGGCTGGAAGATCGGCGCCAACGTCATACCGGAATCCGGCATGGACTACCGCATGATCGAGCGGATTGATGGCGGCGGCGCGGGCTGCGGCTACACCGGCGGCGTCTTCGCGCTCGATGACGCAATGATCGGCCAGGGCGCGAAGCCCGGCTGGATGGGCTACATCTATGTCCCTGACGTCGATGCCAAGGTGGCCGAGATCACGGCCGAGGGTGGCGCGGTCCACGTCCCCGCCACTACCATGGAAGGCGTCGGCCGCTTCGCCATGGTCACCGACCCGCAGGGCGCCGCGTTCTACGTGATGACTCCCGAACCGCCCGCCGACGATCCTGACGCCACCAGCGACGTGTTCAGCGTGGACAAGCCGCAGACGGTGCGCTGGAACGAACTCGTCACGCCTGACGACGACGCGGCGGTGGCGTTCTACACGAAGCATTTCGGCTGGACCCAGCAGGGCGCGATGCCGATGGGTCCGCTCGGCGACTACCGCTTCCTCCAGCTGGAGGACATGCAGATCGGTGCCGTCATGCGCAAGGCGGATTTCATGCCGGTGCCGGGCTGGACCTACTACATCGGCGTCGACGACATCGACCGTGCGCTGGCGGCGGTGAAGGACGGCGGCGGCAAGCCGATGAGTGAGCCGCAGCAGATCCCCACCGGCGAATACACCGTCCATGCCTTCGACCCGCAGGGTGCGTACTTCGGCCTCGTCGGGCCGCGCGGATAACCGGGCAGGCGGTGATTGACGCCGCCTGTTCGTTCCATCAATGTTCCACCCTCATCTAAGGGAGAATCCCGATGGCCGACTACACCTTCTTCACCAACCCGATGTCGCGCGGACAGATCGCCCGCTGGGCGCTGCACGAGGCCGGGGCGGACTACGAACAGGTTCTCGTCGACTGGAAGGACAAGCCCGCCGCGTTCCTCGATGCCAACCCGATGGCCAAGGTGCCGACGCTGATCCACCACGCGGATGACGGCGACCGCGTCATCACCGAGGCCGCCGCGATCTGCCTCTACCTGGCGGAGATGAACCCGGAAGCGCACCTGCTTCCCAACGACGGCGAGATGGCGGACTACTACCGCTGGACCTTCTTCGCCTCCGGCCCGATCGAGCAGGCGATCACCTCGCGCGCGCTGAAGTTCGAGCCGACCCCGCAGCAGGAGATGATGGCCGGCTGGGGCAGCTTCGAGCGCACCCTCGCCGCCATCGAGGAAAAGCTGGCCGAGGACGACTGGGTCTGCGGCACCCGCTTCACCATGGCCGACGTCTACGTCGGAAGCGCGATCGACTGGGGCATGACCTTCGGCATCATCCCGCCGCTGCCCCCGCTCGTCGCTTATGCCGAACGCTGCCAGGAGCGCCCCGCCTATCGCGAGGCCAAGGGCATCGACGGCAAGCTGATCGAGGAGATGAAGAAATGACGGCCAAAAACCGGATCTGCCTCTGGTACGACGGCACCGCCGAGGACGCCGCGAACTTCTACGCCACCGTCTTCCCCGACACCCGCGTCGATTCCGTCCAGCGCGCGCCCGCCGATTATCCTGACGGCAAGCAGGGCAACGTCCTCGTCGTCGAGTTCACGGTGATGGGGATCGAGTGCATCGGCCTCAATGGCGGGCCGCAGTTCCCGCAGTCGGAGGCGTTCTCGTTCCAGGTCGCCACCGACACGCAGGAAGAGACCGACCGCTACTGGAACGCCATCGTCGGCAACGGCGGGGCGGAAAGCATGTGCGGCTGGTGCAAGGACAAGTGGGGCCTCAACTGGCAGATCACCCCGCGCGCCCTCACCGATGCCATGGCGAACCCTGATCGCGCCGCCGCCAAGCGCGCGATGGAAGCGATGATGACGATGCGCAGGATCGACATCGCCGCGATCGAAGCGGCGGTAGCGGGCTGATGCTGGCGCTCTACGGCCACCCGTTCTCGTCCTATACTTGGAAGGCGCAGATCGCGCTGCTGGGATCGGGGCTGGAGCATGAGTTCCGCATCGTCGACGGCGATCACCCCGATCATGGCAGGATCGTCGCGATGGCCGGACCGGCGGGCAAGTTCCCGGTGCTGCAGGACGGGCAGAACCTGATCTTCGAGGCGACCTCGATCATCGAGCACGTCCAGCTTCACCATGTTGAGCCCGACGTGCTGCTGCCTTCGGATGTCGAGGCGGCGATCGGCGTGCGGATGCTCGACCGGGTTTTCGACAACTACGTCATGACGCCGATGCAGGACGTGGTGAACGAATATATCCGCGATGCCGAAAGCCCCGATCCCGCCCGCATCGCCGAAGCGCGCGCCCGGCTGGAGCGCAGCTATGCCTGGCTGGAGGGCTGGCTCCAGTATTATCCCGCGCAAGGCCAGGTCACCCTGATCGAGTGCGCCGCCGCGCCCTCGCTGTTCTACGCCGACTGGGTCCATCCCATCGCCGAAACCCTCCCGCGCCTGAAGGCATGGCGCGCGCACCTGCTGGCACTGCCGCCGGTCAGCGCCTGTGTCGAGGCGGCCCGGCCCTACCGTGCGTTCTTCCCGCTGGGCGCGCCCGATCGAGATTGAGGAGAGCATCGATGAGCAACGAACTGTCCGTCACCCGCTACATCGCCGCCCCGCCTGCCAAAGTGTGGGAGGTCATGGCCAACCGCCAGAACGAATGGTGGTGCCCCACGCCCTGGCGCGCCGAAGTGGACGAGCAGGACAAGCGCCCCGGCGGCGTGTGCCGGATGACCATGTATGGCCCTGACGGCGAAGTCATGCCGCAGAACGGCATCTACCTCGCCTATGAGGAAGGCCGCCGCTTCGCCTCCACCGATGCCGTGGTGGACGATCTCCAGCCCAATGGTCCGTTCATGATCGGCATCTGGGAAGTGGCCCCCGAAGGCGAAGGCACCCGCTACACCGCCACCGCGCACCACTGGAGCGCGGAAACCTGCAAGCAGCACGAGGAGATGGGCTTCACCGGCGGCTGGAGCGCCTGCGCGGACCAGCTCGCGGCGATCTGCGAGGGTGAGGCCTGAACGGGTTTCGAGTAGAAACGTCATTGCGAAGCGTAGCGAAGCAACCCAGGGCAGCACACGCCGCCCTGGGTTGCTTCGCTACTCTCGCGGGTGACGGCGAAAGGTTACGTTCTCACGGCTCGGTGGCGAGCAGGTACAGCTGGCGGATCGCGTCGATCGGCTTGATCTCGCCTTCGTGCTCCAGGTGCCAGAAAGTCCAGCCGTTGCACGAAGGCGCGCCCTGCAGATCCTTGCCGACGCCGTGGATCGAACCGTTGACGTCTCCCGAGAGCAGCGAACCATCGGCGCGCACGGTGGCGACATGGCGGCGTTTCCTGTCGAACAGCTGCGTGCCGGGCTGGATCCAGCCGGTCTCGATCAGCGTGCCGAACGCCACCTTGGGCGCGGTGCGCTTGGACTGCATGGTCTTGAGCGCCGATTCGTCCAACGGCAGCGCCATCTCGATGCGCTCAATCGCGGCTTCGCGGTAATCGCTCTCGCGCTCGCAGCCGATCCATTCGCGGCCGAGGCGCTTGGCGACGGCGCCGGTGGTGCCGGTGCCGAAGAACGGGTCGAGCACGACATCGCCCTTGTTGGTCGTCGCCAGCATCACGCGGTAGAGCAGCGCTTCCGGCTTCTGCGTCGGATGGACCTTGCGGCCGCCCTTCTTCAGGCGCTCGGCGCCGTTGCAGATCGGCAGCACCCAGTCGGAGCGCATCTGCAACTCGTCATTGAGCGTCTTCATCGCGCGGTAGTTGAAGGTGTACTTCGACTTCTCGCCCATGCTCGCCCAGATCAGCGTCTCGTGCGCGTTGGTGAAGCGGGTGCCCTTGAAGTTGGGCATCGGGTTCGCCTTGCGCCACACGATGTCGTTGAGGATCCAGAACCCCATGTCCTGCATGATCGCGCCGAGACGGAAGATGTTGTGGTACGAACCGATCACCCACAGCGAACCCTCGGGCTTGAGCACGCGGCGCGCCTCGGTCAGCCAGTCGCGGGTGAACTGGTCGTAGGTCGCGAAGCTGGAGAACTTGTCCCAGTCGTTGGTGACCGCATCGACGTGGCTGCCGTCGGGCCGCGCGAGGTCGCCGCCGAGCTGCAGGTTGTACGGCGGATCGGCGAAGACCATGTCGACCGAGGCGTCGGGAATGGTGCGCATCGCCTCGATGCAGTCGCCGGGGATGATGTGGCCGAGCGGAAGCAGCTCCTTCGGGGTGGGCGCCGGCGCCCGCGCCCGAATGCGTTCCTTGACCAAGATCTGACCCATGACTGCTCCGATGAGATAAACTGTGGATATGGGCCATAAGTGATTCATCCGGGACTCGCCGTCAAGCCGCGACTCGTGGTGAATCCTTGTGATTCAGGTGTTCAGCTGGCGGAACAAAACGAATCCGGCACCACATCTTGAGTCGGTGCGAATCGAAGAGACTCAACATGTGGTGGGTGTTGCCCGCGCGACTCGTGGATAACTTTTTGCCCGCGCCTGAATGGACGAGGTGCGGATTATGCAACTCCCATCCAATACGTTGCATTTGCGACAACCGGGCAGGCGATCCAAATGGGCCTCGATGCTGCATCGCAGCAAGCACTGCCCTCCCTTCAAGGTCACTCCCGATGTTTTCGCTTATCTCGCTCTATTTCTCGTATCGCCGCGATGTCGTCCTGGCCGAGCGCTATGTCGCCGGACTCGCCGACAAGAGCGCTCAGGCGGCTGTGTCGAGCGCGCCTGCAGTCGAAGCCGCGCAGCCCGAAACCCTGCCGCTCGCCGCCTAAAGCAGCAAGAGTTGAGCCACCGGCGCGAAGCTGCGGCGGTGGTGCCGGGTGGGGCCATGCTCCCGCAGCGCAGCAAGATGCTGCGGCGTGCCGTAGCCGGCATTGCGCTCCCACCCGTAATGCGGATGCACCAGCGCCAGATCGCGCATGATCCGGTCACGGTGCTCCTTGGCGATGATCGATGCGGCCGAGATGCACGGTTCGATCGCATCGCCGCCGATGATCGGGCGGGCGTTCCAGCGCCATTCCTCGCGTCGGCCATGCGGCGTCATGTTGCCGTCCACCAGCACTTCGCCCGGCTCCTCGCCGATCGCCGCGCATAGCGCCGCGACCGCGCGGGTCATCGCCAGCATCGTCGCGCCGAAGATGTTGAGGCGGTCGATCTCCTCGACATCGACCACGCCCACCGCCCAGCGGCAGCGCCGTTTGATGGTTGCCTCCAGTTCGGAGCGCCGGAGCGCGGAAAGCTTCTTGGAATCATCCAGTCCCGAGGGACGCGGCTTGCACAGCACTACCGCGCCTGCGACAACCGGCCCCGCAAGCGGGCCGCGACCGGCCTCGTCGACGCCGATCACGTAACGTTTCGTGGCTGGAAGCTCCGTGACGGAACCCGTGAGAGGTGCAAGCATTGGGCCTGTCATGATCGCAAGACGTCTCCTGCTCGCCCTATCGCCTCTGGCGGTGACGCTCGCAAGCTGCGGCAGCGCCGCTACCGGGGAAAACCCGGGCGGGGAAAAAGCGGCTGCTCCGGGCGATACCCCCTTCAAGGTCGAGACGCTCGCGCAGTTCGACGAACCTTGGGCCATGGCGTTCGACGAAGGCACTGGCACGCTTTTCGTCACCGAGAAGAAGGGCACGATCCGGCTGCGCACGCCCGATGGCCGCATCGGCGAAGTGACCGGCGTGCCCAAGGTCGATTACGGCGGCCAGGGCGGCCTCGGCGACTTCATCTTCGCGCCGAACCAGACCGGCAAGACGCTCGACCGCCGCGCCGTCTACCTGAGCTGGGCCGAGGCGGGGGGCGGCGACACGCACGGGGCAGCGGTCGGCAAGGCGGACCTCGTGTGTGATGCCCCCACCCGCTGCGCGCTGCAGAACCTCAAGGTGATCTGGCGCCAGACGCCCAAGGTTTCCGGGCGCGGCCACTATTCCCACCGCCTGCGCTTCTCGCCCGATGGCAAGTACCTGTTCGTCGCCTCTGGCGAGCGGCAGAAGTTCACGCCCGCGCAGGATCTGGGCACCAACCTGGGCAAGGTGATCCGCCTGCTGCCCGACGGTACGCCCGCCCCGGGCAACCCCTGGGCCGACAAGCCCGCGCCGACCAACCAGCTGTGGTCCTATGGCCATCGCAACATCCTGGGGCTCGCCTTCGACGCGCAGGGGCGGCTGTGGGATCTCGAACACGGACCCGCCGGGGGTGACGAACTGAACCTCGTGAAGCCGGGCGCCAACTACGGCTGGCCGCTCGTCTCGGACGGCGACCATTACGACGGCCGCAAGATCGCGCGCCATTCCACGCGCCCCGATCTTGCGGGGCCGGCGATCAGCTGGAACCCGGTGATCGCGCCGGGCGACTTCATCTTCTATTCGGGCGACCTGTTCCCGGCGTGGAAGGGGCAGGCGATTATCACCGGCCTCGTCGCCACCGGCCTCGTGCGCGTCTCCATCGATGGCGAGACGGCCCGCGAGGAAGCCCGCTACCCGATGGACAACCGCATCCGCGAGATCCGGCAGGCACCCGACGGTTCGATCTGGCTGCTGGAGGACGGCGAAGGATCGGACAGCGGCCACCTGCTGCGTCTGTCCCCAGCCTGAGCGCTGCCCCACAGTCTGAGCCAGCCCCCCGGTCTTGGCGTTGGCCTTGGCCGTGACTTCGCTCCTGGGGCCGCTACAACCCCGTCACCCTGAACTTGTTTCAGGGTCCATCGGGCCTGATAGCCCGGTGGCCTCACTCGCAAAATCGTGGGGGCGTCCTGGCCGGAAAACCTTTCGCATGAACCGCCCGGTGGCCCCGAAAACAGGTTCCGGATGACGAAGCAGGGCGCAACCCAACGCGCCAGCCTGGCCGTGCCAGACCCGAATTGAATCGACAAATCCGCGCACCCCTCCTATCGCGCGCGCGCCATGACCGAGACCCAGTCCCAAGCCGCCACGATCATCCCGCTCGACAATGTCGACCCTGCGCTTGTCGAAGCGCTGCTCGACGCCGCGTTCGAGCCGGAGCGCCACACGCGCACCGCCTACAAGGTGCGCGAGGGCACCGACTGGCTGCCCGCGCTCAGCTTCGCCGCGCTCGATGCGCAGGAAATGCTGGTCGGCACCATCCAGTGCTGGCCGGTCGCGCTGGGCACGCCGCAAGGCCGTCCTTTCCCGATGATAATGGTCGGCCCGGTCGCGGTGCTGCCAGGGCATCAGGGCATGGGCTATGGCCAGGCGCTGATGTCCACCAGCATGGCCAGCATCGACGACCGCGCGCCGCTGCCGCAGGTGATGATCGGCGATCCCGAATACTACGGCCGCTTCTGGGGCTTCTCCAACGAGGGCACCGAAGGCTGGGATCTTCCCGGCCCGTTCGAGCTCCGCCGCCTACTGGTGCGCTGCGCCAACATCGCGGTCCTGCCCGAGAAGGGCATGCTGGGGCCGTGGCTGCGCTGAACGCGGTTACCGTAAGGGGCTTCGACAAGCTCAGCCTGAGCAAGATTGGGAGGTCCACACCACCTCCGCTCACCCTGAGCCTGTCGAAGGGTCGCTGCTGACCTTGCTGCGCAGCCCCCTATCTGGCCCTTGGCGCGCAGCGCCCTATCTGGCATCGCGGGCCGATGCCTTACGAACCGCCCCCCGAACTTGCCGCACTGAGCCTGGAGGAGATCGCCAGGCTCGTCGCCGCGCGCAAGCTGCCGCCGGTCGCGCAGTGGTCCCCCGCCGAGACCGGCGACAGCGAGATGCGCATCGCCGCCGACGGACGCTGGTTCCACCAGGGCGGCGAGATCCGCCGCGCCGCGATGGTGCGCGCCTTCGCCTCGCTGCTGTTTCGCGACGACGACGGCCAGCACTGGCTGGTCACGCCGGCGCAGAAGCTGTCGATTGCGGTCGAGGACGCGGCCTTCATCGCCATCGACGTCAAGCTCGAGGGCGACGCGCTGGCGTTCCGGCTCAACACCGACGACCTCGTGATCGCCGGCCCCGACCATCCGATCGTCGCCGAAGGCGATGCCGAAACGCCGGCGCTCTATATAGATGTCCGCCACGGCGCCCGCGCCCGGCTCAACCGCAGCACGTACGGGCAACTGGCCGAGATCGCGCTGGCCGAAACGCGCGGGGAGGACGAAGATCTCGCCGTCACCAGCCAGGGTGCGCGCTTCGCGCTGGTCCCGGCATGAGCGCGCTGTTCGACGACGTCGCCCGCCGGTTCGCGGCGGGGCACACAGGCGCGCCGCCGCGCCTGTGGAGCGATCCGCGCATCCGCGATATCGAGCGCTTCACCCCCGCCGCCGTGCTGATCGCCATTACCGAGCGCCCGCGCCCCGGCATATTGCTGCTCCATCGCCCCTCGACGATGCGCGCGCATCCCGGCCAGATCGCCTTCCCCGGCGGCCGCATCGATCCGGGCGAGACCCCGGTGGAAGCGGCGCTGCGCGAGGCGAACGAGGAACTCGGCATCCGCGGCGAGGACGTGCGGGTGATCGGCTCCAGCGACCTCTACCGCACCGGCAGCGGCTACGAGATCACCCCGGTGATCGGCGTGATCCCGCCCGACCTCGCCATCCATCCCAACCCCGCCGAAGTCGCGCAGTGGTTCGAGGCGCCGGTCGACTTCGTGCTCGACCCGGCGAACCAGCTGACCCGCTCGCTCGAATTCGAGGGGCGGCGGCACAGTTTCATCGAGATCACCTGGAACGACACCCGGCAGGACCATCGCATCTGGGGCGTGACCGGCGCCATCCTGCACAACCTCGCCGGCCGCCTGAACTGGCCCGAAAGACCCGCCGATGCCTGAAGTCCTGCCGGAAATTCTCGACGCGCCCTGGATGCACCGCGAGGACATCGCCGCGCTCGTCGCCGCGCTGGGGCAAGGCAACGCGCGCCATGTCGGCGGCGCGGTGCGCGATACGCTGCTCGGCCTGCCGGTCAAGGACATCGACATGGCCACGGTGCTGCGGCCCGAGGCGGTGATCGCCCGGCTGGACGCGGCGGGCATCCGCACCGTCCCCACCGGCATCGAGCACGGCACCGTCACCGCCGTCCTGCCCGGCGGCCCGGTCGAGATCACCACGCTGCGCCATGACGTTGCGACCGACGGCCGCCGCGCGACCGTCGCCTTCGCGCAGGACTGGCGCGAGGATGCCGCGCGGCGCGACTTCACGATCAATGCGCTTTATGCCGATCCCGCCGGCGGGGCGATCTTCGACTGGTTCGGCGGCCTCGAAGACCTGGCGGCGCGGCGCGTGCGCTTCATCGGCGATGCCCGCGAGCGCATCCGCGAGGACCACTTGCGTATCCTGCGCTATTTCCGCTTCCAGGCGCGGTTCGGCTCGCTGCCCGCCGATGCGCAGGCCGAGGCGGCCTGCGCGGAACTGGCGGCGACGCTCAAGGGCCTCTCGCGCGAGCGGGTGGGGATGGAGACGATGAACCTGCTCGGCCTGCCCGATCCGGCGCCGACGGTGCGGCGCATGGCCGAACTCGGCGTGCTGGCGGTGATCCTGCCCGAAGCCGATCCCGAGGCCCTCGCCGCGCTCGTCGCCGCCGAACGGGCGCAGGGTATCGCGCCCGATGCGCTGCGCCGGCTCGCCGCGCTGCTGCCCGCGCAAAGCTCGCTGGCCGAGCAGGTCGCCGCGCGGTTCCGGCTGTCGGCGGCGCAGAAGAAGCGCCTGGCGCTGGCGGCGGCGCGGGCGGGCGATCCGGGCGATCCGCGTGCGCTCGCCTATCGTCTCGGCCGCGACGCGGCGCTCGATCGCCTGCTGGTCGCCGGGTCCGACATCTCCGCGCTCGATCGCTGGGACATTCCGCAATTGCCGCTTAAGGGCGGGCAGATCGTCGCGCGCGGGGTCGGCGCCGGGCCCGAGGTGGCGCGCATCCTGCGCCGGGTCGAGGACCGCTGGATCGCCGAGGGCTTTCCCGAAGCCGCGCGGATCGACGCCCTGCTCGACGCGGTGCTGGCCGAGGGGCGCGCGTGAACCTGGGGCAGCTCGGCAGCTTCCTGTTCGACCAGCCGCTGCTGGCGTTGACGATCGCGGCGATCCTGCTGGCGGTCGGCGCCGGTATGCTCGGCGCGAGCCGGCCCCGGCTGGGGCAGGCGCTGCGCAATATCGGCTATCTCGGCATGGTCGCCGCGCTGCTGCTGACGGTGGCCGAGCTGGCCGGGCACAACAGCCGTTCCGAAGCCGCCTTGTGGCTCGACCGCACGCGCCCGGCCGAAACCGTCGGGCGGGAAACCGTCGTCGCCATGCGCGCGGACGGGCATTTCTGGGTCGAGGCGCAGCTCAACGGCCAGCCGGTCGAGTTCCTGATCGACACCGGCGCCACGTATACCGGCGTCTCGCGCCGGGTGGCCGAGCGGGTCGGCGTCCAGCCCGACGCAGACGACCGGGGGATGATCCTGGAGACCGCCAACGGATCGATCGTGGCGCGGCGGGGAACGGCGGATTCGCTGAAGTTCGGCGGGATCGAGGCGCATGCGCTGACGATCGCCATCGGCCCCGACAACGAGGTGGACACCAATGTCATCGGCATGAACCTGCTCTCGCAGCTGGCGGCATGGCGGGTCGAGGGCAACCGGCTGATCCTGACGCCCAAGGGCCGCTGACAGTCAGCGCCGCGAAAGCCTGGGCCTGCTACGAGACGCGCATGAACCTTTCCGACATCCTGCGATTCCTAGCCGGACAGCCGCTGCTGGCGCTCGCTTTCGCGGGCATCCTCGCCAGCGCGGTGGGCGGCATGCTGCGCCGTCCGCTGCCGCTGCTGGGCGGCTTCGTGCGCGGTGTCGGCAATCTCGGCCTGCTGGCGGCGATGCTGCTGACGATCGCGCAGGTCACCCGCCTCACCACCGGCGCGGACTTCGCCCTGCCCCAGCTCGGGATCGAGCGCCAGAGCGTGGCCGGGGGCGAGACGCGGGTGCCGATGCAGAGCGACGGCCACTTCTGGATCAGCGCGACGATCAACGGCGTCAAGCGCGACTTCCTCGTCGATACCGGCGCGACGCTGACCGCGATCTCGCCCGACACCGCGCGCGAGGCGGGACTCAAGGCCAATCCGCTCAACCGCTCGGTGCTGATGCGCACCGCCAACGGCACGATCGAGGCGCAGCTGGCGGTGATCGACGAACTGCGCATGGGCAACGTCGTGGCGCGCGAGATCGACGCGGTGGTGGCGCCGGGGCTCGGCGATGCGAACGTGATCGGGATGAACCTGCTCTCGCGCCTCGCCAGCTGGCGGGTGGAGGGCAAGACGCTGATCCTGGTGCCGCATCATCCGCAGGAGGTGGAGGGCCGATAAGCCCTCGATATCAAACGTTCGCCACCCGCGAGCGAAGCGAAGCAACCCAGGGCAGCATTACGCCGCCCTGGGTTGCTTCGCTGCGCTCGCAATGACGAATGAAGGACGTTACCCCTGGAACTTGTTATCCCGCGGGAAGCCCACCGGCGGCAACCGGCCCGCCGCGCCGCGCGCGACCTTCCACAGTGCCATGTCCTTCTCGCTGCGGGTGCGGCCGCTTTCGCCGCCCATCGTCCACGAGAGGCCGTCCTCCAGCCTGAGCGTTGTCACGTCGGCCATGCCGCCGTCGCGGTAGCGCTGGAGGGTGACGCCCTGGCCCTTGGCCATGACCGGCAGTTCCTCGAGGCTGAAGATCACCAGCTTGCGGTTGTCGCCGACGACCGCGACGTGATCGTGCTCGGCCGGGATCTCGCGCACCACGGTCAGCGTGACGCCGGGCTTGGTGGACATCACCGCGCGGCCCTTGCGCGTTTCGGCGAGCAGTTCGTCGGTCTCCGCCGCGAAGCCGCGCCCGACGTTGGAGGCCAGCAGCAGCTGCGCCTTGGGCTTGTAGACGATCGCGGCGATGACATGCGCCTCGGCGTCGATGTCGACCATCGTGCGGATCGGCTCGCCGAAGCCGCGCGCGCCGGGCAGCTTGTCGGCGCCGAGCGTGTAGAAGCGCCCGTTGTCAAGCGCGATCAGGATCTTGTCGGTGGTCTGCGCATGGAACGCGAAGGCCGGCCCGTCGCCTTCCTTGAACTTGAAGTCGCCATCGAGAGCGACGTGCCCCCTGGCCGCCCTGATCCAGCCGCGCGCGGAGAGGATCACCGTCACCGGCTCCTTCTCGATCATCGCGTCCATACTGAATTCGACCGTCTTCGTGGCCTGCGCGATCGTGGTGCGGCGACGGCCAAGCGCGGTGTCCTCGGCATAGTCCTTGCGCAAGTTGGTGAGATCGCGCTTGATGCGGGTGCGCTGGCGGGCCGGGCTTTCGAGCAGCTTGTTGAGGTCGTCCTGCTCCTTCAGCAGTTCCTCGTGCTCCTTGCGCAGCTCCATTTCCTCAAGCTTGCGCAAGCTGCGCAGGCGCATGTTGAGGATGGCTTCGGCCTGGCGATCGGTCAGCTCGAACTCGGCGATCATCACCGGCTTGGGCTCGTCCTCGGTGCGGATGATCTCGATGATCCGGTCGAGGTTGAGGTAGGCGATGATGTAGCCCGCGACCAGTTCGAGGCGCGAGGCGATCTTCTCCAGCCGGTGCCGAGTGCGGCGCAGCAGGATGTCGATCTGGCTGTAGACCCATTCCGAGAGCAGCAGCTTGAGCCCCAGCACGCCCGGAGTTCTATGCGAATCCAGTACGTTGAGGTTCAGACTGAACCGGCTTTCGAGTTCGGTGAGCTTGTAGAGGCTTTCCTTCAGCAGCTCGGGATCGACGTTGCGGCTCTTGGGGACGAGGACGATGCGGATGGCCTCGTCGCTCTCGTCGCGCACGTCCTCCAGGATCGGCAGCTTGCGGTCGCCGATCAGCGCGGCGATCTGCTCGATCAGCTTGCCCTTGGGCAGCATGTAGGGGATTTCGCTGATGACGAGCTGCCACTGACCGCTGCCCAGCTTCTCGATCCCCGTCTCTTCCCAGGAACCGTCCGTGTTGCGCCCGGTCGAGAAGCGGCCGCGCACGCGGAAGCCGCCCTTGCCGGTCTCATAAGCATGGCTGATCGCCTCCGGGCTGTCCACCACGAGGCCGCCGGTGGCGAAGTCGGGGCCCTTGAACAGCTCCATCAACTGCGCGTGCTCGGCATGGGGATTGTCGATCAGCAGCAGCGTGGCGTCGATGATCTCGGCGACGTTGTGGCTGGGGATCGAGGTCGCCATGCCGACCGCGATGCCGGTGGCGCCGTTCGCCAGCAGGTTCGGGAAGATGCCGGGGAAGATGTCCGGCTCGCTCTCCTCGCCATTATAGGTCGGGATGAAATCGACGGTGCCCTCGTCCAGCCCGGCCATGAGCTGGATCGCGGTCTTGGTCAGGCGCGCTTCGGTGTAGCGGTAGGCGGCCGCGTTATCGCCGTCGATGTTGCCGAAGTTGCCCTGCCCCTGCACCAGCGGATAGCGCAGCGAGAAGTCCTGCGCGAGGCGCACCATCGCATCGTAGACGGAGGCGTCGCCATGCGGGTGGTACTTGCCGATGACGTCGCCGACGACGCGGGCGGACTTCTTGTAGGCGCTGGCCGGGTCCAGCTTGAGCTGGCGCATCGCCCAGAGCAGGCGGCGGTGGACGGGCTTGAGGCCGTCACGCAAGTCCGGCAGCGAGCGCGCGGTGATGGTCGACAGCGCATAGACGAGATAACGCTCGGACAGCGCCGCATCGAAGGGCGCGTCGACGATGGCGTCGAATGGATCGGATTCGTCGTCTGTCGTGGTCACCATGGTGGGCAGGTGTTATCAACGCGATGCGCGAAGAGGAACCTGCATCGACAGGTTTTTCCGCGATTCTTTCGCGCCGTTCAGCCGATCTGCATGTCCCGCACCACGCCGGGGATGCGCACCGCGAGGCCGCTCAACGCTTCGGTCACCTCGATCTGGCACGATAGCCGGCTCGTGCGCGTCACCCCGGCGGCAAGGTCGAGCATGTCTTCCTCGTCGTCCGAGGCGGGAACGAGCTTGTCGAACCAGTCGGGCGAGACGATCACGTGGCAGGTCGAGCAGGCCATCTGGCCCTCGCAGGTTCCCTCAAGCGGCATGCCGGCATTCTGCGCCACTTCGAGCAGGCGTGAACCGGGTTCGGCCTGCGCCGTGACCCGCGATCCGTCTAGATTCACAAACAGGACATCTACCAAGTCAAACTCCCTGCGCCGCCGCAGCGGCTTCTATTCTGGCGCAGGCATCCTCAATTTCCCGGTAGTCAGTATATCGCCCGAATCCCAGACGGATAGAGCTTTTGGCTTCCCCGTCCGAAAGTCCCAGCGCGCGCAGGACGTGGCTGGGTCTACCCGATCCGCTGGCGCAGGCCGAGCCTGCCGAAAAGGCGAGGTCGCGTAGGTCCGACATTAGCCGCGCGACGTCCAGCCCCGGCAGCCGGAGATTGAGATTGCCGTGCCAGCGCTGCGTCGCCGATCCGTTAAGTGTCCAGCGCGAAAGGATTTCCCTTGCCCGCTGCCACAAGCCGGCGACATGCGCGGCGTCCTCCTCCATGCGCGTCTTCGCCAGTGCCGCCGCCGCGCCGAAGCCGGCGCAGAGCATCGGGCTGAGGGTTCCCGAGCGCAGCCCCTGCTCCTGCCCGCCGCCCCGGATCAGCGGCGCGAGGTCGAGTCCATCGCGCAGCCACAGCGCGCCGATGCCCTTGGGACCGTGGAACTTATGGGCACTCAACGCTACCATAGAGGCACCCAAGGGCACCGCAAGCCTGCCTGCGCCCTGCACCGCGTCGCACAGGAACAGCGCCCCTGCGGCCTGCGCACGCTCGGCTAGGCGATCGACCGGCTGCACCGTTCCGATCTCGTTGTTGACCTGCATCACCGCGACCAGATCGACCTCGCCCAGCGGCGCCTCGGCATCGACGAGGCCCTCGCCGTCCACCGCCAGCACCGCATGCCCCGGATCGACGCCGCGCGCGGTGTCGAGCACCGCCGCGTGCTCGATCGCGGACACCGCCAGTCGCCGCGCGCCGCTGCCCAGGATCGCCAGGTTGATCGCCTCGGTCGCGCCCGAGGTGAAGATCACCCGCCCGCCCGGCGGCATCAGCGCCGCGACTTGCGCGCGGGCCACTTCGACGGCGGCGGCAGCGGCGCGGCCGGGACGGTGGGGGCTGTGCGGATTGGCGAAGCCGCCCGCGCCGCCGTGCCACTCCGGCCCGCCCAGCCACGGCAGCATCGCCTCGCGCGCCTCGGGGGCGAGCGGGGTGGTGGCCTGGTAATCGAGGTAGATCATGCCCGCGTGCCCGCGCGTGCGGCGATCGTGCTCCAGGCCCGGGCAAACGCCATTATGTCGTCATAGCTCGAACACCAGCCCGCGCTCATGCGGATGGTGTTGCGGGCCTCCTGCTCGGGGACGCCGAAGGCCATGAGCGTGCGGCTCTGCTTGAGCGTTCCGGACGAGCAGGCGCTGCCCGCCGAAACCGCGAATCCGGCCGAATCGAACTGGATCAATTGCGCCGCGGCGCTCACTCCCGGCATCGTGATCGACAGGATCGACGGATCCCACGAGGGCGCTGCGCATTGGAACACGCCGCCGAAGCGGTTGATCTCGTACTCGATGTCGCAGAAGGCGAGCCCGGCCATCGCCACCCAATCGGCCCAGCCTGCGATCGCGGCCGTGTTCATGCCTTCGCCGATGGTCCGATCGCTAATCCGCCGCGCTTCCAGCGCCGCCGCGAAGCCGAGGACGCTGGGCAGGTTCTCGGTGCCGGCACGATACCCGCGTTCCTGGCCGCCGGTCGGCTCCAGCATGGCGAAGTCGCGCACCAGCAGCGCGCCGATCCCGACCGGACCGCCGAGCTTGTGCGCCGAGAGCACGATCATGTCGGCATCGGGCAGCCGGAACTTGCCCGCCGACTGCGAACAGTCCGAAAGCAGCAGGCCGCCCGCCTCGCGCACCATCGCGGCATAGTCGCTTACCGGCTGGATCACGCCGGTCTCGGAGTTCACATGCTGGATCGCCACCGCCGCGCGTCCCTCGCCGAGACGGCCGGCAAGCACGTCGCGGTCGATCTCCCAGTTCTCTCCGACCGGCAGCACCCCGGCACCCGGCGCCGCGCGGAACACCGCATCGTGTTCCACCGCCGAGACCAGCCGGCGCGCCGGCTTCGCCCGGCCGAGGCCGATCGCCAGAGCCTCGCTCGCGCCCGAGGTGAAGATCACTTCGCCCTGCCAGTCCAGCGCCGCCTTCACCCGGGCGCGGGCCTCCTCCAGCGCGGCGCGGGCGGCGCGGCCGGCGGCGTGCGGGCTCGACGGGTTGGCCCAGATGCCCGCCCCTTCGAGCCAGGCATCGCGGGCGGCGGGAAGCATCGGCGTGGTCGCCGCATGGTCGAGATAGATGTTCGGTAAGGCCATAGCTTGCGGAAGTTGTCTTTAAGGCGAAGATTTCTATATAGCCATCGTTCCCTTTTCCACTCCCGCGACTGGTTGCCCCCAATGCGACTCGCGGGAGTTTCAACAAGTCAGGCACCGCACACCCATGCCCGCAGTCATCTTCCCCGGTCCCGAAGGTCGTCTCGAAGGTCGTTTCCAGCCCGCCACGCGTCCGCGCGCGCCGGTGGCGATGATCCTCCACCCGCACCCGCAGGCGGGCGGCACGATGAACGACCGCATCACCCAGCACATGTACAAGACCTTCGTGGCCCGCGGCTTCGCGACGCTGCGCTTCAACTTCCGCGGCGTCGGCCGCAGCCAGGGCAGCTTCGACAACGGCATCGGCGAACTGTCGGATGCGGCGGCGGCGCTCGACTGGGTGCAGTCGATCCATCCCGAGGCTTCGACCACCTGGATCGCGGGCTATTCGTTCGGCGCGCTGATCGGCATGCAGCTGCTGATGCGCCGTCCGGAGATTCGCGGCTTCATCTCGGTGGCGCCGCCCGCGAACATGTACGACTTCTCGTTCCTCGCGCCCTGCCCGGCCTCGGGCATCATCATCCAGGGCACCGGTGATACGGTCGTCACGCCGAACGCGGTGCAGAAGCTGGTCGACAAGCTGCGCACGCAGAAGCACATCACCATCCACCACGACGAAATCCCGCGCGCGAACCACTTCTTCGAGCACGAGACGCCCGAACTGATGCGCTCGGTCGACAACTACCTCGACATGCGCCTGGCGCCGGATTGCCCGATCAAGTGATCGGCGTCGCCCGCGGTCTTTAAAGACCCTCAACATCCGACCTCGGATCGTCATTGCGAGCGAAGCGAAGCAACCCAGGGCAGCATTAGACTGCCCTGGGTTGCTTCGCTTCGCTCGCAATGACGAGGGGAGTTCAAGACTTGCCCACGGTCCCGGCATGCGCCGGGATGACGAGTCTCCCCGTTACTCCGGCGGCTGTTCCTTTTTCGCCTCGCCCGCCAGCGAGCGCCCCTCGCGATCGGGCAGGGTCCAGATCGCGATGTTGACGATCATCACCCCGGCCAGCACCAGCATCAGCCCGGCCTGCTTGCGATAGCCGCCGCGCCGCAGCAGCACGATCGCCCCGATCACCAGCGCGATGACCGTAAGCACGAGAAGCGAGAGCGCGATGTCCATGCGGCTCTCTTAACGCAAGACGGCGCGAAGGCGAACCGTGTCGAGAGGGGAAATGGCCCGCTTCGCTGTTTTCCTTCCACCCTTCTTCGTCACCCTGAACTCGTTTCAGGGTGACGGGGAGGCGGAAAGGAAACGCCTTATGCGAGAGCCACCCTCCCCCTGTTTGACACCCAGCGGCCCGCGCGCCATCGTTCGGGCATGCTCGACACCCGCCATTCGATGACCCGCCGCCGCGCGGTACACCTGCTCGCCGCCGGAACCGCCGCCTTCGCCCTCCCCTCGCGCGCGGCCGCAGTGGGGGTGTCCTCGCCGGGTGCCGCTTCACTGCTCGATTCCATCGCCTGGAGCCTGCTCGACCACGTGCCCGAAAGCGCCACCGGCCTCGGCGTCGATACCGGCGCCCATGTCGGTTTGCGCGCCCGGCTGGAGGATCGTTCTCAGGCCGGGCGCGATGCCTATGCCGCCACCTTGCGCAAGGGTCTCGCGCAAGTCGAGGCGTTCGACATGGCCGGCCTCGACCATGCCACCCGCACCAGCCTCGCGGTCGTGCGCAGCGCCTTCGCCACCGCGCTCGAAGGATTCGCGCTGCCTTATGGCGACGTCGCCGTCGGCGGCTGGCGCAATGCCCCTTACGTGGTGATCCAGAATGTCGGCGCCTATCTCGACGCGCCGCGCTTCCTCGATGCCGACCATCCGGTCCGCACCCCCGCCGACGCCGACGCATGGATCGCGCGCCTGTCTCAGCTCGGCGCCCAGCTCGACGGCGAGCGCGGCCGGATCGAGGCGGCCACCGCCATGGGCCTGGTCCCGCCCGATTTCCTGCTCGACCGCGCCATCGCGCAGATGACCAGCACCATCGCCGATGCCCGCCAGGACGGCGGCAGCCTCGTCGCCTCGATCGCCGGCCGCACCAAGCAGATGCAGGGCCAGTGGGCCGCCGACGCGACGCGCATCGTCGCCGGCGAGGTCGTTCCCGCGCTCCAGCGCCAGCTCGCCGAACTCCAGCGCCAGCGCGGCCTCGCCAAGGGCGATCCCGGCATGCGCGAGCGCCCGCACGGCGCCGCATACTACGCCTGGGCCCTGCGTGCGAGCACCACCACCCGCGTACCGCCGGAGGAGGTCCACCAGCGCGGGCTGCAGGAACTGGCCGAACTGCACGCGCGCATGGACCCGATCCTCAGGTCGCTGGGCTATACGCAAGGGACCGTCGGCGCGCGCATGACCGCGCTGGGCGAGGACAAGCGCTTCATGTTCCCCGAAGGCGACCCCGGCCGGGCCGAGATCCTCGCCTTCATCCAGAAACGCATCGACTGGATCCGAGGGCAGATGCCGCGCGCCTTCCGCGAGACGGTGCCCGGCAACGTCGAGGTGCGGCGCCTGCCGCTGTCCGAGGAGCCGGGCGCGCCCACCGCTTACGGCGGCGCGGGGTCGAAGGACGGCACGGTGCCGGGCAAGATGTGGATCAACTTGCGCTCCACCGACCTCCACCGCAAGTATGACCTGCCCACGCTGGTCCATCACGAGGCGATCCCCGGCCACGTCTGGCAGGGCGAATATGCCAACCGCCTGCCGCTGGTCCGCTCGATCCTGGCGTTCAACGCCTATTCCGAAGGCTGGGCGCTCTACGGCGAGCAACTGGCCGACGAACTGGGCGCTTATGACGCGGACCCGGTCGGGCGCCTCGGTTACCTGCAGTCGCTGGCGTTCCGCGCCTGCCGCATGGTGGTGGACACCGGCCTGCACGCCAAGGGCTGGACCCGCGAGGAGGCGGTGCGCTTCTTCATGGAGAAGAACGGCAACAAGCGCGAGGAAGTGGTGAACGAGGTGGACCGCTACTGCTCATGGCCGGGGCAGGCCTGCGGCTACAAGATGGGCCATTCGCAGATCGTGGCGCAGAGGAAGCGCGCCGAGGCGGCGCTGGGCGCGGCCTATGACTTGCGCGATTTCGACCAGGCGGTCGTCGACGGCGGCAACGTCCCGCTCGACGTGCTGGCGCAGAACGTGGGCGAATATATCGCGGGGAAGAGGGGTTAGGCAGGCGTCATCCCGGGCTTGACCCGGGACCGTGGGCTGTCTTTAGACACCTGCTTATCGGCAAGGCGGCCCGGCGAGAACCTTCGCCTCAAGATTTGCCCACGGTCCCGGGCATGGCCCGGGATGACGCTGTCCCCGTCAGCCCTTGCCGAACAGGCCCTTGGCCATGCCGGTCAGGTCGTCGATCACGCTGCCGTCGCCGTCCTTGTCGAAGAAGCTGGCAGCCTTGCCGGGATCGGCGGCGATGGCGCTGGCGAACTGGGTCAGCGAACCCTCCCCGCCGATCTGCGCGATGATCTGCTGGATGGTGCCGACGTCGAGACCGCTACGCTCGGAGGCGAGCTGCGCGGTGTCGCCGTCCTGCTGGTGGGCGATGCCGAGCGCCGCGATCGCCTTTTCCGCCACCGCCGGATCGAGACCCAGCTTCGTCGCGAGATTGCCGATGTCCGCGTGCTCGCTGACCTGGCCGAGAATGCCGTCGAAAAGTCCCATGTGCCTCACTCCGTTGATGGACGATATCAATATGGGGCCGCAACGTGACGAACGGAAGGCTCGAAATGGCCTCGCCGCACATCTGCTCCCTGCGTCCCGCACCCCGCTCGTCCGACCGCCTTCGCGGATCGACGGAACGCACGGCGTGCGATTGACGAATAGGGCAGCGGGCCCTAGCGCGTGAATATACCCATGAGTATGGTTGGGGGCAGCCTTAACTTGGGGTATCCCGATTGCAGCGGGCGCGTTCGACGTGGCCGCCCGACAAGGACCAATGCATGAGCCTTACGGCCGCCGCAGTAGCGGTGATGATAAGCGCGGCAGCCCCCGAAGCCGGAATTCCGGCGACGAGCGAGGCCACCGTCTCCCCCCTCCCCGCGCCCGAGGTCCAGACCGGCGGGGCGCAGGTAGGCGCCGCTGCGACATCGATGGCGCCTGCCGACGCCGCCGCGCCGGCACCGCAGACGGCCACGGACCCGGCCGCCGCCGCTCCCGCTGCCGCCGATCCCACTGCGACCGCTCCGGCGCAGGACGGGGCGGACATCATCGTCATGCCGCGCAAGCCCCCGCCGCCGGGCGATCCGCTCGAACGGATCAACGAGCAGTCGTTCAAGGCCGTCCAGGCGGTCGACAAGGCCGTGCTCGAACCGATGGCGAAGGTCTACAACAAGGGCCTGCCGCGTCCGGTGCGCCAGGGCCTGCGCAACTTCTTCTCGAACCTGAACGAGCCGGTGGTGTTCGTCGCCTACCTGCTCGAACTCAAGCCGGGCAAGGCGTTCGAGACCGCCGGGCGCTTCGTCATCAACACCACGATCGGCGCGGCGGGTTTCATCGACATGGCCAAGCGCAAGCCGTTCAACCTGCCCTATCGCCCCAATGGCCTGGCCGACGTGCTGGGCTATTATGGGGTGGGGCCGGGTCCGTACTTCTACGCGCCGATCATCGGCCCGACCACGCTGCGCGACGTGATCGGCGATACCGTGGACAAGATGCTCCTGCCCGCCGTGGTCGGCTCGCCGTTCAACAAGCCCGAAGTGGTGATCCCCTCAGCGATCCTGAGCCAGCTTGGCGAGCGCGCCGCGTTCGACGACGAGATCCGCCGCATCCGCGAGGAAGACAACCCGTACGCCGCCTATCGCGAACTCTACCTCAAGCAGCGCAAGGCCGAGATCGACGCGCTCCACGGCCGGGTGAGCGAGAACGTGGTGCCGGTCTATGGCCCCGACATGAAGACGGCAGGCGACAAGGCGGCGGAGAAGGCCGAGGAGATCGCCAAGGAGCCGGCGGCGAGCCCGGCGCCTGCGGCAACGCCTGCCGAACCTGCCGCATCACCTTCCGAGCCTGCGCCAGCGACGCCCTGATTTAATTCCGTCAACCGCGAGCGAAACGAAGCGACCCAGGGCAGCACTACGTTGCCCTGGGTTGCTTCGCTTCGCTCGCGGGCGAAGAGGGAGGCCTACGAAAAAGGGCGGCTCCTTGCGGGGCCGCCCTCTTCGTTTGCGCGCCGGGCGCAATCAGATGCCGCGATCAGATGTGGATCGCGCGGCCGTAGGCGGCGAGGGTCGCCTCGTGCATCGTCTCCGAGATCGTCGGATGCGGGAACACGGTGTTCATCAGTTCCGCCTCAGTGGTCTCCAGCGTCTTGCCGACGACGTAGCCCTGAATCATCTCGGTCACTTCCGCGCCGATCATGTGGGCCCCCAGCAATTCGCCGGTCTTGGCGTCGAACACGGTCTTCACGAAGCCCTCGGGCTCGCCCAGCGCGATCGCCTTGCCGTTGCCGATGAACGGGAAAGTGCCGGCCTTGACCTCGTAACCCTCTTCCTTGGCCTTGGCTTCCGTCAGGCCGACCGAGGCGATCTGCGGGTGGCAGTAGGTGCAACCCGGGATGTTGCGGCGGTCCAGAGCGTGCGGGTGCACTTCCTTGTTGCCCAGTTCCTTGGCGATCGATTCGGCGGTGGTGACGCCTTCATGGCTGGCCTTGTGGGCAAGCCACGGACCCTTCACGCAGTCGCCGATCGCCCAGACGCCCGGGACGTTGGTGCGGCCATAGTCGTCCACCTTGACGAAGAACTTCTCGTCCGGTTCGATCTTGAGTTCTTGCAGGCCGATGTTCTCGACGTTCGGGACGATGCCGATGGCGACGATGACGTGGCTGAATTCCTGCGTCTCTTCCTTGCCGCCCTTGGGCGTGATCTTGACCGAGACGCCCTTGTCCGAAGCCTTGACGTCGCTCGCCTTGGCGCCGGTAAGGATCTTCATCCCCTGCTTGACCAGCGCCTTTTCGAGGAAGGCCGAGACGTCCTTGTCCTCGACCGGTACGATGCGGTCCATCATCTCCACGACCGTCACGTCGACGCCCATGTCGTTGTAGAAGCTGGCGAACTCGATGCCGATCGCGCCCGAGCCGAGGACCAGCAGCTTCGTCGGCATTTCCTTGGGCGTCATCGCATGGCGGTAGGTCCAGATGCGGTTGCCGTCCGACTTGGCGCCGGGCAGTTCACGCGCACGGGCGCCGGTGGCGATGATGATGTGCTTGGCCGAGAGGGTTTCC
Organism: Novosphingobium resinovorum; assembly: GCF_036352595.1. Taxonomy (GTDB): domain Bacteria; phylum Pseudomonadota; class Alphaproteobacteria; order Sphingomonadales; family Sphingomonadaceae; genus Novosphingobium; species Novosphingobium resinovorum_B. The sequence continues at coordinate 306,955 of NZ_JAZFAX010000001.1, forward strand.
GAACCCTTGTCCCCGGTCACTTCCAGCTTGCCCGGAGCCACCAGCTTGCCGGTGCCCATGTGGACGGTGATCTTGTTCTTCTTCATCAGGTGCGTGACGCCCTGATTGAGCTGCTTGGCCACGCCGCGCGAGCGCTTGACGATCGCGTCGAGGTCGGCGGTGATGTTCTCCGCCGCGAGGCCATAGTCCTTGGCGTGCTTCATGTGGTGCAGGATCTCGGCCGAGCGCAGCAGCGCCTTGGTCGGGATGCAGCCCCAGTTGAGGCAGATGCCGCCGAGCAGTTCGCGCTCGACGATGGCGGTCTTGAGGCCAAGCTGCGCGCTGCGGATCGCCGCGACATAGCCGCCGGGGCCGGAACCGAGAACGATGACGTCGTAAGAATCAGCCACTCTTAACTCTCCTGTTCGATCGCGCGGGGGCGGCCCGCGTCGTCGATTGCGACGAAGGTGAAGACCGCTTCGGTCACCTTCACCTGTTCTTCTTCATGCCGGTGGCGCCGCCAGGCCTCGATGCCGATAGTCATCGAGGAGCGGCCCACTTTCCTGAGTTCACCGTAGACGCTGACTTCGTCGCCCACCTTGACCGGCTTGTGGAACTGCATGCCGTCCATCGCGATGGTGACGGCGCGGCCATGCGAGTGGCGCGCGGCGATCAGCCCTGCGCCCATGTCCATCAGGCTCATCAGCCAGCCGCCGAAGATGTCGCCATAAGCATTGGCATCGGCGGGCATCGCGGTGATGCGGATGACGGGTTCGCGGTATTCTTCCGCCATGTCAGACGATCTCCGAAGTCGCGGCAATGGCCCTGGGGCGGTCGTTCTCATCGAGCGTCACGAATGTGAACAGCCCGGTGGCGACTTCGACCTGATGCTCGCTCGCCCGCGCCCGGCCAAAGCCGCGCGTCGCGATCGTCATCGAAGTGCGCCCCGTCCTCTGCACGCTCGCATAGACGTTGAGTTCGTCGCCCACCAGCATGACGCCGGGAAAGGTGAAGTCGGTCGCCCCCACCACGACGGCCTTGTGCCCGGTGCGGCGGGTGACCAGCGAGGCGGCGCCCAAGGCGAGCTGGCTCATCAGCCAGCCCCCGAAAACGCCGCCATAGGGGTTGAGGTCGGTGGGCATCGCGGTGACGCGGATGACCAGCTCACCACTCTCATGTCCCCCGGCCTCGAACTCCATATCAGGCGATCATGCTCAGCGGGTTCTCGACGAACTCGCGGAACGCGGCCATCAGGCGCGCGCCGTCGGCGCCGTCAACGGCACGATGATCGAAGCTGCCCGTTGCACTCATAACCGTCGCCACTCCCAGCGACCCGTCTGGCATGACCCAGGGGCGCTTGTCGCCTGCCCCAATGGCGAGGATGGTCGATTGCGGCGGGTTGATGACGGCCGAGAACGACTTGATGCCCATCATGCCCATGTTCGAGATCGAGGCGGTGCCGCCCTGGTACTCGTCGGGCTTGAGCTTGCCTTCCTTGGCGCGGCTCGCGAGATCCTTGGTCGCCTTGGCGATGGCCGAGAACGACTTTTCGTTGGCGGCGGTGACGATCGGGGTGATGAGGCCGCCCGGGATCGACACGGCGACCGAAATGTCGGCGCGCTCGTACTTGATGAGTTCGTTGCCCGCGAACGTCACGTTGCACTCCGGCACCGCGACCAGCGCCATGCCGAGCGCCTTGACCAGCATGTCGTTGACCGAGACCTTCACGCCCTGCTTCTCCAGCGTGGCGTTGATCTGCGAGCGCAGTTCCAGCAGCTTGTCGAGCTGAACGTCGACGCTGAGGTAGATGTGCGGCGCTTCCTGCTTCGACTGGGCGAGGCGGCGGGCGATGGTCTTGCGCATGCCCGAAAGCTTCTCGACCGAGTGCGGCACGCGGGCATCGAGCAGCGCGCGGGTCTCGTCGGCCATCTCGACCGAAGAGGTCGCGGCGGCGGCGGGAGCAGTGGCCGGGGCCGAAGCTGCGGGCGCCGGAGCGGCCTTCTTGGCGGTGCCGCCCTGTGCGGCCTCGACGTCGGCCTTGACGATGCGGCCGTTCGGGCCCGAGCCGGTGACGCCCGAGAGGTCCACGCCCTTGGCGTCGGCGATGCGCTTGGCGAGCGGGGTGGCGACGACGCGGTCACCCGAAGCGGCGGCCTTGGGGGCGGCTGCCGGAGCGGGCTTGGTTTCAGCCTTGGCTTCAGTCTTCGGAGCCTCTTCCTTGGCTGCGGCCTTCGGGGCCTCCTTGGGTGCGTCGATCGCCGAGGCGTCCTCGCCCTCTTCGACCAGCACGGCGATGACGGTGCCGACCTTGACGCCTTCGGTGCCCTCGGCGACGCTGATCTTGCCGATCACGCCTTCATCGACGGCTTCGAATTCCATGGTCGCCTTGTCGGTCTCGATCTCGGCCATGATGTCGCCGGAGGAGACGGTATCGCCTTCCTTGACCAGCCATTTGGCCAGTTTGCCCTCTTCCATGGTGGGGGACAGGGCGGGCATCTTGATCTCGATGGGCATGGAAACTGTACGTTCCTTATTGTCCGTAGGGAGGCCGCTTTCGGGCGCTGGCCCCCTCCTTGGACGGCTTGAGCGTTGCGTTCAAGAACCTTGCAGTTTCTTTTTTCGCAACAGTGGTGGCTTGTCTTGCAGGCTTCGCGTATCGATAAGCCGGTTGGAGAGGGAACCACCCATGCGCATCTACCTGGTGATCGTCGACGAGAGCGAGGAAGCGCTCGTCGCCCTGCAGTTCGCGGCCCGCCGCGCGGCCAAGACCGACGGTGCGCTGCACCTTCTGGCGCTCGTCCCGCCGCAGCCCTTCAACGCCTTCGCCGGGGTTCAGGCGACCATCGAGGAAGAGGCCCGCGCCCGCGCCGAGACGCTGGTGACGGCGGCGGCGGGAAACCTTTTGTCGCAAGGCGCAAAGATGCCGGTCATCTCCGTTCACATGGGAGAAGACATCAAGATCGTGCGCAAATATCTGGAGGAGCATCCCGAGGTTTCGGCGCTGGTGCTGGGCGCGGCGAAGGAAGGCGGACCCGGCGCTCTGGTCGCGCACTTCACCGGGCCGGGCATGGCGCATATGACCTGTCCGGTGTTCGTGGTCCCCGGCGGGCTCGATGCCGAGGCGATCGAACGGTTGAGCTGAGCGGCACTGGGCGGCATCTAACGGCACTCAAGGGTGCCACAAACGGTCCATTGCCCCACATAACCTCGTCATTGCGAGCGTAGCGAAGCAATCCAGTGCGGTTTGCTCTTCCCTGGATTGCTTCGCTACGCTCGCAATGACGATGAGGGGCTGGATCGAGTGCGGGGCGTTACCGCTTGCCCCGCCCCTGATGCCGGATGTTCTTCGGCCGCCCGCGCTGGCCGACGAAGTGCTTGCCCTTGTGCTTGAGCGCCGGAGCATTCCCGCGCGGCTCGATCCGGCCGCCGCCGTCGGGCAGCTCATACTTGAGCGCGCCAGTCAGCGCATTGGCCTCCGCCAGTCGCAGCTTGAGGATCTGGCCGATCGAGAAGACGGTGCCCGTCTCGTCGCCGACCAGCACTTTGGCTTTCTCATCGAACGTGAATCGCTCGTCCCCCAGCGTCGAGACCGGGACCAAGCCGTCGCCGCCGAGGCCGACGATGGTGGCGAAGAAGCCGAACTTCTGGACGCCGGTGATGCGGGTGTCGAACACTTCCCCCACACGGCTCGCCAGCCAGGCGGCGACGTAGCGGTCGATCGTCTCGCGCTCGGCCTCCATGGCGCGGCGCTCGGTCTGGCTGATCGCGTCGCTGACGCGGCCGAGGTCTTCGCGGTCACGCTCCGACAGCCCTGACAGCGCCGGAATGTCGGCCTTGGGCCTGGGCTGCTCCAGCCCATAGGCATCGACCAGCGCGCGGTGCACCAGAAGGTCGGCATAGCGCCGGATCGGCGAGGTGAAGTGCGCGTAGGACGCCAGCGCCAGCCCGAAGTGCCCGGCATTGGCGGGGCCGTAATAGGCCTGCGTCTGGCTGCGCAGGACCGCTTCCATGATGAGCGCCTTCTCGGTCTCGTCGGTCACGTCCTTGAGCATACGGTTGAACAGGCTGGGCGTGATGACCTGCCCCATCGCCAGCTTCTTGCCGAACGTCGCGAGGTAGTCCTTGAGCGCCATCAGCTTCTCGCGGCTCGGCGTCTCGTGGATGCGGTAGACGACGGGCGCGGTCTTGGCCTCCAGCGCCTTGGCGGCGGCGACGTTCGCAGCGATCATGAAGTCCTCGACGACGCGGTGCGCGTCGAGCCGCTCGCGGATCGCGATCTCGGTGATGCGGCCCTTCTCGTCCAGCTTGACGCGGCGTTCGGGCAGTTCGAGTTCCAGCGGATCGCGATTGCTGCGCGCGGTAGCGAGCGCCTTCCATGCGGCCCACAAGTTTGTCAGGTGCTCCTGAGCCCGGCCCTCGTCGATGCGCGCCTGCGCTTCTTCATAGGCGATGACTTCGTCGATCCGCACGATTGCGCGGGTGAAGCGCCAGTCGGTGATCTTGCCCTCGGCGTCGATCTTCATGTGGCAGGCCATCGCCGCGCGGTCCTCGCCCGAGCGCAGCGAACAGACGTCGGCGCTGAGCACCTCGGGCAGCATCGGCACGACGCGGTCGGGGAAGTAGACCGAGTTGCCGCGCCGACGCGCCTCGCGGTCGATCTGGCCGCCCGGGCGCACGTAGAACGACACGTCGGCGATGGCGACGAGCGCGTCGAAGCCGCCCTGCCCGTCCGGGGCCGCCCAGATCGCGTCGTCATGATCGCGCGCGTCGGAGGGATCGATGGCGACGATCGGCAGGTGCCGCAGGTCTTCGCGGTGCTCGGCGCTGAGCGGCAGCTTGGCCGAAACCTGCGCCTCTTCCAGCACTTCCTCGATAAAGTGGTTGGGAATGCCGTGCTTATGGATGGCGATCAGGCTGAACGACTTGGGCGCCAGCGGTTCGCCGAGCACTTCGGTCACCTTGACCGAAGGCCGTGCCGAACGGCCGATCGGCACGCCCAGCACCAGCTCGCCCGCCTTCGCCTCGCCAAGATCGGAGATCGGCGAGGAATTGCGGATGCGCTTGTCGACCGGGGCCAGCCAGGGCTTGCCGCCGCCGTCGATCTCGACGACGCCGAGGATCTGGTCGGCGCGCAGTTCCAGCTTCTTCATCGGGAAGGCGCGCCAGCCGGTAGCGCTTTCCTCGGTGCGCGACAGCACGCGGTCGCCCTTGCGCAGCGCCGAACCGCGCCCCTTCTCGATGAGGCGAATGCGCGGCGGCGGGGTGGCGTCATCGGGCTGCCAGGTATCGGGGACGGCGATCGCCTCGCCCTCGTCGATGTCGATCACGCGCAGGACGGTGACCTTGGGCAGCCCGCCCATCTTGTGGAAGGCAGTGCGCTTGCCGTCGATCAGGCCCTCTTCGGCCATGTCCTTGAGCAGCGCCTTGAGCTGGATCTTCTCATTGCCCTTGAGGCCGAAGTGGCGCGAGATTTCGCGCTTGCCCGCAGGCTCCGTCGCGTTCTGGATGAAGTCGAGGATCTGCTTGCGGGTGGGCAGTCCCGGCGTGGGGCGATCCTTTGCCGAGCGATCCTTGACCGGACGGTTGGCGGTGAGCCGAGTGCCTGAGGTTCGGTTATTGGCGGGGCGGTTGTTTGCGGGCATTCCTCGCAGATGCCCCCTGCAGCCGTGCAATGCAATCTCGCAGGCGCGAATTGCCCCCGGAAGCAAGGCCGTCTTGTGTGATCGCTCGTCTCATCCCCCTATTTCGTCATTGCGAGCGGAGCGAAGCAACCCAGGGCGGTTTGCTTTGCCCTGGATTGCTTCGCTCCGCTCGCAATGACGAAAAGTGGGAGGCAATGACGAACTGTGGGCCTTAGATGTGATCGGGCTCCGCGCCGTAACGGTTGGCGCCGTCGCTCGAGGGCCAGACGCCGAATACGATGATGAGCAGCAGCGGCACATAGCCGAGCATGCCGTTCATCATCACGCTGGCCTGCGCCTCCTGCAGCTTCACCATGTCGCCGCTCTGGGCGATGATCATCATCTCGGCGACCTTGTCGACCGAAGCGACCGCCATGCCCAGCGCCGCGAACTGGATCAGCGCCGTCAGCCCGGCGATCCAGCCCGGCTTGTCGGAATCGTGCAGCCGCCGCGTGAACGAGGCGACCAGCAGACCGGTCAGCACGAGTGTGCTGGCGACGGAAGCCCAGACCGAAGTGCGCATCATCCCCGAAAGGCGGCTGAACATGCGCTTCTGCATCTCGGCTTCGCTCAGCCCCTGCTTCGCAGCCTCGAACACGTCGGCCATCATCGGTGCCGTCATCACCATCGAGATCACGATGGAAATCACGATCTGGATGATCGCCAGGAACAGGAAATAGAACCAGAAGGCCGAGCGACCCTCGCGTCCCTTGAAGTTGGTCAGGTTCGCGAGGTTGTATTTAATCGCTGCGATCATCCGGAGCCCCCGTGTGAAATCAGTAAGACCCCATTCAGTAGGATCGGGCGACGTATATCTTCTCCACGGCGCCACGTCCCGTGAAAATGCAGTTACCGGTCGCGGGTTCGGCGCCCAGCGGCGTATTGCGCATGGTGAGCTTAAGGCCCTTCAGCTTCTGGACCACGGCTTCGAGTTCATCGCCGGTCGGGCGTGCCCATTCGACTTCGACCCAGCCCGGATAGCGCTTGTCCTCGGCGAAGAACGCCGCGAGTTCCTCGAAGCTGGATGCCTTCGAGATGTTCGCATCGCGCCTGGCCTTGGCTTCGGCGTGGAGCGAGGCCTGGATGTCCTCGATCTCGGCCGAAGCGCGGGCCACGAATTCGTCCTTGGCGAGGCCGACGAAGTTCGCCTTGCCGGTATCGGTCCACAGCTTGTCGCGGCGCAGCATCGAGACCTGACCGCCCGCCGCATCGCGCCCGCCGATCTCGAGGATCAGCGGCACGCCTTTCTTGACCCAGGCCCAGCGCTTCTGCGTGGCCTTGCCGGGGCGCTTGTCGAGCAGCACGCGCACGCTTTCGCCAAGGGCCGACTGGCCGACGAGGGCCTTGCGCAGTTCCTCGCAGTAGGCGAGCAGCGCGTCGTCCTCGGGCGTGTCGCGCAGCATCGGCAGGATGACGATCTGGTGCGGCGCCACGGCGGGCGGCACGCGCAGGCCGTCGTCGTCGCCGTGCGTCATGATGAGGCCGCCGATCATGCGGGTCGAGGTGCCCCAGCTGGTCGTGTGGGCATACTGCTGCGTGCCCTCGCGATCCTGGAAGGTGATTCCGGCAGCATGGGCGAAGCCGGTGCCGAGGTAGTGCGAAGTGCCCGCCTGCAGCGCCTTGCCGTCCTGCATCATCGCCTCGATCGAATACGTCGCGACGGCGCCGGGGAAGCGCTCGTTCTCGGGCTTTTCACCGGCGATGACGGGCATCGCCAGCTCGGTCTCGGCGAAGTCGCGGTACATTTCGAGCGCGCGCAGCGTCTCGGCCATCGCATCGTCGCGGTCGGCGTGAGCGGTGTGGCCCTCCTGCCAGAGGAACTCGCTGGTGCGCAGGAACATGCGGGTGCGCATTTCCCAGCGCACCACGTTGGCCCACTGGTTGACCATCAGCGGCAGGTCGCGCCAGGACTGGACCCAGCGCGCCATGGCCTGGCCGATCACCGTCTCCGAGGTGGGGCGCACGATCAGCGGCTCTTCCAGCTTCGCCTCGGGATCGGGCACGAGGCCGCCCTTGCCGTCACCGACGAGGCGGTGATGGGTGACGACCGCCATCTCCTTGGCGAAGCCCTCGACGTGCTCGGCTTCCTTGGCGAAGTAGGAGAGCGGGATGAACAGCGGGAAGTAGCAGTTCTGCACGCCCGCCGCCTTGATGCGGTCGTCCATCAGGCGCTGGATGCGTTCCCACACGCCGTAGCCCCACGGCTTGATGACCATGCAGCCGCGCACGCCCGATTCCTCGGCCATCTCGGCTTCTGAGACGACTTCCTGATACCACTGGGCGAAATCGTCTTCGCGCTTGGTGGAGAGGGCGTGGCGGATCGCGGTCTTCTGATTCATGGCGCGCCTGTTAGCGGGACTTGGCGCAAGGTTCAAATATTCGTGCACCCGTCATCCCGGCGTATGCCGGGACCGTGGGCCGTCTTTAGGGGCGGCCTCACGCCGGGGCACGTTGACGACAGCTATCGCCTCAAGATTTGCCCACGGTCCCGGCATACGCCGGGATGACGTGATATCTCAAAGCATCTCGGCGAGATCTTCCGGAAAATACGGTTCCTCCAGCGCGGCCAATGCCGCGCGGTCGAACCAGCGCCAGCTGCGCATCACCGAGCGTTCCAGTTCGGTGTGGCCGCCGGTGTCGATCGCCTCGGGATCGGCGCCCTCAGGCGTACGTACGCGGAAATAGCGCTCGTCGGCCGTCACCGGCACGCCTTCGATGGTGATGAAATCGGCGATCCGCTGCGCCACTTGCGGCCCCGGCTCTGCAACGAAGCCGGTTTCCTCCAGCAGCTCGCGCCTTGCCGCATCCTCGTAGCTTTCGCCGGGATCGACCGCCCCGCCCGGCGTGCACCAGAACGGCGCACGGTCGGGCGGGTCGAAGCGGAACAGCAGCACGCGCTCAGCCGGATCGAGCAGGATGATGCGCGCGGCAGGGCGAGCGACGCGGGAGGTCATCACTTCGCCCTCTCAGTGCGCTTTACTTGCCCAGCGCGTCGAGGCGCTTCTGGATTTCGGCCATCTGGTCGCGCAGGGCCGAGAGATCGCCGTTGCCTTCGGCCGGCGGCGCCTTGGTTTCCGGCTGCTTTTCCGCGCCCGGCATGAACGCGGCTGAAGCGGCGCGGAACATCGCCATGTTCTGCTCGGCCAGCTTGGCGAGGGGATTGTTGCCCAGGCTGTCCTCGAACGCCTTGGCGAGCTTGGACTGGTTGGCGCGGAAGTTCTCCATCGAGGCTTCCAGGTAGTGCGGGATCAGCGACTGCATCTGGTTGCCGTACATGCTGATGAGTTCGCGCAGGAAGTTGACGGGAAGCATCTGCTCGCCGTTCGATTCCTCTTCCATGATGATCTGGGTGAGGATCGTGTGCGTGATGTCGGTGCCGGTCTTGGCATCGAGAACCTTGTAGTCGACGCCTTCGCGGGTCATCTTGGCGAGGTGATCGAGCGTGATATAGCTCGACGAACGGGTGTTGTAGAGCCGCCGGTTCGCGTATTTCTTGATGATTACGGTGTTGTCGTCGCCAGGCGCCGTATCAGCCATATCCAGTCCCCATTTGCGGATGGCTAGGTTACCATTCCGGAATGTCGCATTGCAACACAAATTGCTGCGCAGCAAAAGAGGAAATCGCGCGAATTTCCGCGATTATCAACGATTGAAGCGGCGGCCGAGCAGGGTCAGCAACTCGTATTGCGAAAGGCCGGTCGCGGCCGCGGCCTGCGGCAGGGCGTATTGCGCGGTGATCCAGTCGCCCTCGCCGATCCCCGGTGCATGCGTCAGATCGACCACGGTGAGGTCCATGCTGACGCGGCCCAGCACGGGCAGTTCGTGGCCGCCGGCGGTGAAGCGCCCCTTGCCGGACCAGCAGCGCAAGTAGCCGTCGGCATAGCCCAGCGCGATCGTGCCTACGCGCATCGCCGTAGGTGCGGTGAACGTGGCGTTGTAGCCGATGGTCTCGCCCGGAGCCACGCTTCGCACCTGCAGAACGGCGGCCTGCGGGCGGGCGACCTGCCGCAGCGCCTCCGCCATCTCCGCGCGCGGCACGCCGCCGTACAGCGCGATGCCCGGCCGCGTGAGGTCGCCGTGATAGGCCTCGCCCAGCGCGATTCCGCCACTGTTGGCAAGGCTCGCGCGGGCATGGGGCACCGTGAGACGGGCCTGCTGCCAGCGTGCGCGCTGGATTTCGTTGAGCGCGATGTCCTCTTCGGCGGCGACGAGGTGCGAGAGCAGCAGGTCCACCTCGAGCCCGGCCAGCGCCGGGTCTCCCAACTGGTCGAGGCTCACGCCCAGCCGGTTCATCCCGGTATCGACCATGAGATCGCAGCGCCCTCCCCCCGCATCGCGCCAGCGCGCCGCCTGTTCGAGCGAGTTGATGACCGGCTTGATGCCGTGGGCGCGGGCATAGGCCGCGTCGGCACCGGTCAGCGGCCCGTGCAGCACCGAGAGCGCGGCGGTCCCGGCGAGGTCCAGCACTTCGGCCGCCTCGGACCAGTGCGCCACGAAGAAGTCCCGGCAGCCGGCCTCGCGCAGCAACGGCACCACCCTGCGCGCGCCGAGCCCATAGGCGTCCGCCTTGACCGCCGCCCCGGCGCGGGCCGCTCCGGACATGCGGTCGAGCGCGCGCCAGTTGGCCTGCAGCGCATCGCCGTCGAGATCGAGGCGCAGGGCGCGAGGCGGAAGGGAATGCGGAGTCGGGTCTTCGAAGGGCATCGTCACGCCGCCGCCCATAGCCGCGCGATCAGGCGAGGGACAGTGCCTGTACCGCCGCGTCCCACGGCAGCATGACCGCGCCGTGCCGCGCCGGATAGGCTTGCGCGGCGGCGATCGCCGCGAAGCCCGGCCACGCCGGCAGCGCGCCCTCGCCCGCCAGCCAGGCCGCGACGGCACCGTGCGTCCGGGCGATCCGCGCGGCATCGACACCGACGGCGCCCACCGCGAAGATCGCGGCCGAAGCCTGCCCGATGGCGCAGGCATGGCTGCGCAGCCCGACCCGCGAGATTGCGCCGTCTCGGTCGATCTCGAGGCCCAGCGCCAGCGTACTGCCGCAACTGCGCGAGCGCGCCTCGCCGCGCAAGAGCATGCCATCCACCAGCGGGAAGCGGGCGAGGTCGATCGCCAGCGCCAGCACCTCGGGCGTGTAGAGTACGGCCGTGGACATCGCTGCTACTCGGCCTCGCGCGCGGCCTCGGCGGCGCGCGCCTCGGCCCGGCGCTCGGCGATCAGTTGCACCAGCGCCTCGCTGCTGGCGTTGACGAAGGGATACGTGCGCGCCTGGGTGATCCAGTCCGGCCGGCCGCCGACGCCCCAGATCGTGTCGTAGCCCAGCACCACCACCGAAAAGGCGAGGACAATGATGATGACGCCCTTCACCGCGCCGAAGCCCAGCCCCAGCACCCGGTCGATCGGCCCGAGCAGCGATGCGCGGCTTTTCGCCCCGGCCCACCGGGCCACCAGCTTCACGACCATGAAGGGAATGCCCAGCAGGAGCGCGAAGGCGAGCACCCCCGCCGCCGATTCCGACCCCATGTGGGCCGAGAGCCATTCGGTGGCGGGCGTATGGAACAGCCGGATCGCGAAGATGGCGAAGACCCAGGCCGCCAGGGCCAGGATTTCGTGCACGAATCCGCGAATGAAGCCGGTCACGGCGCCCAGGCCGACGATGAGCAGTACGGCGATGTCGAAGCCAGTCATAGACCCGCTGGATTAGGCATCGGACAGGATGCGGTCAACGAGGTTGGGCAGCATCGTCAATCCGGTGAACGTCAGGCCCTTTTCGGGAGCCCCTCTTTCTGACGATTGCCCATTGGCCGGGCCGAACGCCTTGGCGAAGCCCAGCTTGGCCGATTCGCGCTGGCGGATCGAGCCATGCGCCACCGGGCGAATCTCCCCCGCCAGCGAGACTTCGCCGAACCACACCGCATCGGTGGAGAGCGGCTTGTCCCCCAGCGCCGAAACCAGCGCCGCCGCCACCGCGAGGTCCGCCGCCGGATCGCCCAGCCGGTAGCCGCCCGCCACGTTGAGATAGACCTCGCAGTTCGAGAAGCTGAGCCCGCAGCGCGCCTCCAGCACCGCCAGCAGCATCGCCATGCGCCCCGAATCCCAGCCCACGACCGCGCGGCGCGGTGTCGCGCCGCTCTGCAGCCGCACGATCAGGGCCTGCACCTCGACCAGAACGGGCCGCGTGCCTTCCATCGCCGGGAACACCGCGCTGCCCGCCATCGGCTCGTCGCGCCCGGACAGGAACAGCATCGAGGGGTTGCCGACTTCGGCGAGGCCCGAGCCCTCCATCGAGAACACGCCGATCTCGTCCACCGGGCCGAAGCGGTTCTTGATCGAGCGCAGGATGCGGTACTGGTGGCTGCGCTCGCCCTCGAAGCTCATCACCACGTCGACCATGTGCTCCAGCACGCGGGGGCCGGCGATGCTGCCGTCCTTGGTGACGTGGCCGACGAGCACCAGCGTCACGTCGTTTTCCTTGGCGTAGCGGATCAGTTCGAAGGCGCAGCCGCGCACCTGGCTGACGGTTCCGGGCGCCCCCTCGATCTGGTCCGAATGCATCGTCTGGATCGAATCGATCACCAGCAGCGAAGGCTTGTCCATCATCCCCAGCGTGGTCAGGATATCGCGCACCGAAGTCGCCGCCGCCAGCTGGATCGGCGCCTTCGACAGCCCGAGCCGCTCTGCCCGCAGGCGCACCTGCCCCGCCGCTTCCTCGCCGCTGACGTAGACGGAGAGCCCGCCCTGATTGGCGACGTTGGCGGAAACCTGCAGCAGCAGCGTGGACTTGCCGATCCCCGGATCGCCGCCCATCAGGATCGCCGAGCCCGGCACGAGGCCGCCGCCGAGAGCCCTGTCGAACTCGGAAATGCCGCTCGTCTGGCGCTTGGGAATTTCGCCCGGCGCGTCGAGCGGCGTAAACAGGATGGGCCGGCCGCCCGAAGACAAGTCGTGCCTTGCCGAGAACACCGTCTGCGGCGCCTCTTCCGCCAGCGTGTTCCACTCGCCGCAATCGGCGCATTGCCCTTGCCAGCGGGTAGCGACGCCCCCGCAGGCCTGGCAGACATATCGACGTTTCGGTTTCGCCATGCCGCCCGCGTAAACGGAACGTAATGAGAACGCAATTGCCAATCCTGTAACCCTGCGTAAGAGTACGGGAATGCAGCAAAAAGAACTGCGGATCGCTCTGGTCTGTTACGGCGGCGTCAGCCTTGCCGTCTATATGCACGGGGTCACCAAGGAGCTGTGGAAAGCCCTGCAGGCGAGCCGTGCCCACGCGGCGCAGGAACCTGCGCCCGAAGGCAGCGCAGCGGTCTATCTCGACCTGCTCCGGCGCCTGGAAAGCAGCGGAAACCTGCGGCTGCGCGTGCTGGCCGACATCGCCGCCGGGGCGAGCGCGGGGGGCATCAACTCGCTGTTCCTCGCCCAGGCGATCCATTCGGGACAATCGCTGGAGCCGCTCACCGACCTCTGGCTGGAAACCGCCGACGTCGACGTGCTGCTCGATCCCGAGGCGCGGCCGTGGTCGAAGGCGGCGAAGTTCTGGGCGAGCCCGCTGGTCACCTACCTGCTCCACCGCCCCGGCAACGCCGTCAGCGAGAGCGTCGCCCCCGAGACTCGTGCTGAAGTGCGCGAGAAGCTGTCGCGCCTCGTACGCTCGCGCTGGTTCGAGCCGCCGTTCAGCGGCATCGGCTTTTCGCGCCTGCTGCACCGCGCGCTGACGGCGATGGCGGCAACCCCCGCCGGACCGCCGCTGCTGCCCGAGCATCACCCGCTCGACGTCTTCCTGACCTCGACCGACTTCAAGGGCCATCTGGAAACGCTGCGCCTCCATTCGCCGCAAATGGTGCTGGAGAGCGAGCATCGGCTGACCTTCGGCTTCCACGTCAAGGCGGGGCGCGAGGGCGCATCGCTGGCGCCGGTGCCCGAACTGGTCATGGCCGCGCGCGCCTCGGCCAGCTTCCCCGGCGCCTTCCCGCCCCTGCAGATCGGCGAGATCGATCGCCTGGTCGACGAGGAGAGCGAGGACTGGCCGACGCGAGATGCCTTCCTCGCGCGGATCATGCCGGAGCACGCGCGGCGCGGCGATCTCGATTGCGTCTCGCTGATCGACGGGGCGGTGCTGGTCAACGCGCCCTTCGCCGATGCCATGGGCGTGCTCAACGACCGCCCCGCCGCGCGCGAGGTGGACCGGCGCTTCGTCTACGTCGATCCCACCCCCGACCACCTCGGCGCGGAACTGCGGCGCGATGCCAGCCTCCCGGGGTTCTTCTCGGTGATCTTCGGCTCGCTCTCGGCAATCCCGCGCGAGCAGCCGATCCGCGACAACCTCGAGGCGCTGGAGACCCGCTCGCGCGAGATGGCGGCGCTGCGCGAGATCGTGCTGGCGTTGCGCCCGGAGATCGAGGAGACGGTCGAGCGCCTGTTCGGCCACACTTTCTTCCTCGACCGGCCGACGCCAAGGCGGCTCGCCGTGTGGCGCGCGAAGGCGCAGGGCGCGGCGTTCGAACAGGCCGGGTTCGCCTATCACGGCTATGCGCAGGTCAAGTTCAGCGGGATCACCGCGATGATGGCGCGCATGGTGCTGGAAGCCGCGCCCGAACTTGACCTGCCCTCGCCCGAGCCGATCCGGCGGCGGCTGATCGCGCACCTTGCGGCACATGGCCTCGACCGCGCCCAGGCACTGCGCGAGGCGGATACGCCGGCGATGGTCGATTTCTTCCGCAGCCACGACCTCGCCTTCCGCGTGCGCCGCCTGCGGCTGCTGGCGCGGCGGGTGACGCAGGAGTGGGAAGCCGAGCCCGACGTCACCGAGCAGGACCGCGACGCCGCGCGCACCGCGATCTACGCGGCGCTGGCGCTCTACATCGACCGCGAGCCGCTGGCGGCGCTGGGCGAGGACTTCCCGGCGCTGGCGCGCGCGTTCTTCGAGGATCCGCAAGCCGCGATAGACCACTTCGCATCGGCGCGGGGCCTGCTGGCGGCAGACACGGCGGTGGACGAGATCCTGACCGACGCGCTTGCCGCCATGCCGCAGGCGCTGCGGCGGCGGGTGCTCCTGGCCTATCTGGGGTTCCCCTTCTACGACACCGTCACCCTGCCGCTGCTGCGCGGCGAGGGGCTGACGGAGTTCGATCCGGTGCTGGTCGATCGCATCTCGCCCGAGGACTGCCACGCGATCCGCGACGGGCTGCGCGAGGAGACCTTGCGCGGCAAGGAGTTCTTCAACTTCGGCGCCTTCTTCAGCCGGGGGTATCGCGAGAACGACTACCTCTGGGGCCGGCTCCACGGGGCGGAGCGGATGATGGACCTCATCGCCTCCACCCTGTCGGCCGAGCACGCGATCAGCGCGCCCGAACTGCTGGGCTTCAAGCGGCGCGCGTTCCTGGCGATACTGGATGAGGAGAAGCAGCGGTTGAAAGCCGACCCGGGGCTGCTGCGCAGAATCCGGCGCGAAGTTCTGGCGGGGAAATAGGTATCCCAAGTTTCGTCATTGCGAGCGTAGCGAAGCAATCCAGGGCGGCTTGAAACTGCCCTGGATTGCTTCGCTACGCTCGCAATGACGAGGTTGGATGCGAAAAGCGGGCGGAGCACTCGGGCCCGCCCGCTCCGTTTATCACTCCGTCAGGTCGGTCCAGGCGTCCTTGATGCGGTCGAAGAAGCCCTTCGACTGCGGGCATTCGTCGCCGGTTTCGGTCGCCTGCAGTTCGCGCAGGATTTCCTTCTGGCGCGCCGAAAGCTTGGTGGGCGTTTCCACCGCGATCTCGATCACGAGGTCGCCGCGGCCGCGGCCCTGCAGCACCGGCATGCCCTCGCCGCGCTTGCGCAGCTGCTTGCCGGACTGGATGCCTGCCGGGATTTCCAACTCGATCGCCTCGCCGTCGATGCCGGGAATCTCGATCGAGCCGCCCAGCGCCGCAGTGGTGAAGGTGATCGGCACCTTGGTCACCAGCGTCGTCCCGTCACGCTCGAACACGCGGTGGCGCTTGACGTGGAGGAAGATGTAGAGGTCGCCCGGAGGCGAGCCGAACGGCCCGGCCTCGCCCTTGCCGGAAAGGCGAATGCGGGTGCCCGAATCGACGCCCGGCGGAATGTCCACCTGTAGCGTCTGCGGCTTGTCCACCCGGCCCTCGCCGCCGCACGAGCGGCACGGCTTCTCGATCACCTCGCCCCGGCCGTGGCAGGTCGGACAGGTGCGCTCGACCACGAAGAAGCCCTGCTGCGCACGGACCTTGCCGTGGCCGCCGCACATCGAGCAGCCGCGCTTGCCGGTGCCGGGCTGCGCGCCCGAACCGCCACACGGCTCGCACGATTGCGAGACTTCGATGGTGATCTCGGTGCTCTTGCCGCGGAACGCCTCGTCGAGGCTGACTTCCATGTCGTAGCGCAAATCCGCGCCGCGCCGCTGCTGCTGGCGACCGCCGCCGCCAAAGGCGCTGCCGAAGATGGATTCGAAGATGTCGCCGATATCGCCGAAGTCTCCGCCACCCTGACCGCCGCCGCCGCCCATTCCCTGCTGGAACGCGGCATGGCCGTAGCGATCGTAGGCCGCACGCTTCTGCGGATCCTTGAGGCAGTCGTAAGCCTCGTTGATCTGCTTGAACCGCGCTTCGGAGTCGCCGCAGCCCGGGTTCTTGTCCGGGTGATAGCGCATGGCGAGCTTGCGGTAGGCCGACTTGAGAACCTTGTCGTCCGCCGTGCGCTCCACCTCGAGCAGTTCGTAATAGTCTATTTCGGTACTCAAAGGCTTACCTCACATAAACCCCCGTCACCCCCGCGAAGGCGGGGGCCCATCTCGTACCATTGCGGTGGACCACAAGTCCGGAGATGAGTTCCCGCCTGCGCGGGAATGACGGGCATGGTTTATTCTCCGAAGGCCGGATCAGCCCTTGTTTTCGTCGACTTCCGAGAACTCGGCGTCGACCACGTCGTCGTCGGCCTTGGCGGCTTCCGGCGAAGCGGCGGAAGCCTGCTCCTTCTCGTAGATCGCCTGGCCGACCTTCATCGCCACCTGGGTCAGTTCCTGAGCCTTGGCGTTGATCTCGGCCGCGTCGTCACCGGCAAGCGCGGTCTTGGTCGCGGCGATCGCGGCCTCGACTTCGCTCTTGAGCGCGGCGTCGATCTTGTCGCCGTTCTCGGCCAGCTGCTGCTCCGTCGCGTGGACGAGGCTGTCGGCCTGGTTGCGGGCTTCGGCGGATTCGCGGCGCTTCTTGTCCTCTTCGGCGAACTTCTCGGCGTCACGGACCATCTGGTCGATGTCGCTGTCCGAAAGGCCGCCCGAGGCCTGGATGCGGATCTGCTGTTCCTTGCCGGTGCCCTTGTCCTTGGCGGACACGTTGACGAGGCCGTTGGCGTCGATGTCGAAGGTCACTTCGATCTGCGGCACGCCGCGGCGCGCCGAGGGAATGCCGACGAGGTCGAACTGGCCGAGCAGCTTGTTGTCCTGCGCCATCTCGCGCTCGCCCTGGAACACGCGGATCGTCACCGCCTGCTGGTTGTCCTCGGCGGTCGAGTAGACCTGGCTCTTCTTGGTCGGGATCGTCGTGTTGCGGTCGATCATCTTGGTCATGATGCCGCCCAGCGTCTCGATACCCAGCGACAGCGGGGTCACGTCGAGCAGCAGCACGTCCTTGACGTCGCCCTGCAGCACGCCGGCCTGGATCGCCGCGCCCATGGCGACGACTTCGTCCGGGTTCACGCCGGTGTGCGGCTCCTTGCCGAAGAAGTCCTTCACGACTTCACGCACCTTGGGCATGCGGGTCATGCCGCCCACGAGCACGACTTCGTCGATGTCCTTGGCCGAGAGACCGGCATCGGCGATCGCCTTGCGGCAGGGCTCAAGGGTGCGCTGGATAAGGTCGGCGACCATGCGCTCCAGGTCGGAACGGGTGATCGTCTCGACGAGGTGCAACGGGGTGGTGGCGCCGCCTTCCATGCGGGCGGTGATGAAGGGCAGGTTCACTTCGGTCGTCGCGGTGGACGACAGTTCGATCTTCGCCTTTTCAGCCGCTTCCTTCAGGCGCTGCAGAGCCAGCTTGTCGGTCTTGAGATCGAGGCCTTCCTTGGCCTTGAACTTGTCCGCCAGCCACTCGACGACCTTCGAGTCGAAGTCTTCACCGCCGAGGAAGGTATCGCCGTTGGTCGACTTCACCTCGAACACGCCGTCGCCGATTTCCAGAACCGAGACGTCGAAGGTGCCGCCGCCAAGGTCGTAGACCGCGATCGTCTTGCCGTCCTGCTTGTCGAGGCCATAGGCCAGCGCCGCAGCCGTCGGCTCGTTGATGATACGCAGCACTTCGAGACCGGCGATCTGGCCGGCGTCCTTGGTCGCCTGGCGCTGGGCGTCGTTGAAGTACGCAGGCACGGTGATGACCGCCTGCGTGACCGTTTCGCCCAGATACGATTCGGCGGTTTCCTTCATCTTCTGAAGGGTGAAGGCCGAGATCTGCGAGGGCGAATAATCTTCCCCGCCGGCCTGGACCCAGGCATCGCCGTTCTTGCCCTTGACGATGTGGTACGGAACCAGCTCGGTGTCCTTCTTGGTCACCGGGTCGTCGAAGCGGCGGCCGATGAGGCGCTTCACCGCGAAGATCGTATTGTTGCCGTTGGTCACGGCCTGGCGCTTCGCGGGCTGCCCGATCAGTCGTTCGCCGTCCTTGGCGAATGCGACGATCGAGGGCGTGGTGCGCGCGCCTTCGGAATTCTCGATGACCTTGGGCTTGCCGCCGTCCATGACGGCGACGCAGCTGTTGGTGGTGCCAAGGTCGATACCAATTACTTTAGCCATTATCCCCATTCCTCACGTCAGTGGGTGACACCGTGCGGATCGCCTCCCTTACACAAGGCAAGGCAGCTTGCACGGCTCGGTGACGTTCCAAGTCGTCGAGGCCGGATATAGGTGACGTTTCGCTTGGAACAAGCCTGCACGAATGGCATTACCCGGTCGATTTTGAAACGGGGCCCAACCAAGAGGAAATGCCTGTGACCAAACGCAACCTTCGCCTCGCCCCGCTGACCCTGGTTTGTGCCGCCGCGCTGGTCTCGATGGTCGCCGCCTGCGGCAAGACGCCCGACAGCCCGACCGAATCGAACGAGGCTACCTTGTCAGGCCCCGACGCCAAGCCCGGCATGGTGGCGAGCGACGGCAAGCTGGTCCTCCCCATCGTGGCGGGCCGTCCCGGAGCGGTCTACTTCACCGTGCGCAACGACGGTGCCGAGCCGGTGACGCTGGCGGGCGTCCACGTCGCGGGCGTGGGCAAGGCCGAAATGCACCAGACCAATGGCGGCACCATGGCCAAGGTGGACAGCCTGCCGATCGATCCGGGCGCCTCGATGGTCTTCACGCCAGGCGGGCTTCATGTGATGGCCTTTGACATCGGCGCGCAGGTCAAGGCGGGAGGGACCGCCGAACTGACGCTGACGTTCTCCGATGGCGACAAGCTGTCGATGCCGATCCGGGTCGAGAAGATGGGCGCCGGGATGGATCATGAGGGCATGGATCACGGGACCATGGAAGGAATGCAGCACTGACCGTCGAACCCGGCGGCGAGCGGAGCCTGACCGCGGGCGAGATCGACCTCGCCCGCTCCGTCTTCGGCGCGGCTGTGGACTGCGTGCCGGTGCGGATCCGGCGGCGGCGGTGGTTTCCCCTGCAGCCGCTCAACACCGTCATGGCACCTTGCGGGCACTTGCACTTTCATCCCCGCAGCGATCTCTATCGGGATGATTTCTCGGCGGGACCGCCGGGGCTGCAAGGGCTGTTCGTCCACGAGATGACGCATGTGTGGCAAGCGCAGAGCAAGGGGCGATGGTATCTGCCGCTGATGCGCCATCCGCTGTGCCGCTATGATTATGCCCTGCGCCCCGGCTGGACGCTCGATCGCTACGGCATCGAGCAGCAGGCGGAGATCGTGCGGCACGTCTTCCTGCTGCGCGAAGGGCTGCACTTTCCGGGCGCGCCCGAACTGGACGCCTATCGCGGTATCCTGCCGTTCGCACCATAGCAGAAGGGCGCGGACACCGCCGTGTCCGCGCCCTTCGCGCAATTCCCGATACCGGCTGAAATCAGCAGTCGCGGTCCCAGTAACGGTCGCCATTGCGATCATAGCGATAGCAGCCGCGATCGCGGTCGTTCTTCTTCGCCTGCGAGCCGATCAGCGCACCGGCCGCGGCGCCGACCGCCGCACCGGTGCCGACGTCGCCGCCCGCGACCGCGCCGACGCCCGCGCCGAGCGCGCCGCCGGCAAGGGCGCCTTCACCGCCGTAATTGCTGGCACAGCCCCCGACGCTGAGCGCGCCGGCGGCAAGAAGGGGAAGGATGAGCTTGCGCATGGGTGTTCTCCGAAAATTCCGTAGCCTATGCACAAGTGAACGGAAGCGGACGCCGCCGGTTCCCGGGGCAACAATACGACACGGCCCGCCTTCGATGTCCGAAGGCGGGCCGCATGCTACTTGTGCCGGTGATGCGGGATCAGTCCGGCTTCTTGGCTACCGCGACCATGGCGGGGCGCAGGAGGCGGTCCTTGATCATGTAGCCGGCCTGCATTTCCTGCACCACCGTGCCCGCCTCGACGTCGGCCGAGGGGATCTCGATCATCGCCTGGTGCTGGTTGGGGTCGAGCGGCAGGCCCATCGCGGCGATGCGGGTGATGCCGTGGCTGGCGAAGACCTTGTCGATCTCGCGGCCCGTCGCCTCGATCCCGGCGACGAGGCCCTTGAGCTTGTCGTCTTCGCGCAGGTCGGCGGGGATCGCGGTCAGCGCACGGGCGAGGTTGTCGGACACCGAGAGGATGTCGCGCGCGAAGCCGGTGGCGGCATAGGCGCGGGTGTCGGCGATGTCCTTTTCGAGGCGGCGGCGCACGTTCTGCGTTTCCGCGCGGGCGTAGAGCACGTCCTGCTCGGCGGTCGCCAGCTTCTCGCGCAGCTTCGCGATTTCCTCGTTCTCGCCCTTGGTGTCCACGAAGTCCTCCGGCACGCCCTGAAGTTCCTCAGCCACGGCAGGATCAATTGCGGGCGACTGCGTCTTGTCGTCGGTCATTTGTTCTATCTGTTCCAGCTATCCGATGAGCTTGCCCAGGCTCTGGGCAGTGAAGTCCACCATGGGGACGACGCGCGCATAATTCAACCGAGTCGGGCCGATTACCCCCACCACGCCGACCACCCTGCCCTCGCGGTCGCGGTAGGGCGAGGCGATCACCGAGGAGCCCGAAAGGGCGAAAAGCCGGTTCTCCGAGCCGATGAAGATGCGCGTCGATTGCGCCTCGCGCGCGGTGTCGAGCAGGTCGGCGACGGACTGCTTGTTCTCGAGGTCGTCGAGCAGCGAGCGCACCCGTTCGAGGTCGGTCAGCGCCGCCTCGTCGAGCAGGTTCGCCTGCCCGCGCACGATCAGCACAGGGCGTGCCGCCGCGTCCTCGCTCCACACCGCGAGGCCGCGCTCGACGAGGTCGCGGCTGGCGGCGTCCAGCGCCGACTTGCCCGAGGAAATCTCCGCGCGCATGGCCTGCGCGGCCTGCGCCAGCGTGCGGCCGCCGAGATGCGCGGAGATGTAGTTGGACGCCTCCTCCAGCGCGCCGGGCGGCAGGCCCATCGGCAGTTCGAGCACCCGGTTCTCGACCGCGCCGTCCTCACCCACCAGCACCGCCAGCGCCCGGCCGGGCGCCAGCGGCACGAGCTGCAAGTGCAACAGGCGCGGCTCGCGGCGCGGCACCATGACCACGCCCGCGCCCGACGACAGGCTGGAGAGCAGCGCGCTCGTCGCCTCCAGCGCCGCCTCGATCGGCCCCGGCGCGGCGATGCGGCTCTCGATGGCGAGGCGCTCCTCGATGGTCGGCTCGGCCACTTGCATGATGCCGTCCACGAACAGGCGAAGGCCCGCCTCGGTCGGCAGGCGCCCGGCACTGGTATGCGGCGCAGCGAGCAGCCCCAGCCCCTCCAGGTCGGCCAGCACCGAACGGATCGAGGCCGACGAGAGACTGACCCCGCCCGGACCCGCGAGCGCCTTGGAGCCGACCGGAGTGCCGGTGGCGAGATAGCCCTCCACTACAAGGCGGAAGATGTCGCGGGCGCGGGTGGTCAGTTCGGTGATCGGGGGCGTGGGCATATCGCGTGTCAATCTAGGCAATCCCCTTGAACCCTCAACCCCAATGCGCCTAGGGCGAACGGGTATTTTCAAGACGAGGATTCCCAAGAATGCGCCCTTCCGGCCGTGCACCTGACGAAATGCGTGCCATCGACATCCAGACCGGCTTCACCAAGCATGCCGAAGGCTCTGTCCTGATCTCCTTCGGCGACACCCGCGTGCTGGTCACCGCCTCGGTCGAGGAGAAGGTGCCGCCGTTCCTGCGCGGCAAGGGCGAAGGCTGGGTGACCGCCGAGTACTCGATGCTGCCGCGCGCCACGCATACACGTGGCAGCCGTGAGGCCGCCAAGGGCAAGCAGTCGGGGCGCACGCAGGAAATCCAGCGCCTGATCGGCCGCTCGCTTCGCGCCGTGGTGGACATGAAGAAGCTCGGCGAGCGCCAGATCGTGCTCGACTGCGACGTGCTGCAGGCCGACGGCGGCACCCGCACCGCCTCGATCTCGGGCGCCTGGGTGGCGCTGCGCCTCGCCGTCGACAAGCTGATGGCCGACGGCAAGATCAAGGAAGACCCGATCACCGCGCGCGTCGCGGCGATCTCCTGCGGCATCCACCAGGGCACCCCGGTGCTCGACCTCGACTACATCGAGGACAGCGGCGCCGATGCCGACGCCAACTTCGTGCTGATCGAAGGCGGGTTGATCGCCGAGGCCCAGGCCACCGCCGAAGGCGCGACCTATGACGAGGAAGGCCTGCTGCGCCTGCTGCGCCTCGCCCGCATCGGCTGCGAGGGCATCTTCGCGGCGCAGGCCAGGGCGGTCGGCCGCTGATGACGCGCAAGCTGGGCGACACGAAGCTGGTCATCGCCACCCACAACGCGGGCAAGCTGCGCGAGATTTCCGCGCTGCTGGCCCCGTTCGGCGTGGACTGCGTCTCGGCGGGCGATCTCGGCCTGCCTGAGCCGGAAGAGACCGGCACCACGTTCGTCGAGAACGCGCTGCTCAAGGCTCATGCGGCCGCCAAGGCGGCAGGGCTGCCTGCTCTGGCCGACGACAGCGGCTTGTCGGTGACGGCGCTCGGCGGACGGCCGGGCGTCTACACCGCCGACTGGGCGGAACGGCAGTGGTTCGAGGGCGAACCGGGCAAGGATTACAAAGGGCGGGACTGGTACATGGCGATGGGCAAGGTCGAGGGCCTGCTCAGCCAGCAGGGACCGGACGTGGACCGGGCGTGCTGGTTCACCAGCGTCCTTGCGATCGCATGGCCCGAGGGCGACGAGGCGGTCTACGAGGGCCGCGTCGACGGCACGTTCTCGTGGCCGCCGCGCGGGACGATGGGCTTCGGCTACGACCCCGTGTTCGTGCCGCAGGGCCGCGACGTCAGCTTTGCCGAGCTTACGGTCGCGGAAAAGCAGGCGATGAGCCACCGCGCCGACGCCTTCGCGAAGCTGGTGGCGGATCAGTTCGAAGATGGCGGCAACGGCTGACGCCGCCCGCCTTGGCCGGGAGGCGGCCGCGAAGGGGCAACTCGGCGCGGCCATCCGGCATTTCCGCGCGGCGCTGGACCACGCGCCGGGCGATCCCGCGATCACCGTCTGGCTGGGACAGGCGCTCTGCGCGACGGGTCATCTTTTCGAAGGCACCCGCCATCTGCGCGAAGGCGCCGTCGCCCGTATCGCCGCGGGTGCGCCGCCGGCGGACCTGCTGCCCCTCGCCCACCTGCTGCAGACGCTGGGCGAGCCTGCGGGCGCGCTTGCGGTGCTGGAGGAACTGGCGCGCCGCGACCTCGACACCGCGCCCTTGTGGCAGGCCACGGCGACGGCGGCGGCGCAGCTCGCCCGCCACGATCTGGCGCTGGAGGCCTGCTCGAAGGCGCTCCACCATGCGCCCGAAACCGCGCATCTTCACGTCCTGACCGCCAGCATCGAGATCGACGCCGGGCAGGCGCGGCAGGCCGCCGCAAGGCTCGACGGCGTTCTGGCCGCAGCGCCTGCACCGCGCGAACGGATGCGCGCTCACCGTGAGCGGGCCCGAGCGCGCGACCGGCTGGGGCGCTGGCGCGAGGTCTTTGACGATCTGGCGGACAGCGCCGTGCTGGCGCCCGCGTTGCCCGAATATGCCGCGCAGGATGCAGGGCTCGTCGCGCGGCTGATCGGCGCCGACATGGCCGGTTTCGACGCCGCGATGGTCGATCGGTGGCGCCATGCGGCTCCGGCGGACGACGGCGCTGCGCCGGTGTTCCTGATCGGCTACCTGCGATCGGGAACCACGCTCATGCAGGAAGTGATGGCCTGTGCCCCCGGCGTCCTAGTCGCGGATGAGGCGCCGCTGCTGTCCGGTACGCAGGCCGCGTATCTGCCCGGTCCCTCGCGACTGCAGGCGCTCGATGCCCTAACGCCCGACGCCGTCGCCGCCTTGCGCGCCCGGTATCGCAGGCTTGCCGCGATGCGCCTCGGGCCTGAAGCGGATGCCCGGCGCCTCGTCGACAAGTTCGCGCTCAACGTGATCGACCTGCCGGTGATCCTGCGGCTGTTCCCCGAAGCGCGAATCGTGTTCATGGTCCGCGACCCGCGCGACGTGTGCCTCTCCAGCATGCTGCAACTGATGCCGCCCTCGCCCTCGACGGTGAACCTGCTGCGCTGGGACGATGCGGCGCGCTTCCATGCGCTCGTCACCGGGGCGTGGCGGCGCTGGCGTGACGCGCTGGGCCTGCAACCTTGCGAAGTGCGCTACGAAGCGCTGGTGGACGATCTCGAAGGCACCATGCGCGCCGTGCTCCCGCCGCTCGGCCTTGCGTGGAGCGATGCTATGCGCGATTTCCACAAGAGCGCCGCGACGCGCGCGATCAGCACGCCCAGCCGCAGTCAGGTGACCCGGCCGCTCAACCGCGCCTCGGTGCAGCGCTGGCGCAGTTACGAACCCGAATTCGCCTCCGTCCAGTCGATCCTTGCCCCCGCGCTCGGCGACTGGGGCTATTGACTTCGCGCGCCGACCCGCGCCTGAGGGAGCCATGGCCCGCGCCCTCTACATCCATTGGCCCTTCTGCCTCGCCAAGTGCCCGTACTGCGACTTCAACAGCCACGTCCGCGAACGGGTCGATCACGCCCGCTGGCAGGATGGGCTGCTTGCCGACATGCGCCACGAGCACGCGCTTGCTGGCGAAGACAAGGGAGGCCGGCCGCTCGAATCGATCTTCTTCGGCGGCGGCACGCCTTCGCTGATGCCGCCCGCGCTGGTCGCGCGGCTGCTGGAGGAGGCCGAGGCGCTATGGGGCTTCGCGCCGGGCATCGAGATCACGCTGGAAGGCAACCCCTCCTCGGTCGAGGCGGCGAACTATGCGGCGCTGGCGGATGTCGGGGTCAACCGCGTGTCGCTGGGCCTGCAGGCGCTGGAGGACGAGACGCTGCGCTTCCTCGGCCGCCTGCACGATGCCTCGGAAGGGCTGAAGGCGCTGGAAGTGGCGCAGCGGCACTTCGCGCGCGTCAGCTTCGACCTGATCTATGCCCGCCCCGGCCAGTCACTCAATAACTGGCGCGCCGAACTGGAACGCGCGCTGGGCTACGGCACCGGGCACCTCTCGCTCTACCAGTTGACTATCGAGCCGGGCACGCGCTTCGAAACCATGGTGCGCAAGGGCGACTTCGCCCCGCTGGACGAGGACGCCTGCGCCGACATGTTCGCGCTCACCCGCGCAATGACCGCCGCTGCGGGCCTCCCGGCCTACGAGATCAGCAACCACGCCCGCCCGGGCGAGGAAAGCCGCCACAACCTGACGTACTGGCGCTATCACGACTATTGCGGGATCGGCCCCGGCGCGCATGGGCGGCGCGGGGGCATCGCGACGGTGCGGCATCGCAAGCCGGAGAACTGGCTCTCCGGCATCGACCGCGCGGGTCACGGCATCGTCGAGGAGCGGACACTCGGCATTTCCGAACAGGCGAGCGAGGCGATGCTGATGGGCCTGCGCCTGCGCGAAGGGGTGGACCTTCCGGCGATGGCGCGCCGCTTCGGGATGACCGAGGCGCAGCTGTGCGATCCGGCCAAGGCGCGGTTCTACGAAAGCCAGGGACTGGTGCGGCGCGAGGGCGAACGGATGATCGTCACCGACGAAGGCATGGTCCTCCTCGACGGCCTGCTGAGCGAACTGGTGCCGACGCAGCTGGTCGAGGGCTGATGGCGCACAAGGCCGACCTGCTCGAACCTTGGGGCGCCTATCTGGCGCAGGCGCGGCGTCGCAGCCCGCATACCGTTCGCGCCTATGTGGCGACCGCAAGCCGGTTGCTGGATGGACTGGGCGAGAGCGACTGGGGCACCCTCGCACAGCTCGACGCGGCAACTTTGCGCGCGCATCTGGCGGCCCGGCGGCAAGACGGGATCGGCAACGTATCGGCCGCGCGCGAACTGTCGGCGCTCAAGGCTTTCCTGATATTCGCACGCGAGAAGGCGGGCACGCCGCAGGCCACCGCGCCCCGGCTCAGGGGACCGCGCGTCAAGAAGGGCCTGCCGCGCCCGATCACCCCGGACGAGGCGGTGAACCTCGCCGCCGGAGTGGAGGAGGACGCCGCCCAGCCATGGATCGGCGCGCGCGACCGCGCGGTGCTGCTGCTGCTCTACGGCGCGGGCCTGCGCATTGCCGAGGCGCTCTCGCTGACCGGTGCGGCGCTGCCGCTGGGCGAGACGCTGACGGTCACCGGCAAGGGCGGCAAGCAGCGTGTCGTGCCGCTGCTACCGATCGTGCGCGATGCGGTGGCCGATTACCTCGCGAAGTCGCCCTGGCCGGTGAGCCGCGATGCGGCGCTGTTCCGGGGCGCCAAGGGCGGGCCGCTGTCGCAGGGGATGGTGCAGAAGGCGGTCGCCCGCGCGCGCGTGGTGCTCGGCCTGCCCGCCAGCGCGACGCCGCATGCACTGCGCCACAGCTTCGCCACCCACCTGCTCGGCGCCGGGGCGGACCTGCGCTCGCTGCAGGAACTGCTCGGCCATGCCTCGCTGGGCTCTACACAGATCTATACGCAAGTGGACGCGGCGGTGCTGCTGGACGTCTACCGCAATGCGCATCCGCGCGAGCGCGGCTGAGGCTCACTCCTCGCGCGGTTTCCAGCGCAGTACGCGCCAGAGATAGAACACCACCGTCAGCGCGCCGATGCCGATCGTCGCCCAGCCCAGCCACTGCTCGGCCTCGGCCAGCGTATGGCCCAGCCAGCGCCCGCCGAGGATCAGCGCGGCATTCCAGATCGCCGCTCCGGCAAAGGTGAAGGCGAGGAACTTGAGGTGGCCCATGTGCGCCAGCCCCGCCGGGACCGAGATCATCGTGCGGAACATCGGCATGAAGCGGAACACGAAGACCACCCAGTGCCCGTGGCGCCGCAGGAAATGTCCCGCCACCTCGACGTCGTGCCATTCCAGCGTGAGCCAGCGGCCCCAGCGCTCGATGAACGGGCGCAGCCGCTCGTAGCCGAGCCGGTCGGCGACGAGGAACAGCACGTAGTTGCCCAAGGCCGCGCCCAGCGTGCCCCAGAACAGCAGCGGCCAGAACTGCATGTCCCCGCGCGCCACCGCGATGCCGCCGAGACCCATGATGAGTTCGGACGGGATCGGCGGGATGATATTCTCCAGCGCCATCAGGAACAGGATGCCGAGATAACCGCCCTGCCGGACGATCTCGTAGATCCACTCAGACATTCTTGTCGGCCCTTCGGGCAGTGCGGCACCGGCCCACACCCCCACCCGACCTCCCACGGAAGTATACTTGATGGGAGGTCGGGTGGGGGTGTGGGCCGGTGCCGCGAGAATGCGCCACGCGCATTCTCACATGGACGCATGCCGCCGTTCGATCGCATCCCAGATGCGCGCGCCGGTATCGGTGCCGTTGAACCGGTCGATCGCCACGATGCCCGTGGGCGAAGTCACGTTGATTTCCGTCAGCCATTTCCCGCCGATCACATCGATGCCGACGAAAACCAACCCCCGCGCCTTGAGTTCCGGCCCGAGCGCCGCGCAGATTTCCTCTTCGGCCGAAGTGAGTTCGCTGGCCTCGGCCGAGCCGCCCACCGCGAGGTTGGAGCGGAACTCGCCGGCGCCCGGCTTGCGGTTGATGGCGCCCGCGAACTCGCCGTCGACGAGGACGATGCGCTTGTCGCCCTCGGACACGTCGGGAAGGAAGGGCTGGACCATGAACGGCTCGACCCAGGCGTTCTCGAACATCTCGATCAGCGCGCCGAGATTCGAGCCGTCGGCGGGCACGCGGAACACTGCCTTGCCGCCATTGCCGTGGAGCGGCTTGACGACGAGGTCGCCGGGATGCCGGGCATTGAACGCCTTCACGTCCTCGATCCGGCGGGCGATGAAGGTCGGCGGCATGAACCGCGCGTAATCGAGCACGAAGACCTTCTCGGGCGCATTGCGCACCGAAGCCGGATCGTTGACCACCAGCGTGCGGCCTTCCAGCCGCTCCAGCAGGTGCGTCGCGGTGATGTAGCCGAGGTCGAACGGCGGGTCCTGACGCATCAGAACCACGTCGATGTCCTCGACGAGGTCGATCAGCCGGTACTCGCCGCGCGTGAAGTGATTGCCCTCGACCCGCTGCACGGTGATCGGCGCGCCCCAGCAGGTCAGGCGACCGGCGGCGCCGTGGGCGGTGTCGTAGGCCAGCGTGCGCACGTCATAGTGAAACAGCGTATGCCCCCGCGCCTGCGCCGCCAGCATCAGGGCGAAGCTCGAATCGCCCCCGATCTTGATCGTCTCGAGCGGGTCCATCTGGACGGCTACGCGCAGGGTCATGGCGGATTGGGGCCTTTCGGATTGGTCAGGGGCGCGGGCTTAGCCGCGTTCGCGCTCAGGTGCGACCTTTAACCCCGAGTTTCAAGCACGCGCACTCAAGATTGCGGCTGCCAGGCGTTGACGATGCGCCGCGGCCAGTTCCCCGGAGCGATCAGGATCACGTCGATCCGCATGTCGTCCCCCGGCCGGGCCAGGCGGGCCGAGACCAGTGCCGCCGCCTCGGCGACGCGGCGCAGGCGATAGGCATCGATCGCCGTGTCCAGTTCCTCGCGCCGGGCCCGCCACTTCACCTCGACGAAGCAGAGCGTGCGCCCGCGCCGGGCGACGAGGTCGATCTCCCCGCGCCGCGTCTTGACCCGCCGCGCGATCACCCGCCAGCCGGTGAGCCACAAGTAGAGCCCGGCCAGCCGTTCGCCGCGCCGTCCGTCCCGTTCCGCGCGCCGCCGCCGATCGCTCACTTCAGCGCCCCCTCACTTCAGCTCGAGCGCCCGCGCATAGAGCGTCTTGCGATCGAGCCCGGTGGCCTTGGCGACGGCGGCGGCGGCCTGCGAGGCCTTGGCCCCTGCCAGCGCCTCGCGCAGCAGGGAATCGACGTCGATCTCGCCCATCGGCTCGTCGCCGGGCGGGGCGATCAGCAGCACGATCTCTCCCTTCGGTGGATGCGCGGCGTAGTGCGCGGCGAGTTCCTGTGGAGAACCGCTGCGGCATTCCTCGAATTTCTTGGTGAGTTCGCGCGCCACCGCCACCTCGCGGCCGGGCAGGACGTGCGCGATCGCCGCCAGCGATGCGTCGAGCCGAGGCGCGGTCTCGTAGAACACCAGCGTGGCGGGCACGCGCGCGAGGTCCGTCAGCACATCCTCGCGCGCCTTGGCCTTGTTGGGCAGGAAGCCGGCGAAGAGGAAGCGGTCGTTCGGCAATCCGGACAGCGTCATCGCCACCACCGCCGCATTCGGTCCCGGCAGGCTGGTGACGGCGATTCCCCGCTCGCGCGCGGTGCGCACCAGGCGATACCCCGGATCGGAGATCAGCGGCGTTCCCGCATCGCTGACGAGCGCCACCGGCTCGGCCTCCATCAGCGCCAGAAGCCGCTCGCGATCGGCCTCTCCGGCGTGGTCGTCGTAGCGGATCAGGCGCTTCTTGAGGCCCAGGTGGTGCAGCAGCTTGCCCGTCACGCGCGTGTCCTCGCAGGCGACCGCACAGGCCCCCCGCAGGGTCTCGACCGCGCGCAAGGTTATGTCGCCCAGGTTGCCAATGGGGGTTGCGACTATGTAAAGCCCCGGCGAAAGAGTGTTTTCCATCGAAGAGACTCATGGCCCATAGACCAAGGGAGCGGCAAGCAATGTTCGACAAATGGGGGATCAGCCGGCTGAATCGCCGCAATCTTCTCGCCGCTGCCGCGATGGCCCTGGTGGCCGGCTGCGCCGTGGTGCCCAAGGCGCCCGTCACCGGTCCGGCGCCGACTCCGACCCCGCCGCCGAGCCAGAGCGACATCCCCGTCGATACCGAGCGCCACCGCGTGGCTCTGCTGGTCCCGGTCACTGGCGGCAATTCGGGCGTCGGCCAGGCGATCGCCAACGCCGCCAACATGGCGCTGCTCGATACCGCCGCGAAGAACCTGCGCGTCACCACGTACGACACCAGCACCAATCCGGCCGAGGCAGCGCGCAAGGCCATCGCCGACGGCAACCAACTGATCCTGGGCCCCCTGCTGGCCGACGACATCCCCGCAGTGTCCGGCATCGCCAAGGCGGCGAAGATCCCGGTCATCTCCTTCTCCAACGACGAACAGGCGGCCAGCCGCGACGTCTTCATCATGGGCAACCTGCCCGGTCAGTCGGTCACCCGCACGATCGATTACGCACGCTCGCAGGGCATCTCGACCTTTGCCGCGCTGGTCCCGCGCGGCGATTACGGCGACCGCACCAGCGCCGCGCTGCTGGCGGCGGTTCGGGGCGGCGGCGGCTCGGTGGTGGCGCTCGAACCCTATGAGCGCAGCGCTGCCTCGATCGCCTCGGCGGCGCAGCGGGTGAAGGCCAAGGGCGGCTTCGACGCGCTGCTGATCGCCGACAGCGGCAGCCTCTCGGTCCGCGCCGCGACCGCCTTCAAGGGCGCCTCCAAGACGACCGGCGTGCGCCTGCTCGGCACCGAGCTGTGGAGCGGCGAGCGCGACGTGACCGCATCCGCCGCGCTTGCGGGTGCGTGGTATTCGACCGTGTCCGACCAGCGCTTCGCCCAGTTCTCCAAGAGCTACCGCGCCCGGTTCGGCAGCCAGCCGTTCCGCATCGCGACGCTGGGCTACGATGCGGTCCTGCTGACCCTGCGCGTCGCGCGTGACTGGAAGCCGGGCACCCGCTTCCCCGTCGATACCCTGCGCGACACCAAGGCCTTCCCGGGCGGTTTCCTCGGCGTCGACGGCGCATTCCGTTTCACCAGGGGCGGACTGATCGAGCGCGCGCTCGAAGTGCGCGAGGTGCAGGCCACGGCGGTGAAGGTCGTCAGCCCGGCGCCGGTGAAGTTCGGAGAGTAACTAAAGACTCGTCATCCCGGCGCATGCCGGGATGACGGCCATCGCCTGCGGATAAAACGCGAACAAGCGCTTGCCGCCGCGATTCCGCGCGTCCTATACTCGGGCCATGTCCGACGACCTCTTCGACAAGCTGCCCGCCGCCAGTGGCGAGGCTTACGACAGTTCCGCGATCGAGGTGCTGGAGGGTCTCGAACCCGTCCGCCGCCGTCCGGGCATGTACATCGGCGGCACCGACGAACGCGCGCTGCACCACCTCGCCGCCGAGATTCTCGACAACGCGATGGACGAGGCCGTCGCCGGCCACGCCAACCGCATCGAGGTGGTGCTGGAGGACGAACCCGGAACCGCGGGCCGCATCACCATCACCGACAACGGCCGCGGCATGCCGGTGGACGAGCATCCCAAGTTCCCCGGCAAGTCGGCGCTGGAGGTCATCCTCTCGATGCTCCACTCGGGCGGCAAGTTCTCGGGGAAAGCCTACGCCACTTCGGGCGGCCTGCACGGCGTGGGCATCTCGGTGGTCAACGCGCTCTCGGTGAAGACGCGCGTGGAAGTGGCCCGCAACAAGGAACTCTACGCGCAGGAATTCTCGCGCGGGGTGACGCTGGGGCCGATCCAGAAGATCGGCGCGGCGCCCAACCGGCGCGGAACCTCGGTCACCTTCACCCCCGATACCGAGATCTTCGGCGACCAGAAGTTCAAGCCCTCGCGCCTGTTCAAGCTGGTCCGCTCCAAGGCCTACCTCTTCGCCGGCGTGGAAATCCGCTGGAAATGTTCGCCTTCCCTTGCGGTGGACGGCGTTCCCGCCGAGGCGACGTTCCAGTTTCCAGGCGGCCTTGCCGACCACCTCGCCGAGCAGATCGGCACCCGCGAGTGCGTGACCACGCAGTTCTTCTCCGGCCGCCAGGACTTCCCGGCGGGAGAGGACGGATCGGAACAGGGCCGCGTCGAATGGGCGATCGCCTGGCCGCTCTACTCGGACGGTTCGTACTCGTGGTATTGCAACACCATCCCGACACCGGATGGCGGCACGCACGAACAGGGCCTGCGCGCCGCGCTGACCAAGGGCATCCGGGCTTTCGCCGACCTCGTCGGGCAGGCCAAGAAGGCCAAGGACATCACGCCGGACGACGTCATCACCGGCAGCGAGATCATGCTCTCGGTGTTCATCCGTGAGCCCCAGTTCCAGAGCCAGACCAAGGATCGCCTCACCTCGCCCGAAGCCGCGCGCATGGTCGAGGCGGCGGTGCGCGATCACTTCGACCACTTCCTCACCGACAACCTCGATCGCGGCAAGGCGTTGCTGGGCTCCGTCATGGAGCGCATGGACGACCGCCTGCGCCGCAAGGCGGAGCGCGAGGTCAAGCGCAAGACCGCCACCAACGCCCGCAAGCTGCGCCTCCCCGGCAAGCTGACCGACTGCTCGGGCGAGGGCAAGGGCGAGACCGAGCTGTTCATCGTCGAGGGCGATTCGGCAGGCGGCTCGGCCAAGCAGGCGCGCGATCGCAAGACGCAGGCGATCCTGCCGATCCGCGGCAAGATCCTCAACGTCGCCAGCGCCACGGCCGACAAGATCCGCGCCAATACGGAAATCGCCGATCTCGGCCTCGCGCTCGGCTGCGGCACCCGCAAGGACTGCAACGCGGACAACCTGCGCTACGACCGCATCGTCATCATGACCGACGCCGACGTCGACGGCGCCCACATCGCCACGCTGCTGATGACGTTCTTCTTCCAGGAGATGCCGGACATCGTGCGGCGCGGGCACCTCTACCTCGCGCAGCCGCCGCTCTACCGCCTGACTTCGGGCGCGACCTCGGCCTATGCGCGCGACGATGCCCACCGGGCGGAGCTGGAAGCGACGAAGTTCAAGGGCAAGAAAGTCGAAGTCGGTCGCTTCAAGGGCCTTGGCGAGATGAACCCCGGCCAGCTGCGCGAGACGACGATGAGCCCGGACACCCGATCGCTGATCCGCATCACCCTGCCGCAGGAGAGCGAGGGCCGCTTCGCCGTCAAGGATCTCGTCGATCGCCTGATGGGCCGCAACCCCGAGCACCGCTTTCACTTCATCCAGAACCGGGCGGGAGATCTCGATCGCGAACTGATCGATGCATAAGCATACCCTGAGGTTCTGCGGGGCGTTCACGCTGGGCCTTGCCGCACTCTGCGCTCAACCGGTGAGGGCAGAGCCGCCATCGACCCCGGCTCCCGTCGCCGATGCCTGGAACGAACTGGCCGAAGTCGTCATCGGGCCCGGCAACATGGACGGCGCCACGCAGGCGATCCTGACAGAACTCGTGGCCCAGATCGCCAAGGGAGAGGATTTCGTGCAGATGGAGGCCGAATATCCCGGCCTCACGGCCGCTTTCGAAGATTCCCTGCGCCCCATCGTCATCGCGGAGGCCAGCGCGATACGCCCACAGTATCGTGACGACCTCGCCCGTCTCTACCGCGAGAACCTGAGCGCCGAGGAAACCCGCGCGGTCATGGTGTTCATGCGGTCCGAAGCGATGGACCGTTTTCGCGCGGAACTGAAGAAAAGCCGCAGCAACCGGGCGGTCGTCCGCGACCTGGCGGCTGAGCAGGAGGTGTCCGTCGCCTCGCTCAAGTCGGACGTCAGCAGTTCGGCGATACAGGCCATGCTGCAGATGGATACGGCGGACATGCAGGCGATCAACGGCTTCTATCGCACGCCGGTCGGCGCGAAGCTCATGGCGCTCAATCCGGCCAAGCTCGCCATCGACGCGAAATGGTCGAACCACATATCGCCCGAGGCCGAGGCACAGATCGCGGCGGCAGTGCTGGACGCCATGGCCGCCCATATCGCGAAGACCGATCCCGAAGTCGCCGAAGCCATCCGCAAGGCGTGGAACGAGGAAAGTCAGTCGCCGGTCGAAGACCTCGCCCGGTCCGATTGACGCCCGGCGCGGCACGCCGCACGCTGGGCGCTTCGATGGGTTGCCGGGCAGGTGAATGGCGATGAAGCGGTGGCGTGGTCTTGCCAGAATGGTGTTTCGTGTCCTTGCCGGGGCGGGGTTGCTGGCTCCGGCCGTTGCCGTGCAGGCGCAGGACGGCGGCGAAGCGGCATTGCGCGCCCGCATCGATCAGGTCGTGGCGATCATGCAGGGCAAGGAACAGCCCTCATCCGCAGCCGTTTTCGACGCGCGGTTCCTCGACGCGGTACCGCCCGAGAAGCTGCATGCCCTGGCCAGCCAGTTGACCACGCAAGGCGGCGCGCTCGAATCCTGGTCCGCCTTCCGGCGCGAGAAGCAAGGATCGGCCACCTTCACATTGCACTTCGCGAACGCTACCGCCCCCGCCCGGATCGAGCTGAACCCCAATCCGCCCGGACTGGTATCGGGCTTTCGCATCTTCGCGCTCGCTCCCAGCGGTGACACGGCCGAGCAGATCGCCGCGCAATTCGCGCAGTTGCCCGGCAAGGCCGGGTTTGCCGTCTACCGGCTCGGCGACGGTGCTCCGCGACTGAGCCACGGCCGCGAGACCGCCACGCCCTTCGCGGTCGGCTCCTCGTTCAAGCTCTACGTCCTCGCGGCGATCGCGCGGCAGGTGAAGGAAGGGCGTCGCCATTGGACCGATATCGTGCCGGTGTCCGGCAAGTCCTTCCCGAGCGGCACGATCCATACCCTGCCCGAAGGGGCGCCGGTGACGCTGCACACGCTCGCCAGCCTGATGATCTCCATCAGCGACAACACCGCCACCGACATTCTCGTGCGCCTCGCCGGACAGGAGGCGCTGGCGCGCGAAGTCAGGCTGGCCGGTCATGCCGATCCGGCCGCGCTCACCCCGATGCTGACGACGGCGCAGCTCTTCGCCCTCAAGCGTGCGCTGACGCATGGTGCGCCGCAGACCGCGGAGCGCTACGTCCATGCTTCGGGTGCCGAGCGCCAGCGCCTGCTGGACGGTCTCGACCTCGCAGCCGTCGCCCATGCCGACCCCGGCGAGGTCTTCGGCCACGGACCGGTCGCCATCGGGGAAATCGAATGGTTCGCCTCTCCGGCCGACCTCGCGGGCGTGATGGACGACCTGCGCCGTCTGGGCAGCCCCGAGGCGCTGGATATCCTCGCGATCAACCCGGCGATGGACGATGCGAGCGCCCGCCTCTGGTCATACCTCGGCTACAAGGGCGGCTCCGAGGACGGCGTGATGAGCATGACCTGGCTGCTGCGCGACAAGGCCGGGCGG
This sequence comes from Novosphingobium resinovorum, assembly GCF_036352595.1. GTDB lineage: Bacteria > Pseudomonadota > Alphaproteobacteria > Sphingomonadales > Sphingomonadaceae > Novosphingobium > Novosphingobium resinovorum_B. The sequence continues at coordinate 342,187 of NZ_JAZFAX010000001.1, forward strand.
TGGAGCGTGGTCACCGGAAGCTGGAACGATCCGAATGCCCCGCTCGACACCGAGCGTTTCGAAACGCTGATGCTGCGTCTGGCGAAAGTGTCAGCCGCGCAGTGATCGCCGCAAGGTTACCGCGAACAGCAGCATGAGGATCGGCGGCGCGATCGGCACTCCCGTCGCCAGCGCCAGCGGGCGGGCGAACGCTGGGGCGGCGAAGGCGAGCAGAACGGCCAGCTTTTCCCAGTCGGCGAAGCCCGTTCGCAGGCCCTGCCCCGTCAGCCACAGCAGCGGGAAGGCCAGCACCGCCATGTCGTAGTCGAGCGCGAAGGGCGTCGCCAGCGGTGCGCCGGCCAGAACGGCCGCGCCGAGCGCCTGCGACCATCCCCGCCGCCATGCCGCCCGGCCCAGCATGGCCGCCACCGCGAGCGAGACGGCGCCCTGGACGGCGTAAGCCACGGTCGTCGCGGCGCCCAGAAGCTTGAGCGCGGCGAAAGGGCTTATCATCTTGGCGTGGTTCACCGCGCCCTGCGTCATCGCCTCCTGCGCCCGGGTGCTGGCCGCCAACCACTGCGGCCAGGCCTCTGCCCCGGACAGAACGGCACCCAGCGCACACAGAACGAGCGCCGAGACCGCCGCGCCAAGGATCGTGCGCCACTGCCCGGTGAGCAGCAGCACCAGCGGCAGCAGCACGCCGAACTGCGGCTTGATCGTCGCGAGCCCGAACAGCACGCCCGCCAGCATCGGCCGCGACCGGACCAGCAGGACGCCGCCGCCCAGCAGCGCCGCGACGAGGAATGCCGTCTGGCCATGCGTGACCACGATCGGCACCGCCGGGAAGGCCGCGAGCAGCAGCCAGGCCGGCGCCGGTCTCCCGGCCTCGCGCCACCACGCCCTGACGCTCGCGACATAGCAGGCGCCGGTCGCCAGCAGCCAGGCCGCCAGCGCCGGAAAGTAGCCGAGCAGGCCCAGCGGCCAGCACAGCGGCAGGAACGAGGGGGGATAGAAGAACGCCGTATAGCCACCCGGCGGCGCGTAATACGTCCGCTGCGCCGCGATGTGCGCGGCCGTGTCATAGACCGCGCCGCCGGCATGGAGCATCCGGCCCACCGTCCAGAAGCTGATGAAATCGCTGCCCAGCAGGAAACCGTTGCGATCGATGCCCCGGTGCGACGTCGCGACCAGAACGATCAGCATGGCGGCGTTGAGCAGCGCCAGCAGGCGCAAGTAGCCGAGGGCGCGCGCGGCGCCCAGCCAGTCCATCCTGCGCAGGAATCGTGCCCCCATGTCCCGTGCTGTGCAACGCCCCGGCGGGGTTGTCCATGCCGGCCGTGCCGCCTGCACGGTGCGCGAGGCAAAGCTATTGCCTTGCCGCACGCGCGAACATAGGGCTTAATCGCATAGTTAAAGCGAGCAGGAAGAGCCGATGCAGCGTTTCGAAGGCACCAGCAACTACGTCGCCACCGATGATCTCAAGGTGGCCGTCAACGCCGCCGTCCTGCTGCGCCGCCCTCTTCTGGTGAAGGGCGAGCCTGGCACCGGCAAGACCGTACTGGCCGAACAGATCGCCGAGGCGCTCGGCGCGCCGCTCATCACCTGGAACGTCAAGTCCACCACCAAGGCCCACCAGGGCCTCTACGAATACGATGCCGTCGCCCGCCTGCGCGATGGCCAACTGGGCGACGAACGCGTCCACGACATCGGCAACTACATCCGCAAGGGCAAGCTGTGGGAGGCGTTCACCGCGCCGCAGCTGCCGGTGCTGCTGATCGACGAGATCGACAAGGCCGACATCGAGTTTCCCAACGACCTCCTCGCCGAACTCGATCGCATGGCCTTCGACGTCTACGAGACCGGCGAACGCGTCGCGGCGGTGGAGCGTCCGATCGTGATCATCACCTCGAACAACGAGAAGGACCTGCCCGACGCCTTCCTGCGCCGCTGCTTCTTCCACTACATCAAGTTCCCCGATCGCGAGACGATGGAGGCGATCGTCGATGTCCACTTCCCCGGCATCCAGAAGGTGCTGGTGAGAAAGGCGATGGAGATCTTCTACGAACTGCGCGAAGTGCCCGGCCTCAAGAAGAAGCCCTCGACCAGCGAATTGCTCGACTGGCTCAAGCTGCTGATGAACGAGGACATGCCGCTCGACGTGCTCCAGAACCGCGACCCCGGCAAGGCGATACCGCCGCTCCACGGGGCGTTGCTCAAGAACGAGCAGGACGTGATGATGTTCGAGCGGCTCGCCTTCATGGCGCGCGGGAACCGCTGAGATGCCGGCGCCCTACCATGGCCGCTGCAACTGCGGCGCCGTCACCGTGGAGATCGCCGCCGAGCCGGCCGCCACGCGCCAGTGCTGGTGCCGCCAGTGCCAGAAGACGGCCGGCGGCGGGCCGACGCACAACGCGATGTTCCCGACCGAAGCGGTGACGATCACCGGGACGCGCGGCGAATTCGTCTACGTCGCCGCCAGTGGCAATACGCTGACGCAGGAGTTCTGCACGTCCTGCGGCAGTCCGGTCCTCGGCCGGTCGAGCGCGCGCCCGCAGTTCCGCACCATCCGCATCGGCATGCTGGAAGGCGATCACGGGGTGAGCCCCGCGATGGCGATCTGGACGGACGACGCGCCGGACTGGGCGGTGATCGATCCCGCGCTGGAACGCTGGCCGCAGCAGCCGCCTGCTCCAGCCCCCGCGCCGCAGGTCTGAGATATGCAGGCCGGCGCGGCATTTTCCTACATAGCGCCAAGCCGATAGGATGCCGCGCATGACGATCCTGCGGCCCTTCTCGAACCTGTCACCTTGCGGTGCGCTGAAAGGTCACGCGGGGTTTATAGAAAATTTCATGAAATCAGTGAATTGCGGGGCTTTTCTCGACGGTTTCGCAGGTCGTTCCGTGTCAACCCGCCGGGAGGCCAGCGCATGTTCCTGAACTTCATCGACGAACTGCGCGCAGCCGGTATCCCGGCCTCGCTCAAGGAGCACCTCGTGCTGCTCGAAGCGCTCGACAAGGACGTGATCGAGCAGACGCCCGAGGCGTTCTACTACCTGAGCCGGGCCACCTTCGTGAAGGACGAGGGCCTGCTCGACCGCTTCGACCAGGTGTTCCAGAAGGTCTTCAAGGGCATCCTCAGCGACTACGGGCAGCAGCCTGTCGATATTCCCGAAGACTGGCTGAAGAAGCTCGCCGAACGCTATTTCTCGGCCGAGGAGATGGAGGCGGTGAAGTCTCTCGGCGACTGGGAAGAGATCATGGAGACGCTGAAGAAGCGGCTCGAAGAACAGCAGAAGCGCCACTCGGGCGGCAACAAGTGGATAGGCACCAACGGCACCTCGCCGTTCGGGCACTCGGGCTACAACCCGGAAGGCGTGCGGATCGGCGGTGAGGGCAAGCAGGGCCGCGCGATCAAGGTCTGGGAGAAGCGCGAGTTCGCCAATCTCGACAACACCCGAGACCTCGGCACGCGCAACATCAAGGTGGCGCTGCGCCGCCTGCGCCGCTTCGCCCGTGAAGGCGCGGCGGAGGAACTCGATCTCGACGCGACGATCGCGGGCACGGCCAAGCAGGGCTGGCTCGACGTGGTCATGCGGCCCGAGCGGCACAATGCGGTGAAGGTGCTGCTGTTCCTCGACGTCGGCGGCTCGATGGACCCGTTCATCCGGCTGGTCGAGGAACTGTTCAGCGCCGCCACCGCGGAATTCAAGAACATGGAGTTCTTCTACTTCCACAACTGCCTCTACGAAGGGGTGTGGAAGGACAACCGCCGCCGCTGGTCGCAGCGCACGCCGACCTGGGACGTGCTTCACAAGTACGGGCACGACTACAAGGTGATCTTCGTCGGCGACGCGGCGATGAGCCCTTACGAGATCAGCCACCCCGGCGGCTCGGTGGAGCACATGAACGAGGAAGCGGGCGCAGTCTGGCTGAACCGCGTGGTGCAGACTTACCCGGCGACGGTATGGCTGAACCCCTCGCCCGAGCGTCAGTGGGGCTATTCAGGCTCCACCCGGATGATCCGCGAGATCATGGGCGGGGCGATGTACCCGCTGACCCTCGACGGCCTGGACGGGGCAATGCGCGAGTTGACCCGCAAGAAGGGGTGACGCTCGCCGCCTGCGTTGCCGCCCAAGGCGCCGCTGCTGACGAAACGAAGCCGCGCCAGTGCGCTTACAAGGTCGAAAGGGCTTCGATGCGTTCGGACACGGCGAAGTTCGAAAGCGGGAAGGACGCGCCGATGCTGCTCAGCGCCGTGGAAAAGCGGGTCGACGGCTGCCCCGTGCTGACCGAAGCCGGCACTGGACGGATGATCGAGCCGCCGGTCTTCGACGGTCGGGACGCGAAACTCGCCCCGGCGCGCTGACGGCTTCGCCGGTCAGTACAGCAGCAGATCCGCCACCTCTGCGCGCCATGCCGCTTCGTCGGCCCCGGCGATCGCTTCGAGATCGGCAGGCGCGGCGACCGGATCGTCCACCCATTCGCGCAGCGCCGGACCGCCGTTGATGACGTCGATGGCGAGGCGCGAGAACTCGTATTCATAGGGGAAGTCGCGCCAGAGCGGATAGTCGGGATAGTGCCGGCGGATCGCCTTGAAGGCCAGCGCCTGCAGTCGCCACGGACGGAACGCGTGATGGTCGTAGAAGGCGCCCTCGGCATGGATCATCAATCCATTGCACAGCGTGCCCGCATGCTTGTGGAAGGTTGGTTCGAACCAGCATTCGCGGATGGCGCAGCCTGCCAGCCATTCGGGCGCGAAGGCTTGCATTTCGGCGAGCACCGCCTTGGCGTCGATGTCCGGTGCGCCGAACAGGACTTCGAGCGGGCGCGTGGTGCCGCGCCCTTCGGAGACGGTCGCGCCCTCGATTATCACTGTCCCGGCATAGGCGCGGGCCATGTTGAGGTTGGCGGCATTGGGGCTGGGGTTGATCCAGATGCGATCCTGCGGCCAGCCGAAGCCGGGTGCCGCCTCGGGCTCCCAGCCCTCCATCGCGATCACGCGGTAATCGACGTTGAGGCCGAAGCGGCGGATGAACCAGTGACCCATCTCGCCCAGGGTCAGGCCGTGGCGCATCGGCATCGGCCCGGCGCCGACGAAGCTCTCCTGCCCCGGCAGCAGCGTGGTGCCCTCGACCGGGCGGCCCGCCGGGTTTGGCCGATCGAGCACCCACACGCTCTTGCCCTGCGCGGCGGCCTCTTCCAGCAGGTAGAGCAGCGTGGTGACGAAGGTATAGATGCGGCAGCCGAGATCCTGCAGGTCGAACAGGAAGACGTCGGCGGTGGACATCATCTGGCCCGTCGGGCGGCGCACCTCGCCGTAGAGGCTGAACACCGGGATGCCGTAAACCGGATCGGTCTCGTCGAGCGTCTCGACCATGTTGTCCTGCTTGTCGCCCTTGAGGCCATGCTGCGGGCCGAAGGCGCTGGTCACGTTGACCCCGGCCGCGATCAGCGCGTCGAGCGAATGGACCAGCCCCTCGGTGACCGAGGCGGGATGGGCGACGAGCGAGACGCGCTTGCCTTCGAGGGGGGCACGCAGGGCGGGGTCTGCCAGCAGGCGGTCGATACCGAATTTCATGGCGCGCTCGGTGCCGCAACCTCCGCCGCGAAGCAAGCGGGATCGTGGAAGTCGGGCGCCTCGCCGCCGTGGATGAGCGACCAGTAGCTTTTCGTGCCGCCCTGCTCCTCGATCACCGCGGTAAAGCCGCAGCGCCAGGGCGCGGCCGGGAGACCGGCGGCGGGGATCGCGGCGTCGAAGATCGCCATGTCGGTGCCCAGGCGCATCGTGCAGTCCGGCTCGCGCGGCATCGCCCGCTCCGCCATGCCCCGGCGCGGACCGGTGAAGTCGTAGACGTTCCAGCGCTCGGAGGGCGAGAGGTTGATCTCGACATAGTCCGGGCCCTCGCCCGCCTGCAGGAACAGCTCGAAGCAGGTGGTCTGCCATAGCCCGTCCGCCCTGCCCTTGCCGGCGAAAGGCGGCACCACCAGCTTTGCCGCACCCATGATCTTCCAGCGCGCGCGCAGCCATGTCGCGTCGTGGCCGATGATCCGCGCTTCGACACTACGGACAGCAAGAGGCGGGTGTGCGGGATGGAAAGCGAGTTCGGGCATGGTTCCTCGCTATGCGCTGGAAGGGCGGTGTGGCAATCCGGTTCTGGTGATATGCGTGCTCGGCCCAGACCGCCCATCGGCGATTTATTTCCCCCCCTCCCCGTGCTAGGCGCGCGCTTCCCTTAAAACGAAGCGGAACCGATGACCTACAATTCGACCCTGCTGCGCCTCCTCGACGAGCGAGGCTACATCCACCAGCTCACCGATGCCGAGGGCCTTGACGCCTACGCCGCGAAGCAGGTGGTGCCGGGGTATATCGGCTTCGACCCGACGGCGCCTTCGCTGCACGTCGGGCACCTCGTCTCGATCATGATGCTGCGCCAGTTGCAGCGCGCCGGGCACAAGCCGATCGTCCTGATGGGCGGCGGCACCGGCAAGATCGGCGACCCCAGCTTCAAGGACGAAGCGCGCAAGCTGCTGACCGAGGATCTCATCAAGGAGAACGTCGCCTCGATCCGCCGCGTCTTCGAGCGCTTCCTGACCTTCGGCGACGGCCCCAGCGACGCGATCATGGTCGACAACGCCGACTGGCTCGACAAGCTGGAATACATCCCGTTCCTGCGCGACATCGGGCAGCACTTCTCGATCAACCGGATGCTCAGCTTCGACTCGGTCAAGCTGCGGCTCGATCGCGAGCAGTCGCTCAGCTTCCTCGAATTCAACTACATGATCCTGCAGGCCTATGACTTCCTGGAACTGTCGCGCAAGGCGGGGTGCCGCCTGCAGATGGGCGGTTCGGACCAGTGGGGCAATATCGTCAACGGCGTCGAACTCTCGCGCCGCGTCGACGGCACGCAGGTCTATGGCCTGACGACGCCGCTGCTCACCAATGCCGACGGCACCAAGATGGGCAAGACGGTCGGCGGCGCGGTGTGGCTGAACGAGGATCAGCTCTCGCACTTCGATTACTGGCAGTTCTGGCGCAACACCGACGACCGCGACGTCGGCAAGCGCCTGCGCCTGTTCACCGACCTGCCGCTGGACGAGATCGAGCGCCTCGAAGCCCTTGAAGGCAACGAAATCAACGCCGCCAAGATCGTCCTCGCCAACGAAGCGACGAAGCTGTGCCGCGGCGAGGAAGCCGCCAAGTCCGCCGAAGCCACCGCGCAGGCGACTTTCGCGGGCGGCGGCATGGGCGGCGACCTGCCGACGATCGAAGTCGGCGCCGATGGCATCCGCCTCGGCGCGGCTTGCGTGGAACTCGGCTTCGTCGCCTCCAACGGCGAGGCCAAGCGCAAGATCGCCGAGAATGCGGTGCGGCTCGACGACGTGGCGGTGGACGATCCGGCGCTCCTCGTCACCGTTCCGGCGGGGACCAGCCGCAAGCTCAGCCTCGGCAAGAAGAAGCACGGCATTCTCAAGGGCATCTGAATGCGTTTCCGCCGGTCCCTGCTGCCTCGGGACCGGCGGAATTAACCGGTTGTTTGCCATTTGGGACTATTGTTCCCGGCACGATCAAGAACAGAGGCATGAAAACGACGATGAGTTCGGGAGCCCAGCTCACTGTGACCGACAAGCGGCGCGCCGCGCGTCACCCGGTCGATTTCACTGTGATCGCCGAGCACCGCCAGCTTGGCGACCTCAGCCTGCACATCGTCAACGTTTCCGCGCAAGGGTTCATGGTCGACAGCGAAATGGAGCTGGAGCGCGGCGAACGGCTCGTCATGCGCCTGCCGGTGGTGGGCCGGATCGAGGCGCACATGATCTGGACCCACGAAGGCCGCGCCGGATTCCAGTTCGAACGCATCATCCGCATCGACGATTTCCTCAAGCTCGTCGACACGCTGCAGCCCAATCCGCGCTTGCGCCCCCGCCGCTGAAACCGGATTTCATTTCAGTGTATTTCTGAAAGAAGACAATTCATATCCGCTGCAGTGCAGCATATTGATACATTATAACATCACCATTAGCGATAACGGCATGAGCAACAGGCCCTCCCGAATCGCCTTGCTGGCCGCCGCCGCCAGCCTACTTCCCACCACCGCCCTGATCGCCAGCCCGGCCTGCGCGCAGGATGACGATGCGAACGCCTCCCCTCGTGGTTCTGCCGACAGGAGCGCCCATGCGCCCGCCCACCACGATGACGACGCCGGCAAGGATATCGTCGTTGTCGGCCATCCGCCGACGGACTACGGGTTGCTCGCGGCGACCGCCAGCGTCTCGGGCGACACCCTCGTCGCGCAGACGCGGGGGCAGATCGGCGAAATCCTCAATTCGCTTCCCGGCGTATCCTCGACCAGCTTCTCGCCCGGCGCCTCGCGCCCGGTCCTGCGCGGCTTCAGCGGCGACCGGGTGAGCGTCCTGACCGACGGCATCGGCTCGCTCGACGCCTCCAACGTCTCGGTCGATCATGCCGTGGTCTTCGACCCACTGACGGTCGATCACATCGACGTCTTCCACGGGCCTTCCGTGCTGCTCTACGGCGGCAATGCGATCGGCGGCGCGGTCAACGCCATCGACAAGCGCATCCCGCGCCAGGTGCCCGAGCGGATCACCGCGACCGGCATCGGCAGCTACGCCACCGCCGCCGACGAGCGTGCGCTGAGCGGCGCGATCGACGCGCCGCTGGGCGACCGCTTCGTCGCCCACGTCGATGCCTCCTGGCGCAAGGCCGACGACCTCAGGGTAGGCGGCAGCGTCTATTCCCCGGCGCTGCAGGGTGACATGCTTCACGCCGCCGAGCACTTGCGCGAAGATGGTGAGGAAACCGAAGCCGCCGAACTCGAGACCGAGGCCGGCCGCAGGAACCGCCTGCCGAACTCCGCCGCACGCACCAAGACGATCGGCGCCGGCCTTGCCTTCATCGATGCCGGCGGCAGCCTCGGCATTTCCTACCAGCACTATGACACGAAGTACGGCGTCCCTTCGCGCCCCGAGACCGGCCATGGTCACGAGGAGGAAGAGGAAGGCGAGGAACACGCCCATGAGCATGGCGACGTCACCATCGGCCTCAAGCAGAATCGCTTCGACCTGCGAGGCGAACTCAAGCTCTCGGGCCTGTTCGACAGCGTGCAAGTGCGCGGCGCCTATGCCGATTACGAGCACACCGAGTTCGAGGGCGACGAGGTCGGCACCGTGTTCGAGGGCGAGGGCCTGGAAACCCGCCTCGACCTCGTCCAGGCCGACAATGGCGGCTGGCGCGGGCGCAGCGGCGTGCAGTACCTGTGGCGCAGCCTGACCGTCACCGGCCCCGAGGCGGTCGTTCCCGACTACGAGATCGAACGCTTCGGCGTGTTCACGCTGCAGTCGCTCGATCTCGGCGCGGGCTTCACGCTCGATGCCTCCGGCCGCTATGACACCTCGCACGTCCAGTCGCGCGGAAGCGATTTCGACAAGCGGTTCGACTTGTGGTCGGGCGCGGTGGGCGCGAGCTGGAAGTCGGGCACCGGCTTCAGCCTCGGCACCAACTTCGTCCACGGCGAACGCGCGCCCTCGCCAGAGGAATTGCTGAGCGACGGCATCCACATCGCCACCCAGTCCTACGAACTGGGCGACAGCACCCTCGGCAAGGAGAAGAGCAACGGCTTCGAGGCGTACCTGCGCTACAATACGCCGAAGTTCGACTTCGCGCTGACCGGCTATCTCACCGACTTCGACAACTACATCGCCCCCCTCGCCACCGGCGCCGAGCAGGAGGAACAGCCGGTCTACCAGTACACCGGCGTCGAGGCGCGCTTCACGGGCTTCGAGGCTTCGGGCAGCTTCCAGGCGGCGGCCTGGGACAGCGGCGAACTGCGCTTCGACGCCGCCGCCGATTACACCCGTGCCCAGATCAAGGGTTATGGCCCGGTCCCGCGCATCCCGCCGCTGCGCGTGCGCGGCGGCAGCGCCGTCACCCTCGGCCCGGTGCGCGTGCGCGGCGAAGTCGAGTGGAACGCCGAGCAGGACCGCGTCGGCGACTACGAGAACCCAACCGCTTCCTTCACCCTCGTCAATCTCAGTGCCGACTGGCACCCGCTGGGCGATGACGGCCCGGTCACGCTGATGCTCGCGGCCAACAACCTGTTCGACGTGATCGGACGCCGCGCCGCCTCGTTCACCAGCGACTTCGTGCCGATCGCCGGCCGCGACGTGCGCGTCACCGCCAAGTTCACGTATTAAGAAAATCAAGCCAACCATCACTTGGCAACGGGGGACCACGCTGCCATTCAGCACCGCGTGAGTCTCCCCCATCCTTCTTCCGACAGCGGGCCGTCCTCCCCGCTCCAGATCGCCGACTACCGCAAGTTCTGGCTTGCCCGCTTCTTCGCGGTACTGGCGACGACCGGCACCGTCGTCATCATCGGCTACCAGCTCTACGACGTCGCCCGCACCGACTATCAGATGTCGATCACCCAGGCCTCGTTCCAGCTCGGCCTGCTTGGCTTCGCGCAGTTCCTGCCGGTGTTCCTGCTGACTCCGGTGGCCGGTGTCGTCGCTGACCGGTTCGACCGGCGCAAGGTGGCCGGAATCGCCGCGCTGCTCGACATGTGCGTCGCCCTTGGCCTCGGCATCGTCACGACGCTGGAGGTGCGCAGCCTGCCGGTGCTCTACGCCTTCGCGGTGATGCACGGCATGGTGCGCGTCTTCATCAGCCCCGCGATGTCGGCGATCGCGCCCAACATCGTGCCGCCCAAGCTGATCCCGCGCGCGATCGGTTTCAACTCGATCGCGATGCAGGCCGGCACGATCATCGGCCCGGCGGCCTACGGATTCCTGTTCGCCGCCCACCATGCCCTGCCCTACTGGTGCTCGGCGCTGTTCACGCTCGGCGCCTCGGTCTCCATCCAGGCGATCCGCCACTTGCCGGAAATCCCGCGTGATCCCGCCAAGGCGCACCCGATCCGCCAGATCGTCGACGGCTTCAGGTTCGTCTGGGGAGAGCGCTTCCTGTTCGGCTGCATCACGCTCGACCTCTTCGCGGTGCTGCTCGGCGGCGCGACCGCGCTGATGCCGGTCTTCGCGCGCGACCTGCTGCACGTCGGTCCCGAGGGGCTGGGCCAGATGCGCGCGGCAGCGGCAGCAGGCGCGGCGGTGGTGGCGCTGTGGCTCTCGTTTCGTCCGCTTGCCAGCAACGTCGGGGTCAAGATGCTGGCCGCCGTCGTCGCTTATGGCGCGGCGACCATCGGCTTCGGCCTCTCGCGCCACTTCCTCCTCTCGCTCGCCTTCCTCGCGTGCCTTGGCGCCGCCGACATGATCTCTGTGTTCATCCGCAGCTCGCTCGTGCAGCTGCGCACGCCTGATACCGTGCGCGGCCGCGTCTCCGCGATTTCCGGTCTCGCCGTCTCGGCCTCGAACGAACTGGGCGAGTTCCAGTCCGGCTTCGCCGCCGCCCTTCTCGGCGCTACCGGAGCAGTTGTCTTCGGCGGCAGCGCTGCCATAGTCATCACCCTTGCCTGGGCCTGGCTGTTCCCGGAACTGCGCCGTGCCCGTACCTTCGAAGCCCGTTGGGAGCAGTAATCATGAAGGCCGACAGCATCCTCGCCACCATCGGCGACACCCCGCACATCCGCCTCTCGCGCCTGTTTCCGGACCATGAGGTCTGGGTCAAGGCCGAGCGCGCCAACCCCGGCGGCTCGATCAAGGACCGCATCGGCCTCGCCATGATCGAGGCAGCCGAAGCCGACGGCAGCCTCAAGCCCGGCGGCACCATCATCGAGCCGACTTCGGGCAACACCGGTATCGGGCTCGCCATGGCGGCAGCGGTCAAGGGCTACACCCTTGTCCTCGTCATGCCCGAATCGATGTCGGTCGAACGCCGCCGCCTGATGCTGGCCTACGGCGCCAAGTTCGACCTCACTCCGCGCGAAAAGGGCATGAAGGGCGCGATCGAGCGCGCCAAGGAACTGATCGAGGCGACCCCGGGCGCCTGGATGCCCCAGCAGTTCGACAACCCGGCGAACGTCGATGTCCATGTGAAGACGACCGCGCAGGAGATCCTCAAGGACTTCGCGGACGAACCGATCGACGTGCTCGTCACCGGCGTCGGCACCGGTGGTCACCTCACCGGCTGCGCCGAGACACTCAAGGCGACCTGGCCGTCGATGAAGGCCTACGCGGTCGAGCCGACGCTCTCGCCGGTGATCTCCGGCGGCCAGCCCGGCCCGCACCCGATCCAGGGCATCGGCGCGGGCTTCATCCCCGGCAACCTGCATACCCAGTCGATCGACGGCGCCATCCAGGTCGATCCCGCCGACGCCAAGGACTGGGCGCGCCGCTGCGCCACCGCCGAAGGCATGCTGGTGGGCATCAGTTCCGGCGCGACGCTGGCCGCGATCGCCCAGAAGCTCAAGGATCTGCCCGCCGGCAGCCGCATCCTCGGCTTCAACTACGACACCGGCGAGCGCTATCTCTCGGTCCCCGATTTCCTGCCGGAGTGATATCCATCGTGACGACTACCCCTACGCTAGAACCCGTATCCTATTCGCATGCCGGGGTTGCGCTCACCGGCTGGCTGGCCCGGCCAGAGGGCGCTCCGCGTGCCGCCGTCGCGCTGTTCCCGACGATCGCCAACGTCATCCCGCTGATGGAGGAACGCGCCCGCAAGCTCGCCGCAGAGGGTTACCTGACGCTCATCACCGATTTCTACGGCGAACCGGTGGAAAGCTTCGAGGCCTCGTTCCCGATGGCCGGCAAGCTGCGCGAGGACAACGACTACTACCGCGCCCGCATCATCGCGGGGATCGAGGCGCTGCGCGATCTGGCAGAAGGCCTGAAAGTCTTCGCCATCGGTCACTGCATGGGCGGCCAGGCCGTGCTCGAAGCCGCGCGCGCGGGTGAGAATCTGGCCGGTGTGGTCAGCTTCCACGGCACCCTGCCTACAACGGCACCGGCCCAGGCCGGCGGCATCAAGCCCCGTATCCTGATCTGCCACGGCGACGGCGATCCGCTCGTGCCCCGCACCGATGTCGTGGCCTTCTGGGAGGAAATGGACGCGGCCGGAGCCGACTGGCACTTCCACAGCTACGGTAACGTGAAGCACGGGTTCACCGACCCGCACAGCCCGGACAAAGGCATGGCCTTTCTCGACTACAACGTCAGCGCCGATCGCCAGTCCTGGGCCGCGATGCTCTCGTTCTTCGACGAGATCCTGGCCTGACCACCAAATTTCCTCCCCAAGCGTGTCTCGGGGAGGAAGATCAAGGTTCCACCCGTTCCAGCACATCGCCGTCAAGCCGCCGGTAGAAGCAGCTGCGTGCGCCAGTGTGGCATGCCGGACCTTCGGGCGTCACGCGCAGTTCGAGGGCATCCTGGTCGCAATCGACGCGGATCTCATCGATGCGCAGGAAGTGTCCGGACGTCTCGCCCTTGAGCCACAGCTTCCCGCGGGAGCGTGAATGAAAGTGCGCCAGCCCCGTCTCCCGGGTCTTCTCCAGCGCCTCGGCATCCATGTACGCGACCATCAGGATCTCGCGCGTGCGCGAATCGATGGCGATGGCGATCAGCAGACCCTGTGCGTCGAACCGCGGCAGGAACGCCGTTCCCAGTTCGCGATCGGCGGCGGTAACCTCTGTCATCAGTCCCGGATTCCCTTGTTTCCGCTAACAGTGAAATAATTGTTGCACGACAGCCACAGCGGCCGATCAAAATCCATCCGACTCCTTGAAGCCTCTTTCCAAAAAAGACGATTCGATGAATTCTGGCCTTGCAGCTGGGGGGCTGCTTCTGACCCACAGGTCGCTCGCAGGCAAGTGTTCGGCAAGGAACATCTGCCTGAAACCGAAAGCGGGCCACGGTTCAGGGAATGCTATGATGAGGGATCGGACCAGGCGGTATCAGGGGCACCGCTGAACTGCGCAAGCAGGGTTCAACAGTTTCGTCACGAGGACGCCCGGAATCGCAAGGTTCCGGGCGTTTTCGCGTCCATGCCCGATTCCATGGTCCGGCCCGATTTCATACTCAGGCAACATCCAGGGCTTCATCCAGCACTCGTGCGAAGCAGGCGATCACCACCCGCTCTGCTCCGGCCCGCTTCAACGCCGATACGCAGGCATCGCTGGTGGCCCCGCTGGTGAGCACGTCGTCCACCAGCACGACTTTCGCCCCCTTCAACCCCGATTTCCGCTTCGGGTTGACGGCGATCGCGCCCGACAAGGCTCGCTTGCGCGCCAACCTGCCGAGGCCGCCCAGAGAGCGCGTCGCCTTGCGCCGAACCAGCGTATCCACCGCAAGCCGCGCACCGCTGCGCCGGCTGATTTGCCGGGCCAGTTCGGCCGCCTGATTGTAGCCACGCTTCCACAGCCGCCAGCGATGCAGCGGCACCGGCACCAACAGCCACTCGGAATCGATGAAAGGCAGCCGGGGCGCCATCAGCCCGGCCATCACCGGCGCGAGCGCGATACGATTCCCGTGCTTGAACGCCAGCACCAGCTTGCGCGAAGGTTCGTTGTAGAGCGTCGCAGCCGCAATGCCGGCATGGCGCGGCGGATCGGCAAGGCACGGGGCGCAGGTGCCGCCCTGCGGCATCGTATCGCCGAAAGGCCGCTGGCAGGCCGCGCAGGCCGGATCGCCCGGGATCGCCAGCGTACTCCAGCAATCCGCACAGAGCCCCGCCGCTGAGCCTATCGCCGCCCCGCACAGCGGGCAACGCGGCGGAAACACGAGATCGACGAGCGGTGCGAGTATGTGTCCCAGGCCCATGGCGCGATCCTATGCACGCCCGGTTGCAGGACAAGCACGCCACGAGGGCATTGCAAGGTTTTCATCGACGCGGCAGGGGAGCATCCATGGCAACCAAGGCTCCCCCTCGCATCTTCTCGCCCACCCGCCGCGTCGCGATGCGCCGCCGGATGCTCCGGCTCCAGCAGCAGCCGGATGCCCCGCGCTACCTGATCGACGACATGGTGGAGGACGTGCTCGAACGCCTCTCCTTCCTGCGCTTCGAGCCGAAGACGGCGCTGGTTGTCGGCGATTACTCGGAGGCGCTTCCCGCGGCGCTACGGGCGCAGGGTGTGACGGTGACCGAAGTGGACCCGGCCATCGGCTTCGCCGAGGAACAGCCCTGGCCGTTCGACGGCTTCGACCTCATCGCCAGCCTCGGCACGCTGGACACCGTCAACGACCTTCCCGGCGCCTTCGTCCACGCACGCAAGGCGCTGGCGCCGGGCGGACTGCTGATCGCCAGCTTCCTCGGCTCCGGCAGCCTGCCGGTCATGCGCGAGGTCATGCTGGCGGCGGACGGCGAGCGCCCTGCCCCGCGCCTTCACCCCTCGGTGGACGTGCGTGCTGGTGCGCAGCTGCTCCAGCGCACGCTCTACGCGGACCCGGTGGCGGACCATCGCCATCTGGACGTGGGGTTCCGCAGCCTCGGGAGGCTTGTCGGGGACTTGCGCGCGCAGGGTCTCGGCAATGTGCTCGCCGATCCCGGTCCGGCGCTGGGCAAGGCGGCGCTGGCGCGGGCGCACGATGCGTTTGCGGCCGCCGGTGAAGGCGGCCGCACGGTCGAGCGGTTCGAGATCATGACGCTGTCCGGGTGGAAGCGCTGACGCACACCCGCTGGAAAAAAGCATCGTCACCCTGAACTTGTTTCAGGGTCCATTGTGCCTTGTCGCCGGAGCGTCGGACAGTAAGCCGTAATGGCCGCTGGCGACACAACGCTCCGGGGCAGGTTGCCAAATGGACCCTGAAACAAGTTCAGGGTGACGGGCTTGTGAAAACCGGGCAGCAGGGTCACCACTGCCCGGTTTGCAAACCCTTACGCCAGCGCGGCCTGCGCCGCCGCCAGACGCGCGATCGGCACGCGGTAGGGCGAGGCCGAGACGTAATCCAGACCCACCTTCTCGCAGAACGCGATCGAGGCCGGGTCGCCGCCGTGCTCGCCGCAGATGCCGAGCTTGAGGTCGGCATAGGTCGCACGGCCGCGCTCGGCGCCGAGCTGGACCAGCTGGCCCACGCCCTCGATGTCGAGGCTGACGAACGGATCGCGCGGGTAGATGCCCTTCTCGACGTAGGGGCTGAGGAAACGCGCGGCGTCATCGCGCGAGACGCCCAGCGTGGTCTGCGTCAGGTCGTTGGTGCCGAACGAGAAGAACTTCGCTTCTTCCGCGATCTCGCCCGCCATCAGGGCTGCGCGCGGCAGCTCGATCATGGTGCCCACGAGATAGTCGAGCGTCTTGCCCTTCTCCTCGAACACCTTGGCCGCAGCCTGATCGACGACCTTCTTGAGGATCGCCAGCTCGCGCTTGGTGGCGACGAGCGGGATCATCACTTCCGGCACGATCGCTTCACCCGATGCCGAGGCGACGTCGCAGGCTGCCTCGAAGATGGCGCGGGCCTGCATCTCGTAGATCTCCGGGAAGGTGATGCCGAGGCGGCAACCGCGATGGCCGAGCATCGGGTTGAACTCGTGCAGTTCGTCCGCGCGGCGCTTGAGCGTATCCACGCCGATGCCGATCGCGTCCGACAGCTCCGCGAATTCCGCGTCGCTGTGCGGCAGGAATTCGTGCAGCGGCGGGTCGAGCAGGCGGATGGTGACGGGCAGGCCCGCCATCACTTCGAAGATCGCCTGGAAGTCGGCGCGCTGTTCGGGGAGCAGCTTGGCCAGCGCCTCGCGGCGGCCCTTCTCGTCTTCGGCCAGGATCATCTGGCGCACGGCGGAGATGCGGCCGGCGTCGAAGAACATGTGCTCGGTGCGGCACAGGCCGATGCCCTCGGCACCGAACTGGCGCGCCATCTTGCAGTCGGCGGGCGTCTCGGCGTTGGTGCGCACCTTCATGCGGCGGTGCTTGTCGGCCCACTCCATGAGCGTGCCGAAATCGCCTGCCAGTTCCGGCTCGATGGTGGCGACTTCGCCCGCCATGATCTCGCCGTTGGCGCCGTCGAGGGTGATGAGGTCGCCCTCCTTCAGCTCGCGGTTGCCGATGCGCAGGGTGCGGGTCTTCATGTCGATCGACAGCCCCGATGCGCCCGAGACGCAGGGACGGCCCATGCCGCGCGCCACGACCGCCGCGTGGCTGGTCATGCCGCCGCGCGCGGTGAGAATGCCCTTCGCTGCGTGCATGCCGTGGATGTCCTCAGGCGAGGTTTCCACGCGGACGAGAACGACCGCCTCGCCCATTTCGGCGCGCTTCTCGGCGGTGTCGGCGTCGAGCACGATCGCGCCCGAAGCCGCGCCCGGCGATGCGGGCAAGCCCTTGCCGAGAATGTCGCGCGGCGCCTTGGGGTCGAGCGTGGGGTGAAGCAGCTGATCGAGCGCCATCGGATCGACGCGCTTGATCGCGGTAGCTTCGTCGATCAGGCCTTCCTCGACCATGTCGACGGCCATCTTGAGCGCAGCCTTGGCGGTGCGCTTGCCCGAGCGGGTCTGCAGCATCCACAGCTTGTTCTGCTGCACCGTGAACTCGATGTCCTGCATGTCGCGGTAGTGCTTTTCGAGCAGGTCGAACACGGCGGCGAGTTCGGCGTATGCCTCGGGCATCGCCTCTTCCATCGACAGTGGCTTGGCACCGGCGCGCTCGCGGGCGGCCTTGGTCAGGTACTGCGGGGTGCGGATGCCGGCGACGACGTCCTCGCCCTGCGCGTTGACCAGCCATTCGCCGTAGTAGGCGCGCTCGCCGGTCGCCGGATCGCGGGTGAACGCAACGCCGGTGGCCGAGGTGTCGCCCATGTTGCCGAAGACCATGGCCTGCACGTTGACGGCGGTGCCCCAGTCACCGGGGATGTCGTTGAGGCGGCGGTAGACCTTGGCGCGGTCGGCATCCCAGCTGTCGAACACGGCCTGGATCGCGCCCCACAGCTGTTCCTGCGGGTCCTGCGGGAACGGCTTGCCCAGTTCACGCTCGACGATCGCGGTGTACTGCTTGACCAGCCCCCGCCAGTCGTTCGCGGTCAGTTCGACGTCGTTGTCGTAGCCGTTGTCTTCCTTGGCGATCTCCAGCGCTTCCTCGAACAGATGATGTTCGACGCCGAGCACGACGTCCGAATACATCTGGATGAAGCGGCGGTAGCTGTCCCACGCGAAACGATCGTCACCCGAAGTAGCGGCGAGACCCTCCACGGTCACGTCGTTCAGGCCGAGGTTCAGCACGGTGTCCATCATGCCCGGCATCGAGACGCGCGCGCCCGAGCGGACCGAGACCAGCAGCGGATCAGTAGAATCACCGAAGGACTTGCCGACCGACTTCTCGATATGGGCCAGCGCCTCGGCCACTTCGGCCCGCAGTTCGTCCGAGAAGTTCGCGCCCTCCGCGAGATACTTCACGCATTCTTCGGTGGTGATGGTGAAGCCGGGAGGCACCGGCAGGCCGATTCCGGCCATCTCGGCAAGGTTCGAGCCCTTGCCTCCGGTGATCACCTTGTCCTTCGCGCGCGGATCGTCGTGCTTTACGCCGCCGCCGAACGTGTAGACCTGCTTAGTCATTAGTCCCAAATCTCCGGGATTTTTGCGCAAGAATGCAGACCGTGGGGAAACCCTCCTACCCCTCGATCCGCGAGAAATCCGCTACGTTGTGCACCGCAGCACGGAAGCGATCAAGCAGTGCAAGACGAGATGTTCTTTTTATGGAGTCAGTATCGTTGACTGTCACCTGATCAAAGAACCCGTCAATAGGTGCGCGAAGCGATGCCAGCGCACTCATTGCACTTGCGAAATCTTCTGCAGCAACGGCTGTGGCTGCCCGAGGTTCCGCAGCATCGAGCGCGTCGATCAACGCCTTTTCCGCCGGTTCGGCCGGATAGCCGAGCCCCGAGCCTGCCGCAGCATAGATTTCCTGCATGTCGGGATCGTCCACGTTTTCGAGCGGGTCCTCGTCACCGGTATGCGGGTGCGCGGGTGCAGCATCGGACGCCGACCAGTTTTCCTTCTTGAGGATATTGGCGGCGCGCTTGTAGCCCGCGAGGAGGTTCGCGCCGTCCTCGCTGCCGACGAACGCCTGCAGCGCATGGACGCGGGCGAGCAGGCGGACCAGATCGTCCTCGCCGCCGAGCGCGAACACCGCGTCGATCAGGTCGTGGCGAACGCCCGCTTCCTTCTGCTGGACCTTGAGGCG
The DNA here is from genome assembly GCF_036352595.1 of Novosphingobium resinovorum. Lineage (GTDB taxonomy): Bacteria > Pseudomonadota > Alphaproteobacteria > Sphingomonadales > Sphingomonadaceae > Novosphingobium > Novosphingobium resinovorum_B. The sequence goes on from NZ_JAZFAX010000001.1 coordinate 361,242, forward strand.
GTCGGCGAAGAAGTTAAGCAAGTCCAGCGATCTTTGCTCAATCTCAAGTTGCAGCGGCGACATATAACGTTTGTTTAAAGGTATGTTTTGGGATGCAGAGATGCTCTCGACAGCTTGCCCAAGCGCAGTCAGGCGACCGTAAATGCTCTCATTCTGCTCGCAAAGTATCGCAAGAACTCGATCAAATATTGGCAGCAGATCGGCTCGAAGATCGTTCTTTGTGATCTGAATCTGAGTTCCGATAGTCGCACGGCGCAAGGCGAATGGATCTTTGGAGCCCGTAGGCCTCTCTTCAATGGCAAAGAAGCTGACAAGCGTATCCAGCTTATCCGCCAGCGACACAGCCACCGTAACCGGTGCGGTGGGCACTTCGTCGCCCTGCCCGACAGGCTTGTAGTGGTCGCGGATGGCGTCGGCCACGGCGTCGGGCAGGCCCTCGGCGCGGGCGTAGTAGCCGCCCATGAGGCCCTGCAGTTCGGGGAACTCGCCGACCATCTCGGTGACGAGATCGGCCTTGCACAGTTCCGCCGCCTGACGCGCCAGTACAGGATCGCAGTTCGGAACGATGCCCTCGGCGGCCAGCCACTCGGCCAGCTTGGCCACGCGCTCGACCTTGTCGGCGACGGTGCCCAGCTTTTCGTGGAAGGTGATGCGGGCCAGCTTCTTCGCCTGATCCGACAGCGAAACCTTGCGGTCCTGCTGCCAGAAGAAGCGCGCGTCGGACAGGCGCGCGGCCAGAACCTTGCGGTTGCCCGCAACGATGCCGACGCCGCCGTCGGTGGCGTCGATGTTGGCGGTGCAGACGAAGGCGTCGGCAAGGTTGCCCTCGGCGTCCTCGCAGACGAAATACTTCTGGTTGACGCGCGCGGTCAGCTGGATCGTCTCGGGCGGGACTTCGAGGAACGCCTCGTCGAAACGGCCGAGCAGCGGCACCGGCCATTCGGTGAGGCCGGCGTTCTCGATCACCAGCCCCTCGTCCTCGACCAGCTTGAGACCGGCTGCGGCGGCGACGTTGCGCGCCTCGTCGCGGATCAAGTCCTGACGTTCGACATGATCGACGATGACGTGGCAGGCGGACAGCTTGCGGGCATAGTCATGCGCGCCGCCGATGGTGATCTCGCCGGGCGCGTGGAAGCGGTGGCCCTTCGTGGCATAGCCCGAGCGGATGCCGCCGACTTCGCACTCGACAAGATCCTCGCCCAGAATGGCGACGATGCCGGAGAGCGGACGCACCCAGCGCAGCGAATCCGTGCCGATCGACGCGGCGCCCCAGCGCTGCGACTTGGGCCAGGGGAAGGCGCGCACGATGGCGGGGATCGCCTCGGCCAGCACGTCCCTCACGGCGCGGCCGGGCTTCTCGACGACGGCGAAGTACGTGTCCTTGCCCTTGACGTCGCGGACTTCGAGTTGGTCCTTGCTCAGGCCGGTCTTGCGCAGGAAGCCTTCGAGCGCCTGTTCGGGCGCGCTGGTGGCGGGGCCTTTGGTCTCCTCGCTGACGGCCTCGGTTACGTCGGGCAGGCCATTGGCGATCAGCGCGAGACGGCGCGGCGTGGACCACACGGTGATCTGGCCGGGCGTGACGCCTGCGGCCGCGAGTTCCTTGCGGAACAGTTTTTCCAGATCGGCGCGCGCGCCCGCCTGCATGCGGGCGGGGATTTCTTCACTGCGCAGTTCGAGAAGGAAGTCGGTCATACGGTCCACCCGGGGAACTTGGCTTCCCACTTGTCCTTGTTCACGTCGATCCACGCCTGACACGATCCCTTGGCGAGATCGCGCACGCGGGCCATGTAGCTGGCGCGTTCCTGCACCGAGATCACGCCGCGCGCCTGTAGCAGATTGAACAGGTGCGACGCCTCGATCGCCTGATCGTAGGCCGCGAGCGGCACCTTGGCGTCGATGCAGCGCATGCACTCGGCTTCGGCGGCCTTGAAGCCGGCGAACAGCGCGTCGGTGTCGGCGATCTCGAAGTTGTACTTCGACTGCTGCTGCTCATTGGCGAGGAAGACGTCACCGTAGCTCACGCCTTCGTTGTTGAACCTGAGGTCGTAGACCGAATCCACGCCCTGAATGTACATCGCCAGACGTTCGAGGCCGTAAGTCAGTTCGCCCGCGACGGGCTTGCAGTCGAAGCCGCCCATCTGCTGGAAGTAGGTGAACTGCGTCACTTCCATGCCGTCGCACCAGACTTCCCAGCCCAGACCCCAGGCACCCAGCGTCGGGCTTTCCCAGTCGTCCTCGACGAAACGGATGTCGTGCTCCAGCGGATCGACGCCGATCTCGGCGAGGCTCTGCAGGTAGAGTTCCTGAAGGTTCTCCGGGTTCGGCTTCAGGATCACCTGATACTGGTAATAGTGCTGCAGCCGGTTCGGGTTCTCGCCATAGCGCCCGTCGGTCGGGCGGCGCGAGGGCTGGACATAGGCAGCCTTCCACGGCTCGGGACCGAGCGCGCGCAGCGTCGTGGCGGGGTGGAAGGTGCCTGCGCCCATGCGCATGTCGTAAGGCTGCAGGATGAGGCAGCCCTGCGCGCTCCAGAAATTGTGGAGCGTCAGGATCATGTCCTGGAAGCTGAGCGGCTGTTTGGCGGCGGTCATCGGGGTTCCGTCGAATTCTTGAATGCGCGGCCTTTGGCGGATCGGGGCTGTCAAATCAACAACACAAAGCATTGCGGCGGCCTAATGTCAGGTTTTGTTGACATGGTCAGCGAATCGCGACATAAAGTCAGGAATACCTGACATATGGTCAGGACTTCATGACGAGGTGCATCATGACCGACCTGTTCAAGGGCGTCACCGTCCGCAGCGTTCTGGAAACCCTGTTCTTCGGCAAGCCTGGTGCCACCGCCGAAGAGCGTCGCAATTATCTTTACTGGGGCCACCCTGCCCCGCGTGCCGAGCACAAGGTGATCCTGCTGCTGGCGATGGCGCTTGTCGCACTTTCGGTGGCGCTGATCGCCTTCGAGGCGGATGCCGCCCCCCGGTCGCATTCACACAATGCCGAGCCGGTCTCGCGCATCGTGGTCCTCGCCCCGCTGGCCTGAGCGTGAACAACCGGCTGAAAGTGCTGCGCGCGGAACGCAACTGGAGCCAGGCCGAGCTTGCCGAGCGCCTCGACGTATCCCGCCAGGCGGTGAACGCGATCGAGACCGGCAAGCACGATCCCTCGCTCCCCCTCGCCTTCCGCATCGCGCGGCTGTTCGCCCTTTCCATCGAGGAGATATTCGATGACGGACATCGCTGAGACAAAGAAGCCGCTTGGCAATCTCGGTGTCGCCCTGAGGCTTGGCGGCGGGTTCTTCCTTGCGATCTTCGGAGCGGGGATCGCTGCGGGCGTGATCGCCGCATGGCGCGAGCATGGTGAGTTCCGCACCGGCGTCGTGATCGGCCTCGGGCTGGCCGCGCTGGCGCTCGTTGGCGGAGGATGGCTGATGCTCTCGGTCCGCAGCCGGATGACGATGCCGCGCAGCCCGCGCGTGCGTCGCTCCCGAATGGCGCTTTATCTGTCTCTGGGCGTTTCCGTCATCGTCGGTGTGATCGCCGGGGTCAGCGGCCAGCTTTCCGGCGACCTGCACGATGGCGGCGCCTATCTCGACGCGCTGGTCAACACCGCGCCGATCAGCCGGGTCTTCGCGGTCGCGCTGCTGGCCGGGTGGCTGGTCGCGATGGCGGTGTCGGTCTACTGGCACATGACCCTCGACGAGATCGAGCGCGCGGAATACGAGTTCGGGGCGGTGCTGGCGCTCTACGGCTACGTCACGATCACCCCGGTGTGGTGGATTGCCTGGCGCGGCGGCATGCTGCCCGAGCCGGACCACGCCCTCATCTTCGTCGCCGTCTGCATCGTGTGGTGCATCGGGTGGGGCTGGCGCCGCTGGCGCTGATCCGTTCATCCATCCTTACAGTCTCCTGCCCGATAGGAACGCCATGACCCCCGCCCGCATCCGCCTTCGCAACTGGCTTGGCTCGACGCTGCTCGCCTTCACCGCCCTGTCGGCGCCGCTGGCCTCGGCGCAGGAGGCCGCTCAGGCGCCCGCCGTCCGACCGGCGCTCTGGAAAGTCGCGGACGAGGACACCACGATCTGGCTGTTCGGCACGATCCACGTCCTGCCCGAGCAGGTGGACTGGTACGCCGGTCCGGTCGCCAAGGCGCTCGACAGCGCGCAGGAACTGGTGACGGAAATTCCCATCGACGACACCGGACAGGCACAGCAGACGATCCTGCAGATGGCCGCGCGCAAGGACGGCAAGTCCCTGCGCGACACGCTCTCCGCCAAGGAGCGCACCGCTTACGAGGGCGCGCTGACCTCCATCGGCATTCCGGCGCAGGCTTTCGATGCCAACGATGCCTGGTTCGCCGCACTGATGCTGACGCTGATCCCGCTCAAGACCGCCGGCTACAACACCGAGACCGGCATCGACCAGCAGGTCGCGGCAAGGGCGCGGGCGCGGCATCTGGCCAACCATGCCTTCGAGACGGTCGACTACCAGATCAGCCTGTTCGACAACCTCTCCGAACCGACTCAGCGCGCCTATCTCGACGAAGTGGTCGAAGCGCTGCCCGACGTGAAAACCGACGTCGACAGGATGGTCGCCGCGTGGAAGGCGGGCGATGCCGACCACCTCGCCGAACTGATGAACGAGGACGAGAGCGACCCCGAAATCCGCAAGGTGCTCATCACCGATCGCAATGCCAACTGGGCGAAGTGGCTCAAGGCGCGGCTCGACAAGCCGGGTACGGTGTTCGTCGCGGTGGGCGCCGGACATCTCGCCGGGCCGGGCAGCGTGCAGGACCAGCTTGCCGCAGCGGGCGTTTCCTCGACCCGGGTGCAGTAAGTGATGCGCTTCATTGCCGTGCTGCTGGCGATTGTCGGGTTGGGCGTCGGGCTGGTCGCCTGTTCGAGCGACCCCCAGCAGGCCAACCCCGCGTTGTGGCGGGTCGAGGACGGTCGGGGCCACGTCGGCTGGCTCTTCGGCACGATCCACAGCGCCGAGCGCCCCCTTGCGTGGCGCACGGCGAAAGTCGGTTCCGCACTGGACGAAGCCGGATCGATCATGGTCGAAGTCGGCAACCTCGCGAACGAGGCGGAAGTCGCCGCCACTTTCGAAAGCCTAGCGCGCAGCGAGAACGAACCGCCGCTTTCCGAACGCGTACCGCCGAAAGACCGCGCCGCTCTGGCCACTTTGCTGAAAAAGAGCGGCCGGGACGACGGCGACTTCGCGGCGATGGATACCTGGGCCGCAGCCCTGACGCTCGCCCGCGCAGGGGCTGACGAAGGCGATACCCGCAACGGTGTCGACCGCGCCGTGATCGCGGCGGCGGGGCAAAGGCCGGTGGTCGAACTCGAGGGCGCCGCCGCGCAGCTCGGCCTGTTCGACGCTCTGCCCGAGCGCGAGCAGCGCGACCTCCTCGCGGCCGTCGTCACCGAGGCCGCCTCTCCCGACCGCGATCTCTCGGCCAGCTGGCGCAAGGGCGACATGAACGCGATCGAGGCGGAGACCCGCTCGGGCCTGCTCGCCGACCCGGAACTGCGCGCGGTGCTGTTCACCGGGCGCAACCGGCGCTGGACCGGCCGGATCGCACAGGCGGTTCGCTCGGGCGGCAAGCCGTTCGTGGCTGTCGGCGCCGTGCACATGGCCGGGCCTGAGGGATTGCCCGCAATGCTGACGGCCGAAGGGTTCACGGTCACGCGGGTGGAGTGAGGCTTTGGGGGCTTCGACAAGCTCAGCCTGAGCGGAATTGGGAGATTTATTCCAACCCCGCTCACCCTGAGCTTGTCGAAGGGTCGCAACCGCCCCCTCAAACGCCGCGACATCCCGCCCACGGACGCACGAACGGCTTGCTTTTCCGCCCATCTCCCAGTAAGGGCCGCGCCTTCCTGTCATGGTCATCCCTGGAGGCGTGGCAGGACGGTGCGCACCGATGAGCGGCGCGTCATCGCATTATTATCCAGTTTTGAAAGGCAAGATCCATGAGCGATACGCTTAACCTGCCGGCCGAGACGCGTGATCGGGCTGGCAAGGGAGCCTCCCGTGCACTGCGTCGTGAAGGTCGCGTCCCCGCCGTCATCTACGGTGGCAACGAAGAGCCCCTCGCGATCCACGTCCAGGAAAAGGAGCTGGCCCGCCAGCTCGGAACCGGCCACTTCTTCAACTCGATCATCGAAGTCGAAGTCGACGGCAAGAAGTTCCGTACCCAGCCCAAGGACGTTGCCTTCCACCCGGTCAGCGACCGTCCGCTCCACGCCGACTTCCTGCGTCTCGCCAAGGGCGCGACCGTGCACGTCAACGTGCCCGTCGTGTTCGAGAACGAAGAGCTGTCGCCGGGCCTGAAGCGCGGCGGCGTGCTGAACATCGTTCGCCACGACCTCGAACTGGTCTGCGACGCCGAGAAGATCCCGCACGAGATCACCATCGACGTGACCGGCTTCGACGTGGGCGAATCGATCCACATCAGCCACGTCAAGCTGCCCAAGGGCGTCGAGAGCGCGATCACCGACCGTGACTACACGATCGCGACGATCGCTGCTCCCTCTGCCCTGCGCAGCGAAGAAGGCGAAGCAGCGGCCGAGGCCGAGTAAGCTTCTCCTGCTTTCGGGTAGAAAACGGCCTCTCCCACCCCGCGTGGGAGGGGCCTTTTCTTTTCATGCAACCGCAGGACGCAGGCAAGGAATACGGATGGCCACGCAGCTTTGGGTCGGTCTGGGCAATCCCGGTCCGCAGTATGTCTTCAACCGCCACAACGTCGGCTTCATGGTTGCCGACGCGATCGCCGAGATCCACGGCTTCGGCCCGGTCCAGAAGAAGTTCCAGGGCTGGCTGCAGGAAGGCCGCATCGGCACCGACAAGGTGCTGCTGCTCAAGCCCGCCACTTTCATGAACGAGAGCGGCCGCTCGGTGGGCGAGGCGATGCGCTTCTACAAGCTGGACTTGTCCGCCCTCACCGTCTTCCACGACGAACTCGACCTGGCGCCGTTCAAGGTGAAGGTGAAGCAGGGCGGCGGCCATGCCGGGCACAACGGGCTGCGCTCGATCGACCAGCACCTCGGCGCGGAGTTCCGCCGCGTGCGGCTCGGCATCGGCCATCCCGGGCACAAGGACCGCGTCCACGGCTATGTGCTGGGCAACTACGCCAAGGCCGAGATGGACCCGCTGGCCGACATGCTGGGCGCGGTGGCGGCGGAAGCGGATCGGCTTGCGAACGGCGACGACGCCCGCTTCATGAACGACGTGGCGCTGCGGCAACAGGGGTAGGCTCGCCAAAGTGTCGGATTAGCTTACAGGACTTACCCTCCATCCTCGGTCACGAATGGATATTTCGCGGAAATCCAACATTGGCATGATAATTGCTTAAGCTCGGTCAACTGACACGGGTAACATAGGGTAACCGCAATGATCCGCAAGACCATGATCGCGCTTTCGCTGACCACCGGCGCGATTGCCGCACTGTCCGCTCCAGCTTATGCCGGCGGCGGCAGGAACCACACGCATTACTGCAACTGCGGCCACTCGCAGGGCGCCAAGCAGTGCGGCTCGACCTCGACGAGCAGTTCGACCTCTGGCGGCACCACGACGACCTCGGGCGGAACGACCACCACTTCGGGCGGCACCACTACGTCGACTTCCGGCGGGACCACCACTTCGACCTCCGGTGGTACCACGACCTCGGGTGGCACGACCACGTCGACTTCGGGCGGCACCACGACTTCGAGCTCGGGCGGTACCGCAGTACCGGAGCCCGGCATGCTCGGAATGGTTGGCGCCGGCCTCATCGGCCTCGCCTATGCCCGCCGCCGCAAGGCCCGCGCCTGACGCCTGCGCCCGTTCGGTAAGGCCGTCGCCGGTTCAGCCGGCGGCGGCCTTTGCCTTGCGCAGATCGCGCGCGATGGCCTGGTTGCGCGGATCGATGGCGGCCGCCGCCTCCAGCAGGCGCCGGACCTCTGCCGGTTCCCTCCTCGCCGATATCCGCGCCAGCGCCGCGACGTAAAGATAGTCGGCGCTACCGCGGTTCAGCGAAACCGCCTTGTCGGCATGACCAATCGCCGCGGCATGATCGCCGAGCCCGGTCTCGGCGATCGCCAGGCGCTTGAGCACCTCGGGATCCTCGCCCCGCGCCAGCAGCCGTTCATAGACCGTGGCCGCCGTTGCCCAGCGCTGTGCAGCCAGCGCGTTCTCTCCCTGCTGGACGAGCGCCATCGTCTCCTTGAGACTCACCGGATCGAGCCGGGCCTGCAACTCTTCGGCTTCCGGCGCACCCACGCCCCGTGCGGCCTGCTCGGCGCGCTCCAGCACTTCGGGCCGCGCCAGCGTGCTTGCGGCGAGCGGGGCCAGCGTGGCCCAGGCGCCCTGCCTGTCACCGGTGGCGATCTGCGCCTCGCCCAGCATCATGCGTGAATAGGGATTGCCCGGAAGCACCAGCGCCGCCCGCCGGAAGATGATCCGCGCCTGCTCCGCCTGGCCGAGCCGCAGCAGCGCCTCGCCATAAGTCATGCTGAGCGGAGAGCCCGCCGCCAGCTCGGATTCGCGGCTCTGCAGGGCCAGGCGGATCTTCTCCCACTCCCCTTTTTCCGACATCAGCTGGATGCGCAGCGCATCCACTTCGGGATCGCCCGGTGCGACATTGCCGGCCTGCTCCACCAGTCTGGATGCCTCGTCGAGATTGCCCAGCCCGTCGTAATGATTGGCAAGCGCGAGCATCGGCGCGGCGCGGTCGGGAAAGGCATCGATCGCCTTGCGATAGGCCCGAGCCGCTTCCTCCTCACGCCCTTGCGCCGAGGCGAGATCGCCCGCCATCACCAGCGTCTCATACGCACGCGGCGCCATCGCCTGCATGCGCGTGAGCAGCCAGGCCGCGCGCGTCAGATCGTCGTTCTGCAGCAGGTAGCGCGCATAGGAGGCCGCCAGCCGGACCTCGCCGGCCGGTGTCGCGGGCTTCGCATCGAGCCCCTTCTCGAAGGCTGCGCGCGCTTCAACCTCGTCGCCCAGCGCGAGCTGCGATTCGGCGCGGACGCGCCAACCTTCGGACGAGGCGTCCGTCCCCAGCAATTCCAGCGCACGGCGCGGATTCTGGCGCAGCAGCGCCGCTTCCGCCTTCATTCGCGCGGTGTCCCGGTCGCCCGCGCGCTCAAGCCGGGCGATCGCTCCCTCGGCACCATCCGGATCGCCGAGCCGCAGTTGTGTCTCGACGAACAGCGCAAGCATCGCCCGGTCCTCGGGGCGGCCGCGCAGTGCCGAAGCCAGTTGGACACGCGCCTCCTGGTAGTTCTCGGCTGCGAAATCGGCGCGTGCGTGAGCGAACAGGGTCTCCGGACTATCTCCGCACGCAGACACCATGCCGAGGGCGACCAGCGGCAAAACAAGACGGACCGGGCGTTTCATGATCGCAAGGAATAGGGACAAGACCTGAAATTTCCGTCAACCGTTCCCGAATCCGCCCGGTAATTCATTGGCGAACTGGCCAAGTGCCCCGCACCCCGCTATGGGCGCGCCTTAAACAGTTTTCGGAGTTTTCGATGGGTTTCCGTTGCGGAATCGTGGGTCTGCCCAATGTCGGCAAGTCGACCTTGTTCAATGCGCTGACCGAGACGCAGGCGGCGCAGGCGGCCAACTATCCGTTCTGCACGATCGAGCCCAATGTCGGCCAGGTCGGCGTCCCCGACCCGCGCCTCGACAAGCTGGCCGAGATCGCCGGGTCGGCCAAGATCATCCCGACCCAGCTCTCGTTCGTGGACATCGCCGGCCTCGTGCGCGGCGCCTCGAAGGGTGAGGGCCTGGGCAACCAGTTCCTCGGCAACATCCGCGAGGTGGACGCGATCATCCACGTCCTGCGCTGCTTCGAGAACGACGACATCCAGCACGTCGACAACAAGGTCGATCCCATCGCCGACGCCGAGACGGTCGAGACCGAACTGCTGCTCTCTGACCTCGAAAGCCTCGAAAAGCGCGTTCCCGCCGCCCAGAAGAAGGCAACGCAGGGCGACAAGGAGGCCAAGATCGTGGCTTCGGTGCTCGGCCAGGCGCTCGACCTGCTGCGCGACGGCAAGCCCGCGCGCCTGACGCAGCCGAAGGACGAGGACGAGGCCCGCGTCTTCGCGCAGGCGCAGCTCATCACCGCCAAGCCCGTGCTCTACGTCTGCAACGTCGAGGAGGAAGCCGCGGCAGAGGGCAATGCCTTCTCGCTGCGCGTCTTCGAGAAGGCCGCGGCCGAGGGCGCCAGCGCCGTCATCGTCTCGGCCGCGATCGAGGCCGAGCTGACCGGGATGGAAATGGAGGACCGCATGGTCTTCCTCGAGGAGATGGGCCTTGCCGAGGCCGGTCTCGCGCGCATCATCCGCGCCGGTTACGAATTGCTCGAACTGCTGACCTTCTTCACCGTCGGCCCCAAGGAAGCGCGCGCCTGGACCATCCACAAGGGCGCCAAGGCGCCCGAGGCGGCGGGCACGATCCACTCCGACATGCAGCGCGGCTTCATCCGCGCCGAGACCATCGCCTATGCCGACTTCGTCGCGCTGAACGGCGAGGCCGGGGCCAAGGAAGCCGGCAAGCTGCGCCAGGAAGGCAAGGAATACGTCGTCGCCGATGGCGACGTCATGCACTTCAGGTTCAACGTCTGAAGACGCCTTGAAGCGCCGTCGTCCCGGAGCGCGTGCGGGACGACGTCAGCGGCGGCATTCCCCGTCCTCGAACGCGGCGATGATCGGGCACGGCCCGGCCTCGCCGCCGGCGCATTCGCGTGCCAGTCGGCGGAGCGAGACGCGGGCGCGGTCGAGCCGGGCGATCTCCTCGTCGAGATGCGTCAGCCTGGCTTCCGCCATCGCGCGCGCCCGCACCCGGTCGTCGCTGGCGTCAAGCCCGAGCAGTTCGGCGATCTCGTCGAGGATGAACCCCGCATCCTTGGCGGCCCTCACGAAGCGCAGGCGGCGCACGTCCTCCTCGCCATAATGACGCTGCCCCTTCGCCGCGCCGGACTTCGCCGGCTGCGGATCGTGGAGCAGCCCCTTGCGCTGGTAGAAGCGCACCGTCTCGACACCGACGCCACCGGCGCGCGCGAGTTCGGAAATCGTCAGGGCCATGCTTGACTCCGTACCATGGTACGGAAGGTATAAACCGGTCATGACCAATGACCAGACCCCTTCCACCCGCACCGCCGTGCTTTACCGCATGGTGATGGAGAAGCACTCCTGCCCCTGGGGCATCCGCTCCAAGTACCTCCTCGAAAGGCGCGGCTACGCGGTCGAGGACCACTGGCTCACCACGCGCGAGCAGACCGATGCCTTCAAGGCCGAGCACGGTGTAAAGACGACGCCCCAGACGTTCATAAACGGGCAGCGGATCGGTGGCTTCACCGACTTGCGCGCGTACTTCGGCCTGAAGGTGCGCGATCCCGGCGCCAAAAGCTACCGACCGGTGCTCGCGGTCTTCGCGACCGGCGCGGGACTGGCGCTGGCGGCCAGCTTCGCGGCCTTCGGCACGCCCTTCACCCTGCGCGCCGGCGAATGGTTCGTATCGTTCACGATGATGCTGCTGGCGATGCTCAAGCTGCAGGACGTCGATCGGTTCTCGACGATGTTCCTCGGCTACGACCTGCTGGCCAGGCGCTGGGTGCCTTATGCCTTCGCCTACCCGTTTCTCGAATGGCTCACGGGGGCGCTGATGAGTGCGCATGCCCTGCCCTGGCTTTCGATCCCGGTCGGGCTGTTCATCGGCACGGTCGGCGCGGTCTCGGTATTCTATGCGGTCTACGTGCAGAAGCGCGATCTCAAGTGCGCCTGCGTGGGCGGATCGGGCAACGTGCCGCTCGGCTTCGTGTCGCTGACCGAGAACCTCGCGATGATGGCGATGGCGGTGTGGATGTTGGGCCGCCTGGCCCTGATGGGCTGAAAAGCAAAAGCCCGCCCGGATTTCTCCGGACGGGCTTTCACTGTTTCAGCTTCGATGAAGCCGAAGACCGTTCTTACGAACGCGCCTTCAGAGCCTCGCCGAGGATGTCGCCGAGCGAAGCGCCCGAGTCCGACGAACCGTACTGCTCCACGGCTTCCTTCTCTTCGGCCAGCTGGCGGGCCTTGACCGAGAAGTTCGGCTTCTTGGAACGGTCGAAACCGGTGACCATGGCGTCGAGCTTCTGGCCGACCTGGAAGCGGTCGGGGCGCTGCTCGTCGCGGTCGCGGCCGAGGTCCGAACGCTTGATGAAGCCGGTGGCGCCATCGTCGCCAGCCTGGACTTCCAGGCCGCCGTCGCGAACTTCGAGAACGGTGACGGTGACGACCTGGCCGCGGCGCAGGTTGCCTTCGGCAGCCGAGGAGGCGCCGCCAGCGGCCGGAGCGCCACGCTCAAGCTGCTTCATGCCGAGCGAGATGCGCTCCTTCTCGACGTCGACATCGAGAACCACGGCCGAAACCTGCTCGCCCTTGCGGTGCAGGGCCAGCGCGTCCTCGCCCGAGATGCCCCAGGCGATGTCCGACATGTGAACCATGCCGTCCACGTCACCGTCGAGGCCGATGAACAGACCGAATTCGGTCGCGTTCTTGACTTCGCCTTCGACCTGCGAGCCGACCGGGTGACGCTCTGCGAACGCTTCCCAGGGGTTCTGCTGGGCCTGCTTCAGGCCGAGCGAGATGCGGCGCTTGTCCGAATCGACTTCGAGGACGACCACTTCGACTTCCTGCGAGGTTGAAACGATCTTGCCCGGGTGGACGTTCTTCTTGGTCCAGGACATTTCCGAAACGTGGACGAGGCCCTCGATCCCGGCTTCCAGCTCCACGAAGGCGCCGTATTCGGTGATGTTGGTGACCGTGCCCGACAGCTTCGCGCCGACCGGGTACTTGACCGATGCGCCTTCCCACGGATCGCTCTCGAGCTGCTTCATGCCGAGGCTGATGCGCTGCGTGTCCGAGTTGATGCGGATGATCTGCACCTTCACGGTGTCGCCGATGGCGATCACTTCGCTCGGGTGGTTGACGCGCTTGTAGCTCATGTCGGTGACATGGAGCAGGCCGTCGATGCCGCCGAGGTCAACGAACGCACCGTAGTCGGTGATGTTCTTGACGACGCCGTCGATGACCTGGCCTTCGCTCAGCTTGTCGATCAGCTCGCTGCGCTGTTCGGCGCGGGTCTCTTCGAGGACGGCGCGGCGCGACACGACGATGTTGCCGCGGCGACGGTCCATCTTCAGGATCTGGAAGGGCTGCGGCACGTCCATCAGCGGGGTGACGTCGCGCACGGGGCGGATGTCGACCTGCGAGCCGGGGAGGAAGGCAACGGCGCCGTCGAGGTCGACGGTGAAGCCGCCCTTGACGCGGCCGAAGATCACGCCTTCGACGCGCTTGCCTTCGCCGAACTCGCTCTCGAGCTTGTCCCAGGCGGCTTCGCGGCGTGCGCGGTCGCGCGACAGCATCGCTTCGCCGTCGGCGTTCTCGACGCGGTCGACGTAGACTTCGACTTCGTCACCGACCTTCAGGCCGTGGTCGTCTTCGCCACGAGCGAACTCGCGCAGCGACACGCGGCCTTCGCTCTTGAGGCCCACGTCGATGACGGCCTTGTCGTTCTCGATCGCGGTGACGGTGCCCTTGACGACGCGGCCCTCGAAACCGTCGTCGGCGACGCCGCCGAGCTGGTCATCGAGCATCTTCGCGAAATCGTCGCGGGTCGGATTGGCAGAAGTTGCCATTAAGACATTTCCTTGGTTCGATTTTCCGGCCTGGCGGTTGTATCCGCCGGTCTTTTCTCCGCTGCCTGCACCATGCAGGAAAACGGGCCAAAGGGGCCGAACTGCCACGGCGGCCGGATGCCGGTCGCGGCATCCCTTCAGGCGGATGCCTGTCGGGACCGGGCGCAATTACGCGCATGAGCACGGGAATGCAAGGAAATTGGCCCCTCTGCGCGTAATGGCGAAGGTGTCCGCGCGCGCCTCGAAAACGGCGGTATCGTGGCGATCCACAAAAGCGGTTCGGCGTGTTCCGAGCCCTCTGCAAGACGACCCGAGCAGCCCCGCCGGCTCGGTTCGTCGCACGGCGCGCCCGAACCGCCCGCACCTGAACGGCATGGGCGGCGGCGTTCATCTAACCGCAAGGTCAAGATGAACATCCGGGTCTCCCATGGTGTTCAAGTGCAACCCCATGCCGAACATTTGAAGCCAGAAGGAGGGGTTCCGACAGCCGGTCTTGCCGCAAGGGCAACGGTGGTCGGACGTCAAGCTGCGGTCCTGCAGGCCCGACTGGCAGAGATTGAAGGGAGTAGCGCAATGAGTGTCATTTCCAAGAGCCCCCATATCGTCCTCGTGGCCGCCCTGCTGGGCGGCGCCGCGTCGGTCAGCGTGTCCGCGCAGTCGCAGGACCAGGGCGACCTGAACGTACAGGTCACCGACACCAGCCCGCAGATGGTCAAGGGACCGCAGGTCAAGGGCATCATTTCCGCCCGCAGCGGCGACCGCATGCAGGTCACGTCGGAGAACGGCACCAAGACCGTGGTGACCATCGACGACAGCACCAAGATCAAGGCCAGTGGCGGGTTCCTGGGCCTGGGCGGCAGCAAGCTGGCGGCGACCTCGCTGCTCAACGGCATCCCGGTCGAAGTCGAGACGCTTCAGGGCGGCGGCACGCTGCTCGCCAGCAAGATCGATCTCAAGGGCAAGGACATGAAGACCGCCCAGATGATCCACAACGGCACCGACCAGCGCTTCGCTTCGAACGAAGCCGCGACCGAGGGGCTCAAGGCCCGCATGGGCGACATCGACAAGTACAACATCAAGGGCACGACCAACGTGAACTTCGACACCGGCAAGGCCAAGCTGTCGCCCGAGGCGCAGGCCGAGCTGTGCCAGGCTGCGACGCAGGCCGAAGGCATGGACAATGCCCTGCTGCTGGTGGTCGGCTACACCGACTCCACCGGTTCGCAGGAAATCAACCAGGCCCTCAGCGAAAAGCGCGCCAGCGCCGTGGTCAACTACCTGCAGCAGGCCTGCCACTGGAAGCCGTACCGCATGCTGACGCCGACCGGCATGTCGATGGCCGACCCGGTCGCCGACAACACGACCGAGGAAGGCAAGGCGCAGAACCGCCGCGTCGCGGTCAACATCATGGTCAGCAAGGCCGTCGACGGCATCTGATCGGTCAAACGGGGTGGGCCCTTGCACGGGCCTGCCCCGAACGACAAACGCCGCTGGCTCTATTTCCCCGCGACGCTATCATGGCGGGCGGGAGAAATGAGATGTCCGAACGGCTCGTGCGCCATCTGGCCAACTACGCCGCCTATCACCGCGACCGGCGCAACGTCGCCACGCACATGGTGGGCATTCCGCTGATCGTGCTCGCCGTCGAAGTGCTGCTGGCGCGGCCTCGCCTGGCGATCGGCGGTATCGAGATCGCCGCCGTGGACCTCGCCATCGTCGCGGCATGCTGCTTCTATTTCACGCTGGACCGCCGCCTCGCCTGCGCGATGGCGGTCGTTCTGGCGGTCGGCAAGGTGATCGCCGGCAAGCTGGCCGAGCAGGATACCGCGACCTGGCTGAGCTGGGGCATCGGCCTGTTCGTGACCGGCTGGCTGATCCAGTTCCTCGGCCACTGGTGGGAAGGCCGCAAGCCCGCCTTCCTCGACGACTTGCGCGGACTGCTGATCGGGCCGCTGTTCGTGCTCGCCGAAGCGGCGTTCCACTTCGGCCGCAGGCTGGAACTGCGCGGCCAGATCGAGGCGCGCCTCGCGCGGTAGCGGGCTCAGGGCGCGCCGGTCCCCCACAGCTGTTCCTCGCGCACGAAGCCCTTGTGGCCATCGGTGTCGAACGGGCACCACCCGTCCCTGCACTCGCCGACCAGGCCGACCACGCCGGGCTCGACCCGCCAGAGCATCGGCGAGCCCGCCTTGCCCTCGGCACGCATCTCGATGACGCCGCCCTTGCGCACCATCCCCGCGCGCTGGCGCGAAAGCAGCAGGTCGCGCATCCAGCCCTTCGCACCGTCGGGATCCTCGATCAGGCGCCATGGCCCCTCACGGCGCAGCACGCGGACCGGCAGGTGCGGGCGGCGATAGACCCAGTCGATCCGATACGAATCGCCCGGCCCCACGCGCAAATTGGCGATCTCGGCATCGATCGAGGCCCAGTAGGGCACCTTGTCGTCATTGGCGGCGCGTGCCGGAAGTGCGGCGGCAAGGCCCAGAAGGCCGAGCGGCAGGGCCAGCAGCAGGAAAGCGGGACGGTTCATCGCCGCGATCATACCGCGCGCCGCCGAACCGCTTCAAGGCCGCTTGACCACGGCCCTGTGGACGGCCTAGCCCATCAGTGGAGGGAATACGCCTGACATGGATACCGCGCGCCCACTTCCTGCCCGTCCCCCGGTACCGCGTCCACGCGTCATCGTAACGCGGCGCCTGCTGCCCGCCGTCGAGGCGCGGATGGCCGAGCTGTTCGACCTCGTGCCCAACCCCGACGACACGCCGATGACCCGCGCGCAGCTGGAAGCGGCGATGCGCGACTGCGACGTGCTGGTCCCCACCGTCACCGATACCATCGACGCGGCGATGATCGCGGATGCCGGAGAGCGCCTCGCCATGCTCGCCAGCTTCGGCGCCGGGACCGACCACATCGACCTCGCCGCCGCGCGGGCCCACGGCATCCTGGTGACCAACACACCGGGCGTCTTCACCGACGATACCGCCGACCTCACGCTGGCGCTCATCATCCTCGTCTCGCGCCGCTTCGGGGAGAATTCACGAACCTTGCGCGAAGGCCGCTGGCAAGGCTGGGGGCCCTCGGTCATGCTCGGCCATTCGCTGAGCGGCAAGACGCTGGGCATCGTCGGCATGGGGCGGATCGGGCAGGCGGTGGCGCACCGCGCGCGCGCCTTCGGCATGGAAATCCGCTATCACAACCGGCACCGCCTGCCCCCGGCGGTCGAGAACATGCTGTCGGCCCGCTACGAGCCGGACCTCGACGCGCTCGTCGCCGGGGCGGACATCCTCACCCTGCACTGCCCCGCCGGCCCCGGGACCGAGCACCTGATCGACGCCCGCCGGCTGGCGCTGATGAAGCACGGCGCCTGCCTGGTGAACACCAGCCGGGGCCGCCTGGTCGACGAGGAAGCACTGATCGCGGCCTTGTCCGAAGGACGGATCGGTGCCGGTCTCGACGTCTTCGAGCGCGAGCCGGCAGTCGATCCGCGACTGCTGGCTATGCCCGGCATCGTCGCCCTGCCGCACCTCGGCAGCGCGACCTTCGAGGGCCGCGGCGCGGCGGGGCACAAGATCGTCACCAACATCCGCTCCTGGGTCGACGGGCACCGCCCGCCCGACATGGTGCTGCCCGACCTGCCCTGACGGTTTGGGGCCTGCAAATATGGCCCCGGCCCGGTCCAACCCTGCCCGGCCCTTTCACTCCCCTCCGGATCGGTGCGGCAAGGGCTTGTCGGGAATTAGTTTCCTGATCTAACCCCGCGTAAAGGGTTACGGCGCTATCGCATCCGGAAATCCTATGGGGAACAGACGCGCGATGAGTTGGCGCTCGATGAACTGGCGTTGGACAATGGCGGTCGGCCCTGCGCTGGCCACGCCAACTGCGGCACTGGCGCAGGACGGCCGGCTCGACGTAGCCGATGGTGGCGACACCGCCTGGCTGCTCGCCGCCGCCGTGCTGGGCCTGCTGGTGTTGCCGGGCATGGCACTGTTCTTTGCCGGGCGCGTCCGCCGCCGCAATGCCGGCTCGGTGCTGCTGCAGGGCGGCGCGATCTTCGCGGCGGTATCGGTGCTGTGGGTGATCGTCGGCTACACCCTGGCTTTCGGCGAGGCGAGCGGTAGCTGGCTGGGCAAGGGCAATGCCTGGATGCTGATCGCGCTGGGCAACGTGCGCGACGGGACCGGCGTGCCCGAAAGCGCCTATGCGCTGTTCCAGATGGTCTTCGCCGCTCTCGCCACCGCGCTGATGATCGGCGCCTGGGCGGAGCGTGCGCGTTTCGGCTGGGTCGTCGCCTTTGCCGCATTGTGGAGCCTGGTGGTCTATGCGCCGGTCGCGCACTGGGTCTGGGGCGGCGGCTGGCTGGCGCAGGGCGTCGGCACGCTGGACTGGGCGGGCGGCATCGTCGTCCACCTGACCGCCGGCGTCTCGGCGCTGGTGATCGCGGTGATGCTGGGGCGCCGCAAGGGCGTGGCGCAGGGCCTGGCCGTCCCGCACAGCCCGGTGCTGGCCATCGGCGGGGCGCTGCTGGCCTGGCTGGGCTGGCTGGGCCTGAGCGGCGGCGCGGCCCTTGCCGCGAACGACGACGCGGCCGCCGCCGTGATCGCCACCCACGTCGCTGCTGCCGCCGCCGCGCTCGCCTGGCTGCTGGTCGAGCGGCTGACCACCGGCAAGCCCTCGGCCGTCGGTTTCGCCACCGGTGCCATGGCGGGGATCGCCACCGCCGCGCCGGCGGCGGGGTTCGTCTCGCCGGGCGGCGCGGTGCTGCTCGGGCTGCTGGGGGGCACCGGCTGCCATTTCGCGCTGCATCTGGTGCGCCGCAAGCTGGCGATCGACGATGCGCTGGGCGTCTTCGCGGTCCACGGCTTCGGCGGCGCGCTGGGCGCGCTGTTGCTGGCGCTGCTGCTGTCCGAACGGCTGGGCGGCGTCGGCTATGGCGAAGGCATGAACCCGGTCGCGCAACTCGCGGCGCAGGGGATCGGCGTGCTGGTGGTGACGGTGTGGTCGGTGGTGGCCACGGTGATCCTCGCGCTCATGGCCTCGCTCGCTTTCCCGATGCGGGTGTCCGAAGATGCCGAGCGCGAAGGCCTGGATGCCGCCAGCCATGGCGAGCGGGCCTGGGATTTCGATTGACTTCGGGAAGCCCCCGATCGGAAAAGCCCTTATGAAAACCTACTTCGGGCAGGCACTGCGCACCGCTGCCGGCAGTTTCGACCCGTCCGGCCGGGCGAGCCGCTTCGAGTTCATCACGTATCTCGTCGTCTCGCAGCTGCCGGTGATCCTCGTCGCGCTGGCAGTTGCGTGGATGGAGACGACACCGGTTACGCAAGGCGTGACGCTGGCGAGCTGGGTGATCGTCAGCCTGCCGCTCGCCGCGCTGTCGATCCGCCGGTTCCACGATTTCGGCCGCAGCGGATGGTGGAGCGCGCCGTTCCTCGTCCTCGTCGCACGCACGCTGGCGCTCGACACGATCGGCCTCACCGCCGGATGGAGCGTGCGCAGCGCCATCGAGGCGGTACTGAGCTACGTCGACTGGCTGCTGATCGTGCCCGCCGTCGCCAGCTTCGTCGCCATGCTCGCGTGGCCGGGCAAAGGGGCGCCGGGATCCCGGACGAAAACGACCGGCACGGACGAATCCATACCGGTCGCTTGAAGCCTGGTCCCGATGCGGGCGATCAGTCGCCGGTCAGGATACGATCGACCAGTTCTTTGACGGTGGGCGTGAAGCCGTTGGAATAGAACGGATCCTGCTTGAATTTGTAGGCCGCGTGGCCCGCGAACATCAGGTTCTCGTCCACCGGGCCGCCATGGGCGATATCCTGCAGGGTCTTCTGGATGCAGAAGCTGCGCGGATCGGCGAGGCGGCCGGTGGTGTAGTCGTCGTGGTCCTTCCACGAGGAGAACCCGCAGTGCGACAGGCAGCCCATGCAGTCGGCCTGGTCCTTGCGGATCTCGTCGCGCTCGGCCGGGTTCACGAAGATGATCGTGTCGTCGGGCGTGCGCAGGCCATCGGTGAAGCCCTGCGCCGACCAAGTGCGGGCACGGTCCAGATCCTTGGGGGCGACCCAGAAGTTCTTGCCCTTAACGCCGACGTCGAGACGCACCGTATGCTCGCCCGCCTCGACCTTCGAGTAGGGGATCTGGCGCTCCGAACGCGCTTCGAGGTTGCGCAGGAACGGGTTGCGCACCGCCGAGGAATAGAAGCCGGTCGGCGAGAAACGGTGCAGCAGCACATCGCCCGGCTCAAGCGTGCGCAAGTGGTCCTTCCACGCCTGGGGGATCGGGCTCTCGTGCGTCAGCAGCGGGCGGGTGCCGTACTGGAAGGCGATCGAGCCGAGTTCCGGGTTGTCGATCCAGTTCTCCCAGTCACGCAGGAACCAGACGCCGCCCGCCATGACGATCGGCACGCTGTCCGGCACGCCCTCGGCGCGCATGGTGTCGCGCAGCGCCTTGACGCGGGGGTACGGATCCTCGGGCTTGAGCGGGTCTTCGGCGTTGGACAGGCCGTTGTGACCGCCGGCCAGCCACGGGTCTTCGTAGACCACCGCACCCATCAGGTCGGCGACCTTGTGATAGGCGCGCTTCCACAATGCGCGGAAGGCGCGGGCGGAACTGACGATCGGCAGGTAGTTGACGTTGAAGCGCGCCGCGATCTCGGACAGCTTGTAAGGCATCCCCGCGCCGCAAGTGACGCCCGCCACCATGCCGCGGGTCTTTTCCAGCACGCCTTCGAGGATCTGCTGCGCGCCGCCCATTTCCCACAGCACGTTAATGTTGATCGCGCCCTTGCCGCCCGAAATCTCGTAGGCGCGGCGTACCTGCTCGACCGCACCGTCGATGGCGTAGTCGATCAGTTCCTGGTGCCGCTCCTTGCGGGTGAGCGCACGGTAGATCTGCGGGATGATCTTGCCTTCGGCGTCGTAGCTGTCGGCATTCACCGCGCTGACCGTGCCGATGCCGCCTGCAGCCGCCCATGCACCCGAACTCATGTGGTTCGTCGCGGCGACGCCCTTGCCGCCCTCGACCAGCGGCCAGACTTCGCGACCACCGTATAGAATCGGCTTGAGACCCTTGAAACTCATCTTCTCTCGTCTTTCCCCAGGCTTTCGCGCTCAGCCCTGCGATCCATTGGTTTTCGGCGGCGCTACGCCAGAAATACGGCACGGCTTGATATCTGCCGGTGCAGGCCTTGCCCCTGCGGCTTCAAATTGCGCATAATAGCCCTGTAGCTCGGGCTTGCGAACAAATTCCGTCAAACGATAGCCCACCGACGCAAATTCGCAGAACAACAGCGACGGCGGCAGGCCGTGCGCGTCGGACGGACGGTCGACATCGACGACGATGATCTTGCCTCCCTTGCGCAGCGCCGGCCGCAGCCGCCACAGGAACGCATAGGGCTCACCGACCTCGTGATACATGTGGACCAGGAAGATGCGGTCGAAGCTGTTGACCGGCAGGCTCGGATCGCTCGGCCGGCCGAGCTTGATCGAGACGTTCTCCAGTTCCTCGCGCATGACCCGCGCGCCCAGCCGCTCGTTGGCGGTTGCGTTGATGTCCTCGGCGAGAACCCGGCCCTTCCTGCCCACGCGGTGCGAGAGGCGGACGGTGTAGTAGCCCTCCCCCGCGCCCAGATCGGCGACGCTCATGCCCGGCGCGATCCGCGCAAGGTCCATCACGAGGTTCGCCTCGTTGACACTGTCGCGCTGCGCTTCGGACGAAAAGGTCGTGGCGGCGGCATGCGAAACCGGGCGGTCGGCCTTGGGAAAGCGCGGTGCATCCTTGTCCCTGCCGTCGTTGACGGCAGGCTGCTGGCAGGCGGCGAGCGCCAGCGCCATTACAGCGGGAATGAGGGTAAGCACGCGAAACATGCGGCCCCTTAGCGGCTGCGCGCCGAATTGGCAAAACGGTTGAAGAACATCCGTCGCATTCATGCCCCCGCACCCCGGCCCTGTGCCGGGGCGGGACGTTCTGTCACGCCTCAGTCGGCGTCTTCGACTTCGACCTTCTCGCCGGTCACGCGCTGCGACAGGGCCGCAGCCATGAACGGATCGAGCGCACCGTCAAGCACGTCGTCGGGCGCGGTCGAGACCACACCCGTGCGCAGATCCTTCACCTGCTGGTACGGCTGCAGCACGTAGGAGCGGATCTGATGCCCCCAGCCGATGTCGCTCTTGCTGGCGTGTTCGGCGCTGGCGGCTTCCTCGCGGCGGCGCATCTCGGCCTCGAACATGCGCGCTTTCAGCATGCCCATGGCGATTTCGCGGTTCTTGTGCTGCGAACGGTCGATCTGGCTGGCGACGATGATCCCCGAGGGCTGGTGCGTGATGCGCACGGCCGAATCGGTGGTGTTGACGTGCTGACCGCCCGCGCCCGAAGCGCGATAGGTGTCGATCTTCAGGTCCGACGGGTTGATCTCGATCTCGAAGGTATCATCGATCACCGGGTATACCCACACCGACGAGAAGCTGGTGTGGCGCCGCGCCGCGCTGTCATAAGGGCTGATGCGGACCAGGCGGTGGACGCCGCTCTCGGTCTTGGCATAGCCGTAGGCGTTCTCGCCCTTGATGAGCAGGGTGCAGCTCTTGATGCCCGCCGCTTCGCCCGCGTGATAGTCGACCAGCTCGACCTTGTAGCCGTGGCGCTCCGCCCAGCGCGTGTACATGCGCTGGAGGATTTCGGCCCAGTCCTGGCTCTCGGTTCCGCCGGCCCCGGCGTGGACTTCGAGGTAGGTGTCGTTGCCGTCCGCCTCACCCGAGAGCAGCGCGGTGACCTTGTCCTGATCGGCGCGCTCGGCCAGCGCGGCGAGCGCCGACAGGCCCTCGGCGATGGTTTCCTCATCGCCTTCCATCTCGCCCAGTTCGACGAACTCGACGGCATCGGCCATCTCGGCGCTGATCGAGTTCACCGCGCCGATCGCGGCCTCGAGACGGCGACGTTCCTTCATGACCGCCTCGGCCTCCTTGGGCTTTTCCCAAAGGGTCGGGTCCTCGACGCGCGCGTTCAGCTCGTCGAACCGGCGCAGCGCGCGGTCCCAGTCGAGGAACTTGCGGACCAGCGCGAGGGCCTTCTCGATACGGACAATGTGGGCCTGCCCCTCGGCACGCATGGCGAAAATCTCCGATGAGCCGGGATCACGACCGGCCTGAAACAAACGAGCCGCACCGCTTAGCGCAGTACGGCTGTTTGTAAAGTGGCGCTCAGGCGGTTCGGCGCAAGGGGCCGGGTTCAACCGGGGCGCTTGGCCTTCATCGCCTTGACCGCCGCCAGCGTCATCGTGACGTGTTCGCGGTAGTCCATGTCGGAGTGGACGAAGGCGACGTGGCCGCTCTGGTCGATGACGTAGCTGACGCGCTGGGTCATGCCTGCCGGGACGCCCGGTCGGGTGAGTGCGACGTCGTAATCCGTGGTCACCTTGGGGCTGGCGGTGGCGACCGCGAACTTGTCGCGGCATTCCTCGGTCGAGAATTTCTTGAGCGTCGGCAGGTCATCTGCCGACATCCCCACCACGGTTGCGCCAAGCTGCGCGAACTCGGGGGTGGCTTCGGCGAAGGCGTGGGCCTCCAGCGTGCAGCCCTGCGTGAATGCCTTGGGATAGAAGTAGAGCACGACCGGCCCCTTCTTCAGCGCCTTGGCGAGATCGAAGTCGACTTCCTTGCCCGCCTTGGCGCCCTTGGCCGCGAACTGCGGCGCCTTCGCGCCGACCGCGAGGCTCGCATGCGCGGTGCCCGAAACAGCGAGGAGCCCGAAGGCGGCGACAGCGGTAAGAAGGCGGTTCATGGCGCGGATAGTGACCCGACGATCCGCGCCTGTCCAGCCGGTTACTCGATCCAGCCGAGAACGGTGCCGACTTCGTAAGTCTCGCCCGTCTGCGTAACGATCTTGAGCGTGCCGGTGGCGGGGGATTCGACCTCGTTGGTGGACTTGTCAGCCTCCAGCGAGAACAGAGGCTGGCCTTCGGTCACTTGCGCCCCATCGGCGGCGAGCCATTCGGCGACCTGGCCCTCCTGCATGGAGAAACCGATCTTCGGGAGCAGGATTTCGACGGCCATGGTGGTTATGATCCCCTTCGCATGCCCGGCACGGCGGGCTGTTTGATCGATGGGTAGCGCACTCGCCGCGGCAGGCAAGCGAGGGGCAGACATATCCGTCTCGGCGATGTTGCGGCTTGAAGAGAGCCTTGCAGCCCTGTGCTCCAAGCATTAAACTGCACTAATAGTATGATGGAAAGCACATGGCTACGGTACGCAAGACAATCACGCTGACCGATCAGCAGGATGCCTGGATCGCTTCTCAGGTCCGCGCGGGGCGGTATACGAACGACAGCGAAGCGATCCGCGATCTCATCCGGCGCGAACAGGAGCGGTCCGGCGAAATCGAAGGCATTCGCAGCGCGCTGATCGAAGCCGAACAAAGCGGTGAGCCCGAACCGTTCGACTTCACAGCCTTCAAGCGGCGCAAGATCGCCGAGCATGGCTGAGTTCCGGCTCAGCCCGAGAGCCCAACGCGACCTTGAAGCGATCTTCGACCATACCGCTGCCGAATGGGGCGTTCCCCAAGCCGTCGCTTATGTGGATCAGATCGAACAGGCGTGCACCGATCTGGCAAATGCACCCCTGCAATCCAGTGATTGCAGCCACATCCGTGCAGGGTACCGGCGACGGGCAGTGGGAAGGCACGTCCTCTATTTCCGGCCGACCGACTATGGTGTCGCGGTGATGCGCATCCTGCATGACCGCATGGATGCGCCCCGTCACATCTAGGGCCACATCTAAGCACTACCCCCGCCCGTCCTCGTGCGCCATCCAGTGCACGAAGCGGTGGAGCGGGTACATCGCGTCGTGCGGATTGCCGATGGTCGAAGGCCCCGCTTCTCCCAGATGCACGATGCGCTGCGCGCCCCCGGCGGCGAGGCGGTCGCGGTAGGCGGCCATGCGGTCGAACGGGTAGAAGCCGACCGTCTGCGTCGCCACGTTGATCCACTTCACCGCATCGTCGAGGCTGTCCACGCGCACGACGTTGGCGGTCTTGTTGATCGGGTGAAAATCGACCGGCTCGTCCGAGCGGATCACCAGGCCCCGCCCGTCGGTGCGGCCCCAGACGCCGTACTCGTCATCCATCAGCGTCATCGATTCGACCGCCTCGCGCATGTCCATGTCGAGCGGGCGTACGTCGCCGCTTTCCGCCGCACGGCGAGCCACGTGATGGTGCAGGCGCGCGCAGAAACGGTCTACCGCCGCCTCGTCCCCCTCGACGAACTGGAAGCGGCTGGCGACGCAGGCCTCCTGGTTGAGTGTCATCACGTCCGCCGAGCACAAGTCCGCCACCCGGTCGATCGTCTCCTCGTACGCCAGCGCCTCACGCCCGACCATCGAGATCGAGGTCTTGGGATCGAAGGATACCAGCTGGAAGCCGGGGCCGAGGTACTTGATGACGTTGTTGATCGCGTCCCCGCCGCCCCAGGCGACGATCTTGTCGAAGTACTGCGGGCGATAGAGCACCCGCTCGGTCGCATCGTCGCCGCCGCGCCAGTAGACCGCCGACATCGAGCGCACGATCGGATGGGTGGGATCGAGGTCGGCCATCGTGCGCAGGATCGCGACCATGGTGAAGGGATCGGCGCTGCTCATCTTGAACAGGTTGATGCCCTTGACCATCGCCCCCTGCGCCACCGACTTCACCGCGACGCCGGGAGAATTGCCCGGCAGCACATGGATCAGGCGCGGTGCGAAGGCGCGCACGAAGCTCTTGCGGCCGGTGAAGTCCTCCTTCGGCACCCATTCGTCGAGCGCGCGCGGATCGGGGAAGTTCTGCTCGACTTCGGCCATCAGCACCCGCTTGTCGAGATAGGCCGCCGCGTGGCGCGCGGTATTCTCGACGACGGCGCGAGGCAGGATATGCGTGCGGCACATGCGCTCGATGCATTCCTGCATGTGCGGGTTGTCGTGCGCGAGCAGGCGCTGGCCGGTCTCGACGAGGAAGTCGATGATCTCGGCCAGCGGTACGTTGAGGAGCGGCGGCACTTCGGTGCGCGGCGGCACCGCGCGATCGAACGGAATGCGCGGCGTGGCGAACGTGACGCCGAGGTCGCGCGACGTCTGGATCACGTCGGTCCCGTGCAGCACTTCGCCACGCAGGAAGAACGGGGCGGAGACGAGGTCTTCGCTGACCTCAGGCTGTGCGATCTCGTTCATGCCACACCTCGCACAGTCTTCGCTGACCTCAGGCTGTGCGATCTCGTTCATGCCACACCTCGCACATACGCGTCGACCGTGCCTGCGCAGCCGATCTTGTCGTCGCCTTCGAGATCCGCATAACGGGCGATGTCGTCGCGGATCGAGGGGCCATGGTTGCCGCAGGCGCAGGGGGAATGGTCCAGCGATATCCTGTCGCCGGTGATGACGCCGCCCCAGCGTCCGTCGAGCGAGAGGTCGAAGAACGCCGCGCGCCCTTCCTGTTCGCCGCCCGCATGGGGAAGCGCCTCGTCACCCGACTTGTCGAGCAGCACCGGCACGATCCACGGCGGCACGTGATAGCGCCCGCCCTCTCGGCACTTGGGCATGCCGGAATTCAGTTCCTGCATCGAATAGTTCTGGAAGTGGCGGTCGGCCGGGATGTTGAACGTCTCGAACACATAGTCCTGATAGTCCGTCGGAAGCTGCGCGCGCTTGAGGCCGCCGCCGACGTAGATCGAGTTGTCCGGGTTGAAGTCCTCACGCCCGTAGCCCGCGTCGCGCACGGCCTTGGCGACCTGCCACAGTCCGTTCCACAGCCCCGAAAGCTGGAGCTTGCGATGCCGGTTCTCGATGATGAATTGCGCCGTCGCGGGCACCGCATCGGCGACCAGCCGCGCGCGCTCGGCCGATGTTTCCTCGAAGACGGCGATCTCGTCCGGACGGGCGGTGCCCTCGGCGATCTTCTTGCGCATGACCACCATCGCCGTCAGCGAACCGACCGTGATCGGCGGCACCGGATAGTTCCAGCGCGGCCACTCGGGATTGGCGAAAGCCTCGTGCTGCGCCTGGGCGATCGCCGCGTTCTTGGGCACCGTCGCCACGGGAGCGCAGCCGATGATCAGCCGGTCCTGCGCCGGAACCACGCCCGAGCCCCACGCGAAGACATTGACGGTATCGATCCGCGACCAGTCCATGTCCTTCTGCGAGGCGATCAGCATCGCCGACTTGCCGGTGGTGCCGCTGGAGCAGGAAATGAAGTGCCCCTGCTCCGCCAGCCGCGCGATCCAGTCGTCGATCCCGGCGATCCCGTCCGTCGCGATGCCCTCGATCGGGTAGGCCGAGACCGTGCCCAGCCACTTGGTCAGCCGATCCCAGCGTTCGTCCATCAGGTAGCTTTCCGGATAGGACTTGTAGGCGGTGTGCGGAAACAGCACCGGCACCACGTCCTCGATCCGCGCGATGCTGTCGATCCCGGCATCGCGGGCGCGCAGGCCGAGCAGCCTGATCCGGTCCCGGCGCTCCTGAAACCGCTCGTCCAGCGCGGCAACCTGGGTTTCGCGCAGTTCGCCCGCCGAGAACGCAAAGCGCTCCGGGTCGGCGACCAGCGCAGTGAGTTTGTCCGCAGCAATGCCCATGCTTCCCTTACTCCTCTCCCTTGCCGCCGCGACGGACTGGACAGTCCATCGCGACTCGATTAATAACACCTTATGCGTTTCATTATTCACGAGCCTCTTGGCGACGCAAGCCAAATCGGGTCCATGGGGATCATGCTCGAAGACACGCACCCTGCGCTCCCCAAGGCGGGCCGACCCACGCGCGAACAGGCGCAGGCCCGGCAGGTCGCCCTGCTCCACACCGCGCTCGAACACTTCCTCGACAAAGGATACGAAAGCGCCACGATCGAGGGGATCGCCGCCGACGTGAACATGACCAAGCGTACGGTCTATGCGAAGTACCCGGACAAGGCCGCGCTCTTCCGCGCCGCCGTCCGCCACGGCACCGAGGCCCGCGCAGTCAGCGCCGGGACGATCGCCGCCACGCGCAGGGACACGCTGGAAGATACGCTCATTGCCATCGCGATGCTGCGGATCGGGCTGGTGGGAGAACCTGCCGGCGCCAAGCTGCAGCGGCTCATCAATACCGAGAGCTACCGCTTCCCGGAAATCTTCCAGACCTATTACGACATCGCCGCGCTACCGACCGTGCGCTTCCTCGCGCAGATCCTGCAGGAAGAGACCCGCGCCAGCCGTCTCGCCATCGGCGACGCGATGCTTGCGGCCAACGTGTTCATGAGCATGGTCGTCAGCGGCCCGGTGCGCTTCATTCTGTCGGGCAACACATTGTCGCGGGCGGACATCGACCGGCGCGTGCGTTTTGCCGTGGGGCTGTTCCTGAAAGGCGCGCTCCCGCGATGAACTGACCGTACACCCCCGCGACCCGGCAACCGGGCGCGCGAGCACAAGAGAGGAATCCCCGCATGCCCGATCCCGACCGTACCGTCGTCATCACTGGGGCAAGCTCGGGCATTGGCAAGGCCAGCGCCGGGGCTTTCGCCCGCATGGGCTGGCACGTCATCGCCACCGGCCGCGACCCGGCGCGCTGCGATGCCGCCGAAGCCGAACTGCGCACGCTGGGCAAAGTCGATTTCCTGCGCGGCGACTTCGCCGAGATGGCCGACGTGCGCCGCGTCGCGGGCGAGATCGCGGCGCTGACCGACCGGGTCCACGTCCTCGTCAACAACGCCGGCGGCATCCGCGACGGGCGCTACATCTCGTCCGAGGGGCTGGAGGCGACTTTCGCCGCCAACCACCTCGCACCGTTCCTGCTGACCCGCGAACTCATGCCGCTGCTCGAACGTGCCGCCGGGGACAGCCCGCCGGGAACGGTACGGGTGATCGCGGTGTCCTCGCTGGCGCACGAACAGTGCCCGGCGATGCATTGGGACGACCTGATGCTGTCGGACCGGTTCGCCACCGGCCCCGCCTATTGCCAGGCCAAGCTGGCCAACCTGCTGTTCACCCGCGAACTCGACCGGCGGCTTTCCGGCACCGGGATCACCGCGCAGGCCATGCATCCGGGCAAGGTCGGCTCCAACTTCTGGACCCACGGCGAAGCCTCGCTGCAGGCCTATGGCCAGGGCCAGGATCTCATCGGGCCCGAGCAGCCCGCGCGCACGATCGTCTGGCTCGCCACCGCGGCCGAGGGCGGCGCGGACGGGGGGCGCTATTTCCACGATCTCGCGGAGATCCCCGCCGCCCCGCAGGCGCGCGACGATGCGGCGGCCGCGCGGCTTTGGCGGGAAAGCGAACGCATCCTCGACACGGTATGAGAAAATCATCGCCCCGTGCGCCGGTTGGAGCGTCACGGGGCGATGTCTGCGACCCTGGGAAGGGCTGCCGCGTCGGGCCTGCAGGAGCGGAGGAGGGACTCCGGCAGGCCCCGGTCGCGATGCGCAGCGACCACTTGCGGCTGATGCCCCTCCATATATCCGGCAAACGATTGCAAACTGTACCTTGTGCTTAGGGGAAGTCCGCCAGTGATCGCGTCACGGCCTGGCAACCATGCGGCGCGCGCTTGACCGGGCGGCGATGCCCGGCCCAAGGAGGCGGGGACATCCTCGATCCCGGGAACCTGCCTTGATGACAGCCGCCGACCGCCCCCGCCGCAGCGCCCTCTATCTGCCCGCCTCCAATGCCAAGGCCATCGCCAAGGCGCGCACCCTGCCCTGCGACGTGGTGATTCTCGACCTCGAGGACGCCGTCGCGCCCGAGGCCAAGGACGAGGCCCGCGCCGCCGCGATCGCGGCCGTGGCGGAAGGCGGCTTCGGCCACCGCGAGGTCGCGATCCGCGCCAACGGCATCGACACCGAATGGGGCGCCGCCGACCTTGCCGCCATCGCCGGCTCGAAGGCCGACGCGGTGCTGGTACCCAAGGTCAACGGTCCGGCCGATATCGACCGCTATCAGGCCGCGCTCGCCGGGGCGCCGGCCTCGCTCCAGCTCTGGGCGATGATCGAGACCTGCGCGAGCGTCTTCGCGCTGGAGCCGATCGCCGCGAAGGCGCGCGACACCCGGCTGTCGCTGTGGATCATCGGCACCAACGACCTGGCCAAGGAAATGCGCGCGCAGCTGACGGCGCCGCGCACGCCGTTCCTGCCGTTCCTGTCGATGGCGGTCGCCGCCGCGCGGACGCATGGCGTCGCGGTGCTCGACGGCGTGTGCAACGAATTCCGCGACCTCGCGGTATTCGAGGCCGAGGCGCGGCAGGGCCTGCTTTATGGCTTCGACGGCAAGAGCCTGATCCATCCCGCGCAGATCGATCCGTGCAACGCGGTGTTCTCTCCCGGCGAGGCGGATCTGGCCTGGGCCGGAGCGGTGATCGCGGCCTTTGCGCTACCCGAGAACCGGGGCAAGGGCGCGATCAAGGTGGACGGCCGGATGACCGAGCTGCTCCATCTCGAACAGGCACAGCGGCTGGTCGCGTTGGCGGAGCGGATCGCGGCGGCTGGATAATCCCGCCTTCGTCATTCCCGGCGTGCGTCGGGAATGACGAAGGCCATATCCTACGCGCCCGCCTTACCGATCGTCCCCGGCTCGTTGGCGATCACCCCGAGCACCGCTGCCCAGGCATCGACGTTCTGCTGCAGCGCTGCCGGATCGACCTTGTCGAGCGTATCGTCGGGCGTGTGGTGCAGGTCGAAGTAATGCGTCCCGTCCTGCCCGAGGTCGATCACCGCGAGCTTCTGCGCGGCGATGATCGCCGAGACGTCCTCGCCGCCGTCGGCCAGCCCTTCATGCGGGACGATGCCCATCGGCCAGAGCGCGGCCTTGACCTTGTCCACCAGCGGCTTGTTCTGCGCGGCGGTGTTGAACTTGACCTGCCACACCCTGTCGGCGCCGAAGTCGCTCTCCATCGCCACGGCATGCGCTTCGGAGCCATGCATCTTCACGTAATGCGCGCCGCCGCCGCCGGTCAGGCCCATTTCCTCGTTGCCCGACCACAGCACGCGGATCGTGCGCAGCGTCTGCCCGTCCTTCTGCGCCGCGAGCGCGGCGGCGGTGACGATCGCGCAGCCCGAGGCATCGTCCACCGCGCCGGTCCCCAGATCCCACGAATCGAGGTGGCAGCCAACGAGGATGATCGGCAGCGAGGGATCGCGCCCCGGCAGGTCGGCGATGACGTTGCCCGAAGGCGCGTCGGGGAACGGCTTGCCTTCCAGCCTCAGGTCGATCGCCATCGGCTTGCCGCGCGCGGCGGTGCGGGCGACGAGGTCGGCGTCGGGATTGGACACCGCGCCCGCCGGGATCGGGGTGACGTCGCTGGCGAAGATGGTCACGCCGGTATGCGGGTTGCGGTGGCTGTCGGTCCCGGCCGAGCGGATCACCACGCCCGCCGCGCCCTTGCGCGAGGCGATCGTCGGGCCCTGCCTGCGCACATTGCCGTAGGGCCCGTAGCCCGAGCCGTCCTGCGCCGCGCGCATGGCGTGGTCGATGAAGGCGACCTTGCCCTTGAGCGAGCCGTCCGGCGCCGCCTCCAGCGCGGCGAGCGTCGGGAAGTAGACCAGTTCGGCCTTGAGCCCGCCCTTGGGCGTGGGGACCGAGAAGCCGAGCGCGGTGATCGCCAGCGGCTGCGCGTAAGGGGCCGTCAGCGCCGCGCTTTCGGGGCCGCGCGTCCAGGCGCGGGTCTTGAATTCCTCGACGCGCACGTTGCTGAAGCCCAGCGCCTTGAGCCTGGCCTCGCCCCAGGCACGCGCGCGACCTTCGGCGGGCGATCCCGCAGGGCGCGGGCCGATCTCGGTGGTGATGCCCTCGACGATGTCCCAGGCGACGCCGGTGCCCTGCTGGGGCGCGGCGAAAACGGCGGTGGAGGCGCACAGCGCACCCGCAAGCAAGGCGGCGCGCAAGGGGGGGAGATGGTTCATGGTGCAACTGCTAACCGAGCGGCATCGCGCTGCCAAGCGCTGCCGGACAACCTCGTCCCGCTGTGCTCGTCCCGCTGTGTGGATAATCGCCCATACGCCTTGCCGCGACCGGCGCGAGCGAACACAACCGCGCGCATGCTTGCCGCGCTGACCCGTCTCCAGGCCCTTGCCGTGATCGTGCTGATCGTCCTGCTGGCGGCGGCATCGCTGACCATCGGGGCATCCGAGAGCGGCGAGGCGATCAGCGGCGACGGGCGCTATTCCGACGTCCAGCTCTACACCGACGTCGGCAACGCGGTCGCGGGCGGTGAAGGCTATTACCATGCCGCCGTCCGCCTCCAGCGCGCCCATGGCTTTCCCACCAGTCCCTTCGTCACTGTGCGCCTGCCCACGCTGGCGTGGATCGAGGCCATGCTGGGCTGGCGCGTGGCCGGGCTGCTGCTGGACGCGCTGCTGCTCGCCGCCGCCGCCGCGTGGTTCGCGATGCTGCGCCCGCTGGTCGGCGCGCCCACGCGGATGGCGGCGATGCTGCTGGTGCTCGTCGGCGGCGCAATGGCGGCCAGTCCGGGGCTTATGGTCTCGCACGAATTGTGGGCCGGCACGCTGGTGGCGCTCGCGGCGGCGCTGCGGGTGCGCGGCGCCTGGGTCGCCGCCGTGATCGCCGCCGCAGCCGCGCTGGCGATCCGCGAACTGGCGCTGCCTTTCGTGCTGGTCGCCGCGTTCTGGAGCCTCGTCGAAGGCCGCCGACGCGAGTTCGCGACATGGGCCGCGCTCGTCGCGCTCTATGCGCTGATCCTCGCGCTGCACCGGCAGGCGGTCATTCCGCTGTCGCTGCCGACCGACGCGCTCTCGCAAGCCTGGGGCGGGCTGCGCGGGCCGGGAGCGGTGCTGCAGGACATCGCCGACGTGACCCTGCTCCACCTGATCCCGGCGCCGTTCTGTTTCCTGGCAGTGTTCCTCTCGCTGGCGGGGTTCCTCGGCGCGCCGGCCCCGGTGGCGCGCTTCGCGGTGCCGTGGCTGGGCGGGGTGGCGCTGCTGCTGGCGGTCTTCGCGCGGCCGGTGAACTTCTACTGGGCGATCCTGTGCGTGCCGATGGTGACGGCGGGGCTGGCGTTCCTGCCGGGCATGGCAAGGGATCTCGCCAGGGCCGTCACCCGCCGCGCTGCCCTTGGCAACCCGCCCTCGCCCCTGTAGTAGCGGCCCCAACTCCATCCAGACTTCGAATTTCCATCCAGAGGAACTCCATGGCCGCCCAATACGCCTATGTCATGAAGGGCATGACCAAGACCTTCCCCGGTGCCCAGAAGCCGGTGCTCAGCGACATCTCGCTGCAGTTCTACCAGGGCGCCAAGATCGGCATCGTCGGCCCGAACGGTGCCGGTAAGTCCACCCTGATCAAGATCATGGCCGGCATCGACACCGATTTCACCGGCGAAGCCTGGCCGGGTGAGAACATCACTGTCGGCTACCTTGAACAGGAGCCGGAACTCGATCCGACCAAGACCGTCCTCGAAAACGTCAAGGACGGCGCGCGCGAGACCGCCGATCTGGTCGACCGCTTCAACGAGATCTCCAACATCATGGGCGACCCGCCGGAGGACGTCGACTTCGACGCGCTGATGGAGGAAATGGGCGACCTGCAGGGCAAGATCGACGCGGTCGACGGCTGGACGCTCGACAACCAGCTCGAAATCGCGATGGAGGCCCTCCGCTGCCCGCCGAGCGACTGGCCGGTGAACAGCCTGTCGGGCGGTGAAAAGCGCCGCGTCGCGCTGACGCGCCTGCTGATCCAGAAGCCCTCGATCCTGCTGCTCGACGAACCGACCAACCACCTCGACGCCGAATCCGTCGAATGGCTGGAAAACCACCTCAAGGAATACGCGGGCGCG
Organism: Novosphingobium resinovorum; assembly: GCF_036352595.1. Classification (GTDB taxonomy): domain Bacteria; phylum Pseudomonadota; class Alphaproteobacteria; order Sphingomonadales; family Sphingomonadaceae; genus Novosphingobium; species Novosphingobium resinovorum_B. Next base: position 394,655 of record NZ_JAZFAX010000001.1, read on the forward strand.
GTCTTGATGATCACCCACGATCGCTACTTCCTGGACAACGTGGTGAACTGGATCCTCGAACTCGATCGCGGCAAGTACTTCCCGTATGAGGGCAACTACTCGACCTATCTCGAGAAGAAGTCCAAGCGCATGGAGCAGGAGGACCGCGAGGAATCCGGCCGCGCCAAGGCGCTCAAGGAAGAACTCGAGTGGATCCGGCAGACTCCGGCCGCGCGCCAGACCAAGTCCAAGGCGCGTATCCGCAAGTTCGAGCAGCTGCAGGAAGCGCAGTCCGGCCGCCGTCCCGGCAAGGCCCAGATCGTCATCCAGGTGCCCGAGCGCCTCGGCGGCAAGGTCATCGAGGTCAACAACATCTCGAAGGCTTACGGCGACAAGCTGCTGTTCGAGAACCTCTCGTTCATCCTGCCGCCGGGCGGCATCGTCGGCGTCATCGGCCCGAACGGCGCGGGCAAGTCGACGCTGTTCAAGCTCATCACCGGCAAGGAAACGCCTGACGAAGGCACCATCGAGATGGGCTCGACCGTCCACCTCGGCTTCGTCGACCAGAGCCGCGACCACCTCGACCCCAAGAAGAACGTCTGGGAGGAAATCTCCGACGGCCTCGACTACATGAAGGTCAACGGTCACGACACCTCGACCCGCGCCTATGTCGGTGCGTTCAACTTCAAGGGCGCCGACCAGCAGAAGAACGTCGGCAAGCTGTCCGGCGGTGAACGCAACCGCGTCCACATGGCCAAGATGCTCAAGGAGGGTGGCAACGTCCTCCTGCTCGACGAACCGACCAACGACCTCGACGTGGAAACGCTGGGCGCGCTGGAAGAGGCGATCGAGAACTTCGCGGGCTGCGCCGTGGTCATCAGCCACGATCGCTTCTTCCTCGACCGTCTCGCCACCCACATCCTCGCGTTCGAGGGCAACAGCCACGTCGAATGGTTCGAAGGCAACTTCGCCGCCTATGAGGAGGACAAGCGCCGCCGTCTGGGCGATGCGGCCGATCGTCCGACAGCGCTGGCGTACAAGAAGCTGACGCGCTGAGGCGCTGATTTGTGGTGTGTCGAGAGCCGCCATCCGGCGGCTTTCTGTGCCGTACCACCTAACGAAAGAGCCGCCGTCCGGGCAACCGGGCGGCGGCTCTTTCGTTTGTCGCTGCAATATTACGAAACTTAACAGTGAGCGACGCCACTATTCACCTTTCCGACAGCGCGAACCCGGTACATCCACGGTCACGATGAGCCGCGCTTCGCCGTCCGGCGCCTCGGTTTGGAGACCGATTACGATGACCCATAACAAGACCACCAAGGCAGGCGCGCTCTTCACCGCAGGCGCCATGGCCCTGACCCTCGCCTCGCTGCCAGTCACGAGCTTCGCCAAGCCCGACGAAGATCGCGGCGGCGGACGACCCGAACGCGCGCAGCAGGCGCCGCGACAGCAACCTCAAGCGCGCCCGCAGCCGCAGGCCCAGCCCGCCCAGCAGCGCAGCGCACCGAACCCGCAGGGCGGAGCCCGTTGGGGCGACTTCAGCGGCCGCAATCGGCCCCAGCAGCAGCCTCAGCAACAGCCCCAGCGCGCCGGGCAGGAAGCCCCGGGCCAGCGCGGCAATGCCTGGCAGGGCAGTCCCCAGCGCCCGCAGGCCGATCGCGGCGCCGGGCAGGCGGTGCGCCGCGACGACGACCGACGCGACAATACCGCCTGGCGCGGCACCCCTGATCGTCCCGGCAACGACGGACGGCCCGGAGATGGCCGGCGTCCCGGCAATGACGGAAGGCCGGGTAACGATGGCCGCCCCGGCAATGACGGCTGGCGCGACGGCGATCGGCGTCCCGGTAACGATGGCTGGCGCGACGGCGATCGGCGTCCCGGTAACGATGGCTGGCGCGGCAACGATCGCCGGCCTGGTAACGATGGACGCCCGGGAAACATCGGCCGTCCCGACAACGGGCGCGGCCAGGCCTGGAACCGCAACGACTGGCGGCGCGACAACCGCTACGACTGGCAGCGCTACCGCGACCGCAATCGCAACACTTACCGGATCGGGCGCTATTACGCCCCGTACAACGGCTACTCCTATCGCCGCCTGAGCATCGGCTTCTCGCTGGGCTCGATGTTCTACGGCAACCGCTACTGGATCAACGACCCGTACGCTTACCGCCTGCCGCCCGTCTACGGCCCCTATCGCTGGGTCCGTTACTATGACGACGTACTGCTGGTGGATATCTACAGCGGCGAAGTCGTCGATGTGATCTACGACTTCTTCTGGTGACGATGCAGAACCCCGGGGCGAAAGCTCCGGGGTTTTTCTTGGGTTTATTTGACCCGTGCAAAAAGGCGGATTGATCTGCGACGCATTCGCGATACTCTCCGGCCCGTGACCACGCGCGCGATCAATCCCGATTGCAAGGCGCTCGCCCGCATCGGCGCGGCGGTACGCGGACGGCTGGCACAGCAGCCTTGCGTCCGGCGCTATCCGGACGAGCGGGCGGAAATCTACGCGATCGACGGTTTCCTAGCACCCCTGGCCTGCCAGCGGCTGATGGCGCTGATCGACGCGGTCGCATGCCCTTCCGCACTGGTCACCGGAGAGGGCTGGCCGGACTATCGCACCAGCTACTCGGGCGACATCGACACCGCCGAGCCTTGCGTCCAGGATCTGGAGACGCGGCTTTCCGCGATCACCGGCATCGCCGAATGCTGCGGGGAATCGGCGCAGGGCCAGCGCTACCAGTGCGGCCAGTATTTCCACGAGCACTGCGACTGGTTCGACACCACCGCCGGGTACTGGCAGGACGAGCGACGCTGCGGAGGCCAGCGCAGCTGGACGGCGATGATCTACCTCAACGCCGTGGACGAAGGCGGCATGACCGACTTCACCCGCGTCGCGCTGAGCATTCCGCCATCCGCGGGCACGCTGCTGCTGTGGAACAACGCCCTGCCCGACGGCACCCCGAACCCCTGGACCATGCACGCGGCGCGGCCCGTGGTGCGCGGGGTCAAGTACGTGGTGACGAAGTGGTTCCGCACGCGGACCTGGCAATAGGACGGCGCGCCGTCAGGTCTCCTCGCCCTCTTGCGCGCAGGCCTTCGCTTCCAGGAATTCGAACAGGTGATCCATCCGCTTGTGCAGGCGGATGATCTCCAGCTGCGTGCGCAGGTTCACCTCGTAGTCGTGGCGCGCGGCGATGCGGTCCTTGTCGGAGGCGCGGTTCTGGCTCATCATGATGACCGGCGCCTGGATCGCCGCCAGCATCGAGAGCATCAGGTTCAGGAAGATATAGGGGTAGGCATCGAAGGGATGCAGCCCGAAGTCCTCGAGGATGCGGCTGTTCACCAGCATCCATCCCAGCAGCACCACGCCGAAGGCGATGATGAAGCCCCAAGAACCGCCGATCGCCGCGACGCGGTCGGCCAGCCGGTCGCCGAAGCCGGCATGCAGCGATGCCTCTTCCTGCGCGTCCGGTCCCATGACCTGGCCCGAGGCGATGCGCTGCAATACGCGCCGTTCCTCAGCGTCCACGTCGGTCAGCTTGCGCCCGAGCAGTTCCTCGCAAAGTTGCTCGGGCGTGAGGTCGGTGCGGTGCATCGCGTCTCCCGTCAGGTCAGGCCGAAAGAGCCTCGGCAATCAGCTTGCGCGATTCAGGAACGCCGTAAAGCGCGATGAAGCTCCCCATGCGCGGTCCCTGCGGGGAGCCGAGCAGGGTTTCGTAAAGCGCCTTGAACCAGTCCCGCAGGTTTTCGAAACCGTAGGCCTCGTTCTTGCCGATCTCGTAGACGATGTTCTGCAGGTCTTCGGCGGTAGCCCCGCCCAGCGCCGCAAGCTGCGTGTCGAGGTCCGTCAGAGCCGCCGCCTCGTTCTCCGTCGGCGCCCGGCGCTGAAGCGTCGGCGCGATGAAGTCGCGGTTGGTGGCGAGCGCGGCGCGGACCATTTCGGCAAGGTCCGGGTGTGCCTGCGGATTGGCGTCGGCCACGTAGTTGCCGAGGTAGGACCACACCTGCTCCGCCGTCGCATCGGCGCCGAGCACGCCGACGAGGTTGAGCAGCAGCGAGAACGTCACCGGCACGGTGTCGCCCGCACCTTCACCACCGCCATTGGCGCGCAGCAAGTGCCACACCGGATTCCCCAGCTGCTTGTCGAGCGCCTGCCCGGCCAGATTGCCGCGGAACTGCCAGTATTCGTCGACCGCCTTGGGGATCACGCCGGCGTGGAGCTGCTTGGCGCTCTTGGGCTCGCGGAACAGGTAGAAACCGAGCGACTCCTCGGTGCCGTAAGTCAGCCACTGGTCGATGGTCAGGCCGTTGCCCTTGGACTTGGAGATCTTCTCGCCGTTCTCGTCGAGGAACAGTTCGTAGATCAGCCCCTCGGGCTTGCGGCCGCCGAGGACCTGCACGATCTTGCCCGACTGGGTGACCGAGTCGGTGAGATCCTTGCCGCACATCTCGTAATCGACGCCCAGCGCAAACCAGCGCATCGCCCAGTCGACCTTCCACTGCAGCTTCGCCTTGCCGCCGAACGCCGACTGCTCGACGACGGTGCCGTCCTCGTCGGTGAAGCGGATCATGCCGCTGGCCGCGTCGATCACCTCGACCGGCACCTGCAGCACCACGCCCGTCGTGGGCGAGACCGGCAGCACGGGCGAATAGGTCCGGCGGCGCTCCTCGCGCAGCGTGGGGAGCATGACGTCGAGGATCGCCTGATTGCATTCCAGTACGCGCGCCAGAGCGGCGTCGAACGCGCCCGAATTGTAGCGGTCGCTGGCCGAGACGAACTCGTAGTCGAAGCCGAAGCGATCGAGGAATTCGCGCAGCATCGCGTTGTTGTGATGCGCGAAGCTCTCGTGCGTGCCGAACGGATCGGGGATGCGGCTGAGCGGCTTGCCGAGGTTGGCGGCAAGCACGTCGGCGTTGGGAATGTTGTCCGGAACCTTGCGCAGCCCGTCCATATCGTCCGAGAACGCCACGAGCCGCGTCGGCGCGCCGCCGGTCAGCGCTTCATAGGCACGGCGGACCAGCGTGGTGCGCAGCACTTCCTGGAAGGTGCCGATATGCGGCAGGCCCGAGGGACCATAGCCGGTCTCGAACAGCACCGGTGCGCCGTCGGGTTTGCCCTGCGGGAACCGCTTGAGCAGCTTCTGGGCCTCCTGGAAGGGCCAGGCCTTGGACACACGTGCGGCTTCGATCAGGGCATTTTCGGTCATGGCCCGCGCTCTAAGGCGAAATGCGCGATTTTCGCAAGGGTTCAGTCGGGGTCGCGCGCTACTTCAGCACCATATCCCCCGTCACCCTGAACTTGTTTCAGGGCCCATCATGCCGACAGCCCGGTGGCTTAGACGGCAAATCGAGAGGGCAGCCTAGCCAGCCACTTCCCGGCACCAACCGCCCGATGGATCCTGAAACGAGTTCAGGATGACGGCGTGCAAGGAGGAGCGATCAGCCCCTCCTTCTCCGCTCAGTCCTTCCACGCCCAATCATAGACCAGCGCGTCCTCGCGGAACGCGAACCGGTCGATGTGGCGCGCGACCACATCGGTCAGGCCCTGCACCGCGTCGCGGTCCTCGCCGGTGATAGTGATGGCGATACCCTCGGCATCGGCGTCCATCACGGTGACGGCGTTGGGGAACGTCACCGTTCCCTTGTCACCATCGACTTCGGTTGCCAGCTTGTGGCTCCAGTGCTTGCAGAGCTGGCGGACGTACTTGCCGCCGTTCGGCGTCTTCACGGTCGCGGCGATGGTGCTCACTTCTCGATCCTTTCGATCTTGCGAGTGGCCTCGTCGATGACATCCGCGATCTGCAGGATGAAGTCGCGGTCGGCGCCTTCGGTCGAGAGCCGGTCGAACACCGCCGTCTTGAGCGCGTGGAACGCCCGGCGCACCGGCGCGGGATCGACGCGGTCGCGCTGTGCGGCCAGCGCTCCGAGGCGGCCCTTGAGTTCGGCGAACTTCTCCGCGTCCGCCTCGGCCTTGGCGCGGCCTTCGGCGGTGGCCTCGAAAGCCTTGCGAGCGCTGTCGCCGGCGACAGGGGCGATCAGGCCGGTCTCTTCCATGTAGATCAGCGCGGGGTAGACCACGCCCGGGCTCGGCGCATAGTCGCCGCCCGAAAGCGCCTCGATCTCGCGGATCAGCTCGTAGCCGTGGCGCGGTGCCTCGACGATCAGGGCGAGCAGCAGGGCCTGCAGTTCGGCCTGATCGAACAGCCGCTTGCGACGACCGCCGCGACCTTCGCCGCGCGGACCGTCAGGGCCGCCGCGCCCTCCCATGCCGCCGCCGAAGCCGCCGGGAAAGCCCTTCCCGAAGCCGCCGCCGCCGAGCGGTCCACGCGCCAGCCCGTGCAGGCCGCGCCTGCCGCCGTGGCGGCCAAGCATGGCGCGCAAGTCCTCGGCGCCTTCGGCCATCGCTGCCATCATTTCCTCGCGCCCGAAGCGGCGCTCTCCACCGTGACGGCCGCGCCCCCCTCCATGACGGTGGCCGTGGTTGCAATCTGAGTTTCTCATCATTCGTTCCATATTCTTCATGATGGCCTTAAGATATATCTTGAGTGAAATCCAACAAGAGGGAAATTTGTATCGAGCCGTAATTTTTTCCGTGGAGCGCGAGAGCCCGGCGTTTCCAATTCCGCCCCCCGTGCCTAATGAGAGGTCATGGCCGCCCTGCCCCTCCCTGCCCTCCACGCCAGTCATGGCGGCTGCTGGCTGCGCGAGAAGGATCTGACCGGCCTCGGCACCCGCCCTCTTTCCAAGGGCGAGGCGGTGATGGCGGCGGCCGACACCCCGCTGCTGATCCTCAACGCGCCCCTGCTGGCGACGCGGCTGGGCTATCCGGACCTGTCGGGGCTGGACCTGCTGGAGCTTTACGCCTTCGTCCATCCGGCGCGCTTCGTGGTGCCGACGCCCAAGGGCCTTGCCCATGCCCTCGGCCTTGCCGAGCCGGAGGGCGACGCCGACGTGCCGCGCCTGCTGCAGGAAGCGGCCGGCGCCCTGCTCGACATGTGCGAGAACGGCGCCTGGTCCGAACGCGAGGGCGCGTGGACGTCGTTGCAATCGCTGGTGAGGATGCGCTGGCCCTGGGCCACGCTGCTGACCGGCCGCATCCGCAAGCCTGAGCGCGCCGAGCGCTGGCTGTTCACCCGCCTGCCCGAATGGGAGGAGACGCCCGAAGTCCCGCAGCCCCGGCAGGTCGTGCTGGAGGACGAGGAAGTCCTGCAGCGCCTCGCCAGCCTCACCGGCAGCACCGCCGAGCAGCGCCCCGGCCAGCGCGCCTATGCGGTGGAGACCGCCCACGCCTTCGCCCCGCGCGAGCGGTCGGGCCGCCCGCATGTGCTGCTGGCGCAGGCGGGCACCGGCATCGGCAAGACGCTGGGCTACCTCGCCCCCACCTCGCTGTGGACAGAGAAGGCGGGCGGCACCGTCTGGGTCTCCACCTATACCAAAGCGCTGCAACGTCAGCTCCGCGCCGAAAGCCGCCGCGCCTGGCCCGAGCGACGCGCCGACGGCACCCGTCCGGTCGTGGTGCGCAAGGGGCGTGAGAACTACTTGTGCCTGCTGAACCTCGAAGATGCGCTGCAGGGCGGCTTCAACGGGCGCGCGGCGATCCTCGCGCAGTTGGTGGCGCGCTGGGCGGCCTACTCGCAGGACGGCGACATGATCGGCGGCGACCTGCCCGGCTGGCTCGGCACCCTGTTCCGCCAGCGCGGCATCGCGGCGCTGACCGACCGGCGCGGCGAATGCGTCTATGCCGGGTGCCCGCATTATCGGAAGTGCTTCATCGAGCGCGCCACCCGCGCCAGCGTCGGCGCAGATCTGGTGATCGGCAACCATGCGCTGGTGATGGTCAACGCCGCGCGCGGACGCGATCCGGCTTCGCGCCCGACCCGGGTGGTATTCGACGAAGGCCACCACGTCTTCGACGCCGCCGATTCCACGTTCGCCGCCGCACTCACCGGCGCCGAGGCGATCGAGTTGCGCCGCTGGGTGATCGGCCCGGAAAAGGCGTCCAAGGGCCGCCGCCGGGGCCTCTCCGCCCGCCTCGCCGACGTCGCCAGTTACGACGAGGCAGGCGCCAAGGCGATCGCCGCCGCGCGCGAGGCCGCAGAGGCGCTCCCCGGCGACGGCTGGATGGGCCGCATCGCCGAGAACGCCGCCTCCGGGCCGCTGGAAGAACTGCTCGCGGCGGTGCGCGCCACGGTTTATGCGCGTGACGAAAGCGGCGGGCAGGAAGCGGGCTATGGCCTTGAAACCGAAGCGGCCAGCCTCGAAGGCTCGTTCGTCGAGATCGCGCAAGGCGCCCGCGCGGCGCTGGCGGAACTGCGCCAACCGCTGATCCGCCTCGGCATGCGTCTCGAAGCGCTGCTGGAGGAGCCGCCCGACTGGCTCGACGGACCGGGACGCGCCCGCATCGAAGGCGCGCGCCATTCGCTGACATGGCGCGTCGATACCCTCGGCGCCTGGGAATCGCTGCTCGACCGCATGGGCGGCCCGGCCGATCCGGAATACGTCGACTGGCTCGCCGTCGATCGATCGGAGGCGCGCGAGTTCGACATCGGCATCCACCGCCGCTGGCTCGATCCGATGAAGCCCTTCGCGCAAGTCGTGCTCGAACCGGCACACGGCGTCGTCATGACCTCGGCCACGCTGCGCGACGGCGAGGACTGGGCCAAGGCCATCGCCCGCTCCGGCGCGCCGAACATCGAGGTGATGCCGCGCCTGTCGATCCACCAGAGCCCGTTCGACTACGCGACGCAGGCCGAAGTGCTGATCGTCACCGACGTGCCCAAGGGCGACATTCCCGCCCTCTCCGCCGCCTTCGGCCGCCTGATCGAGACCTCGCGCGGCGGCGTGCTCGGCCTGTTCACCGCGATCCGGCGGCTGCGCGCGGTCTATGGCCGCATCGCCGACCGGCTCGCGCGCGGAGGGCTGCCGCTCTACGCGCAGCACGTCGATCCGATCGACACCGGCACGCTGGTCGACATCTTCCGCGACGATCCGGCCGCCTCGCTGCTGGGCACCGATGCCTTGCGCGACGGGGTGGACGTGCAGGGCGACTCCCTGCGCCTCGTCGTGATGGAACAGGTGCCCTGGCCGCGCCCGACGATCCTGCACCGCGCCCGGCGCCTGGCGGGCGGGGGCAGCACCTACGACGACACGCTGATCCGCGCCAAGCTGGCGCAGGCTTTCGGCCGCCTCATCCGCAGCCGCGAGGACCGGGGGCACTTCGTGGTGCTCTCGCCCGCATTCCCCTCGCGCCTGCTCTCCGCCTTCCCGGCGGGGACGCCGATCCGGCGCGTTACGCTGGAGGAGGCTTTACAGCGCGTGGCCGGTCATGCTCAAGGAGCCACGGCGGACCGGGCGGAAGACTCGCAGTCGCTATCCTGATCCGCTGTTGTAGAGTTGGCCCCATGAAAATCCTCGGCATCTTCCGTCACGCCAAATCGGACTGGACCGATGCCCGGCTGCGCGACTTCGACCGTCCGCTCAACAAGCGCGGGCGGGTCGGGGCGGGTGTCATGGGCAAGCACATCCTCGAGCACGGCGTGGGCTGGCGCTACATCCTCGCCTCGCCCGCCGTGCGCGTCACGCAGACGATCGAGCTTGCCGGTGAAGCGGCCGGAGAGACGCCGCCCGTCACCTGGGACCGGCGCATCTACCTCGCCAGTTCGGCGGCGCTGATCGACGTGCTGAAGGATCAAGAGAGCGACCCGCGCTCGATCCTGCTGGTCGGGCATAATCCGGGGCTTGAGGATCTGATCTTCGACCTCGTGCCGGATGACGGATCCAGCCCCCTACGTGACGTGGTGGAGGACAAGTTCCCGACCGCAGCCTATGCGGTGGTGGAACTCGACATCGAGCACTGGTCGCAGCTTCGCGAGGGCTGCGGGTGGCTGACGCATCTGGTGCGCCCGCGCGATCTCGATCCCTCGCTGGGTCCGAGCCTGACGGAATAACCCTCCGTCATCGCATAACCCATTCGTCATTGCGAGCGAAGCGAAGCAACCCAGGGCAGTCTTGAGCCGCCCTGGGTTGCTTCGCTTCGCTCGCAATGACGAATGGGGGAGCGAAAACGCTCCCTCGAGATCACCCCTGCACCGTCTCCGTAATCCCCGCGAGGTGCAGCTTGTGCGCCAGATACCGCTCGGCATCGAGCGCGGCCATGCAGCCCACGCCCGCAGCGGTGATCGCCTGACGGTAGACATGGTCCGACACGTCGCCCGCCGCGAAGACGCCGGGGATGGCGGTCTTGGGGGTGCCCGGCTCGACGATCAGGTAGCCGGTGTCGTCCATCGCCAGCTTGCCCTTGAACAGCTCGGTCGCAGGCGCGTGGCCGATCGCGACGAAAGCGCCGTCAGCCAGTAGCTCGCTCTGCTCGCCGGTCTCGGTGTCGATCAGCGCGAGGGCGCGCAGGGCGCCGTTCTCGCCCGCGAGGAAGCGGTCGACCTTCTTGTTCCAGACCGTGGTGATCTTGGGATGCGCGAAGAGGCGGTCCTGCAGGATCTTCTCCGAACGCAGCGAATCGCGGCGATGCACCAGCACCACCTCGGTCGCATGATTGGTGAGGTAGAGCGCTTCCTCGACCGCGGTGTTGCCGCCGCCGATCACGACCACCTTCTTGCCGCGGTAGAAGAACCCGTCGCAGGTCGCGCAGGCCGAGACGCCCTTGCCCGAAAGTTCCTGCTCGCCAGGGACGCCCAGCCACTTGGCCTGCGCGCCGGTGGCGATGACGAGGGTGTCGCCCTCATAGATGTCACCGCCGTCACCGGTGGCGACGAACGTGTCGCCGGTCAGATCGACATTGGTGATCGTGTCCCACATCATGCGGGTGCCGACGTGGACCGCCTGCGCTTCCATCTCCTGCATCAGCCAGGGGCCCTGGATGACCTCGCGGAAGCCGGGGTAGTTCTCGACGTCGGTGGTGATGGTCAGCTGGCCGCCGGGCTGCAGGCCCTGCACCACGATCGGCTCCATCCCCGCGCGCGCGCCGTAGATGGCGGCGGAAAGTCCGGCCGGGCCGGAACCGATGATGAGCATGCGGGTCTTGTGCGTGGTCGCCATGTCTTGAACTCTCGCGTGAAATCCTTGGCGGCGGAGATAGGGGCTCGCGCCCGGATCGCCAAGCTGTACGGCGCGCAAGCTTTACTTTCATCCCCGCAATTTCGGCAGCGGATTGACCTCGGCGCGCGCCGTCCCCATCCATCGGGGATGAAGAACCAGCTCGGCCCCACCTCGAACCGCTTCGTCTCCCAGCGCCTGCGCCTGCACTATGTCGATTGGGGCAATTCCGAGGCCCCGCCGCTGATCCTGCAGCATGGTGGGCGCGACCACTGCCGCAGCTGGGACTGGGTGGCCGAGGAACTGCGCCGCGACTGGCACGTCATCTGCCCTGACCTGCGCGGCCACGGCGACAGCGAGTGGAGCCCGGAGGGGCACTACGGCATGGACGCCTTCGTCTACGACTTCGCGCAGCTGGTGCATACCCTCGGGCACGAGCAGGTGACGATCGTGGCGCACTCGCTGGGCGGCAACATCGCGACGCGCTTCACCGGGCTCTATCCGGAGAAGGTGGCGAAGTTCGTCAACATCGAGGGCCTCGGCCCGCCGCCGGGCCTGCGCCGCCAGCAGGAGGAGGAAGGCGCCGGCGACCGGCTGCGCAAGTGGATCGAGGACAAGCGCAAGGCCTCGGGCCGCACGGTGCGCAAGTACGCCTCCCTGCGCGACGCCTACCAGCGCATGAAGGAGGAGAACGGCTTCCTGACGGACGAACAGGCCCGCCACCTCACCATCCACGGCGCCACCCGCAACGAGGACGGGACGTGGAGCTGGAAGTTCGACAATTACCTGAACGTCTGGACCGCATCGGACCTGCCGACCGATCATGTCACTGCGCTGTGGCAGGCGATCACCTGCCCCACGCTGATGCTGTGGGGCAAGGACAGCTTCGCCAGCAGTCCGGCGGGCGACGGGCGCATGGACTATTTCCCCAGCGCGCGGTTGATCGAGTACGAGAACGCCGGACACTGGCTGCACCACGACCAGTTCGACCGGTTCATGGGCGACGTGAAGGCATTCCTGAAATAAATTCCTCTCCGAGCTTGTCTCGGGGAGGGGGACCGCCCGCGCAGCGGGTGGTGGAGGGGTAGAGGGCAAGCGGTTCCCCCTCCGTCACCGACTGCGTCGGCGCCACCTCCCCGAGACAAGCTCGGGGAGGAACTGAACTCTGCACATATGGCAATGCCCGCTGGCGAGTGCGGGCCTAACGCCGGGGGAAGATCAACGCGAATACCGAGAACATCGGGTCGGCGTCGGGAGCGTCCAAGCAGGGACGCGGGGGGTTGTATTCCACCTGCTCTGACGAGCGGCCGGGTAGCGGTGGTCAGCCCGGCTCGACCTGGGTATTCCATCGGAGCCGTCCCGTATGACCGACGTTAGGGTTCGCGTCGTTGGCGGTCATGGGTCATCCGGGATAGCCTTCGCGGTGTCTGTCCGAAGGCAGAACGGTTCGAAGGACGTTTCCAGAGCCGAGAGGACGGTCCGGGTCTTCGTTGGGCGCGTGGTTTGCACAGCTGCGGCTGAAACCGCATCCCGGCCCACGACGCCGACCCGATACACCGGAAGCGACTTGTACATCACCGCTCCGGAGGCTGGAGCATATAACCTATTTGGATATAAATGTCAAGATTGGCCGAGCATCCTGCAGCGCCATCCACCCTGCCCGTTCACGATGAACGGAAGAGCTTCGATCAGCTACGTCGATGCATGGGTGCGACCCGACGGTTCTCGGGCATCCGGGGGTTGCAGCCAGTCCAACCCCGGGGTTCATGCCAGCAGGAAGTATCCCAGCGCCGCCCAGCAACCCATGCAGAGCAGGATCGCGATCGCGAGGCCCCGCCCGTCGTGCTCCTCGCCGCGATCCATCCGCTGTGCGGCGTAGACCATGCCGGTGGAGAGCCGGGCCGTGAAATCGCGTCCGGTGTCAGGGATGCGTTCGAAACGGATAATATTGTCGTCAGCGACCTTCATAGCCCATCCTCAAAGTTGCCGGGACGGTTACACACGCTGTTCAGGCGGCTCCCCCGTCCAGATCAAGCAAAAAGGCTGCGCCTGTTTGACGTCTCGCCTACTCTTTCCATGGCTGAAGTAATACCAGACCCCGCCGGGTTGTTCCAGAATATCCCGAACGCATCACATCCTTTTAAGCCCCAGATGGAATGCAATATTATCTTCAATGAGAGGGTAATAAATGCAAAGTCTCCTGAAATTTCCCGACTGGCAAGAAAGCACCGGATTTTGCGCCGCAAAACGGCTGCAAAGGGCCGATAACAAGCCGATTGCAATCGTTGCGCACACGCAACCCCGGATTTTCGCCGCAAGGCAGCACGAAAGTACCGCAATGCAGCGCCGCCATGCCCTTACGCGGCAGGCCCGTCCCGCTCCGGGGCCACCCCAAAGTTTTCGACAGCCCTGAAGCGCCGTTCCGACGATCCGCTCCCCGCGCGCGGCCATGTGATTCGCGCGGCGGCGCCATTTCCGCAGGGTTCAGGCCACGGCCATCTTGTCGCCATGGGCGCTCGGGCCTACTCTGGCGCGATGACCGATGCGCCGCGCCTGAAGATCAAGATCCAGATCCATTCCGGTGATGAAATCGCGATGGGGCCGGGCAAGGCGGATCTGCTCGATGCAATCCGCGTGGAGGGATCGATCTCGGCGGCCGGCCGCGCCATGGGGATGAGCTACCGCCGTGCATGGCTGCTGGTCGACGTGATGAACCGCTGCTGGCATGCCCCGCTGGTGCATACCGCGCCGGGCCGGGCCGCGACCAGCGGTGCCCGCCTGACCGAACTCGGCGAGGCGGTGCTGCGTCGCTATCGCTCCCTGCAGGAGGGCATCGCCACCGCATCGTGCGGGGCCGACTACGATGCGCTCGCCGCATGCCTGCTGGCAGAGCCGCGCGCCTCGCAGAAGGATCGCGAAGCGGTTGCCTCGCCGCTCGCCGGCGACTAGTCGATATACTGTCAGATACAGTATCCTTCCGGAGATCGTCCCGATGCGCACGTTCGTGGCCTCGTTCCTGGCCGCGCTGGCCATGCTTTGCGGCATCGCTGCGGCGGCTGCCGCGCCTGCGCAGCCCCCGCTGGTGCTTGCCGCGGCGAGCCTGCAGGAATCCATGAACGCCGCCGCCGACGCCTGGGCGCGCAAGGGCCATCCGCGGCCGCGCATCTCGTTCGCCGCGTCCTCCGCCCTCGCCCGCCAGATCGCATCGGGCGCGCCGGCGGACCTGTTCGTCTCCGCCGACGAGCCGTGGATGGACGATATCCAGGGCAAGGGCCTGGTCCGCAAGGGCACGCGCCTGTCGTTCCTGCGCAACGACCTGGTGCTGATCGCCCCGCGCGCAAGCACCGTGCGCCTGACGATCGGGCGCGGCATGCGGCTCGACCGGGCGCTGGGCAACGGGCGCCTTGCCGTCGCCGATCCGGCCGGGGTTCCCGCCGGGATCTATGCGAAGCAGGCGCTGACCCGGCTTGGCGCCTGGCCTTCGGTGCAGGACCGGCTCGCCCCCGGGGACAGCGTGCGCGCGGCGCTTGCGCTGGTGAGCCGGGGCGCGGCGCCGCTGGGGATCGTCTACGCCACCGATGCCCGCGCCGATCCGGGCGTGCGCGTGGTCGCCGCCTTCCCCGCCTCCAGCCACGACCCGATCAGCTACCCGGTGGCCACCCTCACCGCCTCGCGCAATCCGCAAGGCGAGGCGTTCCGCCGCTTCCTGGTCTCGGCAGAGGGCAAGGCGGTATTCCGCCGCTTCGGCTTCGGGACGAAATGACGCCGCTTTCCCCGGCCGAGTGGGAAGTGCTGCTGCTCTCGCTCAAGGTCGGCGGGGTGGCCATCGCGGCGGCATTGCCGGTCGCCTTCGCCTGCGCCTGGGTGCTGGCGCGCTGGCGGTTTCCGGGCAAGGTTCTGCTCGACGTCGTGGTTCACCTGCCGCTGGTCTTGCCCCCGGTCGTCACCGGCTGGCTGCTGCTGCTCGCCTTCAGCCCGAACGCCGCGCTTGGCGGACTGCTGGAGCGCACGCTGGGACTGACCCTGCTGTTCCGCTGGACCGGCGCCGCCCTCGCCGCCGCCGTGATGGCGCTGCCGCTGATGGTGCGCGCGATGCGCCTCTCGCTCGAAGGCGTCGACCGCCGGCTGGAGAGCGCCGCGCGCACCCTCGGCGCGGGGCCCTGGCGCACGTTCCTGACGGTGACGCTGCCGCTCAGCGCCAACGGCGTGCTCGCCGCGCTGGTGCTGGGCTTCGCGCGTTCGGTGGGCGAGTTCGGGGCGACCATCACGTTCGCCTCCAACATCCCCGGCGAGACGCAGACGCTGCCGCTGGCGATCTACAGCGCGCTGCAGGTGCCGGGAGCGGACCTGCAGGTGGCGCGCCTGGCGGCGCTTTCGGTGGCGCTTTCGGTGCTGGCGCTGGTGCTGTCCGAATGGCTGGCGCGGCGCAGCGGGCAGGAGAAGGGCCGCCATGTCCTCTGACTCCATGTCCTCTGCCTCCATCTCCTTCGACGTCGCCGTGACCCTCGTTCGCGGCACGGGCCCCCACGGCCATCGCCGCAGCCATGCCTTCACCGCCGGGCCCGGCCTGACCGCGCTATTCGGCGCATCGGGGGCCGGCAAGACCAGCCTGCTCGACGCCCTCGCCGGACTGCTGCGACCGACCGAAGGGCGCATCGTCGTCGCCGGAACGACCCTGTTCGATGCCTCCGCGCGGATCGACCTCAAGCCCGAACGGCGGCGCTGCGGCTATGTGTTCCAGGACTTGCGGCTGTTCCCCCACCGCACCGTGCGCCGCAACCTCGCCTTCGCGCGGCCCGCCGGGGCGGGGCTCGACTGGGACCACACGCTCGACCTGCTGGGCATCGCGCACCTGCTCGACCGCATGCCCGCGACGCTGTCCGGCGGCGAGGCGCAGCGCGTGGCGATCGGGCGCGCGCTGCTCTCCGACCCGGCGTTCCTGCTGATGGACGAGCCGCTGGCCTCGGTCGATGCCGCCCGGCGCGAGGACATCCTGCGCCTGATCGAGCGCATCCGCGACGAACTCGCCCTGCCGATCCTCTACGTCAGCCATGACCGCGCCGAAGTGGACCGTCTGGCGCAGACGATCGTATCAGTCTAGGTTTACGATCCGGCCTGCTAACGGCACTTGTCAGTACCCCCGCCCGGCGGGGGTGCGTATGGGGCCAATGCAGGAACTGGTGGCGGACAGGGGACAGACGATGCGCATTCTGGTGGTGGGGCCGACCGGCCGAACGGGCAGTCACGTAATCGACGCGCTGCGCGCGCGCGATCCGGAGGCCGATATCCGCGGCCTGTGCCGCTATCCGGAAAGCCCTGCGCGTTCGATCGAGACGATCCCCGGTAACCTCGACACCGGAACCCGCAGCGCACGCGCCATCGAGACCATCCCCGGCAACCTCGACACCGGAACCCGCAGAGCGCGTGCCATCGAGACCATCCCGGGCAACCTCGACACTGGCACCCGCAGAGCGCGTGCCATCGAGACCATCCCGGGCAACCTCGACACTGGCACCCGCAGCGCCCGTGCCATCGAGACCATTCCCGGTAATCTCGATACCGACACCCGCAGCGCACGCGCCATCGAGACCATCCCCGGCAACCTCGACACCGGAACCCGCAGGACGCTCGCGATGGAAGTCGTCGCCGATCCCGCCGAAGGATCGACCACCCGCGCGCGGGCGATCGAGACCATCCCCGGCAATCTCGACACCGGCACGCGTCGCTCTCACGCCATCGCCTGCTTCACCGGCGACCTGGAAAACCCCGCCGACCGTGCGCTGGCGGTCGAGGGCGTGGACGTCGTCATCCACTACGCCCCCGCCTTCCACCCGCGCGAGGCGGCGATGGGCACCGGCATGATCGACGCGGCGACCGCCGCCGGGGTCAAGCGCTTCATCTACGTGTCGGCACTGCACGCGCAGGCGACCAGCGTGCCGGGCAACGCCGCCAAGCTGGCGGTGGAGGGCTATCTCGCCGAATCCGCGCTCGACTGGACGGTACTGCGCCCGCAGGCCTTCATGCAGAACGTCGACGTCGCCGCCGCGGTGGCGGCCGGCGCGCTCGACCTGCCCTTCCCGCTAGCATCGCGGCAGGGCTACCTCGATCTTTTCGATCTGGCCGAAGTCGTCGCCCGGATCGTGCATGAGGACGGCCATGCCCTCGCCACGTACGACCTCGCCGGCGACGAGGCGCTGAGCACCGCCGAGATCGCGGCGCTGCTGACCACGGTGAGCGGGCATCCGGTCACCGCCGGGGAACTGCCGGTTTCCGGCCTGCTGGCCAGCCTGGAAGCGGCGGGGCCGGCCTATGCCTATGTCGCCGATGCGGCAAGCCGGCTGTATGGCTGGCAGGCGCGCACGGGCGGCAGGGGCAATGCCAACGCCCTGCGCTGGCTGCTGGGCCGCGAGCCGACCCGTTTCGAGGACTACGTGCGGCGCAGCGTCTGAGGACTTCTCTGGAAAATGCCCATCCGGGGCATTTCCGGTTCGACACCGGCCCACGCCCCCACCCGACCTCCAATTAGTGTATCGAGGTCGGGTGGGGGCGTGGGCCGGTGCCGCCAAATCCGCCTACAGCGGATTTGCAAAACTCAAACCGCGCCGATCAGTTCGCGGCCGATGAGCATACGGCGGATTTCGTTCGTCCCCGCGCCGATGTCGAGCAGCTTGGCATCGCGCAAGTAGCGCTCCACCGGCCAGTCCTTGGTATAGCCCGCGCCGCCCAGCGCCTGCACCGCCTCGCCAGAGACGCGGAAGGCGTTCTCGCTCGCCAGCAGGATCGCGCCCGCCGCGTCGAAGCGCGTGGTCTGCCCCGCATCGCAGGCGCGCGCCACCGCATAGACGTAGGCCCGCGCCGACTGCAGCGCGACGTACATGTCGGCGACCTTGGCCTGCATCAGCTGGAACGCGCCGATGGCCTTGCCGAACTGCTTCCTCTCGCGAAGGTAGGGAATCACGGTGTCTAGGCAGGCCTGCATGATACCCAGCTGCAGTCCCGAGAGCACCACGCGCTCGTAGTCGAGCCCGCTCATCAGCACGCCGACCCCGCCGTGGAGCGGGCCCATCACGTTCTCCTCGGGCACCAGGCAGTCGTCGAACACCAGCTCGCAGGTGGGCGAGCCGCGCATGCCCATCTTGTCGATCTTCTGGCCGATCGAGAAGCCGGGCATGCCTTTCTCGATCAGGAAGGCGGTGATGCCCCTGGAGCCTTCGCCGGTCTTGGCATAGACCACCAGCGTGTCGGCATAAGTGCCGTTGGTGATCCAGAACTTGGTGCCGTTGAGGCGGAAGCCGCCCGGCACCGCCTCTGCCCGCAGCTTCATGCCGACGACGTCGGAGCCCGCGCCGACCTCGGACATCGCCAGGCTGCCGACATGCTCGCCGGAGATGAGTTTCGGCAGGTACTTCGCCTTCTGCGCCTCGGTGCCCCAGCGCCGGATCTGGTTGACGCACAAGTTGGAGTGCGCGCCGTAGGACAGGCCGATCGAGGCCGAGGCGCGGCTGACTTCCTCGACCGCGATGACATGTTCGAGGTAGCCGAGGCCGACCCCGCCCCATTCCTCCTCGACGGTCAGGCCGTGGAGTCCCAGCTCGCCCATCTCGGGCCACAGGTCACGCGGGAACCAGTCCTCGGCGTCCACTTTCGCGGCGATCGGGGCAATGCGCTCGTCGGCGAAGCGGGACACGCTCTCGCGGATCATCTGCGCGCTCTCGCCCAGGGCGAAGTCGAAATCGGGGGTGGCGCGCATGGGTTCCTCTCCTCTTGGCTGCCGGTTCTTTGCACTGGCTTCTAGCGCAATATCGGTGCGGCGCGAAGATGGAATATTACATGGGTCTGTGTAATTATGTCTCGGAAATTCGCAGCGAGGCGATAGCGGCGATCACCAGCGTTCCGGCGGCGAAGGCCATCGTCCAGATCGGCTCTCCGGGGAAGAACGCCTTCATGATCGAGCCCATGACCGTCGCCACCAGCAGCTGCGGCAGCACCACGAAGACATTGAACAGGCCCATGTAGATGCCCAGCTTCGATTGCGGCAGGCTGCTGGCGAGGATGGCGTAGGGCATCGCCAGGATCGAGGCCCAGGCGACGCCGATGCCGATCTCGCACACCAGCAGCGCGGTGGGATCGCGCAGGCCCAGGAACCCGGCGAAGCCCAGCGCACCGGCGACGAGGCACAGCGCATGAGTGCGCGCCTTGCCCAGCCTGGCCGAAAGCACCGGCAGCAGCGCCAGCGCGGCGACGGCGGCGACGCCGTTGTAGACCGAGAACAGCACGCCCACCCAGTTGCCCGCCTCCTGATAGGCGGCGCTGGCGGGATCGGCCGACCCGAAGTGGTATTGCGCCACCACCGGGGTGGTGTTGATCCACATGATGAACAGCGCCGACCAACTGAAGAACTGCACGAAGGCGAGCCGCTTCATCAGCGGCGGCATGCCGGAAAAATCGCCGACGATCCCGGCCAGCATCGAGGCGCTGCGGCCCGAGCGCGCCAGCCCGATGGCCGCCATCGTCGCGATCCCGTAGCCCGCCAGCAGCGCGGCGAGGATGTAGACTTCCTTCTCCAGCGCCCAGCCGCGCACCGCCATGGCGACCACGAGGCCCGCCGCGATCCACGGCAGCCCGCTCCACAGGCCGCGCCCGGCAAGGGCGGCGGCGGAGGCGCCCTCCTCTTCCGGCGCATCACCGAAGGAGGCCTGTTCCTGCGGCGAATATTCGCGCGTGGTCAGGACCGTCCACAGCACCGCCGCGAGCAGCGCCAGTCCTCCGGCCCAGAAGCTGTAGCGCACGGTGTCGGGTATCTGCCCCGGCGCCGCCGCGTTGGAGATGCCCAGCTGCTCCAGCAGATAGGGAAACAGCGAGCCGACCACCGCGCCCGCGCCGATGAAGGCGGTCTGCACGCCGTAGCCCGCCGTGTGCTGGTCCTTGCGCAGCATGTCGCCCACGAAGGCGCGGAACGGCTCCATCGCAATGTTGAGGCTGGCGTCGAGCATCCACAGCAGCAGCGCCGCCATCAGCAGGCCGGAAGATGCGCCGGCGCTTTCCGGCATGGCGAGCAGCGCGACCGTGGCCAGCACCGCGCCGCCGAGGAAATAGGGCCGGCGGCGGCCGAGGCGGCCGAGCCAGGTGCGGTCGGACATGTGGCCGACGATCGGCTGCACCAGCAGGCCGGTCAGCGGCGCCGCCACCCACAGCGCGGGCAGGTCGTCGATACCGGAGCCGAGCGACTGGAAGACGCGGCTCATGTTGGCGTTCTGCAGCGCGAAGCCGATCTGGATGCCGAAGAACCCGAAGCTGATGTTCCACAGCCCCGCCCAGCCCTGCCGGGGTTTCTCGATCGCTGCCTTGGTCATCGCGTCCTTTCCCTGCACCTCGCGGACTTGGCGCCGCGCCGGACCTGCGGCACTCGCACGGGAGGCCGGCGGCGACAACATGCATACGAATGCCTTGCGCGTCACCCGGTGGAGGGGGCGGCAAGCTCAGCCGCGACCCTTCGACAAGCTCAGGGTGAGCGGGGGTAGTGTAAACCTCCCAATCCCGCTCGGACTGAGTGCTGAGCCTGTCGAAGCATCGAAGACCCCGCAGCCAAGCGCTCCCCCTTACCCCGCCGTGCTGCGCCGCACGACCAGCCGCGCGGGCAGCGTGCGGGACTGCACCTCGCGGTCCTCGATCTGCGCCGCCAGCGTCTCGACCAGTTCCGCGCCGGCGCGCTTCAAGTCCTGCATCACCGTGGTCAGGGGCGGGTTGGTCATGCTGGCGGCGGGCAGGTCGTCGAAGCCCATCACCGCGACCTCGCGGGGGATCGCGATCCCCGCCTCGGCGAGCGCGCGCATCGCGCCCACGGCGATGAGATCGCTGGCGGCGAAGACCCCGTCGAAGCCCAGCCCCTCCGCGATGACCTCACGCATCGCCGCATGGCCCATGTCCTCGAGGTTGACGACGTCGCGCTGCAAGCGCGGATCCACTGCCAGGCCCGCCGCTTCCAGCGCCTCGCACAGCCCGCGATAGCGATCGGCGAATTCCGGATAATGCTCGTCCGCCTGGCCAAGAAACACGATCCGCCGCCGACCGAGGCCCAGCAGGTGCTCCCCCGCCATGCGCCCGGCGCCGCGATTGTCCGAGCCGATGGTGGCGCCGACGTTCACCTCGCCCACGCTGCCCCAGCGCACGAAGTGGGTGCCCTGCCCCACCAGCTGGCGCAGGCGGCTCTCGTAGAGGGTGTAATCGCCGTAGCCGAGCAGGATCAGCCCGTCGGCGCGGTGGCTGTCCTGGTAGCGCACGTGCCAGTCGTCCTCCAGCTTCTGGAACGAGATCAGCAGGTCCAGCCCCCGGTTCGCGCACTCGCGGGTGATCGCGCCGAGCATGGCGAGGAAGAACGGGTTGATCTTGGAATCGTCGGGCGACTGTTCCTCGAAGAACAGCAGCGCGATCGTATTCGAGCGCTGCGAGCGGAGCGACGAGGCGTTCTTGTCGACCGAATAGTTCAGCTCGCGGGCGATCGCCTCGATCCGCGCGCGGGTGGCAGCGCTGACCGACTTGCTGCCGCGCAGCGCCCGGCTGACGGTCGGCTGCGAGACCCCCGCTCTGTAGGCGATGTCGAAGCTGGTCGGACGGTTGGTCGGCTTGCGCCCCATAACTTTCATGACCCGATGCTGCGTCGCAACAATGCAACAAGCTATGTTAGATAACTCAATACAATCGTGTGCTTACGCGCGAATCCGGGCGTTGCATGGAAGACACGCTGCGTAGCCACCCTGCACCTACGTATACGTATGCCATATTATGCGCAACGAAGGACCGTCTTAATCAGAGGGGGTCGAATGGAGTCGCGGCAGAAATGCACGGGCTCAACCAGGAGGAGATGCCGGGCGCCAGATGTGCTGTCCCGGCCATACAGGGGAGGACACGCAATGTCGCTTCGTAACGAGTTTTCGGTCGCCGGTACCGCATCGCGCACCGCCATCGCCGCCGCCCTGATCGCGGCCGCATTGCCCGCCGCATCGTGGGCGCAGGACGCCGGCACGCCGGCGGAAGATGCCGCCACCGATACCGCAGGCACCATCATCGTCACCGGCTACCGCGCATCGCTGCAGAACGCGATCAACCAGAAGCGCAACGCCGAGCAGATCGTCGAGAGCGTCTCGGCCGAGGATATCGGCAAGCTGCCCGACGCCTCGATCGCGGAATCGATCGCCCGCCTGCCGGGCCTGACCTCGCAGCGCGTCAATGGCCGCTCGAACTCGATCGCCATCCGCGGCTTCGCGCCGGACTTCTCGACCACGCTGCTGAACGGCCGCGAGCAGACCTCGACCGGCGACAACCGCGCCGTCGAGTACGACCAGTATCCGTCCGAAGTCGTCAGCAGCGTCAACGTCTACAAGACGCCGATGGCCAGCCTCGTCGGCCAGGGCCTGTCGGGCACCGTGGACATGCGCACGATCCGCCCGCTCGATGCCGGCAAGCGCATCGTCTCGATCGGCGCGCGCGGGACGTATGCCGATCTCGGCAAGCTGAACGCCGGGTCCAAGGACAAGGGCTACCGCGTCAACGGCACGTACGTCGATCAGTTCGCCAACGACACCATCGGCATCGCGCTGGGCGCCAGCTACATCGACGAGCCCTACCAGGTGCAGGAATTCAACTCCTGGGGCTATGCCGACACGCCCGAGGGCGACAAGGTCATCGGTGGCTCGAAGTCCTATGTCACCTCGACCAAGCTCAAGCGCCTCGGCCTCAACGGCACGCTGCAATGGAAGCCGACGCCGAACCTGACGACCACGCTCGACGGCTTCTATTCCAGCTTCAAGGACGACCAGATCAAGCGCGGTATCGAACTGCCGCTGTACTGGGATCCGGACACCGTCACCCTGTCCAACGCCACCGTGACCGACGGCATGGTCACCTCGGGCACCTTCGACGGCGTCAAGGGCGTGGTGCGCAACGACGTGTTCAACCGCCATGCCAAGCTCTACTCGTTCGGCTGGAACACCAAGTGGGAGGGCGACGACGGCTGGAAGGCGTTCTTCGACGTCAGCTACTCCAAGACCGACCGCAGCGAACTGACGGTCGAGAGCCTCGCCGGCACCGGTCGCAACACGGTGGGCGCGCTAGACAGCATCGATTTCGTGATGAGCGGCAAGGGCGCGCAGTTCTCGCCCGGCCTCAACTACGGCGACTACGACCTGATCCTGCTGACCGGCCCGCAGGGCTGGGGCGGCAACCAGACCGCCGTGGACGGCACGCAGATCCTCAACGGCCAGGACGGTTACTACAACAACCGCCACATCAAGGACGAGCTGTGGCAGTACCGCGTCGAGGTCGAGCATGAGTTCGAAAGCGGCCCGCTGCACTCGTTCCAGGTCGGCTGGAACTACACCAACCGTTCCAAGACGCTGGTGCCCGAGGAATACTTCCTCGGCCTCGCCGCCAACACCGACGGCCTGACCAGCGTGGCCGTGCCCGAGGAATACCGCCTGAAGGGCGAGACCAACCTCAAGTACCTCGGCCTTGGCCCGGTCATCAGCTACGATCCGCTCGCGCTCATCCGCGACGGCATCTACAACCGCGTCGCCAACCCCTACGGCGACGTCGTGGTCAAGAGCTACTCGATCCGCGAGCGCCTGATGACCGGCTATGTCCAGGGCAACATCGATGCCGACATCGGCTCGGCGCACCTGACCGGCAACTTCGGCGTGCAGGCGCAGTGGACCGACCAGAACTCGCGCGGGGCCAGCGCGGTGCTGCTGGGGACGAACGACAACGGATCGCCCAACGTCGGCGCACTGGTGCGCAACGTCAGCGTCGATTACCTCGACGTGCTGCCCAGCCTCAACCTCTCGCTGCGCCTGCCCAGCCAGACGGTGATCCGCTTCGCCGCCGCGCGCGAGATCATCCGCCCGCGCCTCGACGACATGCGCGCCTCGGAGAAGTTCGACTACACGATCGCCGGCGGCATCGCGCAGGTCACCGGCGAATCCGGCAACCCGTACCTCCGTCCCTGGCGCGCCAATGCGCTCGACCTGACTTTCGAGCAGTATTTCGGCGGCAAGGGCGTGATCGCCGCACAGTTCTTCTGGAAGGATCTGAAAACCTACATCTACAACCAGCAGCTCACCGTCCCCACCGACAGCCTCTCGCTGCAGGATCCGGGCAACGGCATCGCCCTGTCGCCGACGGCGCAGTACACGATCCCGATCAACGGCAACGGCGGCAAGCTCTACGGTGTCGAACTGGCGACCACGCTGCCGTTCGAGACGATCGTGCCGGCGCTGGAAGGCTTCGGCGTGACCGGATCGGTGGCTTATACCAAGACCAAGATCCAGCCGACGCCGGACTCGCCCAGCGGCGATCTTCCGGGCTATTCGAAGTGGGTCGCCAACGGCACCGCCTACTTCGAGAAGTGGGGCTTCAATGCGCGCGGCTCGGTGCGCTACCGCTCGACCTTCATGGGTGAGGTCTCCGGTTTCGCGGCCAACCGTGTGCGCCGCCGTGCCAAGGCCGAAACGATCGTCGATGCGCAGATCGGCTACGACTTCCAGGCGGGCAGTTCGCTGGAAGGCCTGTCGCTCTACATCCAGGGCCAGAACCTGACCGATGCGCCGTTCGTGACGACCAACCCCGGCGATAGCCGCGAGATCATCGACTACCAGCGCTACGGCCGCCGTTTCCTGGCCGGTTTCACGTACAGGTTCTGATCTTACCCCCCCCGGCGCCGTGAAGGAACCCTCCTCCTCCCGAGCGGCGCCAACCGGCGGAACCGTCGAAGTCTCCCTCCCTTCGACGGTTCCGCCTACCTTTCCCCGACTGCCAGCCGGAAGATCGCCTGTGATGAACCGCCTGATACCTTCGCTCTCGGCCCTCGCGCTGGCCCTCTCCCATGGCACCGCGTTCGCCGGGACGGTCGAGGACATGCGCGCCCGCACGCCCGAGCAGGAAGTGATCTATTTCGTCCTGCCCGACCGTTTCGAGAACGGTGACACCGCCAACGACGAAGGCGGTCTCGGGGGCGGCCTCAGCAGCGGCAAGCTGCAGACCGGCTTCGATCCCACCGACAAGGCGTTCTACCACGGCGGCGACCTCAAGGGCCTGACCGCGCGGCTGGACTATATCCAGGGTCTCGGCGCCAGCGCGTTGTGGGTGGGGCCGATCTTCAAGAACAAGCCGGTGCAAGGCCCCAAGGGCAACGAGAGCGCGGGATACCACGGCTACTGGATCACCGACTTCACACAGGTCGATCCGCACTTCGGCACCAACGACGACTTCAAGGCGCTCGTCGAGGCCGCGCATGCCCGGGGCATGAAGGTCTACATGGACATCATCGTCAACCACACGGCGGACGTGATCCAGTACAAGGAAGGGGTCGCGGAGGGGTATCCGTACCGTTCGAAGGCCGACTATCCGTTCTCGACCCAGGGCGGCGTGAAGGGCCCGGCGATCAACCCCGGTTTCCTCGGGGAGACGGTGCAAACGCCTGAGAACTGGGCGAAACTGACCGATCCCTCGTTCGCCTATACCCCCGTCGTGCCCAGGGCGGAGAAGGACGTCAAAGTCCCCGCCTGGCTCAACGATCCGATCTACTACCACAACCGCGGCAACACCGACTGGAAGGGCGAGAGCGCACAGTACGGCGACTTCGTCGGCCTCGACGACCTCGCCACCGAGAACCCGCGCGTGGTCGATGGGATGATCGAGATCTACGGCAGCTGGATCGACCGCTTCGGCATCGACGGCTTCCGCATCGACACCGCCCGCCACGTCAACGCGGAGCTGTGGCAGAAGTTCGTGCCCGCCATGCTGGAGCGCGCGAAGGCAAAGGGAATCAACAACTTCCACATCTTCGGCGAAGTCGCGACCGGCGATTACGACCCGGCCCTGCTCGCCTCGTGGACGCGCAATGCGGGCCTGCCGGGCGTGCTCGACTTCGCGTTCATGCGGGCGGTCGACGATGCCGCCGGCGGCGCCAAGGACGGCGGGACCGAGACGCTGGCGCGGCTGTTCGACGACGATGCGCTCTATGCGGGCGGCAAGGCGGGGGCGCTGCAGCTGCCGACGTTCCTCGGCAACCACGACGCCGGGCGGCTGCCGATGTTTCTCAAGCTGGGTCAACCGCTTGCGAGCAATGACGAGCTGCTCAAGCGCTCGATGCTGGCCCATGCCATGCTGCTGACGCTGCGCGGGGTGCCGACGATCTATTACGGCGACGAACAAGGCTTCATCGGTCATGGCGGTGACCAGTGGTCGCGGCAGGATATGTTTGCTTCCAAGGACTTGCGGCTTACCGACGAGCCCTTGCTGGGCACGACCCGCGCCCCGAATGCCGAGCATTTCGACCCGACGCACCCGCTCTACAAGCTGATCGCGCAGCTCGCGACCTTGCGCCGGCAGACTCCGGCGCTGACGGGCGGCATGACCAAGGTTCGCACCGCGTCCGACAAGCCGGGGCTGTTTGCGGTCTCGCGCTTCGATCCGGCCACTGGAAACGAGGTTTTGCTTGCCTTCAACACCTCCACCGAGGCGGTACAAGGCAACCTCGCCGTGGAACCGAAATCGTTGCAATTCCAGATGCTTGCAGGCTCTGCATGCCCCGTGAAGGCAACCGCTCCGGGATCGGTTTCGATCGCCCTGCCACCGCTCGGTTTCGCTGTCTGCGCGGCCCACCCCTGAGCGGCACCCAACGGCACCCTAACGACACCTAGACGTACCAGAGAGCGCCATGACCGACCCCTACCCCCCTCAGAAGACGCCATGGTGGCGCGGCGCGGCGATCTACCAGATCTATCCGCGCAGCTTCGCCGATTCCAACGGCGACGGCATCGGCGACCTGCCCGGCATCACCGCCCGTCTCGACCACGTGGCGCGGCTCGGCGTCGAGGCGATCTGGATCTCGCCGTTCTACCAGTCGCCGATGGCGGACTTCGGCTACGACATTTCCGACTACTGCGCGGTCGATCCGATGTTCGGCACGCTGAAGGATTTCGACGCGCTGATCGCCAAGGCGAAGACGCTCGGCCTGAAGGTCATCGTCGATCAGGTCTATGCCCATACCTCGGACCAGCACCCGTGGTTCGCCGAGAGCCGGTCCAGCCGCGGCAATGCGCGTTCGGACTGGTACGTCTGGGCCGATCCCAAGGTGGATGGCTCGCCGCCCAACAACTGGCAGTCGGTGTTCGGCGGCCCGGCGTGGCGCTGGGATGCGCGGCGCGGGCAGTATTACATGCACAATTTCCTGGCCGAGCAGCCGCAGCTCAACTGCCACAACCCCGAGGTGCAGGACGCGCTGCTGGCGGTGGCGAAGTTCTGGCTGGACCGGGGCGTCGCGGGCTTCCGCATCGATGCGCTCAACCACTCGATGCACGACCCGATGCTGCGCAACAATCCGCCAGCGCCCGATGACGGCAAGGTGCGCACGCGGCCCTACGATTTCCAGTTGCAGGTCTACAACCAGTCGCACCCGAACATCCTCAAGTTCATCGAGCGGTTGCAGGCGCTGATCGCCTCTTATCCCGATACCTATTCGCTGGCCGAAGTCGGCGGATCGCGGGCGATGGAGGAGAAACGCACCTTCACCGAGGGGCCGAAGCGGCTCGACAGCGCCTATGGCTTCGACCTGCTCTATGCCGAGAGCCTGACGCCTGCCCGCATCGCCGAAGTGCTGCAATTCTGGCCCGACGAACCCGACGCCGGATGGCCGAGCTGGGCCTTCGAGAACCATGACGCCCCCCGCGCCCTCTCCCGCTGGTGCGCGCCCGACCAGATCGACGCCTTCGCGCGGATGAAGATGCTGACGCTGCTCTCGATCCGGGGCAATCCGATCCTGTTCCAGGGCGAGGAACTCGGCCTGCTGCAGGACGAGATTCCCTTCGAGATGCTGCAAGATCCCGAGGCGATCGCCAACTGGCCGCTCACCCTCTCACGCGATGGCGTGCGCACGCCGCTGCCGTGGATGGCGCAGAGCGAGCATGGCGGCTTCACCTCGTCCGCGCCGTGGCTGCCGCTGAGCGAGCAGAACCTGTCGCGCGCGGTCGACCGGCAGGAGGCGGACCCGGCCTCGCTGCTCAATCTGACACGGCATCTGCTGCAGCTTCGCGCCGCCGATCCGGCGCTGCGCCGGGGCTCCGGCGAAGTGCTGCTCGCCGACGAAACGCGCCTCGTGCTGCGCCGCGAACTTGAAGGCCGCAGCGTGCTGGTGGTCGTCAACATGAGCGATGCGCCTGCAGCATGGCCCGAAGCAATTCCGACCGGCAGCCGCGTTCTGGCCGCCGTCAATAACGCCGAATGCGCCCTCACCTTGGGCACGCTCCCCGCATGGGGCGCCTTGTGGATCATCGAAGGAGAAACGGCATGAAGCCGCTCGCCCTGCTGGCTAGTGCCGGCATCGTCATCGCCGCCCCTGCCATGGCGCAGGAAACCAAGCCGCCCCAAACCTCTGGCGTCACCGCGCAATCGCCCGACGGCTCGATCGTGCTGACGGTCACCACCGACAACGACAGCCGCCCGATGTGGTCGCTCACCCGCAAGGGCAAGCTGCTGATCGCGCCGAGCAAGCTGGGCTTCATCCTGACGGACGGCCTCAACATGACGCGCGGCTTCGCCATCGAGAGCAGCGATACCGCCAAAGGCGACGACACCTGGGAACAGCCCTGGGGCGAGCGCCGCTTCGTCAAGGACCGCTACAATCAGGTCACCGTCCGCTTCAAGCAGGGCAAGACCTACGGGACGCGGCTGATGAACGTCACCTTCCGCCTCTTCGACAACGGCGTGGGTTTCCGCTACGAGATCCCCGAACAGCCGGGCCTCAAGACGATGAAGATCGCCGACGAGACGACGGAGTTCGACATCGTCCCCAAGGGCACCGCATGGTGGATCCCCGGCGGGGAGTGGAACCGCTATGAGCAGGTCTACCAGAAGACCCCGATCGACGCCGTCTCCACCGCGCACACGCCGATCACCATGAAGCTGGAGGACGGCACCCACCTGTCGTTCCACGAAGCGGCGCTGGTCGACTATGCCGGTTACTGGTTCAAGCGCGCGACCGGGCAGACGTTCCGCACGACGCTCTCGCCCTCCTCGCGCGGGCCTCGGGTGGTACGCGACCTGCCCTTCGCGACGCCGTGGCGCACGGTGCGCATCGCGGATGACGCCGAAGGTCTGGTCGACAACGATCTGGAGCTGAACCTCAACGAGCCCAACAAGCTGGGCGATGTCAGCTGGGTGAAGCCGGGCCGCTACATCGGCATCTGGTGGGGCATGATCCGCAACGACTGGACCTGGGCGGAAGGCCCCAAGCACGGCGCCACCACCGAGCGGACCAGGCAGTACATCGACTATGCCGCGAAGCACAAGTTCCGCGGCGTGCTGGTCGAGGGCTGGAACAAGGGCTGGAACGGCGACTGGTTCGGCCACGGCGACGAGTTCAGCTTCACGCAGGCGACGCCCGATTTCGACATCGAAGCGGTGACCAAGTACGCCGCGAAGAAGGGCGTCAAGCTGATCGGTCACCACGAGACCGGCGGCAACATCGCCAATTACGAAGCCAACATGGACGCCGGTTTCGCGCTCTACCAGAAGCTGGGCGTGGATACGGTGAAGACCGGCTACGTCGCCGACCACGGCGGGATCATCGCCAACACCGACTATCCCGGCGGCCCGGTCGGCCCGGTCCGCATGGAGTGGCACGACGGCCAGCGGCAGGTCGAACACCACCTCGCCGTCGTCGAGGATGCCGCGAAGCACCACATCGCCATCGACGCGCACGAACCGGTCAAGGACACCGGCCTTCGCCGCACCTACCCCAACTGGGTCTCGCGCGAAGGGGCGCGCGGCATGGAGTACAACGCGTGGGGGCGGTTCGCCAACGGGCCGGACCATGAACCCACGCTGGTCTATACCCGCATGCTGTCCGGCCCGATGGACTTCACGCCCGGCGTGCTGAGCCTCGAAGGCGCGAACGGCCCCCTCGCCTCGACGCTGGCGAAGCAGCTGGGGCTGTACCTCGCGATCTACTCGCCGATCCAGATGGCGGCGGACTTTATCGAGCAGCTCGACAAGTACCCGCGCGAGATGAACTTCATCGAGAGCGTGCCGACCGACTGGGCCGAAAGCCACCTGATCGCGGGCGAAGTGGGCGACTATGCGATCTTCGCACGCAAGGACCGCGCTTCGCCGCGCTGGTTCGTCGGCGGCGTGAACGACGCGACGGCCCGTAACGTGACGCTGAAGTTCGACTTCCTCGACGCGGGCAAGAGCTACAAGGCCAGCGTCTGGAAGGACGGCGAAGGCGCGACGTATGAGACCGAGGCGCGCCACAACATCGCCTACGACACGCGGACGGTGAAGAAGGGCGATACCATGGACGTGTGGCTGGCCCCCGGCGGCGGCACCGCGATCCGGCTGGAGCCGCGCTAGACCCATCCGTCACCCGCGAGCGAAGCGAAGCAACCCAGGGCAGCACTACGCCGCCCTGGGTTGCTTCGCTTCGCTCGCGGGTGACGAAACTTGGTGATTGCGACGATCAGCCCCTCAGCTGCAGCTGGCCTTCGTGGTCGTCGTGGCGTCGGAGATGCCGTCGCCGGAACTGGTGCCGAGGTTGCGGTCGTCGCGGATGATATAGGCGGCCTCGCGGCGGAAGTTGGGCTGGCCGACGAACCAGCTGCCGAACAGCGGCTGATAGGTATAGTTCACCTCGACGTACATTACCGCCGAGCCCGACACCGCGGTGATCACGGGATTGCCCATGCCCGCCAGCGTGGTGCCGGTCAGCCCGGCCTTGGCGACGCCGTACTGCGACTTCACCTTCAGGCTGCCCTGGCAGCGCTGCCAGTGGATGTACTGCCGCTTGGTGGTGGTGTCGTACTCCAGGCTGGAGAGGATGATCCGCCCGTTCGCCGCGAAGTTGAAGTACGATCCCTGCACCAGCGCGCCGGACATCACCGAGTTGACGTCCGCCTCCTTGACGGTGGGCGTCACCGCGCTGTTGTCGGTCTGGCCGAGGCGCGAGGCGTTGTCGGCGACCGAGGCGGCGATCTGGCCGATCTGCAT
This sequence comes from Novosphingobium resinovorum, assembly GCF_036352595.1. Classification (GTDB taxonomy): domain Bacteria; phylum Pseudomonadota; class Alphaproteobacteria; order Sphingomonadales; family Sphingomonadaceae; genus Novosphingobium; species Novosphingobium resinovorum_B. Next base: position 425,723 of record NZ_JAZFAX010000001.1, read on the forward strand.
GTTGATCATCGCCATCCACGCCAGCTCGGTGCCGTAGAAGCCCAGCGTGACGAGGATCGGCAGGATCAGCGCGAACTCCATGAAGGAGACGCCCCGCTGGTCGCCGCGCAGCCGCCGGGCGAGGCGTGCCGTTCCCGTCATGACGGCCGCCCCGATCACTTGCACGTCCCCGCGGCCGAGCCGTACTTGGCCTGGAGCGCGTAAGGCTGGTTCTTGTGGACCGCGCTGGCGGTCAGCGTGCGCTGGTCGGCCGCGGTCGAGATGAACGGCACGACGAACAGCGGCTTGTAGCTGACCGTCACGGTATAGAGGACGACGTCGTTCGCCCCGCCGTTGCCGCTGCTGCCGACATCCGCGTCCCACGAGCCGTTCTTGTTCTCGTCGGTATAGCTTTCGCCGTTGTCGCACGTGCCGTTGCCGTTCTTGTCGTTCCAGGCCTCGGCACGCTTGATATCGGCGAAATCGTAGTAGCTGGAGCGCTTGAACGCCAGGGTGGCTCCGGGCGCGACACCCTTGACGATGCCCGAGACGTAGGCGTCGGCCTTGGTGTTGTCGGCGATCTCCAGCCCGTCGCTGCGCGCCGCCTCGCCCACGGCGCCATGGAGGACCGCCGTGAGATAGGCGGTATGCGCCATGTCGTAGATGCCGATGAGCAGCACCAGCAGCACCGGGCAGGCGACCGCGAACTCGATCACCGCCGAACCGCGCGCATCGCCGCGCAGGCGCTTCGGGAAGCGCGCCGCCCTCACTGCACGACCCTGAGTTCGCCGACCTGCTTGGCGATCTCCTGGAACGCCGCGTTCAGCTCGGTCGAACTGTTGGCGGTGAACGAGCTGTCGTCCGAGGCGCAAGTGGTCAGGTCGGTGCTGAGGCTGGAGGTGAAGGCGATCACCCAGACGCGGATGCCCTTGTCCTTGATCGCCTCGCAGGTGGCAAGGAAGCGCGAGGTGTGGCGCGCGGCGTCGTTGGAGGAACCGTCGCTGGTGACGCGGCGGTCCCAGTACTCCATGCCCCAGGCCTGCGGCACGTAGTAGGCCGGTTCCATCTGGCCGTCGGTCATGAAGATGATGTGGCGCGACACTTCGCCGCCGTTGGACGGATCGTCGTTGACCAGCGACTTCCACATGCCGGTCGGCGACATCATGCGCCCGCCCCAGATCATGCCGATGTCGAGGTAGGTGCCGCCCACCGCGTTCAGCGAATCCGCATAAGTGTTGAAGGCGGACTGCGTCATCTCGCTCAGCAACTGGGCCTTGGCCGGGCAGTAGGTGCCGCCTGCCTCGCCGTAGTAGGTCTCGTCGGTAGTGGTGAAGCTGCCCTTGCTGTTCTCGCGGCGATACGAGATCTCGGGCCACAGCGGCGCCCACTTGGTGTTGTCGTTGGTCACGTCCGGCGCGCTGTCGAGGTCGAGGTCGAGCGCGGCCGCAGGACTGATGCCGGTGGCCGAGGAATAGCTGAAGGTGGACTGCGCGACGGTGCCGCGCTCCTGGATGCAACCGCCCCAGGTGGTGCTGACGTTGGCGCCGTAGGAGCCGGTCTGCGTGGTGACCGCGTTGAAGCCCTTGAACGAACTCGTGACGTAGCTCTTCTGCTTGTAGACGTAGCGCCAGTAGCTGTAGACCGTCTGTCCCTTCGAGACATAGATGTAATAATACGTCTTGCTGCCCGATTTGGCCGATACGCAGCTATAGGCATACCCGGTCTGGCGCTGGGCCACGGTCGAGATATCGCTGGCGTTCACCGTCGTGGGCGAACCGCTGTTCGTCCAGGTTCCGTTGTTCGACGGGAACGCCGCGGTGCAGGCCGACTGGGAGCTATAGGCCGTCGACGAATAGAGCGTGGCGGTATCCGTGGTCGTGGTGGTCGAATAGTTCGTCCACTCGCGCGACTGGTAGTTGTAGTTGTCGACGATGTAGCGGGTGTCGAGATCGTTGAGCAGCCGGCCGACGTTCACGGTCGAGCTGAACGGCACGAAGCCGTAGCGCACGCGCGCGTTGCTGGCGGCGGTGGCGTTGTAGATCGTGGTGTAGAAATTCTTCATCGCCGCGCGCAGCGCCTGGATGCGCGTCTGCGATCCCGAGAGCGTCGAATCCATCGAACCGGTGGTGTCGAGCACCATCATCACGTCGGCATTGCCCACGCCCATCGAACTGCCGCAGGTCACGCTGATCGCGAACGAATCCTTCCCGAAGATGCGCATCAGCACCGTGTCGAGCACCGTCGTCGCGGTCGCCGTGATCGTCTGGCCGTCATCGACCGAGCCGATCGTGAGCACCGTCGAGCGGGTGCCCTGCGTGGTATCGTTGAAGTTGGTGTTGAAGTAGTTCGTCGCGGCGGTTCGGGAAGCAGTGTCGAACCCGGCGGTCGTCACCGTGCGGCGCCCGGCCAGCACGGCGGCGTCGCAGGCGGACTGCAGCTGTTCGCGCGCAAGGTAGTTGCGGCTGAGGTCAACCGCCGAGCCGACGACGAGCGCCGCCACCAGCATGCCGATCGCCGCGATCGGCAGGATGTTGCCGGCGACATCGCGCGAAAGCCTGGCGAGGAACGCCCCCGGAACCTTGCCGAAAATATGAAATGCTTGACGCATCGTAAACCAGGCTCGCTCTTGGAATTGCCCCGATAATCCATCGCGGATAGCAGCAATGTCTTAAGAGACCGTTTGAGAGCGCGCCTGTCGGCGCATGGCGGCACCGCCGGCGCCCTGCGCGGCGCGCGTCCCGGATCCGCGCGAGGGAAATTTTCTCCTGCCGGCGGGAACCGGGATCGATCCGGAGGGTTTCGCAGCCAATCCGAGGACCGCGCAGGCAAGGGGGGAGCGGTCCCGCCGGCAGCAATCATCGCCCCCCTGCGAGACAGATCAGATGGCGAGCGCGTGCATTGGGGATTGCCCCAGGTTCCCTTATGCCCCGGAGGCTGCCCTTGCCCTTTGAGGCCTTGCGCATCCTTGCCGTGGACGACATTCGCGACAACCTCCTTGCCCTGGAAGCCGCGCTGGACCAGCCCGGCGTCGAGATCGTCACCGCCGCTTCCGGCTTCGAGGCGCTGGAACTGCTGCTGACGCAGGACTTCGCGCTCGCCCTGCTCGACGTGCAGATGCCCGGCATGGACGGCTTCGAACTGGCCGAGCTGATGCGCGGAAACGAGCGCACGCGCGGCGTGCCGATCATTTTCCTCACCGCCATCGCCACTGACGAGCGGCGCAAGTTCCGGGGCTTCGAGGCCGGCGCGGTCGATTACCTGCTCAAGCCCATCGACATCACCGTGCTCAATTCCAAGGTCGCGGTCTTCGTCGAACTGGCCCGCCAGCGCCGCGAGATCGCCTTCCAGCGCGACGAACTGGGCGCCGCGCTCGGCCGCCTGCGCGCGCATGGCGACAACTCGCCGCTCGCCGTGCTGGAAATCGATTCCACCATGCGCATCGTCGGCTGGTACGACAGCGCCCGGCGCACGCTGGGCTATACCGCTGCCGAGGCCCTGGGGATCCCGCTTGCCGACGCGCCGTTCCTGCCCCCCAACGGCGGGCGCGAGGCGTTCCTGAAGGGGATCGGCGAGCTGCTCCAGGGCGGCGACCGGCGCGCCATGCAGGAACACCGCTTCCGCCGCGCCGACGGATCGCTGCGGCAGGGCGAATGGTACTGCTCCTCGCTGGCGGGCACCGGGCAGCGCCCCGGCAGCATCATGGTCGAACTGAGCGACATCACCGAGCGGCGCCGCGCCGAGGATACCCAGCGCCTGCTGATCGGCGAGCTGAACCACCGCGTGAAGAACACCCTCGCCACGGTCCAGGCGATCGCCTCGCAGGGGTTCCGCCATGCCCGCTCGCACCGCGAATTCCAGGACGCCTTCACCGGCCGCCTCCAGGCGCTGGCGCGCGCGCACTCGATGCTCAGCGCGACGACCTGGGAAAGCGCGGGCCTCAGGCGCCTGATCGCGGACCACGTCGCCATCGGCACGCTCAGCGAGGACCGGCTGCTGCTGGAGGGCCCGGACGTCGACCTGCCGCCCGAACTGGCGCTGCGCTTCTCGCTGGTGTTCCACGAACTGGCGACCAATGCGCACAAGCACGGCGCCTTCTCGAACGCGCAAGGCACGGTCGGCCTCGTCTGGACCATCGAGGGCGGCCTGCTCGCGATGGAGTGGACCGAGCGCGGCGGCCCGCCCGTCGCCCCGCCCGAGCGGCGCGGCTTCGGCTCCACCCTGATCGAGCACAGCATGGCGGCGGACGGCGCACGGATCGTCTCCGACTTCGCGCCCGCCGGGGTGCGCTGGTCGATGACGCTGCCACTGGCACCGCGCCCCGCCGCTGCCGGGCAACCCGCCCCCGAACAATCGATGCCTCAGCAGTTCGCCCCGTCGCCACCGGCGCCTGCCGCATCGGAAACGCTGCCGCCGCTGCGCGTTCTCGTGGTCGAGGACGAGCCGCTGGTGGCGATGGAACTGGTCGCCGAGATCGAGGATGGCGGCTGCGTGGCGATCGGCCCCGCCACCTCGTGCGAACAGGCGCTGGCGATGATCCGCGCGGCCGCCCCGGACCTCGCGCTGCTCGACGGCAATCTCAACGGCGAGCGGATCGATTCGGTCGCCGACGCCCTCGCCGCGCGCGAGACGCCGTTCGCCTTCGTCAGCGGCTATGACCGCGCGCACCTGCCCGCCGCCCATTCCGGCCGCCCGATGCTGAACAAGCCGTTCGTCGCCGCCGACGTGCGGGCGATGATCGTCACGCTGGCGGAGGCGGCGAAGGCGCCCGCGCCCTGATCGCGCCCTGATCGTGACTTGCCTCAGCCGAAGATTGCGCGCGGCGCCTCCGCCGCGCTATCGGCGGGGCATGTCCGGTTCCGTCCTGTTCGTCTGCCTCGGCAACATCTGCCGCTCTCCCCTCGCCGAAGCGGCGCTGCGCCGCGAGGCGGAGGCCGCCGGGCTGGACCTGCTGGTCGATTCGGCCGGGACCGGATCCTGGCACGTCGGCAAGGGCCCCGACCCGCGCTCCTGCGCGGAGGCGGCGCGCCACGGCATCGACATCCGCAGCTACCGCGCCCGGCAGGTCAAGCCGCAGGACTTCGCGCGCTTCGACCGCATCGTCGCACTGGATGCATCCAACCTCGCCGACCTGAAACGCATCGCCCCGGCCGGCGCGAAGGCGCGGCTGTCGCTGCTGCTGGACCATGTGCCCGGACTGGAGGGGCAGGACGTCGCCGATCCCTACTACGGCGGCCCGGAAGGCTTCGAGACGACCTGGCGGCAGGTCAGCGCCGCCGCGCGGGGGCTGGTGGCGGAAATGCGGCGCGCGGGGGCCTGAAAGGTTCGGACGGGGGGACTGCCGCCCCCTCCCTTGCCGAATTCAACCCGGCTTAAAGCCGCCGCATCCAGTACTGCATCGGCTTCACCGTATCCCCGGCGTCGCGGTGGTCCTTCCAGGCCAGCCCGGCGACCAGCCCCTCGACCCTGGCATAGCCGCGTCGGCCCCAGAACCCGTCGAGGGGCACGTAGCCCGCCGGAAGGTCCGGATGGTCCGCCGGCCGCACCACCGCCGCGAATGTCGCCGCCGAGGCCCCGCAGCGGCGCGCCTGCGCCTCGCGCCGGTCGAAGAAGGCATGGCCGATCCCCTGCCCCCGATATTCGGCCAGGAGTACGGATTCGCCGAAGTAGAACAGCGTCTCGACGTCCAGCCCGCGCGCCGCGAACGGTGCGCGCAGTTCCTCCTTCTGCGCCGCCATCGGCGAGGCCGTCGCCGCGCCGATGATGCGCCCGCCCTCGCAGGCCGCCATCAGCACCGAATCCGGCGCCGCGACGAATTCGCGCAAGTAGTCCTCCTCGTAGGCCGGATCGCCGTCGTAGAGGTAGGGCCAGGCCGCGAAGACCGTCATCCGCAGCCGCGCCAGATCGGCGATCGCATTGGTTACGCGGGCCCCGTCCAGCACCTCGATCGTCACGCCCATCGGCCCGATTCTCCCTCCACCCGGGCCTAGCACGGGCGCCCCCTCGCGTGCAGTTTGCTTTTGGACCCGCTTGCATTATATGCGCGCTCGAACGCCCCGGCCCTCCCGCAGCGCCGGGGCTTGCTCTTTTGTTGCAAGGACCACGCGCATGTCCCGTCGCCGCCAGATCTACGAAGGCAAGGCCAAGATCCTCTACGAGGGCCCCGAGCCCGGTACGCTGATCCAGTATTTCAAGGACGATGCGACCGCCTTCAATGCCCAGAAGAAGGGTACCATCCAGGGCAAGGGCGTCATCAACAACCGCATCAGCGAGTACGTCTTCACGCGCCTGAATCACATCGGCGTGCCCAACCACTTCATCCGCCGCCTCAACATGCGCGAACAGCTGGTGCGCCAGGTCGAGATCATCCCGATCGAGGTCGTGGTGCGCAACGTGGCCGCCGGTTCGATCTCCAAGCGCCTCGGCATCCCCGAAGGCGAGATGCTGCCGCACACGCTGATCGAATACTACTTCAAGGACGATGCGCTGGGCGACCCGCTGATCGCCGAGGAACACATCGCCTGCTTCGGCTGGGCCAACCATGACGAGATGCAGGACATCGCCGCAATGGCGATCCGCGTGAACGACTTCATGGCGGGCATGTTCGCCGCGATCAACATCCGCCTCGTCGACTTCAAGCTCGAATTCGGACGCATCTGGGACGGCGACTTCAGCCGCGTGATCCTGGCCGACGAGATCAGCCCGGACGGCTGCCGCCTGTGGGACATGACCACCGGCGAGAAGCTCGACAAGGACCGCTTCCGCCGCGACCTCGGCGGAGAGGAAGAGGCCTACCAGGAAGTCGCCCGCCGCCTCGGCCTGCTGCAGGACGACAACGGCCCGAGCGAAGTGCTGGACCTCACCAAGCACCGCAAGCTGCGCGGCAAGTAAGCCTCGCAGGCCATTGAAACGAAAAGGGCGGCGTTCCAACGGGAGCGCCGCCCTTTTTCATGCCCCGTTCCTCCCCGAGCTTGTCTCGGGGAGGGGCACCGCGCGCGAAGCGGGTGGTGGAGGGGCCTGCGAACAATACCCCTCCGTCAGCGCTTCGCGCTGCCACCTCCCCGAGACAAGCTCGGGGAGGAACGGGCTTGCCTTCACCCGTCCGCCTTGGCACTCCTTGCGGCAATGAGAGTTTCCCTGATCGCGCTCCTTCTGATGCTGGCCCCCATGCCATCGGCCGCGAAGGACAAACCCGCTCAAGACGATACCTCCTGGGCCTTCGAGCACAGCGACCTGCCCGTCGATCCCGATTTCCGCTTCGGCCGCCTGCCCAGCGGCATGCGCTACGTGATCCGCCGCAATGCCACCCCGGCGGGCACCGCGATGGTGCGCCTCGACGTGGAGGTCGGCTCGCTCGACGAAAGCCCGTCCGAACAAGGCTTCGCGCATTTCCTCGAACATATGGCCTTCAACGGATCGCAGCGGGTTCCCGAAGGCCAGATGGTGCCGCTGCTGGAGCGCGAGGGGCTGGCCTTCGGCGCCGATACCAATGCCTCCACCAGCTTCGACCGCACGCTCTACAAGCTGGACCTGCCGCGCAACGATCCGGCGCTGATCGACACCGCGCTGATGCTGATGCGCGAGACCGCCGGCAACCTGACGATCGCGCAAGGCGCCGTCGATCGCGAGCGCGGCGTGGTCCTTGCCGAAATGCGCGACCGCAATTCGTGGTCCCTGCGCAACGCCATCGATGCGACGCGGTTCTTCTATCCCAAGTCGCTTTATGCGCAGCGCTTCCCGATCGGCACCACCGAGACGCTGAACGCCGCCACCGCCGCCTCGCTGCGCGCCTTCTACGAGCGCGAATACGTGCCTGCGCATATGACCCTGGTGGTCGTCGGCGATTTCGACGTCGCCGCGGTCGAAGCCGGAATCGTGCGCCATTTCAACGACTGGACGGCGCGGCCCGCGCAATCGCCGCCTCAGCCCCAACCCTCGCCGGGCCCGATCGCCCCGCGCGACAAGGGCCGCACCGCCGCCTACCTCGACCCGGCGCTGTCCGAGCGCGTGACCGTCCAGCGCAACGGCAAGTGGCTGGACGAGCCCGACACCGTCGCCCAGCGGCGCGAGAACCTGCTGCGCTCGATCGGCTACGACATCGTCAACCGCCGCCTGCAGCGCCTCGCCCGCAGCGCCGAGCCGCCGTTCCGGGGCGCCGGGTTCGGCACCGGCGACGTCTTCGAGGCGGCGCGCTCCACCCGCATCATCATCGACACCGTGGACGGCAAGTGGCCCGCCGGGCTGGAAGCGGCGGGGCGCGAGTATCGCCGCGCGCTGGCCTACGGCTTTTCCGCCAGCGAAGTCGCCGAACAGGTCGCGCAAGTGCGCACCGCAGCGGTCAACGCCGCCGGTGCCGCCGCCACGCGCAGCAACGCGGCGCTCACGCAGCTGGCGCTCTCGCTGGTGGACGACCGGCTGGTGCCGTCGACGCCGCAGTCCTCGCTGGAGCGCTTCGAGGCCTTCGCGCCGCAGATCACCCCTGAAGCCGTGCTCGCCGCGCTGCGCCGCGAGGCGCTGGCGCTCGATGCGCCGCTGATCCGCTTCCAGGGCCGCAAGGCGCCCGAAGGCGGCGAGGCGGCCCTGCGCGCGGCCTGGCAGGACGTCGCCCGCGCGAAGATCGACCGCGAGACGATGACGGACGCCGCGCAGTTCGCCTACACCGATTTCGGCCAGCCCGGCCAGGTCGTCTCCGACACCCGGCGCGAAGACCTCGGTATCAGGCCCGGTATCAGGGAAGTGCGCTTCGCCAACGGGGTCATGCTGAACCTGCGGCGCACCGATCTCGAGCAGGACCGCGTGCGCGTCAGCCTGGCGATCGACGGCGGCGACCGGCTGGACACGCGGGCGAACCCGCATGCGACGCAGCTCGTGCCCAACCTCGACGATGGCGGCCTCGGCAAGCACAGCCGCGACGAACTGGACACGATCCTCGCCGGGCGCAGCGTGGGCCTTGGCCTCACGCTCGGGGAAGGCAGCTTCGACACCCGCACCGTCACCACCCCGCGCGACCTCGAAATCCAGCTGCAACTGCTGGCCGCACTGGTCACCGACCCCGGTTACCGCCCCGAAGGCGAGGTGCGCTACCGCCAGGCGATCAACAACTACTTCGCGCAGATCGATGCCACCCCTGGCTCGGCGATGGAAGCGCGCATCGGCGGCATCCTGAGCGACGAAGACCCGCGCTTCAGCCTCGGCCCGGTCGAGGACTACCGGCACTTGTCCTATGCCAGGCTCAAGGCCGACATCGGCGACCGGCTGGCCCGGGGCGCGATCGAGATCGGCCTCGTCGGCGACATCGACGAAGCCGCCGCGATCGCGCTGGTGGCGCGCACCTTCGGCGCCCTGCCCACGCGCGAGGCCGCGTTCCAGGGTGAGACCGGCCAGCCGCCGCGCCTGTTCTCGGGGGACCGCTCGGCACGGGTGATCCGCCACACCGGCCCGGCCGACCAGGCGCTGCTGCGCATCACCTGGCCCACCCGCGACGATGCCGACCCGGTCGAGGCGCTGGAGCTGGAACTGCTCGAACGGGTCATGCGCGTCGAACTGACCGACCAACTGCGCGAGGCGCTGGGCAAGGCCTATTCGCCCTCGGCCTCCAGCCGGCAATCGCGCGAATGGAAGGGCTACGGCACGTTCTCGGTCAGCGCTTCGGTCGATGTCACCGAAGTCCCGGCGACCCGCGCGGCGATCCGGCAGGTGGTGGACGAGCTGCGCACCGCCCCGGTCAGCGAAGACATCCTGCGCCGCGCCCGCCAGCCGATGGTCGAAGGGCTGCTCAATGCGCTCAAGAACAATGGCGGCTGGATGGGCCTCGTCGCCCGCGCGCAGTCGCAGCCCGACCGGATCGACCGCTTCGAGAAGGCCAGGGACCGCCTGCTCGCCCTGACGGCGGCGGACGTGCAGGCGACGGCGAAGCGCTACCTCGCGCCGGACGCCGGGCTGGAAGTGCTGGCGCTGCCGAAGGATGCAGTAGCGAAATGACCGGTCCAGAGTGAGATGACTTTGGATTGGACACCGCTTCGCCCCTCATTGGTCATTGCGAGCGCAGCGAAGCAACCCAGGGCGGTTTATGCTGCCCTGGGTTGCTTCGCTGCGCTCGCAATGACGACTCAAGGTAAGATCGTGATGCCCTACCGCGCGTGGTTCGGCCGCGTTTCCCGTCCCGTCCGCTCGGCCCAGTCCACGATCAGGTCGTCATACAGCGCCTGGTCGATCAGGTCGTACTTCTCCGGGAAGTTGCGGAACGCCTCCATCGCGCTCGCCACCGAGCCGGTCTCCATCAGTTCGCGCGCCATCTTCAGGTGGTTCACCGCCGCCGAGACCCAGCCCCAGCCGGTCGAAAGCGTGAAGCCGGTATCGGGCAGGTCGAAGCCCAGCGTGCAGACCGGGATCGGGATATGCGGGATCACCTCGGCCTGCTGCTCAGGGGGAGCGCTGGCGAAGACCACCGCGTCGGCCCCCGCCTCGGCATAGGCGCGGCCCCGCCGGATCGCCTCCTCCACCGAGCCGCCCCCGCCGCCGCCGTTGGCGCCGGTGTAAAGCTCGTCGCAGCGCGCGATGATGACGAGGCCCGAATCGCCCCGTGCCTTCACCCCCGCCTCGATGCGGCACTGCATCTCCTCGATCGGGCACAGGCCGTTCGCGTGCTTGGAGTGCTTGGGATTGACCTCGTCCTCGACGTGGTAGCCTGCGATCCCGGCCGCGACGTACATCTTCGTGAAGCGCCAGGCATCGGCCACCGTCTCGCCCAGCGTGTCGGCGTCGGCGATAAGCGGGATGTCGATGGCCTGCGCGATGCGGCCCGCCTGCTCGATCTGCTCGATCTGGCTGAAGATACCGTTGTCGGGCAGCGCATAGTGGAACGCCGAACAGGCATGCCCGCCAAGGTACGCCGCCTTGAAGCCGACATGCTGGACGATCCGCCCGGTCAGCGCGCTGTAGGCTTCGGCGGCGACGAAGTGCTCGCCGCCCTCGATCAGCGCGCGCAGCTTTTCACCCGGTGTCGGCATCGTGCTCTCCCTCTTTCGTCGAGGGCTCGCACGAAGCCGGGGCGCGGGCAAGCGCGGGTCAGGCGGGTATCGGCTCGGCGTTTTTGCCGACGCGCTCCAGCGCGGGGACAAGCTGGTCGAAATGGTCGATCACCGCCGCCGCGCCGAGTTCGTCCGGCGGCAGGTCGTTGAAGCCGAAGCTGACCGCCACGCACGGCAGGCCCGCGGCAGCAGCGGCGCGGGTGTCGTACGTGGTGTCGCCGACATAGGCCGCCCTGCCCGGCTCTCCCGCACGCTCCAGCATCAGTTGCAGCAGATCGGGGCGCGGCTTGGCCCGGCCGGGGCCGAGGGTGTCGCCGCCGATCACGGTGTAGAACCGCTCCGACAGGCCGAGTTCCCCGAAGATCTTCTTCGCGAACCGCTCCAGCTTGTTGGTGACGACGGCGATCTTCACGCCACGCGACGCCAGCGCATCGAGCATCGCCTCGCCGCCGGGGAACAGCCGGGTCTCGGCCGCAATGTTGGCCTCGTAATGGACCAGCAGCGCGGCGTGGAGTTCCTCGAACCGCGCCTCGTCCACCGCGCCGCCGGTGGCGAGAAGCGCATTGCCGAGCATCTTGCGCGCGCCGCCGCCGACGAAACCGCGCACTTCCTCACGCGGGACGGCGCGGCGGCCTTCCAACGAGAGGGCGTGGTTCACCGCGTGGCCAAGGTCGCCGAGGCTGTCGAGCAGGGTTCCGTCGAGGTCGAAACCGACGATCTGAAAGGGAAAGCTGGTCATTGGCCCCATCAGTGAAGTCTTGTAGTGGAATCTGCAAGACTTTGCTGGCAGGAGAGCCCCCATGACTTCGGCCGAAACCCCCGCCCCCACCCCTCTCGCCATCATCGTCCTCGCCGCCGGCAAGGGCACCCGCATGAAGAGCGAATTGCACAAGGTGCTCCACCCGATCGCGGGCCGCCCGATGCTGGAACACCTGCTGGCGAGCGCCGCCGATCTGGCGCCGCAGCGGCAGGTCGTCGTCGCCGGGCACGGTCGCGAGCAGCTGGAAAAGGCGCTGGGCACCCGCGCGACGATCGCGGTGCAGGAGCCGCAGCTCGGCACCGGCCACGCCGTGCAGCAGGCCGAGGCGGCGCTGGCCGGGTTCGAGGGCGACGTGCTGATTCTCTACGGCGACGTGCCGTTCGTGCGCGCCGACACGATGCGCGCGATGATCGCCCGCCTCCATGCCGAGGATGCCCCCGCCGTGGTCGTGCTCGGCTTCGAACCGGAGGAGCCGCTCCAGTACGGCCGCGTACTCGCCCACGACGACGGCCGCATCGCGATGATGGTCGAGTACAAGGACGCCACCGAGGAACAGCGCGCCTGCCGCCTGTGCAACTCCGGGCTGATGGCGGTGAAGTCGGCCGACCTGTTCGACCTCCTCGCCAAAGTCGGCAACGAGAACGCGCAGGGCGAATACTACCTCGTCGACATCGTCAACATCGCCACCCTCGAAGGCCGGGCCTGCGCCGTCATCGTCACCGACGACGCGGACGAAGTCGGCGGCATCAACAGCCGGGGCGAACTGGCCGAGGCGGAAGGCCGCTGGCAGAAGAAGCGCCGGGCCCAGGCCATGGCCGACGGCGTCACCCTGATCGCGCCGGAGACGGTGTTCTTCGCCTGGGACACCCGGCTCGGGCGCGACGTCACCGTCGAGCCCAACGTCGTGTTCGGCCCCGGCGTCAGCATCGCCGACAATGTCGTGATCCACGCCTTCTCGCACCTTGAGGGCGCGACGCTGGAAACCGGCGTCGCCATCGGCCCTTACGCCCGCCTGCGCCCCGGCGCGGTGCTCAAGGCGAAGTCGAAGGTCGGCAACTTCGTCGAGATGAAGAACGCGGTGCTGGGCGAAGGTGCCAAGGCCAACCACCTCACCTACCTTGGCGATGCCACCGTGGGCGCGGGCGCCAACATCGGCGCGGGCACCATCACCTGCAATTACGACGGCTACTTCAAGCACCAGACTGTGATCGGCGAGCGTGCCTTCATCGGCTCGAACAGCGCGCTGGTGGCTCCGGTAAAGATCGGCGCCGACGCCATCGTCGCGGCGGGCAGCGCGGTGACGCGCGACGTCGCCGATGGCGAACTGCGCCTCGTGCGCGGGGAACAGCTGGTCAAGCCCGGCTGGGCCGACCGCTTCCACGACGCGATGAAAAAGAAAAAGGCCGAAAAGGCCGACTGAGCCTTGGCGTCATCCCGGCGCATGCCGGGACCGTGGGCCGTCTTTAGGCGATAGCTGTCGGCCAGGCCTCCTGACGCGCCCCTGACACGAGGGCGCGCCTCAAGATTTTCCCACGGTCCCGGCATGCGCCGGGATGACGGGGTGCCTACCCGCCCGCCCGCAGCTTCACGATGCGCACCAGATCCTGCCGGGCCTCGACATCGCCGGCATCGCGCTGCAGCAGCTTTTCGTAATACCCCTGAGCCCCGGCGAGATCGCCCTCGTGCTCGGCGGCCAGCGCCATGCCGCGCAGCGCCCGCGTGGCCATGCGCGCCATCGCTTCGTCGTCCTCGGAAACGGAGAGGTCGTAGGCCCGGCCGTACTGCACCATCGCCGCCGGCGCATCGCCGCGCAGGCGCAGGACGTCGCCGTACTGGTTGAGGAAATGCGGGTTGCTCGGGTCCATCGCCACCGCCTGCACCAGCGCGCCTGCCGCCTCGTCGTAGCGCTTGAGGCCGGTCAGCGCGAAGCCCTTGGCGAACAGCGCCTCGCACCACGCCTCGGGCGCGAGATCGACCCGGCCGCCGCGCCGGGAGGCGGTCATCAGGTTGGCCACACCGCCCCGGTCGCGATTGCAGAAGTAACTGACGCCCGGCTCGTGCTGGGCGGCCGAGAACTGCGCGATCATCGCATCGGCGCGGCCGACCGCCTCGGCCTGCCGGCCGTCGCGGATCAGGCCGACGATCTCGACCATGCGGGGATCCTGCGCCTCGGCCACGGCAACGCTGGAGATGCAGAGCACCGCCACGCCGCCAAGCCAGCAGCGCATGGTCAGGAACCTATCGCCTTGCGGCGCGCGATGTTGCCCAGTTCGGCCTGCGCGATCTCGCTTTTGGGATCGTACTGCAGCGACTGTTCGTAGAGGGTCCGCGCCTCGTCGTACTGGCCCATCGCCGCCTTGGTGAAGCCCATGCCGCGCAGCGCCCGCGCGGCGACCCGCGCATCGGCGCCGGTGGTGGACTTGTCGACCACGTTCCAGGCCCGGGCGAACAGGTCGTAGCTCTGCTGCCATTCGCGGCGCGACTTGAACAGTTCGGCATATTCGTTGGCGAAATGGGCATTGCCCGGCGCCATCTGCGAGGCGGCGCGCAATTCCGCCTCGGCAAGGTCGCCGCGCCCGAGGTCGATCAGCGCGTAGCCCTTACCGAAGTGCGCCTCGCACAGCGCCGAATCGACCGCGACCGTGCCCGCCGGCTCAGCTATACCGCTGCTGGCGCCACCGCGGCACAGGCGCTGGCGCAAGTCACCGGAAAGGCGCTGGTCGGCATCGGCGATCACCTTGTCGAACAGCTTGACCGCCTGCGCCTGCTTGCCCTGGCGCAGCAGGCTGTAGCCCTGCTCGACATGGCCGGCAGCGTCGAAACGGGTATCGGTGACCCGGGTGGTGGTCTCGAAACCGGCGGCGACGAGCCGTGCCGGAGCCTGAAGGGCCTGGTGCGGAACTTCGGCGGTATCGGCAAATGCCGTCCCCGAGGCAGTTCCCGCCAGCAACAGCGTAACAAAGGCACAAGACGCAATTCGAGCGTTCATCGGCGTTTTTCCTCTCCCCAAAACACCGATACCGCGCCGGTCTGTGCCGGGCCCTGATAAAGCAGGCCGTTCGTCAGACAGTGTTCGTTGAATGGTGAAGAATATCCGACCGGCGCGGTTTGACAAGTCATCTTGGCGAAATCAAACCGTCGTCTCATCGCAAGCGGCCTTCACGCCGGCCCGCACACGGAGATTCCCATGCCCAACAGCCCCTGGAGCCATTCGCGCAGTTCCTCGCTCTCGGACGACGTCGACTTCGAGATCAAGGGCCAGGAACTGCAGTTCGTCGAGATCGAACTGGACCCCGGCGAGAGCGCCGTGGCCGAAGCCGGCGCGATGGTGTGGAAGGACGCCTCGATCGACATGACCACCGTGTTCGGAGACGGGTCGGGCGACCAGGGCGGCGGCTTCATGGGCAAGCTGCTGGGCGCGGGCAAGCGCCTCGTCACCGGCGAGAGCCTGTTCACCACCGTCTTCACCCATCGCGGGTCCGGAAAGGCGCGCGTCTCGTTCGCGGCGCCGGTGCCGGGCGCGATCCTGCCGATCAAGCTGGACGAGGTGGGCGGACGGCTGATCTGCCAGAAGGACGCGTTCCTGTGCGCGGCGCGCGGGGTCTCGATCGGCATCCACTTCCAGCAGCGGATCATGACCGGCCTGTTCGGCGGCGAAGGCTTCATCATGCAGAAGCTGGAAGGCGACGGCTGGGTCTTCGTGCAGATGGGCGGCACCGTGATCGAGCGCGAATTGCGCCCCGGAGAGGAACTCCACGTCGATACCGGCTGCGTCGCCGCCCTGCAGCCCAGCGTCGAGTTCGACGTGGTGCGCGCCGGCTCGGTCAAGTCGATGATCTTCGGCGGCGAAGGCGTGTTCTTCGCGCGGCTGCGCGGGCCCGGCAAGGTGTGGATCCAGTCGCTGCCGTTCTCGCGCCTTGCCGGCCGGATGCTGGCGGCGGCGGGATCGACCGGGGGCCAGAACCGGGGCGAGGGATCGCTCCTCGGCTCGCTGGGCAACCTCATCGACGGGGATTGATGACACCGATGTAATCTGCGCTTCAGTGCCCCGTCATCCGCGATGGGGCATGCCCGCGGACATGGTCCACAAAGCCCCCATCTTGTCGATGATATCACGATATGATATCGCGATATCATGACGCGCATTCTCGCAGACCTGCCCGACGAGGACATCCGCTGGCTCGACGCCCGCGCCGCGCAGCTCGGCCAGTCGCGTGCCTCGGTGCTGCGCGAGGCGGTGTCGGTCTACAAGGCGCAGACCCTGCCCGAGAGCGGCAAGGACTGGCTCGACCAGGGCTTCGGCCTGTGGAAGGACCGCACCGACATCGGCGATGCCGTCGAGTGGCAGCGACGCGAACGTGCCGCCACGGCGCGGCCCTGGGACTACGACTACGAGGAAGTGCGCGCCGAATTCCCCGACCTGTTCGACGAGGTCGACGACCGCGAGCATGAGCACTATCGCAAGGTCATGGGCGCCCATGCCTTCGCCCCGCGCGTGCCGCGACCCGGCGCTGCCGAAGCCAAGCCCGCTTCGTGACCACGTTCGCGTTCGACGCCAATATCGTGATCGATGCGCTGGGCGGCATCCCGGAGGCGCGGGTCGAGATGCGGCGGGCCGTCAGCATGGGCGGCCGCCTGTGGATCAGCCGCATGGCCTGGATCGAAGTCATGTCCAAGGGCGACGGCCCCCTGCTCCAGCGGACCGAGGCCTTCCTGTCCGGCTTCGCGATCGACGAGGTGGACGAGCAGATCGCCACGCGCGCCGCATCGCTGCGCCGCGAGCGGCCGCGCCTGCGTTCGCCCGACGCCATCATCCTCGCCAGCGCGGTCGTGCGCGGGCGCATTCTGGTTACACGAAATACCAAGGATTTTCCGGCAAGCATGCCGGGCATCCGCGTCCCCTACTCTCTCTAGGCTAAGGCAATCTCCTCATGTGTGGCATCATCGGCATCGTCGGCAAGGAAGACGTGGCGGACCGGCTGGTCGACGGCCTGCGCCGGATGGAATATCGCGGCTACGACAGCGCGGGCGTCTGCACCCTGCATGACGGCCAGCTCGTGCGCCGCCGCGCCGAAGGCAAGCTGTTCAACCTCGTCAAGGAACTCGCCCGCGATCCGGCGCCGGGGCTGACCGGCATCGCCCATACCCGCTGGGCCACCCACGGCGCGCCGACCGCCGCCAATGCCCACCCGCACGCGACCGCCGAACTGGCGCTCGTCCACAACGGCATCATCGAGAACTTCAAGCCGCTGCGCGAAGCCCTGGAGGCACGCGGCCGCCACTTCGAGAGCCAGACCGACACCGAAGTCGTCGCCCACCTCGTATCCGAACAGGTCGAAGCCGGCGCCTCGCCGCACGATGCGGTCAAGGCGGTGCTGCCGCAGCTGCGCGGCGCCTTCGCGTTGGCCATCGCCTTCCGCCGCTTCCCCGACATGCTGATCGGCGCCCGCCTCGGCTCGCCGCTGGTGGTGGGATATGGGGACGGCGAGACCTACCTCGGCTCCGACGCGCTGGCGCTGGCCCCGCTGACTCAGAAGATCACCTATCTTGAGGAAGGCGACTGGGTCGTCATCACCCGCGAGGGCGCGGCGATCTACGACGCCGACAACAACCCGGTGGAGCGCGAGATCGTCACCTCCGGCGCGTCGGCCGTGGCGATCGAGAAGGGCAATTTCCGCCACTTCATGCAGAAGGAAATCTTCGAGCAGCCCACCGTGGTCGCCCAGACGCTGCGCAGCTACTTGCGCCAGGTCGACCAGTCGGTGGCGCTGCCGCAGATCGACTTCGACCTCGGCACGGTCAAGCGCATCACCATCGTCGCGTGCGGCACCAGCTTCTATGCGGGCATGGTCGCGAAGTACTGGATCGAGACCTTCGCGCGCCTGCCGGTGGACATCGACGTCGCTTCCGAGTTCCGGTACCGCGACCCGGTGCTGGAGGACGGCGGCCTCGCGCTGTTCATCTCGCAGTCGGGCGAGACCGCCGACACCCTCGCCGCGCTCAAGCACTGCAAGGCGGCGGGGCAGACGATCGCCGTCGTCGTCAACGTGCCCACCAGCACGATGGCGCGCGAGGCGGACCTGCTGCTGCCGACTCACGCGGGGCCGGAGATCGGCGTCGCCTCGACCAAGGCGTTCACCTGCCAGTTGGCCGTTCTCGCCGCCCTCGCCGCGCATCTGGCGGTGAAGCGCGGCCGCATGGACCGCGCCGAGGAGGCCGAAGTCGTCCAGCACCTGCTGCAGACCCCCGCCAGCCTCAACGCCGCGCTCGACCATGACGAGGAGATCGCAGCGATGGCGCATCTGATCGCGCCGGCGCGCGACGTGCTCTACCTCGGGCGCGGGCCGGACTATCCGCTGGCGCTGGAAGGCGCGCTCAAGCTGAAGGAAATCAGTTACATCCACGCCGAAGGTTATGCCTCGGGCGAAATGAAGCACGGCCCCATCGCGCTCATCGACGAGGCCGTGCCGGTGATCGTGCTGGCGCCTTCCGGCCCGCTGTTCGAGAAGACCGTCAGCAACATGCAGGAAGTGCGCGCACGCGGCGGCAAGGTCGTGCTGATTTCCGACGCCGAAGGCATCGCCGAGGCGGGCGACGGCTGCATCGCCACGATCGAGATGCCGCGCGTCCACCCGCTGATCGCGCCGCTGGTCTACGCCGTTCCGGTGCAATTGCTCGCCTACCACGTCGCCTGCGTGAAAGGCACCGATGTGGATCAACCGCGCAACCTCGCGAAGAGCGTTACGGTCGAATAGGGTCTAGTTGATCGCCGTGATCACGCGGAGGTTTACTTACCGCTAACCATTAAACCCCTATCGCAAGCGGGTGATTAGACGGTCGCCCGCCTGCAAGCTCTCTCCCGGGGACTTGCCCCTGACCGCCGTGCTCGGCCTGTCGGAACCCGCCGACAGCCCCGGTGGCGGCGACTGGGCGTGGCTGCGCGGGCTGCAGTACGCCACGCTTCGCCGCAGCACTCCGGCGCGCCTCGCCACGCAGGCCGCCGCGGCGCTGGCGACCGCGATGCTGCTCGCCGGCAAGGTGCACCCGCTGGTCATCCTCTCGTGGATGGTGCTGGTGGGCCTGACGCAGTGGCATGTCTGCCGCGTCGACGGGTCGCTGGCCGCAGCCGATCGGCGTGGTATTTCGCCGCAGGAACTGCGCCGCCAGACCACTGCCTCGGTGCTGGGCGCCCTCGCCTGGGCGCTGCCCTTGTGGGGCTTCGGGCTGCTCGTCGGGCCGCAGACGGTGGTGAAGCTGTGGACCGTGCTCGCCATGCTGATGGCCGCATCAGTGATCCTGCTGCCCGCCGTGCCGCTGGCGACGCTCACGTTCTCCGGCATCGTCGGTGCCTCGGCGATCGGCTGGTTCCTGTTCTCGGGCAGTTTCGACATGGCGGCGATCGCGCTGCTGTTCCTGGCCATCGTCCTCGTCGGCGCGATCGAGGGCGCGCGCCGCCACCTCACCGCCCAGATCGCCGAGGCCGGGGCGGTCGAGAAGGACGAGGTCGTCTCGCTGCTCCTGCGCGAATTCGAGGAAGGCGAGGCGGACTGGCTCTGGCAGATCGACACCGCGCGGCGCATCCGCTCGGTCTCGCCGCGCTTCGCCTTTGCGCTGGGCCGCGAGGCCGCCGACATCGAGGGCAGCCCCCTGCTCCAGCTCATCGCCGGCCCGGCCTGGGAAACCGGCAATTTCCCCGCCAGTCTCCACGAACTCGCCGACCGGATCATGGCGCGCGACAGCTTCTCGAACCTGCTGGTGCGGGTGAC
The DNA here is from genome assembly GCF_036352595.1 of Novosphingobium resinovorum. GTDB lineage: Bacteria > Pseudomonadota > Alphaproteobacteria > Sphingomonadales > Sphingomonadaceae > Novosphingobium > Novosphingobium resinovorum_B. Next base: position 445,255 of record NZ_JAZFAX010000001.1, read on the forward strand.
GATCCGGAGCGAGGCACGCTGGTGGGAGCTTTCGGGAACCCCCCGCTTCGACGCCAACGGCATCTTCGAAGGCTATCGCGGCGTCGGCTCCGACGTCACCGAGGCGCGCGACAATTCCGACAAGATCGCCTGGATGGCGCGCTACGACACGCTGACCGGCCTGCCCAACCGCATGATGCTGACCGAGACGCTGGCCTCGGCGCTGGAGGATGCGGCCAGGTGGCGCACGCGCTGCGCCTTCCTGATGATCGACCTCGACCGCTTCAAGGCGGTCAACGACACGCTCGGCCACCATGTCGGCGACCAGTTGCTCGCCCGCGTGTCCGAGCGGCTCAAGGAGCAGATGACCGAGAACGAACTGTGCGGCCGCCTCGGCGGCGACGAGTTCGCCGTGGTCATCCGCGACGTGACCGATGCCACGCATATCGAGCGGGTGGCGAAGCGCGTGATCGAGCGCCTTTCGCAACCTTACGAGGTCGATCACCATACCTTGTTCGTCGGCGCCTCGGCCGGCTCCGCCGTCGGCCCGCGCGACGGGTCGAGCGTGGAGAAGATCATGCGCAACGCCGACCTTGCGCTCTACCGCGCGAAGGACGCGGGCGGCAACGCGCACCGCACTTACGAGCCGGTGCTCCACGCCCATGCGGAAGAACGCCGCAAGCTGGAAATGGCGCTGCGCCGCGCGGTCGAGCGCGACGAGATGCGCCTGGCGTTCCAGCCCGTGGTCGATGCCGACACCGAGGCGGTGGTCAGCTTCGAGGCGCTCCTACGCTGGCAGAGCGCCGAACACGGCGCGGTCAGCCCCGCCAAGTTCGTGCCGCTGGCGGAGGATACCCGCCTCATCATCCCGATCGGCGAATGGGTGCTGCGCGAGGCGTGCAAGGAGGCGATGAACTGGCCTTCGCACATCCGCGTCGCCGTCAACGTCTCGGGCGAGCAACTGCTCGACGCCAACTTCGCCGCGAGCGTGGTGGGCGCGCTGTCGGCCAGCCGGCTCCCCGCCAACCGGCTTGAAATCGAGGTGACCGAGAGCATCTTCCTGCGCGACGCCACGCAGGCGCGCGCGGCGCTGGAGCAGGTCATGGCGCTGGGCTGCGCGGTGGCACTGGACGATTTCGGCACCGGCTATTCCTCGCTCGGCTATCTGCGAAAGATGCGCTTCTCGACGATCAAGGTGGACCGCTCGTTCGTGCAGGGCGCCGCGACCGGCAATGTCGAGAGCCTGGCGATCATCCGCGCCGTGGTCGCGATGGCCGACAGCCTGGGCATGTCGACCACCGCCGAGGGCGCGGAGACCGAGAAGGAAGTGCGCGTGATCCGCGAACTGGGGTGCCGCAAGATCCAGGGCTTCTTCTTCGGACGCCCGATGGCGGCCAGGGACGCAGAGGCCTTGTTCCGCACCCGCGCGGCGCAGGGCGTGGCCTGAGTTCACCGGTCAGGCGGCGATCTCCAGTTCCCCGCCGGCCAGCAGCGAAGGCATCGCGAAATGCCCCTCGACGCCGGCCAGGTCGGCGAGCGTGGGCGCGACCGCGCGCAGCGATACCCGCCCGGGCAGGCGGCGCGCCGCAATGCCGGGCCCCTTGATCCAGAACGCGCCGTCCGGGTGATGCCTGCCGCTGCGCAAGGCCTCCAGCGGATAGAACAGGTCGAGGAATGCCGCCCCCGTATTGGTGGCCGGCGAGATTACCGCCATGTCCCCGGTCGGAGCCTGCTCGATCATGCAGCCCGCATCGAGCGTCGGCCCCTGACGCCGCGCCCACATCGGCTGGCGGCCATCGGCAAGGCGCAATGCCTCGATCCGCCCTGCCGCAGCCGCAGCCGCCTCCTCGCTTTCGAAATGGAGCAGGAACTGCTGCGACATCACCGGCGCGTAAGTCCACCCCGGCGCCACCCCGGCAAAGGCCAGCAGCCGGTCGATGTCGCGGTGGCGGAAGATCTGCCGCCCGCCGTCATCCTCATGCGTGAGCATCGGCTGCTGGCTGAGCGCGGTGACGAGGACGAGGCCGTCCCCCTCGCCGGTCATGCCCAGCGCCTGCCCGACCATGCGGTCCATGTTGCGGTAGCCTTCGAGCACGGTGTCGCCATACGTGCGCCGGTCCGCTTCCGAGGGCTGGACCGTGAACAGGCCGGGCTCGAACTCACGCCAGTGGAAATGCTGGAAATGCGCGGTGCTGTTGATGAAGAAGGTCGCGAAGTGCGGCCGCGCACTGCGGTGGACCGAGCGGAACAGATCCCATTGCAACCGGTCGAGGATCATCGCCCGGCGCCATTTCACGTCGGCCCGCCGCTCCTGCGCCAGTTGGCGCACCGCCGCGAGCACCGAAGAGACTGACAATCCGTGGGCGAGCATGAAACGGCCAAATCGCGCGAATTCGCCGGCCGAGACCTCCGGCCTTGCGCTATGTTCGTGCACGTAGGCGCGCACGAGATCGATATAGGGTTCGAAGTGACCCGGTGGCAGCGCGGTCGGCTCGGTCGCCCAGGGGTCGGGCAGGAAATGCCCGAGGAAGCCCGGCCGGGCGGCCGCGTTCATGCTGCCGCAGATCCAGTTGCCGCGCCCGCTGCGGCTGACCAGATCCCAGATGCGCGGCGCCGCCAGCGTGCCGCCGTCGTTCAGCTTGAAACAGCCGTGCTCGGCGTAGGAGAGCCCGGTGTGGACGGTGATCCACTGAATCCACGGCTCCAGGTTCGGCGCCTGCTCCTCGGCATCGGTGACCGCGACCAGCGCCGCGTCGCGAAAGCGCTGGAAGTTCGGCAGGTGCCCCGCGGCGATGAAGCGGTCGAGCAGCGCCGGCGACAGTTCGTTGAATTCGAGAACGATCGTGGACATCCAAGCCTCCCCGCCGGCGTTTCGCCAAGCTTACGGATGCCCGGATGCGGCACCTTGCCGCCAGTCGAGATTCCTCCGTTATGGAGTTTGCGACCGGCGGATCACTGCGGCCGTTCAAGGTCCGCGGTCCCGGATCAGGTCCGGGACGACGCCTTTCTCAGACCAGGCGTGCCTGGCGCAGCGCGGCGGCGATGAAGCCGGCGAACAGCGGATGCGGCTCGAACGGGCGCGACTTGAGTTCCGGGTGGAACTGCACGCCGACGAACCACGGGTGGTCCGGGCGCTCGACGATCTCGGGCAGCAGGCCGTCGGGCGACATGCCCGAGAAGATCAGGCCATTGCCTTCCAGCGCCTCGCGGTACGAGCCGTTGACTTCGTAGCGGTGGCGGTGGCGTTCGCTGATCTCGGTCGAACCGTAGAGCGCCGCAACGTGGCTGTTGGGCGAAAGCGCGGCGGTATAGGCGCCGACGCGCATGGTGCCGCCAAGATCGCCGCCCTCGGCGCGGGTCTGGAGGCCGTCCTCGGTCATCCATTCGGTGATGATGCCGACGACGGGTTCCTCGGTCGGCCCGAATTCGGTGGAGCTGGCCTTCTCGATGCCCGCCGAGCGCGCACCTTCGATGCAGGCCATCTGCATGCCGAGGCAGATGCCGAAGAACGGCACCTGACGTTCACGCGCGAAGCGGACCGAGGCGATCTTGCCTTCGGTCCCGCGTTCGCCGAAGCCGCCGGGGACGAGGATGCCGTGCATCGGTTCGAGCGCGGCGGCGATCTCGGAATCTTCCTTCTCGAAGATCTCGGCGTCGATCCAGCGCACGTTGACCTTCACGCGGTTGGCCATGCCGCCATGGACGAGCGCCTCGTTAAGCGACTTGTAGGCGTCCTGCAGGCCGACGTACTTGCCGACGACGCCGATGGTCACCTCACCCTCGGGGTTCTGGTAGCGGTCGGTGATGTCGTCCCAACGGTCGAGCACCGGCGCCTTGGCCGATTCGAGCATGCCGAAATGGTGCAGGACTTCGGCGTCGAGGCCCTCGCGGTGGTACTGCAGCGGCACGGCGTAGATGTTCGGCGCATCGAGCGCCTGGATCACCGCCTGCGGGCGCACGTTGCAGAACAGCGCGATCTTGCGGCGCTCGCTCTCGGGAAGTTCACGGTCGGCGCGGCACAGCAGGATGTCGGGCTGGATGCCGAGGCCGGTCAGCTCGCGCACCGAGTGCTGCGTCGGCTTGGTCTTCAGCTCGCCGGCGGCGGCGATGTAGGGCACCAGCGTGACGTGGACGAAGCAGGTCTTCTCGCGGCCCAGTTCGTTGCGCAGCTGGCGCATCGCCTCGACGAAAGGCAAGCCCTCGATATCGCCGACGGTGCCGCCGATCTCGCACAGCACGAAATCGAGATCCTCCGTCTCGGTGAGGGCGAAGTCCTTGATCGCGTCGGTGACGTGCGGGATCACCTGCACGGTCGCGCCGAGGTAGTCGCCGCGGCGCTCCTTGGCGATGATATCCTGGTAGATGCGGCCCGAGGTGATGTTGTCGGCCTTGCGGCCCGAGACGCCGGTGAAGCGTTCATAGTGGCCGAGGTCGAGGTCGGTCTCGGCGCCGTCGTCGGTCACGAAGACCTCGCCGTGCTGGTACGGGCTCATCGTGCCCGGATCAACGTTCAGGTAGGGGTCGAACTTGCGAATGCGGACCTTGTAGCCGCGCGCCTGGAGCAGAGCCGCGAGGCTCGCCGCCATGAGACCCTTGCCCAGCGAGGAGACCACGCCGCCCGTGATGAAAATATGCCGCGCCATGGGAGTTGGGCCTTAAATTGCATGGGGGCCCTCAGGCAAGCGCCCGGAGCCTCATTCCACAGATCAAACACATGGAAATGCCGTCTGACAGCGCCAGACGGCATTCCGGTTACGATGAAGCGTCCGCAGACGCCTGAAAGGGTTACTGCTTGGCAGCACCGCCGAGCGGGTCGGCCGGGACCGAGTCGCCGGCCGGAGCGCCCTGCTGCGCCGGCGCGGGCGCGGCCCGAGCGGCTCCCGGAGCAGCGGCGCCGCCCAGCGGATCGACCGGCTGCGCCGGAGCCGCCTGGGCGGTCTCGCGCTGGAGCGAGGTGTCGATGTCGCGGCCGGTGGTCTGGTTGACCGCCAGCGCCGCGAGCGCGATGCTCAGGACCACGAAGATCGTCGCCAGGATGCCGGTGGCGCGGGTCAGGAAGCTGGCCGCGCCGCGTGCCGACATCAGGCCCGAGGGGCTGCCGCCGACGCCGAGGCCGCCGCCTTCGGACTTCTGCACCAGGATCACGCCCACCAGCATGGCAGCCACCAGAGCCTGTACCACGGTCAGAAAAAGGAACATCTTCGTCTCAGCCTTGTGACGGGGACATACCCCGCTTCGTTCGCCGCGCAGATAGGCGCTCGCAGGCGAGCGCGCAACCCGGCAACTTTATTGCCGCGGCGGCATCGTGCCGTCGCGGCGGTTCGGATCACTGCGCCAGCGAAGCCGCGGCACCCACGATCGCCAGGAAGCCGTCCGCCGTCAGGCTGGCACCGCCGACCAGGGCGCCGCCGACATCGGGCACGGCAAGCAGTTCGGCGGCGTTCTCGGCCTTCACCGAACCGCCGTAGAGGATACGCACTTCGGCGCCGGCATCGCCGTAGATGGCGACCAGCTTCGCGCGAATCGCCTTGTGCATGGCAGCGACGTCCTCCACCGAGGGCACCCGGCCGGTGCCGATCGCCCAGACCGGCTCGTAAGCGACCGAAAGCTTCTCCGGCGCGCCGTCCGCCAGCGGGCACGAGCCCTCGAGCTGCGCGGTGACGACGCCCTCGGCATCGCCCGCATCGCGCTGCGCTTCGGTTTCGCCGACGCACAGGATCACCGCGAGGCCGGCCGAAAGCGCGGCCTGTGCCTTCGCGTTGACGTCGGCGTCGCTCTCGCCATGGTATTCGCGGCGTTCGGAATGGCCGACGATGGTGAAGTCCGCGCCCGCATCCTTGAGCATCGGCGCCGAGACGTCACCGGTATAGGCGCCGCTTTCCTTTACGTGGCAGTCCTGACCGCCGAGGCCGATCAGTTCGGCCGTGTCGCGCATGCGGAACAGCAGCGTCGCCGGAGGGGCGAGCGCGACCTGGACCTTGGGGAAGCGCGCCGCCGCGCGATCGATCGACCGCACCTCGTTCAGCATGGCGCGCGTGCCGTTCATTTTCCAGTTTCCGACGATGTAAGGCAATCCTGCCATTTCAATTCCTTGATCCGATCCTGGGAACGCCCCCACGGGTTCCCCTCTCAGATTTCCGGTTATGCCGTTGCCGCGGAACCGGGAATCAGGCCGTCGCTGTCGCGGGCAGCTAGGCCACCGAGCCATGACTTGTCAAAATTCGCGACCTGTCCAGAGGGAGGATTCTCCACCGTTGTCGCAGGAATACCACGTTCACGGCTTTTGCCCCGACCGTGCGCGAGCGGCATTGCAGGATGCGCGAAGGCCTCCTAAAGCCTCCCCGCTTAATCCCATGTTCACGGGCGAGGCCCTCAGGTTTCGCGCCAAAATCCATCTGCTGATCGGCACGGTTCATGCTCCATTTCTTCCGCTCGTTTCTCAAGTCCAAGATCGGCGCGATCGTCGGCCTGGTGGTTCTGGGCCTGATCGCCCTGGCGTTCGCCAGCGGCGACATCGCAGGCCTTACCGGTTCCGGCGCCGCCCCCGGCACCACGGTCGCCACCGCCGGCAAGGAGACGGTCACCGCCGAACAGCTGGCGCAAGGCGCCAAGCGCGGCCTTGAGCGGGTCAAGCAGCAGAGCCCGAACGCGACGATGAAGCAGCTCATCGCTGAAGGCGGGTTAGAGCAGGTGCTCGACAGCCTGATCGACAGCGCCTCGTTCTATGCCTACGGCCTCAAGAACGGCATCGTCGTCAGCGATCGCCTGGTCGACAGCGAACTCGCGCAGATCCCGGCGTTCCAGGGCGTGGACGGCAAGTTCGACCAGAACGTGTTCCGCCAGACCCTCGCCCAGCAGCAGCTCTCCGAGCAGGCGCTGCGCGAGGACATCCGCAAGAACATGGTGGCGCAGGAACTGATCGTGCCTGCGCAGATCGGTTCGGTCATGTCCCAGTATGCCGCCAAGCGCTACGCGTCGCTGCTCAGCGAGACCCGCAGCGGCACCGTGATCGCCCTGCCCTCGCTGCTGTTCGCACCGCAGAAGGCACCGACCGACGCCGAACTCGCGGCTTTCTACAAGACGCACACCAACCAGTTCGTCCGCCCCGAGCGCCGCACGATCCGCTATGCGCTCGTCAGCGCCGACAAGGTTCCGGCCGCCGCCGCGCCGACCGAGGCCGAGATCGCCGCGCGCTTCGCGGCGGGCAAGGCCGCCTACGCCGCCAGGGACAACCGCCGCATCACCCAGTTGGTAGTGCCGACCGAAGCCGCCGCCAAGGCGATCGTCGCCGAAGTCGAGAAGGGCAAGTCGCTCGAAGCCGCCGCCACCGCCAAGGGCCTGTCGGCCGCCAAGCTCGAATCGTTCAGCCGTCAGGATCTCGCCAGCCAGTTCTCGCCCGCCGTCTCGCAGGCGGTCTTCGCCGCGCCGGTCGGCAAGCTGGCCGCCCCGCAGAAGAGCGTGCTGGGCTGGCACGTCATCCGCGTCGATGCCGAGGACAAGACGCCCGCCAAGACCCTCGCCGAGGTCAAGGGCGAACTGGCCACGCAGATCGCCGAGGAAAAGACCCGCAAGGCCTACAGCGACGCGATCAACAAGATCGACGAGCAGTTCACCGGCGGCGCCAACCTCGCCGAAGTCGCCAAGGCGCTCGGCGTCCAGGTGCAGCAGACCCAGCCGGTCACCGCCGACGGCCAGGTCTACCAGAAGCCGGGCGAGACGGTCGACGCGCAGCTGCGCCCGCTCCTCGCCGCCGCCTTCGGCATGGAGCAGGAACAGCCGCAGGTGGCCGAAGTCGAGAAGGGCAAGTCCTTCGCGATCTACGACGTCACCGACATCCAGGCCTCGGCCCCCGCGCCGCTCGCCCAGATCAAGGACGACGTGAAGCTGGCCTGGTCGATCGACGCCGGCGCGCAGGCCGCCAAGGCCGCCGCGCTCAAGATGCAGGCCGCGATGCGCAAGGGCCAGACCGTCGAGCAGGCGATCGCCGCCTCGGGCAAGCAGTTGCCGCCGCCCCAGCAGGTCTCGATGTCGCGTCCGACGCTGGCCGCCGCGCTGCAGTCGGGCCGCCAGGTGCCGCCGCCGGTCTCGCTGATGTTCCACATGGCCAAGGGCACCGTGAAGGTGCAGTCGGCCGCCGGGGAACGCGGCTGGTTCGTGGTGCTGCTCAAGGACATCGTGCCCGCCAAGGTCGATTCGCCCGACATGATCCGCCAAGCGCAGAACGAACTCGGCCAGCAGCTCGGCCAGAGCTACGCCGATGCGCTGGGCGCGGCGATGCGCAAGGACGTCGGCGTCAAGCGCCACGACAGCGCCATCAAGGCGGTGCGCGACCAGCTCGCCGGCACCGGCGCGGCCGACTGACCGGGCATCGGGGGGTGGCAATGGAGCGCGAACACGACCGCCAGGCGGTGCTGGAGCAACTCGAACAGGGCAAGCCCGCGCTCGCCTGGCGCCGGCTCGTCGCTGATACCGAGACGCCGGTGGGGGCCGCGCTAAAGCTGATCGAGGACGGTCGCGGCGACTTTCTGCTCGAATCGGTGGAAGGCGGCGAAGTGCGCGGGCGCTACAGCCTGCTCGGCCTCGATCCGGACCTGGTCTTCCGCGCCAGCGGCACGTCCTGCGAGATCAACCGCGACTGGCAGGCGGACCGCGAGGCCTTCGCCCCGCTGGCCGGGGACAGCCTCGCCGAACTGCGCGCGCTGGTCGAAAGCTGCCGCTGCGAGGTTCCGGCCGACCTGCCCCAGGCGATGGCCTGCCTCGTCGGTTATTTCGGCTACGAGACCATCGGCCTCGTCGAGAAACTGCCGCGCGCGCCGCAGAGCCCGCTGGCCCTGCCCGACATGCTGTTCGTGCGGCCCTCGCTGATCCTGATCTTTGACCGATTGTCGGACGAACTGTTCTGCGTCGCGCCGATCTGGCCTGGCAACAGCCGGGCCGGCGGCGAAGCGGAAAACGCGCTCGACCGCGCGGCCGAGCGCATCGACGAAGCCCTGCGCCGCCTTGCCGGCCCTGCCCCGTCGATCCCGGCGGTGACCGATCTCGCCGAACCGGTGCGCACCGCCGTCGTCGCGCCGGAAGACTACAAGGCCATGGCCCTGCGCGCCAAGGACTACATCGAGGCGGGCGACATCTTCCAGGTCGTGCTGGCCCAGCGCTTCACCTGCGAATTCCCGCTGCCGCCGCTGGCGCTTTACCGTAGCTTGCGCCGCGTGAACCCCTCGCCGTTCCTCTACTACCTCGACCTGCCCGGCTTCGCGCTGATCGGGTCGAGCCCGGAAATCCTCGTGCGGGTGCGCGCCGATGCCGAGGGCAACCCGGAAGTCACCATCCGCCCGATCGCCGGAACCCGTCCGCGCGGCGCCAACCCGGCCGAGGACAAGGCGAACGAGGTCAGCCTCCTCGCCGATCCCAAGGAGCGCGCCGAGCACCTGATGCTGCTCGATCTCGGCCGCAACGACGTCGGCCGCGTCGCCGCCGCCGGCACCGTGGAAGTGACCGACAGCTACACGATCGAGCGCTACAGCCACGTCATGCACATCGTCTCGAACGTCGTCGGCAAGCTCGACACCGCGCGGCACGATGCGATCGACGCGGTCTTCGCGGGCTTCCCGGCCGGCACCGTCTCGGGCGCGCCCAAGGTCCGCGCCTGCGAGGTGATCGCCGAACTCGAACCCGAGACCCGCGGCCCTTATGCGGGCGGCGTCGGCTACTTCGCGCCCGACGGGTCGGTGGACAGTTGCATCGTGCTGCGCACCGGGCTGCTCAAGGACGGCGTGCTCCACGTCCAGGCGGGCGCGGGCATCGTCGCCGACAGCGACCCGGCCTACGAACAGCGCGAATGCGAGGCCAAGAGCGGCGCCCTATTCGCCGCCGCCCGCGAGGCGATCCGCGTGGCGGGGGAACCCGGGTTCGGACAGTGACGCACAGCTTCACCATTTCGCTGGATTACGAGAACTATCTCGCGGCGAACTGGCTGATGGTGCGCCGGCGCATGTGGTGGCGAGGACTGGCACGAACGTTTGCGACACTGTTCGTCGTCTATGCGTTCGTCATGTTCGCCGTCGGTGCGATTCTCGACGGGGTGACCCTCGATACCTTGTTCTACGGCCTTGGGACGGGTCTGGTCTTCGCGACTTTGATGATGATCGTCCTGCCGCTTTGCTGGCTCTGGAAGCTCCCTCGTTCCGCGCGCAAGACCTGGCCCCAGCTTCATCTGGACGGCCTGCCGACGCTGCACGAATTCGACGAGACCGGCATCCGCATCGCCAACGATCGCGGAAGCTCCAACTTCGACTGGCACATGCTGGCGAGTTGGGCCGAGAACGACGATCTGCTGCTGATGTTCAGGACGAAGCTGATGTTCCACGCCGTGCCCAAGGCGCAGGTCGCACCGGAAACGCTTCAGGCCCTGCGCGCGCGGCTGATCGACGCCGGTGTGTCCACGCGGTGCTGAAAGTCTGCCTCGGGACAGCCGGGATGGCCCTTCTCCTCGCCGCCTGCTCCTCCGACCCCGCGCCGCAGCCGCCCAAACCGCCGCCTCCGCCCTGCGAAGGCGCCACGTTCGAAGGCGCCAGCTTCACGCACTGCACCGCCGTCCCCGGCCAGAACACCATCCACGCGGTGCTCGGCCCCAGGGACGGGGCGCCGTACCGCAGCCTCTCGCAACTCGCGGTGGACCGCCCCGACAAGGCCCACGAAGTCGCCTTCGCCATGAACGGCGGCATGTTCGACACCGAGGGCAAGCCGATCGGCTACTACGTCGAGGAGGGCCAGAAGCGTCACGCACTCAACACCAATGATGGCTGGGGCAACTTCCACCTCGCCCCCAACGGCGTCTTCTACGGCGACGCCGCCGGCAACTGGCGCGTGCGCACCTCCGCCGAGTTCGAGAAGTCCGTCACCGACCGGCCCGACTTCGGCACCCAGTCGGGCCCGATGCTGGTCATCGACGGCAAGCTGCACCCCCGGATCGACAAGGACGGCAAGTCGCTGAAACTGCGCAACGGCGTCGGCGTCGATGCGAAGGGCCGCGCCCACTTCGTGATTTCGGACGAGCCGGTCTCGTTCGGCAAGCTGGCGCGCTATTTCCGCGACAGGCTGAAATGCGACAATGCGCTGTTCCTCGACGGCAGCGTCTCCTCGCTCTGGGATCCCGCCCATGGCCGCGTCGACGGCGGCCCTCCGCTCGGCCCCTTGATCGTCGTCGAGAAAAGCGCAAAGGCACAGTCATGATCCTCGTCATCGACAACTACGACAGCTTCACCTGGAACCTGGTCCACTACGTGATGGAACTGGGCGCCGAAGTGGAAGTCGTGCGCAACGACGCGCTGAGCGCGGGCCAGGCCATTTCCAGCGGTGCGCAGGGGTTCCTGATCTCGCCTGGGCCCTGCACCCCGAACGAGGCGGGCATCAGCCTCGACCTGGTCGGCGCAGCGGCCGATGCGGGCATGCCGCTGCTGGGCGTGTGCCTGGGCCATCAGTCGATCGGCCAGTACTTCGGCGGCAAGGTCGTGCGCGGCGGCCTGATGCACGGCAAGACCTCGCCGGTCACGCATGACGGCACCGGAGTCTTCGCCGGCCTGCCCTCGCCCTTCACCGCAACGCGCTATCACTCACTGATCGTCGAGGACATTCCCGGGACGCTGGTGGTCAACGCCCGCTCCGACGACGGCCACGTCATGGGCTTCCGCCACGCCGACCTGCCGATCCACGGCGTGCAGTTCCACCCGGAAAGCATCGCCACCGAGCACGGCCACGCCATGCTCGCCAACTTCCTCAAGGCCTGCGGCATCGACGCCCGGCTGCCCGAGCGCCTGACCCCATGACCCTGCCCGATCCGCTCCACCCGATCGCCGAGGACGAGGCCGAAGCCGCCTTCGCCGCCATCCTCGACGGCGAGATAGCCGAGCCCGAGATCGCCGCCTTCCTCGTCGCCTTGTCCGATCGCGGCGAGACCGCCAGCGAGATCGCCGGCGCCGCGCGGGCGATGCGCGCACGGATGACCCCGGTGAAGGCCCCCGCCAACGCCATCGACGTATGCGGTACCGGCGGCGACGGCCATCACACGCTCAACGTCTCCACGGCGGTCTCGCTGGTGGTCGCCGCCGCTGGCGTGCCGGTGGCCAAGCACGGCAACCGCGCCGCCAGTTCCAAGGCCGGCGCCGCCGATACCCTCGAAGCGCTCGGCCTGGACCTCGATCGTGCGGTGGAGACGGCGGAATCGACGCTCGCCGAGATCGGCATCGGCTTCCTCTTCGCCGCGCGCCATCACCCGACGATGGGCCGTCTGATGCCGCTGCGCAAGGCGCTGGGCCGCCGCACCATCTTCAACCTGATGGGCCCCCTCGCCAATCCCGCGCAAGTGTCCCGCCAACTGGTCGGCATCGCCCGCCCGGCCTACGTGCCGATCTATGCAGAGGCGCTGCTGCGGCTGGGGACCGAGCATTCGATGGTCATCTCGGGCGACGAGGGGCTCGACGAACTGAGCCTGGCCGGCGGCAACGAAGTGGCCGACATCCATGGCGGCGAATTGTCGATGCGCCGGGTCGCCCCGCAGGATGCCGGGCTCTCGATCGCCCCGGTCACCGCCATTCGCGGCGGCGATCCCGCCTACAACGCCGAAGCGCTCAGCCGCCTGCTGATGGGCGAGCATGGCGCCTACCGCGACGCCGTCCTGCTCAACGCCGCCGGGGCCCTGATGGTCGCCGGCGAAGTCGAAAGCTGGACCGAAGGCGTCGAGGAAGCCGCCGAAACCATCGACAAGGGGCTGGCCAAGGCGCTGCTCGACTGCTGGATCGCGGCCACCCGCGCCTGACGAGGAAATCATGTCCGACAAGCTTACGGAAATCTGCGATACCAAGCGCAAGGAAGTCACCGTCCGCAAGGCGCTGGCCACGCTCGCCGACCTCGATGCCCGCGCCGCCGGCCAGACCGCGCCGCGCGGGTTCGAAGCCGCTTTGCGCGCCAAGGCTGCCTCCGGCTTCGCACTGATCGCAGAAATCAAGAAAGCTTCGCCCTCCAAGGGATTGATAAGGGATGATTTTCGTCCCGCCGAACATGCCGTGGCTTACGAGAAGGGCGGTGCCGCCTGCCTGTCGATCCTCACCGATGCCCCCTACTTCCAGGGGCATGAGCATTTCCTGGTCGAAGCCCGTGCCGCCTGCACGCTGCCGGTTATCCGCAAGGATTTCATGATCGATCCCTGGCAGGTCGCCGAGGCGCGCGCAATCGGCGCCGACGCCATCCTCATCATCGTCGCCGCGCTTGACGACGCCCTCATGCACGAACTGGAAGCGGCGGCCCTCGAACGGGGCATGGACTGCCTCGTCGAAGTTCATAACGAAGATGAGATGGAGCGTGCAAGCCATTTGAAATCAAGGTTGATTGGTGTGAACAACCGCGACCTCAAGCGCTTCGTCACCGATATCGCCATTACCGAGAGGCTGGCGCCGCTTGCCCCCGAGGGCACGCTGCTCGTCAGCGAAAGCGGGATCAACGCTCACGCGGACCTGCAGCGCCTCTCGGCCTGCGGCGCCCGCACGTTCCTCGTGGGCGAAAGCCTGATGCGCCAGAACGACGTCGAGGCAGCGACGCATGCGTTGCTAACCGGCCACTGAGCGATCCAGGCTGGAGATTCGGATGAGCAAGTCCCTCACCCATATCGACGAAGACGGCACCGCGCGCATGGTCGACGTCGGCGCCAAGCCGGAGACCCGGCGGATCGCCGTCGCCTCCGGCCTGATCGTCATGAGCCCCCAGGCGCTTGCCGCCATACGCGTGGGCGATGCACCCAAAGGGGATGTGCTTGGAACCGCGCGGATCGCTGGAATCATGGCGGCCAAGCGAACCTCCGATCTGATCCCAATGTGCCACCCCCTGACGATCGATGCCGTGAACATCGACTTCGCCTTCGAGACCGCCGGTATCCGCGCTATCGCCAAAGTCTCGCTGACCGGCAAGACTGGCGTAGAAATGGAAGCAATAACAGCAGTTTCCGTAGCACTCCTCACAATCTACGATATGACGAAGGCGCTGGACAAGGCGATGGTCATCGAGGGCATTCATCTCGCCGAGAAGATAGGCGGCAAGTCGGGACACTGGCAGGCACCCGCACGATGAGCCGCGCAGCCGTGACTGCGCCGCTCTCGCTCGAGAACGCACAGGCGCGCCTGCTCTCGCTCGCCATCGCCATGCCTGCCGAGTACGTCGATATCGAAGGCGCGGCAGGACGCTATCTCGCCGAGCCGCTTCATGCCGCCCGAACGCAACCTGCGGCGCATCTCTCGGCCATGGATGGCTACGCCGTGACTGCGGGCGACATGACCGGGCCCTGGCAGGTGGTAGGCGAGAGCGCGGCCGGGCATCCCTTCGCCGGCAGGATGGCGGCAGGCCAGGCCGTCAGGATTTCCACCGGCGCGATTCTGCCCGAGGACGCAGCCGGCGTCATCCTGCAGGAAGATCTCCAGCGTCACGGCGACGAACTCCGGCTGACCGGCGAGGCTCCCCGGCCGGCCGCCAAGCATGTGCGCCATCGCGGCATGGATTTCGAACAGAACGCTGAAATCATGGCCGCAGGTACGCGAATCGGACCGGCCCAGATGGCCCTGGCACTTGCCGCAGGACACCGCCATCTGCCTGTCCGGCGCATGCCCCGCCTTGCCATCATCGACAGCGGCGACGAACTGGCCGCGAATCCCGAACATTGCGCACCGCACCAGATCCCGGCGAGCAATGGGGCGATGCTGCTTGCCCTCGCCCGCACGCTGCCGGTGGAGGCACGGCACATCGGCCCGGTCCCGGACAGGATCGAGGCCATCACATCCGCTTTCGAGGCATCCGCTGACGTCGACCTGATCGTCACCAGCGGCGGTGCCTCGGTAGGCGATCACGATCTCATCCGCCCTGCGCTCGAACAGTGGGGCGCCGACATCGACTTCTGGCGCGTCGCCATAAAGCCCGGCAAGCCCATCCTGGTAGCCACCCGCAACCACGACGGACGCCGACAGATCGTGCTCGGATTGCCAGGCAATCCGGTATCGAGCTACGTGACGGCATATCTTTTCCTGCTACCGCTGCTGCGCGCGATGGCGGGCTCGATCCGGCCGCTGCCGATGCGCGTGACCGCCCGCCTGGGCGCCGCGCTGCGTGCCGGCGGAAGGCGCCGCGAATTCCTGCGCGGATGGTGGGACGGCGAATCCGTGTGCGCCAACGCGCTGCAGGACAGCGGCGCCCTCTCCGCGCTGGCGGCAAGCAACGTCCTGATCGACAGCGCCGCTCTACGCCCGCCCGCGCGGATCGGAGAGGAAGTCCAGCTATTCCTGCTCGATAACGGCGGTATCACCTGAAGCATGGCCAAATTCGTTGCTTGCTTGTTCCCTCAATGTTCACTACCAGAACATTCGAGGTCAGGGATCGCCTGATCCGGCGGTCACGAAAAGGCAGCGACAATGTTGACGCGTAAGCAGCACGAATTGCTCCGGTTCATCCAGACCCGGCTCGAAGAGAGCGGCATCTCCCCCAGTTTCGAGGAGATGAAGGAAGCGCTCGACCTCAAGTCGAAGTCCGGTGTGCACAGGCTCATCTCGGCCCTTGAGGAACGCGGTTTCATCCGTCGCCTGCCTAATCGCGCCCGTGCTCTGGAAGTGCTACGCCAGCCGGAGGACAGCGGCACTGCTCCTTCGCGCGCGGCAGCGGCGAACGCCAACGAGGGAACCGGCCTGGTGCCGCCTTCGCGAAGTGCTCCCGCCCCCGTTCCGGCAAATGACGTCATCGAAATCCCGCTTCACGGCCGCATCGCCGCCGGTGTTCCGATCGAGGCGCTCGAAGGGCAATCCATGCTTCCGGTCCCCGCAGCCCTGCTGGGATCAGGCGAGCACTATGCGCTTGAGGTTTCCGGCGATTCGATGATCGAGGCTGGCATTCTCGACGGCGATTTCGCGCTGGTGAAGCGCACCAACCACGCCCGCGATGGCGAGATCATCGTCGCACTCATTCGCGGCGAGGAAGCGACTCTCAAGTACCTGCGCCGCGAGAACGGCATGGTTCGCCTCGATCCCGCCAATGCCGCGTATGAACCCCAGATCTACGGATCGGACGAGGTCGAGGTCCAGGGCAAACTCGCCGGCCTCCTGCGTCGCTACAACTGAACGAACGGCTGCGGAGCCGCTTGCTTCCCGGCGACAGAATCCTGCCATCCATCCCGTATACAACGGGATGGTGGCTTCGTTCCATAATCTTGACCATCGGATAGGCCACCGCTGCACCGGCTGATCGCAAGCGTGGCGAAGCCGTTCAGGGCAGTTTCACATTACCCCGGGTTGCTGCGCTGCGCTCGCGATGAAAGAATTGGGTGGCGAACTAGGGGGCCACGATGAATAGTGGCCCCTCCGCTCAGAATTAGCCCCGCTTAAGCTGCGTTACGTCGCGCACCGCGCCCTTGGCCGCGCTGGTGGTCATCGCCGCGTAAGCCTGCAGCGCGGCCGAGACCTTGCGCGGGCGCGGATGCACCGGCGACCAGGCATCGGCGCCGCGTGCTTCCTGCTGCGAACGGCGGTGCGCCATGACCTCGTCCGAGATCATCAGGTTGATGGTACGGCCGGGGATGTCGATCTCGATCGTGTCGCCGTTCTCGACGAGGCCGATCTCGCCGCCCTCAGCCGCCTCGGGCGAGGCGTGGCCGATCGAGAGGCCCGAAGTGCCGCCCGAGAACCGCCCGTCGGTCAGCAGCGCGCACGCCTTTCCGAGGCCCTTCGACTTAAGGTAGCTGGTCGGGTAGAGCATTTCCTGCATGCCCGGCCCGCCGCGCGGCCCTTCGTAACGGATCACCACGACGGTTTCCGCCACGACTTCGCCGCCGAGGATACCCGCGACCGCCGCGTCCTGCGATTCGTAGACCCGCGCGGTGCCGGTGAACTTGAGGATCGAGTCGTCCACGCCGGCCGTCTTCACGATGCAGCCGTCGCGCGCGATGTTCCCGTAAAGCACCGCGATGCCGCCGTCCTGGCTGAAGGCGTGTTCCTTGCTGCGGATCACGCCGTTCTCACGATCGAGGTCGAGTTCCTTCCAGCGCGCCGACTGGCTGAACGCGGTCTGCGTCGGCACGCCGCCGGGCGCGGCCTTGTAGAATTCCTGAACCGAAGGCTCGTTGGTGCGGCTAATATCCCAGCGATTGAGCGCATCGCCCAGCGTCTTCGAATGCACCGTCGGCAGGTCGGTGTGCAGCAGGCCCGCGCGGTCCAGCTGGCCGAGGATCGCGTAGATGCCGCCGGCGCGGTGGACGTCCTCCATGTGAACGTCGGCCTTGGCCGGGGCGACCTTGGACAGGCACGGAACCTGGCGGCTCAGGCGGTCGATGTCGGCCATGGTGAAGTCCACACCCGCCTCGTGCGCGGCGGCCAGCAGGTGCAGCACGGTGTTGGTCGAGCCGCCCATCGCGATGTCAAGGCTCATGGCGTTCTCGAACGCCTTGAAGCTGGCGATGTTGCGCGGCAGCACGGATGCGTCATCCTGCTCATAATAGCGTTGGCACATGTCCACCGCGACGCGGCCCGCCTCCAGGAACAGGCGCTCGCGGTCCGAGTGCGTCGCCAGCGTCGAGCCGTTGCCCGGCAGCGAGAGGCCCAGTGCTTCGGTGAGGCAGTTCATCGAGTTCGCGGTGAACATGCCCGAGCACGACCCGCAGGTCGGGCAGGCCGAGCGCTCGATCGTCTTCACTTCCTCGTCGGTGTAGCTTTCGTCGGCGGCGGCGACCATCGCATCAACCAGATCGAGCGCATGTTCCTTGCCGCGCAGCACCACCTTGCCAGCCTCCATCGGTCCGCCCGAGACGAACACGGCGGGGATGTTGAGGCGCATCGCGGCCATCAGCATGCCTGGCGTGATCTTGTCGCAGTTGGAGATGCAGACCATGGCGTCGGCGCAGTGGGCGTTGACCATGTACTCGACGCTGTCGGCGATGAGGTCGCGGCTGGGCAGCGAATAGAGCATGCCGTCGTGGCCCATGGCGATGCCGTCATCGACCGCGATGGTGTTGAATTCCTTGGCGACACCGCCAGCTGCCTCGATCTCGCGCGCGACCAGCTGGCCCAGATCCTTGAGGTGGACGTGGCCGGGGACGAACTGGGTGAACGAGTTCACCACCGCGACGATCGGCTTGCCGAAGTCCCCGTCCTTCATGCCCGTCGCCCGCCAGAGCCCGCGCGCGCCCGCCATGTTGCGGCCGTGAGTCGAGGTGCGTGAACGAAGGGCGGGCATTGTCGGAACTCCGATTGGTCATGGGCGCGGGTTTTCGCGCAAGTTTTCACACTATGTTGGAGCCGCCCCTACACGGTGATTGATTTCAATTCAACGTGAGTTTTTGCAATTATATTTCATGCGAGTTTCTCGACCACTGCCGCGCAGAGCCGTGTCATCACGTCGGCCCACTCCGCCTGCCCCGCTTCCTCAGCGATGAGGTCCTGGCGGATCTCGATGCTGAGATAAGGCAATCCGTTCGGTTCGGCATGGCGGTTCATCGAGGCGTTGAGCAGCTTGCCCGAGTACGGCTCCTGATCGCCGGTGACGAAGCCCTGCCCCTCCAGCCAAGGAATGGCGATGCGCGCGGCGCGCTCGTCCTGGTTGTAGAGGACGCCGACCTGCCAAGGGCGCGGTTTAGTGCAAGTGGCGAGACCGGGGGTGAAGCTGTGCAGCGAGAGGATCAGCGCCGGGGGCGTCTCGCGCAGTTGTGCGGCAAGGGCGTAGTGATAGGGATCGAACAGCCGGTCCACCCGCGCCTGCCGCTCCTCTGCGGTGAGGACGTTGCCGGGGATGACGTAACCGTCGCTGATCTCGGGCATCATGCCGGGGACGTCGTGCCTGCGGTTGAAGTCGCAGACGAGGCGGCTGACATTGCCGAGCCAAGCGGCGGTGCCGGCTTCGACCATGCGCGCCGCGATGGCGGCGACACCGATGTCGATGGCGATATGCTCGTCGAGCAGCGCGGCCTCTATGCCGAGGTCGATGTCGTCGGGCACGCGGTTGGAGGCATGGTCCGATACGACCAGAACGCCGCCGGTAACGGGCGTGCCGAGCAGGCGGTGGTATTCGGTTTCCAAGTCTGCCTCCGAAGGTTGCACGGGCAGCTTACCTCAATTTACCCGACATTTTCCACCAGTGCGGTTGAGTGTCGGCCAGCTTATCCCACGCCGCCTGCAATTGGGCCTCGCTGTCGTAGAGCGCAAAGCACGTCGCGCCCGACCCGGACATGCGGGCGAGGAACGGCTCGGTCGCCCGCAAAGCTGCCAGCACATCGGCGACCGGAGGGCATATCGCGATGGCCGGAGCCTCTAGGTCGTTGCGGCCTTCCAGTGCGATCCGGCGGACGGAGCCGGTGGGCATTGCACCGCGATCGATGCCGTCCCAGGCCTTGAACACCGGTCCGGTCGGCACGCCTACACGCGGGTTCACCAACAGGACCGGAGTGCCGGTCAGGTCGCTCTCGATAGCCTGGAGGTCGGTGCCGGTGCCGGTGCCGATGCAGGTGGTGGACAAGACGCAGGCGGGCACGTCGGCGCCCAGCTTCGCGGCGCAGGCCTGCCAGTCGCCCGGGAGGCCCGCGCTGCGCTCCACCATGCGGAACACCGCGCCCGCGTCAGCCGAACCGCCGCCGAGGCCCGCCGCAACGGGGAGGCGCTTTTCGAGATCGACGGCCCAGCCTTTGCCATGAGGCAGCGCAGACAATGCCTTGGCGACGATGTTGCCGAACGGGTCGTCGATCTTGGCGGCGAACTCGCCATGGGTGGAGAGGCTGTCGGCCTCGGCGAGGGAGGCGCTCAGCCGGTCGCCGTCATCGACGAAGGCGAACAGCGTTTCGAGTTCGTGATACCCGTCCTCGCGGCGGCGACGGACATGCAGCGCGAGGTTGATCTTGGCGTAGGCGGTTTCGGTCAGCATCGCCCCGTCCATGGCGCGGAGGGACGCAGGAGGCAAGGCGCGCCTTCTGGCCCATACCCCGTCACCCTGAACTTGTTTCAGGGTTCATTGGGCCATCTGGACCGGAGCGTTGTGTCACCAGCCGCCCTCCTGGCTTACCCTCTCACACACCGCGCTTGCTGCACGATGGACCCTGAAACAAGTTCAGGGTGACGGGGTGTATCGAGAGATGGCAGAAAAAAGGGGAGGCAGTGCCTCCCCTCTTCGCATCACATATTCGGGTAGTTCGGGCCGCCGCCGCCTTCGGGCGTCACCCATTCGATGTTCTGCGTGGGATCCTTGATGTCGCAGGTCTTGCAATGGACGCAGTTCTGCGCGTTGATCTGCAGCTTGGGACCATCCCCCGCATCGAGGAACTCGTAAACTCCCGCCGGGCAGTAACGCGCCTCGGGGCCCGCATAGACCGGCAGGTTCACCGCCGTCGGGATGCTGGGATCCTTCAGCTTGAGGTGGATCGGCTGGTCTTCCTCATGGTTGGTGAAAGAGTACGACACGCTGGTCAGGCGATCGAAGCTGATGACGCCGTCCGGCTTGGGATAGGCGATCGGCTTGTACAGGTCCGCGCGCTGGGTTTCCGACGCATCGGTGTGATGCTTCATCGGCTTGGCGAGGCCGAAGCCGAACAGCGTGCGCAGCCACATGTCGGCGCCCGCGAGGATCGTGCCCAGCTCGCCGCCCCACTTCGCCACCATCGGCTCGGCGTTCTGGACGAGCTTGAGTTCCTTGGCGATCCAGCTGGAGCGCACCGCGTCGTCGTAGTCCTGCAGGGTGTCCTGCTCGCGGCCCGCCTTGATGGCGGCGGCGATCGATTCGGCGGCCAGCATGCCGCTCTTCATCGCGGTGTGGGTGCCCTTGATGCGCGGCACGTTGACGAAGCCCGCCGAGCAGCCCGCCAGCACGCCGCCGGGGAACGCGAGGCTAGGCACCGACTGCCAGCCGCCCTCATTGATCGCGCGCGCACCATAGGCGACGCGCTTGCCGCCTTTGAGAATGGCGCGGATTTCCGGGTGCTGCTTCCAGCGCTGGAATTCCTCGAACGGGTAGATGTACGGGTTCTTGTAATCGAGCGCCGTCACGAAGCCCAGCGCCACCTGGTTGTTGGCCTGGTGGTAGAGGAACCCGCCGCCCCAGGCGTCGTTCTCGCTCATCGGCCAGCCCTGGGTGTGGATCACGCGGCCGGGGACGTGCTTGTCCGCCGGGATGTCCCACAGTTCCTTGATGCCGATGCCGTAGATCTGCGGCTCGCAATTGGCTTCGAGGTCGTACTTCGCCTTGAGGCGCTTGGTCAGGTGGCCGCGCGCGCCTTCGCAGAACACGGTGTACTTGCCCAGCAGGTTCATGCCCGGCTGGAAGTCGCCCTTGGGATTGCCTTCGCGGTCGACGCCCATGTCGCCGGTCTGCACGCCGATCACGGCGCCCGCCTCGTCATAGAGGATTTCGGCGGCCGGGAAGCCCGGGAAGATCTCGATCTCCAGCGCCTCGGCCTGTTCGGCCAGCCAGCGGCACAAGTTGCCGAGCGAGCCGGTGTAGTTGCCCTTGTTCGACATGAAGGGCGGCTGGATGATGTGCGGAAGGGAGAACTTGCCCTTCTTGGTCAGGTGCCAGTGCCAGTTGTCGGTGACGGGGGTTTCGGCCAGCGGGCAGCCGTCCTCGCGCCAGGTCGGCAGCAGTTCGTCGAGCGCCTTGGGATCGATCGTGGCGCCCGACAGGATGTGTGCGCCGATCTCCGAGCCCTTCTCCAGCACGCAGACCTGCAGCTGCGGGTCCACCTGCTTGAGGCGGATCGCGGTCGCCAGACCGGCAGGTCCACCGCCGACGACGACAACGTCGTAAGGCATCTCTTCGCGTTCGATCATGGTAGCCCCGTGCATTCTTTTCGTGTTTAGTCGAGCGATTAAATTCACGAATGCCTTGATTGCTCCCGCGCATAAGGTCAAGACCCGCGCGATGGATCAACCGCCAAATCCGCAATTTCTGGACGATATCACAGGTGCGCTCGACTGGTGGCGGGACGCCGGGGTGGACTGCGACTTCCTCGACGAGCCGGTCGAGTGGCTCGCCCCGCCCGAACTGGAAGGCGCCCCGCCGTCGCGCCGCCGCCCGGATCCGAAGCCCGATCCGGATGCCCCGCCGCCGCCCGACAAGCTCGATCCCGCCAGCCTGCCCGCCGATTTCGCGGCCTTCGCGCCGTGGTGGCTGAGCGAACCGCTGCTGTGCGAAGGCGGCCCCGCCGCGCGCGTCGCGCCGCAGGGCAAGGTGGGTGCCGAACTCATGATCGTGGTCGAGGAACCCGAAGCCGAGGACAGCGAAACGCTGCTCTCCGGCCAACATGGCAAGCTGCTCGACGCCATCCTTGCCGCGTTCGGCACCGGGCGCGAGGACGTTTACCTTGCCAGCGCCCTGCCCCGCCACACGCCCGGCGCGGATTGGGCCGCGATGAGCGAGCGCGGAATCGGTCAGGTTCTGCGGCATCACGTGGGTTTGGTGGCTCCAAAGAGGCTGTTTGTCCTTGGTGGAAACGTCCTGCCGCTAATCGGCCACGAATCGCCGCATCGTCCTGCCATGTTAAGGACTTTCGATCATGAAGGGGGATCGATACCCCTGCTCGCCTCCTGGGCGCTGCCTGCCTTGCTCGCGCAGCCGCGTGCAAAGCCGGTGCTCTGGAGGGCCTGGCTGGATTGGACCGCGTCCTGAGAGATGCGGCCATCGGCCAGCCGGAGCAGGCGAATCGCACAGGACTGCGGGGAATACCTTTGAAACGACTTATCAGGGCCGGACTGTTTGCGGGCGCGTGCATCGCCGCCTGCGTATCGGCAGCACCGGCCTTCGCCAACAGCGCTGCGGTTGACTATTTCCGCACCCGCGCCGACCGCACCGCCGTCCCCTCGCTGCTCAGCCAGGACGACCGGGCCTATTACAAGTCGATGTTCGACGCGATCGACGCGAAGGACTGGGCCACCGTCCAGAAGATGCTGGCCGACCGCCCCGACGGCCCGCTCCACCAGCAGGCCCGCGCAGAATACTACCTCGCGTCCGGATCGCCCAAGATCCAGCTGAACGACCTGCAGACATGGCTTTCGCAGGGCACCGAACTGCCCGGCGCCGACCAGATCAGCCGCCTTGCGCTCAAGCGCGGCGCCACGAGCGTTCCCTCGCTGCCCAGCGAACAGAGCTTCGCCCGCCTGCCGACCATCGCCAAGCGCGTGCGGCCGTCCTCGATCGATGACGGCACGATGCCCGCCGGGATCGCGAACGGCATCAACGACCGTATCAAGAACGACGACCCGATGGGTGCGCGCCTGTTGCTGGACGGGATCGACGCCAACCTCTCGCCCTCCTCGCAGGCCGAGTGGCGCCAGAAGGTCGCCTGGAGCTTCTACATCGAGAACCAGGACGCCAACGCCTACCAGATGGCGCAGATCGCCGCGCTGGGGCAAGGCCCGTGGGTGGGCGAGGCATGGTGGACTGCCGGACTCGCCGCATGGCGCCTGGGTGACTGCGATGGCGCTGCCGATGCCTTCGCCAAGGCCGCACGCTCGTCCGATAATGCGGAGCTGACCGCCGCCTCGCATTACTGGAACAGCCGCTCGCTGGTGCGCTGCCGCAAGCCCGAGCAGGCGAGCGCCGCGCTACGCCTCGCCGCCGCGCGCGACGAGACGCTCTACGGGATGCTGGCCGCCGAACAGCTTGGCCTCAAGCTTCCCGAACAGCACGCCGCCGCCGACTTCACGCAGGCCGACTGGCAGGCGCTACGCGCTTATCCGAACGTGCGTACCGCCGTCGAACTCGCGGAGATTGGCAAGGATGGCCTCGCCGACGAAGTGCTGCGCCATCAGGCCCGCATCGGCGATGCTTCGCAATATGCGCCGCTGACCCGTCTCGCCCGCGATCTTGGCCTGCCCGGCACGCAGTTGTGGATGGCCTACAATGCCCCCAGCGGCGGCCAGCCCGAACCGGCAACGCGCTTCCCCACGCCCAAGTGGACCCCGGTGGGTGGCTGGAAGGTCGATCCCGCGCTGGTTTATGCCCATACCCTGCAGGAATCGGTGTTCCGCGCCGGAGCGGTCAGCCCGGCAGGCGCGCGCGGCCTGATGCAGATCATGCCCGCCGCCGCGCAGGACCATGCCGGATCGCTGGGCTACAACGGCAATGCCTCTGATCTCAACAAGCCCGAGGTCAACCTCGCCTTCGGCCAGCGCCACCTCGAAACGCTGAAGAACGATGTCGGCACGCAAGGCCTGCTGCCCAAGGTCATGGCCGCCTACAACGCCGGGCCGCTGCCGGTGCGCCGCTGGGCCACCGAAGTGAACTGCCAGGGCGATCCGCTGCTATGGATCGAATCGCTCCCCTACTGGGAGACGCGCGGCTACGTGAACATTGTGATGCGCAACTACTGGATGTACGAACGCCAGGCGGGCGGCCCCTCGGAGAGCCGCATGGAACTGGTGCAGGGCATGTGGCCGACCTTCCCGGGCCTTTCCGGTTCGCAGGGCGTGCGCATGGCCTCGAATGGAGCGATCCTGCGTGGCAATCGACCTTGAGCGTACTTTCAAGCCCATCAACATCGCCCTCCTGACCGTTTCCGATACCCGCACCGCCGAAAACGACACCTCGGGCGACATTCTTGCCCAGCGCATCGTCGATGCCGGTCACAACCTGGTGCGCCGCACCATCGTGCGCGACGACGCCGCCGTGCTGGCCGACCTGTTCACCGCCTGGATCGACGATCCCGAGGTCGATGCGGTCGTCTCCACCGGCGGCACCGGCCTGACCGGGCGCGACGTGACCCCGGAGGCGCTCGGTCGCCTCGGCGGGCGCGAGATTCCCGGCTTCGGCGAACTGTTCCGCTGGCTCAGCTACAAGACCATCGGCACCTCCACGGTGCAGAGCCGCGCCATGGCCGTGGTGGCGCGGGGCACTTACCTGTTCGCGCTGCCCGGCTCCAACGGCGCGGTGAAGGACGGCTGGGACGGCATCCTCGCCGAACAACTCGACAGCCGCAACCGTCCCTGCAACTTCGTGGAACTGATGCCGCGCCTGCTGGAAAGCTGATCCCCGGCCTCTTCACCTCGACGTAACTTCCCCCGGATATGGCGGGCGGGTTCGTGAGGAGGTGATGTGACCGAGACTGCCGCAGGACCATCAGCCATGACCCGCTGGCTGCCGCACGCCCTGATCGGGCTGAGCGCGCTGCTGATCCTCCATCATCTCGCCGAGTTCGCGGCGGTGCTGCGCGAGGGGGTCGGCAAGGCGGCGCTGACGCTCGACTTTCGCACGTACATGTGCGGCGCGGCCGACCTGCGCGGACCCTACGATATCTGCCACAACGGCGAATTCGTCAGTGGCTTCGTCTATCCGCCGCCCTCGCTGGCCTATTTCCACACGCTGTCCAGGTTGCCGATCGATACCGCGTTCCTGATCCATACCGCGCTGTGCGTGGCGATGCTGGCGATGGCCACCCGGATGGTCGTCCGGATGGCGCCGCGCGCACCCGGCGAAGCCCCCAGGCCCACCGCGACGACGATCGCAGCCGTTCTTGCGGCGCTGGCGATCGCCCCGGTCGGAACCTCGCTGGCGGCGGGACAAGTCAACATCCTGCTGATGGGCGCGGCGGTGGCGGGCATGGCCTTCGCCGCCACCGACAGGCCCGCGCGCGCCGGTATCGCCATTGCCCTGGGCTTCTGGCTGAAAATCTACCCCGGCCTCGTCCCCGCCCTGTTCCTGACCCCGCGCAAGTGGCGCGCGGCAGTCGCCACCGTGATCGCCAGCGCCGTGATCGCTGCCATCGGACTGGGCTGGGCGGCACCGGAACTCTACCGGCAATATTTCCTCGAACTGCTCCCCCATGCGCAGGGCTACACGATGCCCGGCGTCGCGCAGTCGCTGGCCGGCATCGCCGCTCACGTAGAGGCGGGCGGCGGCGCGCCGATCCAGCACTTCGTGCCGATTCCGCACGGCGTGCAACTCGCGGCCAAGGGCCTCTTGGCGATCGGCATCCTGCTGGCCATGGCGCATGGCCTGGCGACCCGCGAGGCACGGCCGCTCGACAGCCTGAACCTGCTGCTCTGCGCCTCGCTGGTCGCCGCGCCGAATGCCTGGGGCTATCACTATGCGCTGATCTTCCCGGCGATTCTCTCCGCCCTGCTCGGCGCCCTCGCCCGGCCCGGTTCCCTGCGCACGCCGCTGGTGCTGGCCTGCTGGCTGGCACTGGTCGTTCCGGCCTGGACCGACCCGCCGGCCGTCCTCGGCCAGATCGCCGCGTTCAACGTCCCCTTCCGCGCGCGCTATGCGCTGGTGGCGCTGGTGCTCTGCGGCCTGATCCTGGTGGACGCCCGCAAGACTGCGCGGACGATTGCAGCGCCTCGCCAGGCAGGCTAGCCTTCCCGCGATAACTCCGGGGAACCGCGCAGCCTATGCCGACATTGCACGCGCTTGCCGAAGCGATCGGTCTGGATCGGATCTGGTGGGACGTCGATGGCAGGCAGCAGGTCGTCAGCGATGCGTCGCTGCGCACGATCGCGCTGGCGCTGGGCTATCCCGCCGCGACCGAGGCCGAGATCGCCGCCAGCACGGCCCGCCTCGCCGCCGAGGAGGCCCTGCCCCCGGCGATGATCGTCACCGACGTCGGCATGGAGACCACCCTCCCGCCAGCGCTCGCCAGTGCCGAGTTCACCTTGCCCGATGGCACCAGGCGCCGCCTTGACACCGCGCACTGGACCCTGCCCGCGATCGACGAGCCCGGCTACTACCGGCTGACCCTCAACGGCCACGCGCTCACCCTCGCCGTCGCGCCGCGCGGATGCCCTTCGGTCGCCTCGCTCGGCAAGGGCCGCATCTGGGGTCCGGCGGTCCAGATCCCCGCACTGCGCGGCACCGCCCCGCGTGCCTTCGGGACTTTCGCTGAGCTTGCCGAGGCGGTCGATGCCTTTGCCGCGCGCGGTGCGCACGCGCTGGCGATCAACCCGGTCCACGCCCTTTTCGCCGGCCATGGGCGGGATTTCAGCCCCTATTCGCCATCGAGCCGGCTCTTTCTCAACGGCGCGATGGGCGATCCCGCCCTGCTGGGCCTGCCGCCACTGCCCGAAGAGGACGCCCCGGCGGATCCCCTGATCGACTGGGAGAGCGCCCTGCCGCGCCGCCTTGCGACCTTGCGGGCCTATTACGCCGGGCTGGACGACGATATCCGGCGGCGCATCACCTCGGACAACGCGGTCCATGGCGAAGACCTCAGGCGGCAGGCGCTGTACGACGCGCTCGACGTGCATTTCCGCGCCCGGGGGGCAAACGGCTGGCAGGATTGGCCGCAGGCGTTCCACGCGCCCGATGGCCCCGCCGCTGCGACCTTCGCGCGCGAGCATGCCGCCGAAGTCGATTTCCACCTCTTCACCCAGTGGCTCGCGCGCGAAAGCCTTGCCGAAGTGCAACGCCGGGCCCGCGCGGCCGGAATGGCGGTCGGCCTGCTCGCCGACCTCGCAGTGGGCGTCCACACCGGCGGCGCGGATGCCTGGGCGATGGGCGACACCCTGCTCCAGAGCCTGACGATCGGCGCCCCGCCCGACCCGCTGGGACCGCAAGGGCAGAACTGGATGCTCACCGGCTTCTCGCCGCGCGGCCTCGCACGCAGCGGCTATGCGCCATGGATCTCGACGATCCGGGCGGCGCTTTCCACCGCCGGAGCCTTGCGTATCGACCACGCCTTCGGCCTCGCCCGGCTATGGGTCGTTCCGCAAGGCGAGCCGTCCAGCGCCGGCGCCTACTTGCGCTATCCCTTCACGGACCTGATCCGGCTCGTCACGCTGGAGGCCCATCTGGCGGGCGCGCTGATCGTCGCCGAAGACCTCGGCACGATGCCCCCCGGATTCGGCCCGGCGATCACCGCACGGGGCATGCTGGGAATGCGCGTGCTGTGGTTCGAGCGGGCCGCGGACGGGGGTTTCGTCGGCGCGCAGGACTATGACCCGCAGGCCGTCGCCATGACCGGCACGCACGATACCCCGACAGTCGCGGGATGGTGGAGCGGCCGCGACCTCGCCTGGGCCGAGGCGCTCGGCCGCCTGCCGGACGCGATGACGCCCGACGAAGCCGCTCTGCGCCGCGCGTGGGACCGGGGCCTGCTCTGGGCGACCCTCACTCACGACACCGCGCCGAGGCCGTCACCCGAAGACACCGCGCCCGTCGTCGAGGCGGCGCTGCGCCATGTCGCACGCACGCCCTGCGGTCTGGCGATCGTGCCGCTGGAGGATCTCCTCGCCGATCCCGAACAGCCGAACCTGCCGGGCACCGT
Organism: Novosphingobium resinovorum; assembly: GCF_036352595.1. Classification (GTDB taxonomy): domain Bacteria; phylum Pseudomonadota; class Alphaproteobacteria; order Sphingomonadales; family Sphingomonadaceae; genus Novosphingobium; species Novosphingobium resinovorum_B. The sequence continues at coordinate 473,486 of NZ_JAZFAX010000001.1, forward strand.
TACCGAGCACCCCAACTGGCGCAGGCGGCTGGAAGCGCCGCTCGAACGGATGCTGGACGTGCCGGAAACGGTTGCTCGCGTGAAGGCGATGGAGCGGGGTGAGAGGTAATAAGTCCGAAATGGATGATGTTGATAAGGATACGGCGATGACGGCATCCCCAATGACAAGCACCTCATGCACCGCTGGAAACGCCCGGCATTCTGCTTTCAAATAAGGAAGGACACCCTTATGCTGAGCGGGATGGCGGGCACTGGCGCAACGGACAATAGTGCCGTTCGCGCAGGCTTTGCATGCCATCTCCGATGCGACCGGGGGGTTCAATGGCAAGTAAACGCCTGGATTACATAGATGCCTTGCGAGGCTTGGCGATCACGGGTGTCATCATCACCCACACCGCATCATTGGCGGGTGTCAAAGGGCCAGTCAGGAATCTGACCAATTTGGCCGGAAATGGCGTGCTACTGTTTTTCGTAGTCAGCGCCTTCACGATTTTCCTGACCTTCCATCGCGCTGCCCAGTCAGAGCAGCGGCCGGTAAGGAATTTCTTCATCAAGCGCGTGATGAGGATCGCGCCGATCTACTGGCTCGGCATGATACTTTACACTGTCGTGTACGGGCTCGGGAGCAGAGGCTGGCGCCCGGGGCCTGAAATCTGGCATTATCCCTTCCACGCGACCTTTACCAACCTGCTGGTCCCAGGCGTCGCAAGTTCCGTTGTACCGGGCGGCTGGTCGATAAGCTGTGAGATGCTTTTCTATGTCACTGTGCCGCTATGGTTTCTTCTGATCAAATCGACGCGGGCAGCCGCAATCTTCACACTGATCTGCATCACAGTGCTGCCACTGATGGTTCTTGGAATGCAGCATCTGTTCGCCCCTATGCTTGCATCGGTGCCCGCCGACGAGGTCAAAGAATACTGGTATCGTAGCTTTCCCAGCCAGCTTGGTTCTTTTTCGTTTGGAATTCTTCTATATTTCCTCATCCGAGATGGGAAAGGTAGATTTCTTCAAAACAAGTCGATCAATCTTGCCGTAATTCTCCTTGCCGCCGCGATCATGCTGGTTACGCATATGAAGCCCGCGCTTCTACCGAGGCAATACTGGTTCACTGCGTCCTGCATGCTGATCGCATGGGCACTTTCCCATCACTCCTGGAGCGGAGTCGTCAACAAATTAACAATATTCATGGGAAAGATTAGCTATTCCGGATATATATTGCATTTCCTTGTCATCGATAAATTGTTCAAGGTATTGCCAGCTCAATCTCAACCCTTGGCAACTTTCATCACGCTGTTTTCAGTGGGTATGGCAGTGACCATTCCGCTCGCTTATCTGAGCTTCAAATTCATCGAGACTCCGCTAGCGCAGCAAGCCAAGGGCTGGATCAAGCAACTAGAAAGTAAATCATCGACGCACGGTGATCTAGAAGATGATGCCCTCGCAGGCGAACTTCGCACCACCCAGGGCTAAACGAAAAGATCAGCATCAAAAGATGCGACCCGCGCGCGCAGTCCGCGCCGGGTCGCCATCGCCCCCTCGTGCAGGTCCGCGATGCCATTCAGCAATCGCCCTCTTTGGTCACCCGCAAGGATAAGCTACGGTGTCGAATATCGATCACCGACCAGCGATCTTTTGCCAAAAATATTTTTATCCGAGGGATGCGACTGACAAAAGCCGCTGGTCGCGGAGGCAATCGATGCGCTCCGAACAGGTAGCTACCCTGCATACTTCTCTATGCCTAGCAGCAGAGAAATGGATGGTAGCGGAGGAGGGACTCGAACCCCCGACACGCGGATTATGATTCCGCTGCTCTAACCGACTGAGCTACTCCGCCATACCAAAGCTTCCCGCTCGGGAAGCTCGATCTGGTGCCCCGTTGCTGCGGGGCAGGCCGCGTCCTCTAGGGGCAAGGTCCGCATCGGTCAACACCGAAAAACATCGTCAGCCACGAAAAATGACGAGCCGGATCGGACGCCACAATCCCTCCTCCCAGGCATAAAGACCAAAGCCCCGGAAACGGAACGCAGTCGGCTCCAGACGTGCCGCCAATTGCGCCTGCAGCAACCTGGCTGCCTGCGCCGTGACCTTGTTCTGGATGGTCACATGAAGCTTCAGCGGCTGCGCATCCTGCTGCGTCAGCAGCCCGTGCATGCGCTCGGCGATCAGGCCATGGAGTTCGACCATCGCCGGACTGTGGACGGCAAGCGCAGTGCCCGTATCGAGCTTCATCAACCCGTCGATCCGGGCCGTCGGGGGAGAGGCCCGCGCGAGGTCCGTGAGCACTTCGAGGAGTTCGTCCTCCACCGACGCGGGCAGCGCGTGGAACAAGGTTACGTGCGCTTGCAGGCGGTTCCGGTCCGGAGGATAGTGCTCCCTCCGCAAGGCGTCGGTCCATGCGAGCACGTCCCTGGGGAGTTCAGCGGTGACCAGAAGCGGCGCCCCTGCCTTGCGCGGCCCTCTGGCGATCCAGTCCGCGGGGGCTTGGTTCTCAGCATGTCGCGGCATCGAATCTCCACCCCTGGCCGAACGCAGGTCTCCCGTCCCGATTGCCAGAACGGACGGGTGCAGGCAAAGTTCGTCGCAAAGTCCGTACCTGGGGAGGGACGGTCAAACGGGGGAAGACCATGCGCGCATTCACCTTCGTCGCAATTGCCATCCTGCTCTGGAACCTGCTGGGCGATGCCGCATACCTGATGCAGGTCAATGCCGATCTCGATCCCCTTGCCAAGGACGATCCGGTCACCGCAGCGGCATTCCACGCCATGCCCGCGTGGGCATGGGGCGCCTACGCCGTTGCGGTCTGGGGCGGCACCATCGGCGCCGTTCTGCTCCTGCTGCGACGCGAGATCGCGTGGGTGTTCTTCGCGCTTTCGCTCGCGGGCGTCGCCTTGCAGTTCGGCTGGAGCTTCCTCGGCTTCGGGATCGTCGCGGCCAAGGGGTGGTCGGCGGCGGTGTTCCCGGCCGTGATCTTCGGAATCGCCCTCGCCTCGCTACTATATGCGCGGGCCGGTGCCGCTCAAATCCGCCCTCGGCGGATTTGCGAACGGGTTCTTACAACTCCCCCCGCTCGCGGCGGATGGCGAACCACTTGGCGACGTTGCGGTTGTGCTCGGCCAGGGTGCCTGCAAAGGCGTGGCCGCCGGTGCCGTCGGCGACCATGTAGAGCGCGTCGGTCTTCGCCGGGTTCAGCACCGCCGCGATCGATTCGCGGCTGGGGTTGGTGATCGGCCCCTTGGGCAGGCCGACCATCGTGTAGGTATTGTAGCCGTTGACCGCCTGGATCTCCGACTGGAGGATGCGGCGGCCGAGGCGTTTGCCCTTGGTGATCGGGTAGATGATCGTCGGGTCCGCCTGCAGCAGCATGCCGGTGCGCAGGCGGTTGGAATAGAGCCCGGCGACCATGCGGCGCTCGGAGGGCTTGCCGGTTTCCTTCTCGACGATCGAGGCCAGCGTCAGCGCCTCCTCGGGCGTCTTGACGACGAGACCCTTGGCGCGGTTCGCCCACAGTTCCTTGAGCGTGCGGCTCATCGCCGCCTGCATGCGCCGCACCAGTTCCTCGCGCGGCTCGCCGTTCTCGAAGTTGTAGGTGTCGGGCAGGATCGAGCCTTCTTCCGGCACCGAGACATCGCCGGTCAGCGCGGTCTGCGCCTTGAGGCGGTCGTAGACCATGACCGAGGGCATGCCTTCGGGCACCGTCACGAAGCGGCGGATGATCTCGTCGCTGGAGATGATCGCCAGCACGCGCGAGGGGCTGGCGTGGGCGGGGATGGCGAATTCGCCCGCCTTGATCCCGCTGCCGCCGCCGAACACGCGCGCGCGCAGCTTGAAGCCGGTGGCGGAGGCGATCACGCCCTGCTTTTCCAGCCGGTCCGCCACGTCGCCAAGGCTGGCGCCGGTGGGGACGATGAAGTGCTGCTGCTTGTCCAGCGGGCCGGAGCCGTACCAGCCGCCGAAGAACGCCCAGAGGCTCCCGACGAAGAGAACGGCGACGATTGCCGCCAGGCCGCATCCGCGCCGGGAGATCATGGGATTTGTCTCAGTCGATCTTACGCATCACCAGGCTGGCGTTGGTACCGCCGAACCCGAAGCTGTTGTTGAGCACCGCCCGCACTTCGCGCTTCTTGGCGACGTGAGGCACGAGGTCGACGCCGATGCAGCTCTCGCTCGGGTTGTCGAGGTTGAGGGTCGGCGGGACGATCTGGTCGCGCAGCGCAAGGATGCAGAAGATCGATTCGACCGCGCCTGCACCGCCGAGAAGGTGGCCGATCGCCGACTTGGTCGAACTCATCGAGACGCCGTCGATCGCTTCGCCGAACAGGCGGCGCACCGCGCCCAGTTCCAGTTCGTCGCCCAGCGGGGTCGAGGTGCCGTGGGCGTTGATGTAGTCGATGTCCTTGGGCTCAAGCCCCGCCTTGCGCAGCGCCATCGCCATCGAGCGGTACGCGCCCGAGCCTTCCGGGTGCGGCGCGGTGACGTGGTATGCGTCGCCCGAAAGGCCGTAGCCGAGGACTTCGCAGTAGATCTTGGCGCCGCGGGCCTTCGCGTGCTCATATTCCTCGAGCACGACGACGCCTGCGCCCTCGCCCATCAGGAAGCCGTCGCGGTCCTTGTCGTAGGGGCGGCTGGCCTTCTCCGGCTCGTCGTTGAACGAGGTGGAGAGGGCGCGCGCCTGCGCGAAGCCGGCGATGCCGATCGGGCAGATGGTGCTTTCCGCGCCGCCTGCCAGCATGATGTCGGCGTCGCCGTCCTTGATCATGCGCGCGGCGTCGCCGATCGAGTGGGCGCCGGTCGAGCAGGCGGTGACGACAGCGTGGTTCGGGCCCATCAGGCCGTACTTGATCGAGACCTGGCCCGAGATCAGGTTGATGAGTCGGCCATGCACGAAGTGCGGCGAGACGCGGGCCGGACCCTTGTTCGCCAGCACCAGCGATTCGCTTTCGATGCCCGGCAGGCCGCCGATGCCCGAACCGATCGAGCAACCGGCCATCAGGCGGGTCGCCTCGTCCATGTCGGTGAGGCCCGCGTCCTCGATCGCCTGGCCGGCGGCGTCGATGCCGAAGACGATGAAGGGATCGACCTGGCGCTGAACCTTGTGATCGACACGCTTATTGGCGTCGAACCCGTATTCATGGTCGGCCGGCTTCACCTCGGCGGCGATGCGGCACTTCTGGTCCGAAGCATCGAACTTGGTGATCGGCCCTGCGCCCGACTTGCCGGCAAGGAGGTTGGCCCAAACGGTCTCCACGTCAGCGCCCAGGGGGGTGACGAGACCAAGTCCGGTTACGACGACACGACGCATAAGCTCTCCGAAACTCTCAAACGGCCGAAATTCGCAACCCGGATCGGCTGGGCGAAAACGGCGACAGGCTCGCCCCCTTAGAGGGCGAGCCTGTCGATTTCAATCCGGTGTTGCATTCACGCCCCACCCCTCACGAGCGAGGCGCGAAAATGCAAGACGCCAGATCAGCCTCAGGGATTAACCCTTGTTCTCTTCGATGTACTTGATGGCATCGGAGACGGTGCTGATCTTCTCGGCGGCATCGTCGGGAATCTCGACGCCGAATTCTTCTTCGAACGCCATGACCAGCTCGACGATGTCGAGCGAGTCGGCGCCCAGATCGTCGATGAAGCTGGCGTCCTCGGTGACCTTCTCGGCTTCGACGCCAAGGTGCTCGACGACGATCTTCTTAACCCGATCGGCGGTATCGCTCATGTGTATAGACCCCTTCGAAAATAGGCGGGTTTGAATTACGCTAGTCGCCCTAAAGACTGGCAAGGGCGCTGGCAAGGGCCTTGGATCAGGCCCCGAATGTGACATGTCCCGCGTTATCCACGGTCTGCGCCGGATTCCAAGCGATTTCCGGCGCATGACCGTACGAATCAGCGACATATCCACGACGACCGTGATGCGGTGAACTGGCGGCAGAGCGCGGCACGGTGCATCTGGCGAGAGCGAGGCGGGGCATAGCAGCATCGACGGCGGACTCGCTTGCGACATCAAGAGCCAGCGCTGTGACATCCGCAACGCCGAAGGTGATGACGGAAATCTGCCGTTGCATGGCACCAACTCCCACCTTGCACCGGCGCCCTGCGGGTATCGCATGTCGATCGAGCTGGCCCGTTCACCTTTTCCCTCGCCTCCAGGGTTTGGCGAAGGGTTCGTCAGGTGGTTGTCCCGCAGGGCATGTAGGGCGAAGCGATGGCCCCTGAAACAAGGATGAGCGCAAGACGAAAGCTACGCGGGGAGCGCGGTCCGCTTCAGCGCGTCATGCTCGTGCACGAAGCGTCCTTGCGCCTTCTCCCGCGACAGTCCCAGGATCGCCCGCGCCACGTCGCGCGCCCGGATTGATCGGAACCGGCGCAGTCTGCCATGCAGCGCAAGGTGATCCGCGATCGGTGCGGCCAGCTGCCATGCCCGCTCCAGCGGCCGCTGCTCCTCGCGCGCACCGCGCAGCAGGCTTGGCCGCAGCACGTCGAGCCGTCCGAAGCCGAGCCGCCCCAGCGCCTCTTCCGCCTCACCCTTGACGCTGAGATAGAAATTCGTGCTCGCCCGGTCGGCCTCCACGGACGACACCACGATCATGCGATTGATCCCCGCGCCCCGCGCCGCCTCGGCGGTAAAACGGACGAGATCGTAATCGACCGCGCGGAACTGCTCCTGGCTGCCTGCCGCCCTGATCGTGGTACCCAGCGCGCAGACCAGCACGTCGGCCTGCGCCGCGCGGATCAGCCCGGGCCAGTCGATCGGCTCGCCCACCAGCATCTCCATGCGCGCACCCGGCGGCAGCACCGCCTCGCGCCGGCCGACACCGACGATCCGCACGTCCTCGCGCCCGACCGCCTCGGCCATCACGGCAGAGCCGACCAGCCCGGTCGCGCCGACCAGGCAGATTCTCGTTACCCCCTGCGCCATCGTCAGAGCCTAGACATTGCTCAGGCCCTCGGGCGTACGGCCGTAGATCTCCGCATGGCGGGCGATAGCGAAGCGGTCGGTCATGCCGGCGATGTAGTCGGCGATATGGCGGCTGCGGGCGGGCTCGTAACGCGGCATCGTATCGATCCAGCTTTCGTCCATCAGCACCGTCTCCTGCGAGTAGGCCGAATAGAGTTCCGCCAGCAGCGCCCGCGCACGCTTCGCCGTCTCCAACTGCTCCGGGTGGTAGTACAGCTTCTCGTACATGAAGCGCTTGAAGGCACGCTCACCCTCGGCCATCTCGGGCGAGAAGGCCACCAGTGCCTTGCCCGCGTTACGAACCTCCTCAATGCTGCCCACGCCGACGAGATTCTTCTGCGTCTGCGCGACGAGATCGTTGACCATGACGCCGATCTGGCTGCGGATCAGCTCCGCCAACTGCCGGTCGAGCGGCACGCCGGGATAGCGGCGCTCCACCTCGGCCCAGTGATCGAACACGAAAGGATGCGCCAGCAGTTCGTCGAGGTCGAGAAACCCCGCGCGCAGGCCATCGTCGATATCGTGGTTGTCATAGGCGATGTCGTCAGACAGCGCCGCGACCTGCGCCTCAAGCGAGGCATGGGTGCCGAGGTCGAGATTGTACGCGGCATCGAGTTCGGCCAGCGCCCAGGTCGGCTCCAGCACCGGGCCGTTGTGCTTGGCCAGGCCCTCCAGCGTCTCCCACGTCAGGTTGAGACCGTCGTGCTCGCAATAGGGGCTGTCCAGCCGCATCAGCGTGCGCAGCGTATGGGCGTTGTGATCGAACCCGCCCGCCTTGTGGAGCGCGGCGTCGAGCGCGTCCTCCCCGGCATGACCGAACGGCGGATGACCGATATCGTGCGCCAGCGCCAATGCCTCGGTCAGATCCTCGTCGAGCCCCAGAATGCGCGCGATCACGCGGGCGATCTGCGCCACTTCCAGACTGTGCGTCAGGCGCACGCGGTAGTGGTCGCCATCGGGGGCCACGAACACCTGCGTCTTGTAACGCAACCGCCGGAACGCGATCGAATGGATGATCCGGTCGCGGTCACGCTGATAGGGGCTGCGCGCGCCGCGGGCGATGCCGTTCTCGATCGAAAACTCGCGCCCGCGCGAACGGGACGGGTCGGAGGCGTAGGGTGCGAGCGTCAAGGAGAACTCCGGCGATTGTCGCCGTGAGCCCTAGCGGGATAGTCCACTGCTGCACAAGAGCAGCGAGGTCGCCGTCACCTTGACCACGCGCGGATCATCGATCTCGCGGGCGGCCTCGACCATGCCCCCGGGCGTATGCGCGGCCTTCTGCAACGCGGTGAGCTTGTGTATCTGGCGCAGCGACAGCTTGCGCACGAGACGCTCGCCCATGCACGCGGCGGCCCTGTCGTTCAGCCCGGCCTCGGCGAAGGCGGTGCGCACGCGGTACGCGGCATACCAGTGGGCGCCGAACCAGGTGACGGTGCACAGCACGGCGATGAGGATGACGGTCTTGACGAGGCGGATCATGAGGGCGGGATTACACCGGGCGCGGGCGCAAGGAAACACCATGCGAGGAAGATGGAAGGCATGTTCAGGGTGATGGCGGCTTCGGGTGGGAAGCGGTCATCCGTCATCCCGGCGCATGCCGGGACCGTGAGCAAATCTTGAGGCGATGGCCATCGTCAGGGCGCCCCGGCGCAAGGTTGCGCCTAAAGACGGCCCACGGTCCCGGCATGCGCCGGGATGACGATCATGTCCAACGTCCGCCATGGCGTGTAACCTGCAATTCAGAAGTCTCGTTATGCAAGCGGGGCGAAGCACCCCAATGCGCCGCAACACCGCCGTCAGCACTCCGAACAGTCAGTCCTCGACGACCTTGAGCAGCTTGCGTTCCAGCGGGCTCAGCACGTTCGACAAGTCGTGCCCGCGCTTGAGCACCTGCCCCACTTCGCCGAACAGCGTCCACATGCCCTGCTTGCCGCGCAGCGCCGGGCGTTTCTCGACCCGCGCCTGCGGGCGTTCGGCAGCGCGGCGAAAGGCGCTGAAGCTGGCTGCCTCACGCGTGAAGTCCATCGCGTAGTCACGCCACAGCCCCGCCGCGACCATGCGGCCGTAGAGATCGAGGATGCGCTGTAGTTCGAGCCGGTCGAAGCCGACCTGCGAAGCCGCCTGCGCGCCGGGAAAGGCGATGATGCTGCCGGTAACGGGGCCGCCTGCCGCCATTCAGCCGGTCACCACCGCTCGTTCTCGCGCGCGGGCTGGACGCGCTCGGCGAGCAGTTCCTCGACTTGCGCGCGCAGCAGGGCGACCTGCTGTTCCAGATCGTCGACGCGCTGGTTGCCGCCGGTGGGCTCGCACGGCTCCTTGCAGGGGGTGCCGTAAGGCATGAATTCCCTGGCCCAGGTCTCCGCCTTGACCAGCGTAGAGCGGGCCTTGAGCCCGATCATCGTCGCGCCTTCGGGCACGTCCTCGGTCACTACCGCGCTGGCGCCGATGCGGGCGCGGCGGCCGATGGTGACCGGGCCGATGATCTGCGCGCCCGAGCCGACGATCACATTGTCGAGCAGGGTCGGGTGGCGTTTGCCGCCGACGCCGTTGGTGGGATTGGAGCCGCCCAGCGTCACGCACTGGTAGATCGTCACGTTGTCGCCGATCACCGCCGTCTCGCCGATCACGGTGAAGCCGTGGTCGATGAAGAAGTTGCGGCCGATCTGCGCGCCGGGATGGATGTCGATGGCGGTGAGGAAGCGCGACAGGTGGTTCACCACGCGCGCGAGGAAGAACAGGTCGGCCTGGAACAGAGCATGTGCGATGCGGTGCCAGAACAGCGCCCAGACGCCGGGATAGAGCAGCACTTCCCAGCGCGAACGCGGCGCGGGATCGCGCGCGACGACGGAATCCAGGTAGCGGACGAGATTAGCCAGCATTTCCCAAGACTCCCATCATTCGATCCACTTTGCAACCACCGCGCAAAGCCGCCCTCACATTGACGTCTGGAAATGCGCAGGATGCGCATTTCGCGGCGCCGGCCCTCTCCCCCACCCGGCCACCCGACGACAGTACCCTATGGGTGGCCGGGTGGGGGAGAGGGCCGGCGCCGTCTCAAAAATGCCCGGCGAGGGCATTTTTCAGACAAGCACTAAACCCGGCCGCCTTTAGTCTCTTCCAGTGCTTCGCGCCAGATGGCCATTGTGGGGGCCGACTTGCGCTCCAGACTGAGCCGGTCGATCGCGGCGACTAGGTGTTCGACGCCCACATGGCTACGGGTGCAACGTCCTACAAGATACTGCGTTGCCGAATGATCGAGTGCGAGGCCGCGCATTTCGGCATGAACTTCCATCAGTGCCACCAGCATCTCGTCGTCCGGCTCGCCGATCGTCAGGTTGAGCGCCGCTCCCAGCCGCGAGGACAAGTCGGGCAATCGCACCCGCCAGTGCGCGGCATCGCTGTCGCCGACGCCGGGCATGAACGGCTTGTCCGCCACGACCAGCAGCGGCCGCGCCCGTTCCTGTGCTCGGTTCCAGCGATGGAAAAGCGCGTCCTCCGGCACCTCCTGTGCATCGTCGATGGCGTCCCCCGCCCCCGATTCGGCGAACCAGCGTGCCAGCAGCGATTTGCCCGAACGCGGCGGGCCGGAAAGGATCGCGACCCCGAATGGCCAGGTGCCGGGCGATGTGAGTGCGTCGATCGCGGGCGCATTGGCTTCGCCCACGACGATTCGCGGCGGACTGTCGCTCGCGGCGGACAGCGGAAGGGCGATCTGTCGCATCGCGAGGAAGCCTAGCGGCTGATCCTCAGCGAGGCGCCCCCGCCGGAAACCTTCCAGCCCTGCGCGCGCAGGGCCGAGGCGAGTCGCTCACCCCCGCCCGCGACCGAGACGCGCATCACCGAGGTGCCGCCGATGGCCAGGCTGACCGTCGCCGCGCCCTGGACGCCGGGAACACCGCGCACGGCCGCGAGCGCGGCATCGACGGCGGCGGCGTCAGGCGTCGCGAACTGGACGGTGACTGCCTCTACCGGGGCGCCCGAGACGTCCTCGGTGCGAATCACCGGGGCGGGCGGCGGCGGCGCCAGCGCCGGCTCGTCACCCTTGGGCATCAGTTTCTCGCGCAGTTCGGCGAAGGCACGGTCCAGCGCCTCGCCGCCCGCGTTGATCGAGGGATCGGGCCGCAGTTGCCCGGTCGCCAGCGCCTCGCGATAGAGCCCGTCGACGCGGGTGACCGCCTCGTCCAGCATGCGCGGCAGATCCTGCTCGCTGGCGGCGTCCATCGTGAAGCTGCCGAGCACTTCGCTGTCCGGGCCGTAACGCGCCGTGAAGGTGCCCTTGATCGGACCGCCCGGCCATTGCCGCTCCAGCCGCGCGACCGGCATCAGCACGTCCGAGGCATCGAACTGGCCCAGCACGGTGCGCCACCACAGGCGGCTGCGGCGCGAGGTCTGCCCGGCGGTGAGAATCAGCGATTCGCCGCCAGAGCCGGTCGGCCGCACGTAGTCCACCGGGCTCGTCGCCGCCTGGAACTCCGCCCAGGCCCGCTGCCACGGGCCGCGGACCTCGAAGACCTGCCGCACCCCGCCCGAATCGAGCACCGGGATCAGCAGCAATGGCGCCGAACGCGGACCCGAGCCCGCCCCCGCGCCGACGTACTGCCCGGCCTTGGCCTTGTCGAAGATAACGCCGAGCGTCGCGATATAGCGCTTCGGGCCGATCTGCTCGTGACCGATGACCACCGAGGACACCATCGCGTCGATCGATTCGACCGCCATGTCCGGCCCGCCCAGCTTCTTCCAGGCTTCCTTTTCCGCCAGTTTCCACCCGTCGAGACGCGCCTGCGCGCCGGTCTTGGCGGTGACGTCCACGGTGATGCCGCTGACCTGGATGTCCTGCGAATTGGCGAGCGGCGCGATGCCGCGATCGCCCTCGATCTGCGCGAGAAGCTGCACGCCGGTGATGCCGGCGACGGCCAGCGCGGCCGCGCCTCCCCACAGGAGAGCCGTCTTTCGGGCCGTCCCCATCCGGTCGGTCCGAGGGGTTTTTGGGAGGATCGTGATCGCCATTGTCGAAACCGGGGGCCTTGTGCCCAATCGAAGATGGAAATCCAAGTCACAAACGGCTAGGCGGCCGCAATGTCCGACGATAACTCCCCGAAGAGCTACAGCTACGAGCAGGCCGGCGTCTCGATCGCCGCCGGAAATGCGCTGGTCAAGGCCATCGCCCCGCTCGCGAAATCCACCGCGCGTCCCGGCGCCGATGCGGAGTTGGGAGGCTTCGGCGGCTTCTTCGATCCGCGCGCGGCCGGCTACAAGGATCCGCTGCTGGTCGCCGCCAACGACGGCGTCGGCACCAAGGTCAAGCTGGCGATCGACCACGACCGCCACGACCACATCGGCATCGACCTCGTCGCCATGTGCGTCAACGACCTTATCGTGCAGGGCGCCGAGCCGCTGTTCTTCCTCGACTATTTCGCCACCGGCAAGCTGGAGAACGGCGTCGCCGAGCGCGTCGTCGCGGGCATCGCGGAAGGCTGCAAGATTTCCGGCTGCGCCCTCATCGGCGGCGAGACGGCCGAGATGCCGGGCATGTATGCGGCCGGCGACTATGACCTCGCGGGCTTCTGCGTCGGCGCGGTAGAGCGCGGCGAGCAGCTGACCGGCGACAAGGTCGCGGCCGGCGACGTGCTGCTCGGCCTCGCCTCTTCGGGCGTCCATTCCAACGGCTACTCGCTGGTGCGCCGACTCGCGCAGGACAAGGGCTGGAAGCTCAACCGCCCTGCCCTGTTCGATGCCGACACGCTGCTGATCGACGCGCTGATCGCGCCGACCCGCATCTACGTGAAGAGCCTGCTGCCCTTCATCCGCGCGGGCCGGATCCACGCCCTCGCCCACATCACCGGCGGCGGCCTGCTGGAGAACATTCCTCGCGTGCTGCCCAAGGGCCTGCACGCCCGCATCGACGCCGATGCCTGGCCGCAGCCGCGCCTGATGGCGTTCCTGCAGGCGCAGGGCAACATCGAGCCGGGCGAGATGGCGCGCACCTTCAACTGCGGCGTCGGCATGGTGCTGGCGGTCGCGGCCGACGAGGCCGAGGCGCTCAAGGCCGACCTCGAAGCCGCCGGAGAGACCGTCTTCACCATCGGCCGCATCGAGCCGGGCGAAAAGGGTTGTACCGTGGCAGGATCGGCCGAGGCGTGGTCCGCGCGCGAGCCGTGGGAAGCCGTTCACATCGGTTGATGTCGCCAACCGGTCGCCACAAGCTTCGTCACCCTGAACTTGTTTCAGGGTCCATCGTGCGCCACACCCAGTGTCGGCCGCCAGGCGCAATGGATCCTGAAACAAGTTCGGGATGACGGTTCAGGAAAACGCGCGGTTCGGGATTACGCAATGACCCGCCAGAAAGTCGCCGTACTGATTTCCGGAAGCGGCACCAACATGGCCGCGCTGCTCTATGCCAGCCGCGCGGCCGGCTGCCCTTACGAGATCGTGCTGGTCGCGGCCAACGATCCCGAGGCCAAGGGGCTGCGCCTCGCCGAAGCGGAAGGCGTGAAGACTTTCGCGCTCAGCCACAAGGGCATGAAGCGGCCCGAGCATGACGCGGCGATGGACGCGGCGATTCGCGCCAGCGGCGCGCAGTGGGTGGCCCTGGCGGGCTACATGCGCATCCTGACGCCGGAATTCGTCGCAGGCTGGGAAGGCCGGATGGTCAACATCCACCCCTCGCTGCTGCCCAAGTACACCGGCCTGCACACCCATGACCGCGCGATCGAGGCGCGCGACAGCCATGGCGGCGTCACCGTCCACCTCGTCACCGCCCAACTGGACGACGGCCCGATCCTCGGCCAGACGCCAGTGGCGATCCTGCCGGGCGACACCGCCGACACGCTTGCGGGCCGCGTGCTGATCGCCGAGCACCAGCTCTATTCGCGCTGCCTCGCCGACCTGGTGACGCGCGAGACCAGCCCGGAATGGCTGCTGGGGCGGGTGCGCGAGCGCGCCCTCGCCCAGCCGGAAAGCGACGAGACGGTCAGTCACGGCATGGCCTGCTTCGGCGTGGTGAAGGGCAAGAAGTTCGCCTATTTCAGCGCCGACCACCACGGCGACGGCCGCGTCGCGCTGCTGGTCAAGATCAGCGGGCTCGACGAGCAGGCGATGATGATCGAGCAGGACGAGGCGCGCTACTTCCGCCCCGCCTACTTCGGCGACGGCTGGCTCGGCATCCGCCTCGATCTTGGCGATACCGACTGGGAGGCGATCTCCGACTGGCTGGCCCGGTCCTGGCGGGCCGTGGCACCCAGGAAGCTCACCGCCCTGCTGGACGCCGCGGACCAGTTCTAGAACGTATAGCCGATCGAGAGCTGGACGATCGGGTATACCTTGTAGTCGTCCACCTTGTCCTCGATCTCGGCCCGCTCGCGCGCGAGATCGTCCTGGAACAGGGGATTGGTCGCGAGTTCGCCCGTCGCCACCACGTCGTACGTGCGCGGGCGGCCATGCAGCATCACCCCGGCGTCAATACTCCAGGCGAGCCCCCTGCTGCGGTTGCGCGCATAGCCCAGCGTGAAGGTCGGCGCGACCTTGCGCGCCTTCACCTTGCCTTCGATCGTGCCGATCTGTTCGGGCGTATAGACCGTCTCGCCCACCGTCACCGATTCGCCGGGCGTGGCGACGAGGTCGATGCGGTTGCGGCTGACGCGCAGGCCCGCCGACAGGCGCAGTCCATTGTCGAAGGGATACAAATCCGCATTCGCACCCCACGAGCGCAGTTTGAGATCGCCATGATAGTCGATGTCATCGACCCCGACATCGTGCCCGAGCCCGAGAAACGTCGCCGAAGCGCGCACGCCGATGATGGACGAAGGCCGGAAGGTCACTTCCGGTCCGATACCGAGCGTCCCGCCGGTGACGGCGACGCTCACCGCCCCGGACGTTTCCCGAGCACCCGCGCCGGGGGATACGAAAAAAGCGGCAGCCGCACCGGCTGCGATCGCGAGGCCTCTGAACGTCATGTGGTCTCCTGCGCACCCCGCAAGGAGAACCATCGCCGTTCATGGTAAAGCGCGCCTTGAAGCCGTCATCCGCATCAATACGTAGATAACGGCGATCAGATCTCGGAATAGTCGACCTGCGGCCTGCTTTCCCGCGTGCCGCGATAGCGCTTGTCGGAATCCTGCGCGTCTCCCGCGATCAGGACGTGATCCTCATGCACCTCGACCAGCGTGCCGACGAAAGGGAAGCCTTCGAGGCTGCCGTTGACGCGGTAGCTGACGGTGTCGCCGACCTTGAAGGTCTTCTCGTCGAAGTTGAATTCGAACGGGCAGGCCTCGCCCGCACCATCGCCCATGCCCTGCATCGTGCCTCTCCTTTACGGACGAAGGATACAGCAGCGATCCATGATGTATCAAACCGAAAACACGCGGAACGAACGCCGTGCCGATCAATCGCCCTGGCCGGTACGATCCTCTCGGTGCGCCTCCGCCGTGGCCGCCTGCGCCGCGATCGGGCCGGTCGTCGGCGAGGTGTCCGGGCCGGTGGCCCGCGACATCAGCACCGCCGCGCAGAACGACAACGACGCGGCGATCACGACCGTCCTTAACATGCGCATATCCCTTCCAGACCGAGAACCGGCGGGAGAATAGGCATTTCCCCGTAAGACCGGCAAAGAAAAAGGCCGCCGGAACCGGCGACCTTGATCCTTATTGCCAAGAATTAACCGCCGGCTTCAGCCGACGATCTCTTCCGGCTTGAAGAAGTAGGCGATCTCGATCGCCGCGTTCTCTTCCGAGTCCGAACCGTGGACCGAGTTCGCCTCGATCGATTCGGCGAGTTCCTTGCGGATGGTGCCGGCATCGGCGTTCTCGGGGTTGGTGGCGCCCATGATGTCGCGGTTGCGCTTCACGGCGTCCTCGCCCTCGAGCACCTGAACGACGACCGGGCCCGAAATCATGAACGAAACCAGGTCGTTGAAGAACGGACGCTCGGCGTGGACGGCGTAGAAGCCCTCGGCCTGTTCCTTGCTCATCTGGATGCGCTTGGAAGCGACGACGCGCAGGCCGGCTTCCTCGAGCATCTTGGTGACGGCGCCGGTCAGGTTGCGGCGGGTGGCGTCGGGCTTGATGATCGAGAAGGTGCGGGTGACCGCCATGGGACTATTCCTTGCGATAGGGCGTTATTGTTGGGCGCGCCCCTAGCGGGGAATGCGATTGTCCGCAAGGCGGGCATTGCGCGCTGCTGCGGGGGGCTTCGACAAGCTCAGCCGTGACCCTTCGACAAGCTCAGGGTGAGCGGGGGTGGTGTAAACCTCTCGGCCCGCTCAGGCTGAGCTTGTCGAAGCCCCCTCCGCAGCACGGCGCAACGCTCCCTACTCCTCCGCCTTCTTCGTCCAGCGCCCCTGTTCCTGCGCCCAGTATTCCTTCTTCACCCCCTCGCGCCCGCGCAGATCGCGCCAGACCTCGCGCGCCTGCGGCTTGGTCTCGTCGTCGAAGAGATAGAAGGTGCGCTCGAACGGCTCCTCGCCCTCGCACCATACGCCGTCGGCGATGACGAGGAAGCGGGCCGCGTTCACGGGATCGGGGATGTCGGAGAGGAGGATCGGCTGGCGCTCCTCGCCCCCCTCGCCCACCTGGCCGTTGGCGAGGAAGCCATCGGGCCGGTGCGACCACAGCGCGGTGGAAATCCGGGCGCGCTGCTGCTCGTCGGCGGAGACCACCAGCACCCGGCCACCGCCCTCGACGATGCGGCGGGCCAGCAGGGGCACCACCGCATGCGCCGGGTCGCGGCTGAGTTCATAGAACATGACCTGCACTCAGCCGCGTCCTTCTGCCGCTCAGGCTTCGATCGTGTCGCGCACGAAGCGGTCGAGCAGGCGCACGCCGAAACCGGTCGCGCCCTTGTCCCAGGTGGCGCCGGGCTTGTCGGTCCACACGGTCCCGGCGATGTCGAGGTGCGCCCAGGGGGTGTCGTTCTCGATGAAGCGCAGCAGGAACTGCGCCGCCGTGATCGAACCGCCGAAGCGCGGGCCGACGTTCTTGATGTCGGCGATCGGGCTGTCGATCATCTTGTCGTAGGCCGGGCCCATCGGCATGCGCCACAGGCGGTCGCCCGAGGCGTCGCCCGCCGCGGCGAGATCGGCGGCCAGCGCGTCGTTGTTCGAGAACAGCCCCGCATATTCATGCGCGAGGCTGAGGATGATCGCGCCGGTCAGCGTGGCGAGGTCGACGATCCGCGCGGGCGCATATTCGCGCTGCACCCAGGTCAGCGCGTCGCACAGGACGAGGCGGCCTTCGGCGTCGGTGTTGATGACCTCGATGGTCTGGCCCGACATCGAGGTGACCACGTCGCCGGGGCGCTGGGCATTGCCGTCGGGCATGTTCTCGACGAGGCCGCACACGCCGATGACGTTGGCCTTCGCCTTACGCAGTGCGAGCGCGAGCATCGTGCCCGCAACGGCACCGGCGCCGCCCATGTCCCACTTCATGTCCTCCATGCCGCCGGCCGGCTTGATCGAGATGCCGCCGGTGTCGAACGTCACGCCCTTGCCGACGAAGGCGACGGGCTTGGCGCCCGCTTCACCGCCGAGCCACTCCATGACGAGCAGGCGCGCGGGGCGAACCGAGCCCTGCGCCACGCCGAGCAGCGAGCCCATGCCGAGCGCCGCCATCTCCTTGTCGTCGAGCACGCGGATGGTCAGGCCCGAGCCTTCCATGCGCGCCTTGCAGCGCTCCACGAAGCTTTCGGGATAGATGATGTTCGCCGGCTCGGTAACGAGTTCGCGGGTGAAGGAGACGCCCTCGGCAATCGCCTGTTCGATGGCCCACACCGCCTCGGTGCCTTCCGGCGCGCCGACCAGCGTGACTTCGGCCAGGCTGGGCTTCGCGTCGGCGGCCAGCCTGGTGCGGTAGACGTCATGGCGCCACGAACGCAGCACCGCGCCGGTCAGCGCGCCCGCCGCTTCCTCGGCCGAGAGGCCCGCGCCGGTGACGTCGAGCGTCAGGGCGGTCTCGCCGCTGGTCAGGTACTTGGCGACGACGGCCGCGCCGGCCTTCTCGATCGCGCCCTTCCGGTCCTTGGCCGAAGCCTCGCCGAGCCCGGCGAGCGCCACGCGCACAACCTTGCCGCCACGCTCCACGAAGCCTTCGAAGACCTGCCCCGCCTTGCCGGTGAAACGGCCCCGCTTGGCGCCTTCTGCCAGCACCGCCTCGATGTCGGCCGGCACGGCATCCTGGTTGACGAGACGCACGATAAGGCCGGCATTCGACTCATCCGCCGCGCCAAGGAACTGGATCTTCATGAATTCTCCTGGATTTCCCCGATGAAACGTCGAACTTGAGCGCTTCACCGCATGACTGGATTGCAGTTAGGCACAGCCGATGCGATAGGCAACCCATGCTCCCAGCCGTGCAGATCTCCCTGCAAGCCCCGTTCCGCCGCTTGCGCCCGCTTTCGCTGCATGCGCTCGCCCTCGGAATCGCGGCGCTTCCCGTGTCCCATGCCGCCTTCGCGCAGGACGTCTCCCGCCCCGTCGACACCGGGCCGATCGAGGGCGCGCCCGCCGCGCCTCCGACACCGACCGACGAGACTCAGCCCGTCGCCTTCGAGGCCGACGACGTCCAGTACCAGCAGAACAGCGAGGTGGTGACCGCCACCGGCAACGTCGTCCTGCGGCGCCGCGACGAGAAGGGCCAGGTCCAGTCGGTCCGCGCCGACACCGTCAACTGGGACCGCAAGACCGGCAAGATCGTCGCGAACGGCAACGTCCGCATGGTCGATCAGGACGGCAACCAGCTCTATACCGGGCAGGTCGAGCTGACCGACGAACTCAAGACCGGCATGATGGAGAACCTGCTCCTCGTCATGCGCGAGGGCGGACGCCTGGCGGCCCTGAAGGGCCAGCGGATCGCCAACGGCGACGTCATCCTCGACCGCGCCGCCTATACCGGCTGCGACGTCACCGACGACGACGGCTGCCCGAAGAAGCCGACCTGGCGCATCGTCGCCAAGAAGGTGATCTATTCGGAGGAACAGCAGCGCGTGCGCTTCACGGACGCGCGAATCGAACTGTTCGGCGCGGTGCAGCTGCCGCTGTTCGGCCTCACCGTCAGCACCGACGGCAAGGCGGTTTCCGGCTTCCTGATGCCCGACATCAAGTCGAGCCCGTCCAACGGCCTCGAGATCGCGCAGTCCTACTTCTGGAAGATCGCCGAGAACCGCGACCTCACCGGCACGCTTTCGGTGTTCACCGGGGCGGCGCCGATGGCCACCGCGCAGTACCGCCAGCTCACCGACATCGGCGCGTTCCAGATCACCGGCTACGCCACTTCGAGCAGCAAGATCCCGATCGCCGGCGGCCAGGACGTGACGATCGCCGGCGAGCGCGCCTTTCGCGGCTACATCTATGCCAACGGCAAGTTCCAGCTCGACGACAACTGGAGCGTGACCGCCTCGATCCGCCGCGCCACCGACCGCACCTTCCTGCGCCGCTACGACATCAGCCGCGACGACCGCCTTCGCTCGATGGTGGAGCTGGAGCGCATCGACCAGGACAGCTACTTCTCGCTGGCCGGCTACGCGACCCAGACGATGGTGTCCGACCGCACGCAAGGGCAGATCCCGGTCGCCCTGCCGGTGCTCGACTACCGCCGCCGGATCGACGATCCGGTGCTGGGCGGCAAGTTCGAGCTGCGACTGAATACCCTCGGCATCTCCCGCAGCAGCGGCCAGGACACCCAGCGCGCCTTCGCCTATGGCCAGTGGGAACTGCGCAAGCTGACCGGCATGGGCCAGGAAGTGACGCTCACCGGCCTCGTGCGCGGCGACATCTACCATTCCGACCAGAACGAGCTGACCACCACCGACCTCTATCGCGGCCTGTCCGGCTGGCAGGGGCGCGCCGTCGCGACGGCGGCGGTCGACGTGAAGTGGCCGCTGATCGGGCAGGTCTTCGGCGGCACCCAGGTGCTGACCCCGCGCTTCCAGCTGGTCGCCACGCCCAAGACCCGCAACATCGACATCCCGGACGAGGATTCGCGCGCGGTCGATCTCGACACCGGCAACCTCTTCGCGCTCAACCGCTTCCCCGGCTACGACCGGATCGAGGACGGGGTGCGCTTCACGTATGGGCTCGACTGGCAGTTCGAACGCTCGCGCTGGCGGATCAAGACCACGGTTGGCCAGTCGGTCCGTCTCGCCACCGGTTCCCAGAACGTGCTGCCCGACGGCACCGGCCTGTCGAACAAGACCTCCGACATCGTCGGCCGCACCGAAGTGCGCTACCGCGATTTCCTGAACTTTATCCACCGCTTCCGCGTCGACAAGGATTCGCTGGCGGTGCGCCGCAACGAATTCGACGCGGTGATCGGCAATACCAGCAGCTACCTCGAACTGGGCTACACCAAGCTCAACCGCGACATCTCGCAGGACATCGAGGATCTCCAGGACCGCGAGGAACTGCGTGCCGCCGGCCGCATCGCCTTCGCCAGGTACTGGTCGCTGTTCGGCTCGGCGGTCATCAACATGACCGACCGCTCCGAGGATCCCGAGAACGGCTCGAACGGGTTCCAGCCCCTGCGCACGCGCTTCGGCGCCGCCTACGAGGATGACTGCATGCAGCTCGCGCTCACCTGGCGGCGTGACTACGAGACGCTCGGCGACGTCAAGAAGGGCGATTCCTTCCAGCTCAGCTTCACGCTGAAGAATATCGGCAACCACTGACGGACCTGGCACAGGTCGGTGCCCGGCATGGCCCGCGCATCGACGCCTGCGACATGCGGGGGAAACATTGGCACTACGCAGCAAAGCCGCTATCGGGTGTGCTCATTTTCAGTTAAGCCGCCGCGGGGCAGGTGCGACGTAGTATACGGCAGGCGACCTTGGAGACGGGGTTCCTGCCGATGATGATCCGGCCGCAGGGCCGATCGAAGACGGGATTGATATCACGGTGCAAGCAGTTAACGGCAAGTTCCTGAAGCGCGCGTTCCTCTGTGTCGGCGGCCTCGCCGCGATGGCGGCGGCGCTGGGCGCTCACGCCCAGTCGGCCCAGCAAGGTGAGATCGTCATCCCCGACGACGTGAAGATCTTCGGCAACGACAATCCCAACATGCGCCGCGCCACCGCGGTGGTGAACGGCGATGTCATCACCGGCACCGACGTCGACCAGCGCCTCGCTCTCATCGTCGCGGCCAACCAGGGCAAGATCGACGAAGAGGAAATGAAGCGCCTGCGCCTGCAGATCCTGCGCAACCTCATCGACGAGACGCTGCAGATCCAGGAAGCCAAGGCCGCCGACGTCGCCGTCGACGATGCCGAGATCAACCAGTCCTACGCCCGCGTGGCGCAGCAGAACTTCGGCCAGAACACCGCCGCGATGGACGCCTACCTCAAGCGGGTCGGCTCTTCGGCGGACTCGCTCAAGCGCCAGATCCGGGGCGAACTGTCGTGGCAGCGCCTGCTGCAGCGCAACGTGCAGCCCTTCATCAACGTCTCCGACGACGAGGTGAACGACGTGCTGGCCCGCCTCAAGGCCGCCAAGGGCACCGATGAATACCGGCTGGGCGAGATCTACCTCGCCGCAACCCCGGAATCGCGTGACCAGGTGTACCAGAACGCCACGCAGGTCATGCAGCAACTCAAGCAGGGCGGCAGCTTCGTCGCCTATGCGCGCCAGTATTCGCAGGCCAGCACCGCCTCGGTCGGCGGCGACCTGGGCTGGGTGCGCCTCGCCCAGTTGCCGACCGAGCTTCAGGCGGCCGCGCGGGATATGGAATCCGGCCAGCTCGTCGGCCCGATCGAGGTGCCCGGCGGCTTCGACATCCTCTACCTGATCGACAAGCGCAAGGTGCTCACCGCCGACCCGCGCGACGCGGTGCTTTCGCTCAAGCAGATCTCACTGCCCTTCCCCAAGGGCGTGTCCGAGGCCGAGGCCGGCAAGCGCGCCGAGGCGTTCCAGAACGCGATGAAGGCCGCCAAGGGCTGCGGCGACGTCGATGGCGTCGCCAAGGGCGTGGGCGCGCAGGTCGTCACCAACGACCAGGTCAAGGCGCGCGACCTGCCGGCGCAGATCCAGAACTCCATCCTCGAACTCTCGCCCGGCGAGACGCTGCCGCCGTTCGGCTCGCTGGAGGACGGCGTGCGCATCCTGATGCTCTGCGGCCGCGACGACCCGCAGGCCGACAGCGGCCCGAGCTTCGAACAGCTCCAGGCCCAGATCGAGGACGACCGCGTCAACAAGCGCGCGCAGACCTACCTGCGCGACCTGCGCCGCGACGCCGTCATCGAATACAACTGATCGGGACATGACGGCATCGCCGGTTATGAGTCCCCTGGCCATATCGCTGGGCGATCCCGCCGGGATCGCCCCCGAGGTGATCGTCGAAAGCTGGATGCGGCGCGAGGACCACGGCCTCGCGCCGTTCTTCGTCGTCGGCGGCGCCAATGTGCTGCGCGCGGCCGCGGCGACGCGCGGGATCGACCTGCCGGTGGCAGTTGTACCCACGCTAGGTGCCGTTAGGTACACCTTCGGTGCCGCTCTGCCCGTGCTGGGAGACGAGGATTGCGCCCCGTCCTTCGGTGAACCCACCGTCGAAGGCGCCCGGCTCGCCCTCCATTCGCTGACCCGCGCCACGGCCCTCGCCCTGTCCGGAGAGGCAGCCGCGGTCGTCACCGGCCCGATCGCCAAGTCGAAGCTGGCACAAGTCGGCTTCGCCCAGCCCGGCCAGACCGAATTTCTCGCGGATTCCTGTGGGTTACCGCACGAAGCGGCCGTGATGATGCTCGCCGGACCGTCCTTGCGCACCGTACCGCTGACCGTCCACGAGGCGCTGGCGGCCGTGCCCGGCCTCGTCACTCGCGACCTCATCGAGAGCAAGGCCCGCATCGTCGCCCGCGCCCTCGCCCGCGATTTCGGCCTGCCATCGGCGCGCATCGCGATCACCGGCCTCAACCCCCACGCGGGCGAGGACGGCCGCATGGGCACCGAGGACCGCGACGTCATCGTCCCCGCCATCACCGCCCTGCAGGCCGAGGGGCTAGCCGTCACCGGCCCGCATCCCGCCGACGCCCTCTTCGCCGCCCATGCGCGCGAAAGCTACGATGTGGCGCTGTGCATGTACCACGACCAGGCGCTGATCCCGATCAAGACGCTCGACTTCGATCAGGGCGTGAACGTGACGCTCGGCCTGCCGATCGTGCGCACCTCGCCCGATCACGGAACGGCTTTCGCCATTGCCGGCAAGGGCTTGGCGAGCGCGGGCGCGATGATCGCCGCGATCCGCATGGCGGGCGAATGCGCCGCTCGGAGGGCCGCATGATCAGCCTCCATCATCCTCGCGTCCCCGCTCATGCTGAGCTTGTCGAAGCACCCGAGCGGCGCGCTACGTCGACTGCATGCTTCGACAAGCTCAGCATAAGCGGTGTTTTGAGGTGGAAAAGCGTTTCCGGATGACCACCCTCCCCCCTCTACGCGAAGTCATCGCCCGCCACGGCCTCTCGGCCTCCAAGGCGCTCGGCCAGAACTTCCTGTTCGATGAGCAGTTGCTGGACCGCATCGCCGCGATCCCCGGATCGCTGGACGGCAAGGACGTGCTCGAAGTCGGCCCCGGCCCCGGCGGCCTGACCCGCGCCCTGCTGCGTGCGGGCGCCAACGTCACCGCGATCGAGATGGACCGCCGCTGCCTCCCCGCCCTCGCCGAACTGGCCGAGGCGTTCCCCGGCAAGCTCAAGGTCATCGAGGGCGATGCACTCAAGATCGATCCGAAGACACTGTTCGCGGGCGAGTATCACATCCTCTCCAACCTGCCCTACAACGTCGGCACGGCGTTGTTCACCGGCTGGCTATCGGGAGAGGCATGGCCGCCGCAGTGGGCCTCGCTGACGCTGATGTTCCAGGAGGAAGTCGCCCGCCGTATCGTGGCCGAGCCGGATACTTCCGCCTATGGCCGCCTTGCGGTGCTGGCGCAGTGGCGCTCGAAGGCGAAGCTGGCCATGAAGGTGCATCGCAGCGCCTTCACCCCGCCGCCCAAGGTCATGTCGGCGATCGTCCACGTCGTGCCCGGCGAAGCCCCCGAGGGCGTTTCCATGCGCGTGCTGGAGCGCGTGACCGAGGGAGCCTTCGGCCAGCGCCGCAAGATGCTGCGCCAGAGCCTCAAGGGCGTACCCGGCGCACTGGATGCGCTGGAAACCCTCGGCATCGACGCCCAGCGCCGGGCCGAAACGCTGTCGGTCGCGGAGTTCGTAAGCGTGGGCAAGGTGCTGACGAAAGCCTGATCGCCCTCCGCGCCGCGCTCACTGATACCGCAGCGTCTTTTCAAACCCTTCGTTCGCCTTGGTCATCTTGGCCAGCTTGCGTAGCTGGCCGCGGACGTTCCGCTGGAAGCGCGCATCGTCGTAAACGCCCGTCACCCGGTATTCGTCCTCAGCGATCAGTTCCTTGATCCGCGCGGCGAAGGCGGTCTGATCGTCCACGCAGTCCGCCGACTTCAGCGTCCGACAGACCCATTCCTCGGCCGCCGCCTTGTCGTAGTCGTCCTGCGCCTCGTAGCCGCGCCTGTCGGCGTCCGCCTGGTCGAGTTTCGCCGCTTCGAACCGGCGCTCCAGCCATTTGCGCACTTGCGGCGCATCCCACGCCTTCGACGGATTGCTCATCGTATTCTCCAAACCTGAGCCGCTATAGCGCGCGCCAGCGAAAAGGCCCGCCCGGCATCGCGCGGGACGGGCCTTTTTCTTTAGCCGCCGAGGAAGATCAGGGCTGCGGTTGGCCACGCTCGCGAGCCAGACGCTCCTGACGGTCGATCGCCGATTCGGTCTGCACGAAGCTGTCCGACTTCACGCCCAGCCAGATCAGGATCGGCGCGGACATGAAGATCGAGCTGTACGTACCGATGAAGATGCCCAGCGTGATCGCGGCGGTGAAGCCGAAGATCACGTCCGGACCCAGCAGCAGCAGCGCCACCAGCATGATCAGGATCGACAGCGAGGTCACGACCGTGCGCGACAACGTCTCGTTCACCGACAGGTCGAGCAGTTCGGCCATCGGCATGCGGCGGTGCTTCTTGAGGTTCTCGCGGATGCGGTCGTAGACCACGATCTTGTCGTTCAGCGAGTAGCCCAGCAGCGTCAGCAGGGCGGCGACGATGTTGAGGTCGAACTCCATCTGCGTCAGCGAGAACATGCCCACGGTCAGCAGAATGTCCTGGATCAGCGCGAACAGGGCCCCTGCGGCGAACTGCCACTCGAAGCGCACCCAGATGTAGATCGAGATGCACAGCATCGCCAGGCTCAGCGCCAGCACGCCGGTCTTGAGCAGTTCGCCCGAGACCTTGCCCGAGACCGAATCGACGCCGTCGATGCGCGCATCCGGGAACGTCTGCTTGACCGTGGTGGTGATCTTCTGCGCCATCGCGTCGGCCAACTGCGGCTGCGCTTCGGTGCCCTCGGGCAGGCGCATGCGCAGCGAGACTTCGTTGGGCTTGCCGAAGTTCTGCACCACCGGCTCGCCGTAGCCGAGCTTGTCGACGGTCTTCGTCAGCGCGTCCACCGGCGCGACCGCGCTGCGCTCGAAGGTCACGCGGATCATCTGGCCGCCGACGAAGTCGACGCCCAGATTCAACCCGTGGGTGAACAGCAGCACCACCGAGGCGACCATCAGCACGATGTTGCTGATGAAGAACGGCCACTGCCACTTGAGGAAGTGGATGTTGGTGTTGTCGGGAATGAGCTTGAGGAGCTTCATTGTCTCTCTCCGCGCTTACAGGTTGAGGTCCGAAGGGCGCGCCTTGCGCAGCCATCCGGCAACCCACATGCGGGTCAGGGTCACGGCAGTGAACACCGAGGTGACGATACCGATCATCAGCACGACCGCGAAGCCGCGCACCGGACCCGAGCCGAACGCGAACATCAGCAGCGCCGCGATCGAGTTGGTGATGTTGGCGTCGAAGATGGCGCGGCTCGCTTCCTTGTAGCCCAGTTCCACCGACTGCACCACGCGGCGGCCCTTGGACCGTTCCTCGCGGATGCGTTCGTTGATGAGCACGTTGGCGTCCACCGCCGCGCCCAGCGTCAGCACGAAGCCGGCGATGCCCGGCAGCGTCAGCGTGGTGCCGAACACCGCCATCACGCCCAGAATCATCAGGATGTTGATCGCAAGGGCGCAGATGCAGGCATAGATGCCGAAGCGGCCGTAAGTCAGGATGATGAAGAGCACGAGCGCCAGCGTGCCGACGCCCATCGCGACGGCGCCCTTGTGGATCGCCTCGGCGCCGAGATCGGGACCGACGGTGCGTTCCTCGACGACCTTGAGGTCCACAGGCAGTGCGCCCGAACGCAGCGCGATCGCCAGTTGGGTGGCCGACTTGGTGGTGAAGCTGCCCGAAATCTGCGCGCTGCCGCCCAGGATCGCCTCGTTAATCGAAGGCGCCGAGAGCACCTTGCCGTCGAGAATGATGGCGAAGCGCTTGCCGACGTTGGCGCTGGTCAGCGCCGCGAACTTCTCGCCGCCCTGCTGGTTGAAGGTGATGTTCACCACCGCGCGGTTGTTCTGCTGGTCGAAGCCCTGCTTGGCGTTCGTCAACTGGTCGCCGGTGATGCCGCCGAGGCGCTTAACCGCGATGACCGGGCTCTGCCCTTCGGCCATGCCCTCAGCATAGGGCGCGATCTCGTCGCCCGGAGGCGCGATGCCCTGGGCGAGATCGGCGGGCGAAGCGGTCTCGTCGACCATCTTGAATTCGAGCTTGGCGGTCTGGCCGAGCAGCGCCTTGAGCGCCGCCGGATCCTGCAGACCGGGCACCTGCACGTCGATGCGGGTGCCGCCAAGACGGCGGATGTCGGGCTCCTTGGTGCCCAGCGCGTCAATACGCTTGCGGACGACCTCGACGGCGGTTTCCATCGCGTTGCTGACTTCGAGGTCAATCCCCGCCGAAGTCGGGGCCAGCACGAACTGGTTGCCGTTGACGACCGAGATGTCCCAGTCACGCTGGCCGGTCAGGCCCGCGCCATTGGTCAGCGGCAGCAGCGCCTCGCGCGCGGCGTCCACCTGCGACGTGTCGCGTACGGTGAAGGTCAGACGGCCGCCCCGGCTCGATACGTCGCCGATGCCGATGGCAGGCTCGGCCGCGCCCAGCTTGGTGCGGACCGATTCCTCCATGCCCTGCAGACGCTGCTGGACGACCTGATTGCGGTCGGCTTCCAGCAGCAGGCGCGAGCCGCCCGCAAGATCGAGGCCGAGGTTGACCTTGGGCGCGGGCACGCCCGCAGGCAGGTGGATATTGGTGAAGGTCAGCAGCGTGGGTACGGACAGCAGGCAGAGCACCGCCGCTATCCCCCAGTACCAGACCTTCTTGAAAATCGAGAATTCAAGCATCGCCTAATCGCTTTCCCAAAGGAGCGTCCGGTCGGTTCAGTCGTTCGCGGGCTTCGAGCCTGCGGGTGGGATCACGTCGACGATCGTGGACTTGAGCGCCTTGACCTTCACGCCCTGCGCCAGTTCGATTTCAGCATAGTTGTCATCGACCTTGACGATCTTGCCGATCAGGCCGCCACCAGTCAGCACCTCGTCACCCTTCTTGAGCGCCGCGAGCTTGTTCTTCTGCTCCTTCTGCTGCTTCATCTGCGGGCGCAGGATGAGGAACCAGAAGATCGCGGCCATCGCCACGAACGGCAGGTAAGTCATCCAGGCCGGCGGCGCACCGGCGGGGGCGGCTGCGGCAAGCTGGGCGAGGATCGAGGTCTGCATGGAAATGATGGGCCTTCTCGTGTCGCGTGTCGGACGGCGAATCGTGTGCCGACCGGGCCTGACGCGCATGACGGTATGATCCGCAGCCTGCGCGCAGGCGGATGCGGGCGGTTAGCAATAAAGCGAAGCGCTGGCAACGCGGGCTTCCCGCGCCTCCCCCACTGTGTCTGGGCCAGATAGGGCGCGCACGCCTTCGTTCAAGCGAGTGGACAACGCGATGAAAAACTATGCCGGAGGTGCTTGCGCATCCGAAAAGACCTGCCTATAGGCCGCGCTCCGGTCGGGACGTAGCGCAGCCTGGTAGCGCATCACACTGGGGGTGTGGGGGTCGGAGGTTCGAATCCTCTCGTCCCGACCAATCAAAAACGCCGTCTCCTGCTTCATGCGGGAGACGGCGTTTTTCGTTTCGGCGCCCATCAGGTAGCCACCGACAGTCATGACAAATCATGATACATCACCCCCTTCCGGTGTTCGATCGGCGGGCCATTCTTGACGTGCCATGACCGGACGGTCATCTGAAGCAGTGCCCAGGTTCACCATGTCGGGGGAAAATATGAAGCCCGCACTAGCAGTTACCGCCATCGCCCTTGCGGTCCTCGCGACTTCGCCAGCATTGGCGCAGACATCGACTTGCTACCTGCTGGGCAATGTCTCGGCTTGCAGTGTGCGGCCCGGCGACGGAAGCGACAACCCGGCGCAGCAGCGCTACTCTTCCTTCCAGGAAGTCGAGCGCCTGCGCCGACAGAACGAGGAGCGCGAGGCCGCTCGCCAAGAACAGGGCCTGCGCGAAGAAGTGGGCGGGCTGGTCGCCGACGGGAAATGCGCGGACGCCAGGAAAGTCGCGCTACGCAGCGGCGACTTCGAACTGGCGGATCAAGCCGGCGCCATGTGTCAACCGGCACGGCGACGCTGACGCCGCCGGCCTTTCCTGCGCTCAAGAAAAACGCCGTCTCCCTGATCATGCGACAGACGGCGATTTCGTAAAACCCGACTAGAAACCGACCGAAGCCAGGAGCCACTGGCGGACCGGCGCATAAAGAACGGCGAAGGCCGCAGCTACCACGAGAATCTTGAACGTCGCCGTTTCATACAACTTGCGCTCCATTGGCAGTCCTCTCTCTTTTGTTTTCGTCCCGAATGTAACACGCGATCAAGACTTGGGAAGCGGTCATTTCGTGATAGCTCGGGCGGGTTTGGCATATAGCCGAATAGCGAAAATACTTTCCTACACGAACCCATATGGTCATTTTTTGCAGATTCCTCTCATTCAAAGGACTCGCATCATGGCCCTCCTCGATTCGCTGCTCGGCCCCGT
Organism: Novosphingobium resinovorum; assembly: GCF_036352595.1. Classification (GTDB taxonomy): domain Bacteria; phylum Pseudomonadota; class Alphaproteobacteria; order Sphingomonadales; family Sphingomonadaceae; genus Novosphingobium; species Novosphingobium resinovorum_B. The sequence goes on from NZ_JAZFAX010000001.1 coordinate 502,418, forward strand.
TACCCGGATCATCGACAAGGTCGTTCCCGACCCCGAAGCGCGCGACCGTGCCAAGCTCGAACTGCTCAAGATGGAAAATTCGCAGGAACTCGAAATGCTGCAGGCCAGCCTCTCGGCGATCGTCGCCGAGGCGAACAGCAGCGATCCCTGGACCAGCCGCGCACGGCCCAGCTTCCTTTACGTCATGTACGTCATCGTCCTGTGGGCCCTGCCGATGGGCTTGATCGCGGCCTTCAACCCCGGCCTCGCCAAGTCGATCGGCACCGGCATGAACGACTACCTCGCGGGGATACCCGAGCCGCTCTACGCCTTGTTCGGCACCGGCTACCTCGGCTATTCGGCGATGCGCCAGTGGGGCAAAACCAAAGGCTCAGACCGGTAAGCGAAACGCTAACCCTTTCGCGCTAGGCTGCGCCCATGACCGTCCGCACCTTTCCGAACCGTCGCCTGGCCGTTCTGGCCGCCGTCCTTCCGGCGCTGGCCCTTGCGGGTTGCGGCAGTGGAACCGCTCCGCAACCCGTGCCGACCGAAGACACGGCTGCAGTTCAGGCGGAACAGGCGCGGGCGGAGGCCAAGGCCCAGCGCGAAGAAGCCCTCGCCCGATTCTACGGAGGCGACGAGCCCGCCGCCGACCAGGACAAGAAGAAGGACAAGGAAGCCGAGGATCACACGCGGCCGGTCGGCGACGATCGCCCCGACCCGGTCATGGCCGCACCGGCTGCATCCGCGCCGATCCCCGCACCTTACGGTGGATCGCCGCCGCCCCCGCCCTTTGCGGAGCCCGCGCCGCCCCATCCGGTGCCTGTACCGCAGTAACCGCCCCGCGTCTCTTGCCAGCCTCGCTTGCGCACGGCGCGCGGCCCGCTAAAGGTCGTCGCAAAGTTGCGGAGTTCTCGAGGAATATGGCGGACAAGCTGGTCTACGTGCTCAACGGCCCCAATCTCAACCGGTTGGGCAAGCGCGAACCGGCGATCTACGGATCGCAGACGCTGGAAGACATCGGCGCGATGCTGGAGGAACGCGGCCAGGCACTGGGCCTGTCGGTGTTGCTGTTCCAGTCCAACCACGAAGGCGACCTCGTCGACTGGCTGCACGAGGCCGAGGATGCTGGCGCCCATGCCGTGCTGCTCAACGCCGGAGCCTATACCCACACCTCGGTGGCGCTGCTCGACGCGATCCGCGCGATCACCGCGCCGGTGATCGAGGTCCACCTCTCCAACCCGCACACCCGCGAGGAATTCCGTCACACGTCCTGGGTCGGCATGGCCGCCAAAGGCACCATCGCCGGGTTCGGCGCGGAGAGCTATATGCTGGCGCTGGAAGCTGCGGCGGGGCTATAGCCCTCTTCGTCACCCTGGGATCTTCTGAGGCAATCTGCACGATCGGCCACCGTGACGCCGAACTGTCGCGACCTTGCGGTGGCGTCCGCATAAACCGGGATGACGGCGTCACGGCTTGCAGGAATGCAGTTGTCCTTGCCCATCGCGAACCGAAACGATCCGGTGGACCGGGGCTTTTTCTGCACCCGCATCTATGAGCGCCACATGGCAGATTCGCTTGCGCACAAGCGTCAGCAACGCCAGACGCATCTGCGTTGCCCCGAAATCGTCGGAGAGACGAACCGGAAGATAGTCGACAACTTCTGCCGTATCGGTCTGCTCGCCAGTGCTGCGGAGCAGCGGGCGCAAATCGTTCACGGCGCGGCCGTTCAGCGTCCAACGATGATGTGCGGAATCGAACGAAGGCGAAGCTGCCAGCAATTCGGAAGAAACCGGTATGCTCTCGCCGCCCCAAGCCCCGAGTTCGAAATCCGGCTCGCGCGGTGCCGGAGCACGCAGGAAAAACCACCAGACATTCGCCGCCACCAGCACCGCCACCGCCAGCAGCAACAGCGGCGTGCGCCTCGATCGTCTCATCATGCCGCCAGACTCAGCCCAGCGGGACGCCCGGAGTGCTCTTGGCGGTGCGGATCGTCAGCGAGGTCTTGACGCTGTCCACGTTGGGCGCGGGCGTCAGCTTGCTGGTGAGGAATTCCTGGAAGCTCTGCAAGTCGCGGCTGACGATCTTCAGGATGAAGTCGATCTCGCCATTGAGCATGTGGCACTCGCGTACTTCGGGCAGGCCCTTCATGTGGTCCTCGAAGGCGCGCAGCGACTCCTCGGCCTGGCTCTTGAGGCTGACGAGCGCGAAGACGGTGATCGTGAAACCCAGCTTCGATGCATCCAGATCGGCGTGATAGCCCTGGATCACGCCCGCTTCCTCGAGGCTGCGCACGCGGCGCAGGCACGGCGGCGCGGTCAGCCCGACGCGCTGCGCGAGTTCGACGTTGGTGATCCGTCCTTCCGCCTGCAGCTCCGCCAGCAGCCGACGGTCGATTTCATCGAGATTGATCATTCACTATTCCTTGGACAGGCGTCCTCTCGCATCCCCGTGTTGCAACATCCACATCGAAAACGCCAGCGTGCCGTAATAATATTATGCCTTAGCGTAATCGTCCCGCTTTGCAACGTCCGAAACTGCACTCTTTCGCTATCCGCAGGCCTTGCTAGGAAAAGCGATCCGTTGTTTTCCTTATGGTAAAGATCATCGGGCCATAGGGGTGTGTCGGCCAGCTTGTCCGGCGCCCCCGCCACGACGCTTTGAGGTGCGGAAAAGTCCGCGCCTGGAGATGGAATGCATTTCGACGACCGCCTTGCCACTGTCCTGCGCCTGCCGCCCTCCGGGGACGGCATTGCGCGGATTCAGTTCAGGCAACTCGTCGATATCCTCGGCCGCACGCCTGATTCGTCGGAGAGGAGCGAGACGGTCGAGGCCGCCTTCCGTCGCCTCGGCGAACTCGGGAACGAACTCCCTGCCGCCGATCGCGCCCGGCTGCTGCGCCAGCCCCTGCAGCCGATGGGCAATTCCCGGCTGCTCGCCTGGCTGGTCGAGGCCGAGCCCGACGTCGCCTGCGCCGCGATCGCCGCCGCGCGGCTCGACGACGCGGCATGGCTGGACCTGATCCCCAGCCTGCCCGTACGCGCACGGGGCATCCTGCGCCATCGCAAGGACTTGTCACCTGCGGTCGAAGGGCTAATGGAGCGGCTCGGCGTCCATGATCGCGGGCTTCCAGCCGGACCGGCGCTCCCGGTCGCCGAACCACAATCCTTCGCGTCCCAGCCCCCCGAACCGCTTCCCGAGGATCCCATCCCCGAAGTTCCGCAAGCCCGCTTCCGACGTCCGACCGGCGACCTCGCCATAGATCAGGACATCTCGGAGGACGTGCTCGATCTGCTCGACATGGCGGAAAATCCGCCGCCGCCCACGTCGCTGAGCGATTGGGCCCGGGCTCGCGCGGCACAGCAGCACAAGGACTTGCAGCAAAAGGTTGCCGCAGACCCCGCGCCCCCGCGCGAGGCCGGCATCGGCGCCATCGTCCGGCGCATCGAGGAATTCCGCAAGGCCCGCGCGGCGGCGGCGCACCCGTTCGACCCGCGTACCGATTCGCCTCGGCTGCCGCTGGGCGACGCTGCGGCGACGGCACACAGGCTCGCCACCGCGATCGACTTCACCACAGGGATCGAGGGCCGCATCGACTGGGCGGACGGTCCTCACGCACCGTCGGTCGTGGGGCTTGCCCTGGCGGCCGATCTGCCGATGACGGACGGTACGCCGCCTTCCAGCGACATCGCGATCACCCATGCCATGCGCCAGCGCCTGCCGCTGCGCGGTGCCCGCCTCGCGATCGACGGAGCACCGGCGGTGACCGGCATCTGGCAGATCGATGCGGTAGCCCGCTTCACGCACGGCCGCTTCGCGGGCTATTGCGGACGCCTGCGCCGCCAGGCCGCGCCCACGGACAGCGCCAGCACCTCGCCTCCCGCCCGCTTCGCCGCAAACGCCGAGGCCGACCGTCTGCGCGAAGTGCTGCATGAACTGCGCACCCCGGCGAATGCCATCCAGGTCGCCGCCGAGATCATCCAGCAGCAACTCTATGGCCCAGCCCCGCACGAATACCGCGCTCTCGCCGCCGCCATCGCCGGGGATTGCGCGCACATCCTCGCGGGCTTCGAGGAACTCGATCGGCTGGCGAAGCTCGAAACGGGCGCGCAGCCGTTGGAGGACGGCGAGTGCGACCTCGCCCGCGTGCTGGCGCAGACCGTCGTACGCTTGCGCGCATGGACCGAGCCGCGCGGCGGCGGCTTCGCCCTCGCTTCCGATCCCTCCGCCGTCTCGCTGCCGGTTCGCATCGCGCGTGCCGAAGTGGAGCGTCTGGTCTGGCGGCTGTTCGCCGCACTCGCGGGATCGACCGCACCCGGTGAAACACTCGACCTCGGCTGGGCCCTGCATGGCGGCTTCGTCGAACTGACGGTGACCCTGCCCGCGGCACTTGCCGAACGCGATCCCGATTCGCTGTTCGAGGCCGTTGCCGGGGAACGTGGCCAGTCACTCGCCGCCGGGATGTTCGGGATAGGTTTCACGCTGCGCCTCGCCGCCGCCGAAGCTGCCGCCGCCGGCGGCGCCCTGCGACGCGTCGCAAAGGTACTCCACCTGTCGCTGCCCGCCTTGACCGACACCGGCTCAGGCAATAGCAGTCCAGCAGTCTTTTCGCAGCAGTAACCCTTTGGGATGCGACCCTGAGAGGGAAATTCATTGCCAGGATCCAATCTCCTGGAGCCGCCCGTCAGGCAGGCTTATGCCTCCTTCGGCGAGGGGTTCGGTCAACGTTTCATCGTCACCGTCGATACCGAAGAGGAGTTCGACTGGTCGGCGCCGCTCGACCGGGACAAGCACGGCATCGTCACGGTACCCGCGCTGCGCAAGTTCCAGCAGTTCTGCGAAGGGTTCGGGGTCGTTCCCTCCTATCTGATCGACTGGCCTGTAGCGGACTCGGCACTCGCGCCCGAAGCGATCGGTGAGGCGGTCTACGCAGGCAGGGCGGAAGTCGGCGTGCAGTTGCACCCCTGGGTCAACCCCCCGTTCGTGGAAGAGGTGAACGAGGTCAACAGCTACGCCGGCAACCTCCCCTTCGAACTCGAACGCGCCAAGCTGCATGCCCTGCGCGACCGCATCGAGCGCGCCTTCGGCACCGCACCGCAGTCCTATCGCGCCGGCCGCTACGGCCTCGGCCCGCGTACGGCGGAAATCCTGCTTGAATGTGGCATCGCGGTGGACACCTCGGTGCGTGCGCGCTTCGACTACAGCGGCGCCGGCGGACCCAATTACCGCCAGCACCCGCTCCACCCCTATTGGGCCGACACCGATCGGCGCCTGCTCGAACTGCCGCTAACCACGGTATATTGGGGCCCGCTGCGGCAAGTCGGCAATGTGATCTACCCACACTTGTGGCGCGCGCCTTCCGTCCGCGGCGTGCTCGCCCGAGCAGGCCTGCTCGAACGTATCCCCCTGACCCCGGAAGGTATCACTGCGGAGGAAGCGCTACGCGGCGTCGACATCGCGATCGACGAAGGACTGCCGGTGCTGGTCTTCTCCTTCCACAGCCCATCGCTGGCAACCGGCCACACGCCTTACGTGCGCAAGGAGGCCGACCTCGACGCGCTCTACGATTGGTGGCGCGCGCTTTTCACCCACCTCGCCCGGCGCGGCATCAAGCCGACCAGTATCGGCGAGATCGTGAAGTCTGTGCATCGTGGATAGAACGCCGCTTGCCTGATGCCTCGCACCAAGCTAACGGGCTTGGCATCCGGCCATCGTCGATGGGGCCGGGTCCGGCACGGGGGCCTGTAGCTCAGCGGTTAGAGCTGGCCGCTCATAACGGCTAGGTCGCGGGTTCGAATCCTGCCGGGCCCACCATTCGCCGGCTGCTGCTGTTCTAGGCAGTAGCATCGACAACCCCAGGTCGGGGAGTGGCGCAGCCCGGTAGCGCGCTTGCTTTGGGAGCAAGATGTCGCAGGTTCGAATCCTGTCTCCCCGACCAATTCTCAATTTCGGGGGTGGCGACACCGCTACCCCCCTGCGATGGGTCGGTTCCATCTATCGTTTCGACAAGCATATCAAATGGTTGCTGGTAGTCGGCACGTAGCTCGCCATGCTTCCAGGTGCAGTTCGATAGTAGGAAGTTGAGCAAGCGACGTTTTTCCGTCCCGCTCGAACCCTCGAACAATCCGTGCGCCTTGCGCGCCAGCGTCAGCAAGGCGACACCCTCATCCATATAGTCGTTGCTGGCGTCCTGATGCCGCGCCAGGTCGCGCTGGCAGCGATCCAGTTCATCGCGCCACTGCGCCGACACGCGCCGGTAGAAATCCTCGGTCACGGTGCCGTCCAGCTTATCGACATACACAGCCTCCAGCCGATTACGGAGCCGATCGATCTCAGACCGAAGGCTCGTGACCGCCTCGTCATGGTCGCGCCGCTCGACCTCGAAGCTGTCCCGGAGCGCCTGGACGATAAGGTCGTAGACTTCCTCGTCGATCCGCAGCTTCCGCAGCAGCCCCGCGAACTGCTCCTCAAGAATTTCCTCGCGGACGAACTTTTCAGGGCATTTCCCGTGGTAGCCGGTGCAATGATAGTAGATGTATTTGCCCTTCTTGATCTCGGCCGTAAGGGCACAACCGCAATGGCCGCAGCTTATGAGGCCGGTGAAGGCGAACTCCCGCACGCCGCCGCCTGTCTTGGGATGCCGGGTCTTGTTGTTGCGGCCGTCAAGAATGTCCTGAACGCAAAACCATAGGTCCTTCGAGATGAGCGGCTCGTGGTTGCCCTGATAGACCTTCCCCAGCCACTCGAACTCGCCCGTGTAGAGGCGGCTCCGCAGGATTTTATGGACAGTGCTGACGGGCACCGCGCGCCCGCTCTTGCGATAGGCGAGGCCCTCCTTGCGAGCCATCGCGCCAATTTCCTTCAAGGAATAGCCGCCCGTCGCATACCACTCGAACAGGCGGGTAATAATCACCCCCTGATCGGGCTCGACCGCAATCCCCTTCTTGCCGTCCGGGCCGACGATGTTCCGATATCCGAACGGCGCGGCACTCGGCCACAAGCCCTGCTCGGCCTTCTCCAACATGCCCTTGCGGACCTCTTCGGAGAGATTGTCGATATAGTTCTTCGCCATCAAGACCTTGATGCCGTGCATGAACTTTTCGGAGGACCGGGATTCCCGCGAAAGCGCGACGCCCTCTTTCACCAGATGGATTTCGGCATTCAGTTCGTCGATCGTCACCCAATCACGCAGGTTGCGATAGAGGCGGTCGGTCTTTTCCACGAGGACGGTCTGCACCGTGCTGTTCTTGCGGAGGAAACGGATCATCTCGCCGAAATTGGTGCGGCCGCTGTGCTTGGCGGTCTCGATGTCCACATATTCGGCTGCAACGGTGAGCCCGTTGGCTTCGGCGTGATCGCGCAAAAGCTTGAGCTGGGCGGGAATAGAAAAGCCCTCGCGCTCCTGCTCGCGGGACGAGACGCGCGCGTAGATCACCGCCTTGGGGATGGCCTGCATTTCCGGCCGCTTCTGCTTCGCCCTAGTCCTTGCTGTCTTCGCCATGCCGATGCTCCTGACTTACGGCTAGTGCCGTTCTCCGCTGCCGCCTGCCGCTTCCTCCAATGAAAGGACGGATTGCGCCACGGCTGGCGACGATTGACGCGCTTTGTTGAGGAACCGCGCATCGGCGGTCACGAACTGCCATCCATGGGCCATTGCGAGCGCGAGATAGATACAATCATAAGCTGGATGGTCCAGGTCAATAGCCAGCTTCGCGGCCGGCTCCATGAGCGCGCGCATGGGGTGAAGTTCCACATCGGCCCGCTGGATGATCTTTGCCGCGACCATCGCCTCCTGCACCGTCAACTCGGAGCGGCGTACCTTCTTCCAAAGGATGTTCGCGCATTCGGCGACCAGCAAGTCAGGCGCGGACAGGCGATGGCGCGAGAGCAGCGACACGGCTTCCTCCGTGCCGTCCTCCGTCACCACCCATTTCACGGCAACGCTGGCATCTATGACCAGCCGAGTCACCGTTCTTCGCGCCCTTCGCGCAACAGCGTTTCGGAAGGCGTTTGCCGCCGCTTGGCGGTCAGCGCGCGCATTTCGGCGGCCAGGTCGCCGAATGAGGGATCGACCTCGGCGGACAGAGCCTGACGTAAAATCTCCCGATGCTCAGCTTCGACCGAACGACCATGGCGCGCGGCCCTTTGGCGCAAACGCTGGATAAGGTCATCGTCGAGATTACGGACTTGAAGGGCGCGGGACATGCCAAACCTCTGCAACGAAAATGATGGCAATGATATCATTGATGCCGATTCTCGTCAACGCTGGCCATTCTTGCCGTTCTTGCGGAAGGTATCCGCGTCACCCTTTGCCTGCGCCCTGTCCCACTCATGCAGCACGCGGAAAAAGCCGGTCAGATTTTCGAGCATCTGCCGGGCATCCTCATTGGTCAGCTTCCTGCTGGTGCGCTTCTGGAAAACACGTCGGGCTTTCTCCACCAGCGCGTCGGAAAAGCGCCGACTATGCCGCGCCTTGCCTTCGCCCGACCACTCGGCCATCCCATTGTCCGGTCGATCGCGGTTCATTCGACTGTCTGCCTTGCCGCGTGCGCAGGCATAGGGTTCATCACCAATGTTGCTTTCATCCCTTCGTCATCGGGGAACAGCGCCGCGCTGATCGGGCAAAGTGGATCGTCGATCCGCACGCGCAGATAGTCGCGCGGCGGATCGGCACGCGACTGCCGTTCCCAGGCATCCCCGATCGCCTGCCAGCCCAGCATGACCCGGAACGCCGGATCACTGTCAGCCACGCGATTGTCATTGGGCATCAAGCGGACTTTCCGTTGGATGGTGAGGGTCTGGATTTCGCCCTCCCAGCCGCCCTGCTTCGACCGCTTGAAATGTCCGATCTCGCGGCGACGCCTCATGTCGCAGCCTCCGCTTCCTTGCGGGCCTTGGCGAACGCCCGGTCGCTGGCAAGGAAGGATTCGAGCATTGCCGGTATGAGGTCCGCGACCGTCGCGGCCTTGTCGCTATAGGCGGTGCGATAAATATCCAGATAGGCCCGCAAGTCCGCATCGAGGTCCGGCGTAACGGTGATCCCGATCTTGACCGGCGTACGGTCGGGAAGCCTGGCGAGTTTGAGCATGGTGGCGTCTCCTGTCAGCGCCCGCGCCATTCCCGCAGGACCAGATCGCGGTGAACGATCACGCGAAGCGGCCATCCGGGGCGGACGGTGATGGTGGGCTGGATGTTGAGATTCTTCGATACGATCTGTTGCCCCGCCTGATTGGCGGACTGCTGCGTGGACTGCCGAAGCGCCCGTACAAGATCGCTCTCGTCGCCTCCGATCGACAATTCGGTGCCGACGCCCAACAGGGTCGATAGCGCCACGCCCTTGAGCAAACGCCAGGTGTGGTAATCAACCTTGTCGGACAAGCCCGCATAGCCCACCGCGTCAGTAGTGGGCAGATTGTCGATCTGGATGGAACTGCCATCGGGCAGGATGATCCGCTGCCACACCAGCAAGGCGCGGCTCTGCCCGAACGCCACGACACTATCGTAACTGCCGATCAAGCGCGACCCTTGCGGGATCAGCAAGGTTCGGCCCGTCACGGTATCGAAGACATTCTCCGTCACCTGCGCCACGACCATGCCGGGCAGGTCGGAGTTGAGGCCGGTGAGCAGGCTGGCCGCGATCACGCTACCCGCCATCACCTGATACGGCGATGCCGGGGTCTGGAGTGCATGGGCGTTGTAGATTCCGCCCGATGCCGATTGCCCGATGAAGTCGAGCTTGCGTTGCTGGTTGTTCGGGTCGGTGCCCGGGTTGAGCGCCAGCCGATCAGCCTGTGTCGGATCGGCAGCGGGCGCGGCGCTGGTCGCCATGTCGGCGGCAGCGCCTGCAACCGCAGTCGCTGTACGGCCCGAAGATTGCACCATGACGCCCGCCTCGCGGGCCTGTGCCGCCTGCGCGGCGATCCGCTGGCGCTCCGCTTCCGCCGCCTGTTCTTCTGGAGTCATCGCAGGCGGCATGGCGCTGTCACCGGGCATGACGCCGCCCGCCTCAAGCTGCCGCTGCCTGTCAAGAATGGGCCTGCCAAGATCACCGGGGAGCGGCGGGCCAAGGACCGGAACCCCCGGTGGAACCTCGCCATAAGTGCCGGGCAGGTTCATTACCTGATCTGCGGGTGTATGGCGCACGGTGATCGCCTTGTCGCTCGCATCGACAAGCCGAAGCGGCTTCGGCCCCAGGGCCATCCATGCAACAGCGGCGATGGCGAGCGATCCGGCCGCTGCGCCGCCGATGATGACGCCGCGCTTGAACCGCACCACGCGGCGTGGTGCGGCGCGCAGGGTGAGCGCCTCGGGCGGTGCCTTACGCGGTGGCACAGTGGGCGCGACATCCGGCGCTGCTGCATCAGCCGCGGCGGGATCGACGGGCGGGATTGGTTCAACGGGTGGTACGGTCATTTCCGCGCCCTCCCGCTACGGCCATCCGTCCGGCTGATCCGCACGACCTGCTGCGGCTTCTCGCCAAGGCGCAGTTCGGCCGCCGCGAACAGACGATCGACGATATAGTGATGGCCGCTGACGCGGTAGTTGACCAACTGGGTGTCGCCCAGCGGGCCGACGACGAACAGCGGCGGCGCCTCGCCCTGATCGAGCCGCGCAGGAAACTCGATATAGACCTTGGCGCCATCATCCCATGCCCGGATCGGCCGCCACGGCGGGCTATCGCCGGTGATCTCGTAGCGGAACCTGAGATTGGTGAGCGTGACATTCTCCGCAACCGGGCGAGCATCCTCCGCTCGGGCATTCTGGCGGCGAAGCGCAACAAGCCGATCCTGCGGATAGGTCCAGCTAATCGCAGCCATCGCCGTGCGGTCGGTGCTTTCGAGCGCGAGGTGATAGGCGCGACGGTCGGTCGTGATGACCATGTTCGTTCCAAGACCTGGCGCAAATGGTTTCACCAACACATGCACGCGGGCCTTATCTCCCGCGCCGCTCGTCGTGTCGCCAATGATCCAGCGCACGGTATCGCCCGCCGATACGGCGACCAGCTTTTCGCCCGGCTGCAAGGCAATGTCGCTCACGCGCTCCGGCGCGGTGTAGAGCCGATACAACGCTCCTTCGGTCCACGGATAGACCTGCACCGCGTTGAGATAGCCCGAGCTCGATGGCTCGCGCGTGGCGGCCCGGTTGGCGGCTTCGATGCGCGCGGCCGGTTCTCGCGTCTCGCCTTTTACCGATGGCGGCGGCATGAGTTGGCCGGGAAGCGGTAGCGGCACGGGCTGCTCGACGATCTCGACCGGCCGGGGCGGCTCGGTCTCGATGGCGGCGGGCCGGAAGTCGGCGGCATCATAGGTGATCGCGGGCGGCGGGGTCTTGCCCGCGCAGGCGGTGAGTGCCAGCGCGAACGCGGATAGGATAATCGTCCGGGTCATTGTCCGGGTTCTCCTTCATTGTTGGGACTGGCGGGCGTCGCCGGGACCCGCGCGGCTTCAGTGGCCGGAACGGCGGTGACGGATGGCGTGGGAACAGTGGACGGCACCTGCGGCACGGCTGTCGCTGTCGAAGGCTGCTGCTGGCGCTGAGCTTGCGGCCCGGCTGGTGCGGGCTGACCCTCCAGTTCGCGCGCCCAGTCAATCGCATTGACGAACAGGCCGAGCGGATTCTTGCGGAGTGCATCAGCGGTCCGGGGCGGACGCATCGTCACGGTCAGCATGGCCGTCCAGCGCTCGGTCTTGGCAAGGCTTCCCCGCTCATAGATGCTCTCGGTCCATTTGACCTGAAAGCTGCTGTCGGAGGCGCGGACCACGCTCGTCACCTGCACCGAGACGCTGCGCTGGCCGATCCCGGCGAACGGATCGTTGCTGCGCGCATATTCGTTGAGGAACAGTGCGGCCCGGTCGTTCGCTAAGTCATAGGCGTCCAGCCAGTTGCGCTTTACCAATACCGGGTCCGTGGAGACGGAGCGCACGTTGCTGACGAAACGACCCAGGTGCCATGCGATCTGGCCGTCCGTGGGCTGGTAGTTCTGTATCGCCGGGGCGACGCTGCGGGCTTCGCCCAGCCGGTCCACCTCGACCACATAGGGCGCGACGCGGCTTTGCATCGACTGCCAGACGTTCGACCCGATCAGGACGCCAGTAAGCCCAAGGCATCCGAAGGCGACAAGTCGCCAGTTGCGGGCCTGCACACGGGCGGAACCGATGCGCTCGTCCCATAGCTGGCCCGCGCGCTGATAAGGGGTTTCGGGCTGCGGGGTATGCCCATAACGCTGGACGGATCGCTTGAAGATCATGGAATACTACTCCTTCTGGCTAAGGTCTGGATTGGCTGCGCCGCCCGGACGATCGCCGTCCTTGATCGTCTGCATCGCCATGTGGCGCTGATGCCGGGCGGTCTGCTGCGTACGCAGGCTCTGCGCCCAGGCAGGCGTGGGATCAGATACGGCGCCGGCAGAAGCAACGGCAGGTGCAGGTGATGTGCGCCCCGCGTTCCATGCGGCCTGTTGGCCACGTTCGGCGCTCGCACGAATGGGACTGGCGATGCGGGATGCGGCGGCTTTCATGCCCTGCGATGCGGCGCCACCAGCGGCGGTCGCCATGCCGCCAAGACCCGCGCCGATGCTCGCGCTGCCCGAGGTTTCCTGCCCAAGCCGGTAGGACGCCTGCGCCGCTGAACCCATCGCCGTGCCGGCCTTGATCGCACCCATGCCGCCGCGACCGGCCGCCATCGCGCCGCGCGCACCCAGCATGGCCGCGCCGCCTGTCGCCAGCGCTGCGCCAGCGACCGTACCGACCGCTGCCCCCGCGCCAAGCTGCGGTGCGCCGGAGACAAGGCCGGACGCAATGCCGGGACCGAAGATGCCAAGCCCGAACAAGGTGAGAGCGCCCATCAGCAGGCTCAGCGCCTCGGCGATCTCCGGTTCGCTGCCCACGAGAGCGGTCAGTTCGCCGAACAGATTGGTGCCGATGCCGATAATGACGGCCAGCACCATGACCTTGATACCCGACGACACGACATTGCCCAGCACGCGCTCGGCGAGGAAGCTGGTCTTGTTCCACAGTGCGAACGGCACGAGCACGAAGCCGGCCAGCGCGGTCAGTTTGAACTCCAGGATCGTGATGAAAAGCTGGATGGCGAGGATGAAGAAGGCAAGCACCACCAGCAGCCAGCAGATGAGCAGCACCGCGATACTGAGGAAGTTGCCGAAGAACTCCGGAAACCCCGACATCTCCGTCACCTGATCGAGCAGCGGATGTGCGGCGGTGAAGCCGGTGCCGGCGATCGCGCCGGGGTGCATCAGATCGTCGGCCGATACGCCCCCGCCGCCCGCCGTGATGCCGAGGCCGGAAAAGCTCTGGAAGATGATATCGGCCAGCGTGCTGAAATTGCCGATGATGAAGGCGAAGGCCCCGACATAGAGCGTCTTCTTGATGAGCTTGCCCAGCACATCCTGATCGTTGTCCATCGCCCACCACAGCGCGGCCAACGTCACGTCGATGCCGATCAGCACCGTCGTGAGGAACGCGACATCGCCGGACAGCAGACCAAAGCCGCTGTCGATGTAGCTGATGAACGCTTCGAGGAAGCTGTCGATGATGTTGAGGTCGGGGTTCATGGTCAGCCGCCTTGCCGTGCGCGGTCAGTCGCGCGTGTAGATGTCGGCGGAGCCGATGAAGCGCTTCGTCCGTTCGCGTGCGGCTTCGAGTGCCTGTTGCTGACGGGCGCGTTCGAGGGAGTCGGCGCGATATTGCGCCGCCATCATCTGCTGGATCTGAAGGTGCTGCTTCGTGCTGAGCGCGAGAAGCTGGTTGGTGGCCTGGCCGACCTGCAAACTACCGGTCGCGGATTGGCTTTGGCTAACCAGTTCGGACAGCAAACCGGCGTCGGCCTGCACATTTTCCGCGACCTGCGCCTGCACGCGCATGGTCTGCCGATACGCCTGCATCGACGTTTGCAATCGCGCGCGCGCCTGCGCCACGATGTCGCTGGTCGATAGCCCGGTATCGAACACCGCCGGAAACTGCTGGCGCAAGGCGTCGTCGGTGGAGGCGATATCGAAGGCAATGCCTTCAGCCTGACCCATCAGCGTGTCGATGCGCTGCATCGACCGGGTGATCTGGCTGAGCGACGAGAAGTCGAGGCGCTGGAGATGCTTGGCCATGTTGGTCAGCATCGACGCCTGATTCTGGAGCGCCTGAATCTGGTTGTTGATCTGGGTGAGCGTGCGCGCGGCGGTGAGCAGATTCTGGGCATAATTTTTGGGATCGAACACCACCCCGCCGAACTGTGCGTGGGCGGGCGCGATCGGCACGATAGCCGCGCCGGTAATGGCGGTGGCCGCAAGGCACGCGGCGAAGATACGAGATTTCATAGGGGTAACTCCTGCTGGGTGGTGGAAGGATTGGGGGCAGCCGCGCCCGCGCCGGGAAAACCGGCGAGCAGGTCTGCGGCCCAACCGAGACCCCGCGCACGAAGGAAGGCGGCGGCGAACGGCTCCGATGGATGTTCGGCAAGCAGGCCGTCGATCAGGCTTTGGGTTTCGGGATCGGACGCGCCGCTTAGCGCCAGTGCGACCGGGCCAAGCGCCAGCTCGAACAGGCGGTTGCCGCGCCGCGATTGGAGATAATAATGCCGCTTCGGCGTCGCGCGGGCGATCAGCTCGATTTGGGCGTAATTGAGGCCGAACCGCTCATAGGCGGTGCGGGCCTGCGGTTCGATCGCCCGGTCATTGGCGAGGAATATCCGCTGCGGACAGGATTCAAGGATCGCGGGCGCTATGCTGCTGTCGGCAATGTCGGCCAGTGATTGCGTGGCGAACACCACGCTGACATTCTTCTTGCGGAGAACTTTCAGCCATTCGCGGATGCGGGCGGCGAACAGCGGGTTGTCGAGGAACACCCAGGCTTCGTCCAGCACGAGTAAGGTCGGCCGCCCGTCGAACCGTTCCTTAAGTCGGTGGAACAGATAGGTCAGGACCGGCAGCACGACGCCGGCGGTGTTCATCAGGGCTTCGGTCTCGAAGCATTGCACGTCCGATAATGCGAGGCTGTTTTCCGCGGCATCCAGTAGCCGACCGAACGGGCCTTCCAGCGTATAGGGCATCAATGCGGATTTGAGCGCATTGGACTGGAGCAATACCGATAGCCCGGTCAGCGTCCGTTCCTCCGGCGGAGCGCTGGCCAGGCTGGTGAGCGCGGACCAGAGCGCCTCCTTGACCTCCGGCGTTACATCGACGCGCTCATGTGCGAGCAGAGCCGCGATCCACTCGGAGGCCCATGCCCGTTCACCGTCATCATCAATGTTGCAGAGCGGCTGGAACGCCAGTGCGTCGCTCTCGCCTAGCGCATGATGCTCCCCGCCCATCGCCAGCACGGCGGCGCGCGCGGACAGTCCCTTGTCGAACATATAGACCTGCGCGCCCTCGTAGCGGCGGAACTGCAAGGCGAGCAGCGCAAGTAGGACGGACTTGCCCGCGCCGGTCGGACCGACGATCAGCATATGGCCCACATCGCCAACATGTGTGCTGAGCCGGAACGGTGTCGATCCGCTGGTCTCGGCATAGAGCAAAGACGGACCGGCAAGGTGATCGTTGTGCGCCGGTCCGGCCCACACCGACGACAGCGGCATCAGATGCGCCAGGTTCAGGGTGTGAATGAGAGGCTGGCGGACATTGGCGTAAACATGGCCCGGCAAGCTTCCCAGCCAAGCCTCCACGGCATTGACGCTTTCGCGGATACAGGTGAACCCCAGGCCATTGACGATCCGCTCGACAATGCGGACCTTCTCGTCGACCGCCGCGCGGTCGTGGTCGGATACGGTGATCGTCGCCGTATAGTAACCAAAGGCGACATGATCGCCGCCCAATGCCTGCAAGGCCAGATCGGCGTCGGCCACCTTGTTGTCGGCGTCGCTATCGGTTAGCGGAACCGGCTCGTTCATCATCACCTCGCGCATGAGCTGCGCGATGGACTTGCGCTTGTTGAACCATTGCCGTCTGATCTTCGTCAGCGTCTTGTTGGCAGCCGTCTTGTCGAGCGCGATAAAGCGCGTCGTCCAGCGGTAGGCGAAGTCCTGATGGTTGAGCGCGTCGAGGATGCCGGGCCGCGTCGCGCCCGGAAATCCCATCACCGTCACCGTGCGAAGATGGCTGTCGCCCAGCATCGGTTCGATGCCGCCCGATAGCGGCGTATCGACCAATAGGCCGTCCAGATAGATTGGCGTGTCCGGCGCCGCGACCGGATGGCGCTTGGCGGATATGCAGCCGTGCAGGAATGTCAGCGTCTCGGCATCGTCCAGTGCGCGCACCTCCGGCATGATGCCGGTGAGAAGATCCGATAGCCGCTCGGTCTCCGCGATGAACGCGCGAAGCTCCTGCCGCCAGTCGCGTCCCTCCTGCGGAACCTCGCGCTCCAACAGCGCCCGTTCCGCCCGGCTCACCTGATCGGCGGGCGGCAGATAGCAAATGGTCAGATGATAGCGGCTCTCGAAATGCTGGCCGCGCCGCCCGTCGAAATGCGCCCGCCGTTCCTCGTCCACCAGCCATGATGCGGGATCGGGAAAATCGCTGTCGGGATAGCCCAGCGCCTCGATGCGTTCAGCATCGAAGAACAACGCCCATCCGCTGCCCAGCCTGCGAAGCGCATTGTTGGCGCGGGCGCAGACCGAAATCAGTTCGGCTTCGGTGGCGGACTCAAGGTCCGGTCCGCGAAAGCGGAAGGTGCGCTGGAAGGAGCCATCCTTGTTCAGCACCACACCGGGAGCGACCAGTGCCGCCCAGGGAAGGTGGTCGGCCAGCCGGTCGGCGGCATTGCGGTATTCCTTGAGGTTCAGCATGTCAGATATCCCCGCTGGCGAAGGTGACGGGCGATCACGGACGCAAAATCCGGGTCGCGCTTGGCGGCGAACACCGCGAGGCTGTGCCCGGCGAGCCAGAGCAGCAGCCCGGCGATCCATTGCTGGAGGCCCAGCCCCATCGCCGCCGCCAGCGTTCCGTTGAGGATCGCGATACCGCGCGGCGCGCCGCCCAGCAGGATCGGTTCGGTGAGCGCGCGGTGAAGCGGCACTTCGAAACCATCAATATGACCATTGGCGATATGGCCACCTGCGGCGATGGGACTGGTTCCCGCCATCAGACCAGCGCTCCGCCGCCAAAGCTGAAGAAGCTGAGGAAGAAGGAACTGGCCGCGAACGCGATCGACAGGCCGAACACGATCTGGATCAGCTTGCGGAAGCCGCCCGATGTTTCGCCGAACGCCAGCGCGAGGCCGGTGGTGATAATGATGATGACGGCGACGATCTTGGCGACCGGACCCTGAACGGATTCGAGAACCTGTTGCAGCGGTTCTTCCCAGGGCATGCCCGATCCCGAGGCCATCGCAGCGACGGGAAAGATCAGGGCGGCGGCGGCAACGAGCGCAAGCCGTTGCGGCAGGCGTGTGTAGACGGGGGGATTAAAGCTATGCATGTCAGTCTCCAGTGCGGTGGGGGATGGCGAGGTCGGTGACGGCGTAATCGCCGTCGCTATCGAGACCGCGGACCTCGGCCACGCTCTCGACCCTGCGGCCGGTTCCCCGGCCGGAGATGAACACCACCATGTCGATCGCGTCCGCGATCAGGCGGCGCGGGACAGTGACGACGCCCTCCGAAACAAGCTGTTCGATCCGGTAGAGCGCGGAGCGCGCGCTATTGGCGTGAACGGTGGCGATGCCGCCGGGGTGACCCGTGTTCCACGCTTTGAGCATGTCGAGCGCTTCAGGGCCGCGCACCTCGCCGACGATGATCCGGTCGGGGCGCAAGCGCAGGGTGGAGCGGACAAGATCGGTCATGCCGACGATGCCGGGCCTGGTGCGAAGGGCTACCGTATCGGGCGCAGCGCATTGCAGCTCGCGCGTGTCCTCGATGATAATCACCCGCTCGTCGAGCGTCGCCATCTCGGAAAGCAGCGCGTTCGCCAGCGTGGTCTTACCCGATGACGTGCCGCCCGCGACGAGGATATTCCTGCGCTCGACCACGGCGCCCGAGAGCGCCAACGCAACCTCCGCGCGCATGATGCCATCGGCCACATAGTCTATGAGGCGATGGATGCGGGCAGCGGGCTTGCGGATAGAAAAGCACGGGGCGGCCGACACCGGCGGTAACAGTCCCTCGAACCGCTCGCCGCCCTCAGGCAGTTCCGCGCTGACGATGGGCCCACCGGCATGAACCTCCGCCCGCACGTGGCTGGCGACAAGCCGGATGATGCGTTCGGCTTCGGCGGCCTCCAGCCGTGCGCCGGTATCGACGCGCCCTTGCCCGAGCCGGTCCAGCCGTAGCGCGCCGTCCGGGTTCACCATGATCTCGATGACGAGGGGATCAGCGAGCGCCGCCGCGATCTGCGGCCCCATCGCCGTGCGCAGCATAGCGTGGCGACGGCTTTGCGCGGTCGCGTTGACAAAACCGTTCATGGCCGGACCTCGCTGGCCTGCGTGAGCGGCCTGGCGCCTGCCGCCATCTGGAGGCCGATCTGCTCGATGAACCTGTCGAAGCGGTCGCGGCCGATGGCGCGCGCGGCGGCGTCGGGTTCGGGAAGCTGGGCTGTGAGGCAATAATGCTGGTGGACGAAGAGCGAGAAGCTTTCCAGAAGCACCTGAACATCACGGCTGAGCCGGCCAAGCTGGAGGCTCATCCGGTCCAGCCGTCCGCCGAAGCGGTCGTCCAGTTCGTGACTGCCCTGCCGGGTCAGCCAGGCGTCGAGCGCGGCCACCAGTATGTCGGAGCGCGCGACGCCGGGTCTGGCGGCCATTTCTTCCAGCCGATCGGCCAGCTTCGGCTCAAGGAAAAGCTGATAGCGCACCTTGTCGCGGTTCCGCATCACCGGTCCCCTCCGAAGCTGGGAAGGATGTCGCTGCTGCGCTGCTTGCCTTCATTCATCGCGACGGCGCGGGCGACATTGCTCAGGCTGGTCATCGCGCGCCGGTCGGCGGCAGGATCGCTATCGTCGTCGTCGCCGGGGACGGCGTCCTGCTCGCGCTCGACCGGCTTTGTGGCCTGCTCCTCCGGAAGTCCGGGGTGGCGCTGTTGCTGCAAGCCACCTTCGGCTTCTTCATCGAAGGCAGCACCCTCGGCCTCGGCGGCGGCGGCCAGCCCTTCATGCAGGCCGCGCACTTCGCTGCCCCAATCGTCAGGGCGGGGTCTGGGACGATCGACATAGACGCCATCGCCGCTATCGAGGCTGGGCGGCGGCAAGACGCGAGCGGTGAAATTGCGATCCTCGAAATAGCGCAGTTTCTTCGCCCGGATCGGCGCGAGGCCGGACACCAGCACCAGTTCGTCGGCGGGCGGGAGTTGCATGACCTCGCCGGGAGTCAGCAGTGGCCGGGCCGTCTCCTGCCGCGATACCATGACATGGCTGAGCCAGGGCGCGAGGCGATGCCCCGCATAGTTACGCTGCGCGCGCAATTCGGTGGCGGTGCCAAGTGCGTCGCTGATCCGCTTCGCGGTTCGCTCGTCGTTCGACGAAAACGCGATCCTGACATGACAATTGTCCAGGATGGCGTTGTTCTCTCCATAGGCTTTGCTGATCTGGTTGAGCGATTGGGCTATCAGGTAAGCGCGGATGCCGTAGCCGGCCATGAAGGCGAGCGCCGTCTCGAAGAAGTCGAGGCGGCCAAGCGCCGGGAACTCGTCCAGCATCATCAGCAGTTGATGCTTGCGGCTCTTCTTCGGATCGCCTTCCAGCCGTTCGGTCAGGCGGCGGCCGATCTGGTTCAACACCAGGCGCACAAGCGGCTTGGTGCGCGAAATGTCCGATGGCGGAATGACCAGATAGAGCGATACCGGCACCGGCCCATCGACAAGATCGGTGATGCGCCAGTCGCAGGCCGCCGTGGTCTGCGCCACGGTGGGATCGCGATAGAGGCCGAGGAACGACATGGCGGTGCTGAGGACGCCGCTGCGTTCGTTCTCCGACTTGTTCAGCACTTCGCGCGCCGCGCTGGCGACGACGGGATGGACCTGCGGATGCTCTTTGGTGCCGAGATGGTTGGTCGCCATCATCCGCCGCAGCGTGTGGGCGAACGACCGCTGGGGATCGGACAGGAAGGTGGCGACGCGGGCCAGCGTCTTTTCTTCCTCCGCATAGAGAACGTGGAGGATCGCGCCGACGAGCAGGCTGTGAGAGGTTTTCTCCCAGTGCGAACGACGCTCCAGCGCGCCTTCGGGGTCCACCAATATGTCCGCGATATTCTGGACGTCGCGAACCTCGTCCGGGCCTTTGCGGACTTCGAGCAGCGGATTGTAGCGCGCCGAACGCGGATCGGTCGGATTGAACAGCAGGCAATGCGAAAAGCGCGAACGCCACCCTGCCGTCAGCGTCCAGTTCTCGCCCTTGATGTCGTGAACCACGGCGCTGCCGGTCCATGACAGCAGCGTTGGCACGACAAGTCCGACACCCTTGCCCGAACGGGTCGGCGCGAAGGCCATGACATGCTCCGGCCCGTCATGGCGCAGATAATCGCCGCGATGGCGACCGAGAAAGACACCCGCGTCATGGAACAGACCCGCCTTCGCGATCTCGCCACGCGATGCCCACCGCGAGGAACCATAGGTGGTGACATTGCGGTTCTGCCTTGCCCGCCACAGCGATCCGCCAATGGCTGAAGCACATCCAAGAAAACCGCTGGCTCCAGCGAGTGCTCCGGCCTTGTCGAACACCTCCGGGGCATAAGCCTCGAAATGATACCACCAGCGGAACAGGTCCCAGGGCCGGTAGACCGGAATGTCGAGGACGATGATCCAGGGCAAGCCAAGTTGGGCCTGATAGCCCAGCATCGACGCGGCCCATTGGGTTGCCGCCCATACGCCGAGGATGACGATGGCGAAAACGATGAATATCTGCCCGACAAGCAGTTTGGTGGGGGTCATGATGCTGGCTCCGACTCGCGGGCCGCGACAGGCGGCGCGAACGAAGCCAAGGCTGCGTCAGGTTAGGGAACGAGAGTGATACCCCTGATCGTCCTGAAACATCCTCGAATGTCCCTGCCGGTCCTCACCGGGAGGAACCGGCATTACGGGCGGAGAGACAATTCCCGCGCGTTGAGCGGGAAGTCCGTCCCGGCATCGTAGAGAATGATCCCGATCGATTCGCCGGTTGCATCTATTGTTAGATTCACGAGGTGGGTGTCGATCTCGGAAGCGACCAGCCGGCGCGCGAAGCGCCAATGTACGTCATCAGCGCATTCGGGCAGATTGACAGTGATCTGAAAATCATAGCCCTTGATCGCGCTGCCTTTCGCTTGACGGTCGCCGCACGGACCGGTCAGCGTGATGCGCACGATCCGGCCCTGTTCCGGCATCACTCCTTCGCCATAGCCGAAGGCCCCGCGAACAATGCGGCTAATCTGCTCGATTTCTTGCTGCGCCTGCACCGGTAGGTGCCCGATGCGCGCCATGATAGCGGCGGGGTCGTAAATCTCGTCCAGAAAATCGCGCGGTTCGTCCATGGCAGGTCCCCGATCAGACAATTGCAACCAAACTGGGTCAATCGGAAGACACGATGTGAAAGCACCGAACTCCCGCGCACTGGACGCGGGAGCCGCCGGGGCTTCACAACATGACGAAACGACATGCGCCGCCGTCTTTAACCTAACGGCCTGGACATGCACGGCGACACCCCGGAAACCGGGGTTTCCGAGAGCGGTTTCGTTCCGTCGGGTTGTGAAGCCCGGCGCTGCCCTCGCAGCGCGGAAATGTGACTAGCAGGCTGGTGAGATTGCGCCAAGGCAGGAGGCGTAGACGACGTCGTTCATAATGTCGGCACTAATCGATAACAGTCGGTTAGATACAAGAAGTAGCGCATCCGCCTCTCAGAGGCGGATGCGTCCTAAGTTAACGACTAGAACTGCTTGTCATACAAGCGTTCGTATATCTTCTCCAGGCTCCAAAAGGGCCGGTCCGTCTCTGTCTTTATGGCAATGAAACGCTCCATGGGGGTCTTCTTGCGCATGTCTTCGGCGAGGGCGAGAACGGCGTCACGCAGCGTCACTGCGCTGGGGGTGCAGCACAGTCCCATCTCTTCTGATGGTGAAGACTTGTTACTTGCGGCCCCATCTGGTCCCACGAACAGCAGACCGAGAAGATCGAAATCGGAATAGTTTTTTTCCAACCATTCGATGTGGTTGTGGCCCTGACCGATATCATCTTTCGAATAGGCACCCGGCTCGTCCTTGTCGGTCTTCAGTTCGAACGCCAGCATATGTGCGTTCTTCTCATCCCGCCAAAGAACGTCTGGTCCGATGCCTTCATCATTGTCCGGTCGTGTCGAGGTGAAGCCGAGCAATTCGCCCAGCGCTCGCATGCCGGCTTCGGCCTGATTGGGCGTGCCGCTATCAATGAGGGCGAGAGGCTTGGTGAACTTCGCGAGTTCCTTTTCGTATTTCGCCCCCGCGGCATGGCTGAGCAAATCCCATATCGACTTGCCGAATTCATTGAGTTCCTGCCCGTCATTTTTGACGGTCTGCACGGTCGCCCTGGGAAGCGTCATCGACCGGCCGAGACGCTTCATCGCGATCGCATATTCTCGCAGCGCCGCATCCCGATCGCCTTCGCGCTCGTAGGCGGCGCCCAGCCACAGGGCATGCCATCCCCCCAATGGCGTATCATGCGTGGCAGTTTGATCGACCGTCTTTTCCAACTCGCGCCGGGCCGTGGCTGGATCTCCGCCCCACATCGCAGCCGCGTAGCGCGCTTCGGACAAGGCTGCTTCAACGAGAAACGGCTCGGCGGCCTCGGCCCGTGCTAGCTGATCCTTGTCCAACTCGCCGAGCTTCACCTCGCGCTCGTAATAATCCAACCACCCCTTATCACGGCCAAGAACGGAATCGACCAAGGCGATGACATCCTTCTGACTTTCGAGCTGGCCAGAATCATGCACTTCCCTTCCGACATGGACTTGTTTCTGAAGCAGCGGCGGAAGCAGCGACAGGTTTCTATCATTGTCCAGCCACTTGTTGATATCCTCCCCCTCCAGCAGAAAAGCGCCATAGTCATTCCGGCCCCGGTTGATCCGTCCGAAAAGCTGGGCGAGCCGGTTCGCCACGCGCACCGCGTGGACATTTTTCATGCGGAGATATTCCCACTGGAATCGCTCGACCAGAGACATGCCAGACGGGAGACCGTCAACGACCATGATCCGGCATATTTCATGCGGGAGGTCGATCCCGTCCACGCGAGACACCAAGGCGAAGGCACCCTGCTTCACCTTCCTAAACTCAGCAAGCTCCTTGGAAAAATTCTCCGTTTCCGGCGGTTTGGCGACATCTTCCCATTTGGTCACGGCGCCGTAATCCGGAATCGCGATCACGACCTTACGCGTATCGACAAGCTTGCTGACAAAATCAGGCCCCAGCCCCTTTTTGACACGACGGCCGTTGATAATCAGCCGCTCGCCATTGCCCGCATCATTTGAGGGCATGACCGTGGCTTTGGGTAAGCGCCCGAACGCGCGAACGAACTCGGTCTGGCTTTGTAGTGTTGCGGAAAGATACACGCGGCGGAGCGGTTGCTCGAAAATATCCAGAGCGAGAGACGGCAGAAACGGAGGGCCGATTTCAAAAACGCCGCGCGTGAACAATGCAGCGCAGGCGTCGAGATTATCCTCCAGCCATGCGAAGGGGTATTTCAGATCGGCATGTTCGCCAAGCTTGTGCCGGTTGAATATCTCCCGGAGTCGTTCGCTTCGCTCATATAGGCCGCCGGGAGCAACGAATGCGGTCGAATGGTGTCCGAGGCTCAGGCTGTCCCGAAAGCGTGAGCGTATGCCCAGTTCCTTGAAGTGGGGTTCGAATAGGTCCGCTATCTCGCCAAACAGGTCTTCCTGGTCGCGGATATCGATCCTGATCGTGAACGCGCTGCGCAGGGTCGATTCAGCGACATGGGCGTCATCGAAAATGATCGCGCCCGGAAAATAACGCCTTCTGATCGAGCTATGGCCGTTGAAAAGCGCCGAATAGGTAGTGATACAGAACGCTTTTCCGGTTTCGAAGAGTTCGTTCGAATAGGAGCTATAAACGCGTGTCGTGTGATCGATACCGATGCGCTCGGCTTCGTTGGAGGTCTGGTTTACAAGGTCGATGGTCGAGCAAACATAGATTACGTTGTCGACTCCTTCGTTCACCAAGCTTTGGGCGACCAGCAGGCCCACGATCGTTTTGCCCGCGCCGGTGTTCAGCGAGATCAGGACATCATTTTTGGCGCGGACATCGTTCCAGCCGGAAAGCGCCCGATCCTGGCCGCGCCACAGATCGTTGGGCGTTCCTTTCAAACTGGGAAGCGATTCGAAGATTTTGATAGGGTCCGTGGGAGCCTGCTTCGATTTTGCGCTTCCCAGTTTCGAAAAATCAAAAACCAAATTAGCCACTCCCTTTTCAGCCTTGCTGCGGCAGGCTTTAACTCTCTATTTCCGTAATAACAGACCAGTCATTCCAACGGTCTCGTCGCAGTCACGCTGCTTCGACAGCGTGCGCCTGAATTTCCACACCCAATTGCTTGCGAACCGCTCCAAAGATCGCGGCGATATTGTCCATGCTCGGATTGCCTTTCTCCGACAACATGCGATGAAGGCTCTTGCTGGGCCGATTGGTCTTGATCGCCAGCGCTTCGAAACCGACCGAAGCGTTCACCAGATCGCGTAAAACGAGCCGTGCCGTATGCGGCTCGCCATTCAGAAACAGCGTCGCGGCCTCATCCAGAAGCGCCTTAGCGAAAGCGGGATCACGCATGGCGCGATCCTTGACCGTCTCCTTGAAATCACGAGTCAACATCTTAGCCTCACTTTCCGCCCTTGGGCATTCCAGCCTTTCGAGCCTTGTATTCCGCCAGCAACCCTTTCGCCCGTTCGATATCGGCCTGCTGCCGCCGCTTGGTTCCGCCTGCGAGCAGTATGATGAGCGTGTCGCCGTCCTGCGCCAGATAGAGGCGATAGCCCGGCCCCCAATCGATACGATATTCGCCAAAGCCGCCGCCGATCCATTTGACGTTCGACATATTGCCGAGTTCCAGGCGCAACGTTGCAGTAGCCACCTTGGCGGATGCCTGGGCATCGAGACCGTCGAACCACGCCCGGAACGGACATGATCCATCCTCCCGGATATATTCATGCACTCTCATTTCTACTGCTGCGTAAGTAACATATACGTTACCACTTGTCGAGTCACGAAATCGACGGCCCGCGCTGGCGGCCGATGGTCCAGTTGATGCTATCGCCGCGCATGATGCCGGACACCTGCTTCTCAAGATGCCGGTCCAGCACCGGCCGCCAGGGCACGAGCGTGAACTCCCGGCTCTTTTCGATCAGCGCATAACGGCCCGACGCCAGTTCGATAGGGCGGCGATAGATGCCCTCGATCCGCTCGCCCGGCCTGGCTTCGGCATAGGATAGCCCCAGCTCGTCCGATAGCTGCCCGGCGATGCGGTTCATCTCGCGCCGTCGCAGCACGGCCAGCAGGTTCGCGCGATAAACGATGCGCCCCCGTTTCTCCTGTGCCAGCCCTTCGGCCATCAGCCATTGCCGCCGCTGGGCGAGCGCGGCGCGGGTATCCTTCCCGAACCCGGCATCGCGCAACGGCTCTGGCCGGTCGGTAATCAACTCCCGGTCCAGCCAAGTCGCGCCATCGCTCCCGGCCTGCCGGTCCAGGGGAAGCGCGGACAGCGTATCGACCAGAACCGGTGCGGCTTTCGCGCGCTGCGCCTCATATGCGGCCGCCTTCTCCACATGATCGGGGGCGATGATCCAAGTCCCGTCCGGCTCGCGCTCGACGCTGCTCATGGCCTTCCTCATCGCCTCCAATCGCCGGACATGGGTTTCGGCAAAGGCTTCCCGCGCGGTGGGATCGTGCGCCAAGTGAATGTCGATCGAATAGCGCCCGCCATTGGCGGCGGCGATCTCGGCAACGGTGCGATCGACGGCACGGGCCTCGATCGGCTTGGCCGCGACCCGTACCACCGCGCCGGTTGGGACAAAATCCGTCGCCTCGCCCTTGCCTATGTCGATGTAATGGCTGCGCCCGTCCGTGCCATCGACAATGAGATAATGGCAGTCGTTATATTCATCGGACAGGCCGCGCTCCACGACGCGCCCGACGATAGGCGTCATGCTGGCGGGATCGGCAATGGCATAGTCGTTCGCGGCGCGCTCCAGCCCATGTTCGGTGAAAGCGCGCTGCATGGTGCGGATGATGTCGCCGCGCTCCCCCATCCGCTTCAAGGTGTCGTCCATGCCTTCGGCCAGGCGCCAGCGGCCCGGCTCGATCTCGTCGGCCAAGCCAAGATGCCCGAGCTTCTGCAGGCGGCCCGCGCGCAAGGATTGATAGAAGGGATCGCGGTCGGCGGCGTCCACGATCCGGCCGCTATCTATGTCGCGCAGCAAGCGGCGGTCGATGCTGGTCAGGCGCTCCTGCTCGATCTCGCCCTGTAGCCGGTCCTCGATCTCGATATCCGTGCGCGGCCCCAGGTCCAATGACACCAGTTCGGCCGCGCGCTCGCGAATACCGCTGGTCAGATACTCGCCGCCTATAACCAGATCTTGCCCGCGCTCGTCCTTCCCGCGCACGACAATATGGGTATGCGGGTGGCCGGTGTTGAAATGATCGACCGCCACCCAGTCGAGCTTCGTCCCCAAATCCTCTTCCATCTGCGTCATCAGGCGGCGGGTCAGCGATCGGAGGTCGTTATAGTGCTGACCGTCCTCCGGTGAGACGATGAAGCGGAACTGGTGGCGGTCGCCCTCGCATTGTTCGAGGAACGCCTTGCCGTCGGCCCTGTCATGTTCGGCCGAGTAGAGCCGTCCCGGCTCGCCCTCGCGGGTCACGCCGTCGCGCTGGATATAGCGCAGATGCGCGCGAGCCGCGCCCATGCTGTTCGCCTTGTTGAACTTCGCAATCCGGTATTTGACCATGACGCGGCGCTGACGAAAGCTGGCGAAGCGATCACGGCTGGCAAGCTGCCGTCCTGCGACCGTGCCGCGCGCGATCCGGGTTCCGTTGAAGGACCGGCCCAGCCGCCGCGCTCCGCCAGCCAGCGTGCGTGCCTGAAGCACGCGCTGAAGATAGGTGCGGGTCTTTCGGCTTCCGCCCGCGCGCGGCTTGCCCAGGTGGGGCGTGAAATCGTCATCATCGCTCATTGGGATGCCTCGCCTGACCGGGAACAAGGGACGGAACGGCGATGCTGATCCGAAGACTGTCGGCAGATCAACGAGTCTCGCGGGCGAGCCAATAGTATCAAGGACTTGACGCCACCCTGTCTCCCGGCGGGCCTAACCTGTCTCGTGAAATAATGATGTGCAGACAATGACTTGATCCCGCCTGCGGGATCGAGCTTTAATCTTGCACTTCGCGACCTATCCCATTGAAACAGCTCGAAATCTCGCAAATTCGCCACACGGCTCGAAGGCAGGAGCGACACGCTGTCTGCGCCGCTCCTGCCTTTCATGCGGCCTGTCAGTTCGGCCGCCCCTGCCCTGCCGCGTCCAGCTTCGCCAGTGCGGCCAGCGCCGCCGTCAACTCGGCCTCGATCTGCCGGATTTCGTCTGCGTCGTTGATGCTCCGAAGTTCGGCGCGCAGTTCTTCGATATGCTGTTCGAGAGCCATGATTTCCTCCTGCTCGTGAAAGACAGGAGGCTGCGCCCGGCATGGAGCGGGCCGGGTCAAGGACCGCGAAGCGGCCGCGCCAGCGGCGATGCCGGGCGCGATTATTTTCGGCACCGCGCGACATTGGCGGGAGAAGAACTGCGGTTTGATTGCCGAAAAAAATCGTGTCCGGCGTCGTCCTTGAGGCGGCCCGATCCATGCCGGATACTGGGCAATGTTGAGCGGATATTCCCCTCCCCACCCACACGACGCCCTTCATCGCTCGCCACCAGACGGGATGGTCAAGGGGGCGAACAGGCCGCCCGACGTCGGTTGGTCAGGGGCGTGTCGTGCATCGCTATCCGCGCTTTCCGCATTACCGGTTGGCCGTCCATCCAGGGCGAATTGCGCATCCCTGGATGCATTTGCCGCACTGTCAAGCGCGAAGAACAGGCACCTTCCTGACAGCGTCGCGGGCGGCATGGACGGCGTTGCGGGCGCCCTAGCAAGCTGCGCGATGTAGCCGCGCGTCTCTACGGGAAGCCGCCTGCCAGTGCGCAGATGCTCGGTATAGCGGCCGGGTCCGGCGTTATAGGCGGCGAACAATCCGGGGTATCCGAAACGGTCATACATGGCGCGCAGATAGGCCGTTCCCGCCATGATATTGTCGCGCGGATGGTGCGGATTCGGCCCTAAGCCATGCTGGCGGCGCATCGCTGCCCATGTTCCGGGCATCACCTGCATCAAGCCCATCGCGCCCGCATGGCTTGTGATCGGGCGGCCATTCAGATGCGTCAGCCCCGCACTTTCGGCCTGCATGACAGCGGCGATCCATGCTTGCGGAATCCCAAAACGCTGGGAGGCTTCGGCGATATAGGGCCGCCAACGTTCAACGGCGGGCAATGCTCTGAATGCGGGCCGTGATGCCTGCGGTGCATCGCTGGCGGTTACGGCCAAGGGCAAAGCGAGCGCCAGCGATACCGCCAGCAGCGGCGCAGTGATGCGGGTCAGCGCAGCCATAATGGCGTCGCCTTGCCGATCACAGCCGTCTCATCGACCGGCCCGAAATAGCGACCGTCAAACGACTCCGGCATGTCCATCAGGAGGAATAGCCGCCCGCCGCGCAACAGTTCACAGCCGCTCCACCACGGCAGCGGACGGCCTTGCCGGTCGGCAATATGGCGCTCGCCGATCCAGCGGCCGTTGACGAAAATCTCCTGCCCCAGCGCGCAAACCTCGTCACCGTCGCGGGCCGCGACACGCTTCAACAAAGGCACGTTGGCGGGGAGATAATGACGTGTCGCAGCGAGCTGGCGGACATGCTCCGGCGTGCGCGCCAGCACCATGTCGCCGGTGCGGATGCGCGCTCCGGGATGGATGCGCCACAAGCCGATGGGCGCGCTGGCCGAGGCGTTCCAGACGACGCGCGGCGCGGGCGGCCCCATGAAACCGAGCGCGGCGGCAAGGCCGAGCAAAGCGAGGCCGATGCCGCCCGCGATCAGGACGGGACGGCGATGGCGGCGGACGGCACGCGCCAGCGGCGGCGGCCAGTCGAGCAGCGGGAAGGACGGGCGCTTAGCCATTGCGCTTCCCCTTTCGCCCGTTTTCGCGCGACCATTGTTCAAGCTCGTCGATATGGTAGCGGACCTGTCCGCCGTGCCGCCGATAGGGCGGACCCTTGCCTTTCCAGCGCATGTTGGTGAGCGTCTTGACCTGTAGGCCGAGGAAATAGGCGGCCTGCTTGGCGGTCAGGAACGGGCTTCCTTTCCGCGCCTTGCTGGCACGGATATTTTCGTCGTCCATGTGCATAATCCTCCTGATGCGCGGACGGCGGGGGACCCTCAGCGACCAGACGGGACATTGCGGGACACAATCGCCGCGCGGGACGGTCGAAGGTGCGGCACTCGTTTTTCGACCCATGAGACCGCTGATGCCAAAGCCCCCGCGCCGGGTTCGGCGCGGGGGCCAGGCGGTGCCCGTTCAGGCGGCTTCGTTGACGATCAGCGCCAGCACATCGTCGTCGTCCTGCCCGGCGGCGCGGCCGAGATTGGCGAAGATCGGCCACGGCGCGATCTGCGGATGGAAGATGCGGAGCGAGATATAGGGCCTGCCGGTTTCGCGGTTCTTCTTGATCCAGCCGCCGCCGATGTCGTTCGGGCCGCTCCAGATACGGAAGTCGGGCTGCTTTTCCGCCCGCTTTTCGGGGTTGGGCACGATCTCGATGCCGAGCGGATTACGGCGACCGAGAAGGCCGATGCTGCCGCGCATTTCGTTGGTTTCCGGGTTGCGCGAAACGATACCAAGAGTGGACATGGGATTTCCTTTCCGTTGCTCGCCGAGGCCGATCCCCGGCGATGCGGGACCGTCATGGGCCGACCGGAACGGCCGCACCCGAAGGGCCGGAGCGAAGCGAAGGACCGGGATGCGCGGCTATTTTGGAGCGAAGCGGCCGCGAGGAGCCGCGTTCACGCGGCGGGGAAAATAGCCGTGGCAAGCCCGGTTGCGGACGATCAGGGCCGCCCATAGGTCCACCGCCAGCGGCCGGGTTCGGTCCTCCGGCGCGCGGCGAAAGCGCGTTTTCCCGCCGCCCCTCTCGGGACAAGTCCAGCCCGGACCGGCGATGCGGAAGCGATGGGAGTCGATCCCAGCGCCATCCACGCTATCGTGATATCCGCCCCTGACAGCCAAGGGAGATGCAGCTTGCCGATGACCGAATCATTGGCCCGCGCCACGCGGGCACTGATGCAAGCCCCAAGCGATCATGTCGCCCGTCTCGCTGCCCTCGACACCGACGCGCTGGCCGATTTCGAGGGTGGCCGCGCCGATTTAAGCGGCGACGCCAAGGACCGGCGGGTCATGAACTCGAACGAGCGGCGCGCTGTTCCTGCCCGAAGACAGCGCGAGCGGCAAAGACAGGATGACAGGATGACAGGATGGTGTGGCCGTCCCTTCCAGTCAATCGTCATACCGCGATGTAGTCGGTGCTCCGGATTGCAGTGCAGTTCCGCAACAGCAGGCGAAACAGGGGCGTCCGTAACCGTCAGCGCCATCCGGCGTGCATAGTCCGCCATCCGTCGTGGAAGAGGTGCAGGATCGCGCGAACCTTCCTACAGGCGCTCCCGGCCTTCCCGATGCGGGCGGCTGAACACTCCCGGCGGCGATCGGTATCGTCGCCGGGAGACCAGAAAATCTCGGCGACGGTGCCTATTCGATTACAGGGGCCGGCGCTTCCAGCTCGACCACGAGACGACGAAGATCCTGTTCGATGGTCTGGAGGATTGGGCTGAGGCGATCTTCGATGTCTTGGCCGCGCACGTCTTCACCTGCCAGTTGCACCTTGACGATCACCGCGTCGAGATTGGGTGCAGGCAACGCGTGAAGCGCTTCGACTGCTTCCTGATAGGGCACGCCGAAAGCATCGGCTCCCTTTTCCCATCGCGTCACCTGAGCATTGGCGTCGTCGAAATCCTCCGACTTCAAATCCGTGCCCGGATAGGGATTATTCGCCTTCCATTCGTCCAAGGCACGGCGCGCTTCGCGGAACCGCTCTATGGCGGCGAGCCAGGCCGCGATCATATTGTCTCGTTCGGCCATCGTCGAACCTCCGGCAAAGTGTCGATCAGGAAAGGGGAATATGCCCGATTCGCATAGCGAGGCACAGCACGGGCAGCGACGATGATCGCTAGCCGCTGCCCTAGCAGGAAAGATGATAGCGGATTCGCTGCGCGCAGGACCGCGCAAGCCGATGACGAAAAACAAAGCCGCCCGCGTCCTGTCCAGGGCGCGGGCGGCCACGATATTTCGGGCCAGCGGATGGATGAAGGGACGGCATGGCCGCCCCTTCTCTTCCCTATCATGCCGCGATAGCATAGGGATCGGGCTGTTTGATCTCCACGGCAAGCGGCGCGGGCAGCGTCTTGAAATCCCGCTCGACCATCTTCCACCGGGTGAGGGTGACGAAGGGCCGCGCGGTATAACTGGCGGCGGGGAAACGTAGCCATTTCGGCACCCAACCATCAACCTTCGGGCGCTGATTTTCGCCTGCAAGGCAGTCGCGGATGATGCCCTTCTGCGTCTTGACCTTCTCCGCGATATTGCCGTCTGCCACCTTCTTGCCCGCCACCTCGCGCAACATGGCACTCACAACCTGACGGTCGCGGATAAGACCAAAGAAAGCATCGTCGGGAGTCCAGAGGTCCGCCATGTCGACCTTGAGATAGCCGCCCACGGCCTCAACCACGGCACTACCCGCTTCCATGGTCTCGCCCATGACGATGGCGATGATTGCCAACACATCGGCATCGGACAGGGCGAGAAGCCGCGCGAATATCGCTGCGGTTCCCTCGCTCTTGCCGTTGCCGCCCGCCACGGTCGGTTCTTCCGCCGAGAAGTCGAGAAGCGCCAGAACCGCGCGGCGCTTTTCGTCGAAGCGGGCTTCCGCCGTGCTCGTCTCGACGCTCTCCACGATGGCCTCGTTACGGCAATGGGGCTTCTCGACCTTGACGGTCCACAGCGGCGAGCCGGTGATGACATGGGCCACCATCAGACGCAGCGCGACGGACGGGTGATCGGCCAGCACGGCGCGCGCCGCGGAGTGGCGGTGCATGTCGATATAGGTTTGCAAGGGGCCGGTGGTTTCGGGGCGGGCGTCCCGCGCCGCCAGCCGGTCGGCCTCGGTGGTGCCTGCCTTCGCTTCCGCTGCCCGCGCCTTGCGGGCGTCCTTGCCCGACAGCCAGCCCTCATGCACTTCCACCTCGCCATTGTGGCGGACGGAAATATAGACCTTGCCGCCCTTGGCCTTCGGGGTCTTTTCATGCTCGTAGCCGTAGAAATAACTGCCGGGTTCCATGATCTCCACATCGGCCCATCCGTCCGCGAGATAGGCGTCCCGCTTGGCGGCGATGGCCTCGTTCTGCGCGGTCCAGAATTGTTCCGCGTCTGCGAAGAACCCGTCCTGCTCGAACAGGTCGCCGACGATCTTGCCGCCATAGTCACCAAGCGCGAAGATCGCCGCCTTGACCGAAATGGACTCACCTCCGAACAGCCATGCCTTGAGCCGTTCGCCGGTCGGGGCGCGCTGCTCGGGGTCGTCCAGCAGCGCCAGCCAGTCCTTTTGCTGCGCCTTGCTGGCAAGGGTCAGATGGCGGATGGTCGCCGTATTGATCTCGCCCTTGCGGTAGAGGTTACGCATACGCGGCAACAAATTGCCGAGCGCGAGGACGCGGCGAACGTGGAGTTCGGTCAAGCCGAAGGTCTGGCCGATCTGCTCGACCGTGCGCCCTTCCTTCTGAATGAGCCGAGTCAGCGTTTCCCATTGCGACACCTCATCGGGGTCCAAGCGCTGGATATTCTCGATGAGCGAGGCTTCCAGCGCGGCGGCATCGTCGCCTTCTTCCAGAATCGCGCACGGCAAGGGGCCGTGGTCGATCCCTTCGGACAGGGCGACGGTATTGGCATGGTCGCGGCGGCGTCCGGCGACGATGCCGAACATGCCGGGCCTGCCCTCAAGCTCGCCGGGACGGACGACAAGCGGCACGATCACGCCGCGTTCGCGGATGGACGGGAGAATGTCGGATACGTCCGTGTTCTTCTCCGCGTGGCGCATATTGGTCTTGCTGACGAACAGCTTGCCAGCGTCGATATTTGCGAGTTTCATGGTGGTTCACTCCTGCTTGGGGTGGACCGGCCCGTCCGCGTGTCTGCCAAGATCGTGCGGACGGGCCGGGACATGCGCCGAAAGAGCGGCGCGGCTCATCCGTCCGATGCGGGCGGAATCTCTGGATCGGAATTTCGGGGTGTGCGAAGCGCGCGAGCGCGCGCGACGGTCGCCAACAGGGCTTCGGCTTCGGTGATGCGGCCCGCGATGCGTGCAGCTTCGGCATAGGCCGACAGCGGAAAGCGGGCCACGAAATGCAGGTCGCGCTCGATGCCGAGCCCACCGGGCAGGCGGATGGCCTCGATCTCCCGCAAATCGAAATAGCCGAGTTCCGGGCACCCGAAACCAAGGTCGGCCAATCCGAACAGGGTCGAGCCATCCGCGTCCAGTTCGCTCGCCAGCCATGTCGCTGCACCCATGGGATTGAACAGCTTCAAAACCGGCAACGGGTCTGGTTCGCGCCTGCCATCGCGCTGCGCGGCGTGGTGGGCGATAGCGTTCGCGCGCAACGCTGCACGTAGTTCGGGGGTCAGGAGGATCATGCTGCGATCCTCCCGGTTTCGGCCTCGCCGAAGGCGAGGATATAGTCCGCCGCCTTGCTGGCATGGCTGGCGGCGCGGAAGATCGCGCGGTTGTCCTCTTTCACAACCTCGAGCCACGATCCGACATAATCGGCATGGCGCACGGTCGGGACGATGCCGAGCGCCGCACAGATGAAGGCGGCGGAAATTTCGGCGCAGAGTTCTTCCCTCGCGTAAGGCTTCGATCCGAAGCGGCCCGACAGGTCGCGGTTCAGCCGGTGCCTTGCCCCCGAATGGTGCGACAATTCGTGAAAGACGGTTCGGTAATAATTGATCTGGTCGCGGAACGCGGGTTGCGGCGGCACCTGAATATAATCGGGACCGGGAGCATAGAATGCCTTGCTACCGCCGATGCGGATATCCGCGCCGGTCGCTTTTATCAGCGCCTCTGCTTGGGGGATGATCTCGCGTTCGGGGAGCGGCGCGGAATCGCTCGCCAGCCCTTCGCGCAAGCCTTCGCATTGCGCGACGTTGAACACCGTGAATCGTTTCAGGAACGGGACCGCCTTGGCGTCTTCGCCGCTCGCGATGGCGCGTGTCTTCTCGGCTTCGGGAATGAAGCGGTCGGCATAGACGACGGTGATCCCGCGCTCGCCCTTGCGGACATTGCCGCCCGCTTCGAGCGCCTGTCTAAATGTTAGCCAGCTTTGCGAGGCATGGCCGCCGTCGATGGCCGCGCTCCACAGCAAGAGCACATTCACGCCGGAGTAGTTTCGCCCGGTGAGCGCGTTGCGCGGCAGGCCGGGACTGCCCGCAACACGCGAATCCCAAGGCTGCACCCAAGGGAAGCGCCCTTGCTCAAGCTCGCCGATGATCTTCTGCGTCACCTCGTCATAAAGATTGACGCGGGGCTGTGCCCCATTCTCGCCGACCTCTCGGCGCGCGCGACGCTTGCCGGAAATGCCCATAGCTAGCCTCCTTCACTGGCCCAAAACCACCGCAACCCCGCCGGGCGTGGGGGGTGGGCGGCAGGAGCGACCGGAAAGGCCCGCATCAAGCGACGGGCGGCACCCGAAGGGGCGCAATGCAATGGAGCAGCCAGACCCTGAGCGCAGTCGAAGGGGCAGGCTTGCC
Source organism: Novosphingobium resinovorum (assembly GCF_036352595.1). Taxonomy (GTDB): domain Bacteria; phylum Pseudomonadota; class Alphaproteobacteria; order Sphingomonadales; family Sphingomonadaceae; genus Novosphingobium; species Novosphingobium resinovorum_B. Next base: position 537,262 of record NZ_JAZFAX010000001.1, read on the forward strand.
GCCCGGCGCGGCGGGCCTATCAGGGCGCGCCGACCACCCTCCGCGCCCAAGGGGATGCAAACTAAAAGCGCCGTCGCGCGGCACGCGCGACGGGCAACGACCGGGGCGAAGCCCCGGAGAGCGTCATGCGATCGTGACCGGAACGGCCGGGACGCCAGGGGCGGCCCGGCGGAGGTTGACGCCCTTCGGGCGTCTAGCGACGTAGAGCGCGGTCGCCCGCGACGCGGGCGAGACGCCCATTTCCGCTGTTTCTTGCCGACACGCCGCCAGCAACATATTCAGGGTTGCGGAATATTCATATATCTGCTCGCCCGAGGCAGTGCTTTTGACTACCGACGCATATTCAGCAGGCTGACCGCAGGAAGTCCGGTGGACACACTACAACGAAAAGAACGAGTTTTTGGGGAGTTCGTACCGGAAATTCTGTGCTTTTGGCTGCCTCGCCGAGACTCCACATTGCTGCTTTGAGCGTTAACAGATCGGATGAGAAAACAGATGGACCACCCCCTCCCCCAGGATTTTGTTGCAGCGCTTAAGCAACCATTCGACAGCAAGGCTGGCAGCGCCATCGTGGAGCCTTTCGGTATTGCTTGGGGCGACGCTGTCGCATTGGATAAAGGATTGGACAGCTATGACATTTCGGTACTGAAGTTGGGCATTCACCTCAATTTCAAGCATACCGGCGTGGTGTTCGACCATGAATATCAAGACGACGGCAAAGGCCCGTTCCTGCTGACATCGTGTGCCTTCTGGGGGAATGAAGGCGGCTATGAGAGCTACAAGGGTCCGATGTGGAAGGGCTTGACCTTTTCTGACACGGAGGCCGACGCGGCGGCAAAATTGGGAGCGCCAACGAGCGTTGGTCGTTACGGCATCCACGCCTGGGAGTTACCCGATTTCAGGTTGACCATACATTGGAAGAACCCGAACAGCATTCGAGTGATTTCATACTGGATGGAACAATAAATTCACCCTGTAAATTGGCCCGGTCACCGGACCGGGCAGCCGCTGAACAAGGCGATGCGCGGATACCGGCGGTCCGTCTTGCCGCGCTCGCCCCTACCTGCGGCATGCGGGACATCGCGACCCCCCGCGCTCGACGCTGAGGCATTTCTTGGACCGAAGTGCCCCTCCGTGGCGGATCGTCTGTGGTGACGGCCGCCCGTTTCGGCTGGCCTCGCCATCGGGGCCTTCTCCTGCCGGTTCACGCCGCCTGGCACGGTCGAGATCAGCCAGCGCTTCGGATTGCCGACCGCCATCGTCGAAGATCTTGCTGCATTCGCCCCTCACCGCACCAAATCTTGCGCGGCGCTGCGCACATTTGCGGCAGCCTTCCTGGAGCATCGTGCCACAATCTCCTGACAACGGATCTTCGTCATTCGCAAAATTGGAGGTAAATATCGATATATGAACAGGAAGGTGGTCGGTTATATCGTTCTGATTGCCATGCTTCCTTTGGCTATCATCGGCATATTGACGATGCCGAATGAGTATCGCGCGATGGGCGCGGATGGCATCGATTGCGACGGGCCAGTTTCAGTATTGATCTTCGCTGTGCCTGCCCTGGTTATCTATGGAATTTCCAGCGCGATATTTCTTTTCCGTTTCCGGCGCCGCCGTTCACTCCTTCTCGGCTGTATTTGCGGGCTGATATGCGCGGGACTGATCTGGAATATCGGCAACGCCGTTGGAGAGTTTTGGAGAAATAGCGGTCCATCCGCATGTGGCGCTGGACTGTAGCGAAGACCGAGCACCGAGTGCGGTCGGGCGTCCGCTCAACACGGTCGATCCGCCGGAATCGCCCCTCCTGAAACGACTTGTCGGCAGCCTATTTGGCGAAATCCGGCGCCGCTGGGCACGCATGGCGCTTCACCTCGAGCCGGACGATATCATTGCGACCAAGCACTTCGTCGCGGACATAACCGACCCGCACCCATGAATCCGCATGGACAAGGCCGCCGCCCGGCTCGACCCGATGATAGCCGAGCCGGACCTCGTCCACCGCATAGTCGAACAAGTGCCCCGCCACCGACCATTGCTCGAAACCGGAATCCGCCTCGCTCGGTCTGGCAAGCCCTGGATGGAACTGATCGAGGCACCCTTCAATGCTCGCGAACCGGCCACTTAGAACCTGCGACTTCACGGTATGGGCATGCCGGATATCGTGCAACATAAACCAACCCATAACCGCCGTTATAGCCAGGGCAACGAGCAGATAGAACAGAGCGCCCATCCGTCGCTGGCGGATAGCGACATACAGCATTATCCCGGATGCACTCACACCGATCGCCAGGAAGGTCAGATAAAAGACATAGGCCGGGCTGATCTGATCGGGGTTCCGGGCTAGATCGAAAACGTCCAAGAACTCACCTTCTCACCTCATGTCTCTTGCCATACCGTGTCAGCCACGGTGCGGGTTCGCAATGGGTTCAGTCCGGTAACGAAAAAGGAACGCCAGCGCGGCTCATCGAGGATGAAGCGCCCGCTTACATCAATTCCTTCAACGCCTGAATGACCGCCCGGTCGCCTATGCGCGGCTTGCTGCCATAGCTGTCGATGGCGCGCTTCAGAACCCGCTCATGGATGTCCGGGTCCGTCTCCTGCATCTCCGCGATCAGCGCGCGCAGATAGGCATAGGCAGCGAGGCCATAGGTTTCCGGCGCATGCGACATAGACAATGTTCCATCGGGCATTTGACGACAGGGATCGGTAGTCCAGGCACAAGATTCTGTCGAATAGATAGCGTTCATTTTTTGAGCCCGATCGCTCTTGCCAGAAGGCTCGGGGCAAGGATAGTTGTGTCATGCAACCATCTTTAAGATCGTCCATGTCCGAAGACTCTACCCTGATCGGCCTCGTCCGGGATGCCTCTCGCAGACTCGTCCGCGATCTGGGCTTCATGAATGAATCGTTGGCCGGGACTGACCTGTCGCCCTCGGCCGTCCATGCCCTGATCGAGATCGAGGCGCGGGAGGGCATCACTGCGCGGGATCTCGGCGACATTCTCCGCCTGGAAAAGTCGAGTGTCAGCCGAATGCTGCACAAGCTCGCACTCTCAGGCGATATCATCGAAACGCCGGATGAGAAGGACGGGCGCATCAGGAAGCTCTCCTTGAGCGAGGCCGGCCAGAAGCGCGTCATGGAAATCCACGCCTTCGCCCATGCTCAGGTCGCTCGCGCATTGGGCCGCCTGGCTCCGGAACAACGCGATATCGTCCTTGATGGCTTGCATCTTTACGCCGGGTGTCTGGCCGCAACGGCGGATGACGGCGCGGCCATGCCGCCCCGGATCGTCACCGGCTACCGGCCTGGACTGATCGCCCGCATCACCGAGATGCACGCGCTGTATTATGCGCGGACATCGGGATTTGGTCAGCGCTTCGAGACGGTCGTCGCCGGCGGTTTGGCCGCTTTCTGCGATCGTCTCAACCGGGCGGGCAACGCCGTTTGGACCGCCGTCCACGGTGAGAAGGTCGTCGGTTCGGTTGCCATTGACGGCGAAGATCTTGGCCCCGGCATCGCCCACCTACGCTGGTTCATCATGGACGACGGGGTGCGCGGTGGGGGAATAGGCCGCCAGTTGCTCTCCGCCGCGCTCGACTTCGCGGACGACCGCCAATTTACGGAGACGCATCTGTGGACCTTTGCCGGTCTTGCGGCGGCCCGGAATCTCTACGAAACGCAGGGCTTCGTCTGCGTCGAGGAGCGCACCGGCACGCAATGGGGCAACGAAATGCTGGAGCAGCGCTTCGTCAGGCCGCGCCCCCGGTAACGAATGCCCTCGTTACGGTTTTTGGGACTTCTCAAAGGCATCGAGCGCATCCTGATCGGCCTTCCAGACAAATTCGCAGGCGAGCAGCGTCTTGCCCGGCAGCGATGCGCTTTCCCGCGCGATGATCGACACCGTTCCCATATCGGGCTGCGGCTGCTCCTCCACCGGCAATGCCCGCGCATAGCCCTTGGTGGAAGCGCCGAAGAGGGAGGAGCGCTCCTTCGTCAGATGATAATGTTCAGCCAGCGCCTCGGCCTGCAATCCGTCGATGAGAATACCGATGCTTGTACCGGCAAAGAGGATCTGCCTGCTCTTGAACCCGTCCTGCCCGATCTCGTCCGGCACCGTGAAGACATGGGCGGACAGCATCGATGTATCGGGCTTGGCGAGTTTCTCCGCCGCATCATAAAGGGCGGTGGCCGAGTCCATCGCATAGGGCGGCTTGCAGATTGCCGCGTCGAAGAAGGCGCTCGCCGAAGCAACCGTGCCAAGCGCGGCAGCGCCCAGAACCGGAATAGCGAAGTAGCTGCGAAACATCGATATTCCTCTTTGTTGTCATAGCTGAAAGCCTCCCCTTGGCATAGGGAGAGCCGTCCAGGCAAACCTATCTATTGGACCTCGTAAATCACAGGACCGTTTCGGGGACGCCCGGTTTTCATTGCGGAACAATGCTCCTTCGGCTAGCTATTATTGCGAACGCCTCGCAACTGGTTGGTCCTTTTCCAACTCGGCGCGAGACCGCGCGGAGGGAAGTCGACGCCTTGACCAACGAACGTATAGCCCTGCGCCTCTATAGGACGCACCGCGATACGCTCGTCAACTATGCCGGTAGGCTGTCGGGGGACCACGTGGGCGCCGAGGACATCGTGCAGGATGCCTGGCTGCTGATGGACCGGAAAACGGACAGCGGCGCCATCCGCGAGCCGCTCGGCTATCTTCGACGGATCATCCGCAATCTCGTCTTCGCGCAAGCCCGTCAATCGCGCGGCACCGCACTCATTGCCGAGGACTTTCCCGACATCGTCGATGACCGGCCCTCCGCCGAAGCGGAATTGATGGCGCGGCAGGCAATGGCATTTGTGCTTGATGCGATCGATGCGATGTCCGCGCGCCAGAAGGCAGCGATCAAGATGTATCATTTCGAGGAGATGAAGCTGCGCGAGATCGCCGCGAAACTGGGCCTGTCGGTCTCCTACACGCACAGCCTGATCGCCGAAGGCATGGAAATCTGCAATCAGCGCCGCCGCCAGGGGCTCTGAATCGATGGCCCTCGAAAAAATCACAGGAAAAGGCGTGCGCCCAAACATCTGCCTCATATGCAGGCCCCTTCCTCATTATCGGTCCCGCGCGTCCATTGCCATCTGCACCTCGTGCCCGATGACTGGCCGATCATGACAGCGGAAGGGCGCACGCCAGAACGCGCGGCCGCCGAATGGTTCATCGCCCTGCGGGAAGACCCCGGCGACGCTGCGTTGCGGACGCGCTTCACCGCCTGGCTTGACGCTGATCCCCGCCACGCCGAAGCTTGGGCGGAGATGGGCGAGACCGCTCGGATCATTAGCGCCGCGCCGCTTGAACGGCGCGCCTATGACGTACCGGCTTCCATTCCTGGGCATGGACTTGCGTGGCGGCGTGGTCGTCACCGGGCCATGGCCAATCCGCGCCGCTTCTTGAAACGGGCGGCGGTTGCCGCCGCCGTTGCTTGCCTCGCGCTGGTCGCCGCGCCAACGCTCTTGCTACGACTGTCCGCCGATCACATCTCGGGCGTGGGCGAGGTTGAGACCATCCGGCTTGCGGACGGCTCCACCATCGAACTGGGGCCGGACAGCGCGATCGCCGTCGATTATGACTCCGGCGGACGCGGCATCCGCTTGCTGTCGGGCCAAGCGATGTTCGAGGTGCGCCGCGATCCAGCGCGGCCGTTTAGCGTGACCGCACGCGATGTCACGACGACGGTGCTGGGGACCGGCTTCGAAGTGCGCATGATCGGGGACGCCACCAGCGTCGCCGTTCGACATGGCCGGGTCCGTGTTGAAGACGGTGAAAGCACCCGCGAACTGGGGGCCGGCGATTGGGTCCGCATCGCACCAGGCGCCCTGCTTTCTGCGGGTGCCGGGACGCCGGAACTGGTCGGCGCGTGGCGCGGCGGCAAGGTGCCGGTGCGTAACCGCCCAATCGCCGAGGCCATCGACGAGATGCGGCCCTGGTATAACGGCAAGATCGTCCTTGCCGACCGCGCGCTCGGCGAAAAGCTAGTGACCGGCAGCTATGATTTCCACGATCCGGCACGCAGCCTCGATTTGATCATTGCTCCCTATGGCGGTCGCGTGGTGCGGATTACGCCCTGGCTGATGATCGTGACGGGCGGATAAAAGCCTTGCTGTTTCAAGGGCCTGTCGCGGCGCAAAAATAATTCTCCAAAAATCGCAGGAAAACCGGCGCCCTGGATCATCTCCCTTAAGACGCGACTGCATCGCATTTGCATAAATGCAGTTGTCAGATGGAGATTGTTGATGAGCGGGGGTTATGTGACGAAACGATTCGGGGCACAGCGGGCGGCGGTATTCGGCGCGCTGCTGATGGGAACGACAGCGTTGGCGGGCGTGGTGGTTCCGGCGCCAGCCCTGGCGCAGACCACGGCGTCCACCCAGCGTCCTTTCAACATCCCCGCCCAATCCCTCCGCGAAGCCCTTCTAATCTTCGGCCAGCAATCCGGCCTCCAGGTGACGGCGCAGGGACCGCTGGTCGAAGGTCGCACCAGCGCAGCGGTCTCCGGCACCCTCTCGCCGGCCGAAGCGCTGAGCCGTCTCCTGACCGGCACCGGCCTGACCTTCCGCTTCGACGGAGCCGACGCCGTGCGGATTGAACCCGTTCCGCAGTCAGCGGACGGCGCGATCCAACTCGGGCCGGTGCGGGTGGAGGGCGCTAACAATGGATCGGGCGACCGCACGACTCCGGCCCCCACTGTCGGCAACATCGTCCAGACCGAAGGCACCGCGACCGATGGCTACCGGGTCCGCACGCTGACGAGCGTGGGGCCGCTCGGCGCGATGGCAATCAAGGATACGCCCTATTCGGTGAGCGTGACCCCCAGGGAACTGATCGAGAATATCCAGGCCCAGTCCCCCGACGATATCTTCAAGATCAATCCCTACACCCGCATGATGACGCCGCAGATCACCGGCTGGGCGCCGATGGTCAGCATTCGCGGTTTCCAGACTTATGACCGGGCTGAGGATGGCCTACGCAGATCGTTCCATCACGCAGCCGTCGTCGAGGACAAGGAACGGATTGAGGTGCTCGGCGGCCTTTCCGGCTTCCTCTACGGCGCTTCTTCCCCCGGCGGCATGATCAATTATGTTTACAAGCGTCCGACACTCGACCCGTTTCGCAGCGTCACCGTCGGCAATTATGGCGGCGAGCAATATTATGGCCATGCGGATCTTGGCGGCTCGATCGACGCGCAGGGGCAGCTTGGCTATCGGCTCAACCTTGTCAAACAGGCGGGCGATACGGCGGTCGACTATCAGAATATCAACCGTTTCCTCGCCAGCGGCGCGCTCGACTGGCGGATCACCGATCGCCTCATTCTCGAACTCAATGCCGCTTACCACCACTATAAATTGCGCGGCCCATCCGCCTACTGGTTCATTCGTCCCGGCGTGACGCGGGGCGCGGCGCCCGATGCCGGCAAGAACTGGGGGCAGCCCTGGGTCAGGGACGAATTCGAGACGGTGAAACTGATGGCCAAGCTCAGCTATCAGCTCAGCGACCATGTGACGCTGCGCGGCGCCTATGGATGGGATGATGTCGATCGGCCGGTTCAGGATCACACGCAAAATTCGGTGCGTGCCACCGATGCCTACTACCAGATCCGTATCCGATCGGGCCGGACAAGGGATCGCAATCAGGCGGCCAACCTGCTCGCCGATTTTGATTTCGACACCGGCCCCCTCTCGCACAAGGTGACGCTGGGCTACTTTGGCTATTGGAGCAAGAGCTGGAGCACGACCTACAGCCCCAACACCACTTATCTTGGCCCCTATCCACGGTCCGAGCCGACCTATGTGCCCGAACCGGCCTTTCCCGCTGATACCTCCACCCCTTATTATTCCGGGCGCGGTCGCAACGACAATTATGTGGTCGGCGATCAGATTTCGATAGGCAACCAGGTGACCGCGATTGTGGGCGTGTCGCGCAGCGAAATCTTTGACCGCAGCCTCGATACGACCGGCGCGCTTAGCCGCGCGGACTACAAAAAAGGCCGCTGGTCACCGACCGTCGCGCTGACATACAAACCCCTCCCCTGGTTGACCGCCTACGCCTCCTATATCGAAGGGCTGGAAACGGGCGGCGTCGCACCGCTAACGGCGGCGAATGCGCGCGAGATCATGCCGCCCATGGTCAGTCGCCAGAAAGAGATCGGCGTGAAGGCCGAACTGGGCGGATTGCTGCTCACAGGCGCGCTGTTCGATATCAGCAAGGCCTATGAGCTGCTGACCGACGACAATCTCTATACCCAGGATGGGCGTCAGAAGCATCGCGGGATCGAATTCTCCGCGACCGGCAGGCTCACCAACAACCTGACGATCGTCGGCGGCTTCACGGCGCTCGACGCCGATGTCGATGGCGGCGATTATGACGGCCTCAAGCCGATCAACGTCGCGGGCAACTGGGCCAAGCTCTATCTGGAATATGACCTGCCCTTCGTGCCGGGCCTGACCCTGACCGGCGGCGTCTATCGCACGGACAAGCAGTGGGGCAACGCTGTCAACACCGACAGGCTCCCGGCCTACACCACTTTCGATCTGGGCGCGCGCTACAGCGTTCCGATCGGCGACAAGGCGCTCAGTCTCAGGGTGACGGTCAACAATGTCGCCGACAAGAGCTATTGGCAGAACGCCTATTATGTCGGCCTGCCGCGGAGCGTGGCCTTCTCGGCCCAATTCCAGTTCTGATCGCCATGCGGGCAGGTCTGGTTCTGTGTCACCGTTATGTCGGGTTGACGATCGCGGGATTTCTCGTGATCGCCAGCCTGACTGGAAGCCTCATCGTCTTCCGGGCGGAACTGGACGCTCTCCTCAATCCCGAACTCTTCCGGGTGCAGGTCCGCGGGGCCCCTATGCTGGGCTATGGCGGGATCGCGCGGGCAGTCGAAAACTTTGATCCCGATGTTCGCGCCGGGACGATCGTCTATGCACGGCATCCCGGTGAAAGTGCGCAGGTTGTCATCGTCCCAAGGACCGATGCGCCCACGCCGCGCTACAATCAGCTTTTCGTCGATCCCTATAGTGGCGCGATCCTGGGCCAGCGCACCTATGGCGCGTTCGTGCTGGACCGGCCGCACCTTATGCCCTTCCTGCACCGCTTTCATTATACGCTGATGATGCCCGCCAATGCGGGCGTAGTCCTGCTGGGTATCGTCGCACTGCTCTGGATGGTGGACTGTTTCGTTGCCTTCATCCTGACCCTGCCGCGTGGCCGGCCCTTCTGGCGAAAATGGCTACCGGCGTGGGGCATCAAGCGAAAGTCGGGCTCCTATCGTCTCAATCTCGACCTGCACCGGGCATCGGGCCTCTGGCTGTGGCCGATCCTGTTCCTGCTGGCGCTCACCAGCGTTGCCGTCAGCCTGGAGCAGGAAATATTCCGGCCCGTGCTATCGGCCTTGCTGCCCACCTCCGAGGAGCCTGTACGTCCGGAAGGCATTGCGCCTGACCCTGACGGCATCGGCTTTGACGGAGCGATAGCGGCGGCCGCCGCCGAAGCGCGGCGCAGAGGATGGGAGGCCGAACCGTCCGTCGCCTATCTAATCCACACAAGGCATGTCTTCGGTGTCCGCTTTGGCGATCCACGGCGGCCGGGTTTTGGCGTTTCGGTTGTCTTCGTCGACCTGGGCACCGGCCGCATCCTGCGTGTGGACAAGGCCGGGACCGGGCTTGCTGGCGACAAGGTCGCACAGCTCATGCTGCCGATCCACACCGGCAGGGTTGCCGGACTGCCAGGCCGCATCATGACGAGCGTAGCGGGGATGGTTATCGTGCTGCTGTGTGTGACAGGCATCGTCATTTGGTGGAAGAAGCGCGCGCCACGAGTCGCGCGGCGACGGAAGGTTCGCACGATCGCACCGCGCGCGGCTTTGTCGACAGGAGATGTCAATGCTGCTGAATGAGGTTCGCAGCGCTGATGGTGATCGACCCGGCCTGCAAAACGAACCAATCGTTATCGCCGCAACTGCGAGGGCGCCAATCGAGCGCCACGGCTATCGTCCCGCCGCCAGTAGCCGATGGTTCGGTCTTGTCTGCACGGCGTTGATCGCCTGCCTGGTCGCGGCGGGCTTTTTCGTCACCATCTCGATCGGCTTCGTCAAGCCGGCTCCCCAGGCGGCATTGACCGTGGTGGACCTGATGCCGCCCGCATCACCGCGGGAAGCCCCGCTCGAGGAAAGGCAAGCGCCTAAGCCGGTCGAAAAGAAGGAGCCACTGCCCGATCGAGCGCCCATGAAACCGGTCGAACTGCGGGTCGTACCGATCTTGCCGGTGGCCGTGCCGGTTGTGGCCCGTACTTCGGAGTCCTCGAAGTCGGCCACACGCGAACCTGAAACCGTGGCGCCCAAGACCGTTTCGGCGCCACCGGCGCCGCAGATATCGAGCAAGGGAGCGGAGACTTGGGAAGGACAAGTGCTGGCGGCGCTGAACAAGCAGCGGCGCTATCCACGCCTCGCCGTGACCCGCAGGCAGCAAGGCGTACCCTGGGTGCGGTTCGTGATGGACCGCGAAGGCAAGGTATTGTCGGCGCGGCTCGAACGTTCCTCCAGCTTTCCTGACCTTGACCGCGAAGCCGTCGCCCTGCCAAAGCGCGCGCAGCCGTTGCCGAAACCACCTGCAGACAAAGCCGGTAATACTCTTGAGCTGGTTGTACCGGTCGAGTTCTTCATCCGCTGACCGCCTTGGGCTTCTCCGATCCTGGCTGCTGATCCATCCGGGGCGTGGTCAATCCGAAAAAATCCCTCGTTCGACTGTCGATAGAGATACCCCATTTATCGCAATAGGTGCCGCCACCTCCCGCCGATCAGCGTATCCGCAGTCCTGAGCAACCGCTTCACATGCGTTCGCAGATAGTCCGATCTGCCGAACCAATCGCGCTCAACAAGGGCCGTGCCGTGAATGACGCAGGCAATCTCCTTGTGGCTCGCGCCAGCGTGCCGCCCATCCCATGCCTGCAAGGCCAGCGCCCACCGCCGTGCCCGCCGCTCAAGTGGAAACAAGGTGCGCGGGAAGCGGCCGAGACGGCATAGCGCGATCAGCCGGCGCAGCGTCAGGAGCTTTGCGGCCACATTGGCACGGTCGGAGAGATGATAATCGAGCCGCACCGGCCCCTCCAGCAATGTGCCCGAACGGACCTCTATGCGGATGCAACGCGGCCCGTCGGCAATCAATAGATGCTCGCCGCCGCGGTGACAGAGGACAACAGCGGGATGGCGCAAAGCGCGCAAATGGAAGGCGTCGACGGCGCCGCCCGGCGCGGGCGCGGCATCGACTGCCAAGACGGGCGGATGCAGCTCGCCGCACCAGAAGACATGCCCCGCTAAGCCGGCGATATCGTCGGGCACTGCGAGCGGAAACGGACCACGGCAGACGGATCGCGGGCCGATGGTGAGGACACGCAAGGGCGGCTTGGCGCGCAGCATTCGCCAGCGAGCATGGCGCAGTGCGACGGATTCGTTCCCTAAGGAACGACGCAAGCATTCCCATGCCCATGTCGCCTTGTCGAAACCAAGCAAGCGGTCGTAGCGCGCGCGGTCGCGCCATGCGGATGCGGCATCCGCCCGGATGATCGTTGCCATGATCCTCTCCATGTGAACCGCACACTGGCGCCAAGCGTCGCGGGCGGCTTCAAGATGCCAACGAGGCACCGCTTGCCGGCCGCCGCCAAGGCGGGCGAGCCGGAACAGCATGGAGAAATGGCAGAGTCGGCACCGGTGCGTCTCTCGATAACACCCGGCAAATCACGGAAATGCCCGGTAAAATGCACTGGCTCCTACTTACGAAGGCTGCGCTCGTGCTGCCAGCCCTCGCTGGTGAGGACCAACGACGCCTTGTCCGCGCCCTCCGCCTTCTCGAGCGCTCGCGACAGACGGGGGAGCGCGGCGCGCACTTCCGCCGCCTGCGTCCAAGGCGCGATATCCACCAGGCTGTAGCGGTAGCGGGTTTGTGTCGCCCAGATTCCCATCACGTCGGCGGGCTCGGTGTAGGACGTGACCTCGATCACATTGCGCCGCGCGAAACAGAGATCGAAGCCGCCGAAAAGCGGGTCGGAGGATTTGTGGATCATCTGCGCCCCGGTGTCGGTCGGGCGGTATATCAAGGCATCATAGCTCATGTCCGTGCCCATGATGGGCGGCCGCTCCTCGCGTCGGCTCTCGATCGACAACAACCCGGCGGCAGCCAGCGCCTCATAGCTCGCGCGCTGCTTCTCCGGTGTGTCCGCGCGCAGCGTGGCGGGTATCCTGCCGATGTTCACACATTCGGGGTTCTTATCGAACCAGCCTTGCAGCGCGGCCTTGAAATTGCCCTTGCTGACTTCTTTGGAGTCGCTGCACCCGGCCAGCAATAAAGCAGCCACCGCCATCGCGGCGCTTGATCGATACGACATCTTTATCTCTTTCCTCAACCAGTGGTCGCGCCCTACGGGGATGGGATTGCATCACATGCGCAGGAAGAATTCCACCGGCACGACCAGCTCCAGCGTGTCGCCGGGTTTGTCGGCTGGCGGTTTGGGGATTGGCTGGGCCCGCTTTGGCAGGGCCACCGCCTCGCGGTCGAGATCGGCGAAACCGGAGGATCGTTCAAGTCGCGATAAGAGCACCTTGCCCTCGCGGTCCATAACGAAGCGGATGTAGGGCACGCCTTGCTGCCGCCGCGCCATCGCCAAGCGCGGATAGCGGCGATGTTTGTTAAGTTGGGCGAGGACGCGGCCCTCCCAGGTGTCGGGGGCATCGTTCGATATTTGCGGAGCTGGTGGCGCGGGCGCCGTCTTGGGCGCGGCTGTCTCCGGTTCCGTCGGACCGGGATCGGAAAGCTTGGGCGTTACTGCCGACATTGGCACTGAGACCTGCGCGATCGGAACGATTGGAGATTCCACCGGCTGCAGCTTGGGCGCCTCCGGCTGCTCCCTCTTCTCGTGTACCGGCTTTGGCGCTTCATTTTCCTGCGGCGGCGTTTCCGCGGGGGACGCTTGTGGCAGGAGGTTTACGACCGTCAGCGCGGACGGTGGCTGAGCAGGAATGATATAGCTGACGGTAAAGAAGAAGCCCGCCACCGCCAACGCAAAGATAAATGCGGTGCCGCCCACACCGATCAAGCGGCTGCTTGCGGGTGGCTGATAGACATGTCGTTGAACTGGAACATCATTCGCGGCTATAAGCATGACATCAGTGCCCGTTGGCAGCGGCGCGTCTTGCAAGGGGTGGTTGCGAACCTTATTCAGCAGCATTGGTGCTCTCGATCCTGCGAAGGGAAGATTGTGGCTGACTTACAGCTCCGCGCTTTGAACGTTTTCGCGCATTCATCTTCTTCCACCAGACATAGACACCGGTGATCGACAGCATTGCAACTACCAGACCGGTGATGCAGATGAGAATACGGCCGGGCAGACCCGCGACCTGACCCGAGTGAATCGGAAGCATCAGCCCCGAGACGACATCGCCCGACTTACCGCCACCCGCTTCCTCGACCGAGAGGATTCGGCCGTCCTTTCCGGAAACGAAGATGCTCGATGCGCCGAAGCCCGCTTGATGCGGGCGGCCGAAACTAACCATGTAGAAGCCATGCGCGCGGGCGGCATGGATCAAACTGACTGGGCTATCCCATCCGCGCCGTTCCGCTTCGGTCTGCGCTCTCGTTGCGGCGGCATCCCAATCGAGGGTCATGGCGGGCGTCGCCGGCAAGAGCTGATCCCATATCCTTTGAGTAGTTGGAAGGAATGCTGTCAGCGCCGGGCGGAACAACTCACGGTTGAGGTTCAGCGATACGCTCGTCAGCGCCAACAAGAACAGCACCGCCCACAGCCACAGACCAAAGGCGCGATGCAAGTCGAGATTGAGGCGCTGGAGCCCAGCGCTGCGCTTGATGGTCCAGATCGGCCGCCATTTTTGCCAGAAGGGGCGTCCCCGTGGCAAGGTGAGGCCGAAGCCCACGAAGCAATCCAACATCCATGCCAACGCGACGCCGCCCAGGAGCCACCGCCCCCAACGCCCCGGCATGGTGAGCGTGTAGTGGAAACGGTAGAGGAAGGGCATCAGATGCGCCCGATCGAACTGCAACGCGCCATCCATCCGGTGGCCGAGAATCGCGCCTGTCGCCGGCTCGACGAATAGCTGGTCGTAATCTAGAGCTGCGGCTCCTTCTTTCGGCCCAACATAGGCAATAGCGCTCGCATTCCTATCGCTCGGAAGCGCAAGCGTGAGTATCTCCACATTCAGGTGGGCGCACTCGACCTGCGCCACAATCCGCGATGGAGACAGCACTGGTCCCGCCTGTTCGACATGGAACAGGCGGGGATTGAGCCAGCTATCCAACTCGGACCGGAACGCGAGGGCGCTTCCGGTCAGACCGGCGATGACAAGAAACCCCGCCATCGTCAGCCCGACATAACGATGCAGGATGACCAGATATCCGCGCGTTCTGGTCATCCCCAAAGTATGAGCCGCCGATACGGATCGACGGCCCTAATCCTTGATCGGACGCGCCCGCCTCGTTTTCCAATGCCGGCACAGACAACGACAAGATGCGGTTTCGACACCTCTGCTACCATTTATAACGCAATGTCGCCGTCACACTGCGCTTTTCCCCGAGGTAGCATTCGCCGTGGTAGCAAATCGTGTTGTAATTATTGTTGAATAGGTTGCTGGCGCTCACGATCAAGCGCCATGGCCCGGTTTCATAATGCGCGGAGGCATTGAACAGCCAGAAACCCGGCTCGATCGTCGTGTTTGCCTCGTCATTGGGACGCTCCCCGGTGTAGTTGACGCCGACGCCAAGACCCAGACCCATCAGTGCGGTGTAGTCGAGCCAGGCCGAAGCCGTCTGCTCGGGGATGATGGCTGGCTTCTTGCCGACTTCGGTCGCGTCGGCGCTCTGGACGATTTTGCCGAACAGCCGGGTATAGGAAGCGGTAGCGTTCAATCCGGGAAGCACTTCCGCCTTGGCTTCCAGTTCCAGACCACGCGAGCGCTGCTTGCCGATCTGGCGGGCGTCGCCCGTCATGTTGTCATAGGTAACGACGTTCGTTTTGGTCAGATTGAAAAACGCCGCCGTTAGGAGCAGCGAGGAGCCTTCGGGCCGATATTTCAGGCCTGCTTCGACCTGCCGCCCTCTGGTCGGCTTGAAGGGTTCACCATTGGCGTCGAGGCCGAGAGCAGGGAGGAAGGATTCCGTATAGCTGACATAAGGGGCAAGGCCGTTGCCGATCAGATAGGTGAGGCCCGCACGCCCGCTGAAGGCTTCATCCTTTTGAACCGTGCGTGTGGACGACCGGCGATTATCCGTGATCGCACGGGCGAAATCCATGCGGCCGCCCAACGTCAGCACCCAATGCTCGCCAGCTTTGATCTGATCCTGGGCATAAAGACCGATCTGACGCTGCCTCTGCGTGAAATCTTGAAGCACCCCGGTCGGTGTGGCGATGACCTGACCATAGACCGGAGCGAGCAGATCGAGATCGGGCGCCGGGCCGCGTCGCCGCAGCGCCGTTCCGGTCTGGTGGTTATAATCCACTCCTGCGACAATCACATGCTCGATCGCGCCGGTATTCAGGGAACCGTTGATGCGGCTGTCGAAAGACAGTTGCTTGATGCCGTCATTCCATGTCCGTGCGAAGCGGGAATAGGTGTGACCATCGGCCTGAAGTTCATTCACCCAGATCGCGCGCCGATCCAGCGACACTTCGCTGTAGCGAGCATTTTGCTGAAAGCTCCATGAGTCGCTGAATCGGTGCTCGAACTCATAGCCCAGAGACCATTGGTCCTGCTTGAAATCACTGAACGAATAGTCGCCCATCTTGACGCGCGTCAGGCTGAGGTCGGCGGCGACGGCATAATAGGGGTCTTCGCCTGATTTGCTTTTGAGCCATTGGCCCAGAACCGTCAGCGAGGTGTCGTCGCTGGGCTGCCAGCGCAGGGAAGGGGCCAGCATATAACGCTGCCGGTCGATGCGCGTGCCATCGGGGTAGCTATCCTGGTCATTGCTATCGAGCGCGACACCGACCAGTCGAGCCGAGAGCGTCTTTCCTGTATCGATGGCACCGCCGAAATCGAACGCCGCCTGCTTTCGATCGAAGCTGCCATATTGCAGAGCGATCTCGTGGATCGGATCGGCGGTGGGCCGCTTGCTGATACGGTTGATGATGCCGCCTGCGTCGGCCTGACCGTAAATAACCGACGATGGCCCGCGCAGAACCTCGACACGCTCGACCGCATAAGGGTCGGTCATATAATAAACGACGCCGAAATTGGCTTGCGACAGACCATCCCGGAAGTTTCCGCTGTTAGCGGAAAAGCCCCGTATGTTGATATATTCCCAGCCCCGGTTGTCGGGGCCATAGGTATTGACGGAAATGCCGGGGGTTTGCGCCACGATATCCATCATGTTCAGCGCGCCGCGCATTTCGATCTCATCGCGGCCTATAACGGAGACCGACTGAGGGATTTCGGTGATGGGCGTGTCGGTCTTGGTGGCTGTCTGGCTACGGCGCGCAACATAGCCTATGACGGGTCCGGTTGTGGTTTCGACATAACCGGCCGGCGCGTTTCCATCGGTTCCTTCGACGCGCACAGGCCCGAGTTGGATCGCGCCATCCGCTGCTTGCGGCGCTGGCTCAAGGGTCACGATATTACCACTGATCTTATAAACGAGGCCGGTGCCAGTCAGGAGACGGCTCAGGGCATCATGTGGTGTCATCGTGCCGGATACGGCGCTGGACGTGTGACCGGCGGCCAACCCGGCTGGCACGCTAACTTGCAGGCCGGATTGGCGGCCGAAGATCGTGAGCGCGGAGGGGAGCGACTGTGCGGGAATATCGAAGGAGCGCTGCGCGGCGGTCTGCGCCTGTGCGGACGTGGTCCATACGGCTCCCGCCATCGTTGTCGTAGTCAGCAGCGCCGCAGCCCATATCGCGCGCCGCTTCCCCCTGTGCGCCAAACCCCCATCAATCATCACGAATCGTCCTTCGTCAAAATTATCAAACGAGGGACCGCATCCCAAGTTTTGCGAATGCAATGCAGAAGCATGAGCCCTCGCATTCAATTGACTGTGGAGGGACGGATTTTTTCGGGAGAAACTTCCAACCGAGTTGCTAATTTGAACAAATAGCGCTTCTTTCCAGAAGGTTGCATGCCATTTATTTTGTTGCGCGCATCAACTCTCAGATAGGATGAGCAGCCAGGGTGTAATCTGCCGGACGTGCCCGCCATATGCTTTGGCGAGCGCTGTCATGGCCCCGGCGGGGTTGCGCAGATCATACACGCCGGTCACGCGACGTTGGGCGAGCGTATCCGAGCGCACCACGATCATGCCGCCATACCAGGGACGCAGCGCCTCGATCACCTCGCTCATTGGCTTGTCCTGAACGGCTAACTGTCCATCGCGCCACGCGCCGATGAGATCGAGCGACTCCGTCTCGTGCCTCACCGTCCCGGATGGTCCGATCGAAACCGCCTGGCCGGCGGTGAGCCGCTCCGCGATGATCCGTTTTGCTTTCACATCCTCGACGCGCACGATGCCCTGGGCGACGCCAACATGGATGTCGTCGTGGCCAAGCCGCACCTCGAAGGCAGTGCCTATGTCGGTCGTCTCCACATCTCGCGCGACCACGCGGAACGGCCGCCCAGATTCGTCGTGGACCTCAAACCAGGCCTGCCCGCGCAGCAGCCTGATCCGTCGTTCCCCCTCCGAATAGTCGATCGCGATTGCCGAGCCGGGATAGAGGCTTGCATGGCTTCCGTCCGAAAGCCGCACCTCGCGCAGTTCGCCGGTGCCGGCGATTTCGTCCGCCTGCCAGTGCAGCATCGCTTCCGGCACGGCAATGACCGCCAGCATGGCAGCCGCCACGGCAGGGAGTGCGACCTTGAGGAACGGTCGGCGCACCCTGCGCCTTCCGTCGGGTGAAGCGTGGCGGATTCGATGCCTGCGCGCCGCGTGTATGGGAGAGGCAAGCTTCGGCTTGCGCTTTCGGGCCTGCTTCTCCCAGCGTTCAGGATGGACCGGCCGCGTCTCCCCGATACCGCCGTAGACCCGCGCGGTTTCTTCCCATGCGGCGGCGTTCAACGAATTGGCCGAATGCCATTGCTCGAAGCGCTGGCGAACGACGGGATCGTCCGGCGACTCCTGAAGCGTGACGATCCAGTCGAGCGCCTCCACGTCGGCACGCATCGCGGCGGAATTAGGGTCTTCCGACATCAATGCTCCTCTCGCCCGCTGCCATCGCAGCGGGCTATGGCCCGCCTGCATGTTTGCGCGGACCTCATCTGATAATGACTGATTGGCATCCGAATTTTTCGGATTATTTCTTCACAAGGCTCCATGAAGCCTCAGCGCAGACGGGAGCGGCAGTGCGCAACGCCCTCGATCACGAGCTGGTGCGCCACCGTGAGCGAAACGCCAAGCTCCTCGGCGATCTCGCGCAGCTTTGCGCCACCGAAGCGGTGCATTTCGACAGCGATGCGCTTGCGTTCGGGCAGCTCGGCCAAGGCCGCTTCTAGACGGGCGAATTCGTCCCGCGCCAGCGCGGCCTCCTCCGGCGAAGGCAGGTCCGAGACGACGCTGGCAAGCGCCATTTCTCCATCGGGCACGAACGACGCGGCTTCGCGGCGCGAACGCCACACTCGGTCCAGGGCAAGATTGCGGACGATCCGGGCGAGATAACGCCTAGGCTGCTCCAGCAGCCGCTTCGCAGCCGTCTCGCCAAGGCGCAGATAGGCTTCCTGGACAATTTCTTCGGCGTAGTCCTGATCGCCGGTGATCCTGTTTGCGTATCGGATCAGATCGCGGCGCTGATGTATGACCTGTTCATATTGCAACTTCGTCTGCCCCACATCCCTCGCCTAGAACTGCGGCGCCCGAGGGGCGACTCATCGCGACATCCACTGCCAATTGCGAACTATTTGCAATAATAGCCCGCGCGACGGATTATGCAACCGCGCCACAATCCGGCCAAAATGGCAGGATCGTCCCGAAAAAATCATGCGCCAGCGAGTCATTAGATTGTGGCGGCCACTTCTCCGGCGGCAGAGCTGCACGCAGGAGCAGGAGGGAAGCGCATGGGCGCGGACGACGACGAAGCCGCGACAGAGTTGGTGGATTTTTCGTTCCCGGTGAGCACCGACCGACTCTCGCTGGATGCGCGCATGAGTCATAGCGGGGTGCATGTGGTGCGCGGTTCGCTGGCTCCGAATGAAGGCGGAGAGATTGGCGCGACCCAGCTTTCTGCGGTTGTCCACAAGGGCGAGCCGTTCGAGATGGAATGGCGCCTGCCCGGAAGTGACCGGCTGCACAGCAGGCGCATTGAGTTCGGAGACATTCATATCAATCCGGGCGATACTCCCTTTTTCCAGCGATGGACCGGGCGCCCGCTCATTCTCGGGATGGCGCTCGATCATGCGTTGATCGACCGGGTCGGACAGGAGACGTTCGGGCGGGGCGGCAGCAGCCTTCAAACGCTGGTCGGCATTCGTGACGACTGGCTCATGGCGGCGGCGAAGGCTTGGCGAGAAGAACTGGCAGCAGAAGGCTCCGGTGGGAGGCTAGTGGCCGAGCATATGGGCGTCCTGCTCGCCATACGCCTGTTCCGCAGATACAGCGATGCCGCATGGCGTCCGGTTCCCCCCAAAGGCGGCCTCGGCGCGCGCCGGCTCCGGCTGGTGATCGACTATATCGAAGCGCATCTGGGCGACGATTTGAGCATGTCGGCGCTTGCAGCCGTCACGGGACTCAGCCTGCATCATTTCGGGGAGGCGTTCCGCCAGTCGACCGGCATCCCGCCGCACCGCTTCGTGCTGATCCGCAGGATCGAGCGCGCAAAGATATTCCTGCTCACGACGGACATGACGATTACCGAGGTGTCCTTTGCGATCGGTTACGCCAGTCAGAGCCATTTCGCGCTCAAGTTCCGGGAAATGACTGGCGTGGGACCACACCGCTTCCGGCTCGATCGGCTTACATGATCGATCATCGCTTCCACGCGCATGAGACAGTCTGCGCCGATTCATGCTGCGCTTAGTCGGACTTGCTCATCGCTGCGGACGTTCTCGAACCCCATTTGAGAATCTCCGAGCACAGCACCCGGCAAGCGGCGCGCAACAAAGGACATTTCAAATTTGCGTGCTCGCTTGATCCGCATGACCGCAGCGTCCAATATTGAGAACGACTCGCAAATAGGATTTCCGATGACTATCCTCGCCGATGCAACTCCCGTAGAGACGGACCGCCGTCCGTTCAGCATCAGGCCGCTGATGTTCGAGACTTTCATGTGCTCGATGGCGATGATGGCGTTCGTGGCGCTGGCCGGACCGATCGCGCGGGTGATCGGCCTCGCCCCCTGGCAGGTCGGCGCCGCAATGACGGTCGCGGGCGCCGCCTGGATGGTGATGGCGCGGGTCTGGGGTGCGGCGAGCGACCGACGCGGACGACGGCCGGTCATCCTGTTCGGTCTGGCCGGGTTTGCGATCAGCTATTTCTTGCTGTCCCTATTCATCGACCTGGCACTGCGCACTGCAATGGTGCCTGTCCTTGCATTTGCCGGTCTGCTGATCGGCCGGGGCGTCGCAGGCGTATTCTATGCGGCTGTCCCTGCAACCGGGGCCGCATTGGTTGCGGATCATGTGCCCCCCGAAGGGCGCGCCGCCGCGATGGCCGGGATCGGAGCATCGAGCGGTGCGGGCATGGTGATCGGCCCCGGTGCTGCGGGGCTGCTTGCGCCTTATGGCCTGAACCTGCCGCTTTATCTCACCGCCGCGCTGCCAGTGTTGGCGCTCGTCATATTGTGGCGCGCCCTGCCCAGGATCGAACGTCACGCGCCGCCCAAAGCCGAACCGCTCAGATTGAGCGATATGCGCCTGCGCCGTCCGATGACAGTTGCGTTCATCGCAATGTTCAGCGTCGCTGTCGCCCAGGTCACGGTCGGCTTCTATGCGCTCGACCGCCTGCACCTCGATCCCCCCGGGGCCGCGCGCGCCGCCGGGATCGCGCTCGCCGCCGTTGGCGTGGCGCTGGTGCTAGTGCAGATTGCGCTGCGAAAGCTGAACTGGCCGCCGGCGCGGCTCATCCGCATCGGCGGCATCGTCGGCGCAATCGGATTCGGCGCGGTAATGCTGGCCGCCAGCGCGCCCATGCTTTGGGCCTGCTTTGCGGTCGCGGCTGCCGGGATGGGCTGGATATTCCCTTCGGTGTCGGCGCTGGCGGCCAATTCGGTCGAAGCACACGACCAGGGCGCAGCGGCCGGCACCGTCGCCGCCGCGCAAGGGCTTGGCGTCATCCTCGGGCCGATCGCCGGCACATTCGTCTATGGCATCGACAACGGAGCCCCCTATGCGCTGATCGCCGCGATGCTGCTGGCAACGGCAATGTGGCGCGAACGGACGTGCAGTGACGCTGGTTGTGGTTGCGGCTAAGCTCGCGCACTCGTTTCCAACAAGAAGAAGGAAGAATAGCCATGAACACCAGTGAACTCGTCGAACAGATCGCCACCGGACAGGGCGTGACCAAGGCCGACGCGCGCAAGATCGTTGACGCCGTCTTTGCCGCGATTACCGAGGCGGCCGCCACAGGCGACGAAATCGCGCTCAACGGGTTCGGCAAGTTCAAGGTGAAATCCAGCCCGGCACGCGATGGGCGCAATCCGGCGACGGGTGAACCGATGACCATCAAGGCGTCGAAGAAACTCGCGTTCACGCCTTCCAAGGCGGTGAAGGATAAACTCAACAGCTGATTCCGCTGCATCTATTGATTCGAGAGCGATCCCTCGCCGAAACCGACAGGGCATCGCTCTCTTCTCACAATGTCGGTTGTCGCCGGAATGACGCATTTTGCGCGCGAAAGAACTGCTGTTGCCCTCCAATGGTCAATTGCTTCGATCCCAGCCTTGGCGCCAGGATATGCGCCTATTGTCACGCTTGACAGCGGCAAGAAGCATTTTGCGATTGGCTCGCAATAGTGCACTTGCTACAGATGGGCTTCTATGAACGCGAGCTAGGAGGAAAGATTGGGTGTCGAAATATGACGACACCTTGAATCTCTTCCTCACGCATCGGTGGTCCCTGATCCGCTATGCCAGAACAATCACCGGCGACACGGCTGAGGCGGAAGACGTGGTGCAGGAAGCGTGGCTACGCTTCAGCGCGGCTGCCGCGAAGCGCACGATGGCCGAGCCGATGGGCTATCTGCGCATAACCGTTCGCAACCTTGCTCTCAATGGCAGCAGCCGCAAGCGTATCGAAGGGCGGATATTCGAACCCAATGCAGAGATGAATGCGACAGATGTGCCATCGGATTTGCCGAATCCGGAGGTCGCGGCGATATCCCGCGACGAATATGCACGTATAGCAAGGGCACTCGCCGAAATGCCCGAACCCATGCGCATCGCGGTCGAGATGCACCGTTTGGGTGGGGAGAAGCTCAAGAATATTGCCGCGCATCTTGGCGTTTCCATTACCACCGCGCACAAACTGGTTCTCGATGGCGTCGAGCGTTGCCGTGCGAGGACGGACCGACCGTCCGAGTGAAAATTATACGCTGTCACCGAAAAAACTCCGTCCCCGCTTGTTTAAGGAATAGGGGACGCCCTTGGTGCGAAAGCCGGGCGGAAGGAGTGGCATGAGCAAAGGGCGAGATATATCCGGCGACATGACGCATCGAACCCGCGCTAACCGTGAGGCGTCAGACTGGCTCATCCTTCTACAGGAAGAGCCGGACAACAATGAACTGACCGCGCAATTTGGCCTGTGGCTGAACGAGAGCGAGGTCAACACCGCAGCATGGGCCGAAACCGGGCGCATCTCACATGTCATCCAGGTTACGCCACCAGCCTATGCAGAACGGTGGCAGATTTCTCAATCCAGGGTCGTCCCGTTCGCCGACGCTCATGCCAGAAAGGAGGCGCGGAATAGACGCCCCTTGCGGCTCGTGGGCGGTCTTTCGGCAATTGCCGCCGCTGCGTGCCTTGCGGTGATCGCTGTCCCCGAGATGCTGCTTCGCCTGAACGCCGATGCTCTTACCGGCACAGGTGAAATGAAAAGTCTGCATTTGCAGGACGGCAGCGTCGTGACCCTGGCCCCGCAGAGCGCTGTCGCCATCGACGTCAGCAAGGGCGGGCATCGTGACGTCCGCATCCTGCAAGGAAGGGCGTGGTTCGACGTTGCGCGCGATCCTGGCCATCCGTTCCGGGTGGTCGCGGCCGATACGACCACCACGGTTCTGGGCACCGCATTCGAGGTGCGACGGGGCCAGAAGCAGCAGGTTTCCGTTGCCGTGCAACGGGGACTGGTCAGCGTTTCCTGCGAGAACCAAGCCGGGAATGCGGAGCGTCTTGGCGTGGGTGATGCTCTTGTTCTCGCCTGCGATGGCCACACGAGGGAAAGACGGACGGTGGAACCCTCGCGGATTGCCGCTTGGACGGATGGCCAGATCGTTGCCAGTGACCGTCCGGTGAAGGAGGTCATCGACGCCTTGAGACCTTGGCACGGCGGCGTCATCATGACGTTTGGCAATGGGTTCGACAGGCGGCGCGTGACGGGTGCTTATGATGCGCGCCAATCCGATCGAGTGCTGCTGGCGCTTGCTAAATCCCACGATATGAGCGTGCGAAAACTCACGCCCTGGATCACGTTGATCACCGCTGATTGAAGCCCCCTGCGAGAAATTTAGGCCGCTCGCACATTTTTCCCGAAAAATTCTGAGCCTCGCCTGTTCTAGTAACAGGGGTTTATGCAATTGACTCGCATTTGCAATTATGTGCTGCCCCTTCGTAGAGCGAAAGGGATGAGTACAGTGCGTTCGGGGGTTCAGATTATTTCAAGTAAGTCGCAGGGTCGGGTTCTGGCAGTTTCGCTGCTGGCATCGGTTGCCGCGGCAGGCCTTATCGCGCCGGCAGCGGCTTTGGCCCAGTCCGGTAATGAAGCCGGTACGATTGATTTCAACATCCCTCCCCGCCCGTTGAGCGAAGCGCTCGCAGATTTCGGGCGGCAGTCGGGCGTGCAGATCAATGTGGACGCGGACGACATTCGCGGCCGTTCATCGCCAGGTGTGTCCGGGCGCATGTCAAACGCTCAGGCGCTGAACCGCATGCTGGCGGAAACCGGCCTGACCTGGCAGATCGACAATGGATTCGTCACGCTTGTTCCGGTGCCACGGACCGCGCAAGCCTCCGACGATGCGAAAAGCAACGTGCAGCTTGGCCCGCTGCGCGTGGACGGGGCGCAAACGGGCAACCTCGCTGCCGCACAGGAAACCGGCGTGGAGCGCGACGCTCGGCGCAAGGATGAAATCTACGATCAGGACATTTCCTCCACCTTCGCAAGCCGCGAGGAAATCGAACGCTACAGAGGCACCAACACGGCCGACGTGCTCAAGGGCATGGTCAATGTGTTCAGCGGCGATTCGCGCAACGGCGGCGCGATCGATCCCAGCATTCGCGGCATTCAGGGGCCGGGACGTATCCCGGTCATCATCGACGGTACCGAGCAGGCGCTGACCGTCTGGAAAGGCTATAATGGGGCAGGCAATCGCAGCTATATCGACCCGAGCCTGATTTCAGGGATGCAGGTCCTCAAGGGGCCGGTGTCCGCGCGCGGGGTCAACGGTTCGACCGGCGGCGCGGTCGTCGTCAACACGCTTGATGCCGCCGACATATTGAAGCCGGGCCAGACGTTCGGCATCGAACTGAAGCTCGAAGGCGGCAACAACTCGACGAACCCGCGCTGGCCGACGCTGCTGACGGGGTTGGATCATCGCACTGTTCCGGGCTTTCCAACGGGCTTTTCGGCCAGCTATCCCTATAGCGACCCTTCGCTCCGCGTGACCTTGCGTACGAAAGACGACAACGAGGCCTTTTCCGCAGGCGATCGCGCGATCCGGATCGCGGCGGCGGGCCGGGTCGGGGATTTCGAGCTGTTCGGTGCTTACGCGTTCCGCGAGCGCGGCAATTATTTTTCCGGCAAGCATGATGCCGATTATTACCAACAGGAAGGCCTCGTGCTCAATGCGGCCAATTATGTGCGACTGCTGGGTCTGCATTACGAGCCGGGCAATGAGGTGCCGAACACGTCGAGCGAGCTGGAATCCGTCATGCTCAAGGCGCAATGGAACATCGCCGACGACCAGGCGCTGCAAATCGGCTTTCGCGATACCCGATCCAATTTCGGCGAGATCATGCCCTCGCGGATCATGACGACGGGCGACGGTTATACGTTCGGCAATATTCAGTGGCCTGAGAGCAAGGTTCATGCCCAAGCCTTGAACGCGGAGTATAAGTGGCGGCCCGACAGCCGCTTCATCGATTTCAAGGCGACGGCCTGGCTGACCGATACGGTGAGCGACACCTACAGCGGTGGCGGCTTCCCCAATGTCGCGTCAGCCACCAGTCCGATCATCGTCAACAGCGCGATCGCCAATTCACATAATGATCGCTTCGGCTTCAGCGCGAGCAACCAGTTCAACTTGTCGTCCAGGCTCAGCTTCCTGCTGGACGCCAACTGGCAGCACGAGAAGTTGCGTTCGGACGATGATTTTGCGGTGACAAGCACCTATCCCGGTGTGCGGGCCTATCCGCGCGAGGGACGCCGCGAGGAATATCGCATCAACCTGAGCGGCGAGTGGAAGCCCGTAAAATTCCTCAAGCTCAATGCGGGCATCGCCTATACCGGCTATTGGGCGAAGGATGATTTCCTGCCCAAGCTGATCGAGGCCAGCGGTGGCTCGATAACTCAGTCCTACGCTTTTAAAAGTGAGACGAGTTATCAGACGACGGAATTTGGAGCCGAGGCGTACGAAGCCTGGCTAAGGGAAAGACTCCCTACAGCAAGTGATGCCGTCATCCAACGACGAATCGCAACCTATCTCCGCAATCCTGTGCCGTTTGAATGGGAGCATGCAGGTCCCGACTGGGTGCCGGACGCCGACGGCAAGTACCATCGTGCCGACAATATCTGCATCAACGGCTTCCTCGACACCATAGCGAACTCCAACGGCGTGTGTACCGCTGGCGGTGTAAACACGTTGGTTTCCATCACCGAAGCCAAGCGCAAATCCGGTCATGGTTGGGTGCCAAGCGCATCGGCGACTGTCTACATCAGCGATAGCAGCCGTGCCTATCTCCGCTATGCCGAGGCGCTCCGTTGGCCGAGCATGTTCGAAAGCACGATCGGCTTCTCCGCCTCGATCGATCCGGTGCGGGATTTGAAGCCGGAACGCATGAAATCCTGGGAAGCCGCTTTCATTCAGGATTTGCGGCCTCTCTTCGGTCTGCGCGGCGAGGGGCATCGCGCCGACGTGAAGCTCACCTGGTATCATAACACCACGCACGACGTCATCGAACGCACGAGTAACCTGCTGTTCAGCAATCTCGACAAGCAGACAATCGCCGGCTTCGAATTTCAGGCGCGCTTCGACAATGGCCGTTTCTTCACCGACATCAGCGCCGGTCATATGACCAAGAACGAGGTCTGCGACGAAAGTACGGCAGTCTCCATCGATACTGCTCGCGGATACCGGGTGCCCGATTGCGTCAAATATGGCTTTGTCAGCAGCTTCCTGCTGACCCAGGCGACGCCGGAGACCAGCGTCAACTGGAATGTCGGCGGCCGCTTCTTCGACCGCCGCCTGGAAGTTGGCGGTCGGCTGATCTGGTACAGCGCCTACGAAAATTCAGATCCGATCGGGGAATGGACCACCGGCGAGACCTGCGTTGGAGGTTGCTCGCTCAACATCCCCTATACCTGGGGCGAGATCATCACCTTCGACGCCTATGCGCGCTTCCGCATCAACGAGCGGTTCAACGTCGAGCTCGCCGGCACCAACCTCAACGACCGTTATTATATGGACCCCCTCTCACGCTCGATGTTGCCCGCTCCGGGACGGACGGTGCGGCTGAGCCTGACGGGGAGGTTCTGACCCGAGATTCAGGGCCGCCACCGCATCCATCAGTCCAGGCAAGAACGGGATGACGGCGGCGCCCCTGGATGAAGGCACCTGATGTTCAGGTGCTTCGATCGCAGGAGAAGTAGAATGAAGTTCGTACATCTCAAAGCCGTTGTTGGCGCCATGGCGCTATCTGTCGCCCTGGCGGGGACCGCACAGGCCCAGATCACTTCGGCAACGAGCGATTCCGCCAAGGTCCAGATCGGCGAGAGCAACGTCGTCGGTGGCCCGCACACCGCTGGCAAGGTTGGAATCTGGGTGCCCGCCTTGCCCACCACGCCGACTCGATTGTTTGTCGACTTCCAAGGCCTCCAGGGGACAGCTACACCCACGGCCAATATCGTGACCACCGTCAACAACCCGACCGGAACGATCACCGATCACTCGCAATATGGTCGTTTCGACTTTTCGAAGGTCGATGGCTATACTGTCTATTATGGCGAGTGGAGCCAGACGGGCAGTGCATCGGCCGGCGACCACACCGTCTATTTCGGCGGCACCGGCGCCTCGACGGACGCGGCCGTGAACGGGCTCACCGGAACGGCAGTCAATTATAACGTCTACGGCCTGAGCAACTATGCGGGTAACGGCCAGCTCAACGGGACGCTTACCGCGAACTTCGTCGCCGACACGCTGACCGGCTCGATCCAGTCGGGCAACTACAAGGTCGATATCGGAACGGCCGACATTATCGGCTCAACGATCGATGGCATCGACGCCGAGGCGTTCACCGTCAGTGGTGGCGTTCCGACGTCGGTTGCGACCAACGGCGTCGTCAGCGGTCAGTTCTTCGGATCGGCAGCGCAGGCCCTGGCGGGTATCGTGGAATTCAGCAACCGCCAGTACGATACCGCCTTCGGCGGCAAGCAGTAATCGCGCGTCCTTGAAAAAATCGGGGCCAGGGCGGGGTTTTCACGCCCTGGCCCCTCTTTCGCGAAACCGCCGCAGAGATCGAAGCCAAGCATGCCGCTTTTGAACATTTCTATCAAATCTCGCTGGCGTCCCTGTCTGGCATCGCTCTTGTGCGGTGGCGCCACGTGCTTCTCCTTACCGGCCCTGGCGCAAAGCGCAGGAGAGCAGGATACAAGGCTGCGGCTCGACCAGGAGATCCAACGGCAAGAGCGCAAAACGGAAGCGCAGCTATTAGAGGATGCCGATGCGCTCGACGTACCGCCAACCTTGCTCGAAATTGACGGCAAAAGCTACTCTGTCGGCGATAATGTCAATGAGATGGGTCAGGCCCTCTATATCTCCGTCAGGCGGCAGCAATGGGCTGACGCACGTCGGTTCCTCACGCCCTATGAGCGCTACCCCGATCATGACCCGAAGCTCGTGCTCTTTGCGAAGGGCGCGCTTGCACGCGAGGGCGGTAAGCTAGCAGACGCCGAACAATATTATCGCGAACTGGCTGTGCTCGATCCCAATCTGATGTCGGGGCAGCTCGAACTGGCGCGCGTGTTGTTCGAGAACCGCAAGGATCGCGAGGCGCGGACAGCATTCGAGCAAGTGCGCGGCCATCTCGTCGCTGAAGGTGAAAAATCGGCCGGAGTGGTCCGCACTGTAGATGCCTTCCTCAGGGCGTTGAAGCAACGGCGGGGTTGGCAAGGTAATATCGCCATAGGCCCTGGCTACAGCACCAATCTCAATCAGTCGTCCGAAAGCTATACCTGCCTGCTGGTGACTGAGGACGGCTCATGCCTGTTCGATCGCCAGTTACCCGATGCGATCAAGGCCACCGGAATCAATTTCGAAGGCTCGCTGGGCCGCAGCATCCCGATATCGGGCCATCACGGACTGCGCGCCCGCGCGCTTGTGTTCGGCGATATCTATCCAAGCGAAAATGACTATTCGCAGGCGACGCTCATAACCCGACTCGGCTATCAATATCAGTCTGCGCGTGACACGTTTTCACTGTCGCCATCCTTCGACATCGGCACTTTGGGGTCTTCCGTGCTCTACAATGCCTGGGGCGCCAATCTGGATTGGACGCATACGGCCTCGCGCAATATCCTGTTCCGGGCTGAAGTGAATTACCGAGATTATCGCTATCATCAGCGTTCCTTCTCCTCCCAGGACGGTCCGCTCACCGATGTCAGTCTGACCGCATTCTATGTCGCTTGGCCAGGCTGGACATTGTTTGGCGGTCCAGACTTTACCGCAAAAGATACCCCGGCGGCCGTCAATGCCTATCGGCAATGGGGGGGGCGCCTGGGGGTCAGCAAATCGTTCGGCAAAAGCGCGAGCCTGCTTCTCATCGGCTCCTACCGACATCGCGATCATCGCGCATATAGCCAAGTCTTTGCCGCAAAACGCAGCGACGACCAGTATAATGTCACCGCGATCGCGCGCTTCCCGGCGCTCCAATTCGTGGGTCTAGTGCCCGAACTCGTGGTGCAGCACACGCACGTTGAGAGTAATATCGACTGGCTCTATTCCTATAAGCGCACAACCGTCAGCGTGAGGCTGAATCATGCCTTCTAGCCCGCCGGATTCAAGGTATCGCGATCGCCAGGAAGGCCGACACTCCGGCCCATGCTATGTGAATGCGTTCGTCGTCTTCGTCCCCCAAGCCGAGCTTCACTCCCTCACTGGGGGACGATCCAAAGGGGGTGGCGGCCCAAAGACCTCCGCCACGCCCGCACCGCTTTCATTCGACAAACAACCGAAAAGGGAATGCCCATGACCGTGACAACATCCGAACGCCTCATAGAGGAGCAGAGCCGCGCGAAGCGGCTAAAGGCGCTGACGCATGTCACCCATGACCGTCTGGATACGTCGATCATGTCGGCTGCCTTGTTCACCAGTGTCGAGGGCTACGGGCGGTTCGTGAGCGTGCAAACGTTGTTCCATCGCGATATCGACGCGCTCTATGACAATCCGGTCCTGCAAGCAGTATTACCCGGCCTTGCCGAACGCCGCCGCTTGCCGCTGATCGCAGCCGATCTTGCCGATCTCGGTTTGCCGTTCCCCGAAGACGATACCCAGCCCGCGTTCGCGCGGGGCGAGGCGACCGACGTTGCCGCTGCGCTGGGCTGGCTCTATGTGGCGGAAGGCTCGAATATGGGCGCGGCACTACTTCGCAAGGAAGCGGCGAAGCTGGGCCTGTCCGACACACATGGCGCGCGGCACCTTGCTCCCGCCCCGGAAGGTCCCGCAGCGCACTGGCGCGCCTTCACTGCCGCGCTCGATTCGGCAGAGTTGACAGATGAGGAAGAAGCCTGCGCCGTTGCCGGTGCTAATGCTGCCTTTGCGCGAGTGCAGTCGCTGGTCGATGCGCGCATTGGCTGATCCTTCGGCGGGCGACCCCATTCGGCGCGGGCGTATCGCCCGCATCGGATGGCTGCTGCTCGGCTTCTTATGCGTAGGTCTCGGTTTCGTTGGAGCCTTCCTGCCCGTCATGCCGACGACGATCTTCATGATCCTCGCCGCCGGCTGCTTCGCACGGTCCTCGCCCCGGCTCGAAGCCTGGCTGTTCGACCATCCCCGCTTCGGCCCAGCACTGCGCGCATGGCGGACGGAGGGTGCGATTTCCCGTGCTGGCAAACGCGCGGCCTGCATCGGCATCGCGATCGGTTACGGCCTGTTCTGGCTCGGTGCGAGGCCAGCGCTCGGCCTTGCGCTCGCCGTCGCCGCAATGATGCTTGCCTGCGCGGCCTGGATCGTCACGCGCCCCTCACCGAGAAATGGCCAATAATGCGTAGCAGTCACCTTGATTATACGCGGGATATCGACAGCCGGGGTGAAGCCGACTTTGGCGAATATCTCGCTTTGCAGTCCTTTGACTACAGTAAGCCCCCGGCCCCGGCTGAGAACGGAAATTCGTTTCCAGATCCTCCTGTCACATGGGCGACGGGCACGCGCTATTGCGACCAGCCGATGGACTGGCGAACGCGACTAGTCGGGTTGACCGGCACGGTATCGGTTATCGGGATGGTGCTTGCCGCCGCCCTGTTTACCTGGAAGACGGTCCAGCAGATCACGACCAGTTCGCAGCCCCTCGTCGTCATAGAGCTGGCGCCGCTCGCCACTCCGTCCGAACCAGCGCGGGAAGTCGCGCCCGGACCCGAACAGGTCGAAAGACAGGAAGCCAAACCCATACCGGAGCCGGACGTGATATCGCCCCCGCCGCTGATCCAGCTTACTTCGCCAAACCTCACTGCAAAGGAGAAGCAGGAGGTGCCCGAAGTGGTTGATCCCGGTCCGCGTGTTCCTGAAACGACCGCGCCCAAGAGCGTTGCAGCAGCTCCAGCCAACCGGCTGTCCAACGATGTGCGGCCAAATTGGGAAGGACTGATCCTCGCCCACCTTGAGCGTTTTCGCCGCTATCCGGCGCGTGCCCGCGCTGCGCGTCAGCAAGGCACCGCCTATATCCGGTTCACGATGAATCGGGCCGGTATGGTGCTATCGTCCGCCATAGTGAAGAAATCCGGCTCGTTCGACCTCGATCGGGCTGCGCTCGATACGCTTCAGCGCGCCCAGCCCCTCCCAGCGATTCCCGAGAGCAGGCCTGATATCGTCGAGCTGACCATTCCGGTCGAATTCTATTTGCAGCGATAACTTAACATTCCTTGGGCTAAACATGGTCAGCTTCCCTGGAAGCGGCATCGACACGCAATCGTCCATGGGTCTTCGGGCACGGAGGCGGCCACCATGCGGGTCCGACGGCAGAGGGGAAGCGTTGTTCAGGTCACCAGGCGCCCGACAATCTCATCGCATAAAGAACTCGACCGGCACCACCAGCTCGATCGTATCCCCCTTTACGTCCTCGGGCGGTTTGGGCAGCGGTTGCGCACGCTTAGGCAGGGACAAAGCCTCCTGATCCAGTGACCGGAAACCGGAACTGCGCTCGATCCGCACGGAAAGCACCTTGCCCTCGCGGTTCATGATGAACCGGATGTACGACACGCCCTGTTGGCGCGCAAAATGGGCGTCTCGGGGGTAGCGCTTCACCTTGTTGAGCGCACCCAGCACCAACCCTTCCCAGGTTGGCTTGCCCGTCGATACTTGTGGCGCGTACGGTGCGGGTTTGCTTTCAGGGGCCGTGGTCTCCTTGATCAGGGGACCGGGATCCGGTGTCGGCTTGTTAGCAACCACCGGCAGACTCGCCAGACTTGGCACTTCCACCCTGGGTAACTCGACCTTGGGCTGGTCCGGATCTAGTTGCTGCTTTTCCTTCTGCATCTTCGCTGGTCCCGGCGGTACTTCGCGAATTGGCTCGGGCGGCGCGGCGGGCGGCGCCACGTCGAACATGCTGAGTGTCGCGGGCGCCTGCGACACTGCATAGCTGCGCCATGTGAAGAGCGCGCCGCACAGGATCAGAAGGATGATCGCCGAGGCGCCTCCCAGGCCGAGGAAGCGGGTGCCCGCACTCATGGGCTGGTCGCTGTAGCGGGAAGATCGATCCCATTGGATCACAGGCTCTGGCGCGGCCACGGATGCCGGGGCCTGTGCTGCGCCCTCGCCATGCGATGGGCTGTGCGCGGACATGGTGGCAAGGCGTTTCATGTCGTGGTTCCGGGCAACACGGCCCATGGAAGGATGCCAGGCGGCGGGGCCGTGCCCACCAGCCAGCCCCATGCTCGCGTCGCACCGCGGGCGCGGAAGACGGCAAGCGAGATCATCGCCGGACCTTCGCGACGATGCGTTCGCGGTTCGTGTGGGCGATGACGACAAGTGCGGCGGCGATGGTCAGCCATCCGAGCCAGACGACCGCACCATAACCCCAGCCAAGGCTCCTGCCGGCAACGACGAACGCCGAAGTCAGCAGCAGGAAGCCGGACAGGCGTAGCGAGGTGCATGCTCTCGGCGCCAGCTTGCTCCGCAACCATTCCTGCTGATGACGTGGGCTAGCCAGGAGCAATCCCGCAAACCCGGCGAGCGATGCCAGGAATATCGCGAGGTCGATCACGCTGCGGCCTCCACCGACGGGCGGGGCTTGCGACGAGGCGCAGCCTTTGGCGTGTGGGAGGCTAGTTTCCGCACCGCCAGCGTGAGCAATGCCGCCGTGATCAGCATCACGAGGTCGAAGCTGACAAAGACCCAGTCTCGGGTGATCAGGCTGGAGAAAAGGCCGCGTGTCGTGGTGAGTGCGCTTACGATGGGCACAAGGGCATAGAGCAAGGCACATACCGTCAGAGCCTCAACCCATGCGCTTTTGGCGGGGCGGACGATCGACCAGACGAGCAATGCGGTCCATGTGATGAAAAGGCAGCGGATTTCCCAATCGGCTCTGCCAACGGCATCCGTTGACAGCAAGCGGTTGGCGAGAAAATAGGCGGCCACGCCGGCAGGAAGGCCGACTATCGTGCCGATGTTAAGCCGCTCGACGATCCGAAAGCCGAAATAGGGATGTTCGGGATCGGGCAGCCTTTGCCTGCGCTTCACGATCCAAAGTAGCAGGCCGGTGCCGATCATCACCGTCCCGCCCAGCCCGGACAGGAAATAGAGCCAGCGTAGGGTCGGCGCCGCATAGCGGCCGGCATGGAGGCCAACCATGGCGCTTTCGACGATATGCGTATTGCTGGTCGATGGCGGTGGCGTGATGAGCGCGCCTGTGGCCCCATCGAAGATCTGCGCGCCATGATGCTCTGCGATGCTATCGGCCCCGGATGGAAAAAGGGTGATTCGCGCATCGGCATGGCCGGGATGCTGATATTTGATCCGCACGGCCTGCACGCCACCCCATTCCTGGCTTGCTTGCGTCAACAGCGGCAGCAGCGCCGTGAGCGGCGCGGATGGAGCCGCCGAAGCCTCGATCGTCATGGGCGCAAATCTTGGTGGCTTGGGCCGCATCATATCCGGCCAGGGCATATACATATGCATGAGCGCGACCAGGCCGGTATAGGTGATCATGAGGTGGAAAGGCAGCGCCAGGACGGCGGTGACATTATGCGCGTCGAGCCAGCTTCTCTGACCCTTGCCAAACCGCAGCATGAAGAAATCGGCAAATATCTTCTTGTGCGTGACGATGCCGCTCACGATCGCCACGAGCATGAACATGGCGCTCAGCCCGACGATCCAGCGCGCCGTGCGATAGGGCACGTAATGAAGCTCGTAATGGAAGCCATAGAGGAATTGCCCACCCGCTGTCGGCCTTGGCACGGGCGTGTCCAGTCCTCGTCCGTTGAGCCTCATGCTTCCCCTTGCCGCGTCGCTTGCGGTGGGCGATGAGGCCTCTGTCCAACTCAGCCTCGTTTCTCCGCCACGGGACGCAGGCAGCATGACATCCCATGTCACGGCATCGGGGTGGTGGCGTGCCAGCCATGCCTGGGCATTGACCGCCGCGGTGCGGGGATCGGCCTGCTCAACGCTCTCCGGCGTCATCCAGGCGGTGATCTCCTGGTTGAAATAGGCCGTCGTACCCGTAAAGAACACCGCGTAGAGGAGCCAGCCCAGGAGCAGCCCGGACCAGGTGTGGAGCCATGCCATGGACTGGCGAAAGCCCGGCATCATGGCAGGTTCGCCCATAAAGTGATCGCCACGCCACCGCCCAGAAGGACGATGCCGGCCATGAAGCCTGCCAGCAGCCGTCCCAGATCACGAACGGCGAAGCTGGTCAACGCGACCAGGGCGAACACGGCAAAGCTTGCCATCTGTCCCGTCGCCACGGCATCCGCCGGTTCTAGAGGGAGCCAGAGCGCGAGACAGCAGGCGGCCAGCGCCGCGACCGCATATCCACCGGGGATCGCGATCACGGCGCGCAGGAGGATGCCCCCTCCCTTCGACAAGATGGCCTTGTTCACGAGTGCCCTTCGATCAGAAGCGGCCGCGGACCGTCAGCGCGAAATTGCGTGGATCGCCCAGGAAGTTATTGACGCTGATGCTGCCATAGCCCGGCAGATAATAGCGTTTGTCCAGCAGGTTATCGACCTTGAGCGCGACCGTGACATTGTCGTTGAGTTTGTAGCCGATCCGCGCGTCGAGAATGGCGAAGCCCGGAAGATCGAAGGCGCGATCCAAACTGATGGAGCTAGACTGCGCATTGACACCGCCGCCCAGGTTGAACCGGTCGAGGTCGCCGGGCAGCGTATAGTTGGCGGTTATACGGACGAGGTGTTTGGGTGTCGCGAGCGCGAAACGTTCCCCGCTATAGGTGGGATCTTCAAGATATTCGGTCGTGTTGAAGGTATAGCCGACCGCCAGTTGCAGTCCGGGAAGCAATTCCCCGCTGGCTTCCAGTTCCACGCCCTGGCTGCGGACCCTTCCGGATGCGACGGAGCAATACCAGCCATCGCAGGCGAAGCCGCCCGAAACATCGTTGAACGCCCGGTTTTTATGATCATAGCGGAAGATCGCGAGCGAGACGTTGGCGGCGCCACCGGCCAGTTCTCCCTTGATACCCGCTTCATAATTGGCGCCGGTGACGGGCTTCAGCAGGGTGCCAGACCGATCGCGGGCCGTCTGCGGCTCAAATATGCTGGCATAGCTGGCGTAGACGTTCCAGTTGGCGTTCACAGCGTAGACGGCCCCGAAATAGGGTGTGACGTTCGCATTTTCTTTCGACGTAGACACGCCCTCCGCTCCATAGGCCCGCGCGGTGCCGCTTTTAAAGCGATAGGCATAGTCATACCAGCTAACCCGGCCACCCAGGCTGATTGTGAGAGCGTCAACCGGCTTCAGCCGCCAGGTTCCATAGATGCCCGTCTGTTTGACATCATAAGCGGTCCGTGAAGAAAAAGCGTTATCCGCCAGACTGTCCACGGTCTGCCGTGCGCGATCATGCCGGATATTGAAAATGTCAGCGTTTTCGACGTTGAACTGGCGGGCCAATATGTCATCGGTCTTGTAGGATAGATGGTTGGCGCCGATGATGATCGTATTTTCCATGCCAAGCGCGGAGAAGCGCCCTTCGACATAGCCGTCGACCGCATTGCCTTCGGGATTGAAATCCGTCGCGAAGTCGGAATATCTGGCGCCAGTCAAGGTCGTGCGGGAAATGGTGCCCGAGATGAACTGATAATTCGCCCGGCTATGTTCGTCCATGTGCATCGCGGCAATCTTCACCTTCCAGGCGTCCGAAAAGCGGTGCTCGATGTCAGCAAAGATCATCGTCTGGTCGTTTTTGGTCCGGTTCCATTCGGCGCCCGAAAAAGTTGAGCGTGGCAGGCCGAGATCGCCCCCGTCCGCAAAGCGCATGATACCTCGTTCATTGGGACGTCCGCGACTATGCCGATTGCTCACGCCAAACCCGATCACGGTGTCGGGTGTGAGGTCATAATCGACAGCCAAATAAAGTGAGCGTGTCTTGTTCCAGACATAATCCACGAAGGAATCCGACCGGTCATAATCTGCAATGGCACGAATGCGCAGATGACCCGCGGCATCGACCGGGCCGCCAACGTCGATCTGAGCCCCATAATGGTTCCACGACCCGGCGATTGCGCTGGCATTGATCGTCAGATCAGCTTGCCCCCGCTTGCGGACGAAATTGATCGCGCCGCCTGGGGCATTGGCGCCCTGCAGCAGGCCGGCAGCACCGCGAAGCACCTCAACCCGATCATAGAAGACCATCGAATCCACGAGATAGCTTCCCGCCGAATAGAAATTACGCGGCGTGACCACGCCGTCATATTGCAGGATATTGATCTCAAAGCCGCGCGAGTTCACGAATAAACCCGGCCCAGGGCCGCGTTGGAGCGTAATGCCAGCCACGCTTTCAAGGGCATCGCCGACAGAAATCACATTCTGGTCATCCATCCTCTGGCGGGTGAGCACGGTCACGGATTGAGGGATATCCTTCAACGCCTGTTCGGATTTTCCGATGGTCACGGCGCGGGCGGCGTAGGAGCGCGTGCCCTCGCTCGTCGCCGCGCTGAACGGCGCGCCGAGCTGGCCTGATATGGCGATGGCGTCACCATCATTGCCCTCGACCCGCACGGGACCGAGCTGGATCGCGCCGTCAGACGCTTGCGGCGCCCGTTCGAGGGTCACTGTATTCTTGTCGATCCAGCGCCAGGTCAGGCCCGTGCCCGTAAGCAAGCGGCTCAGCGCTTCGGTGACGGCGAACCGACCGGAAACTACGGACGATTGCCGACCGGCAAGCAGCCCCGTTTCGGCAGTGATCTGCAATCGCCCCTGCCGCCCCAGTTCGGTCACGGCGTCGCCTAGCGATTGCGCAGGAATGTCGAAGGTTTTAGCGACGGTCCGTTCCTGTGCCTGCGCCACGCTCCACAGCGGCATGACGGCCAAGGCCGTCCCGCTGAGCAGCAACGGTGCAACCGCACGCAAACCGTTCATCTTCAACCCCCGATAACCCATTCATCAAACCTTTTCGTCGGCAACCCTGGTCGCATTCTTGCAAGCGGATCGCATTAGCAGTTTGGAACAGACGAGATGGGTCGAGGCATTTTCAAAGGAGGTGGAAATATTTTTTGGATGGTTCCAATCTCAGGATACGATCATCAGATATCCGCCGATTGTTCCTACCTCTCCGCCATAGGGATGAACGATGGCGCGGAGCGCGGCTTCCGGATCGTTGATATCATAGGCCCCGGTAACGCGCCTGCTGGCAAGCCTTTCGTTACGCAGCAGGATGAAGCCGCGATGATAGCGGCGCAGTTCCGTTACGACTTCCACGACGGTGGCGCCGTTGACGATGATCTGGCCATCCCGCCAGGCAGCGATACGGCTGGGCGATATGACCGATCGAACCGTTTCAGCGTCCGAGGGGCCGACCTGAACGGAATCGCCCGGTCGCAGGTCCAACGGTATATTGCCCGAACGTTCGACGCGCACCGCCCCGCGCTGGACCGAGACGTCAACGGTTTTCGTGTCGAGCCCAACGTCAAAAGCCGTGCCCAGCACCCGGACATCGACATCGCCGGCGTGGACGACGAATGGTCGGGCCTTGTCATGAGCCACGTCGAAGAACGCCTGCCCCGCGAGCAATGTGACGCCGCGTCGGGCACCTTCATAATCGAGCCGGATCGCGCTGCCGCTATCGAGGTGGAGGATTGACCCGTCGGCCAGCTTGACCTGCCGGACCTCACCCTTGCCCGTGCTATAGTCGGCCTGCGCCCAGATCCAGATGGCCGGCGCCGCCAGCAGCAGCGCGAGACAGGCGGCGCTGGCTGCCATGACGGACAGCATCCAGCGAGGTCTGGCCGACCGCTGCGACATGGCGCCCGCGACCGTTCTTGGCGCCTGTTCCCACTCATCCTGATGGACGGGCGGCGTGCTGTTCATCAGCGCCCAGCTCTTCTGCGCCTTCCCCCATGCCCTCGCATGGGCCTCGCTGCGCGCGATCCACTGCCCCAATTCAGCCTGTACAGCCGCGCCCGCCTCCGGGCCATGCACGCGGATCGTCCAGTCCAGTGCTTCATCCTGAATATGGGCATGTACCTGTTCATCCATGCTCATCGGTCTCCGGCAGGGCATGGGTACGGACCAGCACCTTGACAACAGACGAGCCATGACCAGATATTTTCAATGGATGCGCGGCGCAGCTTAATCATCGCCATCCGCTATCGCCTCCATGCAGCAGGCAACAGCCTGTTTGATGAGAAGATGCGTCATTCCCACCGAGATGCTCAGATGGTCCGCAATGTGCTGAAGCGTGTATCCGCCGAAATTATACATTTCGAACGCAATCCTGGTCCGCTTGGGCAGCGTCGCGAGTTGTTCCTTCACCCGGTCGAGTTCGCTCCGGTCGATGGCCTCCCGCTCGGGCGATGGGCGGGGATCAGCCACATGCTCGACGATGGGGGAATCAGCCGGCGAAATTGACCGTTCAATCGTGCGACGGCGCATCAGATCAATCGCCAGATTCCGAACGATCCTGTACAGATACCCGACCGGCTGCCGCTGGATCGGCCGGTCATCGACATCCTCCATGCGGTTGAAGCGCAGCCACGCATCCTGAACCACATCCTCTGCGGTTCCACGGTCGCCGACGAGCGGGACGACGGAATCGATCAGGCGCGCGCGATGCGCCCGCCAGATCTCCAGCCGTCTTGTCTCACCCTTCACCAGCGGCCCACCTTCGTTTGAGCCGCCAGCCCGTGCGACAATCACCCCCCAAGCGGGGATTGGTGTGCTCTTAGACGAGATGCGATTAATTCTCAATAAGGCCATTTGGCGGTATGGCGGTTGGTAACCACTATGCTGTCGGGAAACATCGTTTGTCGTGTATTCCAAAGTCGGCACGCAAAGTGGGTAAGACTGAACGGCGGCCGGTTCTGCGGTCGGCTGCTCCAACCGAAGAAATTTTCGCGTTCGAATCTAGGAAAGCAACTAGCATGACACCGCATCGCCTCCGCCCGTAAACCACTGGCATAAGCGGGCACGAACGGCTCATGCGGCACGAAGCCAGCCGTTGTTCATCGCACGTGGACTCGGGCACGTGCTGACGACTTGCCGCCATTCGATCACTATTGTGGAAACGGCTGCTTACGCCGGAACCGGTCGTTGAGCGGCGGACAAAGCACAATGGCCAAGGGCCTACCAGCCGCCAGACACGCGCTTTATCGTAGGAAGAACTCGACCGGTACGACAAGCTCGATAGCTTCAGCACCCACGCCGCTCGGCGGCTTGGGCAGCGGCGAGGCGCGTTTCGGAAGCCCGAGCGCCTCTTCATCGAGTGACGCGACGCCGGAGCTGCGCTCGAGACTTACGGACAGCACCCGGCCTTCGCGATCCATGACGAAGCGGATATAGGGAACGCCCTGCTGGCGGGCGCGCTGCGCCGCGCGGGGATAGCGTTTGGCCTTGTTCAAGGCCGCAAGCACCATGCCTTCCCACGTCGGCTTCGCGATGCTCTGCTGAGGGGCAGGAGGCGCGGGCTGGCGTTCGGGCGTGGTAGTCCGCTCGATCGGTGGACCGGGATCGGGGATCGGCTGCACGACTGGGTGCGGATGTGGGTTGACGCTGGGGAGCTGGATTTCGGGCGGCTCGATCTTTGGTCGATCCGGCACGGGCAGCGGCCTTTCCTTCCGGGCCGGGCCGGGCGGGATTTCGCTCGGCGGCTCCGGGAGCGCGGCTGGCGGAGCCACATCAAACACGCTGAGCGTCGGCACGGCGGGCGGTGCGGTATAGGTCCGCCAAGTGAAAAACGCTCCGCCAACGATCAACAGCACGATCGCGATGACACCACCCATGCCGAACAGCCGTGTGGACCAGCTCATCGGCTGATCGGCGTATCGCGCGGAAGGTTGCCACGCGGGTGCGGCCACAGGCGGGGACGCGAAATGCGCGTCCGAACTGTCGAATTCCGCATCTCCGTCCCCAACGGATCTGGCATTGGGGCAATCGTGGGATCCGGTATCGCCCGATGGGGCTGGCGGGACATGCCGGTTGAGATGGCCCGGCAGATTCATGGCTCCGCGCATCCCTTGGACGCACGGCCGCCCACCCATGACAAAGGACGCAGCAACCCCGGGCGCCAGGTTAGCGTGAAAGCGACCATCAATGCGGCGGCGGTGAGCGCCATGACCCACACCAACGCCGCAATCGTCGCGTGATCGGTCAGATTGCAGAGAATGAGCGAGAGCAGGAACGCCGCTCCTGCCGCAAGCCGCAACGGCGTCCGTCGCCGCTGTGGCGGTCTGCCGCTTCCGCGCACCTGCTTCCAGTGCGCGTCCATCGCGAGTGCCAGCCACGCGAAGCCCGCGACGTTCAATAGCACTGCGCCTGCCAACAGAAGATGGTCAGACATTAACCGCTTCCCGCACGACAGGTTGCGAGCGCCCTTGCTCCATTGCGCCCGCCTCCTTGCGGCGCAGCTTTTGCGCCGCGAAGACGGCAGCGGTCGCCGTCGCGAGCAGGGACAGGTCCACCCCGGCAACGGGCCAGTAGCCGGTGCCAATCGTGCGGAGCAGCGTATCCCCGGTGGTGATCCAGTTGAGCAACACCGCCGACACTGCCATCACAGCCACGACCCAGCACTGTTCACGCCATGCGGGATTGAGTTTCCCCAGCGCCACTGGGCCACTGCGCACGAACGCATGCAGCATGGCGAGCGCCCAGCCCGTCCAGAACGCATAAATTTCTAGACTGCCGCGCGGCGGCCAGCCAGAAGGCAGCGCCTCGGGCAGCAGGCGGTTGGCGATCAGGATGCTCATGGTCGCGATCAACATGCCGGTGATCGTCGTGACGGCCAGCGAATCCACCACCCGGCGACCCTGGCTGCTGGTCTTGGCGTGCTGCTTCTTGCGCTTCTCGACGAAGAAGATGAGACCGGTGGCAATGCAGGTCGTGCCCATCAGACCGCCCAGCACATAGAACCAGCGCAGCGGCCAGTGGCGGAAGTGCTGCAAGTGCAGGCCGGTGAGGAAGTCGGCAAACCCGCCCACGGCGGTCTGTGGCGGGTCCTCGCGCAGCACGTGTCCCGTGCTGGCCTTGAAGTGGATGCCTTCGCTCACACTCGCGATGCGGTCGGTGCCGGCGCGGTAGATGCTCACATAGCCATTTGCATCGCCGACATGGTTGAGGCTGAGAGCGCCGACCTCGCCCGCCATGCCTTTTGCCGCCCAGCGCCGCTGCGCTTCGGCCACCATCGGGTCCACGGAAGCCAGCGGCGCGGCCACGCCGGCGCGGTCATGCGGCAGTCCTGTCTCCTGCTCCTCGATCTTCTCGTGCAGTTCGTGGAGCGGTTCGAGCTGGGTATCTGTCACGGGGAAATAGGTCCCCGCGAAGATCAGCAAGCCGGTGAAGGCGAAGAAGAAGTGGAAGGGCAGTGCCAGAACGCCGGTCATGTTGTGCAGGTCGAGCACGCTGCGCTGGGTGTTCTTGCCAGGCCGGAAGGTGAAGAACTCGCGGAAGACCTTGCGGTGCATGGCCACGCCCGAGATGAGCGCCACCAGCATGACCAGCCCGGCGAAGCCGACGATCCAGTTGCCAAGGTCTCTCCCGTTGGGGGTGAGATCGTAATTGAGGGTGAGATTGTAATGCAGCGGATAGAAGAACTCGCTGCCGATCTTCAACTGGTCGTCAGGAAATGTCTTGCCGCTGCGCGGATCGATCGTGCGGCGACCCATGACGGAATCGGGCACCCTCGCGTTGGGCGTGTCCCACGCGGCGCTCATGTCGAGCACCGGGTCGCGATGCGTGGTGAACGCGCCCCAGAAGTCGGGATGATCCCAATGTGTGGGCAATGGCCCGTCAACTAGCGTCCGGGCTTTGTCGAGGCTCTCCTTGCCGGGCTGGATGCTCTCGAACACCGGACGTAGCATCTTGTCGAACGAGGGCATGGGCTGCGGCGTAAAGCGCGACGCGGGAATCGCCCAGCGGTCGATTTCGCGATCGAAGACCGAGAGCGAGCCGAAGAAGAAGACGACCACGAGCAAAAAGCCCAGCACGAGGCCGAACCATGTATGCACCCAGGTAGCGGCGTGGCGGAAGCTTTGGAACATACCCCGCCCTTCAGGTCAGGCACATCTGGATCAGCGAGGCGGCGGCAGCCATCAGCACGCCACCTCCCACCAATACCGCGCTCGCTCGCCACAGGCTGCGGGCGGCGAAGGCCCACAGGAACGCCGCCGGATAGACAAGGAGCGCCAGGATCGAGCCCAGCGTCTCCCCGTCATGGAACTCAGCGCCCAGCGGGAATGTCCCCGCCGCGCACAGGGCGATCACGCCCCAGCAAAAGGCGTAGCCGCCGAGAACCGCGAGCAGGATGCGGCCGGCAAGAGCAACGGGACTGCGATGTGTAGCGGCGCCTGTTTGCATCTCCGACGCCTCAGAAGTCCACGGTTGCCGAAAGGCGGAAGGTGCGCGGGTCGCTCCTCATCAGGTTGCCGGCCGAAGGATGCGGTGACTTCCAATAGCTCGCATCGAAGACGTTATCGACGTCGAAGCGGAAAGTGATCGGTTTGTCGCTCCATGGTCCGGCAAAACTGTAGCGCGCGCCGAGGTCGACCTGCGTCCACGCCGGAAGTTTAAGGTCGGGCCTGCGGTTGAGAGCCACGACATTGCCGGTATGGGTAAGACGCCCGGTCAGCGTCAGTCCCTCGATGAACGGGGTATCCCATTCGCCGCTGACGACCGCCCGGAACTTCGGCGTATTGGCAGCCCTCCAGCCGTTGCGGCCGCCATCATTCTTGGTCTGGGTGGCCTCGATAAAAGTGACCCCGCCAAGCAGCCTGAAGCTGTCAGCGAGTTCACCGTATGCGGTCAGTTCGATACCGCGGTTCCTCTGCTCGCCGTCGAGCGTCAACGTGGGAAGGCCCCCGGCTGGGTCGTCGACGGACAATGCATCCGGCTGAGAGATCTGGAACGCTGCCACGGTGGTCGTGACGGAGCCCCAATCCACCTTGACGCCCGCCTCGTACTGCTTGCTCGCATAAGGCGGAAATATTTCGCCGGCGTTGGCGTAGCTATTGCCGACGACCGACCCAACCTCGAGCGCCTGAATATAGTTTGCGTAGAGCGACACGGTTGCCGATGGCTTGACGATCAACGCGAAAGACGGCGACCATGCCGAAGATTTATACGTTGTCGACTGGATGTTGGTGCCCGAGAACTGGAAGCTGCTGGCTTCTATTTCATTGTAACGAACCCCGGCGGTGAACAGAATACGCTCATCCATGAACGACATCGTGTCTACGATCGCGATGCTGGAAGACCTGTTATGGATGGCCGGCAGGATATCTTCGTCGGGGGGATATACGGGAGTCGAGGGGAAGATCGGATTGGAGAGAGTGCCCACGGGAATGATGGCGCCGGCTCCGGCGCCAGCCCGGCTCAGCGGGGTAGAGTCGTACTCCCATTTGATCCGCGACAGGTTGAGGTTGAGCGTGTGTCCGACGGCGCCGGTATTTATCTTGGCATTAACCCCGCCCTGCAGTGACAACACGTCGGTCCGATCACGAAATCTGGCGGCCAGAATGCCAACATCGCCAGAACTGTTGAGGAGATAAAGATCGTCGTCGGTGGCTGTCGCCTTGTAGCGTTGTTTGCCGATGGCGGCATACGCGGTCACATTGTCGAGAATATCGACCTCGCCCTGAACCATGCCCAGCGTGATCTCATGCTTCCCTTCCGCCCAGGACGGCGAGAAAGCAACGCTGTTACTAGGCGCTTTTGGAACCTCGGTGAGCGATGCCAGGACGCCCCTCAGGCCATTGATCGTAATGGTGCTGCTGGGCGCGGTGAGACTTGACCACTGATGTGCGAAATCGGCTGACACGCGGACGCGATCGCCGCGATAGTCCAGGTTGACTGCCACCGTGCCGAACTTCGCGTGCTGGGTATCGACCGGCGTATCGCCGCCATCGATGGAGCCGTTGATACGAATGCCAAACTCTTTGTTCGAGCCAAAGCGGCGGCTGACATCGGCATGGACGCCGATCTGCGACTCCGACATATAGCGCGCGGTCACCTGGGTCAGCGGCTGATCGTTCGCCCGCTTGGTGACCAGATCGACCGTGCCTCCCAGGGCAGCCATTCCATTCATGGCCGTACCCTTGAGGAGCGTGTTTGGTCCGCGCAGCACTTCGACGCGCTCGATGTAATCGGTCGATGCATAATTCAGGGGTGCCATGCCGGGCAGCCCGTTCAGACTATTGCTCGCCAGATAGGGCTGAACGGAAAATCCGCGAAAGGTCCAGAAATCGTTCCTTCCGCCGCCTTTGGTCCCTACGATTACAGACGATTCATTAGCCATGACGTCATTGAGAGTTCGCGCCTGCTGGTTCTGGATGAGCTTGCTCGTGTAACTGGTTTGGCTGAACGGCGTATCCATCACGTCGCGATTGCCGAGCATTCCGACCTGACCGCCACGGGCGACCTGGCCGCCCGCATATTCCTCCGGCAGCGTGCCAAGGACAGACGTTGATGGCGCGGGGCGACCCGATCCGCCTTCGCCCTCCACGCGCACCGGCCC
Organism: Novosphingobium resinovorum; assembly: GCF_036352595.1. Taxonomy (GTDB): domain Bacteria; phylum Pseudomonadota; class Alphaproteobacteria; order Sphingomonadales; family Sphingomonadaceae; genus Novosphingobium; species Novosphingobium resinovorum_B. Next base: position 582,035 of record NZ_JAZFAX010000001.1, read on the forward strand.
AAGCTGAATTGCGCCATCGGCCGATTGGGGGGCGAGTTCCAAGGAAACGCGATTGCCGCCAGTGACACGAAAAATCAGGCCGGTGCCGACCAACATCTGCGAGAGGGCTTCGGTGGGCGTGAAACGTCCCTGCACGGCGGAACTGCGCCGCCCGGCCACCTTGTCCGCTTCATAGGCTATCTGGAGGCCGGCCCGCTGCGTGAGCGTGAGAAGCGCGGCATTGAGGTCTTGCGCGGGAATGTTCACGTCGATCTGGCCTTGCGCCGTCTGCGCGGCGGCGGCCGGCGGCATTGCGACACCGCCCATCACCAAGGCCAGCGCGCTCGCCGTAGCCGCAAGAATCACTCGCCCGCCGCGACCCCGGCGGACATTCGCAACAACCCCCATCAATAATCCCCTTCAAAATCCAGATTCGAACGAAATGCAAAGAGTTCGCATTAGCGTGTCGGCCTAGACGTCTGAGGGGAGCGGACTCGGTAAAAGATTTTCCGATTTTTGCGAGAATCTACTAAATAACTGATTTTATTAATCTCAATAGAGCGCCGTCAGGAGCGGCCCGCTGAACCGCCTCGCGCCGGTTTCGGCTGCAAGGGCGTCCAAGGCACCGTCAATATCTTTGGCGTCGAACACACCGCTGACCTTCTCCGCCGCCAGCCGATCGCCAATGACCATGATGCGCCCGGCGCGATAGCGGTTGAGTTCCGCCACCACTTCCGCCAGCGGCTCACGGTCGAACACAAGGCGGCCTTGCCGCCATGCCAGCGCCAGTTCGGGATTGGCGGGCGTCGCCGCGTAAAGCCCGCCCGCCGCATCGTAATGCACCTTCTGACCGGGCGAGAGAACGACACGGCGCGAGCGGCGCGCATTGTCGGCGGCCGATACCGCCACATCATGCTCCATCACCGTCACGGCAGCGCCGTCGCTGAGGCGATCGACCTGAAAGCGCGTGCCGAGCGCCTGCGACGTTCCGTTGGCGGCCTCGACCACAAACGGCCGCCCGCCCGCCTGCGCTTTGGGAACGGCGGTGAAGTAGGCGACGCCGGACAGCAATTCCACGCGGCGCTCCTGCTCGTCATAGTTCAGGGCGATTGCGCTGGATGGGCCAAGATCGACGCGGGAGCCGTCCGGTAGGGTGAAGGAACCCGTCCGGGCTATCGCGGTGCGATGATCGGCGCGTAGATAGGTGATGGGATCGCCTAGCCATGCGCTGCTGATGCCTACCGCAATGGCAACGCTGGCGGCCATCGCCCCGAGCGGAGCGAAGCGCCTGCGACGCGGCGGGACGGGTGCGGCGGATGTACTGGCGCGGACACTGTGCCGGGCGAGCGATCCGGGGGCCTGCCCCAGCTTTCCCATTTGACCCCAAGCGGCCTGCGCGTGCTTGAAGGCGGCGGCATGATCGGGACTCGCGGCAAGCCATGCGTCGAACTCGCGGCGGCTTCCGGGGTCAAGCGGGCCGTCACCGAGGCGCACAACCCATTCCGCAGCGGCAAGCTCCGGGTCGTCCATCTGGTCGTTATCATCCGACACGCCACGGCCCCATCATTTCGTCCATGTCAGCCCCTCTATAATTGGCAAGCTCGCCCTGCATCCTCACAGGACGTTTGAGCGGCCTCGATCCGGTAAAATGCCCCCTGGCGATGGTGATTATAGCGGCTTCGTCCGCTGCATGACATGGTGCAAGGCACGGGCAAGATGCTTCTGCACGGTGGATTCGCTCACGTCGAGATGCTCCGCCGCTTCGCTATACGTCATATCGTCTATGTGGATCGCGGCGAATATTTGCTGGGTGCGTTCGGGCAACTCCTCCAGCACCGTCCGCAGACGATCCAACTCGTCGCGCGCGAAAGTGATGCGGTCTTGCGCTGGCGTCTCATCGGGGAATGCGGCGAGGTGCGCCGTATCAACGGCTTCGGTCCGCCGCCGCCCCTCCTGGCGGCGATGATCCACCGCCAGATTGTGCGCGGTGCGATAGAGCCAGGCGCGGCCGTTCGAGACGACACCAGCCCCGCCGCCTTGAATCATGCGTAAGAAAGTTTCCTGCGTCAAATCGTCGGCAAGCGCCGTGTCGCCAACCCTGCTGTTCAGATACGCCCGGATACCGCGCCGATGGGCAGCATAGAGGCGTGTCAACGCCTTATCCGCCAAGGCACGTCACCTCACAAATCCTAATTCGGGATTGCGTTAGCGCAATTGCGAGGGATTCGCAACTTTCAGACAGCTTACCGACTCAACTGGGCGGAATCGTCTTGGCACGCAGGAGATGCCGTCATGCTCACGCTCGCATCTGTGCGCGGCGAGAGATGATCGATTTCAGTGCCCCGCGCCGGCCGTCGCGGCGGCTGCAACTCGGCAGCAGCCTTTCACAGGACGGCATCCATATCGTGCCCGGCGCGCTGGCTGCCAACAATGACGGCATTATCATCGGCGGTTCGCAGCTTAGCATCGCCATCCAGATCGGGGGGCCGATCGATCTCGAATGGTCCACGCCGCCCATTTGGAGCGCGCTCGATGGTTGCGCGACCACGGCCATGACAAGCTGCTGGCCGACACGCAAGAGTTGATACCGCCACGCGAGCGGATGCATTATAGAGCCAGATGCGGGCTGTTCAGATCGTTATGCCGCCCGCAGCCAACAGTGTTCGTCCCTACGAATTTCCTCTAGGCGAACCCGGAAATTGCCGTCTGGTGCCTCGCACAAGGTTCTATAGGACGACGCGAAGGCCGACCATTTCCCTTTTTCACGGTGTCTCACACGAAGCCATTCCGGCTCATTGCGCCGTGTTTTATCCTGACAAATCAGCGCCCTTCCGAACCTTGCTGTGCCATGGCGTCGCCTTGCATCACGAGGCCTTTGTTGGTTATTTGTTGGTTGCAACCAACAGAAACCAACATTCAACCAACACCCGAACCGACAACCAACATTAAGGCGAAAACCAACCAACACTTCGCGATCGGAGGCCCCATGCTGACAGACATCGCCCTACGCGCATTGAAGCCTGAAAAGGCAGCCTACAAGAAATCGGATAGCAAGGGGTTGTTCGTAACCATCCACCCAACTGGCAAGAAGGTCTGGGGCCTCGCGGTTCGGGTGGACGGAAAACAGAAGTTCCTTACCGGCGGCCACTATCCTGACGTCACCGTCAAACTTGCCCGGGCATGGCGCGATACCGTCAAAGCTCAATTGACGCTGGGCTTGGCACCGACAGCTACTCCCCACAATCTGGAGGCGGGTTCCTCCACCAAAGACATAGCGAACGTCGGCGAATCGTTCGAAACGGTCGCACGGGAGTGGTTCGATACCCGCAAGGTAGCGTGGACACCGCGCTATGCGGCGATTACGATGCGGAGATTGGAAGCAGATATCTTCCCGTTCGTCGGGGCCCTGCCGATCCCGGCCGTAACCCCTCGCCAGATGCTGGAAGCTTTTCGCGCCATTCAGGCCCGCGGCTCTGTCGAAATGGCGCATAGGGTGCGGAACCATTGCAGCGAGGTTTTTCGCTACGCCATTCCGGATGGCCGATGCGAAAGCGATCCCTGTCGCGATCTGGCCCCTGGCATGGCGAAACCGGCGCCCGTCAAACATCACGCCAAGGTCGCAGCGAAGGATCTGCCGGAATTCTTCCAAAAGCTGAACTTGGACGGAGGAGATCGAACCAGTCACCTCGCCCTTCGCTGGACGATGCTGACGATGGTCCGGACTCAGGAAACCCGTTTCGCGCAGTGGGCGGAATTCGAGGGCCTCGACACCGATGAGCCGATCTGGCGTATACCGCCCGAGCGGATGAAAATGAGTACGGAGCACATCGTGCCCCTGCCGCCGCAAGCCATCGCTATGTTGAACGAGATCAGAGAGCGGAATGTCTATCTTGCCGCAGGGAACGAGAAGCTTGGCGCCTTCCTCTTCCCAGTTCACTATTCGAAATCACTCGTCATCAGCGAAAACCGAATGCTGGACGTCATGTATCGTGTTGGGCTTCGTGGAAAGGCCACGGTTCATGGCTTTCGCGGCCTCGCCAGCACAGTTCTGAACGAATCAGGCCTATTCGAACCTGACTGGATCGAGTTCCAGCTTGCTCATACCGCCCGCGGTGTTCGTGCCGCTTACAACTCCGCGCGCTATCTCGTTCATCGGCGCAAAATGATGGTGTGGTGGGCGAATTACCTGGACGCTGCCGAGCACACCGGCTCAGGTTAACTTCTCATGCCGCCATCCGCGCCTTTACCCCGGCAGCATCTCAATCTTCATGAAGTCCATCAATCCAGGCTTTCACGGCACTTTCACGCCAACCACTGCATCGCTCCGAGATTCGCACCTGCCGAGGGAATGTGCCTGCCTCGATTTTGCGATAAAGGGTCGATGCCGAAAAACCGGTGCGCTCGAGAACTGACCTGCGCCGCAAGATACGGTCCGGAATGCCTTCGTTCATTTAGAGCCTCGCCATTTCAACGCTGTCACGAACGACTAACAGGGCGTGAAATAGTCAATCGGACAAGGTCGCGACAGAGGCATTGCCTCACTTTGCACTCCACTGCCCAACACAGGCAATTGCTGGCCGCCCTTACGCTCGATTTCCACGCGTCGGGAAGACCGGTCCATGACTGACCATCTTGTCGGCGTCGAAGGGCCGTTGCAGCGAAACGATTTCCTCATAGGACCCACTGAGCCAAGTCTCAACGCTAGACGGTTCGAGGATCGTCACCATCGCCTTGGGATGGATCGGCTCGACGAGCGAATTGGCATCACACGTTACCATTGCGAATGCGTTGCCGCTCTCGGTCTGTTGCCAGAAACCAGCAACCGCGAACACCGGCTGGTCGATCACCGAAAACCACATCTCGCCCTTCAATGGCGGCTTGCCGTCGCCAAGGTCATGTTTGTCGGGCGTGAACTCGCAGAACTCGGTGAGCGGCACAACGCAGCGGTTCTCGGGACGCTCGGCGAGCCGGCGCCATTGCGGCAATGCGAGGTTGCGCACGTTGGTCATCGGCCAGGCGGCCTTGCCGCCAAGAACATCCCAACTCATGACGTACCAGCCGAATAGGTTGTCCTGTTGGCGCATCACATAGGCTCGCCCCCGCGGGCGCAGTTCTTGGGGGTCGAAGCGGTTGTCGCGCGGGGCTTCGCTGAAGAGCTCGGCCACCGATCCCCATATCGTCTCGATCTCGCCTTTCATGCGAGCACGGTTGCACATGGCTCAACTCCTGCAAGACGATAGTTCTCTATATTGCGGGCACTGGTCCTTGCCATCCTCGCATTTCAGAGATTGCCCTGTTCTTCCATCGGAACCTCGTCGCCCGGCGCGAAGTAGAGGTCGGCACATTCCGACCGCAAACATCCGCCTTCGAGAGCAAGGTCGTCACGAAACGCGTCCTTGATAAAGTCCATGGTGTCGAGATGACGATCCTCGAAATACATCTGGTGAACGTCGCCGCGACCTGCACCGTAGACTATGCGACCAACCTTGGCCCAGATCGAGGCCATTGTGCACATGCCGCACGGCTGCAGGGTCGAGTAGAGCGTCGCACCGCGAAGGTCCATGTCGCCATGGACTGGCCCCGCCCCGCGAAAAGCCATCATTTCAGCGTGGGCAGTCGCGTCGCAAGTCTCCTCAGTGTCATTGACTGCCCGGGAGAGCTCGCGGCCATCCAGCACGATGATGGCAGCAATCGGGGTGTCCTGCGGCGTTGTTCCTTTCGTTTTTGCCAATTGAATGGCTTCACGCATCCAGGCTCTGTCGTTGTCGTCTATCATTGGGGATCAAGCGCCCACGGGTCGCAGGCCGGCTCCGGCGGTACTCGAAGCTGCCGGCTCGTCACGGGAGTAGGTCCCGATCAGCAAGCCGGCGGCGAGGAGTTTGCCATGTATCGCATCGAGAAATGCGGAGCGGCCCGGGTTGGCTTCGAGGACCGGAACCTGGGAGAGCGCAAAAAGCTGGAACACGTAGTCATGCGCACCGTGGCCCTTGGGAGGATCTGGCGGCAGCCAGCCTTCGGCCAGATAACTGTTTCGGCCTACGTCGCTGCCGTCCGGTGCGCCATCCCCGTCGGGCACGATCGCACCCTCGGGCAGTCCTCCAATGTCGGGCGGGATATTCCAGACAAGGGCATGCACCAGGGGATTGGGGGCCGGTGCATCGGGATCCTCGACAAGGAGCGCCAACGATGCTGTCCCTGCGGGGAGGGGGCCCCAGCTCAGCGGCGGTGAAACGCCGGCCCCGTCGGCGGTAAACCTGATCGGGAGGCGCTGACCGTCCGCGAATGCCGGACTCGAAAGCGGAAAGAGCCTGTCGCCCATGTCTTCGCGAACGATTGCCAGTTTCGAGTGTCCGGCACGGACATCCTTGAGCAAGCTCCCCAGCCAGGCAGGTACGTGTTCGAGCACTTCGTAATCCTTTCCTCATCGGGCGATGAGACTTCCAGCCACCTCGATGGTTCGCTGCATGCGGCCCTTACATCAGACGAACAAGCGCCGTTGCCCGGCCTGCGTGGACCGTCCGGTCATGCCTTTGCAGGTAAGCATCAACGTGGGCGACAAACGCGCTTTTGAAGGCCACGAGATCAACAGTGCGCCAGGAAACCTCGTCCCTAATTCCTTCGATCCTGCCGATCAGAACGTCTTCGTCTCGGCAGTACATGATCGGCGTCGTGAAGCCGCGATGGTGCAGGCGATTCGCGGCGACGAGAAGGGAGTTTTCGATTTCAGGCATCGCTTCGGTAACGCACAAGCGTAAGGATGGTCGCAAGGGGCATCCGAATTTACTGATGTGCACGGATTTTTCTCCTGCTCCAGCAAGCGTGCTGGATGTCGCAGGCGCCGATCCCGGTATCGTTATCACGACTCTGTCGGCGCCGTATCTTCATACCGCCCCGCAAGGCGCAGCTGACGCACGATCCCATTGAATGCCGCAGTCACACCTTGGGCGCGTCCGATCTCGTTCTCCTGGCGCGCCGCGTCCCAGTACAGTTCAAGCGGCCAACGCTCACGGCAATGAGGAAGCAGACAGCGAAGCGCCAGGCGGACTTCAACCGTATCGACCCGCGCTTCACCGCAGCGGGTTACACCGCTGCGCAGGATATGGACTGAAAGCGCAATGACGATGCGCTGGTGTTTTGGCAGGCTTGCGCCCATCTCAGTGAAAATCATGCGACTTGAAGCGCACGGCGTCCTCAGGATCGCGGCCATCGGCATGAGGCGGCCAGTAGCTGTTGTAGGGCGTGGGGCTCCAGCCACCCTCTGGTCGAACAATGTGCCCGCGATCCGGCGCGCCGGCATGCCGCGCACCGTCCCCCCTGCCCGTCTGGTGCGGGAAGGACATCTCGCCAACCTTATGCAGCAGATCGCCATGATCGATGATCCGGTCGCAGATGACGTGGATCACCTCGCCCTCCTTCTGCACCCGGCCCTTCAGACCCACCATCGAGGCGGACATAACCGTGCGGCGCTGGGCCTCGAAGCGATCGGGCCAGAGGATCCCGTTGGCAATGCCGGTCTCGTCCTCGATGGTGATGAAGAGCACGCCCTTGGCCGAGCCCGGCTTCTGGCGCACCAGGATGATCCCGGCGACCTCGACCTTGCGGCCATCGCGGATGTTCGCAAGGTCGGCGCAGCGCGTGACACCGCGCCGGGCGAGGTCCTCGCGCACGAATGTCAGCGGATGGGCGCGCAGGGAGAGCTGGAGCGAACGATAATCCTCGATCACCTCGCGGCCATCGGTCAGTGGGCGCAGGGCAACGTCCGGTTCGATCCCTTCCGCGCTGATCACTTTTGCTGCACGATCCGCCGCAGCAAAAAGCGGCAAGGGCGCTTCGCCAAGCCCCCGCACCTTCCATAGCCCCTGCCTCCGGTCGGATCCGAAGGCGCGAAAGGCATCGGCATCCGCCAGCTTCTCGATCGCGGCGCGCGGCACACCCGAGCGGCGCCAGGCGTCCTCAACGGACGCAAACGGGACACCGCCTCTTGCACTCACGATGCTGGCGCCATCGGCATTGGAAAGCCCGCGCACCTGCCGCAAGCCCAGCCGCACGGCATGATATCGGCCCCGTGTCGGCTCAAGCGAGCAATCCCAGCGGCTCGCATTGATGCAGACGGGCCGGACCTCAACCCCGTGCTGGCGCGCGTCGCCGACAATCTGGGCCGGCGCATAGAACCCCATCGGCTGTGCATTCATCAGCGCGGCGCAGAAAACGTCGGGATGATGATACTTCATCCAGCTCGAGGCATAGGAGATCTTGGCAAAACTCGCCGCATGGCTTTCCGGGAAGCCATAGGAGCCGAAGCCTTCGAGCTGGCGGAAGGTGCGCTCGGCGAAGTCGCGCGGATAGCCGCGCCCGACCATGCCCTCGATCAGCTTTTCGGAAAAATGCGAGACCCCGCCGGTCATCTTGAAGGTCGCCATCGCCCGGCGCAGCTGGTCGGCCTCGACGGCGGTGAAGCCCGCGCCGACGATCGCAACCTTCATCGCCTGTTCCTGGAAGAGCGGCACGCCCAATGTCTTTTCCAGAACCGCGCGCAGTTCGGGGCGCGGGTATTCCGGCTTCTCCAGTCCCTCACGGCGGCGAAGATAGGGATGAACCATGTCGCCCTGGATCGGGCCTGGCCGCACGATCGCGACCTGGATCACCAGGTCGTAGAAGCGGCGCGGCTTCATGCGCGGCAGCATCGACATCTGCGCCCGGCTCTCGATCTGAAAGGTGCCGAGCGTGTCGGCCTTCTGGATCATGGCGTAGACGTCGGGGTCGTCGCTCTGGAGGTCGGCTAGTCCGACTTTCAGGCCCTTGCTCTCTTCCAGCATGGTGAAGGCCCGGTTCATGCAGCCCAGCATGCCGAGCCCCAGCACATCGACCTTCATCATCTTCAGGGCATCGATGTCGTCCTTGTCCCATTCGATGATCTGGCGATCCGCCATCGCGGCCGGCTCGATCGGGACCAGGTCGTCGAGGCGATCATGGGTGAGCACGAAACCCCCGGGGTGCTGGCTCGACTGGCGCGGGACGCCGATCAGCTGGCGCGCGAGATCAATCGTCAGGCGCAGCCGCCGATCGGACATATCGAGGTTGAGTGCCTCGGCCTGCTTCTCGCCGACACCCTCTGCCGACCAGCCCCAGACCAGACCCGCCAGCGACGAGGTCAGGTCCTCGGGCAGGCCCATGGCCTTGCCGACATCGCGCACGGCGCCGCGCGCGCGGAAGCGGGTAATGACCGAGGTCAGCGCCGCCCGGTCGCGTCCGTAGGTCTCGAAGATCCACTGGATGATCTCCTCGCGCCGCTCATGCTCGAAATCGACGTCGATGTCGGGCGGCTCGCGCCGCTCGCCCGAGACGAAGCGCTCGAAGAGCAGCTCGTGCTTGATCGGATCGATCGAGGTAACGCCGAGCACGAAGCAGACGCAGGAGTTCGCTGCCGATCCCCGCCCCTGGCACAAGATGCCACGGCGCCGCGCCTCGGCAACGATCGAATGGACGGTGAGGAAATAGGGCGCGTAGTTCAGCTCGGCGATGAGCTTCAGCTCATGGGCGATCTGGTCGCGGTAGTCCTGCGGCGGATCGCCGCCGAACATGGCGCCCAGCGCGTCGTGTGCCATAGTCTCCAGGGCCTGCTGTGCGGTCAGGCCCTCGATCACCTTCTCCTGCGGATAATGGTAGGTGAGATCGCTGAGCGAAAAGGTGCAGGCCTCGGCGATATCCACGCTTGCGCGCAGGGCATCGGGATAGGCCGCGAAGCGCCGCTGCATCTCTTCGGCAGACTTGAGCGCGCGATCAGCGTTGACCTCGCGGCGATAGCCAAGGTCATCGACCCGGCAATTGTGCCGGATGGCGGTCACCACATCCTGCAGCAGCCGGGCATCGGGCGAATGGTAGAGCACGTCGCCGGTGACGATAGCCCGCACGCTGGCGTCCCTCGCCTGCCGCGCCAACGCATCGATGCGAACCGCGTCGTCAGGCCGTCGGCGCTGAAACAGGGCCATATGCGCGCGCCTGCCATAGACGGATCGGAGATCGGCGAGCGCCGCAGCATTCTCGGCGTCGGCTTCGTGCGGCAGGAGAATGGCGATCACGCCCTCGGACCAGGCTTCAAGTTCGTGCCAGTGCAGCAGGCACGCGCCCTTCCCTGCCCGGCGCTTGCCGATGGTGAGGAGGCGCGTGATCCGGGACCACGCCTTCCGGTCGGTCGGATAAAGGAGCAGCCGGCGACCACAGGACAGATCGACCCGCGTCCCGGCGATGAGGCGCACGCCGGTTGCCTTCTCGGCTTCCCAAGCGCGCACCACGCCCGCGACACTGCCAAGGTCGGCAATGCCGACGGCGGGATACCCGAGTTTCGCCGCGACCGAGAACAGTTCGTCCGGGCTCGAGGCGCCGCGCAGGAACGAGAAGTGCGTCAGCACCTGGAGTTCGACATAGGCGGTCATGCGAAGACCCCGTGCATCCACCACGAGAGATCGCCGGTCTCGCCGGCAACGCCGTCGCCGCGGCGGAACACCCAGTAGCGCCCGCCCTCTTCGTCCTCGACCCGGTAGTAGTCGCGCACAGCCCAGACTTCACCGTTACGCCGCCACCACTCGCCATGGATGCGCTCGGGCCCGTCGCCGGCGACGACCGTGTAGGACCGGCCGCGCCATTCGAAACGGCGCGGTGGCTGGTCGGGCAGCAGTGCGATCACACGCGACAGGGGCTCGGGCCGGGCGAACAGGCGCACAGGCCGCTGCCACACCGGCCAGGAGCCGGCAGTCGTGATCGGGCTGGTCGGTCTCACGGCACGTTCGGGCACATGGCTCTCGACCGGCGCAATGCGGAACACCGCGCCCGGTCCGATCCTGCCGGCCACGACGTCGACCAGGCGCGCCGGATCGCGCAGCGTACTTTCCCCAGCGAGGATCGCCCCCAGGTTCTCGGCATCAAGCGGTTCGGTGTGCGGCGCCAGCAGCCGGAACTGTTCGAGGCCCATGCCGGGATCGATGCGCTCAATCCTCAGCTTCAGCAGGCGCAGCAGGTGCGGCACTTCGCGAGTGGGCCGAGAGGTGCCGATCGCCACCACCTGCTCTCCGCCATCAACGCGCAGAGCAGTCAGGCGCAGCGAGCGCGCACCCAGCCCCCGTCGCTGGAGCACTTCGGCCAAATCCTTCAACAGGTCGTACATGACCTGACCAATCGCTTCGGCCGTGCCGATCGGCTCGAGCAGCCGACGCTCGACCGCAGGGATGACAACGTCCTCCCGCGCGGTGATCGGTTCAGCCTTACCGCCAAGCGCTTGATCGAGCCGGTCGATTGCCGCGAGCCCGAGCCTGCGTGCCAGCGGCCCGCGCGCCACGGGGATCAGGTCGGCGATCGTCTCGAAACCGAACTTGCGCGCGGCGGCCAGCGCCCCGCCTTCGAGGCGCAGCGCGGCGACCGGAAGCGGCGACAGCGCCTTCACCACGCCGCCGTGAGGGATGATCGCAATATCCTCGCGGCCGTAGCGGGCCAGCGCATGCGCGGCGCCCGGCGTTTCGGCGACCGCGATGCGCGCGGTGAAGCCCGCACGGCGACAGAAGGCGTGGAGACGCTGGCAGAAGCGTTCCTCCCCGCCATGCAGATGCGCGGCGCCCGTCAGGTCCAGCCAAACCCCGTCAGGCGGCGCAACCGCGACGATCGGCGACCAGCGGCGGATACCAAACAGGGCCAGGCGATCGAGCAGCGTTGCATCGGCCTCCGGCTCGGCGGGGCGGAAGTCGAGATCGGAGACGAGCGCGCGGGCATGGGTTGCCGCCATGCCGATATGGATGCCCAATGCTCTCGCCGCCGGACAGGCCGATACGATCTCGTCGCGGCGACCGACCTTGCCGATGAGCGCCAGCGGGATAGCCATGATCTGCGCCGTGTCGCGGACCTCTTGAGATACCGCTGAAGAGACCGTCCGCTTGAACGGATGCTCTGCCGTCTCGGAGCGCCGTCCCAGCTCGCGCATCGGCGGCTTGGCGTGCAACGGAAGCGACGCAATCTCGCGCTCGACATCCAGGCGTGTGCGGTCCTCGCCCCGGACGGCGCCCTGCCCTTCTCCGTTCTGCCGCTCGCGTGCCCAGCGCGCACCCGGCCGCCATCCGCCGCCGCGAGGAACCGAGCAGGCACCAGGGTTGTCGTCGACGGGAAGCTGGAGTGCGCGCGGCTCAGGCCGCAGCGCGGCGAACCGATCCCGCCGTCTCAGCCGTTCGATGGCCAAGAACGGCAGGAACAGCGAGACGACCCGTCGCATCGCACCCCTCCACAATCAGGGAAAAGCCCTCGCCGCCGCGCTGGCGTGCAAGTTCGACGAGCCAGCGTGGGCGCCCGACGCCGGCAACGCTGAGCCGTTCGGATGGAACACTGGATATGCGCCAGCGGGTCCAGGCAGCAGAAGTGTCCGACAGAGGATCGCGATCCCGGCCACGGTGCCGCCGCAGTAAGAGCACCGGAATGTCGGCCTCGGCTGCCGCAAGTTGCAGGCGGCGCGTGGCGACCATCGAGACCTTGCTGGCCTCGGCCACCACCGCAGCCGGCGTTCCATCGCGCACCGCATCTTCGACGACGGCGAGCAATGCTGCATCGTCGCGCGGCTGCGCATGAATGACGCCGGCGGAGGCTAACCCTGCCTGCTCTAAGCCAGGTGCATAAAGGTCGTTGCGGCAGCTGACCCACAGCACCGGCGCCGCAGCGGCGCGGGCTTCACGGGCGGCGATACCGGCAAGGAACAGCGTGGCTGCTGCATCATCGACCAGCGAGCAGCTCAGCGTAGCTGCCTCGTGCAGGGCCCCGGCGCGCAGGCCACTAGAGCTCAGTCGGGCATCCAGCATTTCGACGCCGAAGGGGATGACCCGATGATCGGTAATCGGCGTCGCCAGAGCACGGAGGGCATCAATGCTTGGATGCACAAGGGAGGTAATGGGTTGCATGGCGATTCTGGAGACTCGGATTTGTTCCTTTTATGTTCTCACTTCCGAGAGGCAACGGTCAACCGCTTTATAACGGCCCTCACGTCCAGTATGGGGACAAGCCTGTGCAAACGGCAGAAGCGCGCAGGTCTCGAGAGGGCTAGCCTGCCGGCTTTGAACTCAGTCACGCGACCTGGCCCGGCCGCGGCATCACCCAAACCTTACTTCGGAAAGCTCGAGCCAATCCGCCATTGCGCGCAGTTCCACATGCAAGGCATCGTGCGTATGGCTTGGAGCATCCGATTCCAGGTGGATCGAGCGGACCAGCAGCGTCGATGCGGTTCTGTCCGCCTTGAGATCAACGCGTGCCACCAAACGGTCACCCAGCAGGAACGGCAGGACGTAGTAGCCATATTGGCGCTTTTCTGCAGGAACGTAGATTTCGATGCGGTAGCGAAAGCCGAACAGTCGTTCGGTCCGGTCCCTCTCCCAAATCAGAGGATCGAAGGGGACCAGCAGCGCCCGTGCATCGATGCGGCGCGGTCGTCGGGCATCGCGATGCAGCCAGGCATGCCGCCTTCCCTCCACGGCAACAGGGATCAGAATGCCGTCTTCCGCGAGGGCTACGATAGCAGGGCGCGCCTGCGCCGGAGACTGGCGAAAATAGTCGCGCAGTTCCTTTTCGGTGGCGATGCCATGAGCCATCGCAGCGCGTTCGATCAATGCCCGGTGGGCCTCGTCATCCGCCGGCGTTGGAAGGGCCAGCACATCGGCCGGCAGCACCCGTTCAGGTAGATCATAGACCCGCTCGAAACCGCGACGGCGTGTGGCCGTGGTAATGTGCCCTGCCCAAAAGAGCCATTCCAGCGCGCGCTTGGTGTCACTCCACTCCCACCAGCCGGATTGCCCCTTCTGAGTTTCGAAGTCAGCCGCCGACATGGGTCCAGCACAGCGAATGCGTGCGAGCAGTGCCATGGCCTCAGCGCGACCTTCCGTTGCGCAGTGGCGCATCCAGGTCCATCCTGCGGTGCCGCGGTCCGCTGCTCCCATGCGCCAGCGCAGGAGTGGCTGAATCTCGAACGGAAGCAAAGACGCCTCGTGCGCCCAGTACTCGAAAAGCTTTCGGTGCCGCTTTGGGCCCCAGGCAAGCCGATCGAGATCGCCTCTGTCATAGCCGCCTAGGCGGGAAAAGGCCGGGAGATAATGTGCTCGCGTAAGCACGTTGACACTGTCGATCTGGTGCAGGTGCAAACGGTCGAGCGTCCGTCGCAAATGGCCTGACGTCGGACGACTTGGACGTTTTTGTCCAAAACCTTGCGCGGCAAGGGCTATTCGGCGCGCCGCATGCAATCCGATCGCTTCAACTTTCATAGGCTTTCACCGTATGCGTGCTCGGTGGGACGAAGCAAGGAAGAGAGCAATCATGCCCAATGGATTCGCGACCGACCCTTCACGGACGTTCAGCAGGCAATTTTACGTTCCCAGGTGCAGCCCGTCCGCTTTTCCATTTCGGATGCCCCAGATGGCCGGCAAGGAGGTTAGCGGCTTTCGGACGAACATCGCGAAAAACAGCCCGTGTATTATTGAGGGCCGGAACCTGCATCGGAATGGTCAGCAAGGTACTTCAAAAACTCGGCTGGCGGCAGAGCACGCGCAAAAAGCCAGCCCTGTGCGAACTGGACTCTGCGCTCGCGCAGATAATCGGCCTGCGCCTCGCGCTCCACGCCTTCTGCGACGATGGCGATTTCCAGCTCCTTCGCAAGGTCAATGATATGGGAGATTACCGCGCTTTTCATGGAGGCGACGCCGATCGTATCGACGAAGGATTTGTCGATCTTCAGCGTATCAAAGGCGAGTTTCTGCAAGTGCCCCAAGCTTGAATAGCCCGTTCCAAAATCATCCATCGCGATCCGGTAACCGGCAGAGCGCGCCCGGGCGATGGCATCGTGCGCCGTGCCGTCATCGACGAAGCTGCGTTCGGTCGCCTCCAGCCAGATCTGCGATGGGTTCACGCCAGCGCCGCTTGTCAGAATGTCCAGCCAGTCAAATATAGCATCGCTGGCGAGCAGTTCAGGCGGGATATTGATAGCGATGTGAAGCGACCTGTCCGATGCAAGCCGGGGGCCGATGTCGGCAGCGATGCAGGCTATTGCCAGTTCCGTCAGAGGGCCGATCATGCCTGAGTGCTCTGCCGCAGGGATGAACAGGTCGGGGCGAATCCAAGTCCCATCCGATCGCTGCCAGCGCAGCAGTGCTTCGGCGCCGACGCATGCCCCCGTCTGCAAGTCGATGGTGGGCTGGTAATGGACGCAGAACTCACGTTTACGGATCGCGGCGGCCAGTTCAGCCCCGAACGAGAGCCGCTGACGCGACACCCATGCGACCGCAGCAACGATGAGCCCGGCAATGAAAAGACCGATCGGGATCAATATCCATTGCTGACGCCGTAACGTCCCGAACAAGGCAGGGCGCGGCTCTATTGCGATGGCGGTCCAGTTGGTCGAGCGAATGGCGGCAAACGAGTAGCGGCCCTCCATCGCCGAGCGGGGGTGCGCGGCGAGATCCGCCACCAATTCCCGGTCGGGATCGTTGAGCTGTGACATCAGCCTGCCGTCTCGGGCGGTCAATGCCAGTTGCACTTGCGGATCGGCGATCACGTCAACGAGCCGGATCGGCTCGAGCAGGACATCGTAGCTGCCATCACTGTACGCCAGCTTGGTGGTGCCTCCCGGCAGCGCCGGCTTGACGGCGAGGGTCACGCCGAGCCCATCGGTAAAATGGAAGTCGGGCCTTGCGAACCGAATTCCCGGCTCCGCCACGCCCCAGGACGTGCATTTCAGCTGACCGCCCTCGGAATAGCCGACTTCCTCGATCGCCGGCGTGTTGAAGACCACGCGGCGCATCAACCCAATGTGCCGGGGAGAGCACGGTGGCGCATCGTTCGCGGCGAGTTCCGTAAATGCGGTGCGCGCCTGCGCGGTCGAACGCTGTGCGCGCATCAACACCCGAGACGCCACGGCATCCAGATCGGCCTGCTCATCCTCGACGGCCAGCGACCATGTGATCCACAGCATACCGAGAACGGGCACCGCCGCGCCCAGAACCGCAAGCAATGAGCCAACGAAAAGGATGCGGGAGCGGCGCAGGGCAATCCTCCGGTACAGATGCTGGCAAACTGGACTTGCAGCCCATTTGCGTCACATAAGAATAACATACGTAAACACTTGCACTGCCCAGTCTATTCCTGATTTACGTTGCAGAGAGTTCCAATCGGGAAGTTGCTTGGGGAAGGCATGAGATCGTTCGGCATTGTTTCTGCGGGGCTGGCATGCATGTTGGCACTTCCGGCTCAGGCACAGGGCACCAAGGCCAGTTCGCCTCCGGAATTCGCCCGCGTGATCGAGCATCTCCAGCCCGGCCAATGGGTCTGGGCGCCGCAAGTTGCGCCCAGCGGACCGGTCCTGATCTACGTCGATCTCTCTCGCCAGATCGCCATTGTCTACCGCAATGGGGTCCGCATTGCCGCGACGACCGTATCGACCGGCAAGGCCGGGCACGAGACGCCGACGGGCGTATTCACCATCCTTCAGAAGGATGCCAATCATCGGTCGAGCAAATACAACAGTGCGCCGATGCCGTTCCAGCAGCGCCTCACCTGGGATGGCGTCGCACTCCATGCCGGTGGACTGCCTGGCTATCCCGAGAGCCATGGATGCGTGCATCTTCCGTTCGAGTTCGCCCGCGAACTGTTCGGGATAACCAGCCTCGGCGTCACGGTGGTCGTCGAGGGCGATCCGGCCAACCATGTGCGAACCAGCGACAACAGCCTGCTCGCGCCGTTCGACATGGTTGGCCGCGCTCGGGATGCGCTGCCCCTTGAAGGAAAGGAGTACCGCTGGACGCCGGAGGCAGCGGACCAAGGTCCGCTCAGCATCATTGTCTCGAAATCCGATCAGCGGGTCGTCATCCTGCGCAACGGGACGGAGATCGGGCGCAGCGCTGCGCAGGTGAACGACGACGATCCCGGCTCTCACGTCATCACCCTGACAATGCGGCAGGGCAAGCCTCACTGGGTCTATGTCGGCATGAACGGGCATGAGGGCGACGAAGGCAAGGAAGTCGATGAAGCCATCGTCAACCGGGTTCGCATGCCGAGGGCCTTCTACGAACTGGTCAAAGCCCAGTTGAAGCCTGGATCAACGATCCTCGTCACGGATTCGCGGGTCGGCGCCAAACCGCTCGAGAGGCTGACGATCATGGATGCGGTCGTGCCCCAGCCATGATGCCCGGCGACCCGCATGCATCAGCGGAGAGGGTCGCTCTTTTCCGTATTGCCGCCTCCCTGATGGCGGCACTCTGGCTTCTGCTTGCATGGCCAGCCCTGGCCGAGAAGGCGGACAGCACAGTACAGGCCTGGGATAAGACGGCAGCGCGGGCCGAAACGCTGCTCCAGCTTCCACCCCAACGACGCGACCGGATCACATCGGAGCAATGGGAAGAACTGCGCCTGCAATTGACCATGCAGCGCGAGCAGGTGCTGGAACAGACATCGCACGCGACCCTTGGCGGCCGGATAGCGGCAGCCAAGCTCAGGGAACTCGGCGCCGCACCAAAAGGACAGCCGGAGCCCGACTGGATGCGAACACGGCGAGCATCGCTCAACGCCGAATTGGCCGCAGGCCAGGCACCCGCCATGGCAGCCCTCGATTTCCATGCCCGATCGAGCGTGCTCATCTCGGACATTGATGAAATCCTGCTCCACCAGCGTCGCCGAGACCTGTTTGCGAACCGCAATTCGGCACTCTTGCCGCAAACATGGCAAGCCGCCGGGGCGCAACTGTCTACGGTGCTCCCCACGGCAGTTCCGTCTGGCGACGCTTTTTCCGCTGCGGCGCGGATTCTTTTCGCCTGCGCAGCGGGGATCGCCGCATTGTGGCTGGCGTTCCGGTTTCGGCGCCGAACCCGCGTGATGATCGATCAGCGTGCCCAGGCATCGACTTCACCGGCGAAACGGCTTGGGTTTGCGTTCCTGCGTGATCTCGTCGACATTGCCGCTCCGACACTGGCGCTGCTGTTCGTCCATCTGATCCTGCGGAGCATGTCCGACCAGTTGCCGGTACTCGCAGCGATCGGTGGAAGAGTGACGCTGGCAGGCATGACGGTCATCTTTGCCCGCTGGCTGGGTCACAGCATTTTTGAACCGGCCTTTCCGCCCGGCCAGCTTGCCACCCTCCCGCCTGGCAGAACCGGTTTTGCGGTCGGTCTGATGGCGCTGCTCGGCGGCACTCTTGCAGCGAATACCCTGCGGCAGGATGTCCGATTTCTACCCGGCAGTGCCCCGGCGCTCGATGCCCTCCTCTCGCTGGCAATTGTCGGGTTCGGGGCCGTGTGCATCTGGCGACTGACTGCACTCCTGCGGCTTGGGCAGCCCGGAAGAGAAGCGGCGCCGGGTGCAGAGCCCGGATCGACCGAAAGATCGCATCGCGGCGACCTGCTGTCCTCAATCGTGCTGTTCCTCAGAGCCATTGCCATTCTGGCCGTGCTTGCGGGGATCACCGGCTATGCCAAGCTGTCGCAGTATCTGCTCATATCGACGCTGATGTCGTTCGCCACGGCCTCGACGGCGTTGTTTCTTTTCCGGTCCCTGACCGAAGCGTCTGGCCTGCTGTTCCTGGCACCCGGCCAGCCTCAATCGCGCTACATGCAGGTGCTGCCGCTGGTCTTCGGATTTGTGTTGCTGCTCGTCACGCTGCCGTTGATTGCGCTTATGTGGGGCGTCAGTGGCGAACGGGTCATCGACTGGATCCTGGCGCTCAAGAATGGCGTGGCGCTCGGCGACGTGCGGATATCGTTCGGCAGCGTTATGACGTTCGGGCTGGTGTTCCTCTTCGGTTATATCCTGACCCGCTGGATCCAGCGCATCATTCATTTCGCGGTTCTGGACCGGCTTCGGGTAGACGTAGGCGCCCGCAGTGCGATCCTGACCGGTATCGGCTATCTCGGACTTACGCTCTCAGCGCTGGTCGCGATCACGGCTGCAGGGCTCGACCTTTCGAGCCTTGCATTCATCGCCGGGGCCTTGTCCGTCGGCATCGGCTTCGGCCTGCAGTCGGTCGTCGCGAACTTCGTCAGCGGTATTATCCTGCTCATAGAAAGGCCGATAAAGGAAGGCGACTGGATCGAGGTCGCAGGTTATTCCGGCCATGTCCGCAAGGTCGCGTTCCGCTCGACGCATATCGAAACGGCCGATCGCCACGAAGTCATCATCCCCAACAACGAACTGGTGGCCGGTAGCGTCAAGAACCTGACTTATGGCGACAGCGAGGGACGGATCGTGCTGCCGGTAGGCGTCGCTTACGGTTCCGACCTGGAAAAGGTGCGCACGCTGCTCGGCGACATAGCGGTATCGCACGAGAAGGTGCTGGGCGATCCTCCCCCTCGCGTCGTGATCGACACCTTGGGCGACAATGCCATCAACCTCAATCTGCTGTGCTTCGTGGGCGACGTGAACCAGCGCCTGACCGTGCGATCCGATCTCTACTTCGCGATCGTCAAGGCGCTGGGCGACGCTGGCATCTCCATTCCGTTCCCCCAACGCGAATTGTGGATCCATGAAGTCCGAGACGCTCAGGGAGCAAAGGATTTGTGACCGGCTGTCACATCAATTACCGTCGCGCCCACTATCCGTTTCAGCATCTTGAGGCGAAGACAGGATGACGCATTCATGACCTTGCCCGTCGAAGCATCCGCCGATCACGAACACAGCGTTCCGTTCTTCTGGCCCTTTGCAGCGGCGCTGACGCTTGGCGAACAGGCCGTCGAGACGATGCAGCGCAACCTCGACTTCGCGGTCGAGGCGGGCCGCATCGAGCATCCGCCCGAGCCGGAATGGGCCACGGCGAACATCGTGCGCCTCGATCTGGCGACCATGCGGTTGCGGGAGTTCGGTGGAGAAGGCGCCAGCGGAACGCCGGTCCTGATCGATGCGCCCTTCGCCGGGCACAGTTCCACAATCGCCGACTACGCCGAGGGCCAGAGCCTCGTGCAGACGCTGATGGCAAGCGGCATCTCCAACGTCTTCGCGACGGACTGGAAGCCCGCAACGGCGGAAATGCGCTACTTCGACATCGACACCTACCTCGAACAGCTCAACGTCGCAGTCGATGATCTTGGCGGAAAGGTCCATCTCGTCGGACTGTGCCAGGGCGGATGGCTCAGCACGATGATGGCCGCGCGCTTTCCGGGCAAGGTGAAGAGCCTGACCCTCGCCGGATCGCCCATCGATACCGACGCAGGACACGGACCGATCCGCGAGCTTGCCCATGCCATGCCGATGTCGGTCTATGAAAAAATGGTCGGCGCAGGCGGCGGCAACATGCCCGGCGATTTCATGCTGACGGGCTGGAAGAACATGCATCCCGACAAGCAGTACGTCGAGAAGTTCGAGGTGCTCTACCGCAACATCGAGGATCGCAACTACATCGCCCGCACCGAGAAATTCGCCAGCTGGTACGAGAACCCGCTGGATCTGCCGGGGCGCTATTACCTCCAGGCGATCAGTCAGCTGTTCAAGGAAAACCGGCTCGCCAACGGCACTTTTAGCGCGCTCGGGCGCACGCTGGACCTGAAGGACATAACCATACCCACCTACCTGCTGGCGGGCGAGGAAGACGATATCACCACCTCCGAGCAGGTTTTCCGCGCCCGCGACCTGTTCGGCACGGACTCCGGTCTGATCGAGAGCAGGCTGGTTCCCGGCGGGCATATCGGGCTGTTCATGGGGCATCGCACGCTGGCCGATGCCTGGCCGGAGATCGCGCGCTGGATTCTCGCGCATGACTGAGGCCCCCATCACCCAGGCGACCGAGCGATTACTGGCCCGATGTGTCGGATTTCCGCCGATTCCGACCGCCGTAGTCCATCCCGTCACCGCCGTCGCGATCGAGGCGGCGGCCGATGCGGCACGGCGCGGGCTCATCGCTCCGGTGCTGATCGGGCCGCGTTCGCGCATCGAGGAAGCCGTGCACCAGGCGGCACTCAAAGGCACTCAATGGCCCATCATCGATACCGAACACAGCCACGAAGCCGCCACACAGGCCGCGATGCTGGCAGGCACCGGCAAGGTGGCTGCGATCATGAAAGGCTCGCTCCATACCGACGAACTCCTCGGCGCGATCCTCAAGCCCGAGGCCGGCCTGCGCACCGAACGGCGGCTCTCGCATGCCTACGTCATGAGCATCGCGAGCTACCCCAAGCCGTTCATCATCACCGATGCCGCCGTCAACATCGCACCCGACCTTCCCGCCAAAGCCGACATCGTACAAAGCGCGGTGGACTTGTGGCGGGTGCTGTTCGACGCGCAGGCGAAGCCCAGGGTTGCGGTGCTCGCCGCCGTCGAGACGGTGAACCCGCGCATGCAGGCGACGCTGGACGCCGCCGCGCTGTGCAAGATGGCCGACCGCGGGCAGATCGCCGACTGCGTGATCGACGGGCCGCTCGCCTTCGACAATGCCGTTTCGCCCGAGGCCGCGCGGGAGAAGGGCATCGTCTCCCCGGTCGCGGGCGAAGCCGACATCCTCGTCGTGCCGGACATCGAGGCGGGCAACATGCTGGCCAAGCAGCTCAGCTTCCTCGGCGGGGCGGAAGCCGCCGGGATCGTGCTGGGCGCGCGGGTGCCGGTCATGCTGACCAGCCGCGCCGACAGCGAGCGGGCACGCCTGCTCTCCTGCGCCATCGCCGTGCTGCTGGCGCAAGCGCGGACCTCGGGCGCGATCCTGTGATCGCGGCGCCGGTTACTCCCGCAATCGCCACCCTCAACACCGGATCGTCGAGCCTCAAGTTCCGTATCTTCGCGCGTGACAGTCTCGACCTGCTGATGTCCGGCAAAGTCACGGGCATCGGCACCGACTGCCGCATGAACGCGAAAGTCACCGGGACTGGCGCACAGATCGCGCAGGAACTGCCCGGCGCCGATCAGGAGGCCGCCCTCGCCGCCGTGATCGCCTGCATCGATGCACATGACGACGACTGGCGCATCGACGCCTTCGCCCATCGCATCGTCCACGGCGGCGCGACCTTCACCGCGCCCGTCATCGTCACGCCGGAAGTCATGGCCGAACTGCAGACCCTCTGCCCGTTGGCCCCGCTGCACCAGCCCTACAACCTTGCCGGCATCGCCGCGTCCGGCCGCCTCGCGCCCGATGCGCAGGACATCGCCTGCTTCGACACCGCCTTCCACGCCGGGCATTCCGAAGTGGTCCACAGCTTCGCCCTTCCGCAAGCGATGCGCGATGCGGGGGTGCGGCGCTACGGCTTCCACGGCATCTCCTACGAATGGATCGCACGCATGCTGGCCGAGCAGCGGCCGGACCTTGCCGCAGGGCGCGTCGTAGCCGCCCATCTCGGCAACGGCGCCAGCCTCTGCGCGCTTCGCGGCGGGCGCAGCCTCGACACCACGATGGGCATGAGCGCGCTCGACGGCCTGCCGATGGGCAGTCGCAGCGGCGCGCTGGATGCAGGCGCGGTGACGTACATGATGCGCCGCTTCGGCCTTGACGCAGACGCGCTCGACCACATGCTTTACGAGGACTCCGGCCTCAAGGGCTTGTCGGGCCTGACCAACGACGTCGCCACGCTCGTCGCCAGCGACGATCCGCGCGCCGCCTTCGCGCTCGACTGCTTCACGTACCGCGTTGCGCAGTATGTCGGCGCGATGGCGGTGGCGATGGGCGGGATCGACGCGGTCGTCTTCACCGGCGGCATCGGCGAAAACGCCCCGGGCCTGCGCGGCGCCGTCCTCGACCGCATCGGCTTCCTCGGCCCCGTCGAGAGCCTCGTCATTCCCGCCAACGAGGAGCGCATGATGGCGATCCACGCCCGCGAATTGCTGGAAACCCGGTTGGAGTTAATGCCATGAAGGGCCTCATCGTCGGTCTCGCCAACGACCAGTCACTCGCCTGGGGCTGCGCCTCGGCTCTGCACAATCAGGGCGCGACGCTTGCGCTCACCTATCTCAACGACAAGGCGCGCCCGCATGTCGAGCCGCTGGCGCAGGCAGTGGAAGCGCCGATCTTCCTGCCTCTCGATGTGACGCGGCCCGAAGAGGTCGACGCCATGTTCGATGCTATCGCGACGGAATGGGGCAACCTCGATTTCCTGCTCCATTCGATCGCCTTCGCGCCGAAGGAAGATCTTCAGGGCCGCGTGCTGGACTCCTCAGGCGCCGGCTTCTCGACCGCCATGGACGTCTCGTGCCATTCGCTCATCCGCCTCGCCGCGCGCGCCGCACCGCTGATGAAGAACGGCGGTTCGATCCTGACGATGAGCTTCTACGGATCGGAGAAAGTCATCCCCGGCTACGGCATCATGGGGCCGGTCAAGGCCGCGCTGGAGGCGAGTGTGCGCTACCTTGCCGCCGAACTCGGCCCTTCGGGCGTGCGCGTCAACGCGCTCTCCACCGGCCCGGTGCGCACCCGCGCCGCGTCGGGCCTGTCGCACTTCGACGATCTCATGGCGAAGGCCGCCGAGACCGCGCCGATGCACCAGCTCGTCACCATCGAGCAGGTGGGCGAGATGGCTGCATTCCTCCTCTCACCCCGCGCGCCGACGATCACCGGACAGACGATCTACGTCGATGCCGGATACAACGTAAGCGGTAAAAATCCTCCACGTTGCGGTTGAACCGCCGCGGCAGGTTTGGCGATGTAATTTTGGTAATCAAGCAGCGGTGACGATGTTGCTTATTTCGAACATGGTTTGCCCGGCGTTTATATTG
>NZ_JAZFAX010000002.1:0-321516 GCF_036352595.1 Novosphingobium resinovorum
CCGGGGCGTTCGTATCGAAACATGTTTCGAAATCAGTTTCATCTCTCACTGGTAACCTCGCCATTCATTGCGGCGAAACTTAACAACCTCGGAGCATCTGAAAATGTGGGGGATCTTTACCGCTTACGATACAACGTTACCGGCTGAATCCCGATCGTCCGGGCTCACTAGCCATCGCGGGTGAGCGCCATCACGTCGATGAAACGCCCGCGCGCATCGAAGCGGCAGCGAAAGCGCTTGATGCCACTCCGCCCCTGATCGGCGGTGCCGTCGATCGTGCTGCCGCCGTTGCGCCCGCGGATCAGACGCGCGGTGGCGATGTAGGCGGGCCTGACGCCATACTGCGCCGATGCCTCGCCGCGACAGTAAGCGGCCATGTTGCCCGGTGCGACAGGCTGCCCGGTGCCAGTCCCAGGACCAGGGCCCGGCGCTCCCGCCCCCGGCCGCGCCGTCACCGCCACCGACAGGCCGAAGTCCGCTCGCTCGCCGCGCCGTGCCGCACCCCGCATCAGATAGACCCGCAGCCGATAGTCGCCATTCGACGGCAGGCGGCCGACAAAGCGATTGCCACTCGTCGATCCGGTGAAGATCGCCACATCGCGCGATCCCGGCGGCAGCACGTTGAAGTAGGCCGAACGATTGGAACTGCTGAGCGACGCCGTCATCGCCTGCCCGGCCCTGGCCGAGAGCAGGTAGTCGATGGTCTGGTAGCCCTTGATCGTCCCGCGCAGGAGTGTCGAGCTTGCGCCCCGCGCGAACTGCACGCGCTCGCTGCGGACGGGTGCCTGCGCGACCGCCGGAACCGTCACGGAAACGAGCGCCGCTGCGCTCAGTATTGCCTGCCTGCTAACCATTGGAATGCTCCCACTGCGCGAGCCATGAAATTGAAGGCATCCGATTTATGGCATGATTACCCGTCAACATCATGACCATATTCGACACTTCATACAACAACACCGAAATGCCATCAAAATGTAGCCATGATCACAGAAAGTCATTCGGCAGTTAATATCCAGCAGTTCATGGTCGCTACGATCAAATTACGCTATGGCTACCTTCCGGTAGCAAACGCAGGGAGGAAAACGATGCCTTTCGAGCATTCCGCATCCGGTCTCACCATAAGCGCTCTGGCCATCGCCGCGATGCTTCTGCCCGCAGCCGCGCAGGCACAGGCGCCTGGCAACGTCTCGGACCTTGTCGGTGCACGCGCGGCGGGTGGCGAGAGCCAGCTTGAGAGCAGGGGCTTCACTCATATCAAGACCGATGAGGGCGATGACCGCAAGTGGGGCTACTGGTGGAACGGCTCGCGCAAGCAGTGCCTTTCGGTAGCGACGATGGATGGCCGCTTCGACAGCATCACCGAGACACCTTCGGTCGACTGCAACCAGAAGTCGGGCATTGGCTCCAAGGGTGCTGCCGTCGCCGCCGGTGTCGCGGCGGCCGCTCTGATCGGCGCGATCGCGCTGGCGCACAAGTCGCACAATCATGACAACGGCAAGCACTACGACGATGCGGGACAGGAAGCCGATTACGAGCGCGGCTATCGCGACGGCCTCTACAATCAGACCTATCACAACTATTCGCGCTCCGATCCGTACTCGCGCGGTTATGAAGGCGGGGTGGAGCAGCGCGGGCACGATACGAGCTACCGCAACGGCCACCATTCCGGCTCGGGCGGGTATCGTCCCTCGGTCAACGTCAACGATCTTGTCGGCGCGCGCGGATCGTCGGCCGACGGCGAGATGCGCGGGCGCGGGTTCGCCAATGTCGATGCCCTGCAGAGCGGCAATGCGTCCTACACGATCTGGTACAACCGCCAGACCCGCCAGTGCATCCAGATGGGCGTGGCGGACGGCCGCGTCGCGAACATGGCGGACATCCAGACGGCGCCCAAGTGCCGCTAGGACAGCAGATTGGGTGCGCGCGCCTTTAGAAGCGGCGGTGCTCCTGCCCATCAATCACGTCGCAGCTTCCTCGAAACGCATAAGGCGCGGTGCCCTGCACGCTGATCTGACCGCTGCGGCGGTTGATCGTCACCAGCGGCTTGTTGAGACCATTTAGACGGTACTTGGCCCGGATCACGTCCGGCCCCATCTCGACGTCATAAATATCCCACCAGCCATCATTGCCCCGGCTGTTGATGGGGGGAACCAGCTTCTTGGGCAGCCGGATGCGCCCGCCTCCGTCCCAGAACTGAAGCATCAGCGAGGCATCGAACTGCTGTCCGGTCATCTCGGTGCGGTTGCCGTAGTCGTATCGGTTTGTCCGCGCGTTCCACGACCAGCCATAGGTCGTCGAAACACCGCTACGCTGGCCGTCTCCAAAGCACACGAGCCCCAGATCGACGTTCTGATCGTTCACCTGAAAGCGATCGCGATCCTCGACATAACTTGGCGACTGGCGTTGCCCCGTGCTTGACCGAGCATAGCCGATGTCTGGATGATACCCACGGTCGCTATCCCCGTCACGCGCATCCGATCGAGTATGACCAGCGCTGTGACCGCAATCTGCGGGCAATGTGTCGGTGATCGAATCGTAGCGTCCATTCATCGTCGCCACAGTGACGCACTGGCGTTTGTCGCTATTCCACCAGGTGGTGTAGCTGCGGTCATCGCCTTTCTGGGTATTCACAAGGTCGTAGCCACGCGCCTTCATCTGGGATTCAGCGCCGGGCGCACGGGAGCCCACGAGATCAGCGAGCTCTGACGGGGCTTGCGCCAATGCAGCCTGTCCTACCAGCACCAAGGCAAGCCCACCTACAGCGATGATGTGGAATTTCACGAGCAGCTTCCTTTCCCGATCGAACAGCGTGGACTCGATTCTGAATGATTATCTATCCGATCTCGCGGACAATTTCATGAAGCAATTGCGCCCAGATCATTCAATCAAATTAGAAGATCGAAAGCTTCACACCATCAAAACGTGGCTATAACTCCGACCCTTTCCGGCCGCTCAGCCGCCGATTTTTCGTTCCCAGATGCAGTCGTTCTGCTTTCCCCCTCTGTATTCCGAAAAGTGGCCGTAATGGACCGGAGGATGCCCGGATGCTAACTCCGGATCGTCCTCATTCGCTTGGGTTTAGCCCACCTCGCGAGTGATCGTCATCTTCTAGGTGATGAGCGCGAAGCGCGATCTGTAAGAGCCGTAACCGGGTTCCGGCCCCCGCCACGCTGGGGGAGCCGGATGGCCTCGACTCTTCTGCAAGCCAATCAGGCTACAGTCTGCAGCCCGGATTGATCGTCCAGTTTCGCGCCCCGCATGGCCGCCGGGCGGTTTCGGCAACGCTCGACATAGGCATCAAGCGTATCGTCGGCCGGAAAGGCGTGACGACCGAAGGCAAGCGCACTGCCGATGAGCACGTCAGCCACGGTGAAATCGGCACCCATCATATAGGGCCCTTGCGCCAGTGCGGTGTGCAACCGCGCCAGCACGGCGTCACGATTGCGCTGCGGCTCCGGCGCTCCTTGGAGAGTGCCTGAAAGGCCCGCGAACAGCGCCTGCTCGAACTCTGTCGCATACCAAGCGATCCAGCCAAGATACTCGCCGCGGCGCGGATCACCGATTGCCGGCGCGAGTGCCGCCTGTTCAAACGCGTCGGCTAGGTAGAGCGCTATCGCCACCGACTCTGTGATCAGCGCGCCGTCATGGACGATCGCTGGCACGCGCTTGTCGGGATGCGGGTTCGCCGGGTCGGGCAGCCCTTCGCCGGTCATGGGGCGGAAGATCGAGACCGGCCGGATTTCGTAAGCAGCTCCCAATTCCTCCAGCAGCCAGATGATCCGGGATGACCGCGATTGCGGCGCGTGGAACAGGGTAATCATGGATGTCTCCTCGACAAGCTTTCGCCCCGACACCGAGTGCGGCGAGGCATTCCCCCTTGTATGGCCTCCTTACTGACAGCATTCTGTCAGCAGGAGGCCAGGGCATGCGCAGAGCAGACAGATTGTTCCAGATCATCCAGATTTTGCGCCGCTCGTCCCGCCCGGTGACGTCGGGCGAGATCGCCTGCGAACTGGAAGTATCGCAGCGAACGATCTACCGCGACATCGCGGACCTGATCGCCCAGCGGGTGCCTGTGCGGGGTGAGGCAGGCTTCGGCTATATTCTCGACGACGGCTTCGACATGCCGCCACTGATGCTGACGCCGGACGAAATCGAAGCGGCCGTGCTCGGCGCACAATGGGTCGCTGGGCGGGGTGACCCGGCGCTGGCGAACGCGGCGCGCGATCTGATCGCCAAGATTACCAGCGTTGTGCCTGCGCGGCTTCGCCCGATCATCGCCCATCCCGCGATCGGAACACGGCCCATTGCAACCCCGACACCGGACCGCATCGATCTGGCGCAAACCCGCTTATGGATCAGGGACGGTCGCAAGATCGAGATCGACTACCTCGACCAGCACGGCGCCAACACAGTGCGCATGATCTGGCCAATCATCTTGGGCTTTCTTGACGACACCCGCATGCTCGCAGCCTGGTGCGAGCTGCGTCAGGATTTCCGCCACTTTCGCGCTGATCGCATAGTGGCGGCCAGATTTGTCGACGAACGCTACGACAGTCGGCCGGGAACGCTCCGCCAGCGTTGGAAACGGGATATGGAAAAGAGGCGAAATCTCGAGGGGAAAAGTCGAGCCGCAAGCGCTGCATAGCACTCCGCCAGAACGTATTAACCCAAGTCAATTCTACCTGAGCGCACCTTGCACCCGTCGGACTGCGCCCCACCTATTGTGCAGCGCAACATAAATGGGCGCAGTTGCACCGGAACAGCGGCCCTGACCCGAAGGAATTGGCATGCGGAAGATTTCCGACACGATCAACAGGCTCGCAGCTCTGCGCTTGGCCGGAACCACAAATGGTTTTTCCGCAGTGAGCAGCCGCCTGACGCCATTGTTCGATTTCGGCTCGAACCCCGGCGCATTGAACGGACACGTCTACATCCCCCAAACGCTGGCACCGAACTCGGCGCTCATCGTCGTCCTGCATGGCTGTACCCAGAATGCAGGAAGCTACGACATCGGCGCGGGATGGTCGGATATGGCAGACCAGCACGGGTTTGCCCTGCTTTTCCCGGAGCAGCAGCGCCAGAACAACCCCAATCTATGCTTCAACTGGTTCTCGCCGGGAGACAACCGGCGCGATGCGGGCGAGGCGCTCTCGATACGGCAGATGGTCGCCGCCGTTACTGCTCGGCACGAGTTGGACCCCGCTCGCGTTTTCGTGACTGGCCTGTCGGCAGGCGGTGCGATGACGTCGGTCATGCTTGCGGCCTATCCGGAGATCTTCGCAGGCGGCGCGATCATCGCTGGTTTGCCCTACGGATGCGCCAGTACAGTCCCGCAGGCGTTCGACCGAATGCGCGGGCACGGTATGCCGAGCACTTCGCAGCTGTCGGCGCTGGTTCGTGCGGCTTCGGACTACAAAGGAACGTGGCCCACCCTCTCGATCTGGCATGGAACCGCCGATGCGACCGTGAGCTACGGCAATGCGCAGGCCATCATCGACCAGTGGCGGCCGTTGCACCGCACGCGCGCGGCGCCCGACCATGTCGAGGTTATCGGCGGCCATGGGCGCCGCGCCTGGACCGATGCATCCGGTCGCGAAGTGATCGAGGAATACACCATCCAGGGCATGGGCCACGGAGTCCCGCTCGACACCCTGAGCGAAGATGGTTTCGGAATGAGCGGTGCCTACATGCTGGAGGCGAACATTTCCTCGACGCTGCACATCTGCCGCTTCTGGGGACTGGTTCAAGCGAATGACAAAGGGGCTGCCAGGATTGTAACGAAGCCTGCGCCCGCCCCGCGCGAGCAGGCAGTGGCTTATGACGCGATCAGCAATGCAATGCCGCCGATTTTTGCACGTGGCACCTTCACCCATGGCCGAGATACCCATCGCGCCGGCGGCGTGCGCAAAATCATCGAAGACGCACTGCGGAGCGCAGGATTGATGCGATGATGGTCGGCGACCTGATAAACGCGTTCCCCCGAAGCGATTAATCAGGTCCAACGCGACCAACCCATCCACGGAATCAGAGCGAGGGGCTCAAAATCCGTAATGTCGGCGACTTCAAGCTATGGGATCAGTCGGCTGTCACGATCGAATGTTCAAGTCGCATGTCGTCGAGCAGATGTTCGATCGCAGCGCGCTGCGCATCTGTGCCGCTAGGCCTGACCTCCCAATTGCAATGGGGATGGGTCTTCGTGTCTCGCACGATGACCTTTCCAAGCGCCGGCCGCCATGTCTGCGAGGTACCACCTCTTTCCCGGATAAGGCGAGCTACAAGCAGGTGTTCAAGATCGGATGCCGTCATACCGACCGCTTAGCCGTTGTAGGCGGCTAATCAACCAGGGCTTTTCGCGCGGGCTTGACGGATCAACTGCAGGCATCGAGGACAAACTGCGGAACCGCAAACGTCGGTCCGGTCGGCGGTACCTTCACCGCAATTGGCTATCTTTACTGCCTCGTCGGTTGATGCGGGAATGGACGACAGTCTTATCGCGTAGCCCTTGGCAGGCTACGCAGGTACGTGCGCCCGGCAGGGCCTCGCGCCGACGCGCTGGGATGCTTTCCCCACAGTCTTCGCAATGCTCCAGCCCCTCGCCAGCGGGCATTCGCGCGCGGGCGCCGAGGACCGCGTCACTTACGGTGTCATCAATCTGATCTTGCACGGCGCCATCGCGCGACCATCCACCGGCCATAACCGTTTCCATTCATTTTCTTGGCCTGACGTGGGAACCCGAAGCGCGTGGTTCAATGCTAGGGTCAGGACCTATTAATTGGTTGCACGAGGCGTGAAGGGTTGATTCAAGGTTGCAGGAGGAATGCTGCCATGACCGACCTGCTGATGCTGACCGAAGCGCAGATGCGCCGGATCGAACCGTTCTTTCCGTTATCGCATGGGATACCTCGGGTGGATGATCGGCGGATATTGAGCGGCATCCTGTTCGTGATCCGCAATGGGCTGCGCTGGCGTGATGCGCCGGCCGGCTACGGGCCGCACAAGACAGTCTACAACCGCTTTGTCCGTTGGAGCCGGCTGGGCGTGTTCAACCGCATCTTCGCGGAACTGGCCAAGGATGGCGACGGCGTCCTGATGATCGACGCGACCCATCTCAAGGCGCACCGCACGGCTGCCAGCCTGCTCAAAAAGGGGCTCTACCCCGATGCATCGGGCGCAGCCGGGGCGGTCTGACGACCAAGCTCCATGTCATATGCGATGGGCGGGGGCGTCCGCTTCGACTGCTCCTCACCGAAGGTCAGCGCAACGACAATATCGGCGCCAGGGCGCTCGAACCGGTGTTACCTCAAGCCCGCGTGCTGCTCGCCGATCGCGCCTATGACAGCAACTGGTTCCGCCAGACGCTCGACCAACGCGGCATCACGCCCTGCATCCCGGCACACGCAAAACGCAAACACCGCCCGCCCCATGATCCCGTCCTCTATCGCCAGCGAAACCGCATCGAAAACATGTTCGCCCGCCTCAAGGACTGGCGACGCATCCACACCCGATACGATCGATGCGCAGACATCTTTCTCGCCGCCATCACCTTCGCTGCCATCTTCATCTTCTGGATCAATGAGTCCTGACCCTAGTCGCAGCGGGGTGGGCCTCAGCTCCGGAACACCACCGTCCGCGCTCCGTTCAGCAGCACCCGGTCCTCCAGATGCAACCGCACCGCCTCGGCCAGCACGCGGCGTTCGATGTCGCGGCCCTTGCGGACCATGTCCTCGGGCGTGTCGGAATGCGTCACCGGCTCCACGTCCTGATGGATGATCGGCCCTTCGTCGAGGTCGGCGGTCACGTAGTGCGCGGTCGCGCCGATCATCTTCACCCCGCGCGCGTGCGCCTGATGATAGGGCTTGGCGCCCTTGAAGCCCGGCAGGAACGAGTGATGGATGTTGATGCAGCGTCCCGAAAGGAAGCCCGCCATCTCGTCCGAGAGGATCTGCATGTAGCGCGCCAGCACCACCAGTTCCGCGCGCGTCTCGTCGACGATGGCGCGGATCTGCGCTTCCTGCGCGGCCTTCTCGCCCTTGACCATCGGCAGGTGGTGGAAGGGAATGTCCCCAAGCATCAGCGTGTTGATCGCCTCGCGCGGGTGGTTGGAGACGACGCCAACGATCTCCATCGCGATCTCGCCGATGCGGTGGCGATAGAGCAGGTCGGCGAGGCAATGGTCGAACTTGCTGACCAGCAGCAGGACGCGGCGCGGCCGGTCGCGGCGCTGCATCGACCAGGCCATGCCGTATTCGTGCGCGATCGGACCGAAGCCCTCACGGATGTCCTCGCGGTCCGTGGCGCCCGGATCGAAGGCCACGCGCATGAAGAAGCGGCCCTGCTCCAGATCGTCGAACTGCTGCGCCTCGGTGATGTTGGCGCCCATCTGCGCGAGATAGCCCGTCACCCGGGCGACGATGCCCGGACGGTCGGCACACGAAAAGGCGAGGATGAGCGGCTCGGCCATACCCTTGCCCCTTACGCCGCGACGGCGCCGCGATTGGTCAGCGCGGCCTCGCTCTCGGCCATGAGCGCGGCGATGATCTCGGCCACCGGCTCCTCCTTGCCGACCATGCCGACCGACTGGCCCGCCATGATCGAGCCGCTCTCGACGTCGCCGTCGATCACCGCGCGGCGCAGCGCACCGGCCCAGAAGTGCTCGATCTTGAGCTGCGCCTCGCCCATGTCGACCTCGCCCGCGTCCAGCAGGCGCGCGACTTCGATCTGCTTGGCGGTGAATTCCTCGGTGCCCTTGTTCTTGAGCGCGCGCACCGGGATCACCGGCAGGCGCGGATCGACCTGCACCGATGCCACCGCATCGCGGGCCGAGGCACGGAAGAACGCCTTCTTGAACGCTTCATGGGCGATCGATTCGCTGGCACAGGCGAAGCGGGTGCCAAGCTGCACGCCGGCCGCGCCCATTTCGAGGTATCCGGCGATCGCCTCACCCCGGCCGATGCCGCCCGCGACGAACACGAGGTTGTCGACGGCGAGGCTCGGCAGGATTTCCTGCGCCAGCACCGAAGTGGAGACGGGGCCGATGTGGCCGCCCGCTTCCGAACCCTCGATCACCAGCGCGTCCGCTCCCGAGCGCAGCAGCTTCTTGCCCAGCGCCAGCGTGGGCGCGAAGCAGATGACCTTGGCCCCGTTCGCCTTGATCGCCTCGACGCTGCCCTTGGGCGGAATGCCGCCCGCAAGCACCACATGCGTCACGCCGTGCTTCGCGCAGACGTCGATCAGGTCGAACAGCATCGGGTGCATGGTGATGAGGTTCACGCCGAAGGGCTTGGACGTCAGCGCCTTGGTGGCGGCGATCTCGGTGTCGAGCAGCTGCGGGGTCATCGCCCCGCAGGCGATCACGCCGAAGCCGCCCGCGTTGCTGATCGCGGAGACGAGGTTGCGCTCGGAAACCCAGGACATGGCGCCGCACAGGATGGCGGTCTCGGTGCCGAGGAATTCGCGGCCGCGCGCCATCAGCGCGGAAGTCTTGGTGTAAGCGGTCATGACGGTTCCATAGCCCGGATTTTTGTTCAGCCGTGCGCCATAGGGTGACGAACCGCCCCAGACAAGCGGCGAGCGACGGAACCGAATGCCGACAAATGCGTTTGGTTGCGGCACACTTGTTTAACAACGATAAAGGGGTCAATTCTTTCATGCGCCAGGACGATGAGCCACAAGGGGCCGTCACCACGCCTTCGGGCAGCCCGGCAAGCGGTCCGGATGCAAGACCGCAGCCGCATGATCCCATCGATGTGCATCTGTTCGAGGACATCCTCGAGTTGGAAGGTGGCCTGCGCCTGACGACCCAGGCAACCGCAGGCTTGGGAGCGCCCCGGGCTGGCGAAGTGGCTGCGCTTGGCCTTCGCCTCCCCGAGCCGGCCTCTTCGACGTTGCAGGAGCTTTCCGAACGGATCCGCACAGCAACCCAGGCGGGCGATCTCGGCGCCATCCGCGAAAGCCAGCTTGCCGTGATCGAGGCTCTGGCGGAACTGCGCTCGATGCTATGGTCGAAAGAATCCGAATAATAAGCGCCGAAATAATCGCCCGAGACGATTTCTCTTACATGTTCGTATAACTTCACTGACCCGGCGGGCTCCGATAGGTTTCTGGCATCGCCGCCCGATAATATGCCGGGCGGCCCTGCAAACCATGACCCAAGGAGCCTGCCATGACCGGATCGAACACGAACGAGCCCAAGTGCCCTTACGGCCACGGCGCCGCTACCCCGCTGACCACGCAGTTCGGCGCTCCCGTCGTCGACAACTCCAACTCCTACACCGCCGGGCCACGCGGCCCGCTGCTGATGCAGGACGTCTGGCTGATCGAGAAGCTGGCCAACCTCAACCGCGAAGTCATTCCCGAACGGCGCATGCACGCCAAGGGTTCGGGCGCATTCGGCACCTTCACCGTCACCGGTGACGTCTCGAAGTACACCCGCGCGAAGTTCCTCGCCGAGCAGGGCAAGCAGACCGAGCTGTTCGCCCGGTTCACCACCGTGGCCGGAGAACGCGGCGCGGCCGATGCCGAGCGCGACATTCGCGGCTTCGCGGTGAAGTTCTACACAGAGGAAGGCAACTGGGACATGGTCGGCAACAACACGCCGGTCTTCTTCGTGCGTGATCCCCGCCACTTCGCCGATCTCAACAAGGCGGTGAAGCGCGATCCGCGCACCAACATGCGCAGCGCGCAGAACAACTGGGACTTCTGGACCCTGCTGCCCGAAGCCTTCCACCAGGTCACTTACGTGATGGGCGATCGCGGCATCCCCAAATCGTACCGCCACATGGACGGGTTCTCCAGCCACACCTACTCGTTCTACAACGAGGCGGGCGAGCGGTTCTGGGTGAAATGGCACTTCAAGACCCAGCAGGGCCACGCGCACCTGACCGACGCCGAAGCCGCCGAAGTCGTCGCGGGCGACCGCGAGAGCAACCAGCGCGATCTCTACGAGGCGATCGAGCGCGGAGAGTTCCCGAAGTGGAAGGTCATGGTCCAGATCATGGACGAGGCCGAAGCCGAGACGTGCGGCTTCCACCCCTTCGACCTCACCAAGGTCTGGTCGCAGAAGGTCTATCCGCTGATCGAGGTCGGCATGATGGAACTGAACCGCAACCCGGAGAACTTCTTCGCGGACGTGGAGCAGAGCGCCTTCAGCCCGTCCAACCTCGTCCCCGGCATCGGCGTCTCGCCCGACAAGATGCTGCAGGCACGCCTGTTCGCCTATTCGGACGCGCAGCGGTATCGTCTGGGGGTCAACCACCACCAGATCCCGGTGAACGCGGCGCGCTGCCCGGTGTTCAACAACCACCGCGACGGCCAGGGCCGGGTCGATGGGAACTACGGCGGACTGCTGCACTACCACCCGAACTCATTCGACCAGTGGCAGGGCCAGCCCGAATTCCGCGAGCCTCCCTTGCGCCTCTCGGGCGCTGCCGACTTCTGGAACTTCCGCGAGGATGACGACGACTACTACAGCCAGCCGCGCGCGCTGTTCCAGCTGATGGACGATGCGCAGAAGGAGCGTCTGTTCGGCAACACCGCCCGCGCCATGGGCGATGCGCCGGACTTCATCAAGCAGCGCCACATCGACAACGCCACACGCTGCGACCCCGCCTACGGCGCGGGCGTGGCCAAGGCGCTGGGGATGAGCGTGAACCCCAACCTGTCGCCGCAGCCCGAACTGGCGGACTAAGCCGACGAAAAAGGCCCCGTGATGATCCCACGGGGCCTTTCAACCTCAACCTTCGTCCTAAATCCGAACCTCGTCATTGCGAGCGAAGCGAAGCAACCCAGGGCGGCGCGATGCTGCCCTGGGTTGCTTCGCTTCGCTCGCAATGACGAGCAGTGGATCTTACGCCGCCGCGTCGAGCCCGTAAGCGGTGTGCAGCACGCGTACCGCCAGCTCGGTCTCGTCGGTGTCGATCAGGACCGAGACCTTGATCTCGCTGGTCGAGATGGCGATGATGTTGATGCCGCGATCGGCCAGCGTCTTGAACATCGTCGCCGCAACGCCCGCGTGGCTGCGCATGCCCACGCCTACGACGCTGATCTTCGCCACGTTGCCCTCGGCGATCATGCGGTAGTAGCCGATGGCCTCCTTGCGCTCTTCCAGCAGCGCCTGCGCGCGGGCGAGGTCGGCCTGCGGGACCGTGAAGGTCACGTCGGTCTCGCCCTTGTCCTTGGCGACGTTCTGGATGATCATGTCGACGTTGATGTTCGAATCCGCGAGCGGCGCGAAGATCGACGCCACCGCGCCCGGACGGTCGGCGATGCGGGTCAGGGTGATCTTGGCTTCGTTCTTGTCGGCGGCGATGCCGGTGATCAGCTGGCGTTCCATGTCGCTTCCTTCAAGCTCTTCGTCACTGACGATCAGGGTTCCGGGGATGGTATCGGCGGCGGGCGCGTTCTCGTCGATGAACGAGGACAGCACCTGCACGCGCACGTTCTCCTTCATGGCGAGGGAGACCGAACGGGTCTGCAGCACCTTGGAGCCGACCGAGGCCAGTTCCAGCATTTCCTCATAAGTCACCAGCGGCAGCTTGCGCGCCTTGGCGACGATGCGCGGGTCGGTGGTGTAGACGCCGTCGACGTCGGTGTAGATGTCGCAGCGGTCTGCCTTGACCGCCGCCGCCACGGCCACGGCCGAAGTATCCGAGCCGCCGCGGCCCAGCGTGGTCACGCGGTTGTCGGGCGACACGCCCTGGAAACCCGGGATCACCGCGATCTGGCCCGATGCCATCGAGGCGATCAGCGCCTCGGCGTCGATGTCCTCGATACGGGCCTTGGCGTGGGCGTCGTCGGTCTTGATCGGCACCTGCCAGCCCAGCCACGAGCGCGCCTTGCAGCCCATCGACTGCAGCGTCAGCGCCAGCAGGCCGGAGGTGACCTGCTCGCCCGAGGCGACGACGACGTCGTATTCGGCGGGATCGTAGAGGGCGTCGGCTTCACGGCAGAAGTTGACGAGCCGGTCGGTCTCGCCCGCCATCGCGGAGACGACCACGGCCACTTCGTGCCCGGCTTCCTGCTGGCGTTTGACGATACCCGCCACGCGCCGGATGCGCTCGGACCCGGCCATGGAAGTGCCGCCGAATTTCATCACGATACGTGCCAAGGCGCCGTTGCTCCCCTGCGTAAAAGACCCGCGCGGAGTGCGCGAGTGTGGATAAGAGTCGGCGGCGCTGTTAGGGGGGGATCATGGACAATGCAACTGCCTCTCTTCCCTCCTCTGGCGCAACAATCGATCCGAAGGAGGCCGCGCACTTCGGCGCCCTCGCTGCCGAGT
Organism: Novosphingobium resinovorum; assembly: GCF_036352595.1. Classification (GTDB taxonomy): domain Bacteria; phylum Pseudomonadota; class Alphaproteobacteria; order Sphingomonadales; family Sphingomonadaceae; genus Novosphingobium; species Novosphingobium resinovorum_B. The sequence continues at coordinate 13,280 of NZ_JAZFAX010000002.1, forward strand.
GGTGGGATCCGAAGGGCTCGTCGGCCATGCTGCACAAGCTCAACCCGGTTCGGCTCGGCTTCGTGCGCGAAGCCATCGACGGCCATTTCTGCACCGATTCGCGCGGCCTGAAGCCCCTCGCCGGCAAGCGTGCGCTCGACGCCGGCTGCGGCGCGGGCCTGCTGTGCGAACCGCTGGCACGCATGGGCGCGAGCGTCACCGGGGTCGATGCCGCGCCGGAAAATATCGCCGCCGCCAGTGGCCACGCCGCAGCGATGGGCCTGGCCATAGACTACCGCGCGGGCGAACTCGGCTCGCTAGGCCTGTCGGGCTTCGACCTCGTCTGCTCGCTGGAGGTGATCGAGCATGTCGCCGACAAGGCCGCCTTCATCGCCAGCCTTGCCGCAGCGCTGGCGCCGGACGGCCTCATGATCCTGTCCTGCCCCAACCGCACCGCGCGCTCCCGCGTGCTGCTGGTGGAAGCCGCAGAACGTCTGGGGCATGTGCCGCGCGGAACGCATGAATGGAGCCAGTTCGTCACCCCCGAGGAACTGCGCGAAATGGCAGAAGGCGCCGGGCTCGACCTCGGTACGCCCAGGGGTATTTCCTGGTCGCCGCTCAAGGGGTTGCACCTGTCGGACGACCTGGCGCTCAACTACATCGTCACCGCGCGCCTGCGCTGAGGCCATGTTTTCGTAGCGACACCGCCACCGCCCGCCATGACGGCGGGCGGCCACGCGTCAGGTGAACAGCACCAAAGCGGCACCGAACAGCACCAAAGCGATACCACTCATGCCGCACAAGGTGCCGAATGCGCACCTTTGAATACTGGGATCGTACCTCTCCATACACCCTTCTCCGGATGCTTTCTTCATTGAGTCGCATGCTACGCTCGAGCCGGCAAATCGACAAGCCGCAGTCGCGATATTGCCGGCGATGGGAAGCGTCCGGGCGATATGATGGCCTTGACGGCATGGCCGCTTGCCGCAATGTCCCGCACCGATGGCTGAAGAAACGACCTCCACCCCGAACGTGGAACCCGAATCGCGCGGCGCAACCACCACCAGCCCGGGTCGTCGCGGCCTGAGCGGGCGGACCAGGACCGTGCTGATGGTGCTGGCGGCAGTAGTGCTGGTGGGGATCGCCATCTGGGTGGTCCGCTACAAGACCTACGGCCAGTACTTCGAGGAAACCGACGATGCGCAGATCCGCGCCGATGCGGTCTCGATCGCCCCGAAGGTCAGCGGCTATGTCGCCGACGTCCTCGTGGGCGACGATCAGGACGTCGCGGCTGGACAGCAACTGGTTCGCATCGATGCCGGAGACTATGACGCCCAGGTCGCCCAGGCGCGGGCACAGATCGCCCAGGCCGTGGCGGGAACCGAAAACGCGCGTGCGGGAATCGAGGAGCAGCAGGCCGCGATCCTGCAGGCCGAGGCGCAGCTTGCCGCCGCGCGCGACAAGGCCGCGCACGACGCCGCCGAAGTCGCACGCTACATCCCGCTTGCCGCCAGCGGAGCCGAGACCCGGCAGCAACTGGCCGAACTGCGGCTCGCCGCCGACCAGTCCACCCAGCAGGTGCGCCAGCAGTCCGCCGCGCTCGAGATGCAGCGCCGCCGCGTCACCGGCATGCGCGCCCAGGTCCGCCAGGCCGAGGCCCAGGGCGAAGGCGCCAGGGCCCAGCTCAAGGCGGCGGGCATAGACCTTTCCGCGACCCGGCTGGCCGCGCCGATCAAGGGCCGCATCGGCGACCGCACCGTACGCGTCGGCCAGTACGTACAGGCCGGCACCCGGCTGATGTCGGTGGTGCCGCTCGACAAGCTCTACGTCGTCGCCAACTTCAAGGAGACGCAGCTGGCGCTCATGCGGCCCGGCCAGCCCGCCAAGATCGCGGTCGATGCGCTCGGCGGAATCGAGATCGACGGGCGCGTCGTCAGCGTCTCGCCAGGTACCGGTGCGCAGTTCTCGATCCTGCCGCCGCAGAACGCCACCGGCAACTTCACCAAGATCGTCCAGCGCGTCCCCGTACGCCTCGCGATAGAGGCACCGGCCTCCGCCCGCGCGGTGCTGGTGCCGGGCCTGTCGCTTCGCGTCACCGTGGATACGCGCGGCGGCAAGGGCGAGATCGACCGCATCCAGAAGGACCAGGAGCGGCTCGAAACGAAGGGCCGCTGACGTGGCGACCGGCACCCTTCCCGCCGCTCGCGCCGAGCCGCGCGCGCGCCCGGCGAACGCGGATCTCAGCGCCTGGCTGGCGGTCGCCGCGGGTACGCTCGGCGCGCTCATGGCCACGCTCGACATCTCGATCGTCAATTCCGCGCTGCCGACCATCCAGGGCGAGATCGGCGCCACCGGCACCGAAGGCGCCTGGGTCGCCACCGCCTATCTCGTTGCCGAGATCATCATCATCCCGCTCTCCGCGTGGCTGGAGCGCTTGCTGGGCCTGCGCACCTTCCTGCTGATCGCGGTGTCGCTGTTCACCGGGTTCTCGGTGCTGTGCGGCTTCGCCAATTCGCTGGTGGTGATGATCATCGGCCGCGTCGGCCAGGGCATCACCGGGGGCGCGATGATCCCCACCGCGCAAACCATCATCGCCCAGCGCCTGCCGCCGCACCAGCAGTCGATGGGAACCGCCGCGTTCGGCGTCGTCGCCATCCTCGGCCCGCTGATCGGCCCGCTGGTCGGCGGGTGGCTGGCCGAGAACGTGAGCTGGCACTACGCTTTCTTCCTCAACGTCCCGGTCTCCTTCATCCTCATCCTGCTGCTGGTGGTCGGGCTGCCGCACCAGCCGGCCAAGCTGCACCTGCTGCGCGAGGCGGACTGGATCGGCATCCTCGGCCTGGCGCTGGGCATGGGCGGGCTGACTGTGTTCCTGGAGGAAGGATCGCGCGAGGAATGGTTCGCCTCCGGCCTCATCCAGCAGATGGCGGCGCTTACCGTGGTCGGGTTCATCCTGCTGTTCTACGGGCAGTTCACCGCCAAGCGTCCGGTCATCAAGCTGGCGCTGCTGCTCGATCGGCAGTTCGGGTCAGTAGCGCTGATGGGGATGGCGCTGGGCGTGGTGCTTTACGGCACGTCTTACGCGATCCCGCAGTTCCTCTCGGCGATCGCCGGGTACAACGCCCTGCAGTCCGGTCAGGTCGTGCTGCTTTCAGGCATCCCCAGCATCATGCTCATGCCCTTCGTGCCGCTGCTACTGCGCTATCTCGATATCCGCATCGCGGTGCTGTTCGGCATGGGGATCATGGGACTGTCGGCCTGGATGGAGACCGGACTGACGGCGGACTCGGTGGGCAGCGACTTCACCGAATCCCAGCTGATGCGCGGCGTCGGCCAGATCATGGGCATGCTGTTCCTGAGCCAGGCGGTGGTGCAGTCGGTGCCGCCTGAGGATGCCGGCGATGCCTCCGGCCTGTTCAACTCGATGCGCAACCTTGGCGGCAGCTTTGCGCTGGCCGGGATTTCGATCGTCCAGCAGAACCGGATGTGGCTCCATTCGCGGCGTCTGGAAGAGACCCTCAACGCCAACTCCCCGGACGTGCAGGGTTACGTTTCCGGCCTCGGCCAGGCGATGGGCAACGCCTCCGCCGGCATCCGGCTGCTTGGCCAGCAGATCCAGCAACAGGCGCTCGTCATGACCTACAACGACATCTTCTTCGCGATGAGCCTGGTGACGCTCGCGGTCATGCCGCTCGTCCTGTTCCTGCGCCCGCTGCCGCGCAATGCCTCGCTGGCGGGAATGCACTGATGCACCGCGCCGTCCTCATCCTCCTGGCCGGCAGCGTCGGCGCCTGCACCATGGGCCCCGATTACGCCGGGCCGCCGCAGGTCGCCGCGACCGCGGCCACGCGCGGGACATTCGTGCGCGCCGGCGATCCCGCCCTGAACACCGGTCCGGGACTGGCGCGCTGGTGGGACACGCTCGGCGATCCCGTGCTGAGCCGCCTCGTCGACGAAGCGCTGGCGCAGAGCCCCGACATCGACGCCGCGCAGGCGCGCCTGCGCGAAGCCCGCGCCAAGCTGGAACAGGGCCGCGCGCAATTGCTGCCCTCGCTGTCCGGCAACGCCATGTACGTCCACGCCCGCCTGCCGGGCACGTCGCTGGGAAGCAGCGGGGACGACGGCGCGGAGGGCGGCGAATCCTCCTCGGGCGGATCGTCCTCGCTCAACTTCTACAACGTCGGCGCCAACGTCTCGTGGGAGCCTGACCTGTTCGGCGGCAAGCGGCGCGGCGTCGAAGCCGCGCGCGCCACGCTCGACCAGCGCTTCGCCGATCTTGCCGACGCACAAGTCGCGCTGAGTGCACAGGTGGCCCAGTCCTACGTCAACTTGCGCGATGTCGAGGACCGCGCCCGCCTCAACGCCCGGTCGAGCGAGCTGCAGCGCAGCGCCCTGGAACTGACGCGCCAGCGCTTCGCCGCCGGCACCGCCTCGCGCCTGCAGGTACAGCGGCTGGAGACGGACCTTGCCGCCACCGATGCGCAGAACGTGCCGCTGGAAGCGCAGATCGCGATCTACAAGGATGCGCTGGCGGTGCTGACCGGCCGCGTACCGGGCGATCTCGACGGGACGCTGGCCGCGCCGACCCCGGTGCCGCTCCCGCCTGCCTCGGTACCGATCGGCGATCCCGCCCTGCTCATCGCCCACCGCCCGGATGTGCGCGCGGCCGAGCGCGCCCTTGCCGCCGGCACCGCGCAGATCGGCGTGCAGAAGGCCAAGGCGCTGCCGGGCATCAAGTTTTCCGGCATCCTCGGCCTCGGCGGTACGGAGCCCGGCGACGTCCTCGATCCCGGCAACCTCGCGGCGCTGCTGATGCCGCAGCTCAGCTTCCCGCTGCTCGACTTCGGTCGCAGCCGCGGCGCGGTGCGCGAGGCCGAGGCCCAGCGCGACGCGGCCGAGGCGCAATACCGCAAGGCCGTCCTCGCCGCGCTGCAGGATGCCGAGGACAGCCTCGCCCGCTTCGGCGCCACGCGGCGGCAACTGGCGCAGCTAGCCGGTGCCGAGCGCAGCGCGGACAGTGCGTCCACGCTCAACCGCCAGCGTTTCGAGGCGGGCACCAGTTCGCTGATCGATCAGCTCGACATCGAGCGCCAGCATGTATCCTCGACGATCGCCCTCGCTCAGGCCAAGGCGCAGCTGACGATCGACTACATCGCCGTGCAGAAGGCACTCGGCCTCGGCTGGAGCGCGGACGAGGCCGCACCCCGGCGCTGAATGCCTGATCGGAAATTCCCGAAATCGGGAATTTCAGGGCGGCTGCTGCCGGATTTCCAATCGGACTTCGAGGCTCACGCCTCGGGGCTCTTGCGGAATGCGTAAGTGGCGTCGAGCTTTTGCTTCAGGTAATCGCCGGCCAGGACCGGAGCGTAGCGCGCGGGCCGCTCGGCGCTGGCGCAGTGCGGTAGGCAGGCGATGCAGGCATCGGCGTTGGGGTCGAAGAAGAACACCACCGAATGCCGCACCTTCCCGCCGGTGTTGAACACGCGGTGCGGGGTCGAGGTGTAGATGTCGTTGCTCCAGCGCATCAGGCAATCGCCGATGTTGCAGATGAAGGTGCCCGCGATCGGCGTCGCATCCAGCCAGCGGCCGTCGCGCAGGCACACCTGCAGGCCGCCGGTCATATCCTGCGAGAGAATGGTGATGTTGCCGTAATCGGTATGCGTTCCCGCGCCGGGCCGCTCCTCCTCGGCGGTGGCGGGCGGATAGCGCAGCAGCCGCAGCGTCGCCAGCGGGCGGTCGATGGAAGTCGCGAAGAAGTCCTCGGGCAGGTCCAGATCGAGCGCGAAAGCCCGGTGGAGTTCCTCTCCCAACCGGCGCATCGCGGTGTAGTAGGCGAGCATGGCGTCCCGGAAATCCGGCAGGTCGGGCCACTGGTTGCCATCGCCAGGCGCGAACGCCTCGTCGCCCTCGGGCTCGCGGCCGACGTTGAAGGCCTCCTTGAGATCGGCGGGCGCATCGGGATCGAGGCTCTCGTCGTCGATGCCGGCATAGCCGCGATTGTTCATCGAGCGCGAGATCGTCAGCGCCGTCTTGTCCCGCAACGGCAGGTCGAAGAACGCGCGCGAATGGGCATAGACGGCGTCGATCTGCGGCTGCGGCACGCCATGCCCGGCGATGTAGAAGAAGCCCACCGAGCGGCAGGCATCGCCGATCCGGCGCGCCACTGCGCGGGCGCCCTCCGGGCTGCCCGAAAGCAGCGGCGCAATATCGATCACCGGCAGATCCGGCGTGTCCGCTGGCGGCAATGCCATCGGCAAGTCTCCTGAGAAGATGCAAAAAGGCGGGGCCGACACCGCCGGCCCCGCAGGGTGGACGTCAAAAGCGTGCGGTAAGCTTGAGAATCGCGGTACGTCCCTCGCCCGGCATGGCCGAAGCTTCCGTCTCGGTCGATCGCTGCGGGATGAAGTAGCGCTCGTTGAGGATGTTGTTGACGTTGACCGAGACGCGGAAGCGGCCGAAGTCATAGTGGGCCGAACCGCGCATCAGGACGTAGTCGGAAAACACCGGCGCGCCCGGCAACTGTCCGCTGGTCTTGTCGATATAGTTGCCGCCCAGCGTCATGCCGAAGCCGTTGCCCATCTCGTAGTTGGCGAAGACGCCCGCGACCCAGCGCGGCTGCGTATGATCGACATAGCCCTGCCCGTATCCGGCGAAGGAACATGTCGATGCCTGGTAGTTGAAGCCCCAGCCGCTGTTGTCGTCCAGCCCGAACTGCGAGGGCAGCACGACCAGGAACGAGCAGCCCGACACTTTCGTCTTCTGCCGCGTCAGCACGCCCGAAAGGCCGAAGTGCCGGTTCACCGCCCAGCGCAGTTCGCCTTCGAAGCCCCGCGTGGTGGCACCCACGAAGTTGCCGGTGAGCAGTTCCGACTGGCGCCGCTGCTGCTTGTAGACGGAGAGGCCGACGAACAGCCGGTCGTCGAACAGCGAGGCCTTGATGCCCCCTTCGGTAAGTTTGGTGGGCGAAAGCCAAGTGCCCGCCGATACGTTGCCCGGCGTCACCGCCCCGCCCTGCGAGGTTTCCGGCGCGAACGAGCGCCCCCTGGTGACATAGGGCACCACGCCCCACGGCAGCTTCAGGCTGGCACTAGCGGACCAGCTCACCACGTCCTGCGCATCATGGTAGTCGATGCCCGTCGGCACCGCGAAGTCGACGAAGCCGGTATTGCGCGATTTCGCGTCATAGGCATCGTAGCGCGCGCCGCCGGTCAGCATCAGCGTTCCCAATAGCGTTGCGGAGCCGTTGAAGAACACCCCAAAGTCCTCGACGCGCGAATGGTAGAACTGGTCCCAGGGCTCGCCGCTCACGTAGACCGGATTGAAGATGTCGTCCGGCGTCGCGCCGACCGAGATGTCCTGCCGGTCGAGAACCATGTAGCCCCGCGCGAAGACGTAGCCTTCATCCGCCTTGTAGTGGCGATAACCGAAGCCGCCGACGTAGTTCATCGTGAACCACGGTGCCGGGTTCACCGCCCCGGTCAACGAAACGCGAAACTCCTTCGCCTGATCGCGCAGGGTCTTGGCAAATCCATAGCTGTTGTAGGAATCGGCGTTGAGATCATCGACGAAGCCTTGCACCTTGAACACACCCGGTCCGACATCGTGGCTGAGATCGAAATAGGCGGTAGTCGTCTCCGCCTTGCCGAAGTCGTAGTCGGACGTCACCACCGCGCGGCGCGACAGCTTGACCTCTTTGATCGTCGCCGGATCGAGCGTCGAATAGGCATTGCTGGCACCGTAATACTTGGTCACCCCGCCCGCCGCGACGATATCCGCCGGCGTTATGTAATCCGCGCCCGGTGAAACCAGTTGCGCCAGGAACGTGCCCGAGGTGTACGTCCCGTCATCGACAAGCGCCTGCGTCAGGCGGTTGACGCCGGTAGTGCCCTGCATGCCTTCCGCCGTGTAGTATTGCCCGCCCGCCTGGAATTCCCAGCCGCCGGGCAGGTCGGTGGCAAAACCGACCTGTACGAGGTCGTGCCTGGGCTCGATGCCATGGAAATACTGCGATCCCTGCAAGTGCTCGTAATAGACGTCGACGCCCGCGTCGTAGTCGCCGATCCTGAACGGGGTGCCGTACTCGACCTCGCCCCGGAACATCTTGTAGGTGCCGGCCGAAAGATCGATCTGCCCGAAGGCGTCCTGGCCGTCCTTGAACCGCTCCGCCCGACCGCCGCGCGGATCGAAGTTGACGTAGCCGCCCGAACGGCCGCCGCCATAGGCCGGGGAAGCGATGCCGCGCACCACTTCCAGGCTGAGCGCGCCCTCGATCGGAGTGATGTAGGTGCCCTGGTTCTCGACGCGCTTGAAACCGCGAAAGTAGTTGTCCGCATATTCGCCGCGAATGTTCACCGAGCCATCGACGCCGTAGAAGCTGGCGGTGAACACACCGGGCGTCACCGCCGTCAGGTCGCGGATGGTGGTCAGGCTGTACTGGTCCATCATCTGCAGCGACACGGTGGAGACCGATCGCGGCGTCTCCACGGCATCGAGGTTCAGGCCCGTGGCGTTGCTCTCGCCCGGCAGGATCGCGGATTTGGTGCGCGTGCCCTGGACGAGAATGCCGCTTTCCGCTGCATCGGTGGTGACGTTCACGTCCTTGCCCGTCGCATCCACCTGCGCCATCGCGGGCACGGCGGACGCAGACAAAGCGGTAGCGATCGCGGCGCCCGCGGCGCCGCGTTTGAACTGGCCGGTCCTCATCGTTTTCTTCCCCTAACCTGTCGTTGCCTCGTGGCCCCGCCGGCTTCCTCTCGGCGCCCCCCGGGGCGTCATGGCTTGAACATCGAATCGTAGAACTTGACGAAGAAGCCGCGCATGTAGTCGTCGTTCAGGAACGGCTCGTAGAGCGGCGGATGCGCGTCATCGACGAGTGCCGCCACCGGTTCGACGACGACGTCGCGGTCCGGGTTGACGAACATCGTCGCCGAGAAGCGATCCTGCGGCTTGCGGCTGACGACGCGGTGAAATGTCGAGACGAACCGGCCGTTGGTCCAGGCCATCATGGTATCGCCGATGTTGATGACATAGGCGCCCGGCACCACCGGCGCGGCGATCCAGCGGCCGTCGCGCGTCTGCACTTCGAGGCCGCCGACGTCATCCTGCAGCAGCACCGTGAAGGACGAGGCATCGCAATGCGCACCCACGCCGACGTCGCCTGCACCCGGCGAGGGCTCGGGATAGAAATTGAGCCCGAAAGTCGCGAGCGGACTGCGGTGGAGGCGCACGAAGTGCGCCTCATCCAGCCCCAGGGCGATGGCGAAGGCACGCATCAGTTCGCCCGCGAGGGACAGCAGCGCACGCTGGTTGACGATCATCGTCTCGACAAAGCCCGGAGCGCCTTCCGGCCAGCGATTGTGCTGGTAGATCGGGTCCGGACTGGAATATTCGGGATCGTCCGCCAGGCGCACGCGCATCATGTTGAACTGTTCGAGCGACCCGCCCGACACGGTCTTGGCCTTGCGCCCTTCCTCGGTCAGCGAGCCGCCCGGCTTCGTCCCTTCTGCCGCGCCGCGTGCGGGCAGGTAGCCGCACCATTGCCCGTCGAGCAGCGGCGCGCAGGCCATCTTCTCGTCGAGCGAGCGGCCGAAGAAGTCACGGGCCTCGGCCAGCACCGACTGGCGCAGCCCTTCCGGAACGCCGTGGTTGACGAGGTAGAAGAAGCCGATCGTGCGGCAGGCGCGGTCAATCTCGACGGCGACCGTGGCGCGCTGCTGCGTCGAACCGTAAAGGAACGGCGCGAAGTCGATCACCGGAATCCCGTCCCGCGCGATGGCTTCCGCCGCGTCGTAGCGAAGCTGCGCGGTCATGCCGTGGCCCTCTTGTCCGAAAGTCCCTGAACCCATTGCGCCAGCCGTCCGTCAGCCCGCAGCAGCGGCTCGGCCCCGGCCGCCGCGACGATCAGCACGCCGACGCAGACCTGCACCCAGTTGCCCTGCACCCCCATCAGCACCAGCCCGATCTGCAGCATCGAGACGATCAGCGCCCCGATCAGCGTGCCCGTGGCCGTGCCGACGCCGCCGCTGAGCGCCGCCCCGCCGATGATGACCGCCGCGATCGTCGATAATTCGCCGCCGGTGCCGGTATTCGGCGCACCCAGCCGCAGCCATCCGGTGGTCAGCGCACCGACGAGGCCGCAGCACAGACCGAGCGCCACGAACACCGCGATCTTCACCGTACCGGGTCGCAGGCCCATCTGCGTCGCCGCACGCAAGTTGCCGCCGGTGGCATAGAGCCAGGCCCCGAACAGCGTCTGGCGCAGCACGAAGCCGGTCACCGCGAAGGACGCCAGGGCCCACAGCACCTGGGCCGGAACCGGCCCGACACTGCCGCCCGCGAATGCGAAGAAAGTGCTCTCGATCTCGCCCGGAATGTCGATCGACAGGCCCATCGTCACCACCAGCGCCAGGCCCCTCAGCAGGCTGAGCATACCAATGGTCAGGATGAACGACGGAACTCCCAGCCGGACCACCACCCAGCCGTTCGCCAACCCGACCCCGCCGCCGATGGCCACCGCGAGGAGCGCCGCAGCCCAGGGATTCCAGCCCCAGTCGACGATCGCCACCGCCGTCACCACGCTGGCGAGGCCGAGGTTGGAGCCGATCGAAAGGTCCACCTCACCGGCGATCACCAGCATCGTCAGCGGCAGTGCCACGAGCAGGGTGAAGCCGGTCACCCGCAGGATCTCGAACTGGGTCTGCGCATCGAGGAAATGCGGCGCGTTGAGCGCGAAGCCGATATAGAGAGCGGCCGCCACCACGGCGATCGCCACTTCGCGGCGGAACAGGGCCTGGATGCTCATGCGCCTTCCTCCCCGCCGACGATGCTGGCGACCAGTTGCGTCCGGCTCGTCTGCGCCAGCGCCAGGTCCGCGACCTTGCGCCCAAGGCGCAGCACCACCGCGCGGTCGGCGACCTGGAATACGTTGTCCATGTTATGGCTCACCAGCAGCACCGCCGCCCCGCTCGCCTTCAGCCTGCCGATGAGGTCGAGCACGCGCGCCGTCTCGCGCACGCCCAGCGCGGCGGTCGGCTCGTCGAGGATGACCACGCGGGCACCGCCAAGGACGGTGCGCGCGACGGCGATAGCCTGGCGTTGACCGCCCGAAAGGTGGCGCACAGCGGTACCTACGGGGGGCAGAACGACACCCAGCCGCTCGAACACGGCACTCGCCTCGCGCTGCATGCGGCGCCGGTCGAGCAGGAAACCGAAGCGCACCGGCTCTGCCCCGAGGAACAGGTTTTCGGCGATCGAACGGTCCTCGACCAGCGCGAGCGTCTGGAACACGGTGGCGATGCCGACCGCGCGTGCATCGGCGGGGCTGTCGAAACGGCAGGGCTCACCCGCCATGGCGATCGTCCCGCCGCTCGGCTGGCGGACGCCGGAGAGCAACGAGATCAGCGTCGACTTGCCCGCGCCGTTATCGCCGAGCAGCGCCGTGACCTCGCCGGGGCGCAGCGCGATGTCCACGCCATCGAGCGCCGTGACGCGGCCGTAGCGGCAGGTCAGCCCCTCTGCGACGAGCAGCGGCCCCATCGCCGCGCTCGCCGCGGGGCGTGTCACCGGGAGTTCGCCGGGGTGCGGATCAAGACAGCCCATGGGCCTTCGCCGCCTCCCTGCGCTTGCGGTATCCGGCGATCATGGCATCGACGTTGCCCGGCTCCACCCAGGTGCAACCCGGCGCGGTCTGCAGCGGCGCCAGGCCGCGCTCCATCGTGGACCATGCCAGCATGACCGCGCTGAATCCCTGCATGTAGAGGTTCTCGTCGAGCGCGAAGGCGACCTGGCCCCGCTTGACGAAATCGAGCATCTTCAGGCTGCTGACCGTGCTCGCCACCAGTGGCGCCGCGCCGCCCAGTTCGTCGAGCGCCTTGAGCAGCGGCACCGCCCCCATCTCGCCGCTTGCGGCCGCATGGGCGACGACGTCCCCGGTCTCGCCGATCTTCGCCTTGTAGAGCGCCACCGAAGTCGCCGCATCGGCGGCCGAACCGTCGGCGAAGCTCACCATCCTGAGGCCCGGCTGCGCCTTCAGCCCCTCGGCGATGCCGGCGATGCGCTCCTCTACATTGAGCGAGCCCGGAAACGGATTGCCCACCAGCACCGCCCCGCGCGCCTGCCCGCGCCTCGCCAGTTCCCGCGCGATGCGTCCGCCGAGCAGCCGCCCGACATCGCCAGGGTTCTGGCCCGAAAACGGCACCTGGTACTTCGCCATGCCCTCCGGGTTGTTGAGCGAATTGACCATCGCGAAGCGCGTGCCCTGCGGCTGCGCCCGGGCGACTTCCTCGACGACGGCCTGGTACCAGTCCACCGTCACCACCACGTCGTTGCGCGCGGTCACCGCCTGGCGGATCGCGTTGACGTGGGCATCGGGCGTCGGCTGGGCATTGAGCACGCGCGAAAAGCGCCAGCCCAGCGCCTCGGCCGCATCGGCGCAGCCCAGCGAAATCTCGTGCACGAAGTCCGAACCCGGCGTGCCGATCGCAAAGGCGACCGAGCGCGCCCCACCAAGGTCATCGCCCCCCTGCGCGCCAGATCTTGCACAACCGCCCAGCACCGCGAAGGCGAAGCCCGAGCCGAGCACGCTGCCCAGCCCCCTGCCCAACAATGCGCGCCGGTTCACATTCCCCGTCATGGTGATGCCGCCTCATCGCTTGTCCCCGCGCAGATTTGTTGCAGGTGCGAGCGCTCTAATCCAGAGCAATTTTGCGGCATCACGGATCGAAAAAAGGCAAACCACCAGGCGATCAGACGCCGTGCCGTCAGGATTCGATGCCGCCGTCCGCAAAGTGCCGCAGCATCAGCGCGGCGGGCGGGGACAACTGCCGTCCCGAAGCGCTGATGATCGACAGCACCGAAAGCGGGATATTGGTGCCCTTGAGCGGCACGAAGCGCAGCACCCCGCGTTCGACTTCCGAGACGATGTCCAGCGGCGTCAGCAGGCCGATGCCGATCCGCCCGATCACCAGCGCCTTGATGAGTTCCACCGAATTGGCGCTCGCCGAGAAGCGCGGCAATCCGTCGAGGTTGTGCGACCAGGCCTTGTCGATGACCGCGCGCAGCGAGTGTCCTTCATCCGGCCCGACGAGCGGATAGTCCGCACATTGCGCCAGCGTCACTTCCACCTCTGCGGCCAGCGGATGATCGGGCGCCAGCACCGCGCCGATCTGCGAGACGATCGCGCGCTCGACCCGCAAGTCCTGCCGGTCGGGCGGATTGTAGGTGACGCCGACATCGACCGCCGAAGACAGCACCAGATCGACGATCGCCTGCGAGGGTGCGATCCGCAGGTGAAAGATGATGCCCGGATAGCGATTGCGGAACGAGAGCAGCACGCGGCTGACGAGTTCGGCGCTACCTTCCGCCAGCGCCAGCGTCACCTCGCCGCGTCGCAGGCCGCGCAACTCGTCGATCTGGGCCTGGGCGATCGCCAGTTCGCGGCGCCAGCGCCGCACCAGGCCGACCAGCACTTCGCCCGCCGCCGTAAGCCGCAGTCCGTGCGGCCTGCGGTCGAACAGGGGCACATCGAGTTCGGCCTCCATCTTGAGGATCTGGCGGTCCACGGCGGACGAGGCCACGTTGAGGAATTCCGACGCGCGCCGGATGGAGCCGCGCCGCGCGACTTCGTCGAAGTATAAGGCGAATCTGGAAAGCACGCGCCGATGTTCGCAGGCTTGCAGCGCCTTGCAACGATAATCGCCATGTTGCGGCATCGAACAACCGTGATAGGATGCCCGTCGCATCTTGCACGAGTGGGTGGACTCGCGCCGGTTCCGGCTTCTCGTCATCGAGTGCCGGTGACCGTTTCCAGTGTCAGATCCAGCGCCGTCCCGTTCCCGACTTGAAAGCATCGCGTCCGACAAGCGCCGCTTTCCCAGACAACTTCGTTCATCATTCCCTAAGGCGTTTCGGGTGACCCTCCGACCGGGCGGCATCGTGGGGCGTTTTCTTCAGGGTATCTTCCAATCCAGCGGCAACCGCATATTCGTGAGGTGTCATGCTAGGCAAAGGCGATCCACCGGCGATCGGTCCGAAGCTGCACCAGCTTCGCAAGGAACATGGACTGACGCTCGACGCGCTCGCGGCATCGTCCGGCGTCTCGCGCTCGATGCTCTCGCAGATCGAGCGCGGGCAGGCCAATCCCACGCTGGCGACGGTGTGGCACTTGTCCAAGGCACTCGGCGTCGAGATCGGCGAGTTCGTGGGCGGCAAGCACGTCGGCCGGCGCGGCAGCATAGAGTTGACCGCCGCCAGCTTCGTGCCGGAAATCCGCACCGAGGACGGCCGCTGCCTGCTCAAGATCCTGAGCCCCGCGCACAGCGTCGGCCAGTTCGAATTCTACCACCTGACGCTGGAGCCGCACGCGGAACTGGCTTCCGAAGCCCACGCTGCGGGAAGCCACGAGCACCTCACCGTGCTGGTCGGCGAAATGGCGGTGACTTGCGCGGAAACCACCGCGCTGGTGGGGCAAGGCGCGATCGCGCGCTATCCGGCGGACCTGCCGCATGCGATCCGCAACACCACCGGGGAACGCGCCGAAGCCTTGCTGATCGTGATGTCCTGAAAGGGATCGCCCGGTTCCTCGTCTGGTCAGGATGAGGGACCATGCCTCGCGCGGCGGATTGTGCACCGCAGCACGCCGCGTTAGCATTCCCGTCGCAAGTACGGCGAGCGGCGCCGGGATATTGCCGAGCATGATTTGCACGATGGGGGCCAAGCCATGCCGATGACAGGCCTGAACAAGGCGGCCGAACTGATGCGCGCGGGCCATCCCGGTCCGGCGCTCGCGCAGATCGACGCCGTGCTGCGCACCGGCCCGGCGCCTGCCACGACTGCGCGCTGCTGGTCGATGAAAGGCGTGATCGCCCGCCTCTCCGGCGATGGCGCCGAAGCACGCCGATGCCAGATCCGCGCCCTCGCCATCGCGCCCGCGCTCGACGATGCGGCGACCGAACTCGCGCGCCTGTTCAACGCCGGCGGCCAGCCTGTCGAGGCCATCCGCTGCACCCGGGATGCCGCTGCCGCCGCGCGCCCCTCGCAGGCGCTGCTGGTCGAGCGGGCACGCGCATGGCAGGCCCTCGACCGCGCCGAGGAGCGCGTCGCGGAGCGTCGCCGCATCGCCGTGCTCTATCCCGGCAAGGCGGCCACCCACCACAATCTCGCCTCCGCGCTCGGCGATGCCGGCCATGCCGCCGAGGCCGAAGCGCAGGCACGCAAGGCGATCGCGCTGGGCGGCCCCGCGCCCGAGACCCGCCTCGTTCTCGCCCGCGCCCTGCAGAGCCAGACCCGCTTCGACGAGGCCGAAGCCGCTTTCGTCACGGCGCTGACGCTGCGTCCGGGCTACTTCGACGCCCTGCGCGACCTCGCCCAGCTCGCCTGGATGCGGGGCGACGGGATCGACGCGGTGCTCGCCCGGATCGAGACCCATGCCGCCGGGATGCCGCGCAGCACCGTCGCCATGCTGCAGTCCTCGTTCCTCGCCTCGGCCGGAATGCCGCGCGAGGGCTATGCGGCGCTGCTCGCGGCCATCGATCGCGGCGATCCGCAGGCGCAGGCCGCGGCGGCCGCACTCGCGCTTCCGTTCGACGCCGCCGCCGCGCTCGTCCACGCCCGCCAGGGCGCCGCTCTGGCGCCGACGTCGCAGGCCGTCCGGCGCGTGCTTGCAGACGCGCTGCTCGCCAGTCACGAGGCGAGTGCGGCACTGGCGCTGGTCGAGGAAATGCTGAGCCGCGCGCCTCTCGACCAGGGCCTCGTCGCCGCGCGGTGGACGGCATGGCGGCTGCTGGAAGATCCACGCGCGGCCGAACTCTACGACTACGCGCGGGTCGTGCGCAGCATCGCCATCGCCGCGCCGCAAGGCTGGAGCGACCGCGAAGCCTATCTGGCCGATCTTCGGCAGGCGCTGCACCGCCTGCACCGTTTCGACGCCCATCCGCTCGACCAGTCGCTGCGGGGCGGCAGCCAGACCGCCAGCAATTTGCTGCTGTCGCACGATCCGGCGCTGAAGGCGCTGCCAGAGGCGCTTGCGCCGGCCATCGAGACATACCTGCACGGCCTCGGCACCGGCACGGACGTGCTGCGTGCGCGGCTTGGCAAGGGGCGCAGGTTCGCCGGGATGTGGTCGGTGCGCCTGCGGCCGGGCGGACGGCACCTGCCGCACGTCCATCCGCAGGGCTGGATCTCCTCCGCACTCCACGTCGATCTTCCCGAGAACAGTGGCGGCGAACGCGAAGGCTGGCTGGAATTCGGAAGGCCGGGCGTGCCTGATCTCGAAGCGCAGCTCCATGTGCAGCCGGCGGCGGGCAACCTCGTGCTGTTTCCCTCCTGCATGTGGCATTCGACGGTGGCTTTCACCGGCCAGGGCTACCGGACCAGCATCGCCTTCGACATCGTGCCCGCCTTGCCCGGTGCCTGACACGAATCAGCAGCGGTGATGCCAGGAAAAGCCCCGCCGGTTCCTTGAAACAGTCGGCCGTCTGGTATATTATATAACAATAACAATATCATGAGAAACACCGCAACCGCCTGTCGGTTAAAATCCAGCATAGTGGACCACTAAAGAGAATTTCCGCTTGACATAAATTCTCCATGGGTCACTCTTGGTGCGGGTGGACAGTACGGCGAACGAATCCGGCCGTACTGTTATAGACATATCCAAATCAACAGAGACAGAGCCGCCAAGGCCGACGCGTATCCGCGCACGCTAATCCGTGTCCGGAGCAACAAGCGCGTGTATTCCGATGCACTTTATTGTGGTTTCGGTAACGATCTTCTGCACCTTCAACCAATGCACATCGAATTCACAGGGCAAATAACAAGAAAATCATCCGGAGAGGGTGTTCAGTTCGTGTCGCTCAAAACAAGGGGATGAGCCCATGATGGACAGTCTCAATCAGCGCCATTGGCGCATCGATCGTCTGCGCACTGCACTTTACATCGCCGCGGGAAGTTCCGCATTGGCGCTGCCGCTCGGGCAGGCGGCGATGGCCCAGGAAGCCCCGGCGGAAGAAAACGTCGCCGAGGAAATCGTCGTCACCGGCTCGCTGATCGCGCGGCCGGACTACAAGGCCAACAGCCCGATCGTCTCGGTCGGCGAGGAGCAGATCGAGGCCACCGGGCAGCTCACAGTAGAGCGCGCACTGTCCCAGATGCCGCAGTTTGCGGGCGGTCTGGGCCAGAGCAACACCTCCACCACCAGCACCGGGCTCTCCGGCGGCCAGGCTTACGCGACGCTGCGCGGCCTGGGTTCGAAGCGCACGCTGATCCTGCTCGACGGCAAGCGCATGCAGCCGTCGAACCCGGACGGTTCAGTCGATCTCAACACCATTCCCGAGGCCGTGATCGGCAATATCGAGGTCATCACCGGCGGCGCATCGACCGCCTACGGTTCGGACGCGACCGCGGGCGTGGTCAATTTCCGCCTGAAGTCGAACATCACCGGCCTCAACATCAAGAGTCAGACCGGCATCTCCAACTACGGTGACGGCCGAAATTACCGTATCTCCGCGGTCGGTGGCGGCAATTTCGACGATGGTCGCGGCCGTGCCTTCGTGGCTCTCGACTATTCGAAGCGCGATCGTGCCAAGCGGCGCAAGCGCCCTTGGTATCCGGATCGCACGGAAGAGACCGGAAATGCCGCGAATCCTTACGGTTCGGCATTGTTCACGGGCAATGAACCGACGCTAGCGGCCGTCAACTCAGTATTCGCCGAAAAGTACGGATATACGCCATTCGTCGCCAGCAACGGTAGCCTTTACTACAGTGGCGGCGCGCAAATCGGCTTCAACAACGACGGCACGCTCTATACCGCCAACAACGCTCCGGTGGTCAACTTCAAGGGCGTGGAGACCGACGATGCCTACTTCGTCAGTTCGGGCAACTCGATCTTCGGGCCGGCGGAGCAGTTCAAGTTCGGCTTCACCGGCGGCGACATCCAGTCGGAAATGGAGCGCTATTCGGCGATGGGCCGGGTCGATTACGACCTGACCGACGACATATCCGCCTTCGCCCAGTTCAACTACACGACCTATTCGCAGTATTCGATCGTCAACACGACGCTGTCGAACAACGTCTATCTTCAGAACATTCCCTACGACAGCTACTTCATTCCTGCGGATTTGCGCACGATCCTGGCATCGCGCCCCGATCCGACGGCGGACTTCCAGTTCTACAAGGCGTGGAATGCCATCGGCAACCGTGGCCAGACTTACGACTACGACGTCTGGCAGTTCATGGCCGGCCTCAACGGCAAGATGGGCATCGGCGACCTGACCTGGGAACTCTATGGCAGCCGCAGTTCGTCCAACTTCCGCAACGGGCAGACCGGCGGCCTCAGCCTTTCGCGCATGGAGGCGCTGCTGGCCAGCCCGACCGGGGGCCTGGGTGACTGCACCGACTTCAACATCTTCGGCAACCTGCCGATTTCCGACGCCTGCGCCGACTACGTCAAGCGCGACACGCTCAACACCACGCGCATGGAGCAGGACATCGTCTCCGCCACCATGCAGGGCGGCCTGTTCAAGCTGCCGGCGGGCGACGTGCGCTTCGCGCTGGGTGCCAGCTATCGCAGAAACGCCTTCACCTTCAAGGCAGACGACGGCCTCAACCAGCCCGACGGCACCAGCGACGTCATCGGCTTTTCGGTTCTGCGTTCGTCCGGCGGCAGCGTGAACGTGAAGGAACTGTTCGCCGAAATGCTGGTGCCGGTCCTGCACGACCTGCCGCTGGTGCAGCAGTTCAACCTCGACCTCGGCTATCGCTATTCGGACTACAACTCGATCGGCGGCGCGCATACCTACAAGGCGGATTTCGACTGGCAGGTGGTAGATCAGGTGCGCCTGCGCGGCGGCTACAACCGTTCGATCCGCGCCCCGAGCGTGGGCGAACTCTACGCCCCGGTCTCCACCGGCAGCAGCAGCATCGGCCAGGCATCGCCCACCGTGCTGGCCGGCGACCCTTGCGACTACCGCTCCTCGTATCGTGCCGGGCCCAACGAGGCGCAGGTCAAGGCGCTGTGCCTCGCCCAAGGCATGAACGAAAGCACGTATGGAGACTCCACCTCCGGCTTCATCGGCACCTCTCAGATCTTCCCGCTGACCGGCGGCAACCCGGATCTGGATGAAGAGACCGCCGACACCTGGTCGTTCGGCGCGGTGTTCACCTCGCCCTTCACCTCGCCGATCCTGAGCGGCATGAGCATGTCGGTCGACTGGTACAACATCAAGATCAGCGACGCGATCGGCGTCCTGGGCGTATCGCAATCGGTACAGTACTGCTTCAATGCCGATGGAACCTCGAATCCGACTTACGACAACAACAACTACTACTGCCAGCTGCTGTCCCGCGCCCCGGAAGGTACGCTGGAGCCGCCGACCAGCCAGCCGCTGCTCAATCTCGGTACGTTCGAGGTACAGGGCATCGACGTGCAGTTCGACTGGCGCCTGGGCCTGCAGGATCTCGGCATCGGTGCTCCCGGCTCGCTGCGCCTGCGCACGGTGGTCAGCTACCTCGACAAGTTCAAGGTGCAGACCCTGCCCGGCGGCCCGACTTACGACTATGCCGGAACGATCGGCTTCACGATCGAGACCGATGCCGGCATCTCGCACCCGAAGTGGAAGGCCAATACGACGCTGGGCTACTCGGACGACCAGTTCGACGCCTCGCTGACGTGGCGCTTCATCGACAAGATGGATCACTCCAACTCAGTGACTTCGGCCAGCGCGCCGAAGGGCATCGCCGCCTACCATGCCTTCGACTTCAACCTGGGTTTCCAGTTCGAAGGCGACGTGTCGATGCGGATGGGCGTGACCAATATCTTCAACAAGGCACCGCCGTCCTACTCCAACACGCCGGCGACATACGATGCATCGACTTACGATGTCCTCGGGCGCAACTTCTTCATGTCGATTTCCAAGCAGTTCTGACCTTCCCGGGAGCCGGGATGGTCCCGGCTCCATCCGGCCGTTTCACCGATCGATGGAGTTCATCATGATGCGTTTGGCAAATAGGTCGCATCCCAGGTTCCTCAAATCCGCGGCGCTGGCACTGGCGCTGTGCGCCGCCGTTCCCGCCCCCGTGTTCGCCCAGTCTTCCGCGCCGACGCCGGAAAGCTGGTTCGGCCACCGGATGGGCGCCGACCGCCAGCTCGAACCCTATGCCAAGATCGTCGACTACTATCGCGCGCTGGAGAAGGCGAGCGACCGGATCAAGATCGTCGAACTGGGCAAGTCCACCGAAGGCCGCCCGTTCCTGGCGATGTTCATCTCCTCGCCCGCCAACCTCGCGCGGCTGGAGGAATATCGCCAGATGAACCTCAAGCTCGCCGATCCGCGCGGGGTGCCGCAAGAGGAACTGGAGCGCATCGTGCGCGACGGCAAGGCCGTGGTCCTGCAGTCCTACGACCTGCACTCCAGCGAGATCGCTGCATCGCTGACCTCGGTGGATTTCACCTATGGCATGGTGACGAAGACCGACGCCGACACCCAGCGCATCCTCGACAACGTCATCACCATCGTCATGCCCTCGCTCAACCCGGACGGGCACGACATGGTGCAGGACTGGTACATGAAGCACGTCGGCACGCCTTACGAAGGCGGCGCGATGCCGTGGCTCTACCAGAAGTACGTCGGCCACGACAACAACCGCGACGCTTTCATGCAGACCCAGGCGGAATCGAAGTTGCTGGGCGCGATCCTGTTCCGCGACTGGATTCCGGAAGCCTACATCGACCATCACCAGATGGGCCAGTATTCGCCGCGTATCTCGATCCCGCCCTACACCGATCCGATCCGCCCCTTCGGCGACCCGCTCGTGTGGCGCGAGATGACCTGGTACGGATCCAACATGGCCTATGACCTCGACAAGGCCAAGCTTTCCGGCGGTATCGGCGATGCCATCTATTCGGGCTGGGGCCATTTCGGGTTCCACTGGATCACGCCGTTCCACAACATCACCGGCATGCTGGACGAATCCGCCAGCGCCAGC
Source organism: Novosphingobium resinovorum (assembly GCF_036352595.1). Lineage (GTDB taxonomy): Bacteria > Pseudomonadota > Alphaproteobacteria > Sphingomonadales > Sphingomonadaceae > Novosphingobium > Novosphingobium resinovorum_B. Next base: position 34,238 of record NZ_JAZFAX010000002.1, read on the forward strand.
CTGGCGACCCCGCTCTACGTCCACCCGGACCAGCTCAAGGGCGGCCAGCGCGCGGTGCCGGACAACAAGGCGCAAATGAATATGCCCGCTCCCTGGCCCGGCGGCTGGTGGCGCCCGCGCGACATCGTCGACCGCCAGCTCGTAACCTCGTGGTCGCTGGTCGACACGGCGGCGCGCAACAAGGACCGTGTGCTGCGCAACATGTATCTGAAGGCCCAGCGCCAGGTGGAGCGCGGCACCACCGGCGAGACCAAGGCCTACATCATCTCGATCGACCAGCATGATCCGCTGACGGTCGACAAGCTGGTCAACGCGCTGCTGCTGCAGGGCGTCAACGTCTACCGCGCCCCGGCCGAGTTCGTCCACGAAGGGCGGGTCTATCCGGCCGGCAGCTTCGTGGTGCCGATGAGCCAGCCCAAGATGGGCGTGGTGCGCTGGCTGCTGGGCGAGACGCACTTTCCCGACGACGTCTACGCCCGCACCGCCGACGGCACTCCGATCCGGCCCTACGACATGTCCACCGATGCGCTGACCGAGTTCATGGGCGTCGAGAGCACGCCCGCGGCCACCGCCGTGACCGCCAGCCTCGAGCCGGTCGCCGCCATACTGGCGCCTGCCGGGAAAGTGGACGGCGGCGGCCCCTACCTGCTGAGCGGCGCGCTCAACGACAGCTTCCACGCGGTCAACCTGGCGATCAAGGCGGGCGCCAGCGTCACCCGCGTCACCGCGCCATCGGGGACGGCGAAAGCGGGAGATTTCGTGGTGAGCGGGCTCTCGGCGGGCTCGGCCCAGTCGATCGCGGGCACTACCGGGGTCGATTTCGCCTCGTCCGGCGGCGTCACCGGCTCCGCGCCGGTCAAGACCCCGCGCGTGGCCATGCTCAAGCGCTATCGCGGCGGCAACATCGACGAGGGCTGGACGCGCTTCCTCTTCGAAAGCTACGCCTACCCCTATAGCTCGGTCATGGATGCCGAGATCAAGGCGGGCAACCTGCGCAAGAAGTACGACGTGATCGTGCTGCCCGACGATGCCGTCTCGGCGATGACCGGCGTGCTCGGCAAGGGCGAGAAGCCAAGCCCGTGGGACAGCCTGGAGGGCGTTCCGGCACAGTACGTCAGCGGCTTTGGCGACGCGGGCTCCAAGGCGCTCGACGAATTCGTCAAGGCGGGTGGGCGGCTTGTGACCTTCGGCCGCGCCGGAGCACTGCCGATCGAGAAGTTCGACCTGCCGGTGAAGGACGTGCTGGCGGGAATACCCTCCAAGCAGTTCTGGAGCCCGGGCTCGACGCTCAAGATCAACGTCGATACCGCCAGCCCTTATGCCATGGGCATGCCGAAGGACGCGCTGGCGATCTTCACCGCCGGCAACCAGGCCTACGAGGTGGAGCCCAGCATCCACAACGACGCGGTGACCGTGATCGCCAGCTACGTCGATCGCAATGTACTGCGCAGCGGCTGGCTGCTCGGCGAGGACAAGATCGCCAGCAAGGCGGCGATGGTCTCGGTCAAGCACGGCGCGGGAGAAGTCGTGCTGATCGGCTTCCGCCCGCAACACCGCGACCAGGCCCACGGCACCTACAAGCTGCTGTTCGACAGCCTGATCGCTCCCTGAGTTTTCTCCGGACCACCCACTCGGGCAGGTCGCACCACCCAGCGACCTGCCCGCTCTTTCCCGAGACATTCAATCCTGTTTGACGGAGTTGCTCCGATGAAGACCCTTGCCCTCCCGCTGTGTTCGCTGGCCCTTGCCCTCGCCGCGCCTTGTGCGTCGGCCCAGACGGCCACGCCCGCCGCATCGATCGCGCCCGAGAAACTGGCAGCGCTCAAGACCGATGCCATCGCCGGCGTCGACAAGCGCGCCAAGCTCGTTCAGGAAATGGTGGATTCGATCTTCAGCTTCGGCGAACTGGCGATGCAGGAGGTCGAAAGCTCGAAATACATCACCGCCATCCTGGAGAAGAACGGCTTCACCGTGACGCGCGGCGTCGCCGGCATGCCGACTGCCTGGACCGCGGTGTGGACGAACGGCCAGGGCGGCCCGACGATCGCGGTCGGCTCCGACATCGACGGCATTCCCAAGGCGAACCAGAAGCCCGGCGTGGCGCGGCGCGAACCGCTCGTCCCCGGCGCGCCGGGACATGGCGAGGGCCACAATTCCGGCCAGGCGGTGAACGTCGCCGCCGCGCTCGCGGTCAAGGATCTGATGCTGCGCGAGAAGATTCCCGGCACCCTCAAGCTCTGGCCCGGCGTCGCCGAGGAGCCGGTGGCGGCCAAGGCCTTCTTCGTGCGCGACGGCATGTTCTCGGACGTCGACGTGGTGCTGTTCACCCACGTCGGCTCGAACCTGCAGACCGCCTGGGGCCAGCCGCAAGGAACCGGCGGTATTTCGGTGCTCTATACCTTCACCGGCGAATCCGCGCACTCGGCGGGCAATCCGTGGCGCGGGCGCAGCGCGCTCGACGCGGTCGAGCTGATGGACGCGGGCTGGAACTTCCGCCGCGAACACCTGCGGCCCGAACAGCGTTCGCACTACGTCATCAAGGACGGCGGCGATTTTCCCAACGTCGTGCCTTCCACCGCGACGGTCTGGTACTATTTCCGCGAGCAGACTTTCGACAATATCCGCAAGAACTACCAGATCGGCAGCAAGATCGCCGATGCCGCCGCGATGATGACCGACACCACGGTCGCCAGCCGCATCATCGGCACTGCGGCGCCCCAGCACATGAACCGCCCGATGGCCGAGGCGGCCTACGAGAACATCAAGCAGGTCGGCCTGCCCGCCTGGACACCCGAGGAACAGGCCTTCGCCAAGCAGGTGCAGAAGCTGGTGGCCGGCGACGAGGACGGCCTCGACACCGAGATCAAGCCCCTCACCCCGCCCGACAAGGAGCCCAAGAGCGGCGGCTCCGACGACATCGGCGACGTTTCGTGGACCCGGCCGACGATCACCGTGCGCTTCCCCTCGAACATCCCGAACCTGCCCGGGCACAACTGGTCCAACGCGATCACCATGGCCACCCCGATCGCGCACAAGGGCGCGGTGGCCGGGGCCAAGGTGATGGCGATGACGATGGTGGACCTGCTGACCCGCCCCGAACTCGTCGCGGCGGCCAAGAGCTACTTCACCGACGTCCAGACCAAGGATACCAAATACCAGCCGGTCCTGACCAACGAGGCGCCCTATATCGAGATGAACGCCGACATCATGGAGAAATTCCGGCCCGAGATGAAGAAGTATTACTACGATCCGAAGAAGTACAAGACCTACCTCGACCAGCTCGGCCTGTCCTGGCCGCCTGCCGTCGGCAGCCAGTGAACGGGGCATCCCAGGGCGCGGAGACCACCATGGACGTGACGTTGGCGGACGTCGAGACTGCCGCGCGCAGGCTCGGGGACGCAGTGCTGCGCACACCGTTCCTGCACTCGCAGACGCTCTCGCAGCTGACCGGGGCGGAGATCTGGCTCAAGTTCGAGAACCTGCAGTTCACCGGCTCGTTCAAGGAACGCGGCGCGCTCAACAAGCTGCTGACCCTGGACGGCGAGGCACGGCGGCGCGGGGTGGTGACGGTCTCAGCGGGCAATCACGCGCAGGGCGTGGCGCTCCATGCGCGCGGCCTGGGCATCCCCGCGACGATCCTGATGCCCGCGACCACGCCGACGGTGAAGATCCGCCGCACCGAGAGCTTCGGCGCCGCCGTCCACCTCGTCGGCCGCGACTTCGACGAGGCGAGCGCCAGCGTCGCCGACTTCGAAAGGCAGGGCCTCACCTTCATCCACCCCTTCGACGATGCCGAAGTCATCGCCGGCCAGGGCACCATCGGGCTCGAAATGATTGCGCAGGGGCCTGCCCTCGACGCGGTGATCGTCTCGGTCGGCGGCGGCGGCATGATCTCGGGCATCGCCACGGTCTTCGCCGCGCTGTCTCCCCGCACGCAGATCATCGGCGTCGAGAGCGAGCTTTACCCCTCGATGGCACGCGCGATAGAGCGCCATGCGGGGCCGATCCCGGCCGGCACCACGATCGCCGAGGGCATCGCCGTGGCCCGGCCGGGCGTACTGACGCTCGGTCACGTCCGGCGGCTGGTCGACGACGTCGCGGTGGTCCCCGAAGCCGTCATCGAGGACGCCGTGGCGCTGCTGCTGCAGATCGAGAAGACCTTGTGCGAGGGCGCGGGCGCTGCCGGCCTCGCCGCCGTACTCGCCGATCCCGCAAGGTTCCGCGGCCAGCGGCTTGGCCTCGTCCTGAGCGGCGGCAACATCGACATGCGGGTGTTGACCGCGATGCTGCAGCGCCATCTGGTGCGCTCCGGCCAGCTCGTCCGGCTACGGGTACCGATGCTCGACAACGCGGGCTCGCTGGGGCCCGCTGCCTCGATCATCGGCGAGATGGGCGGCAACATCCTCGAAGTCACGCACGACCGCATCTTCGACGGCGCCTCGGCGCGGTCGGCCAATGCGGTGTTCACGGTCGAACTGCCCGACAGCGAGCGCAACGCGCTGGTGATCGAGGCGCTGCACCGGGCCGGTTTCACCGCCGCGCTCGTCGGCACCCTGCCCGGAGAGTGACGATGGCCGGAAGCAGCGCTCCATCCACCGCTCCCGCCAGCACCGCCGCCCGCGCCGCGTGGATCGATCTGTGCAAGGGCATCACGATCCTGCTGGTCATGCTGCTGCACGCCTCGTCATGGTACGGATCGAAGGGCGGCACGGTGCCCGCCGCCATGCTCGCCGTCAGCGGCTTCTTCGCGCCGGTGCGGATGCCGACCCTGATCTTCCTTTCCGGACTGCTGGCGGCGCAGGGCCTGCGCAAGGGTCCGGCCATCTTCGTGCGGCGGCGCGTGGCCATTCTGCTGTGGCCCTATCTGGTGTGGTGCGTGCTCTGGGCCTTCGCCGCCGGCACGCCCGAGCGGCTGGCCGAGCCCGCGTGGTGGCTGGGCGGCTGGTACCTGTGGTTCATGCTGTTTATCCTCATCTTCTCGCTGGTCGCCGCGCTCGTCCCCGGCCGCCTGCACCTGGTCGCCGCGATCTACGCCTACCTCGGCGCGCTCGCCTGCGAGGATGGGACCAAGTACGGCGAGCGGCTGCTGTTCTTCCTGGCGATCTTCCTGATCGGCGGCTTCCTCGGCCGTGACCGGCGGGAGATGGAAGCACGGCTGTCCGCGCCGGTGGTGCTGGCCGCGCTGGCTCCGGCGGTGCTTGGGATCGCCTGCTGGTCCGCCGCCGCACCCAGGCCGCTGCGCTATTCGCCGCACGATGCGCTGCCGATCCTGGTGGTCGTGGCCGGCACCCTGGGCGCGAGCCTGATGCTGTCGCGCAAGTGGCCGATCGCCCCGCTGCAAGCCGTGGGCCGCAATTCGCTGACGATCTACCTGGCGCACATGCCGATCATCGCGCTGACCCTGGCCGCGCTACGCCGGATCGGCGTGACCGGCTTCGTCCCCTCGTTCGCGGCCAGTCTGGTGCTGGCCCTGTCGGGATCGCTGGCGCTGGTCGCCGCGCGCCGCCGATGGCGCGCGATCGACCTGCTGTTCCAGTGGCCGGTCCCCGGTCCGGACGCCCGCTCAGCCCAAGTTGGCGGTAACGTCGTCGAACAGTGAATCCACGCTCATCCGCACGGGGATGATCTTCTGTTCGAAGGCCCAGTCGATCGCGAGTTCGAGGCCCTTGCGGTTGGCATCCAGCCCCATCGGCGGGAAGGGATCGGGCAGGCCCCCTTCAGTCAAATCGCGCGATTCGCCGATCATGCGGTAGAGTTCGCGCACCACGTCTGGACGGCTGCGGACGATGTCCTCGTGGACCACGAAGACATGGTTGATCGGCACCACCCCTTCGCGCGCGAACCAGTCCTTCGCGGCGTTGAACGGATCGGGCACGAGCCGCTCGACGCGCGGATCCTTGGGCAGGTCCACCCCCTGCAGCGTCGCCGTCAGTTCACCGTCGAGCATCATCTGGCCGATGTCCGAGCCCTTGGGCAGGCGCACGCAGTTGGCGGGGTCGCTGTATTCCAGCAGGTGCCCGTCGCCCACCGTCATCCACGTCACCTTGTCGAGATCGACACCGTATTCGTGCTGCAGAATCCCGCGCACCCACAGGCCGGTGGTCTGCGCATAGGTGCGCACGCCCACCCGCTTGCCCTCGATGTCCTTGGGGTCGAGATGCCCGAGTTCGCGGTTGAAGCCAGCGCAGTGGTGCTGGAAGCGGCCCGAGACCGGCGCCGGCAGCATGAGGTAGGGCTTGCCGTAAGTCCGCGCCTGCAGATAAGTCACGATCGCCAGTTCGCCGCAGTCGAAGGCGTTCTCGCGCAGCATCGGCTTGAAGCCGTTCTGCGCCAGCGGCGGCCCGCAGAAATCCAGGCTGACGATCTCGGACGAGACGGTGCCGTCCTTGAGCGCCTTGGTCTGCGGATAGTCCTGCACGTTGGCGCGCAGGGTGAGCACATCGGTGGTCGTCATGGGAACCTCGCGGGAAAATCAGTAGAGTTTCACTTCGATCAGGCACGGCCCGTCCATCTCGGCCGAGCGCGCCATCTCGCGGTGGAAGTCCTCGGCGGTGGAGACCTGCACGCCCGGGACGCCCATCGATCTGGCCATCGCGACCCAGTCGATCGTCGGGCGGTCGATGTCGATCATCGCCATCGCCTGCGGCCCCGGCGTGCCGGCGCCCATGTTGGCGTATTCGGCCTTGAGGATCGCGTACTGGTTGTTGGCGAAGATGATCGTGGTGACCGGCAGCCCCTCGCGCGCCTGCGTCCACAGCGACTGGATCGTGTACATCGCCGATCCGTCGCCGACCATGCAGAAGGTCCGCCGGTCGGGACATGCGAGAGAGGCTCCGGTGGCGACGGGGGTGCCGTAGCCGATCGAGCCGCCCATGTTGTTGATCAGGTCGTGCGGACGCGCGCCCATCGTCAGGCCCATCGTCTGGCGTCCGGTGGTGAGCGATTCGTCGACGAGGATCGCGTTTTCCGGCAGCGCCGCCGAAAGGGCATGCGCGATCGTCTCGGGATTGAGCGCGCCGGACGGGGCCGAAGCCTCGATGCGCTCCTGGACGAGGCCAGGCGTGTCCTTCAGGCCCAGCGCGTCGATCAGCATTTCCAGCGCGGCGGTGGAATCCTCGTGCTCCTCGACCAGCGGGTGGACCACGGTGCCGGGGGCCTTGAGCAGGCTGGGCTTGTCGGGATAGCTGAAAAAGGCGACCGGCTCCTTCGTCTCCAGCGTGACGATGTGGCGGAAGTCCTTGAGGAACGCCTGTCCCAGCGGCACCGCATAAGGAATGCGCTCCAGCGGCGTGCGGCCCGCGCCGCGCTCGATGCGGGCGGTGAAGAACTGCGAGCCGAGGCGGCAGCCGGTCCCGGCGGCGACCTTGCCGGCGAGTTCCAGCGCGCGCCCGCGCGTCGCCTTGTTGCCCAGGATCAGCAGCACCGGCTCTCCCGAGCGCAGTACTTTGGCGACCTGCTCCACGCACGCGGCGTCAGGCGCGGGACGGACGGCGGCGACGGGCTTTGGCGTGACCGCTTCGCCCGCGTCCTTCCACGCGGTGTCGCCAGGCAGGATCAGCGTGGCGATCTGGCCGGGGTGCTCGCTGGCCTTGGCGACGGCGGCGGCGGTGTCCCAGGCGATCGTCGCCGAGCTTTCGGCGCGGCGCACCCAGTGGCTGAGCGGACGCGCCAGCCCCTCGATGTCCGAGGTCAGCGGCGGATCGTACTTGAGGTGCAGCGCCGAATGCTCGCCGACGATGTTGACCATGCCGGACGAGGCGCGCTTGGCGTTGTGGATGTTGGAGAGCCCGTTCGCCAGCCCCGGCCCCAGGTGGAGCAGGGTGGAGGCAGGCGTGTCCTTCATGCGATACCAGCCGTCCGCCGCGCCGGTGCAGACGCCCTCGTAGAGGCACAGCACGCTCTTCATGCGCGGATTGTCGAGCGCCGCCAGGAAGTGCATCTCCGAGGTGCCGGGGTTGGCGAAGCAGACGTCCACGCCGCTGTCCACCAGCGTGTTGACGAGCGCCTGGGCACCGCTGCGTGGGGCTTCGCTCATGGTCAGTACCCCGCCAGTTCGCGGCCCTGGCCGACGACGCCGTAGCTGCGGCTCGGCGCCGACATCAGGAACCTGTAGCCCTCGCCGATCAGGCGTTCGACGTTCTTGGCGTTGGTGTGCGGGTTGCCGACGACGACCTTGTGCTTGTGGCAGATCTCGACGATGCGGTTCATCGCGCTCAGCACTTCGGGATGCTCGTACTGGCGCGGGTAGCCAAGCGCCTGCGAAAGGTCGCCCTCGCCGATCAGCACGAAGCCGATGCCCGGCACGTTCGCCAGGATGTCGTCGAGGTTCTCGATCGCCTCGGGGCTCTCGCACATCATGCCGACCAGCAGCTCGCCGTGCGGCGCCAGCGGCCAGACATCGGCCTTCGCGTAGTAATCGGGCTGTGACAGGCCCCAGTAGCGCGCGGCGGTGGCCGGGCCGTCGCCGCGAATGCCCTTGGGCTCGTAGAGCGCGGCGCCGGTCGGCTTGGCGTAGCGGCACGAGGCGACCATGTTGTAGGCCTGCTCCACCGTCGATACGTGCGGGGTGATGACGCCGTAGACGCCGCGATCGAGCACCTGCTTGGCCTGGAACTGGTTCATCTCGCCGCCGTTGGCGGGGATCCGCGCGATCGGCGTGACCGAGGGCGCGACCGAGCCGGTCTCGGCGATCTTCTTGCGGTTGAGCATGTACTGCAGCGCGTCGCCAAGGGCGGAGACGTCGTAGGGGTTATGCTCCATCTCGAAGACGACGCCGTCGTAAGGCGCGTCGGTCATTTCCTGCGCGGTCAGCTTGTCGACCTTGGCGAAGCAGGTGAAGGCGGGCTTGCCGGCTTCGAAGGCGCGGATGATGCCGTTGAGGCGCGTCTGGGTCATTGTCTTGCGATCTTTCCTTCGGGATGCCTGATCCCGTACCTCACCCCGGCGGCGGCGGGTGATTGATCCGCCGTCCGCAGCCATCGAATATCAGGCATCGAATATCAGGCGCCCTCGGGCTGCCAGTACATGAAGCCCATGCCCTCGCCCGTGCCGGCGGCGGTGCGCCAGCACGGTACGTAGTCCACCAGGGTCATCTGCGCGCCGGTCTGCTGCAGCGCCATCATCACGATCGAGTAGATCTTCACCTCGGACGTGCCGGACTGGTAGTACCCGTCCGGGATCGCGGCGAGGCCCTCGTAGTCGTAGGCTGCCAGCTTCTCCATGACGTCGCGGTCGAACTCCTCGTCGTTGACGAAGTGCGACAGGCCGCCGCTGGCGATGACGGCGACGCGCACGTCCTCGGGCCAGGCCTCGATCGCCTCACGCAGGGTGCGGCCGAATTCTATGCAGCGCGCCATCGAGGGCTGCGTCGGCGGGTAGAACAGGTTGAACAGCACCGGTACGTGCGGCGGCGGGTTGTCGCCCATGATCTGGTGGTAGACAAAGCTGTAGGCATGCGGGACCACCGGATAGTCGGGCGCATAGCCGCGCTGCTTCTCCATCCAGGTGTTCTGCGGCCAGGCCTGCAGGTCGTTGAGGTCGAAGCCGTCCTTCTGGAACGCCTTGATGAGATAGGTCGCGAACTCGGGATAAGCCTTGTGCACGACATGATGGTCGGGCGCATAGACCGGGCGCTGCGGCGGACCGTTGTGGACCTCCTCGCCGGTGTAGATGGTGATCGAGGGCGACTGGTCGGGCCAGATCTCCTTCTGGTCCTTGCCCAGCACGATCGCCACATCGACGTTCGCGCGGGCATAGGCAGCCGCCATCTCGTCCAGCGCGGCGCGGCAGCGCTGCGCGCGTTCGGTGCGCTCCTCGATGGTCAGGAAGGGCTCGAAGGCGGCGCCGCGCTCGGCCTCCAGTTCGGGGTAAGTCCAGGTGCGGTTGCGGAACCACAGCTCGGGGTTGTTGCGGTCGCGCTCGCCATTGGTGAGCCAGTCTTCGGGCGCCTGCCCCAGCATGCCGCTGTGAGGCACCGCCATGCCGAATACGATCTGAGCCATCTGTGTGTAATCCGTTCCTGAAACTTTGAGGGGGTTAGGCCGCGATCTTCGGCGCCCAGCGCGGCTGCAGCAGCACGAGCGTCGTCAGCGCGCCGATCGCGCAGAAGACCACGATGACGAGCATCGGCAAGTAGTAGCTCCCGCCGACATGGAGCAGCCAGCCCGAGAGGCTTGCGGCAACGCCGCCGGAAAGGCTGGTGGCCACCTGCTGCACGCCGGTGACGAGGCCAACGGCCGGCTTGGGGATCAGCGTCAGACGGCACAAGGCGAGGTTGTTGGCGGTGGTGAGGCCGAGGAACGAGAGCGAGAACACGTTCCAGAACAGCGCCGCCTGCAGGCTTTCGGCATAGGCGCCGAGCAGTACCGTGCAGGCACCCACGAAACCGGCGATGACGAAGGACTTGCGCACCACCACCGCGTCCATGCCGCGCGCGATCATGCGGTCCGCCACCCAGCCCGCGAGCACCGCGACGATGGCGATCCCGGCGAAGCTGAAGAAGGTGTAGAGCCCCGACTGCTGCAGCGACAGCCCGCGCTCCTCGACCAGATAGGCGGGCATCCAGGTCATGCAGTAGAAGGTGAAGTAGCCGTAGCAGAAGCTGACGATCAGCGTGCCCCAGACCAGCGGGCTGGCAAGGATGGCGCTGAACGTGACGGCGGAGGCCTTGCGGCGAATTTCAGCGCGCTCCTCCGCCTTGGGCAGGTCGTTCTTCACCATCAGCAGCCAGGGCGCCAGCCAGAGCAGGCCCGCCGCGCCGGTCACGAAGAACATCACCCGCCAGTCGTAGGCCACGATGAGCCACGCCGCCAGCGGCGCACCGATCGCCGGGCCCAGCTTGTTGCCTGCGGTGAAGATGCCCACGGCGGTGCCGCTCTGGCCTTCGGTGAAGTTGTCGCGGATCCAGCGGTAACTCGCCGGGATCACCGCCGCTTCCGCCGCGCCGACGATGACGCGCATGAGGATCAGCGCGAAGAGGCTGTGGATCGCTCCCGTCAGCGCGGTCGCCACGCACCACAGCGCGAAGCACACCGTGTAGGGCGTCTTCACCCCGTAGCGATCGACCAGCCAGCCCATCGGCACCTGCACCAGCCCGTAGGACCAGAAGAACGCCGCGTTCACCCATCCCCGGTCGAGGTCGGTCAGCCCGAAATGATCGACGAAGGGCTTCTCGGCCAGCGCGGAGGAAATGCTGGTGCGATCGACATAGGCGATCAGCACTCCCAGCGAGAGCAGCAGCAGGATCGACCAAGTCTTGCCCGAAACCCGCGATACCGGTGCCGGCGCCGACACGGGGGCGGTCATGCCGGTACTTCCGGATGCGGGGCCTTCGATTGCCTGGGCCATGGGGTCTCTCCGATCATGTGTGTTCTTGCCTGCAAGGATGGACGGTCTTCACTCAGTCCGCCAGCGCCGGATAGAGTTTCTGCGCGGTCTTCGCGAAGATCCATTCCCGGTCGGCGCCCGAAAGGCAGGCGAGGCGCGCCTCGGCGGTCGCCTTGATCTCGCCCAGCGTGCCCGGCGAGGTGGGGTAGTTCGATCCCCACGCCATGCGGTGGGCGCCGAACGCCTCGACAAACCTGGGAAACAGCGTCTCCGGGGTCGCGGCACCCTTGGTGGAATCACCCATGATGCGCGGGGTCAACTTGAAGAAGATGTTCTCGATCGGGGCAAGGTCGAACAGGCTGGCGGCAGCCGCATAAGGCGCGCCATCGGTCACGTCGGGACGGCCGAGGTGGTCGAGGATGATCGACACTTGCGGAAAGCGCTTCGCCAGCGCGGTGACGGCATCCAGGCCGACGGGGCCGGTCTGGATGCACATCGTCAGGCCCAGTTCGCCCAGCAGTTCCCACGCCGGATAGGCGCGCGGATCGTCGAGTTCGCTGGGGTCGAATTCCTTGGTCGATCCGCCGGTGAAGACGCGCAGGCCCTTGAGCCCCCTGTCCACCCAGCCGCGGATCACCTCTGCCGCGTCGGGGGCCAGCACGTCCACCGATCCCACCGCGATCAGGCGGTCGGCGTAGCGGTTGCAGGCATCCACCACATAGCTGTTGTCGAAGCCGTAAGTCGTTGACGAATGGACCACCGCCGCCTTGGCGACGCCCGCCTCGTCCATCGAGGCGATCAGCGTCTCGACCGTGCTTGGCCGCTCCTGCGACCAGTCCGAGCGAAGCCCGAACAACGGCGCGGGCGGATAGGCCTGCTCGTCGTCGGAAATGACGTGCGGATGGATATCGACGAACCTGGAAGTCATGCACCTGTCTCCGTCCCCGGAAGCGCTATTCCTGCGCTCCGGGCCTCTATTCTCGTTGCCGTGATTGTGGCGCCTGCGGGGCGGCGGCGGGTATTCGATAGTCAGCCGCGAGGCATAACTTCCGCCGCCGCCAGCGGCTTACAGCCCCTTCGCCTTGAGCCGCGCGTCGAGGCGCGGATAGACGCGGCGCGCGTTATCCTCGTAGATCGCCTTGCGGTCCGCGTCGGACAGCGCCTCGCAAGCATCGACGTAGCGCTTGGTGTCGTCGAAGTAGTGGCCGGTGTTTGGATCACGCCCGCGCACCGCGCCGATCATCTCCGATCCGAACAGCACGTTGGAAGTCGGCACCACCTTGGTCAGCAGTTCGACGCCGGGATGGTGATAGACGCAGGTGTCGAAGAAGATATTGTCGAGCAGCCCTTCCAGCGGCCGGTCCATCATCTCCAGCGACATGCCGCGATAGCGCCCCCAGTGATACGGCACCGCGCCGCCGCCGTGCGGGATGACGAGCCGCAGCGTCGGGAAGTCCTTGAACAGATCGCTCTGCAGGATCTGCATGAACACCGAGGTATCGGCGTTGAGGTAATGCGCGCCAGTCCCGTGGAAGTTGGGATTGCACGAAGCCGCGACGTGAACCATGCCCGGCACGTCGAGATCGCACAGCGCCTCGAACAGCGGATACCACGCGCGGTCGGTGAACGGCTTGCCGGTCCAGTAGCCGCCGGTCGGGTCCGGGTTCACGTTGACGCCGACGAAGCCCAGTTCCTCCACCACGCGGCGCAGTTCGGGGATCGAATTCTTCGGCGGCGCATAAGGGCTCTGCGGCAGCATCGCGACCGGCACGAAGTTGTCCGGGTACATCTCGGTGACGCGGTAGACGAGGTCGTTCGAGATGGAGGCCCATTCGAGGCTGGTGCGCTCGTTGCCGAGGTGGTGGCTCATCAGCCCGGCGATCGGCGAGAACAGCGTGAAGTCGCTGCCGCGCTCCTGCTGCAGTTTCAACTGGCCGCCTTCGATGCCTTCGCGGATCTCGTCGTCGCTGACGTGGGCGTCGGCGATCTTCGGGGCATTGGCAAGGTCGTCCGCAGCCGCGACCTGCGCGGCGCGCCAGTCGCGGAAGTGCTTGGGCACGGTCGTGAAATGGCCGTGGCAGTCGATAATCATGGGTATCTCCGTCAAATTCCTGCAGGCTCGGTCAGACGCGAACGGGCGCCTTGAGCGGATCGACGAAGAGTTCCTCCATCGACATGCGGCGCGGCGTCAGCCCTTGCGCGAAGGCGGTCTGCTCCAGCGCCTCGATCGTCGCGCGGTTCGCCTCGATGCCGTAGGGCAGCGGGTCCGGCCCAACGATCTGCTGCAGCGCGCGGTACTTGTCCGCACCCTTGCCAGTCGCCTCGCCCGAGTTCAGCTTCGCCAGCCACTCGTCCTTGGCACGGGTGAAGGCGTCGTTGAGCGAGCGCGCGATCCACGGATGCTCGGCAAGGATCGCGTCCTTGACCACGATCGTCCCGTGCATCGGATAGACGCCGGTGCGCGCATAGTATTCCGCCTCGGCCGTCTCGGCGTCGGGGATGAGATCGACATAAGCGCTGGTGTCGACTTCCTGCCAGCCGCCGGTCGGCGCGCCGGTGCGGCCGATGCCCGCCGCCGCCTCGACCCCGGCCTGGATCTCGTCCGCCGCCATCATGTCCGCCAGCGAGCAGCCTTCGGGCGCGTGGAGCACGTTGGCGGGAAGCTTGAGCTGGGTGACGTGCTCCTCGTCGTCGACGATCCAGGTCACCTTGGAATTGTCCATGCCGTATTCGTCGATGAAGACCTGCCGGATCCAGACGCCGGTGGTGACCGAGTAGGCGCGCACGCCGACCCGCTTGCCTTCCAGATCCTTGGGCGATGTGATCCCCGAATCCGGCTTCACCAGCATGCCGCCGTGGTGGAAGCGGCGCACCACGAAGATCGGCAGGCCGACGAACGGGGCGCCGTAGGCACGGGCGATGATGTAGGTCGTCGGCGCCAGTTCGCAGACGTCGAACTCGACATCGCGGACCATGCGGCGGAAGGCGCCGATCTGCGGCTTGACGGTGATGAACTCGGGCTCGACGCCTTCGATCTCGATGCTGCCGTCGCGGATGGCCGCCGTATGCGGGTGATCCGCGATCGCCATCGTCAGGCGGACTTTCTGGCTCAAGGTCGCTCTCCTCGGGAGTGAATGGAACGGCATGTTCGTCGCGATGCCGGTTGCCCCGCGAAAAGCATCGACACCCCCTGCCAAGTCAACGCAGCCCCATCCCGAACCGAGCAGCGAGGACGCACAATTTATAATCCCGCCGCACCGACCGTTATAGATTTCGCGTCGCCAGGGATATAAATCCTGCGCCGGTGGCAATAGGTTCCGGGACGCCGCCGGTCCCGCATGGTGCGCTGCGCAATCCCGCAGCCCTATGCCCAAACCCCGCGCATCCTGCGGGCCTCCCGCCCGGTATCGCGCGGCGCCCAGTCCCTGACCGCCGCGAGTGCAAACCGTCCGACCCTTCGCTACCCCGTTGCCGAGCCGATAAATATCGCGCATCCCTTGCGGCGGAGAGGAAACCACAATGACCGCACCAACGAGTCAGGACCGCGCCCAGAGCCTCAGCTTCCGGCAGCTTCGGCTGTTCGAGGCGATCGGCGATCTGAAGAGCGTGCGCCGCGCATCCGAAGCCTGCAGCCTGTCGCAGCCCGCCGTCACCCAGGCGCTCGCCAAGATGGAAGCGCAGCTGGGGGCGACGCTGGTGGACCGGCGCGCCAGCGGCAGCTACCTCAACGAGTATGGCATGGTCTTCCACGCCCGAATCAAGCGCTTCTTCCAGCAGACCGAGCGCGCCGTGGTCGAGATCGGCGCCGCCGTAAACGCCGACGCGGCACGGCCGATCGTCAACCGCCTCACCCGATCGCAGCTGCGCACCCTGGTCGGGGTGATGGAGCAGGGATCGTTCGAGCAGGCCAGCGAGACGCTGGAGATTTCCGCCGCCTCGCTCCAGCGCGCCGCCCGCGACCTGCAGGGGAACCTGCGCGTCTCGCTGTTCTACCGCACCGCCGCCGGGATGCTGGTCAGCCCGCAGGGGATGAAGCTGGGCCTTGCCGTCAAGCTGGCCCTGCAGGAAATCGAGTGGGGGGTGATGGAAGTCGATTCCGCGCTCGACGGCAGCGCGACGCCGGTGGTGATCGGGGCGATGCCGTTCGGCGGCAGCGTGCTCCTCGCCTCGGTGCTCGACCGGTTCCTCGAACGCCATCCCAGCGCGGACGTGCGGATCATGAACGAAAGCGCGCTCGAAATGACGCGCTGCCTGCGCGCGGGCGACGTCGACTTCGTGGTCGGCCTGCTACCGCAGGACGTGCCGCCCGAACTCGTCGCCGAGCCGCTGGTCTCGACCCCCTACGCCGTGGTCGGGCGCGAGGGCCATCCGCTGACCCGCGCGGGCAAAGTCTCGATCGAGCAGCTCATGGCCTACGACTGGATCACCGGCACCCCCGGATCGAGCCGCCGCGCCTGCTTCGACCGGATCTTCGCCGGCACCCCCGGCCCGCAGACCCATGTGGCGACTTGCGCCCTGCCCATCATCCGCCACCTGCTGAAAGGCAGCGACCGGCTGACGCTGATGACCTCGTACGAGATCAGCCACGAACAGGGCCTGCGCACGCTGCACTGCGACCCGATCCAGCCGGTGCCCGCGATCGGCATCACCACCCGCGCCGACTGGATGCCGACGCCGGTGCAGTCGGACTTCATCGCGATCATCCGCGACCACGTCTGCGCCGCGCCGACACCCCTGCGCCGGGCGAGCTGAGGCGGCCCTTTGGTTTACACCGAAGGGCATGCGAAACCGCCCTCGGTCGCGCCGCCGGAGGCCCTGCCCCGCCGCACGCGAAAGTAATGCCCCAGCAGCGAGACAAGCGCGCGATCGTCACGCTTTCGCTCGGTCGCGACGTGGCGGCCGCCGTACATGCGCGGCTTCAGCAGGCCGTGGCGCGCCCGCTGCGCGCGCTCTTCGAGTGTGACCTTCCGCCGCTTCATCGCGATCCGGCCCAGCACTTTGTCCCAGGCGGCGGCGAAACCGCCCGCGCCCGGACGCCGCCGCAGCCGATAGGCGGTCTCGCGCGCCATGCCGACGCGCCGCGCCGCCGCCTCGACCGAGCGCGTCTCCGCCAGCGCGCCGAGGAAGCGCGCCTGCCGGTCGGGCGTCCACCCGTCGCGGCGACCGCGCAGCGGCACCGGGGCGAAGGCGGGGACACGGACATGGCCGGTCTTGCGACGGGGTTTGCGGCGAGCTTCCATCCGCAAGGTTAGATCGCAATCGCGCCTTGTAGGAAACCCTCGGTCCGTCAGGGTGGGAATCGCACTTCACCCTTGTCGAATTTTAACCCCGCCCCGTTCAGGGTGACGGCGGGCTTGGGTTGAGAGCGGGCTTTCCACCACAAAGCCGTACCTGTCATCCCCGCGAAAGCGGGGATCCAACTGATGTGAGTGCAAGTAGCACCGTCAGGAGATGGGTTCCCGCGTTCGCGGGAATGACAAAGAAGGGTGGAAAGCGGTCGTCAATTCCTCCCCGGCACGGGGAGGGGGACCACCCGCAGGGTGGTGGAGGGGCACCCTCGGTTCGCATGCCACCGCGTTGATACGCTTCCCAATGCCCGCCGATCGAGGTCTGGCGATCCACCGCGTGCCCCTCCACCATGCTTCGCATGGTCCCCCTCCCCCAAGGGGGAGGAATGGGGCGCTTGCCGAAAGTCCGCTTTCCTACACCCAGCGCGGTCCCATACATTGCGCCAATGCCCAATCCGACCGCCCCGAACCGCACAAGGTTACACCGCAAGGTGACACTTCCCCCTCACAAGGTGACACATCGCCCGCAAAATGTGTCACCTTATGCCACTAAGGTGACACTTTCCGGCGCAAGGTGACACATTTGCCCCCTGGACCGTGTAAACCGTGTAAACCTGCGTCACCTTGCAAGGCCCGAAACGACCACCGGCCCGCCTCCCCATCGGGAGCCGGGCCGGCAGCATCATTCCGAAAAAAAGCGAAGGGTCAGGCCACCGTTTCGGGCACCCCGGTCTTCTCGAAGACCATGCCGCGCCAGTTGTCGTCGGCGGCCTCCTGGCAAGTCTCGCGGTAGGCCTTGAAGCCGCCGGTATACATCGTCAGCCCGCGTGCCTTGCCCGCCACGTTGGCGCCGGTGTACCAGGTGTTCGCCTTGCGCACCAAGGTATTGAGCGAGAGTTCGTGGACGTGTTCCATCCACTCGTGCTCGGCCTCCGCCGTGGGTTCCATGGCGGTCAGGCCATGCCCTCGCATGTGCTCGATCGCGCCCGCCAGCCAGTTCACGTTCTGCTCGTTGATGGTAAAGATGTTCGCCAGCGCCGAGGGGCCGTTAGGGCCGCAGACGATGAACAGGTTGGGGAAGTCCTTCATCATCAGGCCGAGGTAGGAGTGCGCGCCGCCCTTCCATTCCTCGTTGATCGTCTTGCCGCCCCGGCCCACCACGTCGAACGCCATCAGCGCGCCGGTGAGACCGTCATAGCCGGTGGCGAGGATCAGCATGTCCAGCTCGATCTCGCGCTCCGCCGTGCGCACGCCCTTCTCGGTCAGGCCGACGATCGGCTCCTTGAAGCAGTCGACGAGGCTGACGTGCTCCTCGTTGTAGGTCTCGTAATAGTTGGTGTCGAGGCAGGCGCGGCGCGCGAAGATCGGGTAGCCGCGCGGCTTCAGGGTCTCGGCGGTGGCGGGATCCTTGACCACTTCGCTGATCTTGCCGCGCACGAATTCGGCGACCTGCTCGTTGGCCTCCTCGTTCTGCATGAGGTCGGAGAACGAGCCGAGGAACGTGTGGCCACCGTTCTGCCACGCCGATTCCATGATCTTCACGCGCTGCTCGGGCGGCAGGCTGAAGTAGGGGCGCGTGGTCGCCGGGCGCACGCCGCCGAGCGGGCTGTTCTTCGCCGCCACGCGCATCGCCGGGAGGTTGCGCTTGATCTCGGCGGTGTACTCGTCGGAGTGCTTGTGGTTGCGCATCGGCATGGTGAAGCTGGGCGTGCGCTGGAACACGAAAAGTTCCTTCGCCTCCTGCGCCACCACCGGGATGATCTGGATGCCGGTGGAGCCGACGCCCACCACGCCCACGCGCTTGCCCTCGTAGCTTACCGGCTCCTTGGGCCAGCGGCCGGAGTAATAGAGTTCGCCCTTGAAGCTGTCGAAGTCCTCGAAGTCGGGGCGCTTGGGCACCGAGAGCGGGCCGGTGGCCATGACGGCGTAGGTCGCCTCGAAGGTCTTGCCGGTCTCGGTCCCGGAGGTCCAGACCTGCCGCGCCTCGTCGTATTCGGCCCGGCTGACGCGGGTGTCGAACAGGTAGTCCTTGCGCAGTTCGTGGCGGTCGGCGACGAAGTTGATGTATTCGAGAATCTCGGGCTGGGCCGCGAACTGCTCGGACCACGACCACTCGGCATCGACTTCGGGCGAGAAGGTGTAGCAGTAGTCGATCGTCAGCAGATCGCAGCGCGCACCGGGATAGCGGTTCCAGTACCAGACGCCGCCGACGTTATCGCCCGCCTCGATGCCGAGCACCGAGAGGCCCATCTCGCGCAGCTTGTAGACGGCGTAGAGACCGCCGATGCCCGCGCCGACGACGACCGCATCGTACGTGCCGTCGACATGCTTGTTCGCAACTTCAACCATTTCGCCCATCATCTCCTGGGAGGCTCGATCCACCGACTATGCCGCATGGGGCTGCGGTGGACCGACCGTTGGGGCCCCTGCGGACCCAAAATCACATTCGTGAGAGCGCCTTCACGCCCCCAGAACTTGTGGCGCGACGAAGCGCGCGACGTGGTGCTCCGAGGAGCCGTAGGCGCAGTCGAGCATCATCTGCCGCTTGAGGTGATGGCTGATGATAAGCTCGTCCGAGAAGCCGACGCCGCCGTGAAGCTGCACCGCCTGCCGCCCGACATAAAGCCCGCATTGCCCCACCCGCGCCTTGGCGGCCGAGACCACGCGGCGGCGCTCCGCTGCGGGAAGGCTGAGGCTGAGGCTGAGCGTGGCGCGGTAGGACATCGATCGCGCCTCCTCCAGCGCGATCGCCATGTCCACGGCGCGGTGCTGGAGCGACTGGAAGCTGCCGATCGCGACGCCGAACTGCTTGCGGGTGCGCAGGTATTCCAGCGTGGCCGCGTGGGCCGCCTCCATCGATCCGACCGCCTCGGCGAGATGCGCGCAGATAGCCTTGTCCACCGCGAGTTCGACCCTGGGCAGCGCCGCGCCCGCCTCGCCGATCAGCACGACGGTGACGCCGTCGAGCTTCAGGCGGGCGTGGCGGTGCTGGTCGATGGCGCGGAAGCGCGAGACGGTGAGGCCCGGCGCATCGGCGCGCACGAGGAACAGGCTGATGCCCGCATCGGTCTTCGCGGTGACGACGAACCAGTCGGCGTCGGCGCCGTCCTCGACATGCAGCTTCTCGCCGGTGAGGGTCCAGTCGGCGCCGCTGCCGGTCGCGGCGCATTCGACCCAGCCGAGGTCGTAGCCGCCATCGGGTTCGAGCAGGCCCGCGGCCGCCTTCGCGCTGCCCTCGCCGATGGCAGCGAGCAGGTCGGCGGCGGCGGGGTCGCCGCTCACCAGCGCGGGGACGAGCACCGCGTTGGCGACGTAGGAGGTCGGGATCAGGTGGCGGCCGACGCCCTCCATGATCGCCATGACATCCACCGCCGAGCCGCCGAGGCCGCCGTCGTCCTCGGCGATCGGCAGCATCAGCCAGCCGAGTTCGGCCATCTGCGCGGCGGTGCGCGCGGTCAGGTCGTCGAAGTGCTCCAGCAGCTTGAGCCGGTCGCTGGAGGGCCACAAGTCCGCGCCGAGGCGGTTGGCGCTGTCGGCCAGCATGCGCTGTTCGTCGGAATATTCGAAGTTCATGGCAGCCTCACAGACCCAGCGCGCGGCGGGCGATGATGTTGTGCTGGATCTCGCTCGATCCGCCGTAGATCGAGGTGACGCGCGAATAGAGGGCGCCCTGCATGCCGTAGGGCATGTCTGCCGGGGCTTCTCCCTCCAGCGCCCGGAAATGCGCCGCCTCGGGCCCGAGCGCATCCATCCACAGCGCGGTGGCACGCTGATAGAGGTCCGACCAGCGCAGCTTGACCATCGAGCCGCGCGGGCCGGAGTCGGCGCCCGAGGCGAGGTCGGCGAGCAGGCGCAGCACCATGGTTTCGAGCGCCATCGCCTCGATCTCCAGCTGCGCGAGCTGCGCGGCGAAGGCGGGCGTCTCGATCAGCGGCACCCCGCCCACCTTGCGGGCACGCGCGGCATCGCGCACGCCATCGAGCACTTGCGGCAGGTGGATCGCGGTGGCCGAGCAGACCATGCGCTCGCGGTCGAGCAGCACCTTGCCGTATTCCCAGCCCTTGCCCTCGGTACCGACGAGGTTCCCCGCCGGCACCCGCACGTCGTCGAGGAAGACTTCGTTGGTGGTATACTTCTCGTCCATCGTCTCGATCTTGCGGATCGCGATGCCGGGCGTCTTCATGTCCACCAGCAGCAGCGAGATGCCCTGCTGGCGCTTGGGCTCCTGCGATGTGCGGGCGAGCACGAACATGTGGCTGGCAACCTGTGCGTAGCTGGTCCACATCTTCTGCCCGTTGAGGACGTAATGGTTGCCGTCGCGCACCGCCGTGGTGCGCAGCGAGGCAAGGTCGGACCCCGCGCCCGGCTCGGAATAGCCCTGGCACCACCAGTCGTCGGCATTGATGATGCCGGGCAGGTAGCGGTCCTTCAGCTCCTGCGAACCGTAGGTGAAGATGATCGGGCCGATCAGTTCGAGGCCTTGGTGGAACTGGATCGGCGCCCCGGCGCGGGCGGATTCGCTCTCGAAGATGTAGTTCTGCGCCGGGGTCCAGCCGGGGCCGCCGTACTCGACGGGCCAGGTCGGCGCCCCCCAGCCCTTCGCGGCCAGCGCCTTCTGGTAGGCGATCAGTTCGGCCGGTTCGAGCCGGAGCCCGGCGCGCACGCGGGTGAGCCATTCGGCGGGCACGGTCTTCGCGAAGAAGGCGCGCACCTCGTCGCGGAAGGCCAGTTCGGCGGGGGTGAAATCGAGGTCCATGGGCAGCTGACTGCCTCGCGGACCCCGTTCAGTTCCAGCCTGAGGCCCCTTGCGGCCCCGCTAATTTCAAGTGTGATTGTCCGGAACGTGGATCGCCTCGGCCATCCCGCGCGCGTCGAGGCGGGTGATCGCCAGCATGCGCCCGGCGTCGGGGTGGTCGGACTTCAGCTTGTGGCCGGAATCGGCGATGGTGGTGACGTAGAGCGTCGCCATGTCCTCGCCCCCGAAGGCGGGGCAGGATGGATAGGGCACCGGCACGTCGATGCTGCGCAGCAATTCGCCCTGCGGCGAGATGCAGCCGATCCGCTGCGTCGTCACCAGCGCCACCCACAGGCGGCCCTCGGTATCGACGGTGGCGCCGTCCGGAGCGCCGATTGCGGTGCAGTCAAAGAAGTCCTCGCGCGCGCCCAGCGCCCCGGTCTGCGGATTGTAGGGGTAGCGGCGGATCATGCCTTCGAGGGTGTCGGTAAGGTAGAGCCAGCGGCCGCAGGGCGAGAAGCAGATCGCGTTCGTCAGCTTCATCCCCGCTTCGACTTGTGTAGCCCTGCCGTCTGCATCGAGCCGCCAGACGCTGGCCAGCGCCTCCTCCTGCCCGCCATGCTGCATCGTGCCCGAGAGGAAACGCCCCTGCCGGTCAGCCTTGCCATCGTTGAAGCGGATCGCTCCGGTGCCGATCGGCGGGCGGGCCAGCGGCTGCACCGCACCCTCCCCGTCGATCAGCGCGAAGTGATCGACGAAGGCGGCGACGAGCCCGCTGTCCGCCAGCCCGATCGAACCGACCGCACTGTCGAACGTCCAGTCGCGCTGCACCCGGCCGTCGGCATCGGCGGCCATGACGCGGTTGCGGCGGATATCCACCCACCACAGCCAGCCGCGCCGCGCGTCCCACACGGGGCTTTCGCCGAGGTCGTTGGCGATGTCGGTGAAGAAGCGGATGTCCATGGTTTCAGGCCCTGCCCGTGTGGAACAACATAGTCATTCCCGCGAAGGCGGGAACCCATCTGATGGCCGTGCGACAGGCGCCCTCACCAGATGGGTTCCCGCCTTCGCGGGGATGACGAACGGGGATGCGGTTGAACACGATCAAGCTCCTTCGCGCTCGGCGACGGCGCGCATGACGGCGGGGATGCCATCGGTGCAGGCGTGCAGGCCAAGGTGCGCGACCAATTGGAACACTTGCGCGATCTCCTCCGCCGAGGCCCCGGCATCCAGCGCGCTGCACACTTCGACGCGCACCGCGCTTTGGTTGAGATGCGTCGGCGAGGCCGCCAGCGCCAGCCGAACCAGCGCCCGCTCGCAAGGGGTGAGCCGCGAGGTCCGGTCCGCCGTCGCCTGAAGCTGGGCCAGCGCCGATGCCCACTCGGGCGAGACGCGCGCGGCGGCCGAAAGCCAGTCCTGCGGCCCCGCGATCGGGTTCCCGCGCGCCGCCAGTTCCTGCGCCAGCACGTCCATGCCCAGGGCCACGCTGTCGAGCCCCTGCAGCGTGGCAATCTGTAGCACCTCGACCAGTTCGGCGGGGGTGCAGCCGATGTCCAGCGCGATGCGGACGTGCACTTCCAGCCCCGCCGCGAACAGGTGCGTGGTGGAGCCATCGACGGCGACGTAGATCAACTCGCGCATCCGCGCCGAAAGCGGTCCGGTGCGCGCAGGCGTGGAGGAATAGGCGAGGTAGGCTTCCAGCCACTCGGGGCTATATTCCAGCAGCCCTTCGTTGAACTCCACCCAGTAGCCACGCGCCTCGATATAGGCGCGCTTGAATGCCTGCTTTTCCGCTTCGGTCTTCACGGCTCATCCTCTCTCCACGAACGGAGAGGATGAGCGCGCCGCCCCTCGCGCTGTCGATCTCCGCGCGGAACCGGGCGCGAAAATCATCAGCGTGATTGACCGCACCGTATCGTCATTGCGAGCGCAGCGAAGCAACCCAGGGCGGTTTACGTAACTCTGGATTGCTTCGCTACGCTCGCAATGACGAACGAGGGGGGCAACCCCTACTCCGCCGCCTGCGCGTAGTCCTGTTCCTCGCGGATCGCCTTGAACTCGGCGATGCACTCCTTCATCGCCTCGATGATGTCGTACTGCGCGCGCGAGATGCGGTCCGCAAAGCCACCGACGCCGATCGCGAGCGGAATGCCGTGGATCTTCTCGCCCAGCGTCATCGAGATCGAGGAGACTTCCTGCGTCGGCTTATTCGCCAGATAGGCATAGCCGGTGTGCCGGGTCCAGCGGATCTCGCGCATCAGGTCGGCAAGGTCGAAGCGCTGGCGCTCGGCCAGCTGGTAGTAGTTGGTATAGCGACAGATCTTGTCGATCTCGCGGTCCTTCATCTCGCTCATCAGCGCGAGGCCGCCGGCGGAATCGACCAGCAGGCGCATCGTGCCGACCGGCGGCGGCAGCTTGAACTCGTGGTCCGGGGCCTTGAGGATGATGTACTGCACGAACAGGTCGTTCTGGGTGCTAAGGCCCACCGTCTCGTTGGTGCGGCGCTGCAGTTCCTCCACCAGCCAGCGGTAGCTCTCGTCCGAATAGACGTAGCCCGGCAGCCAGTTGCCCAGCGCACCCACGCGCATCGTCGGCAGGTACGTGCGGGTCATGCGGTTGTAGTTGAGGTAGCCCATCACCACCATGCTCTTGAGCAGGTTGGTGGCGCTGGACTGCGGGTAGCCGAGCGTGGTGTAGACCTCGTGCAGCCGCATGGGCCTGCGCTCTTCCGCAAAGAGTTCCAGCACCTCTAGCGTGCGTGATGCGGACTTGACCGTTCGCCGGATCATCAGCCTCTCCATATATATGGCCGCTATCGTGCGCGGCTTCGTTGCGACCAGTGTTAGCCCGATCCGGTACGGGAACGGAATGTCCCTTCTGTCATATCACATATGTGATGGTGCGGCACCCGGCATCGAAACCTTGTTCCTATTCCCCCTGTGATATTCGGCCCGCGCCCGGCGCTCCTTTTTGCGGCCCGCGCCGCGCCGTCTAACCGGGGCGGAACGAGAACCTCGCCGATCGGCGAAGACGGACACGTTTCGGGAAAGGACGAAGGCGCGATGATGGGCCTGATGCAATGCCTGCCGCTGACCATCGGCAGCGTGATCGACCATGCGGCGCGCAACCACGGCGCCACCGAAGTGGTCTCGCGCCGCGTGGACGGCAGCTTTGAGCGCAGCACCTGGGCACAAGTGGCGCAGCGCTCGCGGCGACTGGCCACCGCGCTGGACGCGCTGGGCACCGCCCCCGGCGACCGGATCGCCAGCCTGGCGTGGAACCGCATCCCGCACCTCGAACTCTACTACGGCGTGCCCGCCAGCGGCCGGGTGCTGCACACGCTGAATCCGCGGCTGTTCGAAGAGCAGATCCGCTACGTCCTCGCCGACGGCGGCGCGCAGGTGCTGTTCGTGGACCCGGACCTGCTGACGCTGGCCGAAGGCGTGCTGGCGATCCACGATGCGCCGGTCACCGTCGTCGTGCTCTGCGCGCGTGAGGACATGCCCGCCTCCACCCGCGACGATCTCATCGCCTACGAAGACCTGATCGCCGCCGCCGAGCCGCTCGCACAATGGCCCGACCTCGACGAGCGGACGGCTTCCAGCCTGTGCTACACCTCCGGCACCACCGGCGCACCGAAGGGCGTGCTCTATAGCCACCGCTCGACGGTGCTGCATGCGATGTCGTTGATGACGGCGGACTCGATGGCGCTTTCGGCGCGCGACAATGCGCTGCTGCTGCCGCCGATGTTCCACGTCAATTCATGGGGCGTGCCTTATGGCTCGGCGATGTGCGGGGCCAAGCTGGTACTGCCGGGTGCGCAGCTCGACGGCGCCTCGCTCCATGCGCTACTGCGCGACGAGGACATCACCTTCTCGCTCGGGGTGCCGACCGTGTGGTTCTCCATCCTCGACCAGATCGAGCGCACCGCCACGGCAGAGGAACGCGGGGCACTGCGCCTCGAACGCGTGTTCATGGGCGGCGCGGCGACCCCGCGCGCGCTGGTGCAGCGCTTCCGCGACCTGCTCGGCGTCGAGACGATGCAGGCCTGGGGCATGACCGAGACCAGCCCGGTCGTCGCCGTCACCCGCCCGATGGGCCGCCACCACGGCCAGCCGTGGGAGGAGGAACTGGACCTGCGCGCCAGGGCCGGACGCTGCCTGTTCGGCTGCGAGGTCGGGGTGGCGGATGCGCAAGGCAACGTCACCGGCCCCGGCGCCGACGCGGTGGGCGCGCTGGTGGTGCGCGGGCATTGGGTGACGAACGGCTATTTCGGCAAGGAACCCGGCTCCGCGCTCGATGCGCAGGGCTGGTTCGACAGCGGCGACATCGCCCGCATCGACGCCGACGGCTTCGTCCAGATCACCGACCGCTCGAAGGACGTCATCAAGTCAGGCGGCGAGTGGATCTCCTCGATCGACCTCGAAAACGCCGCCGTCGCGCACCCCGCCGTCAAGGAAGCCGCCGTGATCGGCGTGCCCCATCCGCGCTGGCAGGAGCGGCCGCTGCTGCTGCTCGTGCTCCAGCCCGGCGAGAGGGTGAGCCGCGAGGCGATGCTCGCCCACCTCACCGAGCACGTCGCGCGCTGGTGGCTCCCCGACGACATCGTGACGGTGGACGAGTTGCCGCACACCGGTTCGGGCAAGGTCATCAAGTCCGAACTGCGCGACCAGTACCGCCACCACCTAGATCCCGCGCAGTGACAGGACCGCTCTCGTGACCACCATCTACGCCGTCGCCGCCGCCCGCACCGCCATCGGATCGTTCGGCGGTTCGCTCAAGGACCAGACGCCGGGAGACCTCGGCGCCCACGCCGCCCGCGCCGCGCTTGCCCGTTCGGGGGTGGCGGTCGAGGCGGTCGGCCATGTCGTGTTCGGGCACGTCATCACCACGCACCCGCGCGACCACTTCGTCGCCCGCATCGCCGCGCTCGGCGCCGGGCTGCCGGTGGAGACGCCCGCGCTGACCGTCAACCGGCTGTGCGGATCGGGGCTGCAGGCGATCATCTCGGCCGCGCAGGCGATCATGCTGGGCGACTGCGCGGTGGCACTGGCAGGCGGCACCGAGGTCATGAGCCGCGCGCCGTTCTACCTCCCCGACATGCGCTGGGGCCGCAAGATGGGCGACGGCGCGGTGATCGACGGACTGAACGGCGCGCTGACCGATCCCTTCCACGAAATCCTGATGGGCGTGACGGCGGAGAACGTCGCGGCGCGCCACGGCATCACCCGTGAGCAGCAGGACGCCCTCGCCCTCACCAGCCAGACCCGCGCCGCGCGCGCGATCGCCGAAGGGCGCTTCCGCGAGCAGATCGCCCCGTTCGAACTGAAGACGCGCGCGGGCACCCGCCTGTTCGAAGAGGACGAATACGTCCGCCGCGATGCCACCCTCGCCGACTTCGAGACGCTGCGCCCGGTATTCCGCAAGACCGAGGGCACCGTCACCGCCGGCAATGCCTCGGGCATCAACGACGGCGCGGCGGCGGTCGTGCTCGCCAGCGAGCAGGCGGTGCGCGACCATGGCCTGACGCCGCTGGCGCGGCTCGTCTCCTACGGCCACGCGGGGGTAGAGCCCGAATACATGGGCATCGGCCCGGTCCCGGCGACCCGCGCGGCGCTGGCGCGGGCGGGGCTTGACGTGGCCGATCTCGACGTGATCGAGGCAAACGAGGCCTTCGCCGCGCAGGCCTGCGCGGTGGCGCAGGAACTCGGGCTCGATCCGGAGAAGGTCAACCCCAACGGCAGCGGCATCGCGCTGGGCCATCCGGTCGGCGCGACGGGGGCGATCATCGCCACCAAGCTGTTCCACGAACTGCGCCGGACCGGCGGGCGCTACGGCCTGACGACGATGTGCATCGGCGGCGGCCAGGGCATCGCGGCGATCTGGGAGCGGGTGTAACCCGTCCCCGGTCGTCATTGCGAGCGCAGCGAAGCAACCCAGGGCAGTATTAAACCGCCCTGGGTTGCTTCGCTGCGCTCGCAATGACGAGGTGTGGTTGGATTAGCTCCGGCTTAGCCGCAGGGCGGCCTCCGGCTCACTGCCTCAAAACGCCCCCGCCACGAAGCGCAGCGAGGGCGTGATCGCGCGGGTCGGCACGGTGACGTGCTCCTCCGCATCGAACTGCGCATGGCGCGTGCGCAGGCCATAGGCCGAGAGCGCGTCGAAGCGGCGGCTCAGCGCGTCGGCGTCCACGGCGATGGCGCCCATGGTGTCCCGCTCGCCCGCAACCACCAGCACGCGGCTGACCGGACCGTCGATCCTGCCCGCCTGCAGCCGCTCGGCAAAGGCGCGTTCCTCGGTCAGCAGCGACTGGTCGTTCCACCACTGCGAAGGGCTGGCGGCGACGATCGCCTCGAACGCGGTGGGGCGGGTATAGAGCATGTGCAGCGCGAACAGCCCGCCCAGCGAATGCCCGAACAGCGACTGGCGCTCCTTCGACACCGGATAGCGGCCCGCGATCTCGCCGCGCAACTGGCCCAGCAGGAACCGCGCGAAGTTCTCGTTGCCGCCTGCCTTCAGCCCGGCCATCGCCGCCTGCGCGGGCGGCATGTGCGCGGGCCACGGGGGGGTGAGGTCGTAGAGGCGGCGCTGCATGTCGTAGACCTGATCGGTCGGATAACCGATCCCGACCACCATCACCCCGCCGCCCGCGACCTTGCCGAACTCCTCCAGCCGCCGCTCACCCGCAAAGCCGGCGAAAAGGGCATTGGCATCGAGCACGTAGAGCACCGGATAGCCCCCCGCCGGAGCCGGCGCCGAGGGGCGCGAGACGAAGATGCGATAGACCTGCCCGCCCCCGCCGCCCCCGTCGCCCCCGCCGCCCTCGTCGCGCGCGGTCAGGTCGAACACCTCGGTATCCGGCATCGCGTAGGCGGCGGCCGGCGGCGGGGTGGCGGGCTGGGGAGAGGCAGGTTCGGCGGCAAGGCTTGCGGGTCCGGCAAGCGCGGACAGGGCGACCATGGCGGCAAGGGCGAGCCGGCGCATCAGGCGTTCCCCATCAGGTTCTTGTAGACGACACCGCCCTTGATGATCGCCAGCATGTTGCGCTCGTAGTCCTCCAGCAGGCGCAGGTCGTCGAGCGGGTTGCCGCGCACCAGCAGCACGTCGGCCCAGGCGCCCTCGCGCACCACGCCCAGCGGCGCGGCGCGATAGGGGTTGCGCTTGCCCGACTGCGCGAACAGCTCGCAGTTGCCCGAGGTCGCGATGCGCAGCACCTCGGCGTTGGAGAACACGGTGCCGAGGCGCGGCAACATGGTGTTCTCGGTGCGCGAACTCGTCGTGCGCGCAAACAGGTCGGTGCCGAAGGCCACCTTGACGCCGTGCTTCTTTGCCAGCCCCACGCTCACCCGCCAGCCTTCGGTGCCGAGCGATTCCGCCGCCTTCACCATCTGTTCGGGCGTCAGCACGTTGTCGCCGCCCTCGAACGGCTGGGTGGAGAGCCACGCGCCTTTCTGCGCCATCAGCGCGGCGGTGGCATCGTCGATCAGGTGCCCGTGCTCGATCGAGCGCACCCCGGCCTCCAGGCAGCGCCGCACACCCGCCGCCGTGTAGACGTGGGCGCAGGCGTACGTGCCCCAGTCGGTCGCGGCCTGGACGATCGCGCGCAGTTCCTCGGGGGTGAACTGCAGGGTGTCGATCGGGTCGTGATCGGAGGTAACGCCGCCCCCCGCCATGATCTTGATCTGCGTCGCCCCGCGCTTGAACTGCTGGCGGGTGGCGGCGAGCACTTCGGGGACGCCGTTGGCCACCGCCGTCATGCCCAGCATGCGGTAGTGCGAAGGCTCGCCGCCCAGCGCCACCGGCAATTCGTCGGTGGGGTCGAAGTCGCCGTGGCCCGAGGTCTGCGAGATCGCCGCGCCGCTGGGATAGCAGCGCGGGCCGGGCATGATGCCCTGCTCGATCGCGTCGCGGATGCCGAAGACCGAGCCGGCGGTGTCGCGTACGGTGGTGAAGCCGCGCAGCAGCTGGCGCTCGGCATCCTTGAACACCAGCGCGATCGACGGCGCGTCCTGCGGGCCCATCCACGGCACGCCCTTGACCGCCGACATGTGCCAGTGCGCGTCGGTGAGGCCGGGCATCAGCGTCTGCCCGGCGGCGTCGATCACCGTGGCGCCGGGCGGCACCGGAATGTCGCCGGCCGATACCGCGTCGATGCGATCGCCGGTGATCCGCACGTTGCGCGTCTGCCGCGCGGAGCCGGTGCCGTCGAACAGCCAGGCGTTGCGGATCACGATGCCAGGCGACGCCGGAGCCTGGGACGTCGCGCCGACGAGGGGCAGCGCCATCAGGCCCCCCAATGCGGTGCGGCGGTTCATCTCCAGCGTCATCAGGCAGTCTCCGGTCAGTGTGTCAGCGCCCGAACAGCGCGTCGAGGTTGGCGTTCAGGCGGATCCCGAAGACGCGCGGCGGGGTGTAGACCATGCGCCCGCGGCGCGCCACGTCGTACCAGCCCACCGAGGTGAAGTACTTCTCGTTCAGGATATTGTCGAAGTACGCGGAGATCCGGTACTGCGGGGTCGAGACGCCGACGGTCAGGTCGAACGTCTTGTACGAGGGCACGTACCAGTTGGGATCGGCGGTGATGCCCTGGTAGTAGAGGCTGTCCTGGTACGTGAAGTCGAGCCGCGCCAGCCCGGTGAAGCGATCGTTGATCCGGGGCGTCCACTCGACCGAGGCCGAGGCCGTCCACGGGCGCACGTTGGGCATCGGGATGTTGCGGTATTCGGTGGTCTCGTCGGTGGTGGTGTCGGTGACCAGCACGTTGTCGATGGTGGCATCGGTATAGCCCAGCGCGGCATTGAAGGTCAGGTCGCTGGCGGCGCGCAGTTCGGCCTCCAGTTCGAAGCCCTTGGTATGCGCCTTGCCGGCGTTGATGTCGTAGTAGATCGTGAAGGGGAACGGGTTCTGCCCGGCCGGGATCGGCACTTGTACCTGCAGGCCGGTGTACTGCATGTAGAACACGGCGGCATTGAGCGTCAGCACGCGCGGGATGATCTGGCCCTTGAAGCCCAGTTCGTAGTTGCGCAGCGATTCCGGCCCGACTTCCTTCGGCGCGCCGACGCTGATCGCCTGCTGGGTATTGCCGTAGCCCGCGCGGTAGCCGGTGGAGAACTGCGCATAGGCGCTGATCCGGTCGGTCACGTCGTAGTTGAGCGCCACGCGCGGCGACCAGCGCGCGATCTTCGAGCGCTGGTAATCGGCATCGGTGAATTCGGGCATGACCACGTTGGCGGGATCGACGAGGTCGAAGGTGAAGGCGCTGCCCAGGCGGTTGTGCTCGACGCTGTAGCGCACCCCGGCCGAGAGGTGCAGCTTGTCGGCGATGTCCCAGAACACGTTGCCGAAGACGCCGAAGCTCTTGAGGTCGTTCTGGTCGTGCCCGGCATAGAGCGGCACGTAGCCGCCCTCTCCGTTCAGCCGGGGCAGGCTGAAGTCGGTGATCCAGGCGCCGTAGAAGTCGTTGCCGTAGCTGTCGTAGCGTTCGTGCAGGTAGCTGACGCCCGCCACCCAGTTGAACGCGCCGTCATTGGTCGAAGTCAGCCGCAGTTCCAGCGAATCGGAATACGACTTGTGCTGCGAGGCGGTATTGGCCCAGGCATATTCGGTCTGGTCGTAGTCCTCGGCGTAGTTCACCTTGTAGTCGTAATGGCCGTAGATCAGGTCGACCGTCAGCGGATCGAGCTTGTAGGCGGCGCGCAGCGAAGCGCTCCAGTCGCGGATGTGGGTGTATTCCTTCGTATCCTTGCTGACCTTGCCGCCATTGTTGCCGCGATCGTCGAAGTAGTCGACCGGGCCCGGATAGGCGCCGCCCCAGCTCGCCAGCTCGGAGGTGAAAGCCTCTGCCAGGTCGGCATGCGCGAAGTCATGCGTCATCCAGTTGTCCATGCCCCGGCGCAGCCGCTCGTAGCCCAGCGTGGCGTCGAGGGTCAGCCGGTCGGTCGGCTCCACCCGCAGCGCCACGCGGCCGCCGAAGTTATGGTAGCCCGAGCTTCCCCCGGTGGGCGCGATGTTCCTGATCGCGCCGTCGCTGCTCTCGTAGAAGCCCGAGGTGCGGATCGCCGCGTTCGCGGCCAGCGGCACGTTGAGCACCAGCTTGCCCTCGAACGTGTTGAAGCGGCCGTAGTCGAGGCTGGCCGAGCCGCCCAGCGCGGTGGGATCGGGCTTGTTGGTGATGACGTTGATCGAGCCGCCCAGCGCATTGCGCCCGGTCAGCGTGCCCTGCGGCCCGCGCAGCACCTCGACGCGGTCGATGTCGTTGAGCTTGGAGGAGAGGATCGGCGTCGTCGTGGTGGCGCCGTAGCCGACGTCGTCGATCGTCACCGAGACGACGTCGTAATGCCCGCCCGAGAAGTTGCTGATCCCGCGAAAGCTCATGCTCTGGCCGTAGAAGCCGCCGGCCTGGATGCTCGTCGCGTTGGGGATCGAGGTGATGAAGTCGCCGATCGAGCTGACGCGGCGGATCTCCAGCTGCTGTTCGTTCAGCGCGGTGATCGAGATCGGCACGTCCTTGAGTGCCTGCTCGCGGCGCTGCGCGGTGACGAGGATCTCGTCGCCCGCCGCCGGAGCGCCGGCCGCTGCCCCCGTATCCTGGGCATGGGCCTGCGGCGCCGCTGCCAGCAGCAGGCTGGCGAAGGACACCGATGCGAGGTGGCGGCTGCGTTGCTTCGTCATTATACGTACTCCCTGTTGATGAGAATTTCGACGCAGCTGCCGGCCGGGCCTCCCTCAGGCTCCGGTGCGCGGCAGGAAGATTGGCCTTCACGGCGGTCCCCGAGAACATCCAAGCTTGCGATTCCGTGGGGTCCAACAGGTCTCCGTCAAAAACCAATGGTTTGAATGGAAACGATAAATATCAATCGCGCACAGGCCCTCGCCGGCCGGATCGCCATGACCCGCCGCGCCTGCGGCACTCTTCCCTCTCCGGTCGATCCCGCGCCGATCCCGCGCCGGGTCCGGTATCCCGTGCGGTTCCTAGCCGCCCTTGCGCCTTGCGAAGCGGTCCAGCCCCGCCCGCGCCTCGGGACTGGTGAACGTGCGCTGGCCCAGCACCGCCTCCCGCGCGAAAGCCTGCGCCAGCGGCATGTCGCGCAGCGTCAGCGCCGCTTCCTTGATGGTCTGCACCGCCACCGGACTGAACGCGGCGATGCGGCCCGCCAGTTCGAGCGCGCGCGCATCGACGGCCTCGTCGGCGACCACTTCGTTGACCACCGCGCGCTGCAGCATCTCGGGCGCGGTGAAGACGCGCGCGGTCAGCATGATCTCCATCGCATGCGCATAGGCGATCTGGCGCACCAGCCGGACCAGCGTGCCGCCGGCGGGCACGAAGCCGTGCTCCGCCTCGGGCAGGCGGAAGCGCGCGCTCTCCCCGGCGACGCGGATGTCGCTGGCCAGCATGATCTCGAACCCGGCGCCGTAGCACAGGCCGCGCACGCCGCTGACGATGGGCTTGACCACGTTGCCCTTCTTGGCGTGGGCGCCGTCCCATTCGCTGATGTCGAAGCGGCCCTCGGCCAGCGCCGGGATCGCCTCCAGCAGGTCGGCCCCGGCGCAGAACGCCCGCTCCGAACCGAGCAGCGCGATCGCGTGGACGGCGCCGTCCGCCTGCGCCTCGTCGAAGGCGCGGCCGAGATCGTCGTACATCGCCAGCGTCATCGCGTTGAGCTTGTCCGGCCGGGCGAAGCGGACCACCGCCACCGCGCCTTCGCGCGTCACCTCGATGCCCATCTCAGACCACCCCCGCCCGCGACAGCGCCGCGATGTCGTCCGCGCCCAGGCCCAGCATGCGCGCCAGCACGGCGGCGGTGTGCTCGCCCATCGCCGGGGCCGGGCGATGCGGCGCGGCGGCACGGCCGGGCAGCGCGATCGGCAGCCCCATCACCCGCGTCGGCGTGCCCGCCACCGGCAGTTCGACGATCATCCCGCGCGCGTTGACGTGCGGGTCTTCGACCACCTCGTCGATCGACTTGATGGCGCTGAGCGGCACCTTGTCGCCCACCATCGCTTCCAGTTCGGCCTTGGTGTGGCGCCTGAACCAGCGCTCCAGCAGCGGCCGGACCACGGTTTCGGCGACAAGCGGGTCGAAGCGCTTCTCCATCGTGTCAATGCGCGGATCGCGCGCCGCCTCGGGATCGCCGAAGATCTCGCAGGTCAGCGCCCAGAACTTGTCGGTATAGCCGCCGAAGAACACGAAGCCGTCGGCGCAGGGGAACTGGCCGTAAGGGCGCACGAAGGGATGGTCGTTGCCCAGCGGCCGCGCCACCTCGCCATCGACGGTATAGCGCACCACCGCGCTTTCGGTGAGCGAGAGCACCGAATCCTGCTGCGAGATG
This sequence comes from Novosphingobium resinovorum, assembly GCF_036352595.1. Lineage (GTDB taxonomy): Bacteria > Pseudomonadota > Alphaproteobacteria > Sphingomonadales > Sphingomonadaceae > Novosphingobium > Novosphingobium resinovorum_B. The sequence goes on from NZ_JAZFAX010000002.1 coordinate 67,915, forward strand.
TCGACCACCTGCCCCCGCCCCGTCGCCTCCGCCTCGCGCAGCGCGGCCAGCACGCCGATGGCGGCATAGAGCGATGCGGCGACGTCGCCGATGATCGTGCCGACCCGCACCGGCGGCTGGTCGGGATAGCCGTTCATCGACCACAAGCCGCCCGCCGCCTGCCCCGAATTGTCGTAGGCCGGGCGGCTGGAATAAGGGCCGGTCCGCCCGAAGCCGCTGATCGCACCGTAGACGATCGCCGGGTTCTCCGCCTGCAGCACTTCGTAGGACAGGCCGAGGCGGTCCATCGTGCCGGGCCGGAAATTCTCCAGCACCACATGCGCCTCGCGGACCAGCCGCCGGAACAGCGCCTTGCCCTCGTCCAGCCGCAGGTTGATGGCGATGCCTTCCTTGTTGCGGTTGTACTGCGCGAAGAAGGCGCTCTCCTCGGCCGAGCCGTTGCGGACGATGGGCGGGAAGGTGCGCGTGTAGTCGGGGTCGGCCGGGTTCTCGATCTTGATGACGGTGGCGCCCAGGTCGGCCAGGATCATCGCGCAGAACGGCCCGGCGACCACCCGCGTCAAGTCGAGCACGACGACGCCCGCCAGCGGTCCCGCAGATCCTTCGGCCGTGCCGATCCGTGCCGCATCCTTCATCGTCAACCTCACCTCTTCCCTCGTCGCGAGCGGACCTGTTTGTCCCGGCTATATTCCCGGGATCGCATATTGAGCAGAGACAGTTCAGCGCTAATTTCAAGATACTGTACCGTTAGCATTACGGGCACAGTTTAATCTCGTTTGTCTCCGGCCGGTCGCGTATCCGCGCCATTCCCGTGCGGTCTGCACACCCTTGCGGCAGTCCCCGGTGCCGCTTGGGTACGGTTAGGTGCCGTTAGGTGCCGTTGAGTGCCTCGTGTTCCGCAGGCCGCCGCGGGCTCGCCCGTCAGGCGCCGCGCAGCTGGGCCAGTGCCCCGGCGGCGGCCTCGGCGTCGATCGTCCCGCGCTCGATCAGCAGGCGGGCGACCGCGCCCACTTCCTCGCCCGCCGCGCCCACGGTGATGGCGACGTTCTGCGCATGGAGCGCCATGTGGCCCTTCTGGATGCCGTCGGTGGCCAGCGCCTTCATCGCGCCGAAGTTCTGCGCCAGACCCACCGCCGCGATGATCCGCGCCAGCCGCTCGGCGCTGTCCACGCCCAGGATCGCCAGCAGGGCGCGCGCGCCCGGATGGATGCGGGTGGCGCCGCCGACCAGCCCCACCGCCAGCGGCAGTTCCAGCACGCCCGACAAGTCGCCCTCGCGCGTCACTTCCCAGCGCGAGAGGCTGCGATAGCGCCCATCGCGCGCGGCGTAGGCATGGGCGCCCGCCTCCACCGCGCGGGTGTCGTTGCCGGTCGCGAGGACGACGGCGGAGACGCCGTTCATGATTCCCTTGTTGTGAGTCGCGGCGCGGTAGGGGTCGGCGTCGGCGAACTCGAAGGCGGCGACCATGGCGTCGCGCACGGCCTCGCCGCCGATGTCCGCGCAGCGCCAGGTGGCGCGGGCGCGGGCGACGCGGCGATCGGCGAGGTTCGACAGGATGCGCAGCAGCGAGCGGCCGCCGGTCCATTGCGCCAGGCGGGGAGCGAGGCGCTCGGCCATCGTGTTGACAGCGTTGGCGCCCATCGCATCGCGGGTGTCGACGATGATGTGCGTGATGACCATGGTGCCCGATGGCGCGTCGATCAGCCGTACCTCGAGGTCGCAGAAGCCGCCGCCCATGCGCACCAGCGTCGGGTCGCAGGCATTGCAGAGCGCGGCGATCTCGTCACGCCGCTCCAGGATGACGAGCCGGGCGCGGGCGGGGTCGGCCAGGTCGAGAAGCTGGATCTGCGCGATCATCCGCGTGCCCGACATCGAGGTGGTGAAGCCGCCGTTGTCGTAGCACTGGCGCGCCGCATTGCCGACGGCGGCGATGACCGAGGACTCTTCGGTCGCCATCGGCACCAGCACGTCGATGCCGTCGATCTTCAGGTTGGTGGCCACGCCCACGGGGATGGCGATGGTGGAGATCATGTTCTCGATCATGTGGTCGGCCAGCTCGGCATCGATGTTGGAGCCCCGCGCCAGCTGCGCGACATGCTCCTCCCCCAGCCCCGCGAACGCCGCCACCACCTCCAGCCGCTCCGCCTGCCCCAACTTGTGAAACCCCGAAACCCGCGCCGTCTTCCGCTCCGCCACAAAAATCCTCCAAAATCCATGTCCCGGGACGATAGCGGTTGATGCGTGGCGCAAACAGGTACAGTCCGAAGCGATCTTTGGGGAACTGTACCCTTGGGCGGAGAGGAACACGCGGATGCCGAACGCATCGCTCAAGATCGATTTCGTGATGGAGGGCGTGCTCACCCAGATGCGCGCGGGGCAGCTGCGCGCGGGCGAGCGGCTGCCCTCCATCCGGGAAGAGGCCAAGCGGCTGGGCGTGGGCAAGAACACCGTGGTCGAGGCCTATCTGCGGCTCGTCGCGCAAGGTTACCTGCAGGCACGGCCGGGCGCCGGCTACTTCGTGGTGCGCGCGCCGGCGCGGCCGAGCGACGCAAGCCCGGCGCCGATCGCCGCCGCCTCGGACCGCGCCTCGCTGCTGACCGAGCAGCTGGACCGCCGGCTGCCGATCCGGCCGGGCGACGGCCGGCCGCCGCCGGACTGGCTCGAAGCATCGGAACTGCGCCGCCACTTGTCGTTCCAGCGCTTCCAGGAGGCGGACGGGTACAACTCCGCGTGGGGCTACCTGCCACTGCGCGAGCGGCTGTGCGGTGCCCTGGCCGAACGGGGGATCACCTGCCAGCCGGGCCAGATCCTGATGACGCACGGCGCCAACCACGCGCTGGACCTCATCATCCGGCGCTACCTGCGGCCGGGCGACGCGGTGCTGGTGGACGATCCCGGCTACTATCCGCTGTTCGCCAAGCTGGCGCTGGCGGGCGTCGAGATCATCGGCGTGCGCCGCCTGCACGACGGGCCCGACATCGACGACCTCACCGCCAAGGCCGCCCGCAGCCATGCCCGCATGTTCTTCACGCAGTCGCTGGCGCACAACCCGACCGGCGGATCGATCACGGCGGGCAAGGCCTATGCGGTGCTCAAGGCCGCGACCGCGCACGACCTCATGATCGTCGAGGACGACCCCTTCGCCGACATCCTGCCGTATTCGCTGCCGCGCCTCGCCGCGCTCGACCAGTTGGACCGGGTGATCTACCTGGGGACGTTCTCCAAGACGCTCGCCGCCAGCTTCCGCGTCGGCTACGTGGCGGCGGCGCCCCGGATCGCGGCGGAAATCAATGCGCTCAAGGTGGTCACCACCGTCGCGACCTCGGCCCATGACGAGCGGCTGGTGTTCCAGCTGATCGACCAGGGACATTACCTCAAGCACCTGCGCCGCCTGCGCTCGCGCGCGAGCAAGGCGACGCAGGAGACCGTCGAGGGACTGGAGCGCGCGGGCTTCCCGATCCGGCGTCCGGTCGGCGGGGGCTTCTACGTGTGGATCGACCTGCCGCCGCTGCTGTCGATGGACGCGATCGCGCAGGATGCGGCCGCGCGCGGCATCTTCATCGCGACTGCCAGCGCGTTCAGCACCGATCCGGCGATCGCCCCGGCCATGCGGGTCAACGTGGCATACGGCAACGATCCGCGCTTTCAGGACTGGATCAGGGCTTACGCTCCGGCGCAGTGATCGGCGGTCATTCCCCGGTCTTGTGCGCCGATCCCACGCCGCTGTCCTTGCGGCCGCTGCGCAGGACTTCGGCGCGCGTGCGGATGTAGTGGCGCAGGGCGTCGATCTGGTCGGACGTGAATTCGCCGAACTGCGGCATGCCCGCAGGCACCAGCGCGCCGTTCTTCACCACTTCGGCGAAGGCGTCGGCGCTGGGCGGGATCGGCGAGGTGCGCAAGTCCGGCGCGGTGCCGCCCGCGATCACCGAAGTGCCGTGGCACACCGCGCAGCGCCCGCCGAAGATGCCCTCCCCGCGCGCGGCCTTGGCGGCATCGGGCTTGAATCCGGGGTCATCGAAGGCGACCGCCTTGTAAGGCACCCGCGCGGGCAAGGTCGCCTTGCCGCCGATCGCGAAAGTCAGCACCCGGCGTGCCTGCGTGCGGTAATCGATGCCGTACTGCGCGAACATCGGGCCGAACAGGCCGACGCTGGTGCCGATCCCGGCGATCACCGTGACGTACTGCCTGCCGTTCACCCGGTACGTGATCGGCGGCGCCACCACGCCCGCACGCGCATCAAAGTTCCACAGCCGCTTGCCGTTCTCGGCGTCATAGGCGAAGAAGCCGCCGTCGGGCCGTCCCTGGAACACCAGGTTGCCGCCCGTCGCCATGATGCCGCCGTTGCCGTGCGTGGGCATCGGCAGCTTCCAGCGCGCCTTCTGCGCCACCGGATCCCACGCGACGAGCCAGCCGGTGACGTCCTTGCCCCCCGCGTCGATCGCGTAGCCGACGCCCGGCGACAGCGCCATGCCCTCCGCGAACTTGAAGTTCTCGCGCGTGATGCCGGTGTCGTCGAAATGGGCCTGCAGGTCGATCGCCGGGATGTATGTAAGGTTGGTCTTCGGGCTGTAGGCCATCGGCATCCAGCTGTGCGCGCCCAGCGGCGTGGGGCGGAACGAAGTCCTGCCGCTTTCGTAGCGCACGCCGGGGTTCTCGACCGGGCGACCGGTGGCAATGTCGATCTTCTTCGCCCATGTCACTTCGACGAAGGGCTCGGCCGAGATCAGCTTGCCGTCCTTCCGGTCGATCACATAATAGAAGCCGTTCTTCGGCGCCGTCATCACCACCTGACGCGGCTTGCCGTCGATGGTCAGGTCGGCGAGTTCCATATCCATCGCGGCGTTGAAGTCCCAGCTTTCGCCGGGGTTGATCTGGTAGTGCCACTTGTACTTGCCGGTCTTCGCATCGAGCGCGACGATCGAGCAGACGAACAGGTTGTCGCCCTTGCCCAGCGAACGGATCTTGTGGTTCCACGGCGCGCCGTTGCCGGTGCCGAGCAGGATCTGGTCGTTGGCCTTGTCGTACGTGATGGCGTTCCACACCGAACCGCCGCCGCCGTACTTCCACCAGTCGCCGTTCCAGGTCTTCGCCGCCATCTTCTGCGTCTCGTCCTCGAAGCCCTTCGCCGGGTCGCCGGGGACGGTGTAGAACTTCCAGAGTTGCTTGCCGCTGTCCGCATCGAAGGCGGTGACGAAGCCGCGCACCGCGCTTTCGTCCGAACCCGCGTTGCCGATGATGACCTTGCCGCCGAACACGCGCGGCGGGCCGGAGATGAACATCGGCGCGCCCTCCTCCAGCGTCTGCACGGTCCAGACGGGCTTGCCGGTCTTCTCGTCGAGCGCGATCAGGCGGCCGTCCTGCGTGGCGGTGATGACCTTGTGGTTCCAGTAGGCGACGCCCCGGCTGCCCCAGCCCTGCCGCAGCCGGATGCCCGAGGCTTCGGGGGCGTGGGGATCGTGCTCCCACTTCAGCTTGCCGGTGGCGACGTCGATCGCGCGCACCACCGAATAGCCGCTGGCGAGGTAGACCGTGCCCGCCACCTCGATCGGCCCGGTGGCGGGGTTGCCCGCGGGCAAGTCCACCGACCACACGAGGCCGAGATCCTTCACGTTGCCCGCGTTGATCTGCTCCAGCGGGCTGTAGTGCTGCTCGCCATAGGTGCGGCCGAAGGCCGGCCAGTCGTCGCCGTCGCTGGCATCGTCGAGCTGCCGCTCCCACCCCTCGGGCGCGCTTTTGCCCGTGAGCGCCTGCTGGTCCGACGATCCGCAGGCCGCGAGCGAAAATGCAGCCGCAATGGCGAACCCGCCGGCAAACCCCCGCGTCTTCATTGCGAGCGCAGCGAAGCAATCCAGGGCCGTGCGATGCTGCCCTGGATTGCCGCGCGGCTTCGCCGCTCGCAATGACGATTCAGGGAAAAATGCCCGCGCCATGGTGTCATTCCGCACTCGATCACCTCTCGTCGGGCACGGAGGTTCGTGCCCCCGTGCCTCATGGTTCAAAGATGGTCGCCGAACGACAGCCCGAGTTCGACGCCAAAGTAGCGCGGCGCGCCGAACTGCGAATTGAGCCACAGCCCCGCGACGTTCTGCGTACCGATGCGATAGCGCTTGTCGGTCAGGTTGCGGCCGATCACCCGCACGTAGTAACGGTCGTCCGCCTGCGCGAGCGTGATCGAGCCGTTCACCAGCGTGCGCGCGTTGAGGAAGGTGTTCCCCAGCGGATCGTCGATCGCCTGCGTGTTGAGGTTGCGCCCGGTATAGGCGACGTTGCCGTTCAGCGTCAGCTTGTAGTCGCTGCCCAGCGGCAGCGAATAGGCGCCGTCGAGCGTCCACTGCCACTTGGGCGCGCGGTCGAGCGGGGCGGTGGACAAGTCGTAGCCCGCGTTCTCGGCGGTATAGCTGTTGTACTTGCCGTCCTGGTAGCCGAGCACGCCGCGCAGCGTCAGCCCCTCGACCGGGCTGGCCGAGAGTTCCGCCTCGATGCCCTTGACGGTAGCGCTGGCGGCATTGACGAAGACCGTCACCTGATTGGGCTGGCCATTGACCTCGATCGGCACGTTGAGCTGCTTCTGCAGGTCCTTGTACTTCACGTAGAAGCCGGTGACGTTGAAGCGCAGCCGGTTGTCGAGGAACTGCGACTTGAAGCCCAGCTCGAAGCTGTCGGCCTGCTCCGGGTCGGTCGGGCGCGCGGCGGCGCGGAAGGCGTCGAGGTCGGTGCCGAAGGCCGCGAAGCCGCCGATCTGGTCGTTGAAGCCGCCGCCCTTGTAGCCGTGCGAATAGCCGCCGAAGACGAACAGGTCGTCGGTCGCCTGATAGCTGATGCTGGCGCGGTAGGTCGGCTCGCGCCACTTGCCCTTCACGCTGACGACGCCCGCCGGATAGTTGTAGACGCTGGCGTCGAGCGCATGGTCGATGGTGATGGTGGGATCGAACCCGCCCTCCAGCTGCGCGGCGAAGACCTGCTGGCGGCCGAGCCAGGTCTTGTCGTCCCAGGTGTAGCGGCCCCCGGCCGCGATCGTCAGCTTCTCGCCCAGCTTCAGCGTGCCTTCGAGGAACACCGCGCGCGATTTCGCCCGCTGCGCGTTGCACAGCACGTAAGGCGTGTCGTTCCAGTTGCCCGCCGCCGAGGGACCGGAGGTGAGGTCGAGGAAGCCGAGCAGCTGCGCCACGCAGAAGTCGATCTTGTCGCGCTGGTAGAAGCCGCCCGCCACGAAGTTGAACGGCCCCTGCAGGTCCGAGGCGAAGCGCAGTTCCTGCTGCCAGGTCTTGCGGTCGTCGTCGCGCGTCGCATCGAAGAACGAGAGGTACTGCCCGTCCTCCGCCACCGCCGTCGCGCCCGCGTAGGAATTGGGAATGCGCGAGCGCTGGCTGCGGTAGCCGGAAACCGACGTGATGGTGCCGATCCCGGTATCGTATTCGAGGTTGGCGTAGAACCCGTCCACCGAGATGCGCTGGCCCTGGTCCATGTACATCAGCCCGTCATGGCGCCCGGTATAGGCGGCGCGCTTGAGCGGATCGGTATCCTGCGCATTGGGATCGGTCAGCCCGAGCAGGTCGGTGACGAAGGGATTGTCGCCGGTGTAGAGGTAGTTCTCGTTCACGGAGGGGACCGAGTCCGAACGGTCGCGAATCCATTCGTACTGCAACAGCGCACTGAAATTGGGCGAAGGTTCGATCAAGAGCTTGGCGCGGGCCTGCCACACGTCCTTGCCGCCCAGCGTCTCGCCGCCGAGACAGCCCTCGGCGCCCTGGAACTTGTTGTCGACGAAGCCGGTGACCGGGCCGTAGCAGGCGCCGTTCTTGTAGTACCCGTCAGACTTCTCGTAACCGCCGACGAGACGGAACGCGGCGAAGTCCGAGATCGGCACGTTCATCGCCGCCTGCAGCTTGCGCTGGCCGAAGTCGCCATACTCGGCGCGGGCATCGACGCCCACGTATTCCAGCTGCGGCCGCTTGGTGCGCACGGTGACGACGCCCCCGGTGGTGTTCTTGCCGAACAGCGTGCCCTGCGGGCCGCGCAGCACTTCGACCTGGGCGATGTCGAAGGTGTCGAGCAGCTGCGTCTGCACCGAAGGCACCACGAAGTCGTCCACCAGCACCGCGACGGGCGGCTCGAAGTAGACGATGATCGAGGTCTGGCCGACGCCGCGCATGGCGAAGCTGGCGGCATTGAAGTTCGCGATCGTCGCCGCCGAGAAGTTCGGCACGAAGGCGGCGATGTCGCCGAGGTCGCGCGGTGACGCCTGCGCGATCAGGGTGCTGTCCACGGCCGAGACCGAGACCGGCGTGGACTGCAGGTCGGTGGCGCGGCGGGTGGCGGTGACGACGATCTCGGCAAGGCCGCCCGACGATTGCGGGGCTGCGGTGTCTGCGGTGGTGGTGTCCTGCGCGAATGCCGGCGCGCTTGCGAATCCGGCGACGAGCGCGAACGCGCAAGACGAGCAGTAAAGCTGCCTGGTGAACATGCCTCTCTCTCCTTAGGCCCCGCCATTTGGTTGCGGGTTGCCTTAAGGATTATCACGAAGACGGCGTTTGGCAATCATTCATGTATGTTTTTTTGATGTGGTGTTGCGGCGACATTGCAGCCGGCTGAAATCCCCTTTGTTTTCCCGTCACCCTGAACGTGTTTCAGGGTCAATCGTGCCGCCTTGCCCCCTGGTATGTGTCACCATCGGCGCCCTCGTTCAGTGGTCTCACGCACGCTGGCGGCCGAGAGATGGACCCTGAAACACGTTCAGGGTGACGAAGCGCAAAAACGAATCAACATGCATTCATGATTGTTTTTATCGGGCGATCGCCTATCCTCCCCAGGCACGCGCCGGAACAGGCGCGGCATCGGCAGAGACCAGCGGGGCGCGACTCGTTCCCCGCGCTGAAAGGAGAGACCGGCCCATGGCCTTCAGCTTCCTGTCCCGCTTTCGCGTCCGCGAGGACCGGCAGGACGACTTCATCGCCCTCGCCCGCCAAATGGAGGACTTGTCCCGCCACGAACCGGGCACGCTGGCCTACAAGTTCTTCCGTCTCGGCGAACCGGGCATGTTCGCGGTCCACGAAAGCTTCGTCGATGAAGCGGCCGACCAGGCGCACATGGACTATCCGCACAACCAGCCGCTGATCGCCAGGATCGTCGGCTGCATGGAAGGCACGTACGAGCGCGAGCTGCTCTACGACCTCGCCCCGCATGCCGCCCCTGAGGGGAGAGCCTGATGCCCGCCAAGAGCTTCATCGCCCAGCTGCGCACCCTTCCCGAAAAGCGCGCCGATATGATCGCGCTGCAGTCCGAACTCAAGGGCCTCGTCTTCGCGAACGAGCCCGACGCCCTCGTCTACGAACTGTTCCAGTCGGAGGCCGACCCGGACATGTTCCAGGTCGTCGCCACCTTCCGCGACGAGGCCGCCTACGAGAAGCACATGCACATCGATTTCCACGACCGGCTGGTCCCGCCGATCCTCGCCTGCGTGGCCGAGGACATGAAGCTGGAGTTCTACCGCTCGCTGCCGTGACGGGATATTGACATTTGTAACCACATGGGTTATATGGCCCAGCATCCGGAGCGGTGATGTACAAGTCGCTTTCGGTGTATCGGGTCGGCGTCGTGGGCCGGGATGCGGTTTCAAGCCGCAGCTGTGCAAACCACGCGCCCAACGAAGACCCGGACCGTCCTCTCGGCTCTGGAAACGTCCTTCGAACCGCTTTGTCCTTCTGGACAGACACCGCGAAGGCTATCCCGGATGACCCATGACCGCCAACGACGCGAACCCTAACGTCGGTCATACGGGACGGCTCCGATGGAATGCCAAGGTCGAGCCGGGCTGACCACCGCTACCCGGCCGCTCGTCAGAGCAGGTGGAACACAAACCCCCGCGTCCCGGTGAGGACGCTCCCGACGCCGACCCGATGTTCACTCTCGGTTGCGTTGACTTCCCCCGGCGTTAGGCCCGCACTCGCCAGCGGGCGTTTTCGTATGTCCAGTTCCTCCCCGAGCTTGTCTCGGGGAGGTGGCGCCGCCGAAGGCGGTGACGGAGGGGGAATTCCCAGCCTCCCCCCCCTCCACCACCCGCTGCGCGGGCGGTCCCCCTCCCCGAGACAAGCTCGGGGAGGGATTCATGGCTGCGGTATGGGGAACGCGGATCGGCACGATGCGAGGGACGTTCGTGCCCTGGCGCGGACGCAGGCCCGGGTCCTCGGGCGTCCGGAGGGCCGCCCGGTCGAGGAAGTCGCTGCTCATCAGAAGGCCGCCGGCATGGGCCGCCACTCTTGCCCGGCTCTCATGGGATGCCCACTTAGGATGGCAATCTTCCACGACTCGTGACACCTCGAAACCTGACGACTGGGCACCGGTAACGACAGACCGGCCTTGATCGCATCGCCATCCGAAGTATGCGCTGGAGGGACCATGATCTCCGCCCTCGACCTCTTCCGCATCGGGCTCGGCCCGTCCAGTTCGCACACCGTCGGGCCGATGCGCATCGCCGCACGGTTCCTCCAGGGGCTGGAGGACTCTGCTCAGACCGGTGGGGGCCAGACCGGCGGGTGCCAGACCGGCACAGCACGCCTCGACGCCGTCGCGCGCGTCGTGGTGCACCTGCAGGGCTCGCTGGCGCTGACCGGCGAGGGACACGGCACCCCGGACGCCTGCCTGATGGGCCTGCTCGGCCTGCAGCCCGAGACCGTGGACCCCGAATTCGCCCACGCCGCCGCCGCGCAAGTCCGCGCGACCGGGCGGATCGCTCTCCTCGGCCGCCGCGAGATCGCCTTCGATCCGGCGCGCGACCTCGTGCTCGACTTCGACCATATCCCGGACCTGCACCCCAACGGCATGGTGCTGGCCGCATTCGCGCAGGATGGCTCCGGAATCGCGCGGGCCGAGTATTTCTCGACCGGCGGCGGCTTCTTTTCCAGCCGACACCAGCTGGAGCAGCCCGCCGCCGACGACCGGGTGGCACAAGGCCCGCCGGTCCCCCATCCGTTCGGCTCGGGCGCGCAGTTGCTGGAAACCTGCGAGACGACCGGGCTCGACATCGCCGCGATCATGCTCGCCAACGAGGCCGCCCGCCGGCCCGAGGCGGAGACGCTGGCGGGGCTCGATGCGATCGCCGACGCCATGAACCAGTGCATCGAGCGCGGCCTCGCGCGCGACGGCCTGCTGCCGGGCTCGCTCAAGGTGCGGCGCCGCGCCCGGTCGATCCACCAGAGCCTGATCGCCCGCCCGCAGGACAACCAGGCCGAAACGCTGATGGACTGGCTCAACCTCTACGCGATGGCGGTGAACGAGGAGAACGCCAGCGGCGGCCGCGTCGTCACCGCGCCCACCAACGGGGCGGCGGGCATCATCCCCTCGCTGCTGCGCCAGTATTGCAGCGAAGGCCCGCGCGCGATCCCCGCCAAGGCGCACCGCTACCTGCTCACCGCCGCCGGGATCGGCCTGCTCTACAAGCAGCGCGCCTCGATCTCGGGCGCGGAGATGGGCTGCCAGGGCGAAGTCGGCGTCGCCTGCTCGATGGCGGCGGCCGGTCTCGCGGCGGTCTGGGGCGGCACCCCGGTGCAGGTCTGCGCGGCGGCGGAGATCGGCATGGAGCACAACCTCGGCCTCACCTGCGATCCGGTGGGCGGGCTCGTGCAGATCCCCTGCATCGAGCGCAACGCCATCGCCGCGGTCAAGGCCGTCAACGCCGCCAAGCTGGCCCTCCACGCCGGCGAGACCCCGCGCGTCTCGCTCGACCAGGTGATCGAGACGATGCGCCAGACCGGGCTCGACATGTCGAGCAAGTACAAGGAAACCAGCCAGGGCGGCCTTGCGATCAACGTGGTCGCCTGCTGAGTTCGGGGCGGCGTCTGCGATAATTGAGATCGCCCCCCTTTCGTCATTGCGAGCTTAGCGAAGCAACCCAGGGCGGCGCGCTGTTGCCCTGGGTTGCTTCGCTAAGCTCGCAATGACGAATACGTGCTACTCAACTCAGCGCGGCACGTCGCCCAGGATCTGCACGCGAAAGCCCGAGCGGACCTGCGGGAAGTAATCCCAGATCGCCGAGTGCTGCGCGCAGCGGTTGTCCCAGAACGCGATCGAGTGCGGTTGCCACGAGAACCGGCACTGGAACATCGGGTGCTGGACGTGCTGGAACAGGTAGCCCAGCAGCGCTTCGCTCTCGGCGCGGGGGATGCCTTCGATGTGGGTGGTGAAGCTCTTGTTGACGTAGATCGACTTGCGCCCGGTCGTGGGATGGGTGCGGATCACCGGGTGGCTGTTGCGCGGCAGCTTCATGCCCTCGGGCGTGATGCCGCCGAAGCCGGCGACGGCGTCATGCACCGCGGTCAGCCCTCCGAGGTGCGTCTTCATCCGGTCCGAGAGCGCATCGTAGGCGGCGTACATGTTCGAGAACGCGGTGTCGCCGCCGACCGGCGGCACCGTATGCAGGTAGAGCACCGAGCCCAGCGGCGGCGCGTCATCACAGCTCATGTCCGAATGCCAGTCCTCCCCGGCGACGAACGTGGAATCCGCGTCGGCATGGACGATCGTGACTTCCGGATGGCCGGGGGCCTGCCAGGGCTTGGTGCTCGGCGCGATGTGGATGCCGCCGAAGTAGTTGGCGAAGCGCTTGTGCGCCTCGTGGTCGATCGGCTGGTCGCGGAAGAAGATGACCAGACGGTCCTCCAGCGCGCGGTGCAGTTCGTCCACCACGCTGTTGGACAGCGGCTGCGTGAGGTCCACGCCCGACACGATCCCGCCCATGCCGGGCGTGAGCGGGGTTACCGTGATCGCCGAATAGTCCACTTGCTGCACTCCTTCCGGTTTCATTCCACTGGCCTGTTTCATTCCACTGGCCATTCGCTGACCAGCGGCAGCCCCGAACGGGCCAGTATCGCCTCTGCCATCGCCTGCCCCTCGGCCTGGAGCGCGGCCTCGTCGATCAGCGTGCAGCGCTGGTCCTCGACCACGCGCACCCCGTCCACCCAGACCGAATGGACCCCGCGCCCGTCGGCCGAGGCGACCAGTTGTTCGACCGGGTTGTTGAGCGGCACCCATTCCGGCCGCGCGAGGTCGTGCGCGACCACGTCCGCCTTCATCCCGACCGCCAGCGCGCCGATCGTATCCGCCAGCCCCATCACCCTGGCGCCGTTCACCGTCGCCATCTCCAGCGCCGCGTGTGCCGGGAACAGCGAGCGGTCCTCGCGCGCGTCGCGGAACAGCGAGGCCATCAGCGCCATGACGCGCATCATGTCGTGGTTGTCCGCCCCGTCGGTGCCGAGCGCGATGGTCACCCCCGCCTCCGCCATCTCCGGGAACAGTCCGTGCCGCATGGCGCCGTAGCCGCTGCGCAGCGACGCGTCGGGGCAGAACGTGACCCGGGTACCGCTGGCCGCGACCAGCGCCGCCTCCCGGGCATCGATGTGGACCATGTGGACGAGGTTGAGATGCGGTCCCAGCACGCCCAGGTCGGCGAGATGCTCGACCGGACGCCGCCCGGTCTCGGCGAGATACCAGGCGGCGTCGTCCGCCACCGGGCTCATGTGCGCGGAAATGCCGGTGCCGGTGCGCCGGGCGAGCGCGGTGGCCTGCCGCCACAGCGCATCGGTCGCGGTCATGTGGCCGATCAGGTTGGGCCAGGCGGCGATCCTGCGCCCGTCCTGCGGATAGGCGGCCAGATCGCGTTCGAGCGCGGCGCTGGCTTCGCGCGTCAGCGCCTCGGCATCGGCGGCGGGATCCCAGGCGCGATCCTCGGTCCAGCGGCCGATACGGGCGCGGATGCCGGTGCCCGCGATCGCGGCCATGACCTCGTCGAAGGCGATGATCGTCCCGGCCTCGATGAAGCTGGTCGTGCCGGTGCGCAGCATCGCCGCGACGGCGAGCCGGGCGGCGACCGCCTGCTCGGCGGGGGAATGGTCCTTGTAGAGCGGGATGACCCAGCGGCCCAGCGTCTCGTCGAACGGCAGGTCGCCCGGCACGAAGCCCCGGATCAGCGTCTCGGTGACATGGACGTGGGCATTGACGAACCCGGGCGTGAGCAGGAAGCGCGACCCGTCGATCACCGTGCGGGCATCGATCCCGGCAAGCTCGGCCGCCTTGCCCACGGCGACGATGGTGTCGCCGGCAAAGGCGACTGCCCCGTCGCGGATGACCCGGCGCCGCGCGTCCATCGTGACCAGGGTGGCGCCGGTGATGAGAGTGTCTGCCTGCATGCGGTCCCGCCGTGGTGATACGTGCAGACTAGCGTACGCGGACCTGCTGGCTTGTGCGAGCGCGACGGCTTTCTTGATGGATCGGCGTCGTCGCAATGACGAGGGGTCTGGTTCAATCTCCCGGCGGCACCGGCACCGCACACAGGCCCTTGTCGATCAATTGCCGCGCCGCCCGGAATAGCAGCGGCTCGTGACCGGCGGCGCTGATGAGCTGGATCCCCAGCGGCATCGCGAAGTCGCCCGCCAGCGGCAGCACCAGCGCCGGCAGGCCCATCAGGCTGATCGGCTGGGTATAGATGCCAAGGTGGCTGCGCGCCGGGATCGGCCGGCCCTCGAACGTCATCACCGGGTCCGCGATCGTCGGCGCGAAGCCGGGGGCGGCCGGGGTGAACAGCACGTCGGCCAGCTCGAACTGGCGGCGCAGGCGGGCCTGGATCCAGTTGCGGAAGCGCTGCGCGGCCAGGTAGTCGTCGCTCGGCAGCAGCAGGCCGGCCAGCAGGCGATCGCGCACCGGCGGCTCGAACTGCATCGGGTCTGCCTCCAGCGCCGGGCGGTGCAGGCTCGCCCCTTCCGCCGCGATGATGACCGAGGCGGCGGCGCGGGCGATCTCGGAATGCGGCAGCTCGAAGCTGACCCGGCCCAGCCGCGCCCAGAACGCATCCAGGGGCCCGCGCATTTCCTCGGCGATGTTGTCGTCGAACCAGCTCATCAGGCGGCCGAAGGAGATTTCGCCGCGCAGCGGTTCCTGCCGTTCGGGCGCGCCTTCGCGCAGGATCGTGCGCACGAGCGCGAGATCGTCGAGGTCGCGGCCCAGCGCGCCCACCACGTCGAGGCTGTCGACGAACGGATACATGCCGTCGCGCGGGAGGTCGCCGTACGTCGGCTTGAGCCCGATCACCCCGCAGAGCCCAGCGGGCACCCGCAGCGAGCCGTTGGTGTCGAAGGCGAGGCTGATCGGCACCACCCCGGTCGCCACCGCCACCGCCGAGCCGCCCGCCGCGCCGCCCGCGACGCGCGAAGGGTCGTGCGGATTGCGGGTGGTGCCGTAGCCGGCGTTCATGGTGACGAAGCCGTAGCCGAACTCGTCCATGTTCTGGGTGCCGATCAGCACCGCGCCCGCCGCTTCCAGCAGCGCGATGGCGCGCGCGTCGCGGCTGGCGAAGGCGGCGCTGCGCCGGGTGCGCGAACCGGCGGTGGTGATCTCGCCGGCGACGTCGAACAGGTCGGCCACGCCGAACGGAACCCCGGCGAGCGGACCGGGATCGAGCCCCGCCTCGACCAGCTTGTCGACCGCCGCCGCGCGCGCCAGCGCCCTGCGCCGCAGCAGGCGGGTAAAGCCGCTGCGTTCGCCGCCCAGCGCCTCGGCACGGGCGAAGGCGGCCTCGCACAGCTGCACGGCGCCGACCTGGCCACCGCGCACCCGCGCGGCCATGGCGATTGCCGAAAGCACGCTCATGCCTCGAACCGCATGGCGCTGGCGCTGCGCGGATCGAGCGCGAAGGCCCGCAGCGTGGCGACGTGGTCCTGCAGCACGATCAGGTTCGCGCAGACGCCGGGAACACATTCGTCCGGCGCGGAGATGCCGGCCTCGGCCATCCGCGTGCGCACGCTCTCCTCAGTGGGACTTGCGGCCTTCCCGCTGGTTTCGGCCACCGGCTGATCTCCCTTGCGCGCCCGGCCCCGTGCCGGGCGCCGGGGCAACCCTTACAGCCTTGCCCGAAGGCAGCAAGAGCGGATCAGATACTCACCCGAAGCGATAGGCCGAGATATCCGCCATCATCACGTTGTCGCCGAAGACCTTGCGGCCTTCCGAATCGTCTCCGGCCCCGGCGGCGATCATCAGCGGCAGCAAGTGCTCCTCGCGCGGGTGGGAGAGGCGGCCGGCGGGCGCCTCGGCCCAGTCGGCGAGCTGCGCCTCGCGCTCCGCCGGCGGCGCCTCGACCGCGCCGGTCAGCCACTGGTCGAACACGGCGGAGGGCCGCGTGGCCGCAGGCGTGCGGAAGCCGCGCATGTTGTGATAGCTCATGCCCGAGCCGACGATCAGTATCCCCTCCTCGCGCAGGGGCGCCAGCGCATGGCCGGCGGCCATGTGCTCGGCCGGATCGAGATCGGCCTTGAGCGAGAGCGGCACGACCGGGATCGTCGCCTCGGGATCGATCAGCAGGAAGGGCACGAAGACGCCGTGGTCGAAGCCGCGCGCCGGATCGGTCCGCGCGGGCAGGCCCGCCCCCGCCAGCAGGGCCACCACCCGCTCCGCCAGCGCGGGCGATCCGGGCGCCGGGTACTGGAGCTGATAGGTATGCGGCGGGAAGCCGTAGTAATCGTAGATCATCCCCGGCTCGACGGCGGCCGAGGCGGTGAAGGCCGGCTCCTCCCAGTGGCCGGAGATGACGACGATCCCCTTCGGCCTTTCCGGCAGCGTCGCGATCAGTGCCCGCAGCCAGGCCTCGGTCCTGTCCCAGGTATCGGCGGGGCCGCCCATGACCGACCAGTCCATGAAGAAGCACGGACCGCCCCCGTGCGGGATGAAGAACGTGGGCATCCGGGTCGAGGAAGCGGTCATTGCGGCCGTCTGAGCATTCATCTTGGCGAATCGTCCTTGCTTGCGTTCGCGAACGTGATCCTGGGCCCCTTCAGGCCGCTGCCTGCAAAGTCGGGATGCGCGCGGGCTTGCGCAAGCCTGCAGAGTTGATGCCCCGCGAAGGAATTGTTGCAGCGCGGCGATAAACGCTTGGGATCGCGGGCCCGGCGGCATTTACTCCGGCCAATCGAAATCCGGAGACCTTGCGCATGCCCACTGCCTCGACCCGACTTGCGATCGCCGCGACGACCGGCAACCTGGTCTGCGTGACCGCCGCGATCAGCGCGACGTTCGGCACCCTGCTGGTCCCGATCTCGCAAGACCTCGGCTGGTCGCGCGCGGCGGTGTCGGGGGTGCTGGGCCTCATCGCGGTGGTCGCGGCGGCGAGCTATCCGCTGATCGGCCGCACCATGGACCGCGTCGGCGCCCGCCCGCTGATCCTTGGCGGCAACGTGGCGCTGGGGCTGCTGATCGCCGGCCTCTCGCAGACCACCGGAAGTCTATGGCTGTTCTACCTGCAGTTCGGGCTGATCGGCCTCGCCGGCGCGACTTGCGCCTCGCCGATGATCGCCAAGATCGTCGCCAACTGGTTCGACGACCGGCGCGGGCTGATGCTGGGGGTGACCGCCGGCGTCGGCAACGGCGTGGGGGCGACGCTGATGCCGGTGGTGGCCGGGATCCTGCTGCCGGTCATCGGCTGGCGCGCGACTTACGGCGCGATCGGGGGCATCGTGCTGCTGGTGGGCATGCCGGTGATGTGGCTCTGGCTCCACGACACGCCCCAGGCGGCCGTCCGCAGGCGCGATGCGCCGGAGCGCGTGTTCGAGGGGATGACCCTGCGTCAGGCCGCCGCCACCGGCCGCTTCTGGGTGCTGCTGGTCGCGGTCGCCAGCGGCGCGGGGGGCATGACGGCGGTGTTCACCCACGTTGTGCCGATGATGACCGACCGGGGTTTCGGCCTTGGCGAGGCGACCGGCGTGGTGGCGACGTTCGCGCTCGTCACCGCCGCGTGGCAGGTGGTGACCGGAGCGCTGCTCGACCGGCTGCGCACGCCGCTGCTGGTGGTGCCGATGTATGCCGCCGCCATGGCCGGGCTGGCGCTGCTGCAGTTCGGCCACGGCAGCCTGGCCGCCACTGCGGCGGGGGTACTGCTCGGCATCGGCATGGGGGCGGAATACGGCGCCCTCTCGTATTTCTGCTCGCGCTATTTCGGGCTGAAGCATTTCGGCGCGATCAACGCGGTGCTCTACGCCGCCGTGATCCTCGCGCAGGGGCTGACCCCGGCGGCGATGGACCTGAGCTACGGCGCCACCGGTTCCTACGACGAGGCCGCGATCGCGATCATCGCCGTGCTGGGCGCGGGGATGGGGCTGCTGTTCCTGCTTCCCGGGATCGGGCCGGACGGCCGGGCACGGGTGCGCCGTACGGGAGCAGGCCCCACGGGCGAACTGGCGCTCGCCGCCGGCTGAACCGATCCGGGCTTGTACCAAGGGGGCCGCGGCGCCATCTGCGCGGGGGATGGCTTCCTCCCTCGACACCCTGCTCGGCGACATCCGCGCCTGCCGCCTCTGCGCCGACGCGCTGGGTTTCGAGCCGCGCCCTTACGTTGCCGCCAGCCGGACCGCGCGCCTGCTCATCATCGGGCAGGCGCCAGGAAGCCGCGTCCACGCCAGCGGCATCGGCTGGGACGACGACAGCGGCGATCGCCTGCGCGACTGGCTGCAACTCGACAAGGCGACCTTCTACGACAGCGCCCGCATCGCGCAGATGCCCTCGGGCTTCTGCTATCCGGGCAAAGCCAGCGGCGGCGACAAGCCGCCCCGCCCCGAATGCGCGCCGCGCTGGCATGCGCCGCTGCTGGCGCAGATGCCCGACCTGCGGCTGACGCTGCTGGTCGGGGCCCATGCCCAGAAACGCTACCTGCCGCGCGGCTTCGCGGGCAACCTGACGCAGGCGGTGGAGCGCTGGCGCGAGGCTCCGGAAGGGCTGTTTCCGCTCCCCCATCCCGCCTGGCGCAGCCGGCTATGGATGGAACGCCACCCGTGGTTCGCGCGCGACGTGCTGCCCGACCTCAGGCGACGGGTCGCCGCCGCGATCGGCTGAGGATCAGAACGTATAGGCCACGCCCGCGCCCAGAACCCACTGGTTCGCGCTGCCCCGCAGCGCGGTGAAGGGCGTATCCTTGCCGTCGTTCAGCATCCGCGAGTAATTGGCGACGCCGAACACCGAAAGGCCGCCGTCGCGCACGTCGCCCGACAGGTCGTAAGCCATCAGCAGCGAGGCATTGGCGCTGTCCCAGCCGCCCTTGGCGCCGTAGACGGGCAGGCCGCTCGCGGCGCTCTGGGCCGGGTTCACCGAGTAGTAATAGCGCGCGAAGTCGTCGTCGACGTGGCGGGCGCTGACCGCCACCACGGCCACCAGCGCCGGGCTCAGCGGGGTGGTGTAGCTGATCGCCGGGGACCAGACCATGCCCCCGTAGGCGCCGTTCACGTCCCATTTCACGTCGGCCGACAGCGTCAGCGAATCGTAGTCGTGCAGCAGCCTGTACTTGGTCACGCCGGCCGAGACGCCGACCTCGATCGCCGGATCGAGCTTGCCCGCCGCGCGCACCACCGGGTCCTTGATCCGGCGGGTGCGGTTGAGCGACACGGTCGCCACCGGGCCGAGCGAGAAGCCGATGCCGGAATCCTTGTCGTCGGGGATGAAGTCCAGCGCCACGCCGGCAATGCGCGGATTGATGTCCACGCCCTTGAACTTGCCGCGCACCAGCGGGATCGGCGATACGATATAGTCGTCCGAACCACGGTAGCTCGGCACGTAGACCGCGCCGACGCCGACCGTCAGGTAGTCCCCGTCCAGCACGTTCTCGGCAGGGGGCGCGTCGCTCGCGTTCTGGGCGAAGGCGGGAACCGCGGCGCAGGACAGGAGCGCGGCACCGGCCGCAAGCGCTATGGTGGAAACACGTAGTCGCATGAAATTTCCCTGAATGTTCAGGGAAGCCAACGCGTTGGTGACGGGAACGTTGCCGCGCCCGGTCGCCCGCTCAGCCCTTCTGGTCGGGAAGGGTCTCGTTTCCGTCGCCCAGGCGGCGCTGCATCAGGAACACGTCGATCCACTGCCCGTGCTTCCACCCGGCGGCGGTGAGCGTGCCCACCGGCAGGAACCCGGCACGGGCATGAAGCACGACCGAGGCCGGCTCGGACGCCGCGATGACGGCGAAGGCCTGGCGGAAACCGCGTGCCTCGCAGGCGTTCACCACCGCCTGGAGCAACGCGCTGCCGATCCCCCGGCCCAGGCTGTCCTGATGCACGTAGATCGTCGTCTCGACGCTGTAGCGATAGCCCGCGCGCGGGCCGTAGCGCTGGGCGAAGCCGAAGCCGAGCACACGGTCCTCGTCGTCGCGCATCACCAGGAACGGGTAGCCGTCCTTCATCAGCTCGCGCATCCGCCGCTCCGATTCCGCCACGTCGGGCGGTTCGGTCTCGAACGTCGCGGTGCCTTCCAGCACGTAGTGCGCGTAGATCTCGGCTATTGCGGCCGCGTCCCCCGACGCGGCGTCGCAAATTGTCAGTTGCCCTGTCATCGTCATCAACATGCAGTAAAGCGAGCCCTCTGCCAAGTTGCAGCAATCGTTCGCAGTCCCTAGACATCGCCCCGATGCAGCGAAATTCCGGCGATCCGGCCTCATGTGACCTGGCGATTCTCGGCGGCGGCCTTGCCGGCGGGCTGATCGCGCTCGCCTTCGCGGCGCGGCGAGCGGACTTGCGCGTCATGATCTTCGAGCGCGGTGAGCGGCTTGGCGGACGGCACGTCTGGTCGTTCTTCGCCAGCGACCTGCCCGAAGGCGGCGAGGCGCTCGTGGCCCCGATCGTCGCCGCGCGCTGGGACGGCTACGAGGTGCGCTTTCCCGGCACCCGGCGGCAGCTCAGGACACCCTACCGCAGCGCGACGGGCGCCAGGCTGGACGAGGCGGTGCGCGCCGCCCTGCCCGGCGACTGCATCGTCACCGGCGCCGAAATCGCGGGCGCCGACGGGGCCGGCGTCACTCTCTCGGACGGGCGGTACTATCCCGCCACCGCGGTCATCGACGCACGCGGCAGCGGCGGCCTGTCGCACATGGCGGGGGGCTGGCAGAAGTTCCTCGGCCAGACGCTCCGGCTCGCCGCGCCGCACGGGCTGACCCGCCCCGTGGTGATGGACGCCGCCGTCGCGCAGATCGACGGCTACCGCTTCGTCTACTGCCTGCCCTTTTCCGACACCGAGGTCTTCGTCGAGGACACCTACTATTCCGACACCCGCGACATCGACGCACCGGCGTTGCGGGCCCGGATCGCCGACTATGCCCGCGCGCAGGGCTGGCAGGTCGATGCCGTCGCCTACGAGGAAACCGGCGTCCTTCCCGTCATCGCCGAGGGGGATTTCGAGGCGTTCTGGCATGAGGGCGGCGCCCTGCCGCGCGCCGGAACCCGCGCGGCGCTCGTCCATCCGCTGACGTCCTACTCGATTCCCGATGCTGTAAGATTCGCTCTTTACCTGACCAGCCTCGACAACCTGTCCACGCCCGCCCTATCAGGGATCAGTCATGACAGGGCCGCACAGCACTGGCGCAGGGGGCGCTTCTACCGGATGTTGAGCCGTATGCTTTTCGGCGCCGCGAACGGGCCCGAGCGCTGGCGCATGCTGGCGCGCTTCTACACGCTGCCCGAAGGGCTGATCGAACGGTTCTACGCAGGCCGCTCGACCCCGCTCGACATGGCGCGGGTGCTGGCCGGAAAGCCGCCGGTGCCGGTGGGCGCGGCGCTCGCCAGCCTGACCGGACGCGGGCGTCCGCTGGCTGATCTGGGAGCCGTATCGTGAAGAAGGCCTGCGTCATCGGCGCCGGTTTCGGCGGCCTTGCCCTCGCGATCCGGCTCCAGAGCAGCGGCATCGCCACCACCCTGATCGAGGCGCGCGACAAGGTGGGCGGCCGCGCCTACTCCTGGCAGCGCGAGGGCTTCACTTTCGATGCCGGCCCCACCGTCGTCACCGACCCCGAATGCCTGCGCGAGTTGTGGAAGCTCTCCGGCCACGACATCGCCGACGACGTGACGCTGATGCCGGTCATGCCGTTCTATCGCCTCAACTGGACCGATGGTGTCACTTTCGACTACTCGAACGACGAAGGTTCCCTGCGCCGCGAGATCGCCCGCGTCGCCCCCGGCGACCTTGCCGGGTACGAGGAGTTCGAACGCTACGCCGCCGGGGTCTGGCAGGAAGGCTACGTCAAGCTGGGGCACGAGGCGTTCCTCGACTTCTCCAGCATGATCAAGGCCGCGCCCGCGATGATGCGCTATCAGGCGTGGCGCTCGGTCTATTCGATGGTCTCGCACTACGTGAAGGACGAGCATCTGCGCCAGGCGCTCTCGTTCCACACCCTGCTGGTCGGCGGCAACCCGATGAGCACCAGCGCGATCTACGCCCTGATCCACAAGCTGGAGAAGGACGGCGGCGTGTGGTGGACCAAGGGCGGCACCAACAAGCTGGCGCAGGGCATGGCGAACCTGTTCGAGCGCCTCGGCGGCACGCTGCGCGTCGGCGACAAGGTCCGGCAGGTCCACACCATCGGCGATCAGGTCACCGAAGTGGAATGCGAGAGCGGCTGGCGCGAGCGCTTCGACGCGGTCGCCTCCAACGGCGACCTCATGCATACTTACGCCAGCCTCCTCGGCGACACGGTGCGCGGCAAGGAGATGGCGAAAAAGCTCACGAACAAGAGCTTTTCGCCCAGCCTGTTCGTCGTGCACTTCGGGCTGGAGGGCACCTGGCCCGGCATCCCGCACCACACGATCCTGTTCGGCCCCCGCTACAAGGGCCTGCTCGACGACATCTTCGAGCATGGCGTGCTGCCGCGCGATTTCTCGATCTATCTCCATCACCCGACCGTCACCGATCCCTCGATGGCGCCGCCGGGCAAGAGCACCTTCTACGCGCTCGTCCCCGTCGCCCACATGGGTAAGCTGCCGATCGACTGGGCGGAAGTCGGCCCGGTGCTGGAACAGCGCGTGATCCGCGAAGTCGGCCGCCGCCTGATCCCCGACATCGAGGACCGCATCGTCACCCGCTTCCACTACGCCCCGCCCGATTTCGAGGCGGACCTCGGCGCGTGGAAGGGCAATGCCTTCAGCCTCTCGCCGATCCTGACGCAGAGCGCCTTCTTCCGCGGCCACAACCGCGACGACAAGCTGAAGAATCTCTACCTCGTTGGCGCGGGCACGCATCCGGGCGCGGGAATTCCCGGCGTCGTCGGCAGCGCCAAGGCCACCGCCAAGCTGATGCTGGAAGACCTCAGGTGAGCCGGGAAGTCCACGCCCTCAATGCCGCATGGGGCTGGACCGGCGTGCACTTCGCCGAGGTCGTCGCCCACAGCCTGATGGGGCACATGCTCGTCACCGACGATGCGGGCGCGTTCCATTACGTCGATCCCGATCTCGGCGAAGTCACCCCGCTCGGCACCGAGGCGGAGGCCAGGGCGCACATGGCCCTGGACGAGACGAAGGCGATCTGGCGTGCGGACGCCCTTGTCGATGCGGCGGTAAAGCGGCTAGGGCCTCCCGCATTGGGCGAGGTCTACAGCCTCACCCCGCAGGCGCTCGTCGCCGGGGACTATGCCCACGAACATCTGGTGCGGATCGATCTGGTCCGCCTCATCCAAATCACGGGTGACCTCGCCCGCCAGACGCGCGATCTTCCCGAGGGCGCGCTGGTTAATATCAAGGTAGTTGACTGACATGAAGCGTCTCGCCGTCTACTGCGGCTCCGCCACTCCCGCCGATCCCCGCTACGTCCAGCTCGCCGCGGACGTCGGCACCGCGCTTGCCACGCAGGGCATCGGCGTCGTCTACGGCGGCGGTCGCCTCGGCCTCATGGGCGCCGTCGCCGGTGCCGCGCTGGCAGCAGGCGGCGAGTGCATCGGCGTCATCCCCGAAGCGCTCACCGGCAAGGACGGCAAGGGCGGCGAAGTCGCCAACTACGATTGCGAACTGACGATCGTGAAGACCATGCACGAGCGCAAGGCCAAGTTCACCGAGCTGTCCGACGGCTTCCTCGTCCTGCCCGGCGGCGTCGGCACCATGGACGAGCTGTGGGAGGCGGTCAGCTGGGCGCAGCTGGGCTATCACAACAAGCCGGTCGGCGTGCTCAATGCCTTCGGGTTCTACGACGGGCTGCTGGCGTTCAACCGCCACATGGCCGAAGTCGGCTTCGTACGCCCGGCGCACCAGGGTATCCTGCTGGCCGATACCGAACTGGCGCCGCTGCTCGACCGCATGCACGCGCACCAGCCGATCGTGCCGATCGTGAACATGGACCCGAACACGCTGTGATGCACGTGGCCTGCCGTTCGGGCGAGGGAGGGCTTGTCCCCCCCTCGTTCGTCATTGCGAGCGTAGCGAAGCAATCCAGGGCTGTGCCACGCCGCCCTGGATTGCTTCGCTACGCTCGCAATGACGACGGGTGGGGTGAACGGAAGACCCGCGGCAATGCCGTTTAACCGCGCCGCCCTCGTCGCCGAGGCGCGCGAATCCATCCGCCTCGGGTCGAAGAGCTTCGCCGCCGCCAGCCGCCTGTTCGACCGCGAAACGCGCGAGCGGGTCTGGCTGCTCTACGCCTGGTGCCGCGCCTGCGACGACATCGCCGACGAGCAGGAGTTCGGTGGAGGACATGGGGGCGGCGCCTCCACCCCCGGCAAGCTCGACCCCGAATCGCGCCTCGCCACGATCCGCACCCTCACCGAACTGGCGATGGCCGGGGAGGCGACCGGGTCGCCCGCGTTCGACGCACTCGGCCAGCTCATGCGCGAGACGCCGATCACCCCCGCCATGGTCGAGGACGTACTCGCCGGCTTCGCGCTCGACGCCGCCGACTGGCGCCCGCGCTCCGAAACCGACATGCTGCGCTACTGCTACCACGTGGCAGGCGCGGTGGGGGTGATGATGGCCGCCGTCATGGGCGTGCCCGCCGACGACGAGGACACGCTCGACCGCGCCTGCGACCTCGGCATCGCCTTTCAGCTCGCCAACATCGTACGCGACGTGTGGGAGGACGACGCCAACGGCCGCTGCTACCTGCCGGTCGAGTGGCTGGTGGAGGCCGACATCCCCCCCGGCGAGATCACCAAGCCGCACTATCGCCACGCGCTCGTCCCGCAAGTCGCGCGGGCCTGCGCGATGGCGCGCAAATACGAAGCCTCGGCCCGCGTCGGCGCGGCGCGGCTGGCGTTCCGGCAGCGCTGGGCCGTGCTCTCGGCGGCAGGCATCTACGGCGGCATCGCGCGGGAGGTGGAACGCCTCGGCGCCCATGCATGGGACCACCGCGCGCGGGTCAGCACGCCGCAGAAGCTGCGCCTGATCGCGGACGCCTTCTTCGAGGCCCGGCGCGAACCTCCGCCCGCACCTATTCCAAAGCCATCGCGCCGGGAACTGGCGGCGCTTACCCCCGCCTGATCCGCAGCGTAACTTCGCCCCATATCCGCCGTCACCCCGAACTCGTTTCAGGGTCCATCAGGCCGCCAACGCAGTTCCATGATCCGCAAACCAAGGGTGCGGTTGGCGGCACGACGCCCGGATACCAACCGCGCTATGGACCCTGAAACAAGTTCAGGGTGACGCAGCGGACAAGGCAATCCCGCCTCCCCACATCCTAAGCAATAGACCGGAAACAAATTCCGAGCGCCCGGCGTTACTCCCGCACACAACACCTAGGAGGAACACCCATGCTCTTCACCATCGCCGCCATTCTGATCGTGCTCTGGCTGCTCGGCTTCGTCGTGTTCCATGTATCCGGCGCGCTGATCCACCTGCTGCTGGTGATCGCGATCGTCGTCGGCCTCGTGCAGCTGTTCCGCGGCCGCAGGGTCTAGGCGAGCGCGCCGCCCTCCGCCGTCGTCAGTGACTGACCGGCGGAGGCGCGTTGCGGTAGTATTCGGGCGGGTTGAGACGGCGGAACAGCCGTCCGCCCTCCGAATAGAGCACCAGCACCAGTGCGATGAGCCCGCAGATCACCATGGCCGCCATGATCGGCCGCGCGGTGCCGTCGTAAGCCTGTCCGATCAGCGACCCCAGCGTCGCCCCCAACACCATTCGCACGAACGCCATGACCGATGCCGCCGCCCCCGCGATCCGCGCGAAAGGCTGCAGCGAGATCGCCTGGAAGTTCGCGCCGATGAAGCTGAGCATGCACATCGACAGCGTCATCAGCGGCAGGAAGGTCCACAGCCCCTCGCCCCGCATCGCCAGCGCGAGATGAAGCGCGCCCACCGCGATGTAGCACAGCAGGGCCGCGTGCGAGACGCGCCGCGCGCCGAACCGCTCGACGATGCGGGCGTTGGCGAAGTTGGTGCAGGCCATGACCAGCGCCATGCAGCCGAAGATCACCGGGAACATCGTCCCCGCTCCGAAGTGCTCGCCCACCAGCTGCTGCGCGCTGTTGATATAGCCGAACAGCGCCCCCTGCACGAAGGCCGCGCCGAGGAAATAGCCGAAGGCCGCCCGCTCCTTCAGCGCCAGCCCCATGTTGCCCGCGATCACGCTGAGCCTTACCGGCTGGCGGAAATCGGGGTGTAGCGTCTCGGGCAGGCGCATCCACGCCCAGGTGAAGACGCAGGCCGCCAGAACGCCCATGATCCCGAAGATCCAGCGCCATCCCGCGAAGAGCAGCACCGTCTGCCCCAGCATCGGCGCGATCATCGGCACCACCATGAAGGTCATCGCGATCAGCGACTGGCTGCGCGCCATGCGGTCGCCCTCGAACCGGTCGCGCAGGATGGTCATCGGCATGACGATCATCGCCGAGGTCACGAAGCCCATCACCCCGCGCGCGATCAGCAGCAGCTCGAAACTGGCCGAAACCGCGCAGACCATGGAGAGCAGCACGTAAGTCGTGATCGCCGTCAGCACCACCGGGCGCCGCCCGAAGCGGTCGGCCAGCGCCCCGGGAAACAGCGAGCCCAGCCCCGAGCAGATCAGGAACACGCCGACGATCAGCTGCCGCTGGTTGGGATCGGCAAGATGCAGGTCGGTGCTGATCGCGCCGAGCGCGGGCAGCATGACGTCGATCGCCAGCGCTTGCAGGGCCTGGAAAGAGGCCATCATGACGACGAATTCCAGCTCCCCCATCGGGAACTTGGCGAGGCGTGGTTCGGGGGAGGTCATGCGCTGGCGCATGCCGCACTTGGCATGGGATGGCCAGTGAAATCCCGCTCCGGATGGCGCATTCGGCGCGAACGGCGCTATATGATATCGCATGTTTTCGCAGGATGATCATCACCCCGGATCGGGAGAGGACGAAGCCGACGGCCTGCGCAAGATCATCCATGTCGACATGGACGCCTTCTACGCCAGCGTCGAGCAGCGCGACGATCCCTCGATACGCGGCCTGCCCGTCGCCGTCGGCGGCTCGTCCGGACGCGGCGTGGTGGCTGCGGCAAGCTACGAAGCGCGCAAGTTCGGCGTGCGTTCGGCAATGCCCTCCGCCCGCGCCGTTCGCGTTTGCCCCGACCTCGTGTTCCGCAAGCCGCGCTTCGAGGTCTACCGCGAGGTCAGCCAGCAGATCCGCGCGATCTTCCTCGACTATACGCCCCACGTCGAGCCGCTCTCGCTCGACGAGGCCTACCTTGACGTCACCACCGACCTCAAGGGCATCGGCTCGGCCACCCGCATCGCGCAGGAAATCCGTCGCCGGATCAAGGCCGACACACAGCTGACCGCCAGTGCCGGGGTGTCCTACAACAAGTTCCTCGCCAAGCTCGCCAGCGACCAGAACAAGCCGGACGGCCTCTGCGTGATCCGCCCCGGAGAAGGCGCGCAGTTCGTCGCCGGACTGCCGGTGCGCCGCTTCCACGGCGTCGGCCCGCGCGGGGCGGAGAAGATGGCGCGGCTCGGCATCGAGACCGGCGCGGACCTCGCCGGCAAGGATCTCGCGTTCCTGCGCGCGAACTTCGGCAGCTTCGCCGAATACCTGTTCCGCGCCGCGCGCGGCGTCGACCTGCGGCAGGTCCGCGCCGACCGCCCGCGC
This sequence comes from Novosphingobium resinovorum, assembly GCF_036352595.1. Classification (GTDB taxonomy): domain Bacteria; phylum Pseudomonadota; class Alphaproteobacteria; order Sphingomonadales; family Sphingomonadaceae; genus Novosphingobium; species Novosphingobium resinovorum_B. The sequence goes on from NZ_JAZFAX010000002.1 coordinate 95,722, forward strand.
AAGTCGGTCGGCGGCGAACGCACCTTCTTCGAGAACATCGAGGATCCGCAGGCCCTGCGCGAGACGATGGACCATATCGTCGACGTCGTGTGGGAGCGCATCGAACGCTCCGACGCGCGGGGGCGCACCGTGACCATGAAACTGCGCTATGCCGATTTCCAGACCCTCACCCGCGCCCGCTCGCTGCATCATTTCGTCTCGGACAAGGCCGAATTCGCAGCGATCGGCCATGCCCTGCTGGAAGACCACCTCCCCCTGCCCCAGCCGATCCGCCTGATGGGGCTGACGCTCTCGGCGCTCGAGCGTCAGGAAGAGACCCGCGCGGCGGGCGACGGCCAGCTTTCGCTGCTTTAGCGCGCCGAGCCGGGGCGGGAGCGTGATCGGCGGTGCAACGCGGCCCCTGCCGGCCGGTTCTAGAGGGTAACCCGAAGCCAACCCCGATCATGGGAGACCAACATGCGCTCCATACCGCACATCACCGCCATCGCGGCCCTGGCCCTGGCCCTTCCGGCCGCAGTCGTCGCCGCACCGCCGGCCGAGACGCCCTCGAGCAGCACGCCGGAGCCCGGCAACCCCGAAGCCCGGCGCGAGGCCCTCAACAGCGCCGAGGCCGACATGGCCCAGCGCCAGCTCGACCGGAACGCCGCCAGCCAGCAGCAGTACGACATGGCGCTTGCCCAGGCACAATCGACCGCCGACCGCGAGGCCGGCGCCTATTCCGATGCGCTGCGCCAGCATGACGTCGCCGTCGACAACTATCGCGCCGACCGCAAGCAGTGGGAAATGAAGAACCCGGCCTGCTGGAACGGCAATGCCGTCAAGTGCCCGGCCGAGCCCGGCGTGGACGCGCCCGAACCGGGTGCGCCGGGCGGCTGACAGTCCGTTTGAGAATGCGCCTTTTGGGCGCATTGCGGCACCGCCTTTGAAATCGCTCTTGCGCGATTTCTCAAACGGTCTCTGAGCGACGAACCGCTCGTCGCAAGCGCTTTGCGCCGGGCGGGCGATCAGGGCACAAGTTCGTCTTCGGGTTGAAGGGAACGAAGACGAACATGAGGGTATCGCGCCTCTCGCGCGCCGTGGCGCCTGCCGCAATGCTGGCCTCGCTGGCCTGCGCCTCTCCGACTCTGGCCGATGATCCGCGCGATCCGACGATGACGCCCGACGCCATCGCCCGCGACCGCGCAGCCATCCGCAAGCTCAACCGCGACCAGATCGACTACGTGCAGCGGCGCGACGCCGGCTATGCACAAGGCTGGCGCGACCATGATGCCGCCCGCCGGGATCGGGACGATGACCAAGCCTATGCCGATGGCCAGCGCGATTACGCGGCCATGCGCGAGGACTACGCCCGCCAGCGCCGGGATTACGAGCGCGCCCTCGACGACTGGCGCGGCGACGTGAACGCCTGCCGCGCCGGCTACTACGAGCGTTGCGACCGCCGCTGAGCGGTTCTCACATCAGCGCCGCCGCCAGCAGCGCGGCGGCATGAAGCACGATCGCGCCCGCGACGACGATGGCGCCGAAGCGCAGCGCCGGTGCGATCGTCTCGGCCGGGGGCGCCGGCTCGCCTCTTTCCAGCCGCGCCGAGGCCGCGCGCATCAGCCGGGGCGCATCGGCGGAGAGGCGTGACAGTTCGAGGGCGAGCGCCTCCAGCCGGTCCGGCCCGGCCAGCCGCCCGAGGCGCGCGGCCACCAGCCTGCCCCGCAGCGCCGCCAGCGCTTCGGACAAGTCGAATTCGGGCGCGATCCCTGCCAGCACCCCGTCCATCGTCACCATCGCCTTGAAGATCAGCACGAGGTCGGGCGGCAGCACCAGCCCTTCGCGGCGCAGCAGCGGGAAGAAATCGGCGACCATCGCGTTGAGCACCAGCGCGCCGGTGCCGTGCCGCGCCACCAGCCGCTCGGCCGCCACCAGCAGCCTTTCGCGCGGCACCTCGCCCGCCTGCGACCACAGGCCCAGCATGTCGGCGACACCGGCGGGATCGTTGCCCCGCAGTGAAAGGATGAACGTCAGGAACTCGTGCTGGCGGCGCGGCGAGACGAAGCCCACCGAACCCAGGTCCAGCAGCGCCAGCCGGCTGCCTTCCCCATCTGCCAGCGGCGGCAGGCACAGCAGGTTGCCGGGGTGCGGGTCGGCGTGGAAGCGGCCGTTGACCAGCACCATCTCCAGCACCAGCCGCGCGCCAAGATCGGCGATCGAGGCGGGATCGATGCCGCTGGCGCGCAAGGTCTCCGGCACGCGGGGCGGCACGCCCTCGACGAAGTCCATCAACAGCACGCCGTCCGAGGTGAACGCCCAGTGGATGCGCGGCACCACCACCCGGCCGATCGGCGCGAGGTCGGCGCGCAGCAGGTCGGCGTTGCGCCCTTCGTTGGTGAAGTCGAGTTCGTCGAGGATCTCGCGCCCCAGTTGCTCGATCATCGCGCCCGGCATCATCGCCCGCGCCGCCGCGCTGCGCGCCTCGACCAGTCCGGCGAGGTGCCGCAGCAGCCGCAGATCCGCCTCCATCGCCTTGCGGATGCCCGGCCGCCGGATCTTCACCGCGACCATGGTGCCGTCGTGCAGCTGCGCGCGGTGGACCTGCGCGATCGAGGCCGCCGCCACCGGCTCGGTATCGAACCGGGCGAAGGCGGTTTCGGGCGGCTCGCCGAGCGCCGCCTCCAGCGCCGGGCGCAGGGTGTCGAACGGCAGGCGCGGCGCGTCGCTCTGCAATTGCTCGAAGGCGGCGATCCACTCGTCGGTCAGCATGTCGCGCCGGGTGGCGAGGATCTGGCCGAGCTTCACGTAAGTCGGCCCCAGCGCCTCCAGCGCGCGGCGGGTGCGTGTCGGCAGGTCGGCATCATTGCCCCCGTCGTCCCTGTCGCCGCCGCCACCGAAGCGCGCCAGCAGCGAATCGAGGCCGAAGCGGGCGATCACCGCGCTGACTTCCGCCATGCGCGCCCGGTCGCGCGCGGCGACGTTCAGGGTTTCGAGAAGGCTGGGCATCGTGGCTGGAAACCCCCGGCATGGAGGCCGGTTCCGGCCTGGCTTGTGGAAAGCCGGGCGACCGCGCTGGACTGGCCCGCCATGCGCCCTAGGTTCGCGCCATGCCCGCTTCCTTCCGCAGCACCCTGGCGCTGTGCCTGCTTGCCGCCCTGGCCGCCTGCGGTGGCGGAGCGAAATTCCGCCCGGTGAGCGACGTGCCGGTGCGGATCGGCCCGCCCTACAAGGTCCGCAGCGTCACCTATGCGCCCGCCGCCCAGCCCGGCTACGACGTCCTCGGCTACGCCACCTGGTACGGATCGGAAAGCGGCAACCGCGCCGCCAATGGCGAACGCTTCCGCCCCTCTTGGATCACCGCCGCGCACAAGACCCTGCCGCTGCCCACCTATGTCGAGGTCACCTCGCTCGATACCGGGCGCCGCATCGTGGTGCGCGTGAATGATCGCGGGCCTTTCGGCGAAAGCGCCCGGATCATCGACCTTTCGAAGGGCGCCGCCGCCTTGCTCGGCGTGCAGGCGAAGGGCAAGGCCGCCGTGCGGGTGCGCGTGGTCGAGCCTGCCGAACGCGACCGCGCGGCGCTGCGCAAGGGCAAGCCGGCCAGCGCGCTGGAGCCGCTGTCGCCCGCCTCGCTCGCCAACCTGCAGGGCCAGTTCGCGCGCGGCGTCGGCACGCGTTGAGCGCGGGGAACTATCGCCGCCGCCCATGCGTTCTCCCGGAGAGAGGAGACTTGTAATGACCACAGGCACCGACATTCCCTTCCGCCGCAGCCGCTTCGCGCGGGGCACCGGATCGCTCATCCTGGACCGCCAGCGCGACACTCATTTGCGCGAGGCGCGCGAGCAGGATGCACCGATGCGCATCTGGAACAAGGGCCGCTTCGTGGACGCCTGAGAGACCGTTCGAGACATCGCGGAAGAGCGATTTCAAAGACGGCACCGTCGGGGCCGGGCGATAGGCCCCGAACTACATTGGCCCGAATTACACTGGCCCGCGTTTCATTCGACCAGCAGCGCCCGTGCACCCGGCTCCCCCAGCCAGCGCGCGGAGCATTTCCACACCTCGCGAACGACCGCGATGTCGAGCGCCCTTGCGGCCTCGCCATCCGCGGCGACGCGGCCGCGATGGAGCACGATCACCCGGTCTGCGTAATTCATCGCCATCGCCAGGTCGTGCAGTACCAGCACCACCCCCCGGCCCTGCCGCGCCTGATCGCGCAGGCGCCGCATCAGCGACAGTCCGTGCGCGATGTCGAGGTTCGCCAGCGGCTCGTCGGCCAGCAGCCAGGCCGGGTCGGTGGCAAGGACGCGCGCCATCAGCGCCCGCGCCCGCTCTCCGCCCGACAGCCGCGTGACGGGGCGATGGCGCAGCGCCGCCAGGTCCATCGTCGCGATCGCGGCATCGATCGCCGCCTTGCCCGTCCGGGCTCCAACATCGCCCCAGGGCAGCCGCCCCAGCGACGCCAGGACTTCGACGGTCACGTCCCACGCGATTTCCGGCGCCTGCGGCAGGTAGCCGATGCACTGCCCCCGCTCACGCGCCGGGATCGCCCGCATCGGCCGCGTGCCCATGGCGACCACGCCGGCCTCGGGCGTCACCAGACCGGCGAGGCACGACAGCAGCGTCGACTTGCCGGCGCCATTGGGCCCGCAGATCGCCGTCACCTCGCCGCCATGCACCGAAAGCGAAATGTCGTCGAGGCGGCCCGGCACGCCCAGCCCGATCGCGGCGAGCGTGGCGCTCATGCCAGCCCCCGCCGCATGCGCAGGAGCAGGACGAGGAAGAACGGCGCTCCGATCAGGCTGAGCGCGATGCCCAGTCGCAGTTCCCCGCCCGACAGTGGCAGGATCCGGCAGAGGCAATCCGCCACCAGCAGCAGCAAGGCCCCCGCCAGCGCGCTCGGCACCAGCAGCGAGGAAGGGCGCCGGTCGGTCAGCGGGCGCACCAGATGCGGGACCATCAGCCCGACGAAGCCGATCACCCCGGCCACCGCCACCCCCGCGCCCACGCTCAGCCCGACCCCCGCGATCATCAGCACCTGAAGCCGCCGGGGATCGAGGCCGAGCGAGCGCGCCGCCGCTTCGCCCAGCGTCAGCGCGTCGAGCCCGCGCCCGGCCGCCAGCAGCAGGGCGAGCCCCGCCAGCGTCAGCGGCGTCGCCACCACGACCTCGCGCCAGGACCGGTCAGCGAGCGCGCCCATCAGCCAGGTGACGATCTCGCTCATCGCGAAGGGCGAGGGCGAGAGGCTGATCGCGAGGCTGGTCAGCGCTCCGGCCAGGCTGGAGATCATCAGCCCCGCCATGGTGAAGACGGCGATGCCGCCCTGCCGCCCGGCGATCACAGCCAGCAGCGCCATCGCCCCTGCCGCGCCGACGAGCGCGAAGACCGGCAGCAGCCACACCGAGGCGGCATAGCCGGTCCAGAAGCTGAGCACCGCGCCCAGCGCCGCGCCCGGCGCGATGCCGAACAGGCCGGGATCAGCGAGCGGATTGCGCAAGTAGCCCTGCATCGCCGCACCCGCGCCGCCAAGGCCCGCTCCCACCGCCAGCGCCAGCACCGCGCGCGGCAGGCGCAGTCCCAGTACGATCAGCGCGGCGTTGCGCGTTTCCGGCGCCAGCGGATCGATCCACACCCGTCCCGCCAGCAGCGAGAGCCCCGCCGCCAGCACCAGGGCGACGATCAGCGCGACAAGCAGGCCGCGCTTCACCGCCGGTCCTCCGTCGCCAGTTGCCGGCGCACCTGGGCGAAGCGGGCCAGCGCACGCGGGATCGTCGGGCCGCCGCACCAGACCAGCGAACGATCGATGGGCGCGCGGGTCATCCCTTTCACGCGGGCCAGTGCCGGATGGCGCAGCATGCGATCCTCCTCGGCTGCGGGCGAGCCGACGGTGAAGATCACGCGCGGGGGATCGGCCACCACGCGCTCCAGCGGCAGGTAGTCCGCCTGGGACAGCCCGCGCGCGGCGGCGGCATTGGCAAACCCGGCATGGACCATGAGATCGACGATCAGCGTACCCTCCCCGGCGACGATGCCGCCCGATTCCCATAGCAGTGCCGGAACCGGGCGGGCTCCGGAAGCCAGCTTCGCGCGGGCGAGCGCCGTCTCGATCCGGCCGACCAGCGCCTCCCCGACCGAGCGGTTGCCCACCAGCCGCGCCATGTCGCGCACTTGCGCCAGCGAGGCATCGACGGTGGCGGGCATCGGCTTCAGCACCACCTCCAGCCCCATATCGCGCAGCGCCTGCGCCGTCGTGGGAGGCAGGAAACTGCTGGCGACGACGATGTCGGGTTCGAGCGCGGCGATCTCCTCGACCGTGCCCGTGGTCTCGGCGAAGCGCGCCGCGACCGCGGGGTCCATCGAACTGGCCGAAGGGTCGTGGCTGTAGCTCGATATCGCCAGCAACTGCCCCGGCGCGGCGATCTCGGCCAGTATCGCATCGGTGCAGGGATTGAGCGACACGATGCGCGGGCGCACCGCCCCCTCGACGGGCGGCGCCGACCAGGGCTGGCAGCCGCCCGGCAGCGCCAGGCACAGGCATGCGAAGGCGCGCGCCCGACGCCGGCGGCTCCACCGCCCCGAGGAGGAGGAAGGAGCCGCCGCCGCCGTCACATCTTCACGCGCACGCCCGCGTAAGCCGAACGGCCCGGCGTGCCATACGTGCGCACCACTTCGTAATGGGCATCGAAGAGGTTCTCGACGCGGCCATAGACCTCGACGTTGCGCGTCACCGCGAAGGAACTGCGCAGACCCACGACGAGGTTGCCCTCCAGGTACTGGGTATTGGCGCTATCGTCGTAGCGACCGCCGCCGACGCTGAGGTCGGCGCCGAGCTTCAGGCCCACGCCCCATGCCTTGTCGAGGCTGGCGTAGAGGTTGCTCTTGGGCCGCCGGGCCAGGCGCGCGCCGGTGATCTCGTTGGTCGCATCGAGATAAGTATAGGCCAGGTTCAGGTCGAAGCCCTGCCAGTTCGTCACCTGCATCCCCAGTTCCACGCCCTGCGCCCGCGCGCGGCCGACGTTGTAGTAGTTCCAGTTGGCGTAGTCGTAGTCGATCAGGTTCTTCGTCTTGCGGTCGAAATAGGTCAGCGTGAACCGTCCGGCGCCTTGCGCAAAGGGCTGTTCGACGCCCACGTCCCAGCTCTTCGAAGTCTCGGGATCGAGCGCCCGGAAGCCGGCATTGGTATAGAGCTGGTAGAGCGAGGGCGCCTTGAAGCCCTCGCCATAGCTGGCGCGCAGGACCGGCGCATCGGGTCCGCCGCCGATCACCCAGGCGCCGTTGGCGGCGAAGGTGGTCCTGTCTCCGAAGTCCGAGTTGTCGTCGTAGCGCACGCCGCCGTTCAGCGTCAGGCCCGCCAGCGGGCGCAGCGTGAGGTTGCCGTAGACGCTGTCGATCGAGGTCGAATCCTTCGAGCCGTAGTTGTCGTCGAACGTCTGCTTCTCGGTCTCGGCGCCGACGACGATGCCGGCCATCTCGACCGGCGCGAAGCCGACCTGGCCCTCGAACCGCTCGGTCCGCCCGTTGGTGGTGTAGGGCCCGTAGACCGCGTCGTCCGAGATGCGGCGGGTGTCGTTGAGGCCATAGCCGACGCGCGCGTTGAGCCGGCCGTCGAGCCCTTCGTAGCGCAAGTTCGCATAGCCCAGCGAATCCCGCTTCATGCCGACGTTCAGCGCATCGGCGCCGGTGTTGTCGTAGTCGTAGTTCGCCTTGGTGTAGAACCCGCCGGCATCGGCGGAAAGACCCGGTGCCAGTTCGATCGAGGCGCGCGCATTAGCGCTCTTGCTCTCGAAGCCGTCCTTCTCGGTCGCGCCCCGGCGTTCGTTGAAGGCCGAGAAGCCGTCGCCCTTCAGCCAGTTGCCGCCCAGCGTCAGCCCGACCGGACCGACCAGGCCCGATGCCGAGACGCTCGCCTGCCTGCGGTCGCGCCAGCCGTACTCAGCCTGGCCGCGCGCGGTCCACTCCTCAGTGGGGCGGGCGGTGATGAAGTTGATGACGCCGCCGATCGCGCGGCTGCCCCACAGCACACCCGAGGAACCGCGCACGACCTCCACCCGGTCGAACTGGCCGATCGGCAGCGCGCCGAAATCGAAACCGCCGCCGACATCGCCCGGATCGTTGATGCGCACGCCATCGATCAGCACCAGCGACTGCGCGTTCTCGGCGCCGCGCACGAAGACGCTGGCGGGCTGGCCGAACCCGCCCGACTGCGAGACCGAGACACCGGGAAGCCGCGCGAGCACGTCGGTCGCGGTGGTGGCCTGCGTGCGCTCGATCTCGTCCCGGGTGACCACGCTGACCGACTGGCCGACCTGGGTGATCGGGGTCGGCTCGCGCGTGGCGGTGACGACGATGTCGTCGCGGATGCGATTGCCCGTCAACTGGCAGCAACCACCACCCCAACCATTGCCGTCGGCAGGGTCTTCTTGCGCCATTGCAGGCGTGCTCACCGCAAGCGCGGTGCCAAGCAGGAACATGTACTTCATAGGGTATCCTCCAGACCTTGAACGTTTTCGCCGTTCATGGCGGAGGCACGCACCCTCCCTCGGGCACGCGCTCGCTGCATCCGGGACACCCCGCCCGGCTGCGGAACGACCGTCGCTGGGCAGGTCTCCTGGCTCCCGGATCGTCGGTTCGTCGCCCGCCTTCCCGGTCCGTTCTCGACCAGTGGCACGGTGGAGACGCCCTCCCCGGTCACAGTTGCGGGGGCAGCGCCGGCAGTCGCATCCGGCTTCCCTCTTAGGCCCTTGCGGGCAACCCATGACGTAAGGTGCCGTTAGGGCTGCATCGGCGGCTTGGCAAGCGCGGCACAAGCGCGTGCAAATTCTTAAGCCCTTAAGCGTAAGGAGCGTTGCTGTACCGCAACGGGACGACCGCGAATGACCGGATGCGCGAGGGTCGTCGTCCGGCTAGGCCGGTGCTGCCGAATTGCGCCTGAAAGGAACCGAGTGCCCGCTGCCCTCTCCACTGCCGGAACCGACGCTGTGCCAGCGTTATCGGCGGATTCGGAAGCGGCCGCACCGTTCGAGCGCCCGCGCGACTTCGTCGCCCGCTATCCGCGCCGCGCCCGTGGGATCGGCCACCGTCCGATCGTGCTGCGCCGCCGCTGGACCCTGGGCGTGACCGCGCTCGCCGCCGTCGCCCTGCCCGCCTTCGCCGCGCCCGAAGGCTGGGACAGCTTCGCCATCGCCGATGCCGCGCCGCAGGACAGCGCACCGCTCGCGATGCCCTTCGAGCAAGCCGGCGCCAGCTTCCCCGGTTCCGCCTTCTATTACCTCGACGCCGAGCAGCGCCCGCTGCAGGTCGGCGAGGGCATCCATTCGGATGCCGAAGACGGCAAGGCCTCGGGCCCGCTGCCGATGGCGCGCCCGATGTTCGTCGACAACTCCGGCGTCGATCGCACCCGCGCGCTGCAATGCATGACCGCCGCGATCTACTACGAGGCCGCCAGCGAGCCCGACGCCGGGCAGCGCGCGGTGGCGCAAGTGGTGCTCAACCGCGTCGCTCACCCCGCCTACCCCAAGACCGTGTGCGGCGTCGTCTACCAGGGATCGGAAAAGCCGACCGGCTGCCAGTTCTCCTTCACCTGCGACGGCGCCCTCGCCCGCCGCCCGCAGCGCATGTTCTGGGACCGCGCGGAGAATGTCGCGCGCGCAGCGCTGGCAGGCTACGTCTATGCGCCCGTCGGCCTAGCCACGCATTATCATACGGTCCAGGTCAGCCCTTACTGGGCGCCGAGCCTGCAGTACCTCTCCACCATCGGCGCGCACCGCTTCTATGCCTTCCGCGGCGCGGCGGGCAGCCCGGCGACGTTCCGGTTCGCCTACCTCGGTGGAGAGCCCCTTGCCGCCCCGCACCGCCGCGACGACACCATCGATGCCGCAGCGGCCGCCGCGGTGCTCGATCCGCTGGCGGTCCAGCGCGCCTTCGCCACCGCCCAGCCCGCGAAAGTCGAAGCCGCCCCGCAAGCCGCACCCACCGTCGCCCCCACATATTCCAGCGACGTCCAGCAGCGCGGCGGCGAAGCGCTCTACAAGGCGCAGAACCTGCCGGCCTCGCAAGGGATCAAGGCGGAGTACGCAAACTCCGGCCGCTGGATCGCCAACCCCGCGAATTGAAGATAATCGATTGCAAAGGCCTGACCCGGGGAATGTCCCTAAGGGGTATCGTCAGCACTTTGGAAACCAAGTCCCATCATGATGCCTTAGCCCCTTCGGGGTAGAAGGACGGCCAACACGTCGTCGCTTGCAGATATGAAGAGAGCATTCGCACCCATGACCATCCGCTTCGCCGCCGCCATGAACGGGACGACGCCGGCCATCGCCGGGATGCTCTGCACCAGCGCACCACTCGGCGCCGCCAACGACAATGCCGGACGCGCGCGACCGTCGCTGCGCACGGTCGCAGTCGAATCTTCCATCGAGATGGACGCCGGGATTGCCGAAGCGCTCATGCACTTCGCCCGCCACGGCCTGTCCGCTGCCGAGCAGGCTCGCATCGAGGCCGAGGCCGCCCATGCGCGCGGTGACACCCGCGCCCGCACCCGCTGGCTGGGAATCTGCCATCACCTCGACCGGCGCATGGCGGCCGCAACGGCGCGGCGCCTGGGCACCTGATCCTTCCAGATTCGCACGAGTCCCTGACGCTGCGAGGCGATATGTCTCGTGGCTTCGACGAGTCGCGCAGAGCGGGACTTGCGCGGGGCCGATCCCTGATCGATACCTTCAAACTTGGCGCACCGGCGTTTCGAAACATTACAGACAGGTGAACAAACCCGCTTATTTCTGCCCATTTCCCCACCTTATTGCAATTGCGAACTATTATCAGATAAAAGCTTCCGTCATGGTCTGTTTGGCGGTTGCAATGGTCTTCCAAGGGGCGTAGGGCCGCCCTCGCAAACACCGGCACCTGCCATTTGCGGGATTAGCGCAGGCCGCCTTGAAGTCCGAGAAATCCCGCCCTCGGGAAGGACACGAACGGATCATGGCTCGTAAGAAGATTGCCCTTATCGGCGCCGGCAACATCGGCGGTACGCTGGCGCACCTCGCGGCGCAGAAGGAACTGGGCGACATCGTCCTGTTCGACGTCGCTGAAGGTCTCCCGCAGGGCAAGGCTCTCGATCTCTCGCAGTGTGGTCCGGTCGAAGGCTTCGACGCCAAGATCACCGGCACCAACGACTATGCCGACATTGCCGGCGCCGACGTCATCATCGTCACCGCCGGTGTCGCCCGCAAGCCCGGCATGAGCCGCGACGACCTGCTCGGCATCAACCTCAAGGTGATGAAGTCGGTCGGCGAAGGCATCGCCGCCAACGCACCCGACGCTTTCGTGATCTGCATCACCAACCCGCTCGACGCGATGGTCTGGGCGCTGCGCGAATTCTCGGGTCTGCCGCACAACAAGGTCGTCGGCATGGCCGGCGTTCTGGACTCGGCCCGCTTCTCGACCTTCCTGGCCTGGGAATTCGGCGTCTCGATCCGCGACGTGAACACCTTCGTGCTCGGCGGCCACGGCGACACCATGGTCCCGGTCGTGCAGTACTCGACCGTCAACGGCATCCCGGTTCCGGACCTCATCAAGATGGGCCGCACCACGCAGGAAAAGATCGACGCGATCGTGCAGCGCACCCGTTCGGGCGGCGGCGAGATCGTCGGCCTGCTGAAGACCGGCTCGGCGTTCTACGCACCGGCCGCCTCGGGCATCGCCATGGCCGAAGCCTACCTCAACGACCAGAAGCGCATCCTGCCCGTCGCCGCATACGTCGATGGCCAGTACGGCGTTGACGGCCTCTACGTCGGCGTGCCCGCAGTCATCGGCGCGAACGGCGTCGAGGAAGTCGTCGAGATCGAACTGGACGAGGAAGCCAAGGGCAACCTCCAGGTCTCGGTCGACGCGGTCAAGGAACTGCTGGTCGCCTGCAAGGGCATCGACGGCACCCTCGCCTGAGTTTTGAATACCGCCCCCGCGCCTGCCCCTCATTGTTGATACTCTCACAATGATGGGTAGCGCGGGGGCAAAATAGTTTCTTGGAACCTCCCCGGCCCAATCCGGCTGCTTCCACGATCAGGAACAGGAAAACCGATGTCGATCCTCGTTAACAAGAACACCAAGGTCATCACCCAGGGCATGACCGGCGCGACCGGCAGCTTCCACACCCAGGCTGCGCTCGACTACGGCACGCAGATGGTCGCGGGCGTGACCCCGGGCAAGGGCGGCCAGACCCACATCGGTCTGCCCCAGTACAACTCGGTCCACGAAGCCAAGGCTGCCACCGGCGCCAACGCCTCGTGCGTCTACGTGCCGCCGTTCGGCGCCGCCGACGCGATCCTCGAGGCGATCGACGCCGAGATCGAACTGATCATCTGCATCACCGAGGGCATCCCCGTCCTCGACATGGTGCCCGTGAAGCGCGCCCTGACCGGCTCGAAGTCGCGCCTGATCGGCCCGAACTGCCCCGGCGTCCTGACCCCCAACGAGTGCAAGATCGGCATCATGCCCGGCAGCATCTTCTCGCAGGGTTCGGTCGGCGTCGTCTCGCGCTCGGGTACGCTGACCTATGAAGCCGTGTTCCAGACCACTGCGGCGGGCCTCGGCCAGACCACGGCTGTCGGCATTGGCGGCGACCCGGTCAACGGCACCAACTTCATCGACATGCTCGAACTCTTCCTCGCTGACGAAGCCACCAAGTCGATCATCATGATCGGCGAAATCGGCGGCTCGGCCGAAGAAGAAGCCGCGCAGTTCCTCAAGGACGAAGCCAAGCGCGGCCGTCGCAAGCCGATGGCGGGCTTCATCGCCGGTCGTACGGCCCCTCCGGGCCGCCGCATGGGCCACGCCGGTGCGATCGTCTCGGGCGGCCAGGGCGGCGCCGAGGAAAAGATCGCGGCGATGGAAGAAGCCGGCATCAAGGTTTCGGCCAGCCCCTCGCTGCTCGGCGAGACGCTGGTGGAAGCCATCAAGGCTTTCGCCTGACGAATTGAGGACGGATCATCGTGACCACTCCCGTCATTGCGAGCGTAGCGAAGCAACCCAGGGCGGTTTACGCCGCGCTGGATTGCCGCGCCCCTTCGGGGCTCGCAATGACGAAGGGGGTTTAGTGATCCGGCCTTGAGGTGCCCATCGCGGCGCGGTTTCACGGAACTGCATCGCGATGTGGCGCTTACCATGACGCGCAAGGGGCATCCGGTCCCGGCGTGAGTACCTAGCGGACTAGCGGCCCTCCCTCCCCGGAAAAATCCGTCAGCCCGCCAAACTGAAAACGTCGGACAACCCTGTCCGGGCGTGGCGATAGGTGATTCCTATGGGCGACGAGAGTTTCGATTTCACCCCGGACGCGGCACTGGACGAAGTTCAGGCCGGTCCCAGCTGGCAGCGCGGCAACTGGCCCCTCGTCGGCGGCGATGCCGAGGACGACTGGACGCAGGGACTTGATCCCACCGTCCTGAAGGCCGAGATCAAGAAGGCGGCCGCGAAAGGCGGCGCCCCGATCGACCAGTCCCGCATAGACGAAGCGGCGGCCGATGCAATCCGCGCGATGATGCTGATCCGCACCTATCGCGTGCGCGGTCACCTCGCGGCGGACCTCGACCCGCTCGGCCTCAACCAGCGCAAGCTGCCTGCCGACCTGACGCCGGAATACCACGGCTTCGCCGGTGCCGCGCAGGACCGCAAGGTCTACGTCGGCGGCGCGCTAGGCCTTGAATGGACGACCGTGCGCGAGATCGTGCAGATCCTGCGTGCCAACTACTGCGGCAAGGTCGGCCTCGAATACATGCACATCTCGGACACGGAGGAGCGCCGCTTCCTCCAGGACCGGATGGAAGGCGCGAACAAGGAAATCGAGTTCACGCCGGAAGGCAAGAAGGCGATCCTCGCGGCCGTCGTGCGCGGCGAGCAGTACGAGAAGTTCCTCGGCAAGAAGTACGTCGGCACCAAGCGCTTCGGCCTGGATGGCGGCGAGTCGATGATCCCTGCCCTCGAGGCGGTGATCAAGTACGGCGGCCAGCTTGGCGTGAAGGAAATCGTCTACGGCATGGCTCACCGCGGCCGCCTGAACGTTCTCGCGAACGTGATGGCCAAGCCCTACAAGGTGATCTTCCACGAATTCTCAGGGGGGACCGCGAACCCCGAGGACGTGGGCGGCTCGGGCGACGTGAAGTACCACCTCGGCACGTCGACGGACCGCGAGTTCGACGGCACCAAGGTTCACATGAGCCTGATGCCGAACCCCTCGCACCTCGAAACCGTCGATCCGGTCGTGCTCGGCAAGGTTCGCGCCTACCAGCAGATCGCGGACGACATCGGCGACGACGTCGGCCCGAACGCCAAGCACAAGCAGGTGCTTCCGGTCCTCATCCACGGTGACGCGGCCTTCGCGGGCCAGGGCATCATCTGGGAGTGCTTCGGCCTCTCGGGCGTGAAGGGCTACAACACCGGCGGCTGCGTCCACTTCATCATCAACAACCAGATCGGCTTCACGACGAGCCCGCAGTTCGCGCGCAACTCGCCGTATCCCTCGGACGTCGCCAAGGGCGTCCAGGCGCCGATCCTGCACGTCAACGGCGACGATCCGGCGGCCGTGACGTTCGCCTGCAAGCTGGCGATCGACTATCGCCAGACCTTCGGACGCGACATCGTGATCGACATGTGGTGCTACCGCCGCTTCGGCCACAACGAGGGCGACGAGCCGGGCTTCACCCAGCCGCTGATGTACCAGAAGATCCGCCAGCACCCGCCGGTGTCGAAAATCTATTCCGACAAGCTGAAGTCGGAAGGCGTCATCGACGATGCGTTCCTGACGCAGACCGAGGCCGCGTTCACCGAGCATCTCGAAGAGCAGTTCGAGGCGGCCAAGACCTACAAGGCCAACCAGGCCGACTGGTTCTCCGGTCAGTGGAGCGGCTTCCACAAGCCCGCCGACCCCGAGACCGCGCGCCGCAACGTCGATACCAAGGTCGAGCCCAAGCTGTTCGAAAGCCTGGGCCGTACCCTGACGACCGTTCCTGCGGACCTCACCGTCCACAAGACGCTCGCCCGCGTGCTCGCCGCCAAGGAAGAGATGTTCAAGTCGGGCGAAGGCTTCGACTGGGCGACGGCGGAGGCACTCGCCTTCGGCAGCCTCGTCTCGGAAGGCTACGGCGTTCGCCTGTCGGGCCAGGACTGCGGCCGCGGTACGTTCTCGCAGCGCCACGCGGTGTGGACCGACCAGACCGACGAGCGCAAGTACGTGCCCCTCACCACGCTGCCGCACGGCCGCTTCGAGGTGCTGGATTCGACGCTGTCGGAATATGGCGTGCTCGGCTTCGAGTACGGCTTCGCCAGCGCCGACCCGAAGACGCTGGTGCTGTGGGAAGCGCAGTTCGGTGACTTCGCCAACGGCGCGCAGATCATCATCGACCAGTACGTCGCATCGGCGGAGTCCAAGTGGCTGCGCGCGAACGGCCTGGTGATGCTGCTGCCGCACGGTTACGAAGGCCAGGGACCCGAGCACTCCTCGGCCCGTCTGGAGCGTTACCTGCAGCTCTGCGCGCAGGACAACATCCAGGTCTGCAACATCACCAGCCCGGCGAACTACTTCCACGTTCTTCGCCGCCAGATGCGCCGTCCGTTCCGCAAGCCGCTCGTCATCATGACCCCCAAGTCGCTGCTCCGCCACCCGCTGGCGAAGTCCTCGGCGAAGGAGTTCCTCGAAGGCGACTTCAAGCGCATCCTCTCCGACCCCAAGGGTTCGGCTGACGAGGCGACCAAGAAGGTCGTGCTGTGTTCGGGCAAGGTCTTCTACGACCTGCTCGAAGCGCGCGATGCCGCCGAGATCGACGACACCCAGATCATCCGCATCGAGCAGCTCTACCCCTTCCCGGGCGAACCGCTGGCCAAGCGTCTGTCGAAGATGCCGAACCTCGAAGAGATCGTCTGGTGCCAGGAAGAGCCGAAGAACAACGGCTCCTGGTTCTTCGTCGAACCGCTGGTCGAGGCCGCCGCCGTCGAGGCCGGCGTCAAGGCTCCGCGTCCGCGCTATGCGGGTCGCTCGGCCTCGGCCTCCCCGGCCACCGGCCTCGCCAAGCGCCACACCGCCGAACAGGCGGCGCTGGTCGCCGACGCGCTGCATCTTTCCGTCCGTTCCGAACTCCGTCGCAAGCAGAAGGCTTGAGATAAATCATGACCACCGAAGTCAAGGTCCCCGTCCTTGGGGAATCCGTCGCCGAAGCCACCATCGGCCAGTGGCTGAAGCAGCCCGGCGAAGCCGTTGCCGCTGACGAGCCCATCGCCAGCCTCGAGACCGACAAGGTCGCGATCGACGTCATGGCGCCCCACGCGGGCACCATGGGCCAGCAACTCGTGGCCGAAGGCGACACCGTCGTCGTCGGCGCGCTGATCGCCACGATCGAAGAGGGCGCAGGCGCTCCCGCAGCCGCCAAGCCCGCCGCTGCGGCTCCCGCCGCCTCGGCCCCCGCACCGACCCCGGCTGCTTCCCCGGCTCCCGCGGCTGACGAAGCCTCGGCCGGTGCATCGGTCCTCTCGCCGGCCGTGCGCCGCGCGATCCTGGAGCACGGCATCGACCCCGCGTCGATCAAGGGCACCGGCAAGGACGGCCGCATCACCAAGGACGACGTCCTCGAAGCCGCCAAGAACAAGCCCGCAGCCTCGGCGCCTGCCGCGTCGGTCCCGGCTGCTGCTGCCGCTCCCGCCGCGCGCGGCGAAGAGCGCGTGAAGATGACGCGCCTGCGCCAGACGATCGCCAAGCGCCTCAAGTCCGCGCAGGACAACGCCGCCCTCCTCACCACCTTCAACGACGTCGACATGTCGGCCGTCATCGAAGCGCGTGAGAAGTACAAGGACGTGTTCCAGAAGAAGCACGGCATCAAGCTGGGCTTCATGTCGTTCTTCGCCAAGGCTTCGGTCCTGGCGCTGAAGGACATCCCGGCCGTCAACGCGCAGATCGACGGCGATCAGATCGTCTACCACGACTACGTCGACATCTCGATCGCGGTCTCGGCCCCGAACGGCCTCGTCGTCCCGGTCGTCAAGGACTGCGACAAGCTGGGCTTCGCCGGCATCGAGAAGGCCATCGCGAACTTCGGCAAGAAGGCCAAGGAAGGCACGCTGACCATGGCCGACATGGCCGGCGGCACCTTCACCATCTCGAACGGCGGCGTGTTCGGTGGCCTCATGTCCACCCCGATCATCAACCCGCCGCAGTCGGCGGTGCTGGGCCTCCACCGCATCGAGGACCGCGCTGTGGTCCGCAACGGTGAGATCGTGATCCGCCCGATGATGTACATCGCGCTGTCCTACGACCACCGCCTGATCGACGGCCGCGAGGCGGTCACCGCGCTCAAGACCATCAAGGAAGCGATCGAAGACCCCACCCGTCTGCTGATCGACCTCTGAGACTGACAAGCCCCGCCCGCCCCGAACTCTGGTCGGGCGGGGTTTTCACTTGCGCTGAAACGATTATTACCGCTCGTGACTGATTGTGCGAAGCACGAGCGTGAGGAGGCCAACAATGGCTGATTACGACTACGACGTCCTTGTCATCGGTGCCGGCCCCGGCGGTTATGTCGCGGCGATCCGCGCGGCGCAGTTGGGCCTGAAGACCGCCTGCGCCGAAGGGCGCGAGACGCTGGGCGGCACCTGCCTCAACGTGGGCTGCATCCCCTCGAAGGCCCTGCTGCACGCTTCGGAATACTTCGAGGCGGCCAAGGGCGGCGCGATGGCCGCGATGGGCATCAAGGTGACCCCCGAGCTTGACCTGCCCACCATGCAGGGCCAGCGCCTCGACGCGATCAAGGGCCTGACCGGCGGCATCGAGTTCCTGTTCAAGAAGAACAAGGTCGACTGGCTGAAGGGCTACGCCCAGTTCAAGGACGCGCACAGCGTGGAAGTCGCGGGCAAGACCGTGACCGCCAAGAACATCGTCATCGCCACCGGCTCGTCGGTCACCCCGCTTCCGGGCGTCGAGATCGACAACGAAGGCGGCGTGGTGGTCGATTCCACCGGCGCGCTGGAACTGGCTTCGGTTCCCAAGAAGATGGTCGTCATCGGCGGCGGCGTGATCGGCCTGGAGCTGGGTTCGGTGTGGCGTCGTCTCGGCGCGGAAGTCACCGTGGTCGAATTCCTCGACCAGCTGCTCCCCGGGATGGACGGCGACGTCCGCAAGGAAGCCGCCAAGATCTTCAAGAAGCAGGGCATGGCCCTCAAGCTCGGCACCAAGGTCACCGGCGTGACCGTCGAGGGCAAGATCGCCAAGGTCACCGTCGAGCCCGCCAAGGGTGGTGACGCCGAAGTGATCGAGGCCGACGTCGTCCTCGTCTCGATCGGCCGTCGCCCGAACACCGAGGGCCTGGGCCTCGGCAACATCGGCCTCGAACTGAACGCCCGCGCGCAGATCGAAACCGACCACGACTTCGCCACCAAGGTGGACGGCGTCTGGGCGATCGGCGACGTGATTCCCGGCCCGATGCTCGCGCACAAGGCCGAGGACGAAGGCATCGCCGTCGCCGAGAACATCGCAGGGCTGACCGGCATCGTGAACCACGACGTCATCCCCGGCGTGGTCTACACCCAGCCCGAGATCGCGGGTGTGGGCCTGACCGAGGAAGCCGCCAAGGAGCGCGGTGCGATCAAGGTCGGCAAGTTCCCGATGCTGGCGAACTCGCGCGCCAAGACCAACCACGAGCCCGACGGTTTCGTGAAGGTCATCGCCGATGCCGAGACCGACCGCGTGCTCGGCGTGTGGTGCATCGCCTCGGTGGCGGGCACGATGATCGCACAGGCCGCGCAGGCCATGGAATTCGGCGCGACCTCGGAAGACATCGCCTACACCTGCCACGCGCACCCGACCCACTCGGAAGCGATCAAGGAAGCGGCGATGGCCGTGACGGGCAAGCCGATCCACATGTGATCGGGCCGTCAGGCTGAGCGAAGGGGCCGGTGCGAGAGCGCCGGCCTTTTTCGTTGTGGAACCGCCACCCTCCTCGCGATTTTCTCCGCGACTATGGTTCCACGGGGCGTTTCACGCATGTTCTCGCGCATCAGCCTGCCCATTCTGGCCACCACACTGGCACTCACCGCCTGCAAGCGCGAGCGTACCGAGCCTCCGCCCCGTGCGCACGATGCGATCCGGATCGAGCCGCAGGCCTCGCTTATAACCGTGCCGGTGCGCGCCGATCTCACCGATCTTGCCGCCGCGCTCGACCGGGAGATACCGCGCACCCTCTGGACCATCGACAAGCCCGGCCAGACTTGCGTGAAATCCAGGAGCGTCGATCTCGGCATCACCACGCTCAAGACCCCTCCCCTCAAGTGCCGCATCGTCGGCGAAGTGACGCGCGGGACGATGACTTTCGCCGGCAAGGGCAAGGAAATCCGCCTGACGATGCCCCTTCACGCGGTGGTCCGTGCCGAAGACATCGGCGGTGTCCTCAAGCGTGAGACGGCCACTGCCGACGCCGTCGCGCATGCCACCGTCCGCATCGCCCTGGCCGAAGACTGGACCCCGCGCGGCACCGTGGACATCCGCTACGACTGGCTCAATTCACCGCATGCCCAGTTCCTTGGGCAACGCGTCGATTTCACCGAGCAGGCCGATCGCAAACTGGCTCCCGTCATCGCCAGGCTCGAGCGCGAACTGCCGGGTCAACTCGGCAGGCTGCAGCTTCGCCGACAGGTGGAGCAGGCCTGGGCCGCTGCCTTCACGACGGTTTCGCTGAACCGCCAAAACCCGCCGGTCTGGATGCGCGTGAAGCCGATGGAACTGCAGTACGGCGGCTACGAACTCGATGGCAAGCGGATGCTGCTGCGGCTCGGGCTCAAGGCTGCGACCGAGACTTTCGTTGGCAGGCGGCCGCCCGATCCCGCCGCCACGCCGCTTCCGCCGGTAAAGCCGCTGGAGGCCGAAGCCGGGCGGCTTGCCTTCTTCATTCCGGTGATCGCCGATTATCGCGAGTTGGAGCCGGTGCTCGCCCGCGCCCTGCAGAAGCGCTCGGCCCGCTCCTTCGCGGTGCCGGGCGTAGGGCCGGTGCTGGCCCGTTTTCACGAGGTCGATGTCTACGGCACGACCGGCGGCCGCATCGCCGTTGGCGTCACCTTCACCGCGCGCGATGCCGCCAACCGGCTCGGAGCCACCAGGGGAACGGTCTGGATGACGGGGACACCGGTCAATGCCGAAAACTCGCGCCAGATTCGCTTCGACGGGTTCGAGGTGACCGGCACCACCGACATGAAGGGCGGCGACCTGATCCTGCGCCTCGCCAATACGCCGGGCATGAGCGCGACCATCGCCCAGGCCCTCGCCCAGAATTTCGAGAAGGACTATGCGGAATTGCTGGGCAAGATCGATCGCGCCATCGAGGACAAGCGCGAAGGTGACCTGCTCATCAATGCGAGGGTCACCCGTACCCGTACCGGCAGGATCCGGGCTGCCGGCCAAGGACTCTACCTGCCCGTATGGGCCGATGGGACGGCATCCATCACGGTCGGCCGGTGATATAATCACGCTCGGGAAACAATCGGGAAGCAATTGACCCCTACCTCGGTCATGCACAATCATTGTGCACATTTGCCTATTTTATAGGCAATTACGCCGAGGGAGATACCATGAGCCTGATCGCCGCCACCGTTACCCTTGCCGCAGCAACCCTCGCTGCGGCTGCCCCCCTGCCCGTTCACAGCGTCGATCTCGAGCATCGCAGCAATGCCTACAAGGTCGATTACCGCGCCAGGGTCACGACCAGCACCCGCACCATCGGCATCTCTCCTCCGGCCCGCCAGAGCACCCAGCGCTGCATCATGACCGCCACCGTCACGGTCGAACGGGTGATCGCCGACGGCAGCCATCAGCTTGTCGCCGCGCTTCCCCGGCAGGAAACCTTCACCCGCCAGTTGCCGGGTGACTGCCGCAGCCGCAAGGGCCAGCTTGCCGACCTCGTCGAGGACAAGCGGTCCGCCATCGGCGCTCACCTGGCGGCGACGGCGGCGGAAGACCGCCCGCAGGCCCTGGCCGCGATCGATGCCGCGCACCACTTCGCCGCGAACTGACGCATCGCCGCCGATACGATGATACGATTTCCGTGCCTGGCCGCCGCGACTTGCGGCGGCCTCGTCTTCATTGCCTCGCCCGCGCTGGCACAGCCGGCACCTTCGTTCTTGCTGGAGGTCGAAACCGACCACCGCGAGCGGGGCCTGAGCGGCAGTTCCGGCAAGCCAGCGCTTGCAGCTTCGGTTTCGATTCCGGTGAGTTACGACCTCGCGCTGGACGTCGGCGCGGTCTCGCTGCGGGACAGCGCGCGGCACGGCGGCGCCGATATCGGCATTGCCGTGGCGCCCCGTTATACCCTGCGACACGGTGGCTGGGACTTCACCGCCGGGGTCCGCGCCCAGGTCTTCGTGGGCCGGGCGGGGACGAGCTACGCCGAGATCACCGGCGAAGTGGCGCGAACGCTCGGGCCGGCGCAACTGGTCGTGGGCGCGGCGTTCGCCCCTGCGCAGGACGCCATCGGCGGCAGCAACCTCTATCTCGACGCGCAGCTTTCGGCCGGGATTCCCGGAACGCCGATCACGATCTACGGCGGTCTCGGCCACACCAGCGGCAGTTCCCGCGGCGATGCGCGCGCGGCGCGGCTGCGGCCTGGCGGCGATTACCTCGACCACCATGTCGGCGCCGAATATGCCGAAGGGAAGATCGCGGTGGGCCTGCGCTACTCGGGCACTTCGATCGGTGCGGACGAGGTCGATCCGCTCTCCCCCTGGACCGACCGGCACCATGGCGGCCGGATCATGGGCTACCTTCGCTTCACGCCGTGACCGGTGCGCAGGGGCACCCCTCTCCGATTGACCAGATGCGGGACTTGCCGTTCTGCTGGCAGGGATAGGCCGAAACACGGGAGAGTGCGATGAAGGCAGTGTGGTACACCGAGAACGGCGGCCCCGACGTCATGCAGGTCGGCGAGTTGCCCGAGCCCGAGGTCGGCCCGAAGACCGTGCTCATCCGCGTCGAGGTGATCTCGATCGAGGGCGGCGACCTGCTCAACCGGATCCACACTCCGCCGGCCCGCACGCCCCTGGTGCCGGGCTATCAGGCGGCCGGAATCGTCGCGGCGGTCGGCCCGGAAGTGACCCGGTTCGGGCCCGGAGACCGCGTCGTCGGCTTCAACTGGAGCGGCAGCCACGCCGAGCTTTTCGCGGTGCCGGAAGCCTATGCCTACCCGGTTCCCGAGGGCATGGACATGGCCCTGGCGGCCGTCGTTCCGATCGCCTTCGGGACCGCCTGGGATGCCTTGTTCACTTATGGCGGGCTGGTTTCCGGCGAGACGGTGCTGGTGCAGGGCGCGGCCGGCGGGGTGGGGCTGGCTGCCGTGCAACTGGCCGCGGCGGCCGGCGCGGCGGTGATCGGCACCGCGTCTTCGGCAGCGCGCCTGGCCCGGATCGCCCCGCTGGGCATGGCGTATGGCATTGATTATCATGGCGAAAATATCGCCGAGCGCTGCCGGGAGATCACCGGAGGCAAGGGGGTCGACCTCGTGCTCGATCTCGCCGGGGGCAAGGGCAAGGACGCGCTGGTCGAGGCGCTGCGCGGGCATGGGCGCTATGCGGTGGTGGGCGCGGCGGAAGGCACGCTGCCAAGCTTCGGGTTCTTCGAGATGATCCGCAAGGCCATGCAGATAAACGGAATTTCTTTCGGGCGCGACATGCATACCCCGCGCGTCCACGCCCTGCTGGCCGACCTTTTCGCGAAAGTGGCGAGCGGCGAACTCGTCATGCCGATCGAACGCAGCTTCGCGCTGGACGAGGCGGTCGAAGCCCACCGCTTCGTGGCAGAGGGCCATCCGTTCGGCCGGGTGGTGATGAAACCGTGATCCCGAGCGGCACTCAGCGGCACTCAACGGCACCTGGACGACACCTGGCGGTACCTCGATGCAACGGCGGCGCCTCCGGCAAGTGACCGAAACCGGCATAGGCATCGCCTGCCGCGCAAGCGCATCCGCAAACCCGCTTCCTGACCTTTCGAGCCCCATGAAATGCCATTGGGCCAGGCATCGACGCCTATGCTAAGGGCCGTGCCATGACACCGCTCGCCCCTGCCCTGCCCCCCGTCCTGGACCTCGTCGGCGTCGCGGTGTTCGCGCTGACGGGAGCGCTGTCCGCGGCGCGGATGCGGCAGACGCTGGTGACGGTCGCGTTCTTCTCGCTGATAACCGGCGTCGGTGGTGGCTCGCTGCGCGACCTGCTGATCGGGGCGCCGGTGTTCTGGGTGCGCGATCCGCTGGTCGCGCCGGTGTGCCTGGGCGTGGCGCTGCTGGCATGGTTCACCCCGGTGCGCTGGTGGCGGGGGCACCTGCTGGAGTGGGCCGACGCGCTGGGCCTTGCGGTCTATGCCGTGTTCGGCACGATCAAGGCGCTGCACTGGGGCGTTCCCCCGGTGCCCGCGATGCTGATGGGCGTCATCACCGGCTGCATCGGCGGCATCGTGCGCGATGTGCTGGCGGGCCAGCCCTCGATCCTGATGCGCCCCGAACTCTACGTCACCGCGGCCGCGCTCGCCGCCGGGATCGCCGCCGGAGGAATCGCGCTGGGGCTGTCGGCCGGACTGACCTGGGCGATCGCGGTGGCCGCCGGCTTCGCCCTGCGCGGCGCGGCGATCCACTGGTCGCTGGGCCTGCCGGCGCATCGCGGGGAAAGCTGACCCCGCCCCCGCCAATACCCCCTGCCGGAGCCCTTCAGGCGACCTTGAGCCGCCGCCGCATCGCCGCCTCGTCCATCATCGGCGTACCGCGCAACTGGCCGAGCCGGACGCCGGTGCAAGTCATCTTGAAGTGAGTGAATTCCTCGTACCAGGCAAGGCCATCGGCGGACTTGCCGCTGATCCGCTCCCACAGCGCGATCGTCTCCTCGCGCGTGCCCATGCCCTCCAGATAGGCGCCGTGCGTGGAACTGCGGCCATGCATCGTCTCGGACAGCGTGCAGAACCACGCGAGGTCGTGCAGCGCGCCGCCCAGCGAAGGCTGCTCCCAGTCCATCACCGCGATGACCTGGAAGTCCGCCCCGAACATCATGTTGCCGATCCGCGCGTCACCCCAGACGATGCCTTCCGGGTCATGCGCGGGCCACTGCGCCTCAAGCCGCGCCAGCGCGTCGCGCAGCACCGGCTGCGGCCCCGCCTCCTCGAGCCAGGCGGTGAAGCGCTGGTACTTGTCCCATTCCTGCGCCAGCCCGCGCTGCGCCGCGCCTTGTCCGGCGAGAAACCCCGCCCGCGCCGCCGGCACCCGCTGGATCGCCGCAAGCTGCTCCACCGCGCCGTGCCACAGCCTGCGCCGCTGCTCTGGCGAGGCATCGTGCAGCCACCCCTCGCGAGCGTAGGGCGGGATCGATACCGGCACCCGCCCCTGCTTGCGTTCCATCACGAAGAACGCGTTGCCCAGCACCGCCGGATCCTCCTCGAACCACAGCGGCCGGGCGACGCGCACGCCGCCGTCCTCGGACAGGAGCTTCATGATCGCATGCTGTTCGTCGAAGAGATTGTCCGGAAACACCGTGAACGCCCGTGGCTTGATCCGCACCGCGCAGCCCTGCGTCCGATCGCGCCCCCGTTCATGCCAATGCGCGTCGAACAGCACCGTCTCGTGGCTCTGCCCGGCACCGCGCGGATAGGCGAGGTTGGCCACGGTGATCGCCGTGGCCCCCGGCAGCCGCCCCGAAAGCCAGTGCCGCAACCGGCCGGCCAGTTCCTCGAGATCCCGCGTCTCGGGCGCGACGATGACTTGCGACAATCCCTCTCTCCCGCCTTGCGATCCCATCTAAGAATATTCGGAATCGCGAATTTATTTTCGTTATATTTGATATGCCGAAAGAGCAGGTCCGGTCAAGTCAGGCCCAGTCAAATCAGGACCACGGGCACGACGAAGCCCCCGGAACGCCATGCGTCGCTCCGGGGGCGTTCGTTCAAGCCCGTTCAGTGAAGCGCGGTCAGTCCGCGTCGCCGCTCCCGGCGAGGAAGCCGGAGATGCGCGCGCAGGCTTCCGCCAGCCGGCCACCGGCCTCGGCGACCGATGCGCCGGTCATCGCGCCGTGGAAACCGGCCATGACCAGCACCATGACCACGCGGTCGCGGCTGTCGTAGATCGGCGCCATCAGCGCCACCAGCGGATGAACGCGCGCGGCGTCGACCTCGACCAGCGGCAGCACCGGCGGATCCTCGGTGCCCACGCGCACGCCCGCCTCGCCTTCCTCGCTGCCGGGACGGCGCAGCAGGGCCAGGTAGCCATGCGTCCTGACGAACGCGATACCGGCGCGGAACAGGCCAAGCTGCTCGTCGCCCAGCGGCGGGTCGGCGCGCCCGAGCCAGGCGTCGGCATCGCGGGCGGAGCGGGCGAAGAAGGTGATCGCCTGGATCCAGCGCAGCGGCATGCGCGTGCCCAGCGGCACCGGATAGCCGATGTGGCTGAGCGAGGCGGCGCGCTCGCGCAGGTGAATGACGTCGCCTTCGAGGAAATAGGCGCCGCAGACCACGTCGAATTCGTCAGCAAGGCTGCGCATCTCGGGCTGCGCGACCTGCAGCGGCGAGAAATGCGCCGCCGCCGTCCGCCCGATGCTCGCCAGCGCCGGGCCCAGCACATAAGTCTTGTCGGTGGTGCGGTAGAGGTAGCCGACGTCCACCAGGCCGGTCAGCAGCGCATGGCAGGTCGCCCGGCTGAGCTTGAGCGCGCGCACGAGATCGGTCAGCGCGAACGCCTGTCCGGGATGGTCGGCGATGAAGTTGAGGATGGCCGCCACGCGGGCGACACCGGGGGAGGAACGCGACATGGCAGCTTTCGATATTTCGAACGCGACCGGCCTATTGGCAAATCCCCCCGTTCGTCAATAGACACGGCTGTTCATTGACGCGAACTTGCACCCGGCCTGAGCCGTGCCTCCATCATTCCAGCCAGCTCGCGGCGCGATACCTTGTTGGAGTGCAGCAGCGGCACGTCCTCGCGCGTGATCGCGACATAGGCGCGCGGCACCTTGTAGCTGGACAGGCGGCGGCGCAGCTCCGCCTCGATCGCCGTGAAGTCCAGCACGGCATCGCCGCGCGCGACCACCGCCGCCACCAGCAGCGCGCCCCGCTCGCGGTCGGGAATGCCAACGACGTAGGCGCTGTGGACGCCGTCGAGCGCCTGCAGTTCCATCTCGACTTCCGCCGGCGAGACGTTGGAGCCCGAGACCTTGAGCATGTCCCCGCCGCGCCCGACGAAGTGGATGCGGCGGCCTTGCGCCCGCTCCTCCACCAGGCACATGTCGCCGGTGCGATAATAGCCGTCGGGCGTGAAATGCTCGGCCCGCTCGATCTTGTGCAGCGCGCTGGCGAGCGGATAGCCGCGCACCTGCATCTCGCCGACCTCGCCCGCCGCGACGGGGCGATCCCCGGCATCGGCGATGCGGATCTCGTAGCCCGGCGCGAAATGGTCCATCGGCGCGCAGACCGGCCGCCCCGGCGCGCGAAAGTCGTCGCCCCAGGAATAGGGGCCCAGCGTCTCGCTCATGCCCAGCCCCCACCACGGCCGGGGCCCGCGCATCGCCGCAAGGTCTTCCTCGGCGGGCACCGATCCCATGGCGAAGCGGCTGTTCGACAGCGTCCTCTCGCTGCACACCACCGTCGCCCCCGCCTCCAGGCCGGGGATGAGGTACATCATCAGCCCGCCCACCCAGAACATCGGCAGGATGCAGGCGACCCGCTTGCCGGGGACGTGGCCCATCATCTCGCGCATCGTGTGGCTGCGGAAGCAGACCGGCCCATGGGCATGGCGCACGCCCTTGGGCAGCGCCATCGAGCCGGACGTGTAGATCTCCACCATCTGGTCGGTCGGGTGGACTTCGGCCTCCACCTCGCGCAGCAGATCCTCGCCGACGCTGGCGGCGGCCTCGGTGAGGAAGGCGGGGCCGCCGATCGCTTCGGGCAGTCCCTCCGCGTCCGAGACGATCCAGCGCAAGTATGGCGCGCGCGTGAGGCGCAGCCGGCCGCCCTGCTGCCCCTCCAGCTCGGGAAGCGCCTCGCCGATGCGGGCGACGTAGTCCTTGCCCAGCAGCGTGCGCTGGAGCACCAGCCCCTGCACGTCGGACTGGCGCAGTACCCGCACCAGTTCATTGCCCCGGATCATCGTGCTGATCGGCACCGCCACCGCGCCGATCCGGCTGACGGCGGCCAGCATCACCGCGAAGGCGGGACCATTGCCGTGGATGAAGCCGACCCGCGCGCCCTTGCCGATCCCGCGCGCCAGCAATCCGCGCGCGATCACCGCCGAGCGCGCCTCCAGTTCCCGGTAGGTCACCGAGGCGAGGACGTCCCCGCCCTCCTCCAACGTCACCGCGGCGGCATCGCCATAAGCTGCGGCGACGGCGCGCAGCAGCTGCGCGAAAGTGCGCGCATCGGCAGGAAGTTGCGAATCCGCGTCGGCCGCGGAGGGGGCCTCAGTGCTCACTCTTCCCGGTTCCTCTCTGCTGCGTTCGATATTTCAAACAGAGAGTCGATATTCAGGAAAAGCTTCTGCGGTGCAATGACAGGCCGGCGGATGGGCCTGCAATACCGCGCCGGCGTTCGGGCGCCGGCGCCGATCGTCAGATCATGCCGTGGCCATCGACCGCGACCGAACGGATATGGCCGGTCTCGTCGACGCTGCAGGCGTAGGGGCGGCCGTCCTGCAACCGCCCGTCGACGCTGTAGCGCTCGCCCATGCGGCGGACCGAATCGACCGAATCGACCGCCTTGCCGCCACGCTCCAGTTCGGCCGAGCAGGCATCGACGGCGGCGCCGAAGCTGCCCTGTACCGCCGGGCCGCCGGGATAGCTCGCCGGTCCCTCGCCTGCGGGGGCATCGCCGTAGCCGGCATCGCCGCCCGCCTCGGGTCCGCCCGGATAGCGATAGGGCTCCGGCTCGTCCGCCTGCCCGCTCGCCCGATCGTCGGAGCTGTTCTTGCTGGCCGCACTGGCGATCGCGGCGATGCCGCCGACCACCAGCAGCCCGGCGAGGAGATCCCCGCCGCTGATCCCGCCGCCCCGGTAATGGCGATGGGGCCGCCAGTCGTCACGCCCCCGCGCAAGCACCGGCGAGGCGCTGACCGAGAACACCGCCAGGGCGGCAAGCGAGACGGCGACACGCGAACGGAAAATCTGCATCGGCAAAAGAGCCCTATCCGGCGCGCACGGTTCGCGCCGCCCAATCATTCCCCGATAGCCCGCTCATGCTGTCGTGCGCATGAACCGGTTCACGGCGTCGCGACGGGGTCCGCATCGCCGGCATGCGCGATGGTGCCCTCGACCGGCAGTTGCAGCCCGGTCCACTGCGCCAGGAACGCGAGGATGTCCGCGCCTTCCTCGATCGCCTTGTCGGTGGGCTTGCCAGAGCCATGGCCGGCGCGCGTCTCGATCCGGATCAGGCGCGGCCGCGCGCCCAGATCGGCGTGCTGCAGCGCCGCCGCGTACTTGAACGAATGCCCCGGCACCACGCGGTCGTCGGTATCGGCGGTCGTCACCAGGATCGCGGGATAGGCCGCGCCCTCACGGATGTTGTGGTAGGGCGAATAGCCGCGCAGCACCTTGAAGTCCGCCTCGCGATCGGGATGGCCGTAGTCGTCCACCCAGTAGCGCCCGGCAGTGAACCGGTCGAAGCGCAGCATGTCCATCACGCCCACTTGCGCCACGGCCGCCGCGAACAGGTCCGGACGCTGGTTCACCACCGCCCCCACCAGCAGCCCGCCGTTGGAGCCGCCCTGGATGGCAAGGCCGTCCTTCCTGGCGATGCCCTCGCTGACGAGGAACTCGCCCGCCGCGATGAAATCGTCGAAGACGTTCTGCTTGTTCTCGCGCCGCCCGGCATCGTGCCACTCGCGCCCGTACTCGCCCCCGCCGCGCAAGTTGGCGAGCGCGAAGGCCCCGCCGGCCTCCAGCCAGGCCATGCGCGTGGCGGAGAAGCCCGGCGTCAGCGAGACGTCGAAACCGCCGTAGCCGTAGAGCAGCGTCGGCACCGGCAGCTTCGCCTTGGCAACCGCGCGGCTGCGCACGACGAACATCGGAATGCGGGTGCCGTCCTTCGAGGTGAAGAAGCGCTGCTCGACCACGTAGGCCCCCGGATCATAGCACATCTTCGGGGTCGCGAACGGCATGGTCGCGCCAGTCGCCAGGTCCATCCGGTAGATCGAGGCCGGGCAGTTGAAGCTGGTGAAGGCGTAGAACGTTTCCGGATCGCCCGGCCGTCCGCGAAAGCCCGAGGCGGTGCCGATGCCGTTCAGCGTCAGCGTCTTGCCGGTGCTGCCATCGAGCGCGAGAATCTCCGCATGGCTCGCCGCATCGCGCATGTAGTTGAGCACCAGCCGGTCGCCGACGATCCCCGCACGCTCCAGGATATCCTCCCGCTCGGCGACGATCTCGGTCCATTCCGGGCTCGGCGCGGCAAGATCGATGCCGACCAGGCGATAGCGCGGCGCGTTCCAGTTGGTGACGTACCACAGCTTCTGTCCCGACCCCTCGACCAGCTTCCAGTCGTCGGTGAAGCCCGAGACGAGCGGCACCGCCTTCCAGCCCTCGCGGCTGCGCCTGGCGAGGTCGATCACCCGCACCTCGTAGCGCGCATCCGTGCCGACATGGCTGGTGACGAGCGCCAGCCGGCCATCCTGCGTCACTTCGGCGACGTGCCCGTAATCGGGGTGGCCCGGCGTCGCATAGACCAGTTCGTCCGCGTCCTGCGGCGTGCCGAGGCGATGGAAATAGACCGCCTGGTCGTAGTTCAGCGACTGGAACGCCGCGCCCTCCTTCGGCGCGGGGAAGCGCGAATAGAGGAACCCCTCCTCGCCCACCCAGGCCAGCGCGGTGAACTTGGCCCAGCGGATCTCGTCATCGAGCCGCTCTCCGGTCCGCACGTCGATAACCCGCAGGATGCGCCAGTCGCTGCCGCCGTCCTGCACGCTGTAGAGCAGGTAGCGGCCCTTCTGCGAGGGCTCCCAGGCGTCGAGCGCGGTGGCGCCGTCGGCCGCCCAGGCATTGGGATCGAGCAGCAGCCTCGGCGTCCCGCCCAGCCCCTTGCGCACGAACAGCTGCGCCTGGTTCTGCAGCCCGGTGTTGCGCGTGTAGAAGTAGCTGCCCCCGGCCTTCACCGGGATGCCGAACCGCTCGTAGTCCATGAAGGCGCGGATGCGGCGCTGTAACCGCTCGCGCTGCGGCAGGCCGGCGAGGTAGCCCTCTGTCACCGCGTTTTCGCGGGCGACCCAGTCGGCGACCTCCGGGGCATGGCGGACGTCCTCCTCCAGCCAGCGGTAGGGATCGGCGATCGCCTCGCCGAAGTGAGTCTCGACGACGGCGTCGCGGCGGGTCTGGGGATAGCTGATCTGGGGCATGTCTCCCGCCTTGATGGGGGCATCGAGCCCGGACAGCAAGAGCACTGACACGGCAAGGCGCATCGCCCAGGGTTTGAAGGGCCCCGCCGATACCCGCAGCCTGTTCACGCTCGCATCCTCGCTTCCCGGTTTCTCGGCGACATTCCTAGCCCGGGATGACTTCGGAGTGAACCCACCCTTCGTCATCGCGCTCCAGCACATGCGCGTTCTCGGGGAATATCGCCGCGCCAACGAAAAACGGCCGCGAACCGAAGTCCGCGACCGCTCTCTTGTCCCGTCAGGGCGCCGTGGCTTACGCCTCGGCGAATTCCTCGGCGTCGGTGTGCACCGGGCCCGAGTCCTGGCCCTTGGCATCGACGTCGCGGTCGACCAGCTCGATGATCGCGATCGGAGCGGCGTCCGAAGCGCGGTAGCCGGCCTTGATGATGCGGGTGTAGCCACCCTCGCGACCGGCGAAGCGCTCGGCGAGGACTTCGAACAGCTTCTTTTCCTGCGCTTCGTCGAGAATGCGCGCGTGCGCGAGACGACGGTTCGAAAGGCCGCCCTTCTTCGCGAGCGTGATCAGCTTCTCGATGTAGGGACGCAGTTCCTTCGCCTTCGGCGTGGTGGTCTGGATCTGCTCGTGCTTGATCAGCGCTGCGGCCAGGTTGCGCAGCAGGGCCGCGCGGTGGCCGGACTTGCGCTGCAGCTTGCGGCCGCCCATCTTGTGACGCATATTCTTTACTCCGTTCGTCAGGCAGCCGTTCAAGGTACTGCCTGACGGGCGATGTGGTTAGACCATCGCCCAAAGCCTGTTCACGTATGTGTGAAGCGCGCCCTCAATACGAAAACGGGGCGGGAGTCAAGGGGCATCCATCCTCGCGTGCCGGTGGGGAGCGACGTCCACCTTAAATCGTCATTGCGAGCGCAGCGAAGCAACCCAGGGCAGTTCGTTCTACGCCGCTCTGGGTTGCTTCGCTGCGCTCGCAATGACGAAAGATAATTCGATCCAATGTTTACCTGTTCCCAACGGCCCAAAGAAAAAGGCCCCGCAGTCACCCGCGAGGCCCTCTTCATTTCGAAACCGGAAGGTCCGATCAGCCGAGCAGTTCCTGCTCGAGCTTCTTGGCCATCTCTTCGATGTTCTCGGGCGGCCAGCCCGGGATGTCCATGCCGAGGCGCAGACCCATCGAGGACAGGACTTCCTTGATCTCGTTGAGCGACTTGCGGCCGAAGTTCGGCGTGCGCAGCATCTCGGCTTCGGTCTTCTGGACCAGGTCGCCGATATAGATGATGTTGTCGTTCTTGAGGCAGTTGGCCGAACGGACCGACAGTTCCAGCTCGTCCACCTTCTTGAGAAGGTAGCGGTTGAGCTGGTTGGTGTCGCTCTCTTCCGAAGCCGCCGCGCCGCCGACAGCCACGCCGATCATCGGCGAGGCGCCAACCGGGGCGATGTCTTCGAAGTGGACGAACAGCGCCAGCTGGTCCTGCAGGATGCGTGCGGCATAAGCCACGGCATCTTCAGGGGTCACGGTGCCGTCGGTCTCGACCGTCAGGTTGAGCTTGTCGAAGTCCAGTTCCTGGCCGATGCGGGCGTTCTCGACCTTGTAGCTCACCTGGCGAACCGGCGAGTAGAGCGAGTCGACCGGAATCAGGCCGATCGGCGCGTCGACCGGACGGTTCGACACGGCGGGGACGTAACCCTTGCCCGAGTCGGCGGTCAGCTCCATGTTGAGCGTCGCACCATCGTCGAGGTGGCAGATCACGAGGTCCTTGTTCATGACCTCGATGTCACCCGAAACCGCGATGTCACCGGCGGTGACGGCGGCGGGGCCGGTGGCCGAAAGCTGGAGGCGCTTCGGACCGTCGCCCTGCATCTTGAGTGCGATCTGCTTGACGTTCAGGACGATGTCCGTGACGTCCTCACGCACGCCGGCGAGCGACGAGAATTCGTGGAGCACGTTCTCGATCTTGATCGAGGTGATCGCCGCACCCTGCAGCGAGGACAGCAGCACGCGACGCAGCGCGTTGCCGAGCGTCAGGCCGAAGCCGCGCTCGAGAGGTTCGGCGACGAAGGTCGCCTTCAGCTTGGGGTCTGGTCCCGGCTTGATCTCAAGGCTGTTCGGCTTCTTGAGTTCCTGCCAGTTCTTGATGTTGACAGTCATGGACTTCCCCTGGGAGTGATGGCGGTTGCGCCCCGAAGGCCTGGTGGAGAGGCCCGGGACGTTCCGAAGACGGGCGGTGACCGGTCACCGCCCGCATTAGCTCGATCAGACGCGGCGGCGCTTCGAGGGACGCACGCCGTTATGCGGAATCGGCGTGACGTCGCGGATCGAGGTAATCGTGAAGCCCACGGCCTGGAGGGCGCGAAGAGCGCTCTCGCGGCCCGAACCCGGGCCCTTGACTTCGACTTCGAGGGTGCGGACGCCGTGCTCGGCGGCCTTCTTGCCGGCGTCGTCCGCGGCCACCTGCGCGGCGTACGGGGTCGACTTGCGGCTGCCCTTGAAGCCCATCATGCCGGCCGAGGACCACGAGATCGCGTTGCCCTGGGCGTCGGTGATGGTCACCATGGTGTTGTTGAAGCTTGCGTTCACATGAGCGATGCCGCTCGTGATGTTCTTGCGCTCGCGGCGCTTAATGCGCTGGGGTTCGCGTGCCATGTTCGTGTATCCTATCGATAAATCGCTAAGGGAAAAAACCGAGGGGCGGATACCGCCCCGTCAGGCTTACTTCTTCTTGCCGGCGATCGGCTTGGCCTTGCCCTTGCGGGTGCGCGCATTGGTGTGCGTGCGCTGGCCACGAACCGGCAGGCCCTTGCGATGACGCAGGCCACGATAGCAGGCGAGGTCCATCAGGCGCTTGATGTTCATCGCGGTCTCGCGACGAAGGTCGCCTTCCACGGTGTGATCGGCGTCGATGGTCTCACGGATCTGCAGGACTTCGGCGTCCGACAGGTCCTGGATACGGCGGGTATGGTCGATGCCGAGCTTGTCGGCGATCTCGAGGGCCTTGGTGCGGCCGATACCATGGATGTAGGTCAGCGCGATGATCACGCGCTTGTTGGTGGGGAGGTTGACCCCGGCAATACGAGCCACTTGTTAAATCTCCAGCTCCACAGGGATGCAAAGGCGCATCCCTATCTCAACGCGAAAACACTCGGGCGGGTCAAACGCGAAATGTCCGGTTGGCGTTACTCGCGATGCCTGAAACACGCGATATTGGCCTTCCGGATTTGCGTTTGGTGTCGAGTGAAGGGCGCGCTTAGAATGATTCGCGAGCGGAGTCAACGCCCGGGGCGTTGACAAGTCGCCAAACCCCGCCGAACCGGCGAGGCCTGCGCTGAGCCTGTGACGCATGTTTAACGCAAATCCCGCCCGCAGTCAAAGCGCGCGACATCCGGCGCTTTCGCCCTCGCAAACCGTCCCGGATGCGGACACTCAGCGCCCGACCAGCGCGCCCTGCGCCGCTGGCGGCTGGTCGGCGAGCGGCACCACGCCGTCTTCGGCGGGTGCCGCCGGCTCGGGCTGGCCGGCAGGCTCCGGCTCCGCCGGCGGCAAGGTCGCTTCGGAACCCGGCTCGATCGCCGGGAACGCCTCCGCGAAGGCGCCGCCCAGCTTTCCGGTCAGGCGCTTGACCTGCCCCGCCAGCATGGCGTCCACCGCCGGCGCCAGCTTTTCGAAAGGCGTGCGGGTGAAGCCACCGACGACATATTCCAGCAAGAGCTGCGTGCCGCCCTTGCCGTCCGGCTTGAGCTGCACCGTCAGCGTGCCCGTCGCCGCATCGGCCTGCAGCGGCCCGAGCGCGCCGGCCATGCGCAGTGCCCGCCCACGCTCCACGTAGATGACGCGCATGTGCTCGACCCCGCCGCGCGGCGAGGCCTTGGGCGAGGCTTCGTTGGGTAGTATCTCGCAGAAGCACCCGCCCGCCCGCGCGTCGAGCGAGAGGTTGGCGGCGTCGCCCGACCAGGTGTGGTCGGAATCCCACCAGACCGAAGGCTTGACCAGCACCGCCCAGGTCTCCTCCGGCGTGGCGGAGACTTGCGCCACATGCCGCACGACGAAGCCGCCGGCCGCGACTTGCGCGACGTTGGCCCGTGCCGGAGAGGGTGCGAACGTGGGCACCAGCGCCATGCCAGCAACCGCCAGCGCGAATGCGATAGACTTCATAAGGATGCCCCCTGAGCGGACCGCGACCGCCCCGTCAATGCCTGCATGGCATCCATGCCAGATCGCGGCGCGAAACGAAACGGCCCAGGGCGGCGCAATGCTGCCCTGGGCCGTTTCGTTCGTACGCGCGCGGCGAATGAGTGAGGCTATCCCTTGAGGATCGCCTCGATCGCCGTGGTCACCTCGTCCATGTCGGCCATGCCGTCGACCTTGGCGACGATCCCGCGCGCTTCGTAGACCGGCAGGATCGGTGCGGTCTTGGCGCGGTATTCGGCCATGCGGGTGCGCACGGTTTCGGCATTGTCGTCGGGACGGCGCTTGAATTCGTGGCCACCGCACTTGTCGCAGGTGCCCTCGACATGGGGCTTCTCGAACGTGTCGTGGTAGCCCTTGCCGCAGGTCGCGCAAGTGAAGCGGCCGGTGATGCGCTCTACCAGCGCGTCCTCGTTCACTTCCAGCTCGACGACGTGATCGAGCTTGCGACCGCGCGCATCGAGGATCGCGTCGAGCGATTCGGCCTGCGCCTCGGTACGCGGATAGCCGTCGAAGATGGCGCCGGTGTCCGGCCCCATCGCGTCGAGTTCGTCACCGATCAGCGCCGAGACGATCGCGTCCGAAACCAGTTCGCCGCGTTCCATGACCGCCTTGGCTTCGAGCCCGGTCGGCGTCCCCGCCTTCACGGCGGCGCGGAGCATGTCGCCGGTCGAAAGCTGGCGCATGCCGTGCTTCTCGACCAGACGCTGCGCCTGGGTGCCCTTGCCCGCCCCCGGCGGCCCCAGAAGGATGATATTCACGCCCTAAGTCCCCCTCAGTTATCCCTGGTCGCACGCGCTCAGCGCATGCGGCCTTTCAGCTTGGCCTTCTTGATAAGGTCGCCGTACTGGTGCGCCAGCAGGTGCGACTGGATCTGCGTGATCGTATCGACCGTGACGTTGACGACGATCAGCAGACTCGTGCCACCCATGAACAGCAGCGGCAAGCCCGTCATCGACAGGAAGTATTCCGGAACCGTGCAGACGATCACCAGATAGGCGGCGCCGATCACCGTGATACGGGTCAGCACGTAGTCCAGATAGGTCGCAGTGTTCTTGCCCGGGCGGATGCCGGGGATGAAGCCACCGTTCTTCTTCAGGTTTTCCGAGGTTTCCTCCGGATTGAAGACGACGGCGGTGTAGAAGAAGCAGAAGAACACGATGCCGGCCGCGTAGAGCAGCATGTAGAGCGGCTTGCCGTGGCCCAGGTACTGGTTGAGCGAGACCACGATCTTGCCCATCGTCGATTCGGGGCTCAGCGACTTGCCGGCGAACTGGCTGATCGTCAGCGGCAGCAGCAGCAGCGAGCTGGCGAAGATCGGCGGGATGACGCCGGCAGTGTTCAGCTTGAGCGGCAGGTGGCTGCGGTCGGCCTGCATCATGCCGCGCTGGGTGGCGCGCTTGGGATACTGGATCAGCAGGCGGCGCGTGGCGCGTTCCATGAAGCAGATCATCAGGATCATCGCGATCACCAGCGCGATCAGCGCGATGATGAGGATCGAACCGGTGTCGCCCGCCGAATAGGCCGATCCCAGGTTGCTGGCGAACGTCGGCATCTGCGCGACGATACCCGCCATGATGATGAGCGAGACGCCGTTGCCGATCCCGCGCGAGGTGATCTGCTCACCCAGCCACAGCAGGAACATGGTGCCGCCGATCAGCGAGATCACCGCGCCGACGCGGAACGGGATGCCCGGGTCGACCACGGCGCCGAGACCGCGCGAGGTCGAAAGCGCCTCGAGACCGGTGGCGATCGCGTAGCCCTGCACGATGCACAGCAGCACGGTGCCGTAGCGGGTGTACTGGTTGAGCTTCTTGCGCCCGGCCTCGCCTTCCTTCTTCAGCGCGACGAGCGCCGGATGGAGCGAAGCGGCCAACTGCACCACGATCGAGGCGGTGATGTACGGCATCACGCCGAGCGCGATCAGGCTCATGCGCGAGAGCGAACCGCCCGAGAACGTGTTGAACAGGTCAAGGATGCCGCCCTGCGTCTGCAGATAGAGATCGCGCAGCGCGACCGGGTTCACACCCGGCAGCGGCACGAAGCTCAAAAAGCGGAACACGATGAGCGCGCCGATGGTGAACCAGATGCGGTTCTTAAGCTCGGTGGCCTTGGAGAAGTTGGCCAGGCTGAGCGTGCTGGCGATGTTGTCGGCGCGTGAAGCCATGACGTTCTAAAAAGCCTCGAAGAATCTGATCGGACTCGCCCTTAGCGGCTCATGCCTGCCTTGTCGAACCCGGGAAGGAAACTGGCCATATAGACATTGGGACGAGGTCTGGAAGACCCGCGCTGCACGAATCGTCCCCGGTGTGCCGTGCGGGCATCACTTTATCGTGGGAACCCGACAGCAAGAGAGGGCGAAGCGCCCGGCGCCCGCCCTCTCCCTTATGCCTTCGCGTGTCGCGCCGGAACTTAGGCCGCAGCCTCTTCCTTGGCGGGAACGATCACCGAACCGCCGGCCTTCTCGACCGCGGCAACGGCACCGGCCGAAGCGCCGGCAACGTTGAAGGTGACCTTGGCGGTCAGTTCACCCTTGGCGAGGAGGCGCACGCCGTCCTTGCCGCCACGGGCCAGGCCGACGGCCTTGAGCGCCGCGTGATCGACCACGCCGGTGATGTCGAGCTTGCCGGCATCGATGAACTTCTGGACGAGGCCCAGGTTCACTTCCGCGAAGTCCTTGGCGAACTTCTTGTTCGAGAAGCCGCGCTTCGGCAGACGCATGTGGAGCGGCATCTGGCCGCCCTCGAAGCCGTTGATCGAAACGCCCGAGCGTGCCTTGGCACCCTTCTGGCCGCGGCCCGAGGTCTTGCCCTTGCCCGAGCCGATGCCACGGCCGACGCGCATGCGGCGGTGACGGGCGCCGGCGTTGTCACGGATGTCGTTCAGTTTCATGTGTTGCACTCGCTTTCGCTTTGAGTCGCGCTGATAGGAAGCGGCGCCCCTATAGGATCGGGGCGCCGCTGTCATCCTTTTTGTCCCTGAACCGCGTGCGGGATCAGAACGGCAGGTTGTAGAGCCTGACCGCGTTGTCCTGCAGCACTTTCTTGCGCGTGGCGTGATCGTAGCCGCCCAGCACGTCCTTCAGGTGCTCCTGCACACCGGGATAGAGCGACGTCGGGTGCGGGAAGTCGGTTTCGAACATGACGTTGTCGACGCCGATGATCTCCAGCAGATGCTTGGGCGCGATCTTCTCGAACCAGAAGGTGCAGAAGAAGTGGTCGCGGAAGTAGTCCCAGGGCTCCTTCCTGAGCACGTCGCGCTTGCCGGCCAGCATTTCGCGGAACTGGTGCTCCAGCGCCTCTACCGCGAAAGGCACCCAGCCCGCGCCGCTCTCGATCAGGCCGATCTTGAGCCTGGGGTGGCGATCCAAGCGGCCGGAGACCATCCAGTTGCCCAGCGTCGCCGCGTTGCCGATCGAGAACATCGTCGCCACCACCGACAGCGTCTGCTCGAACTGGAAGCCTTCCCAGGTCAGCGTATTGGGGTCCACCGCCGAGTTGAGGTGGAAGTTGAGCGGCATCCCGGTCGCCTCGCACATCTCCAGGAACGGGGTCCAGTGATCGTAGTTGAAGCTGGGCACGCCCACGCGCTCGGGCGTGTCGGGCAGGACGAAGCCCTTGAGGCCGATGTCGTGGCAGCGCCGCGCTTCGGCTTCCAGCGCCTTCTTGTCCCAGAACGGCAGGTGCGCCATGTTGAAGACGCGCTGGCCGGACACTTCCTGGTACTCGGCCGAGGCGTCGTTGTAGATCTGCACGATCCGCAGCGCCAGTTCGGGATCGCCCAGGCTCATCAGCGAACCGGCCTGCGTCACGCCCGAATTCTGGTAGCAGACTTGCGCATGGACGCCCATGTCGTCCATCGCCTGCAGGCGTTCCTTGATCTGGTGACCGCCCGGATGCGCTTCCTCCAGCTTGCGAAAGGCCAGGCGGCCGAGCAGCTTGTTGTTGTCGGCACGGATGACGTTGCCGCCCAGCGTGCCGAAGTCCCGGTCGCCCACGAACCAGCGGTCGGTGCCGTCGATGCGCTCCACGCGCGGCATCTTCGCCTTCCACCCGGCCGGGGCGCGGCTGGTGAACAGGTCGGGCGCCTCGGTGATGTGAGTGTCGGTATCGACGATCTTGATGCCGGCGAACATCGGGTCGAGCCCGCCCGATTGCGAGGCATAATCCACCTCGCGGAT
Organism: Novosphingobium resinovorum; assembly: GCF_036352595.1. Taxonomy (GTDB): domain Bacteria; phylum Pseudomonadota; class Alphaproteobacteria; order Sphingomonadales; family Sphingomonadaceae; genus Novosphingobium; species Novosphingobium resinovorum_B. Next base: position 134,415 of record NZ_JAZFAX010000002.1, read on the forward strand.
CACGCCGCCATCGGTATATCCTTCCGCCGACCAGTACTTGCGCGCGTTCTGCGCCATCTCCTGCGAGTCAGACTCGGCCATGTGCCATCTCCCGTAAAACCATATGGTGCTCATGTCGCAACCGGGCCGGGTTCGCACAATCGCGCAGGGCAACGCCGGGACGATGACTGGCGCTGCGGGGCGCGAGACGGCGGGATTGCGCGCTTTTTCTCGCTTACGGCGGCCCTGCTACAAGCGCGCCATCCGGGCATTCAGCGTCCGGGAGACCAATATGCCACAGTCGCGGGCGTCTGGCGACGTCCGCAGCGGCCGGTGGTGGCTGGTGTGATCCTCGGATGCGTCATCAGCGCGGGCTTCGACAAGCTCAGCCTGAGCGGAACTGGGAGGCTTACACTACCCCCGCTCACCCTGAGCCTGTCGAAGGGTCAGGCGTAGCCTGTCGAAGCCCCCGCCGCGAACCGTGAAGCCATGTCCGCCTCGGAAAAACTCAGCCGGAGACTTCCTTCAGCGCCGGGTCCATGCGGTAATCCGGCAGGCCATCGAGCGCATTGCGCAGCGCCTCGCTCCAACTGGTGGAGACCGACTGGAAGTACGGGTCCGACGCCTCGATCCGACGCTCGTGCCGGGGGGCGAAGTTGTCGCGCTCGATCACCAGCAGGTCGAGCGGCAGGCCGACCGAGAGGTTCGCCTTGAGGGTGGAATCGAACGACACCGTCATCAGCTTCACCGCGCTCTCGAAGCTCATGTCGCGGTCGTAGCCGCGGATCAGGATCGGGCGGCCGTACTTGGTCTCGCCGATCTGGAAGAACGGGGTGTCGAAGCTGGCCTCGATGAAGTTGCCCTCGGGGTAGATGAGGAACAGGCGCGGCTCCATGCCCTTGATCTGGCCCGCGACGATCATCGAGGCGCTGAAGGTGCCGGCGGCCGCCTTCTGGCCGTTATCGGTGGCGCGTTCCTCGATGATGTCCTGCAGCAGGTTGCCCACGATCGAGGCCACCTTGAACATCGTCGGCGCTTCCAGCAGCGAATTGTGCCGCTCGGCCGGGGCCTTGGTGCGCTCCTCGAGCTGGCTGATGACCGCCTGGGTTGTGGCGAGGTTGCCCGCCGTCATGACCGAGATGATGCGCTCGCCGGGGATCTCCCAGTGGACCATCTTGCGGAAGGTCGAGATGTTGTCGACGCCCGAATTGGTACGCGTGTCGCTCATCAGGACGAGCCCGCGATCCAGCATCATGCCGACACAATAAGTCATGGTACTACGTCAAACCCCGTGCAAACCCGCGCCGCCCGTACCCCACCATGCCGTGAGGGTCTAGCCGCCTTGGGTCTGCTGCTGCCCGCCCTGTGCGGACTGCTGCTGCTGCATTCCTACCCGATCCTCATCTACCGAGAGGTGAACGTCGAGTCGGGTTTCCCCCGCGCCCATGGCGATGCCAGTGACCGGCGCGGCCTCCGAATAGTCGCACCCCGTCGCGACGCGGATGTAGCGCTCGTCAGGGCAGATCGCGTTGGAAACGTCGAAACCCACCCAGCCGAGCCCGGGAACGTGGGCTTCGGCCCAGCCGTGCCCGGCTTCCTGTTCGGTGCGGCCGTCCATCCGCAAGTAGCCGCCGACGTAGCGCATCGGCACGTCGAGCAGGCGCCCCGCCGCGATGAAGATATGCGCGTGATCCTGGCACACCCCCTTCCCAGCGCCGAGCGCCTGTTCGGCGGTGGTCTGCGAATCGGTGGTGCCGGGGACGTATTCCACCTGTTCGCCGATGACGCCGGACAAAGTGTGCAGATAGCCCAGCAGATCGGACCGGTCGGCCTCGATCCCGGCAAGGAGCTGGCGCACTTTGGGGCCGGGCTTGGTCAACTTGGTCGGGCGCAGGAAGCACCACAGCGGCATGAGGCCGAAGTTCGGGCCGACCACGCCGTTGTTGTCGACCGTGCGCACGGTGCCCTCGCACGTCACCACGACCTCGGGCACGCCCGGCTCGATCGAGACGAGATCGACGTGGTTGTAGTGCTGGTCCTCGTACGAGGCCTGCGGCTTGGCCCCGTCCAGCGTCATGCGCCAGTCGAGCACTTCCTGCCCGTGCGTGGACTTGGGCTTGAGGCGCAGGCGCTGGAGGCCGTGCGTGACGCTGCCGGCGAAGACGTAGCGCGTGGTGTGCTTGACGGTCAGGAGCACCTTGGCGCCCTCCTACTCGCTGAAACGATAATCGGCGGCGATGGCGCTGCTGATCTCGATGGTCTTGGCGATGAAATCCTGCAGGAATTCGTGCAGGCCGGTCTCGAAAATCTCCTCGATCGAGGTCTGGTGCAGCTTCGCCCCCGCATCGCGCAGAAGTTCGTGCGCCGGAACCTCGTGCCCGTATTCCTTGGCGAGGCCCGCCATGTTGCTGCGGATCTTGTCGTAGCAGAAGACCAGGCTGCGGGGAAACTGGCCGTCGAGGATCAGGAACCGGGCGATCCCGCGCGGGTCCATCGAACCGGCATTGAGCCAGGAATAGGCCCGGTTGCCCGCCACCGAGCGCAGCAGTGTATCCCACTGCACGTTGTCGAGGCTGGACCCCACCCACGCCGCACTCGGCAGCAGCACGTAGTACTTCACGTCGAGGATGCGCGCGGTGTTGTCCGCCCGCTCGATGAAGGTGCCGATGCGCGAGAAGTTGAACACCTCGTTGCGCAGCATCGTGCCTTCGAGCGCGCCGCGCACCAGCGTGCCGGTGCGGCGGATTTCGCGCAGGACTTCGCCCAGGCTGGTCTCGCGGACCGGCCGCGCGAGCAGTTCGCGCAAGTTCATCCAGCCTTCGTTGGTGGTCTCCCACACCGCGTTGGTCAGGCTGGTGCGCACGACGCGGGCATTCGTCCGCGCGTTCTCGACCATCGCCAGCACCGAGCCGGGATTGTCCTTCTCGCGCAGCAGGAAGTTGAAGACCTGCGACCCGGTGAATTCGCTATGCGTCTGGCAATAGGCTTCGAGTTGGCCCGTGGTGGTGAGGACCGACTTCCATTCCTCGTCCTGCGACTGGCGGTTGCCCCGCGTCAGCGCAAGGTGGAAGCCCACGTCGATCAGCCGCGCGGTGTTCTCCGCGCGTTCGAGGTAGCGGCTCATCCAGTAGACGCCGTTCGCGCCGCGGCCCAGCATCAGTTCGTATCCCCGATCATTACCACCGCGCTCATTCGTCCAGCACCCAGCTATCCTTGGTGCCGCCCCCTTGCGAGGAATTGACCACCAGCGATCCCTTCTTGAGCGCCACGCGCGTCAGCCCCCCCGGCGTGATGTCGATCCCGTCGGGCGAGACGAGCACGAAAGGCCGCAGATCGACGTGCCGAGGCGCGAGGCCCTCCTTGGTGAAGATCGGCACGGTCGAGAGCGAGAGCGTGGGCTGGGCGATGTAGTTCGCCGGCTTGGCCCGCAGCTTGGCCTCGAACTCGGCGATCTCCTTCTTCGAGGACGTCGGCCCGATCAGCATGCCGTAGCCGCCCGAACCGTGCACTTCCTTGACCACGAGGTCGGCGAGGTTGTCGAGCACGTAACCGAGCGAATCCGCCTCCGAACAGCGCCAGGTCGGCACGTTCTGGAGGATCGGCTTCTCGCCGGTGTAGAACTCGACGATCTCGGGCATATAGCTGTAGATCGCCTTGTCGTCGGCGATGCCGGTGCCCGGCGCATTGGCGATGGTGACGCCGCCCGAACGGTAGACGTCGAAGATGCCCGCCACGCCCAGCACCGAGTTCGGATTGAAGGTCAGCGGATCGAGATAATCGTCGTCTACCCGGCGATAGATCACGTCGATCGCCTTGTAGCCGGTCGTCGTGCGCATGCACACGCGCCCGTCCATGACCCGCAGGTCGCTGCCCTCGACCAGTTCCGCGCCCATCTGGTCGGCGAGGAAGGCATGTTCGAAATAGGCGGAGTTGTAGATGCCTGGCGTCAGCACCGCGACCACCGGCCGCTTGCCGCCCTTGTAGGCCGCCGGGGCGCAGGCGCGCAGTGATCGGGCGAGACGGCGCGGGTAGTCGGAGACGGGGCGCACCGGAACCTTGGTGAACAGTTCCGGGAACATCGCCATCATCGTCTCGCGGTTCTCCAGCATATAGGAGACACCCGAAGGCGTGCGGGCGTTGTCTTCCAGCACCATGAAGTCGTCCGGCCCGGTGCGGACGAGGTCGATGCCGACGATATGCGTGTAGACCCCGCCCGGCGGCGTGAAGCCGATCATCTGGCTGAGGAACGCCTCGTTGTTGCGCAGCGCCTCGATCGGCAGGCGGCCGGAGCGGATGATCTCCTGCCTATGGTAGAGATCCTGCAGGAAGGCGTTGATCGCCCGCACCCGCTGCTCGATCCCGCGCGTCAGCTTGCGCCATTCACGCGCGGTGATGATGCGGGGGATCATGTCGAAGGGGATCAGGCGTTCTTCGCCCGCGTCGTCCCCGTAGACGTTGAAGGTGATGCCGATGCGGCGGAAGAAGCGCTCCGCCTCTGCATCCTGCCGCCTGAGCCAGGTGGTGTCCTGACCGTCGAACCATTGGCGGAATTCTTCGTATGCGGGACGTACTGAGCCGTCCGCGTTGAGCATCTCGTCGAAGTTCTTGCTGCCCGCAGTCGCCATTGTGACTCCCTGTTGACCGATTGATGCAACAGGAATCGGGACTTGCCAAGCGCTCTCGCTGCAAGTGCGAAAGAAAATTAAGCAGACGGTGAAAGCGGTGAAATCGGAGCGATTCGATCGTTAATGCAGGCGGTGGCTTGCGCCGCCGGGGCTTCGACAAGCTCAGCCTGAGCGGGATTGAGAGGCTTACCCCGTGTCCCGCTCACCCTGAGCTTGTCGAAGGGTCAGTCACCGCCTGTCGAAGCCTCGGCCGTCAACAGCCCCCGCGCCGTCAGATCGGCCCGCAGCGCATCGGCGCCGTCGAAGTGATGGACCTGCCAGCCCAGCGTCCGCGCGGCGGCGATGTTGTCGGCGTTGTCGTCGATGAACAGCATCGCCTGCGGTTCATGGCCGAAGCGCCGCGCGGCGAGGTCGAATATCCGCGCATCCGGCTTGAGCAGCTTCTCGTCGCCCGAGACGACCACGTCGCCGAACAGGTCGAACAGCGGCTCGCCGGCGCGGTATTCGTGCCAGAAGGTGCTCGCGAAATTGGTGATGGCGTAGAGCGGCACCCCGCGCGCGGCCAGTTCGCGCACGATCTCGTGACTGCCGGGGACGTTGCCGGGGATCGTCTCGCCGAAACGCGTGGCGTAGGCGTCGAGCAGGTCGTCGTGACCGGGGAACTCGGCCTTGCGGGCGGCGACCATCTCGGCAAGGTCACGGCCGCCGTCGTGCTCGACATGCCAGTCCTGCGTCACCACGGTCGCCATGAACCGGTCGAGCCGCTCGGGCTCGGCGATCAGCTTGCCGAACAGCAGGCGCATGTCCCACTCGATCAGCACTTTGCCGACGTCGAAGACGACAGCGTCAATCTTGCGAACTGCAGACATGACAAGACCCCCGCGATCGGCGGGGGCCTCATGCACGCGACGAAACCGTCCGCCTGTTATCGCCCGCCGAAGCGGGCGGACAGGATCAGCCCTGGCGGGCCTTGAAGCGACGGTTGGTCTTGTTGATGACGTAAGTGCGGCCGCGACGACGGATCACGCGGTTGTCCCGGTGACGGTCCTTGAGCGACTTGAGGCTGTTGCGAATCTTCATGTGTCTCGTTCCGTGTCGTCTTGGCGGTTACCGACCGCCGGAAATTCGAAGTGGCGCCGTTAGTGGGAGCCGGTGGCAAAGTCAAGCGCCACAGGCCGTTGCGGGGCCCCCTGCCAGCGCCTATCTTCGTTCAGGCGCGGGCAAGTCGTGGCCCGCATAAGACAAAAGTCGGGCGCGACTCCACCGAATTCGGACAGAACATCATGAAAATGCCAGTTCCTGCGGGAAAAATGCTCAAGGCCGCGGGAATCACCGCAGGAATCGCCGTCTCGCTGCTGGCCTCTTCCGCTCAGGCGCAGTGGGGACCGAGCTGGGGCGGTGGCTGGCGCAATGGCTGGGACCGGCCCGGCTGGGGCGGCTCGATGCTCGATTCGTCGCGTTCCCCAAGCCGCACCAGGGATGCACGTGAGGGCCACGTCGAAGTGAGTCGCTTCGTCTCGCCCGACGCGGCAGCCGCTGCCGAACTCGGCCACGGTCCGGTTTCGGTCGAATCCGAATCGGGCGACGGCGCATGGGTCGAGGCCGGCGCCCGCCGCGCCTACGAGGCCGCCATCATCGATGCCCTTGTCGGCGCCGGCTACGACACCCTCCACCCCGATACCCCGCAGCCGCAGGTCACCAAGCTGCGCATCTCGCGCCAGGTGCTCACCCCGGCCGAGGAAAAGCGCAGCCCCGTCAGCGGCACCGCGGCGATGGAAGTGGGCACGTACGGCCAGTCCTATGGCCTGGGCATCAACATCGACATGACCAAGCCGCGCTCGGCCCTGGTCTCCACCCGCCTCGACGCGCAGATCGTCGACCGCGCCAGCGGCAAGGTGCTGTGGGAGGGCTACGCCACCATCGCCACCCGCGAAGGCGACGACAAGTGGCCCGACGGCATGATCGCCACCAAGCTGGCCGGCGCCCTGTTCGACAACTTCCCCAAGGCCGACGTGATCGCCCCCGACGGCGTGGGCCGCACGGGATAGGCCGTACGCCTCCCATCCCTCCGACAGGCCCAGGACAAGCGGGAGAGAGGCTGGAACTGCGCACCCTTGCCGAAGGTTATATGACGTCCGCTCAGGCTGAGCTTGTCGAAGCCCCCTCGGCAGGGCACTGAGGTCGAGACCGAGGAACCCTGAAGAGAGGGGGGCCGGAAGAGGACTTCGAAATCATGCGCACCCTGCCCGCACTGCTTGCCCTCACCGCCGCGCTGGCGCTCAATGCCTGCGTCGCGCCGGTCGGCCCGGTCGAAGTCACCCGCTTCCACGCCCCCGACATGAGCCGCCTCGGCCGCGGCACCATCCGCGTCGAGCCCGCCCCCGGGCAGGCCGACAGCCTGGAATTGCGCACTTACGCCGCCGCCGTCGCCCGCGAACTCACGCGCATCGGCTATACCGAACCGCTGCCCGGGCAGGCCTCCAGCGCCCAGGTCGCGCTGCTGACGCTGGAGCGCAACACCTACCAGCCCCAGCGCGCGCGCGGGCCGGTCTCGGTCGGCGTGGGCGGCGGCACCGGCGGCTACGGCACCGGCGTCGGGCTCGGCATCGGCTTCGATCTGTCCGGCAAGCCCAAGGAACAGGTCGAGACGCGCGTGTTCGTCTCCATCCGCGATCGCGGCGCGGCGCCGACCGCCACCGCCTTGTGGGAAGGCCGCGCCGGCTTCGTCGTGCGCGGCGATTCGCCCCTGGCACAGGCCCCGCTCGGCTCGGCGAAAGTTGCCGAAGCGCTGTTCAAGGGGTTTCCGGGACAGTCAGGCGAAACTATTCAGGTAAAATGACCGACATCCAGATCACCGCTTCGTTCGATTCCGGCAACATCGAGACCCTCTCCGTCTCCGGGCCGGAGGCCAGCCTCGCGATCCGCAAGGACCACGAATCGGACTTCTTCCAGTGGTTCCACTTCCGCGTCTCCGGCGCGGCGGGGCGCGAACTGGTGCTGCGGATCACCGGGCTCAACGGCTCGGCCTATCCGATGGGCTGGCCGAACTACGACGCCGTCGTCTCCGAGGACCGCGCGTACTGGAGCCGTGCGGAAAGCACGTTCGACGAAAGCCGCGACGGCGGCACCCTGACGATCCGCTACGAGCCGGTGGGCGATCTCGCATGGTTCGCCTACTTCGCGCCCTATTCGATGGAGCGCCACCACGACCTCGTCGCCGCGATCGCCGGAGCAGACGGCGTCTCGCACCGCTCGCTGGGCCTGACGCTCGACGGACAGGCGATCGACTGCCTCGACATGGGCGACGGGCCGCTGCAGGTCTGGCTCTATGCCCGCCAGCACCCGGGCGAATCGATGGCGGAGTGGTGGATGGAAGGCGCGCTCGACCTGCTCGCCGATCCCGCCAGCTCGGTAGGCCGCGAACTGCGCAGGCGCTGCACGCTGCACATCGTGCCCAACGCCAACCCGGACGGCTCGCGCCGGGGTCATCTGCGCACCAATGCGGCGGGCGTGAACCTCAACCGCGAATGGGCCGAGCCCTCGGCCGGGAAGTCACCCGAGGTTCTGGCGATCCGCGATGCGATGGACGCAACCGGCGTCGACTTCGCCATCGATGTCCACGGCGACGAGGCGATACCGGCGGTGTTCCTGGCCGGTTTCGAGGGCATCCCCTCGCTCAAGCAGGAGCAGCAGACCGGTTACACCCGCTATGCCGACCTGCTGGAACGCCGAACGCCGGACTTCCAGACCAAGCTCGGCTATCCGCTCACGCGGCCGGGCAAGGGCAACCTGACGATGTCCACCAACCAGCTGGCGGAACGCTACGGCGCGGTGTCGATGACGCTGGAGATGCCCTTCAAGGACCACAACCCCGCCGCCGACAAGGCGCAGGGGTGGAGCCCGGAACGCTCGGCGCAGCTCGGCCGCGACTGCATGGCGGCGCTGCTGGAATGGCTGGTGGAGCGCGAGAGCGCCTGATCGGCCGTGGTCCCGGGCTTGCTCCGGGACCGGTGGCTTGTGGCGCATGGGCTTCGACAAGATCAGCCCGAGCGGATTTCACACCTTCCGCTCACCCTGATCTTGTCGCAGCTCCCGCCGACAACGCATGCCTGAAGACAGCGAGCGGCCCCGGAGAAAGTCCGAGGCGCCCCAGGGTCAGAACGCCGCGCGGCGGCGTTCGGCACGCACGGTGGCGCTGGCCCAGTGCGGTTCGGGCAGTTCCACGCCCAGCGTGCCGACGATGGACTGGAGCAGCACCCAGCCCTCGCCCCAGTCGCCGCGCGGTTCGTCGGCGATCGGGCAGGCCCCCCAGTCGCTTGCCAGCCGCAGCATCGAGCGCTGCGCCGAGCCGTCGAGATCGGCGACCAGGAACGAGGTGAACGGCAGCGCCGCGCGCGGGCAGGCGCCGAAGGCGGCCAGGCGCGGATCGGCACCCGGCAGGTCCACGTTGGGCGCATCGACGATCAACGCGCCCAGCACCGGGCCGTCGGCTCCGGCAGCCTCGAACTCGACCCACCAGGCCAGCGCCAGCGCGGCGATGTCGTCCGTCACGATCACCACCGGCCGGTCGGCGCGGCGGATCGCGAGGTTCAGCTTGTTGACCCAGGTGTTGCGATGCGGCTCGTCCCAGAGGCCAAGCTCGACGACGCGGCAATGCTCGCTCCACTGCGCCCAGCGGCTCATCCAGTGGCCGGGGCTGAGCGGGGTTCCAGGGACCAGCAGGATCAGCGGCGTTTCCGGTTCAGGGGAATTGCGAAGGGTTGCCATGGGAATCTCCAGTTGATCGAGGTTCCGCCGGTCGACTCTGATTGCGTTCCGAGCGAGCTGTCCGACTGCCCTGGAGATTATCTCAACTTCAAAGATAGACAATAGGTAATGCGACGATGCGTGCTTCCCCGGGGTCAGCCGAGATTGGCCGGACCGAAGGCGTAAGGCAGCAGCTCGGATAGCCGGGTTTCCAGTACCCCCTCCGCTCCGTCGCACCAGATCACGGGGTCGGTGCCGCCGATCTGCGCGATCTCGTTGATGACCTGGCGGCAGCGCCCGCACGGCGTCACCTGCGGCCCCTGCCCCGCCGCGCCCGGCGCGCCGCCGGTGACCGCCACGGCCTGCAGCTGCGGCCGCTCGCCCCGCGCCAGGATGCCGGAAATGGCCACCGTCTCGGCGCAGAGCGAAAGCCCGTAGCTGGCGTTCTCGACATTCGCGCCGGTCACCACGGTGCCGTCCGCCAGCAGCAGCGCGGCGCCGACGTGGAAGTTCGAATAAGGCGCATAGGCTCCGGCGGCGGCCTTGCGGGCGGCGGCCATCAGCGTGTCTCTGGTATCGTTCGTGCCAATAGTCATGGCAGCACGACTACCCAGCGCAGCCCCCCTTGCGCAACCTCGTTGGCGAGCGAATGGTTCGCCGTCCACATCGTCCAGGGCCGCCCGGCATAGCCAGGCTCCACACGGTCCTGCACCAGCCACAAGTTGCGGTCGAGCGTGTGCGCGATCGTATAGCGCGACTGGAATGCCGGCGTGACCTTGAGGATCACCGGCCTGCCAGCGTGAGTCTCGACCTGGTTCAGGAAGGTCATCAGCTCGCTCTCGACCCGCGCGTCGGAGACTTTCACCGGGCAGTTGTCGGCCAGCATGTCGAGTTCGACCGCGGGCGGCAGCAGCTTGGGATCGCGCGGGACGGTGGTGACGAAGTTGGCCGCCTGCGTGCCGGCCGGCTGGCATGGATCGTAGCGGTGGAGTGCCCCCACCTGCATGCCCGCCGCCTTGGCCGCCTCGAAGTTGTCGACGAAGGCGGGATCACGGGCGAAGGCGCTGGCGCTCGCGTCGATATAGGCGAAGTCGGCGCCGATCGCCTTCAGCGATTTCCAGCTGACCTCGCCGTCGTCCACGCCGATCTCGACGCCCTGCAGCGGATACGTCGCGCGGTCGGGCGTCCAGTGGCGCAAGTGCCACCAGCCCCAGGCCCCGGCGACGATCGCCAGCAGCGCGAGCGCGCCCAGCGCCCGCCACAACAGCCCCCTGCCGCCCGAAGCGGTCCTTGTCTTGCGTGCCACGATGTCCCCCTCAGCCGCGGATGTGCAGGACGCAGATCAGCGTGAACAGCCGCCGTGCGGTAGGGTGGTCGGTCTCGACCTTGCCCGCAAGCCGTTCGAGCAGAAGTTCGGACGCCTCGTTGTGGATGGCGCGGCGGGCCATGTCGATGGTCTCGATCTCCTGCGCGGTGGCCTTGCGAATCGCCTGATAATAGCTCTCGCAGATCGCGAAATACTCGCGGATCGGCCGCCGGAAGCGGGCCAGGCCGAGCACCAGCGTCTCCAGCGGCGTCGCGTCCTCGGCCGTGACCTGCAGCGAGAGGCGCCCGTCCTGGACCGAAAGACGCACCCGATAGGGGCCCTCGTGCCCCGCCTCGCTGGAGCGCAAGGGTTTGAAGACATTGTCTTCTATGAGGTCGAAGATAGCGATCCGCCGCTCCTGTTCGATATCGGCATTGCGCCACAGGATGGTCGCATCGTCGAGTTCGATATGGGAGATGCGCGGGTCGGCCATTACGGCACGCCCTTTACGCGGTTGCGGCGGGGGCGGGCAAGTGGGCTTTGGTGCATCGGCAGTCCTCGCGGCAGGGGCTTCGACAAGCTCAGCCTGAGCGGTGTCGAGAGCAGATCTTCAAATCCCGCTCAGGCTGAGCTTGTCGAAGCCCCCTCCACACATCCACAGCTTGTGGATTAATATCCCGCCCTCCCCGACTTGTTCATGTCGCCCGGCCGGAGCATTGTCCCGCGCTTATGGTCCAGCCTGTTGCCCTTACCCGCACCGATGGTGCGGAAATCCGTACCCTGCCCGCCAACGTCGAGGCCGAGGCCGCGTTCCTGGGCGCGGTGCTGATCGACAACCGCGTGATCGAGGAACTGCAGACCCCGCTCACCCCCCTCCACTTCTTCGAGCCGGTCCACGCCCGCGTCTACGAGCGTATCCTGCAGCTGCTGGACCGCAAGGCGGTGGTCACGCCGGTCACCCTGCGCCCCTACTTCGAGGCCGACGAATCGCTCAAGGCGCTGGGCGGCGTCGCCTACCTCGCGCGGCTGACGGCGGACGGCCAGGGCCTGCTCGCCCCGCGCGAGCTGGCCGAGCAGATCTATGACCTGGCGCTGCTGCGCGAACTGATCTCGGTCGGCCGCAACCTCGTCGAAGGGGCGATGGACACCTCCGAATCGGTCGAACCGATGGTGCAGATCGAGCAGGCCGAAGCCGCGCTCTACAAGGTCGCCGAAGGCGCCGCGACGCAGAACGAGGCGCAGAGCTTCGGCTCGGCCACCCGCGTCGCGATCCAGGCGATCGAGAAGGCGTTCAATTCCGGCGGCCACATCTCGGGCAAGACCACCGGCCTCACCTCGGTCAACCAGAAGATCGGCGGCCTGCACGATTCCGACCTCATCATCCTCGCCGGGCGCCCAGGCATGGGCAAGACCTCGCTGGTCACCAACATCGCCTTCAACGCGGCGCAGCGCTACGTCGACGACACCGTGCGCGACGGCATGCCGCACGAGAAGTCGGTGGGCGCCGCGACCGCGTTCTTCAGCCTCGAAATGAGCGCCGACCAGCTCGCCACGCGTATCCTCGCGGAGCAGTCGGGCATCAGCTCCGAGGCGCTGCGCATGGGCAAGATCAGCCGCGAGGACTTCCAAGCGCTATCCTTCGCCAGCCAGCGCCTCGCCGAACTGCCGCTGTTCATCGACGACACGCCGGGCCTCTCGATCGCGGCGCTGCGCACGCGCGCGCGCCGCCTGAAGCGCCGTCACAACATCGGCCTCATCGTCATCGACTACCTGCAGCTCCTCTCGGGATCGGGCCGCGCCACCGACAACCGCGTGAACGAGATTTCCGAAATTTCGCGCGGGTTGAAGACGCTGGCCAAGGAACTGAGCGTGCCGGTGATCGCGCTGTCGCAGCTCAGCCGTGCGGTGGAATCGCGCGAGGACAAGCGGCCGATGCTGTCCGACCTTCGCGAATCGGGCTCGATCGAGCAGGACGCCGACATGGTCTGGTTCGTGTTCCGCGAGGACTACTACCACAAGGCGACCGAGCCCAAGTACCCGACCGAGACCGATCCGCCCGACGTCCACGCCAAGTTCGACGCCTGGCGCGAGAAGATGGAGCAGATCACCGGCCTGTCCGAACTCATCATCGCCAAGCAGCGCCACGGCGCCACCGGCAAGGTGCGCCTGCGCTTCGAGGCGCGGATCACCAAGTTCTCCGACCTCGCCCCCGACGACATGCGCGCGGCGGCGTTCGAAAGCGACTGACGGGCGGCAGCCGGAAACCTGCCGCGCCAAAATCCTCGGCTTCTGTCTGGAAATTCGCGAAAGGCGAACTTCCAGACGGCCTCCTGGCGTTACAGGGCCCGCAGCCACGCCCCCAGCCGCTCCAGCGCCTCGTCCAGCACCGCGTCCGGCTTGGTGAAGCACAGCCTGACCATGTGCGTGGGCGCCCCCTCGCCCGCGTAGAGCGCGCTCACCGGCACGGTCGCCACGCCGGCCTCGCGCAGCGCGCGCTCGGTGAACGCGCCGTCCGTCAGGGCCACTCCGGAAGCGGCGAGATCGACGCACAGGAACCACGTCGCCGCATTCGGTAGGACGACGAGGCCGGCGCCCTCCAGCCCCGCCTTCAACCGCCGGCGCGAGGCGGCCCATTCGCCCTGCAGCGCGTCGAGGATGTCGATGCGCTCCAGCCCCTCGGCCACCGCCCACTGCAGCGGCACCGCGGTGGTGAAGGTGAGGAACTGATGGACCCGGCCCAGCGCCGCCGCCAGGTCGCCTCCGGCCGCCATCCAGCCGATCTTCCAGCCGGTAAGGCCGAAGATCTTGCCCGCCGAGCCGATCTTCACGGCGCGCTCCGCCATGCCCTCGCAGGCCATCAGCGAGCGATGGGGCACGCCGTCGAAGCGTACCTGTTCCCACACCTCGTCACAGATCGCGACGAGATCATGGGCGACGCAGATGCGGGCGATCGCCTCCAGTTCCCCGGCGCTCGCGGCGGTGCCGGCGGGATTCAGCGGATCGTTGAGCATGATCGCGCGCGTCCTGGGCGTGATCGCCGCCTCCAGCGCCTCGGCATCGTAGCGAAAGTGCGGAGGCTGCAGCGGCACCGACACGGGCACCCCCCCGGCGCGGCGGACCATCGGCGCATAGGCGTCGTAGGCGGGCTGGAACAGGATCACCTCGTCGCCCGCCGAGACCAACGCCAGCACGGCGGCGGCGATCGCCTCGGTGGCGCCGGAAGTCACGGTCACTTGCGCGGGCGTGAGGGCCAGGCCTTGCGTGCGCATATAATAGCCGCACACCGCCTCGCGCAGTTCCATGAGGCCCGCGCTCGGCGGATACTGGCTGGACTTTTCGTGCAGAGCGCGCGCCGCCGCATCCAGCAGCGCCGACGGCGGCGGACTATCCGGGAACCCCTGCCCCAGGTTGATCGCCCCGCTTTCGCGCGCCAGCGCCGACATGCGTTCGAACACGGTCGTGCCCATCTCGGCATAGACCGGGTGAATGCGGGACAGGGACTTCATCGCGGGCGGGCTCCGATGGCTGGGGCTGCGCGTGTCGCCTGTTTTGGCGCCGGAGAGAAGAGGTTTCGCGCAAGCGCATCGCCCCGGTTCCCGAGCAGACTGCGCCAAGCAGCTTTCCCCAGCCCCGGAACCACGTTCCCTTTCGCGCGTCTCTGGCTTGCTATACCAAGCGCGGGAAGATCTCGCGAAAGGTCATCAGAGGTTACGCGTTGAACAGCCTGAGCCGCTTCACCGAACGCCTCCCCCTCCTGCCGGGCAAGCCCGCCGTGCAGTACGGATCGACCCTCGCGCTGTGCCTGCTCGCGCTGTGGCTGCGCTGGGCGCTCGATTCGGCCTTTCCGCCCGGCTATCCGTTCCTCACCTTTTTTCCGGCGGTGATCCTCAGCTCGTTCCTGTTCGGCCCGCGCCCCGGCATTCTGGCCGCGCTGCTCTGCGGGATTTTCGCATGGTACGTGTTCATCCCGCCGCGCATGGCCTTCGCTTTCGACCACGGGACGCTGACGGCGATGGCGTTCTATATCGGCGTCGTCGTCGTCGACATCGCGCTCGTCCACTTCATGCAGGCCGCCAACGCCCGCCTGCACCAGGCCCGCGAGGAAGTGCGCCAGCTGGCGGAGGAGCGGCACCGCCTGGCCGAACGCTCCGAACTGCTGTTCCAGGAAATGCAGCACCGCGTCGGCAACAACCTGCAGATGGTGGGCGCCGTGCTCTCGCTGCAGATGCGGCACCTGACCGAGCCCACCGCGCGCCGCGCGCTGTCCGACGCCGCGGCGCGCCTGCAGGTGATCGGCAACATCCAGCGCCAGCTCTATCACCAGGACGGCCGCCTCGTCCCGCTCGATCGCTTCCTGCGCGAGGTCTGCGCCAAGACCATGGCCTCCAGCGCCCGCCCCGGCATCACCTGCGCGGTCGAGGCGGCGGGCGACATCACCCTTCGCCCCGACAGCGCCGTCCCCGTCGCGCTGATCGTCACCGAGGCGATCGCCAACGCCATCGAGCATGGCTTCGCCGAGCGGCCCCAAGGCGCGATCACGGTGCGGCTGGCGCGGACCGGCACGGTCGTGGTGCTGCAGGTGGAGGACGACGGCCTGGGCCTGCCGGCCGGCTTCGACCCCGCGAGCGCCGACAGCATCGGCCTGCGGATCTCACGCGTGCTCAGCCAGCAGCTGGAGGGTGAAATCGCGCTGGAAAACCGCGAATCGGGCGCGCGGATGACCCTCAGCCTGCCGCTTTCGCGCCTTGCCAATGCCGAGGGCGACGCCGCTGGCGGGCCGGCCTGACCCGCCCGGCGCGCCGACGCTCCCGGATATCGCGCCAAAACGACGGCGATGGCCCTTGCGCCAGCTTGTGATTCAGCGCCATGCCCCTACATTGGCGGACGAAAGGACGGTTTCCCGCAAAATGAACGACGACCAGCCCAACGGCAATCCCTGGGTCAAGAGCCTTCTGGTATGGGGCGGCATCTTCCTCGCGCTGCTGATGGTGGTGTCGATGTTCGGATCGCGCGCCACTACCGGACCCTCGATTCCCTATTCCGACTTCCGCAGCAAGGTCGCCGAAGGCAGCGTCGCCTCGGTGGAGATTTCCGAGGACCGCGTCGACGGAAAGCTCAAGAACGGAGACAGTTTCACCACCGTCCCCGTCCCCGGTGACACCACGCTGACCGACCTGCTCCAGCGCAACGACGTCAAGTATTCGGGCAAGGAAGCCGAACAGGGCAGCCTGCTGCTCTACATCCTCGCGCAGACCCTGCCGTTCCTGCTGATCGTCGGCATCGCCTTCTTCGCGCTGCGCCAGGTCCAGAAGGGCGGCGGCTCGGGCGCTATGGGCTTCGGCAAGTCCAAGGCCAAGCTGCTCACCGAACGTTCCGGCCGCGTCACCTTCGACGACGTCGCCGGCATCGACGAGGCGCGTGAGGAACTGGAGGAAATCGTCGAGTTCCTGCGCGATCCCACCCGCTTCTCCAAGCTCGGCGGCCAGATCCCCAAGGGCGCGCTGCTGGTCGGCTCGCCCGGTACCGGCAAGACCCTGCTCGCCCGCGCCATCGCCGGTGAGGCGGGCGTGCCGTTCTTCACGATCTCGGGTTCCGACTTCGTCGAGATGTTCGTCGGCGTCGGCGCCAGTCGCGTGCGCGACATGTTCGAACAGGCCAAGAAGAACGCGCCGTGCATCGTCTTCATCGACGAGATCGACGCCGTCGGCCGCCATCGTGGCCACGGCCTCGGCAACTCGAACGACGAGCGCGAACAGACGCTGAACCAGCTCCTTGTCGAGATGGACGGCTTCGAGGCGAACGAAGGCATCATCATCATCGCGGCGACCAACCGCCCCGACGTGCTCGACCCCGCGCTGCTGCGTCCCGGCCGCTTCGACCGCCAGGTCGTGGTGCCGGTGCCCGACATCGACGGCCGCGAGAAGATCCTCGCCGTCCACATGAAGAAGGTGCCGCTGGCGCCCGACGTGAACCCGCGCGTGATCGCGCGCGGCACCCCGGGCTTCTCCGGCGCCGACCTCGCCAACCTGGTGAACGAGGCCGCCCTGCTCGCCGCGCGCCGCAACAAGCGCCTGGTCGCCATGCAGGAGTTCGAGGACGCCAAGGACAAGGTCATGATGGGCGCCGAACGCCGCTCGATGGTCATGACCGACGACGAGAAGAAGATGACCGCCTACCACGAGGCAGGCCACGCCATCGTCTCGCTGAACGAGGCCGCGTCGGACCCGATCCACAAGGCGACCATCATCCCGCGCGGCCGCGCCCTCGGCATGGTCATGCGCCTGCCGGAGCGCGACAGCTACTCGTACCACCGCGACAAGATGCTCGCGAACCTCTCGGTCGCGATGGGCGGCCGCGTGGCGGAGGAGATCATCTTCGGTTACGACAAGGTCTCTTCGGGCGCCTCCTCGGACATCCAGTATGCCACCAGCCTGGCGCGCTCGATGGTCACCAAGTGGGGCATGTCGGACAAGCTCGGGCCTATCCAGTACGAGGATAGCCAGGAAGGCTATCTCGGCATGGGCGGCACCCAGCGCACGATGGGCTCCGGCGAGACCAACAAGCTGATCGACAGCGAGATCCGCGCGCTGGTCGACAACGCCCACGCCCGCGCCACGCAGATCCTCAAGGATCGCGCCGAAGACCTCGAGTCGCTGGCACAGGCCATGCTCGAATACGAGACGCTCTCGGGCGACGAGATCAAGCAGTTGCTCGAACACGGCGCGATCGACCGCGCGTCCGAACCGCGCGGTCCCTCGGCCCCGCGCAAGCTGTCGGGCTCGGCGATCCCGAAGTCGGGCAAGCGTTTCTCCGCCGGTGCGGCGCCCCAGGGGGCCTGATCGGCGGACGCGAGTCTCCTTGAGGGAGAATGCAGGAGGGGCGCCAGGCACAAGGCCTGACGCCCCTTTGCTTTTGCGGGCTCCATCGATCATCCTTGGAGCGCGACGAGACGGGATTGACCCCTCCCGTTGGGAAGCCCTTGCGGCGAACCCGGCCTCCACGAAGAAGCGGCGACGGTATCCTCCCCGGACACCGCCGCCGGCCCTTCCTCCCCAGGAAACCGTGCAATACCAGCCTTTGGCCCGGCTCTCAGGCCGGGTTCTGGGCAGCCGCGACGGCGGCTTCGATTTCGCTCTTCATCGGATTACGGCGCAGCGTCAAGCCGCCGTTCACCTGAAGGTTCTCGCCAGTCATGAAGCACTCGTCGCTCGCGAGCCAGACGACGGCGGCGGCGATGTCGTCGCTGGTACCGATCCGGCCCAGCGGATAACCCGCCAGGAAGGCGTCGAACAGCCCCGGCACCCGGCTGGCATCCGCCGTCATCGGCGTATCGGTAAGCCCGGGCGAGATCGAATTGGCCCGCACGCCCAACGCGCCGAATTCGTGCGCGATACAGCGGATGACGTGATCGGCGCCCGCCTTGGTGCCCATGTAGGCGGCGTGGTCCTCCAGCATGATCGTCGCCGTCGCCGAACTGATCTGGATCAGCGAGCCGCCGCGCCCGCCACCATCCCCGCCCGGCCGGCGCGCCATCTTGCCGACCATCGCCTGGTAGAAGTGGAAAGGCCCGACGTACTGCAGCATGGTCATCGCCATGAGTTCCTCGTGCGTCGTCTCGAGGAAGCCCTTGAGCAGCCCCCAGCCGGTGGCATTGACGGCAATGTCGATGCCGCCCAGCCGCTCGGCCGCAGTGTCCGCCAGAGCGTCCACGGCCGCCTTGTCGGTGAGGTCGCAGGCTGCCCATTCGCATCCATGTTCCTGCGCGAAATCGGCCAGGACGTCGCTCTTGCGGCCGGAAACGAGGACGCTGGCGCCCTCGTCCAGCAGCCGCCGCGCGATGTGCTGGCCCATGTTGCCGATGCTGCTCGCCCCCAGGACGACCGCACGCTTTCCTTCGAGACGTCGCATCCCGGCCTCTCCTCCTTGTTGTGTCGCCGAGCGCTAGCACGCCGCGCGCGCCGCCATTCCTGATCAAAGAAATAGTGGCCATCGCCGGCCTGAGCGGCGACACCACGGGCTCTCGAAAGAAACCGCGCGTGTGTGCCGCAGAAGCGCAAAGACATGGGAGCGCAAGACATGGATCTCGGACTGAAGGGCCTCAAGGCCATCCTCGTGGGCGCGAACGGCGGCATCGGCCGCGTCGTCGCGCATGTACTGGCGGCGGAGGGGGCCGACATCGCCATCTGCGGCCGCTCGCAGGACAAGGTCGACAAAGTGCTCTCCGAAATCGCGGCAGCCGGGGCCAAGGGCTACGGCGAGGCGCTCGACGTGACGCAGGTGGAGGCGGTTCCCGCCTTCGTCGACAAGGCGGCGGCGGCCCTGGGCGGCTGCGACATCTTCATCAGCTTCACCTCGACCAATCTCGGCGAGGACACCGACGCCGCCTGGGACGCGGTGATGCAGGCGGATATCCTGCCGATGCGCCGCGGCATCGCCGCCGCGCGGCCTTATCTCGCCAAATCCGGCAACGGCTCGATCGTGTGCCTCAGTTCGACCGGCGCGGTCGAGGAATTCATGGGGGTCCAGCCCTACAACGCGCTGAAGGCGGCGGTGATGAACTATGCCTCCACCCTGTCGCAGGCGCTGGCGGCGGAAGGCATCCGCGTGAACTGCTTCACCCCCGGCCCGATCATGACCGAGGACGGCCCCTGGCCCAAGATCAAGGACGCTGTTCCCGACTTCTACAATGCGACGCTGGCGAACATGCCCTCGGGCCGCTTCACCACCGGCGAGGAACTGGCCAAGGCGATCGCCTTCGTCGTCTCGCCGACCTGCAAGGCGATGACCGGCGCCAACATCGTGGTCGACAACGGCTATACCAAGCGCACCCAGTTCTAGGATTCCCCGCGCCTTCGCAGGACAAAAGCGGCGGACCGAAAGGTCCGCCGTTTTTGCGTGCGCGCGCGGCGAGGTCAGAGGGAAGAGGTGTCACCTTACGAGCGGTAACGGACGGCCGGGCATCGAGCGCATGGCAGCGAAGGCGTGCCGTGTGCAGGAAAGCGGACGTTGCCATGCCGTTCAGAAGAGCCCGATCGTCATCCCGGCGCATGCCGGGACCGTGGGCAGATCTTGAGGCGAAAGTTCTCGTAAGGGCACCCCGCCGCGAGGTCGCTTCTAAAGACTGCCCACGGTCCCGGCATGCGCCGGGATGACGCTGTTCGAGAAAGGACATGGTAGCCCTCTCCCCTTCAGGCGAGAGGGCTACCGTCACCCCCAACGCTCAGTGCCGCACCATCGCGCCGCCATCGACCCACAACCCGTGGCCGGAGACGAACCGCGCGTCCTCGCTGCACAGGAACGCCACCACGTCGGCGATGTCCCGCGGCTGGCCGAGGCGGCGCAGCGGGGCCTTGCCTTCCCAGAACGTGCGGTATTGCGGCATCTGGTCAAAGGCGGGCGCGGTCATCGGGGTGTCGATGGCACCGGGCTGCACGCATGTCGCGGTGACGCCGAAGGGGCCGAGTTCGGCGGCGATCGACTTGGTCAGGCCCAGCACCGCGTGCTTGGAAGCGGAGTAGGCGCAGAGCCCCTCGTCCCCGTAAGTCGAAGTGGTCGAGCCGATGGTGACGATCCGTCCGGCGCCGTGGGCCTTGAGATACGGCGTCGCCTCGCGCACCAGCCGGAACACCGCGATCAGGTTCACGTCGAGCACGCGCTGGAAATAAGCGTCGTCATGCCCTTCGAGGGCATGGAACGTGCTGATTCCAGCGCAGGGCACGACGACGTCGAGCCCGCCCATCCGCTCCACCGCCGCCGCGACGAGGCGCGCGTTGGCATCGGCGCCGGTCAGATCCTCGACGAAATCGACCTCGCCCCGGATGTCGGCGGTGAAGACTTGCGCCCCGTCCGCCGCCAGACGCGCCGCAACGGCCGCGCCGATGCCCGATCCCGCCCCGGTGACCACGGCACGGCGGCCTTGGAGCTTGCCGCCGCTCATGCGATCTTCAACACGAGCTTGCCGGTGTTCGCGCCCGAGAACAGGCGCATGAACGCCGGATAGACGTTCTCCAGCCCCTCCTGCACGTCCTCGTCGGCGCGCAGCCTGCCCTCGGCCAGCCACTGCGCCATTTGCGCGCCGCCCTCGGCGAAGCGGTGGGCGTAGTCGGCGATCAGGAAGCCGTGGATCGTCGCACGCCGCGCCAGGATCTGCCACAGGTTGCGCAGGCCCAGCTTTTCGGGCGTGTTGTATTCGGCGATCAGGCCGCACAGGACGATGCGGGCGTTATGCGCGAGGGTGAAGACTTCCGCCTCCAGCACCGCGCCGCCGACGTTCTCGAACACCACGTCGACGCCGTCCGGCGCCGCCGCCGCGATCTCGGCCACAAGGGCGGCGTGATCCTTGCCCTTGTAGTCGATCGCCGCGTCGAAGCCGTAGTCCTCGATCAGGCGGCGGCACTTCTGCGCGCCGCCGGCGATGCCGATCACGCGGCAACCCATGATCCGGCCGATCTGGCCCACCGCCGAACCCACCGCGCCCGCCGCGCCGGAGACCAGCAGCGTCTCGCCGGCCTGCGGCTTCGCCACTTCGGTCAGCCCGAAATAGGCGGTCAGCCCCACTGCCCCCAGCGCCGAGAGGAAGTTGGAAGGCGAGGCCACCGCCGTCACGTCGATCGGCAGGGTGAACCCGCCCGGCATGGCGACCGAGTAGTCCTCCAGCGCATTGAGGCCCATCACCCATTGCCCCGCCGCGAAGTCCGGGTTGTCGGAGGCATGGACCACGCCCACCGTGGTCGCCCGCACGGGATCGCCGAGCGCGATCGGCGGCATGTAGCTTTCGGCATCGTCCATCCACCCGCGCTGCGCCGGATCTAGCGAGGCATAGTGGTTGCGCACGATGATGCCGCCGGGCGGCGGCGGCGGAACCGCCTCGCTCACCAGCGTGAAGTCTTGCGCTACGGGCTCACCCACAGGCCTGCGCGCGAGCAGGAATCGCCGGTTCTCGGCCATGGCATCGATCTCCTCTTGGTTACGCGAGTGGTCCGATTTCGGACACGATCCCGCACCTGTGCAAATCGACAGGTAAGGCGCGCCGCGATCCGATGCATAGTGAGCACCGGAAGACGGCCCAACACAGATTCACGGCCGCACCGGGAGGATCATCTGATGGCATCCGCATTTGTACGCGGAGCGCGTGGTAGCGCGCTCATCAAACTCGCACTCGCATCCAGCGCCCTGACCTGTATCTCCGCGCCCGCCCTGGCGCAGGACGCCGCGCCCGTCGCGGCGCCGGCAACGGTGGACCCGAACGAAATCATCGTCTCGGCCCGCCGCCGCTCGGAAACGCTGCAGGAGACCCCGGTGGCGATCACCGCGGTCAACGCCGCGATGCTGGAGAACAAGGCCTCGGCCAACATCGGCGACCTGCAGGGCGCCGCGCCGGGCCTGCTCATCACCCAGCAGAATTCGGGCGCGCAGGCGGCCAACATCTCGATCCGCGGCCTGACTTATGCCGACATCGAGAAGTCGCAGACCCCGACGGTGGGCGTCGTGGTGGACGGCGTGACGATCGGCACCAACACCGGCCAGTTGCAGGACGCCTTCGACATCGCCCAGATCGAAGTGCTGCGCGGGCCCCAAGGCACGCTGTTCGGCGCCAACACCATCGGCGGGGTCATCAACATCACCCGCACCAAGCCGACGATGGAGCCGGGCGGCAAGGTCGAATTCACGTACGGCCGCTGGAACACCTGGGCCGGCAAGGCGATCGTCAACTACGGCGACGGCGAGACCTGGGGCATCAAGGGCTGGTACTTCCACAACGAGACCGACGGTTTCTACCACAACGCCATCCGCGACACGAGCGCGGGCGGCAGCAAGGGCGACAGCTACGGCGCCAGCCTGCTGTTCGAACCCGCCGGTTCGGGCTTCGACGCGCAGCTATCGGTCGAGAACGTGGTGCAGAGCTTCGAGCCGGTGGTCAGCAACCTGACCAACAGCACCGAGCTGTTCTGCGGGTTGATCCCCGCCAACGAATGCGGCCGCAACAACACCACCGACCTCTACACGGTGTTCACCCTGCCCGCGAAGAGCAAGTACCGCGCACCCAACGCCACGCTGCAGATGAACTACGACCTGGGCGAGATCAAGCTCAGCTCGATCACCGGCTGGCGCCACAGCAAGGAAGCGCAGACCCAGGATTTCGACGGGTCTTCCAGCGATCTCTACTACGTCGATCGCCGCCAGAAGTACACGCAGTGGAGCCAGGAGCTGCGCGCCGCCGGTAACCTGTTCACCGGGTTCGACTATGTGGTGGGCGGCTACTACTTCCACTCCAAGTACAGCCTGACGCAGTGGACGCGCTTCTTCGGCTTCGATCCCTCGGTGCCGCCGATGGAGTTCGACCAGGATGCGCAGACCAACCTCGGCAAGACCACCAGCTACGCCTTCTTCGGCGACTTCAACTGGGCCTTCGCCGACAAGTGGCGCCTCTCGTTCGGCGGCCGCTGGAGCCATGACAACAAGAAGCTGACCAACAGCTTCGCCACCCAGGGCCTGATCGGCACCGGCGATGCGAACTTTACCAAGTTCACGCCCAAGGTCGGCATCGACTATCGCCCGAGCGGCGACGTCATGCTCTACGCCAGCTGGTCGCGCGGCTACCGCTCGGGCGGGTTCAGCCCGCGCGCCGCCACCGCCGCCACCGCCAGCACGCCGTTCCAGCCCGAGACGGTGGACGCCTACGAACTGGGCGCGAAGCTGGCGATGTTCGACCGCAAGCTGGAACTCAACGTCGCCGGCTACGTGTCCGACTACAAGAACATGCAGCAGAACCTGACGGTGCCGGGCGGTCCGCTGGGCAACCAGACGATCACCGGCAACGTACCGGGCGGCGCGCTCATCAAGGGCATCGAGGCCGACGCCACGCTGCGCATCACCTCGCAGCTGCGCATCACCGCCTCGACCGCCTACATGAAGTCGCACTTCCGCAACTTCGTGACCTGCGGCGCCTATGCCGCCGGAACCGTGGCCACCAACGACTGCGGCACGGGGCTGGTGCCGTACAACTACTCGGCCAACCGCCTGATCTACGCGCCCAAGTTCACCGGCTCGATCAATGCCGACTACGAAGTGCCGACCAGCTTCGGCAAGATCGTGGCGACGGCGGGCTGGCGCCACATCAGCCCCTACGACGAGCAGATCTCGCAAGGGCCGCTGACCACCACCACCAACGGCGCGGGCGAAGTGACCGAAGTGACCGTCAACGGCAACGACGCGCGCGTGCGCACCACCACGCAGGATCTCGTCGACGCCAGCCTGACCTTCAACTTCGATATCGGCGACAAGGAAGCCTACTTCCGCGTCTTCGGCCGCAACCTGGCGAACGAGAAGACGACCACGCACGCGTTCACCGTCGCCGGGCTGTTCTCGTTCGGCATGGCGCTCGAACCGCGCACTTACGGCGCCACGGTCGGCGTGAAATTCTGATTTTTATCAGCCCCCTGGCTCGATCGGGGGGCACAATCCGGGGTGTTCGGCATTTCCCCTGCCGGACACCCCCAGTTTTGATGGAGCAAGTACGATGGGCCGTCTCGAAGGCAAGATCACTCTGGTAACCGGCGCGGGCAACGCGCGCGGTCTCGGCGCCGCGACCGCGCAGCGCTTCGCACAGGAAGGGGCCTTCGTCTACGTCACCGACCTTCGGCTGGAAGACGCCGAGGGCGTCGCCGCCGCGATCCGCGAGGACGGTGGCCAGGCCGAGGCCCGCGCGCAGGACGTCACCAGCGAAGCATCGTGGGACGAGTTGTTCGCCGCCATCGAGCAGGGCCACGGCCGGCTCGACGTGCTGGTCAACAACGCCGGCATCGCCGTGCTCAAGCCGCTGGAGCAACTCACTGCCGCCGACTGGGAAAAGCAGAACAAGGTCTGCCTCGACAGCGTGTTCTACGGCACCCAGCGCGCCGTCGCGCTGATGCGCAAGGTCGGCCAGGGCGGCTCGATCGTGAACCTCTCGTCGATCGGCGGGCTGGTCGGGGTGCCGATGTGCGGCGCCTATGCCGCAGCCAAGGGCGGCGTGCGCGTGTTCTCCAAGGTGGTGGCGATGGAATGCGCAGCCCAG
This sequence comes from Novosphingobium resinovorum, assembly GCF_036352595.1. Classification (GTDB taxonomy): domain Bacteria; phylum Pseudomonadota; class Alphaproteobacteria; order Sphingomonadales; family Sphingomonadaceae; genus Novosphingobium; species Novosphingobium resinovorum_B. The sequence continues at coordinate 159,127 of NZ_JAZFAX010000002.1, forward strand.
GAGATCCGCTGCAACTCGGTCCACCCGGGCATGATCGAGACGGCGATGCAGGACGTCGCCCGCCGCGACAACCCGGAAGGCTTCAAGGAGATCGTCGGCGGCATCCCGATGAAGCGCATGGGCACGCCGCTGGACATCGCCAACATGAACCTGTTCCTCGCCAGCGACGAGGCGAACTACATCACCGGCTGCGAATTCGTGGTCGATGGCGGCGTGACCGCGATGTGATCCCTATCCCTCCCCGAGCTTGCCTCGGGGAGGTGGCAGCCCGTCAGGGCTGACGGAGGGGAAGCCTGAAAGCCCTTCCCCTCCACCACCGCCTGCGGCGGCGCCCCCCTCCCCGGGCAAGCGCGGGGAGGAATGGCTTGCGATCCGCCCCGGCGCGCTTTACCGCCCCGCTCATGGCCAAAGCAGACCGTCTCGAACGCCTCGACGCCCACCGCGCCGACCTTGAGGTCGAATACCGCGAGGCGCTCGTCGCCGCGCTCAAGGTCTGCGCCTCCGGCAAGTGGGGCCTGTTCGACCACAACGCCGATCGCCACGCGCGCGCCTTCGTCGCCCCCGTCATCGCCCACCTCGCCGAACTGGGCGCGGAGATCGACGCCGCGCGCGAGACGCTGTTCATGGAGCCCTTCGAACTGCAGCAGGAATTCCTCGCCGCACGCGGGCCGGTGGATTCGCAATCCGTGGGGGAGCCCAAGCAGGCGAAGGCCTGGCTGGAACGGCTGGCGGCGTAACCGCTACAGCCGCACCACCACCTTGCCGATGTTGCGACCCGTCAGCATCCGCTCGTAGGCGGTGAGCACGTTCTCCAGCCCGGCGGTCTCGTCGAAGCGCACCGCCAGCGTCCCGGCGTCGAGCCATTGGCGCAGCTGCGGCATGAATTCGGCGCCGCGGTGGAGGAAGTCGGGGATGAAGAAGCCCTCGATCCGCAGGCGCCGCATCAGCACCTGATCGAATTTCGCCGGGCCCGGCATCGGCGCATCACTGTCGTAGCCCGCGACCATGCCGCAGACCGCGACACGGCCGTAATGCGCCATGGTGCCCAGCACCGCGTCGAGGATCGGGCCGCCGACGTTGTCGAAGAACGCATTGACCCCGCCGGGCACTTCGGCCAGCCGCGCGGCGACGTCCTCGCCCCGATAGTCGATCGCCATGTCCACGCCGATCTCGTCCAGCAGGTAGCGGCACTTGTCCGCGCCGCCGGCAATGCCGACGACTTTCGCGCCGAGGTTGCGGCCGACCTGGCAGGCGAGGCTCCCGGTCGCCCCCGCCGCCGCCGAGACCACCAGCCACTCGCCCGGCTTCACCGCGGCGACTTCCTTCACGCCGACGTAAGCAGTCCAGGCATTCATGCCGAGCGCGCCGAAATGCTGGCGCGGATCGGTGACCGTCTCGTCCACCACTTCCAGCCCGGTCAGCGCCGGAACCACGGTGGCGATATCGGCCCACTGCCCGAAGCCGCGCACCAGCACGCCGACCGGATAGGCGGCATCCCTGCTCTCGATCACCCGGCCGAGCACCAGCCCGACCATCTTCGCGCCCAGCGGCAGCGGCGGCTGGTAGCCATCGGTGCGCGGGCTCATCCACATGCGCGTGCCCGCATCCATCGACAGCCATTCGACCGCGATGCGCACTTCGCCCTCGGCGAGCGGCAGGCAATTCTCCTCCTGCAGGCTGAGGAAGCGGGCGAAATCGGTATTGCCCTCGGGGTGGCGGTCCAGTCGCCAGAAACGGCAGCGCGTCAATTCGGTCTCCTCTCCAGTGGCGCGCACCCTCGCGCCCGCTTGCCCGCAGGCCACCTGTCCAAACTGTTAGGGCTATCCGTTTGCACAGGCCTGCTCTCCGGATGCCCCCGCTAGGCTGGAGGAAAGAACGATTACACGGGAGGTTTCTGAAATGCACCGCCACAAATCCGTCCTGCTGGCATCCAGCATGTTCGCGATCATCGCCGCCCCTGCCTTCGCGCAGGAGGCACCCGCCGCGCAGGACGACGCCGCGCAGCAGCAAGGCGGCCTCAACGACATCATCGTCACCGCGCGCAAGCGGCAGGAGACCGCGCAGGACGTGCCCGTCGCCGTCACCGCGATCACCGCCGCGCAGATCGCCACGCGCGACGTCACCAGCGTCGAGAAGATCACCGCGATCGCCCCGCAGTTCAGCGTCGGCCGCGCCTCCAACGGTTCGGGCGCGCAGCTCACCTTGCGCGGGATCGGCTCGTCCTCGACCTCGATCGGCATCGAGCAGTCGGTCGCGGTCGTCGTCGACGGCGCCTACTACGGCCAGGGCCGCGTCATCAACGAGGGCTTCTTCGATCTTGCCCGCGTCGAGGTTCTGAAGGGCCCGCAGGCGCTGTTCTTCGGCAAGAACGCCACTGCCGGCGTGATCTCGATCACTTCCGCCGACCCCACCGACAAGCCCGAGTTCATGATCAAGGGCGGCTACGAGTTCAAGGCGCAGCAGTACCGCATCGAGGGTTACGCCTCGGGCCCGCTGACCGATACGCTGGGCTACCGCATCGCCGCGCGCTACTCCAAGATGGACGGTGGCTACTACCGCAACGAGGCCGACGACGTCACGTATACCGATTACGACGCCGCCACCGGAACCTCGACCGCGCACCTCGCCACCCCGGCCGACCGCAAGGCGCCGGGCGAGGAGGAATTCCTCGGCCGCGCCACCCTGAAATGGGAGCCGACCGACAACCTGACGGTCAGCCTCAAGGGCAGCATGGACCGCAGCGACGTCAACAACTCCTCGTGGAACTACGTCGCCTTCGCTTGCGGCAACGGCTCGACCTCGCAGCTCACGGGCGAATCCTGCGGCAAGCACTTCGTCACCTACCAGAACAACATGCCCGCCGACATCGCCGCGAACTTCCCCTACGCCAAGAGCGACGGTTCGCTGTACAACCGCTATCGCTCCGCCGGCGGCACGCTCAACGTGACGTACAACACCGACGAACTGCAGCTCTCCTCGGTCACCAACTACCAGTGGAACAACAACCGCTGGGCCTGCGCCTGCGATTTCCAGTCCGGGTCCGGCGCCAACTGGGCGACCGAGAACTCTTCATGGAAGGCGTTCAGCCAGGAACTGCGCGCGCTTACCCAGTTCGACGGGCCGTTCAACATGATGGTGGGCATGCTCTACCAGAAGACCCGGCGTGACTTCGAGCAGTACGTCATCACCGGTGCCGTCTCCAACTCCGACGCGCCCGAGGGCCTGGAATCGGTCGCCACCGCCAAGACCAGCTTCACCAAGGGCGAGACGATGGCCGTGTTCGGCCAGGCGACCTACAAGATCCTGCCCGACCTCGAACTGGCCGGCGGCGTGCGCTACACCGACGAGACCAAGAACAGCTACTTTACCCAGTTCTACAACAACCCGCTGCTGACCGGCATCTTCCGCGACCAGAACGACCCCGACGGCCTCGGCGTCGTCACCGCGCGCCAGCACTTCACCAACTGGTCGCCCGAAGCCACGCTGACCTGGAAGGCGACGCCCGACTTCATGGTCTACGGCGCCTACAAGACCGCCTACAAGTCGGGCGGGTTCTCGAACGGCGGCATCAACTCCAAGTTCTCGAGCGATCCCACGGCCGACCTGACCTTCGATCCCGAGCGGGCGCAGGGCTTCGAAATCGGCCTCAAGTCCACCCTGCTGGACCACCAGCTGCGCTTCAACGTCACCGCCTTCACCTACAAGTACAAGGACTTGCAGGTCGACTTCTTCAACTCGCCGATCTTCGCGTTCCAGACGCTGACCGCCGACGCGCGCACCAAGGGCGTCGAGGTGGAGTTCCAGTTCGCGCCGCACGCGGTCCCGGGCCTCGACCTGCACGGCTCGATCAACTACGACAAGGCGCGCTACACCAGCTTCCCGCTGGCGCCGTGCTATGCCGGTGAAACCCAGGCCGAGGGCTGCAACCTTGCCGGCAACACCCGCCAGGACCTGTCCGGCGCGCCGCTCTCGGTCGCCCCGAACTGGACCGGCAACCTCGGCATGAACTACGAGATGTCGGTCGGCTCGGCCAACAAGCTAGGCTTCAACGTCGATGCCAAGTATTCGGGCAGCTACCTCGCCTCGGGCTTCGGCAACCCGCTGTCGCGCCAGGGCAAGTACGTAACGCTCGACGCCGGCCTGCGCTTCGGAGCGGAGGACGACAACTGGGTGCTGGCGCTGATCGGCAAGAACCTGACCAACCGCTTCTACGTGACCGGCGTGGTCGACGGCCCCTCGACCGGCTCGGCCTCGGGCGGGGTGACTGGCCTGAAGGCCGACCAGCTCGGCTTCGGCACCCTGCCGCGCACGGTCATGGTGGAAGTGACCAAGCGGTTCTGAACGGCCCGGCATGCTCCACCGGTCCCCGGGGCCGGTGGGCTTGCGGCTGCCCCTTGGACACGCTCAGGGTGAGCGGGGTTGGTGTAAAGTCCCAACACCGCTCAGGCTGAGCCTGTCCAAGCCCCCCTCGGCATGACGCTCATTGTGCGCCCCATTTGTTGCGCCGCAGCGCAACTTTTCTGTAGGCCGCGCCGCCATAGGGCGCTAGTCCACGGGCATGACATACCGGCGCGAAGCTATCCGGCGCCGCGAAAGGACTGCCCGATGAAGACCCCCCGTATCCTCGCCGCGCTGCTGCTTTGCGCCGCCCCCGCCGTGATCGCGGCCACCTCCCAGCCTGCCGGCATCGACGAGGCGGCGATGGACAAGGCGGTCAAGCCGGGCGACGAATTCTACCTCTTCTCCGCCGGCGCCTGGCTGGCCAGGGCCGAGATCCCCGCCGACCGCAGCCGCATCGGCGCCCACACCGTCGCCGCCGACGAGACCGAGCGCCAGCAGACCGCGCTGATCGACAAGATCCTCAAGAGCACCCCCGCGCCCGGTTCGGACGAGGCGAGGATCGGCGACTACTGGCGCGCCTACATGGACACCGCCGCGATCGACCGGCTCGGCATCGCCCCGCTCAAGGCCGACCTGACGCGCTACGCCGCGATCCGCGACAAGGCGGCGCTGGTCAGGGTGCTGGGCGAGCAGACCGAGGCCGACCTCGACCTGTTCAACAACAACAACGACATGGCGACGGAAAACCTGTTCGGCCTGTTCATCACCAAGGCGCTCAAGAGCGACGAGGTGGTGCCTTACCTGTTCCAGGGCGGCATCGCCCTGCCCGACCGCGAATACTACCTGTCGGCCGAGCCGCGCATGGCCAAGATCCGCGCCGACTACGCGAAGTACATCGCCGACCTGCTGCGCCTTGCCGGCATCGACCAGCCCGAGGTCCGCGCCGCACGCATCGTCGCGCTCGAAACCAGGATCGCGCACGCGCACCCGAGCAAGGCCGAGACCGCCGACTTCACCACCGGCGGCACGCTGTGGTCGCGCGCGGACTTCGCCGCCAAGGCCCCCGGCATGGACTGGAACGCCTGGTTCGATGCCGCACGCATGCCGCGCCAGCAGACCTTCGACGTCTACAGCCCCGGCGCCGTCACCGGCCTTGCCGCCCTCGTCGGCTCCGAGCCGCTGGACGCGTGGAAGGACTGGCTGGCGTTCCACCGCATCAACGCACAGACCGACGTGCTGCCCACGAAGTTCGACGCGCTGCACTTCGCCTTCTTCGACACCACCCTGTCGGGCACCCCGCAGCAGCGCACGCGGGAGAAGCGGGCGCTGTCCTCGGTCAATACCGACCTCGGCATGCCCTTCGGCAAGCTCTACGTGCGCGAATACTTCCCGCCCGAGGCCAAGGCGCAGGTCGAGGACATGTCGACCCGCATCAAGCATGCCTTCGCCCGCCGCATCGACGCGCTCGACTGGATGAGCCCCGCCACCCGCAAGGAAGCGCGCGCCAAGCTGGAAGGCATGGTCGTCAGCGTCGGCTATCCGGACGTCTGGCCCGACACCTCTATGATCGTCATCAAGCCAGGGCAGGCTTACGCCAACCGCATGTCGGCGATCCGGGGCTATACGCTGCAGCAGCTCTCGAAGCTCGGCAAGCCGCAGGACCGGGGCGAGTGGTGGATGACCCCGCAGCTGGTCAACGCGGTGAACCTGCCGGTGCAGAACGCGCTGAACTTCCCCGCCGCGATCCTGCAGAAGCCGTTCTTCGATCCGGCGGCCGACCTTGCCGCCAACTACGGCGCGATCGGCGCGGTGATCGGCCACGAGATCAGCCACAGCTTCGACGCCAGCGGCGCGGCGGTGGATGGCAACGGCATCCTGCGCGACTGGTGGACCAAGGAAGACCTCGACCACTTCAAGGTCCAGACCAAGGCGCTGGTGGCGCAGTACGACGCCTACCGGCCGTTCCCCGACCTGCATCTCAACGGCGAGCTTGAACTGGGCGAGAACGGCGCCGACGTGGCCGGCCTCGCGGCGGCCTACGACGCCTACCGCGAGGCGCTGGGCGGCAAGGAACTGCCGGTGATCGACGGTTATACCGGCGACCAGCGCTTCTTCATCGCCTTCGCCCAGAGCTGGGCCGACAAGACCCGCGAGGGGGCGCTACGCCGGCAGGTGATCGGCAACGCCCATGCGCCGGGCCGGTATCGCGCGCTGACCGTGCGCAACGTCGATGCCTGGTACAAGGCGTTCGACATCAAGCCCGGCGACGCGCTCTACCTGCCGCCGGAAAAGCGCGTGAAGCTGTGGTGAGGTGATGACGATGGCTCCGCGTCATCCCGGCCTGTACCGGGACCGCGGGCCATCTTCCATGGGCTTGAACCACCGTTCGTCATTGCGAGCGAAGCTCCCAATGACGAAGGTTTGGGGACGGGATGACGGCCTGGCCTGTCAGACCCCGCGCGGGGCGTGCTGGCGGTGGATGTTGCGGAACGAGCGGCTCTTGAACAGCCACTGCCCGTCGATCCTGACGCAAGTATCCTCGTAGACCCCGCGGTCGCGCATGGTCACGCCGTCCTGGTCGTAGACCTCCGAGGTGTAGCTGCGCATCACCGCGGTGTCGCCGGACACCGCGATCGATCCCGGCCAGGCCTCGAACATGATGCCAGGATAGGCCTTCATCGCCTCGATCCACATGGCGACGATCGCCTCGCGGCCCTTGGTGGTGCCCAGTTCGGGATAGTCCGGCAGCGACCATTCCGCATCCTCGGCCCAGGTCGCGCCCCAGTCCCGGGCATCGCGGCGCGTCACCGCGTCGGCGTAAGTCTCCAGCAACTCGCGGATGGCGAGGCGGTCCTCGAAGGGGCCGGTGAAGGGCATCTCAGCATTCTCCCATGTCGTTTCCGCAGCAGGCTAGCCCCTGCCCCGCACGGCGAAACTATGGCTTGTGCGAGTTATGGCCATCGTATTCAGACGCCCACCGGCCGTTCGTTCGGCCCCGGCGCTTCGTCCGGCACGGCGACCTCGATCATCCCGCCCTCGATCCGCAAAGGGAAAGTCCGCAGGTCCGCGTAAGCGCCGCCGATGCAGCGGCCGGTCGCCGCCTCGAAGCGGGCGCCGTGCAGCGGGCACATGATCGCCCCGCGCCGGACGCGGCCGGGCGAGAGCAGCGCCGCCTGATGGGTGCAGCGGTCGTTGACGGCGCGGAAGCCGTCCTCGACCCGGACGACCAGCACGCTCCAGCCGCCGAGCCGGATCGCGGCCTTGCCCTCCTCGGGAAATTCGGCCTCGGCGATGACGGGGTGGAAGGTTTCGCTCATGGTTGCCATGATATCCCTGCTCAGATGCGCACCAGCGTCTTGCCGATGGTGCGGCCGGACATGAGGTCGATGAAGGCGGCGGGCAGGGTCTCGAACCCGTCGCGCACGTTGGCGAGCGGGCGCAGCTTGCCCTCGGCCACCCACTGGTCCAGCTCGGCCTGCGCCTGCGCCAGGACGTGCGGGTAGTCGTAAGTGATGAAGCCCTGCATCCTGATCCGGTTGACCACCAGCTGCCACAGCGTCTTCACGCCGTGGGGATGGTCGGCATCGTTGTACTGGCCGATCATGCCGCACACCGCGACGCGCCCGTGGAGACGCATCAGCGGCAGGATCGCCTCCAGCATCTCGCCGCCGACGTTGTCGAAGTAGACGTCCACGCCCTCCGGCGCGGCCCGGGCGATCTCGGCGGCGATGTCGGGCGTGGCGCGGTAGTCGATCGCCGCGTCGAAGCCGAGATCGCGGATGACCTCGGCCTTGTCGGCCGATCCCACCAGCCCGATGACCTTGCAGCCCCGGGCCCTGGCGATCTGCCCGACCGTAGAGCCCGTGGCGCCCGCCGCCGCGCTGACCACCACCGTCTCGCCCGGCTTCGCCTCGCCCACCGCGAACAGGCCGACCCAGGCGGTGAGCCCCACCGGCCCCAGCGCGCCCATGTAGTGATGGAGTTCGGTGCCGGGCTGGCGATGCACCTTCTCGAGTCCCCAGCTCTCACCCGAAAGCAGGTAATGGTCCTGCCAGGTCGCGAAAGCCCTTACCAGCGTGCCGACCGGATAGTCGGGGTTGTTGGACTCCACCACCTCGCCCAGCGACATGCCGTTGATCGGCGCGCCCAGCGCGACCGGCTCGATGTAGCTGGGCCGGTCGTCGAGGAAGCCCCGGATCGCCGGATCGACCGAGCCGACCCGCATCGCCACCACGAACTCGCCGGGTCCGGGGACGGGCATGTCCGTCTCGGCCAGTCGGAAATCCTCGGGCACCGGCATGCCCTGCGGGCGCCGCGCCAATACTATCTGTCTTGCCTTTCCCATGCCTGCCTGCTTACCCGCGCCGGGCCGCCGCGAAAGGCTGGTCTAAACGCTAGGTTTGCGCCGGGCGCGCCTATGGTCAAACTCCGCGCCAAACAGATACGGCACGGAGCAGGACCGATGAGCATGACCCCGCAGGCAATCACCGACCTCGTCGATCGGCTCTACGCCGCAGCCGGGGCGGGTGACTGGGAGACGGCGAATGCGATGCTGGCCGACGACTTCGTCGCTCACGAATCCGATGCCCTGCCGATGGCGGGCGCCTATCGCGGCAAGACCGGACTGCAGGATCTGTTCGGCAAGGTGATGGGCATGGTCGATGTCGTCGGGCTGGAACGGACCGACCTGCTGGTCGGCACCGACAGCGCGATCGCGGTGCTGGAAATGCGCTTCGCCGATCCCGCCCTTCCCCCCGCGCAAGTCTGCGAGATGTTCCGCTTCCGGGACGGCCTGTGCACCGAGATCAAGCCGTACTACTACGACCCGGCGCCTTTCGTCGCGGCGGCGGCGGCCAAGGCCGAAACCGCCTGACAGCAGGGCCGCTTCAGCCGCTCACCTGAACCGCCGCGCCCTCGGCCAGACCGAGCAGGGCGGCGGTGGCCGGTGAAACGAGGGCATGGTCGCCCGCGATCCGCACCGCCGCGCGGGTCGCCCGGAACCCGGCGATGGCGGCGGTGGAGACGAGCACGGGCTCGGCCCCGTCCGGGACGTCGCCGATGCGCAGCGGCAGGGTGCGGGCCTGCGCCAGCGTGCGGATGGCATCGCGCGGGGCGGTCATCGTCGGGCCGCCGTCGAAGATGTCGACGAGCCCGGAATGGCGAAAGCCCTCCGCTTCCAGCATCCGCTTCGCCGGAACGCCGTGCCGGTGCACCGCGCCGATCGCCTTGCGCGCGCCGTCGTCCACCAGTTCGAGATAGATCGGATGGCGCGGGGCGAGGTCGCGGATGAACTGGCCGTCGGTGGAGGTTATCATGCGGTCCGCATCCTCGAAGGGCAGGCGGAAGAACTTGCTGGCGATGCCGTCCCAGAACGGGCTGTCGTCGGCCTCGTCGAACCAGCCGCGCAGTTCGGCCATCACCGTATCGCAGAACCGCTCGCGCGCGGCGCCGATCAGCAGGTAGCGCGAGCGGGCGAGCAGCGATCCCGCCCCGCTCTGCCGCTTGCCGGGCCGCAGGAACAGCGAGCCGACTTCCGAGCATTCGCCGCACTCGTTCACCAGCACCAGCGCCTTGTGGTCGAAGCGCGTCTGGGTGGCCGAGGAATACTGCTCCATCGTCACCACGCGGAACGAGAAGTGCGGGCGCTGGATGCCGACCCCGCCCTTCACCGCCGCCACGCCCTCGACCTGCCCACTCGCGATATTCTCGAGCATCAGGACATACCACGCCTCGCGCGCGGGCACTTCGGCGGCGAAGCTGGCCTGCGACAGCGCGAGGCGTGTCGACAGCACGGCGCGGTCCTCCGGCAGGCTGGTGAAGCCCCGGCCGGAGAGGTACGCCAGTTCCATCAGCACGTCGATGTCGGCGGGCCCCGCCTGACGCACGACGAGCATCAGGCCGCCTTCTGCAGCGAGGCGCGCGTGGCGGCGAAGGCGGCTTCGAGGCGCACGACCGCCTCGTCCGCTTCCGCGCGGGTGACGAGCAGCGAGGGCAGCAGGCGCACGCAGTTCTCGCCGCCGCCCGCGATCAGCAGGCCGTGGTCGCGCGCGGTGGCCATCATCTCGCGGTTGTCGGTGACCAGCCTGACGCCGATCAGCAGCCCCTTGCCGCGCACGTCCACGGCAATGTCGGGATAGCGGGCGACGAGTTCGCCCAGCCGGGCTTTGAAATACGCGGAAACCGCCTGCACATTGGCCAGCGTCTCCTCGGCCGCAATCAGGTCGAAGGCCGCGCCGGCCACCGCCATCGCCAGCGGGTTGCCGCCGAAGGTGGTGCCGTGGACGCCCACCGTCATGCCGTCCGCCGCCTTCGCGCTGGCAAGGCAGGCGCCGACCGGGAAGCCGCTGCCCAGCGCCTTCGCCAGCGCCATGATGTCGGGCGCCAGCCCCTCGAACCACTGGTGCGCGAACAGCTTGCCGGTGCGGCCCATGCCGCACTGCACTTCGTCGAAGATCAGCAGCGTGCCGGTCTCGTCGCAGAGCTGGCGCACCCGGCGCAGCCAGGCTTCGTCGAGCGCGCGGGCGCCGCCCTCGCCCTGCACCGGCTCGACCACCACGGCGGCGGCGGTCGGGCGGCGGATCGCCGCCTCGATCGCGTCCATGTCGTCGATCGTCAGCTGCTCGTAGCCGGGCAGGCGCGGCCCGAAGCCATCGAGGTAGGACGGATTGCCCGAGGCATTGACCGCCGCGTAGCTGCGTCCGTGGAACGATCCCGCGAAGCCGAAGATGTCGATGCGTTCCGGCCGGCCGTTGACGGCATGGTGGCGCCGCGCGGCCTTGAGTGCGCATTCGATCGCCTCGGTGCCCGAATTGGCGAAGAACACCACGTCGGCGAACGAGCTGCCGGTCAGCTTGCGCGCCAGTTCCTCCTGCCCCGGAATGCGGAAGATGTTGGAGACGTGCCACAGCTTGCCCGCCTGTTCGGTCAGCGCGGTGACGAGCGCAGGGTGCGCGTGGCCAAGGCCGTTGGTGGCGATGCCCTGCACGCAGTCCAGGAACACGCGCCGGTCGGCGGCGTGGAGCCACATGCCTTCACCGCGTTCCACTTCGACGGGCGCGCGGTTGTAGACCGCCATCAGTTCGTTCGACATGTGCTGGGCTACTCCATTCCAAAGTCTATGCGCCCGCCGGGGACGGGCGCGAAAAGGCGTTGCACCGCACCCGCCAGCCGCCGCACCGGGGCGGGCACGAAGCGCGGGTAATGGGCGATGTTGCGCGGGCCAATGCCGTGCTCGGCGCTGAAGCTGCCGCCGTATTCGCGGACGACGGCATCGAAGATGATCGCCCGCGCCCGCTCCACCGCCGCGACATCGACCGGCCCGGCGGCCCTGGGCCAGACGCAGTTGTAGTGCAGGCCACCGTCGCCGATGTGGCCGAAATCGTGCGGCACCAGCGCGGGGACTGCGGCGGCGAGGCGCGCGGCCATGTCCTCGCGAAAGCGCATGACGTCGCCGCGCTTCAGCGCGATGTCGCAGGCGACCACGGTGCCGCTCGCGCGCAGGCCCTCGGGCACGGCATGGCGGATGTGCCAGAGGCCGTCCCGGTGGTCGATCGCGACGTCGATGATGGGCGCATCCTCGCCCTCCATCAGCGGGGCGAGGAGGTTGGCCAGCCGCTCCTCCAACCACTCCGCCTCGAACATCGCGCCTGCCGAGATTTCCAGCAGCACCGCGTAAGGCGGGACTTGCGCGAAGGGCGCGCGCAGGCCCGGCACATGGCCGAGCGCGGCCTCGAGCGCCGCCGGGCCGATCCCCTCGAAGGCCGACAGAAGGGTGCCAAGGCCGCTCTCGACGGCGCCCAGCAGGTCCACGGCGGCACCGGGATCGCGCAAGGCGACCATCGCCGTCAGTTGCACGGCGGCAAGCGGCTGCAGTGCCACCGTCACTTGCGTGACGATCCCCATCGACCCGCCGCTGCCCACCAGCAGCTGCTTCAGATCCAGCCCGGTGTTGTTCTTCCACAGCGGCGCGCCGAGCGTCAGGCGCGTGCCCTCGGCATCGGCCATGACCACGTCGAGCGCCATCAGGTTGGCGCGCACGTCACCATAGCGCAGCAGCCGCGCGCCGCCGGTATTGGCCGCGACCATGCCGCCGAGCGAGGGATCGGCGCCGAGATCGATCGGGAAGAACAGCCCGTGCTCCGCCGCCGCCGCGTTGAGCGCGGAGAGACGCACGCCCGCATCCACCGTGGCGCTGCGGTTGACCGGATCGATCGCGATCCGCCGCGACAGCCGGTCGAGATTGACGACCAGGTCTTCCTCGCCGGCCAGCCCGGCCCCGGCAAGGCCGGTACGGGCGCCCTGCACCACCAGCCGCACACCCTCGGCCGCCGCCAGCCGCACCAGCGCCGAAACCTCATCCGCCGTGGCCGGGCGCACCACCGCCAGCGGCACGCCGCCGCCCGCCCCTCGCCCGTCGCTGCGATAGCCGGCGACATCGTCCGGCGCGGTGAGCACTTGTCCCGCGCCGACGATCGCCTCCAGCCGGGGCAGCAAGCGGGCAGGCCGGTCGCTCATGCCGTCTTGGTCATGTGGAAGATGCCGGTGGCATTGCCGCTGTCGAACGACAGGTCGAGGCAGCCGCTCTCCGGGTCCACATCGCGGCTGATGAACTCGTAGAACGAGCCGGGAACCATGATCCGCACCTCGCCGCCGGGCACGGCGAAAGTCCGCTCGACCATGTCGGCGCGGTACGCGGTCTGGCGCACGCGGCCGGTGCGCGAGAATTCGACCTTCTCCTTCATCGGCCGCCCCATCGCCTTCTGCCCGTCGGCCAGATCGACGACGTTCGGCACCCGGTCGGTCGCGTGATTGAAGGCATTGCCCTCGGTGGCGATCCAGGCGGCTTCCTTCGAGGCGATCTTCAGCGCCTCGTAATCGGCGAGCGTGGGCGTGTCGTGCTGGCGGCCAAACGCCTCGACGAACGTGGATAGGACGCGCGCGGCCTCCGCGAAGGACAGCGCCTGCCCCGCCGCGAAGCGCGCGAGCGCGGCCTGCGCCGCCGCATCGAGCGGATCGCGCGAGGAGCCGAAGACCCGCGCCGCCACTTCAGCGAAATCGGCGTCGAATTCCTCGACATGCAGTTCGCTGACGAAGAACTGCGGGATCGTCTCCGGGAAGTCGCGGTGGCGATAGGCGCGCCCGGTCATGCGCAGCGCGGGCAGCGGATAGATCGCCGCTTCCTCGTAACCCAGCGGCTCCAGGATGCGGCGGAAGGCCAGCTCGCCCGCCGGCAGCGCGCCGGTGCTGCCCTCGGCGAAACGGATCGTGCGGATGGCGCCGTGATCGAAGCAGACGGTGCCCTGCGCCGCGCGCACCTCGGCGACGTACCCGGCACCGCTCGGTACGCGCTCCAGCAGGTCGGCGAAGAGAACGAAGTTGAGCGCCGCCGCGAAGTCCGCGCGCGACACGCCCTGCCCGTCGCTCGCCGCGACCGGCACCATCGGTTCGAGCACGCCGGCGATACCCGCCGCGCGCCCTTCGCCAAGCACCGTCGCGGCCAGGGCATGGGCGACACATTCATTCTGAACGATCATTACAGGGCATCTCGTCAAGGACGCGATATGCGAATATATGGCATTATGACCGCCATCCCGAAATGGATTTGGATCATCTGCAGATGACATACTGGAATGAGTGACGCATGAACGAGGGGCGCCAGCACCTGCCGCCCATGGCCGCGCTCAACACGTTCGTCGCAGCCGCGCGGCTGGGCAGCTTCTCACGCGCGGGCGATCACGTCGGGCTGACGCAAAGCGCGGTGAGCAAGCAGATCTCGATCCTCGAGGACTGGCTGCAGATGCCGCTGTTCGAACGGCGCGGCCGCCGGGTCACGCTGAACGCCGCCGGACAGGCCTATGCCGAGCAGATCCGCCCCGCACTCGACCGCATCCGCTCGGCCACCGAGCAGGCGCTGCGCCGCCGCGAAGGGCGCGAGCTGTCGATCGCGACGCTGCCCAGCTTCGGCATGCGCTGGCTGGCACCGCGCCTGCCGGGCCTGACCGAGCGCCATGCCGGGATGACGGTGAACTTCGCGCTGCGCTCCTTCCCGTTCGACTTGCGCGACGAAGGCTTCGATGCCGCCATCCACTTCGGCCAGCCCGACTGGCCCGATGCCTCGCACTTGTTCCTGTTCCGCGAGGAAACCGTAGTGGTCGCCTCTCCCGCCTGGCTGGAGGCGCAGGCAGTGACTTCCCCGCGCGACCTGCTGCGCGCGCCGCTGCTGTTCCAGTCCTCGCGCCGGGGCGCCTGGACGCGGTGGTTCGCGGGATGCGGGATCATGGACGTCCCCGATCTCAAGGGCCCCACCTTCGAGCAGTTCCTGATGCTGGCGCAGGCCGCCGCCTCCGGCCTCGGCGCGGCGCTGGTCCCGCGCTTCCTGATCGATCCGGAACTGCGATCGGGCACGCTGGTCATGCCCTTCGCGCAAGGGCTGACCAGCGACGACGCCTATTACCTCGTCCGCCGTCCCGACTGGGAGAACGACCCGGCGCTCAAGGCCTTCAGCGAATGGATCGTCGAAGAAGCGGCGGATAATTCCATCTGACCGCAAAATGCTTTAGCAGGACGGAAGATGACGACCGACAACCAGACCGCGCCGGAGCGGACCACGGCCACCGATGGCATGACCTGGATCCCCGGCGGAGCCTTCACGATGGGCTCCGAACGCTTCTACCCCGAAGAAGCACCTTCACGGCGCGTCGCGGTGGACGGCTTCTGGATCGACACCGCCCCCGTCACCAACCGCCAGTTCGCCGCTTTCGTCGCGGCGACCGGATATGTCACCGTCGCCGAGGTCGCCCCCGATCCCAGGGACTATCCCGGCATGCTGCCCGGCATGGATCGCGCCGGATCGCTGGTGTTCCACAAGACCGCGGCCCCCGTCGACACCGCCGATCCCGGCAACTGGTGGCGCTTCGAATTCGGCGCCGACTGGCGCCATCCGCTCGGCCCGGACAGCGACGTCGACAGCCTCGGCCTATGGGACCACCCGGTGGTGCAGGTCGCCTATGCCGACGTCGAGGCCTATGCGCAATGGGCGGGCAAGGCACTGCCGACCGAGGCGGAATTCGAGTTCGCCGCGCGTGGCGGCCTCGACGACGCCGACTATGCCTGGGGCGACGAACTGGCGCCCGGCGGCGCGATGATGGCGAACTACTGGCAGGGGCTGTTCCCTTTCGCCAACCAGTTGCTCGACGGCTGGGAGCGCACCTCGCCGGTGCGCACTTATCCGGCCAATGGCTACGGCCTCTTCGACATGATCGGCAACACCTGGGAATGGACCTGCGACTGGTGGAGCGACAATCCCGGCGCCGGGAAGAAGAAGGCCGGGCAATCGTGCTGCACCGTCAGCAACCCGCGCGGCGGCAAGCTGAAGGACAGCTTCGACCCTGGCCAGCCCGGCGTGCGGATCGGCCGCAAGGTGCTGAAGGGCGGCTCGCACTTGTGCGCGGCCAACTACTGCCAGCGCTACCGCCCGGCCGCGCGCCATCCCGAGATGATCGACACCGCCACCTCGCACATCGGCTTTCGCTGCGTGCTGCGCGCGGCGGGCTGATCCGGCCCCCGCTCCGTCACAACCGTCCGCGCACCCCGAAGAAGAACGAGCGGCCCGAATATTCGTAGAAGCTGGGCAGGTTGCGATACTCGTTGAACCGCTTGATCGCCGATCCCAGCAGATTCGATCCCTGTACGTAGACCGAGAAGTTGTCGGTCACGTCGTACGACAGGCTCGCCGAAACCTCGTGATAGGGATCTTCCTTCACCGGCAGGTACGAAAGGCTGCCCGCCTGCGCATAAGTATAGCGCGACGTATAGCTGTACGACACTTGCGCGCCGATGCCGTGGTTCTCGTAGAACAGCTTGGCATTGGCCGAGAACGGGATCGCGCCCGGCAGGTCGGTGGTGATGCCGCCGGTCTTCGCGCGCGACTTGTTGTAGGTCAGGTTGGCCTGAATGCCGAAACCGTTGTCGAGGAAGTACTGCCCGCCCACTTCCAGCCCGTAGACGTTGGCGCTGTCGCCGTTCATCACCTGATATTCGACGAAGGAATAGCTCTGCTGCTGGTTGGCGGGCTGGTTGGTCGGGGTGATCTGCACGTCCACCGGCACCGTCGAGACGAAGTTGGTGATGTGCTTGTAGAACGCCGCCGCCGTCAGCGCGAGACGGTTGGTCGGGTAGAATTCCAGGCTCACGTCGAACTGGTTGGCCTCGGTCGGCTTCAGGTTCGGATTGCCCGCGTCATAGATGATGTACGTGCCCGACTGCGCCGAAGTCGCGTCCTTGGCGGGC
Source organism: Novosphingobium resinovorum (assembly GCF_036352595.1). Taxonomy (GTDB): domain Bacteria; phylum Pseudomonadota; class Alphaproteobacteria; order Sphingomonadales; family Sphingomonadaceae; genus Novosphingobium; species Novosphingobium resinovorum_B. The sequence continues at coordinate 175,756 of NZ_JAZFAX010000002.1, forward strand.
GAGAGTTCCCCGAAGCTGGGGCGCGAGATCGCCTGCGACGCGGCCAGACGCAGCCGCAGCCCGTCCGCCAGATCGTAGGAGAAGTTCGCCGCCGGCAGCAGCCGCACGTAGTCGCCGCCGCCGTTCACCGGCTCGACATCGTTGAACGTCACCGCGTTGTCCTGCGTGCCCGCGCGCGGGATGATGCTGGCGATGCTGGCGCTGTAGCCCACCGAGGAGACCTTGGTCGCCACCAGCCGTACGCCGATGTCCGCGCGCCACTTGTCGCCTTCCAGATTGGCCATCAGGTAGCCCGCCCAAGTCCGCTCCTTGATGCGATACGACGCGGGCAGGTCGGCCTCGATCACCTGATTGGAATAGCCCGAGGGATACGGCGAAAGCTGGCAGCCCGGAATGTCCGCGCCGGTATCGTCGAGGCAGGAATTGGGGTTGAGGATCGCCGGGTTGTTCTCCACCCGAGACAGCGCCGCAAGGTAGGTGTCGATATCGAAGCGCGGGAAGTTGCGCGGGAAATCGCCGTCCAGCTTGCCGAGGATCGAGCCGCTGCCGGGCTGCACCACGTCCGCGCCCAGCTGCCCGAAGGTGAAGGGATAGCCGCAGAAGTTGCACGAGGTGGTGTACTGGTTGTCGATCGTCGCCACCGTCTTCTTGCGGTTGGTGAACGAGGCGCCGAACTGGATCGACTTGAACACGCCGCTGTCGACGTCATAGGTGCCGTCGCCCTTCAGCCCCTGCGTGCGGTCGGCGATGTTCTGGCCCTGAATGCCGATGTAGTGGGCGCGGAAATCGTCGTTGGTCGCTTCCGACAGGCTGCGCCCGCCGGGGATCGTCACGTCGAGGTCGGGCAGCCCGCCGTTGCGGGTTGCGAAGGTGGCCGAGGCACCGGTAATGCCCGCCACCACGAAGCGGTTCTGGCCGCCGGTGTTGTCGCGCGCCTTGCCCATGTAGCCGTCGAAGCCGAAGCTCAGGCGGTCGGTCGGCTTCCAGTCGACGTGGCCGCCGATCTGCCAGGTCTGGCTCTTGCGCGGTTCGTCGGTGGTCAGCACTTCGGCGGTGTAGTCGTTGATGGTGAAGCCGGTGACGACGTTGTTGGCATCGACGCTGATCGAATCCGGGTCCCAGCGCGGCGAACCGTCATCGCCCAGCGGGTTCAGGTAGTTGGACGAGCGGTAGTTGTGCTGCTTCACGTCGAAGCGGCTGTAGATGCCGTCGATCGTCAGTTCGAACTGGCTGGAGGGCTTCCACTGGAACGATGCCGCCGAACCGATGCGCTCGCGCTGGCCCTGCACGGTGCCCATGCTGTAGTAGTCGGGCCAGATATAGGCCGGGCCGTTTGCATCGGGGTTGATGGCGCCGTCACGGTTGAAGTCCACGCCGTACGCCGCCTCGGTGCCGTCGGCCAGCGAGTATTCGCCGAGGTTGTCGGTGCGGAACTTGTACTTGTTGTAGCTGACGCCGAACATCAGCCCCATCGTATCGTCGGCGAAAGTGGTGCTGACGACGCCGCTGACCTTGTAGCCGCCCTTATCCGCCAGATCGTTGTACTGCCCCTCGACCGCGCCCGAGGCGTGGAGGCCGGGGCGGTCGAGCGGGCGTGCGGTGCGCAGGTCGACGTTGCCGCCGATGCTGCCTTCAAGCTCGGAGGCGCGGACCGCCTTCTGCACTTCGGCGCCCGAGATGATCTCGGAGGGGAGGACGTCGAAGGCAAAAGAGCGGTCCGGCCCGTCGGTCGGGAGGATTCGACCGTTGAGGGTGGTGATCGCGAAATTCTCGCCGAGGCCGCGAATGGTGATCGAGCGGCCTTCGCCGCGCCCGTCGCGCCCGACGGTGACGCCGGGGATGTTGGCGAGCGCCTCGGCGACGTTGCGGTTGGGGAACTTGCCCAGTTCCTCTGCCGAGATGGCATCGACGATGGTATCGGCGCTGCGCTTGGCCTGGATCGAGCGCAGCAGGCTGCCGCGTACGCCGCGTACGACGATCGCCTCGGCGGTTGCGGCATCGTCCTGCGCCGAGGGGACGGCTTCCGGAGCGGGGGTGGCGGTGGCGGCGTCCTGCGCGTGGGCGAGAGAGGCGGAGAGCAGCGCCATGGTGCTGGCTCCGGCAAGCGCCGACAAGCGCCAGGTGTTACGTCCCGTCATGTTTCCGTACCCCTTGTGTGACCTCGCCTTGGGCGGATCGGCGATTCCCCGTCCGCATGGCGTGCTATATTTCGTTTTGGTAACTTGGATATTCGGAAGCTGTCAAACAGAAACTAAACGAAACATCGCTTAATGTTTGTCGCGGCGCTTCGGCACTGATAATGCAAACCTTAGCAGGAGTGATGTGATGGTGGTTACCCGGGACACGAGCCGCAGGCGGCAGGAAATCAGCACCCTCGTGCGAGAGCGCGGCAGCGTGCAGGTCACCGACCTTTCCGAGCGTTACGGCGTGTCGATGCAGACGATCCGCAAGGACCTTCATTTCCTTGCGAAGAAGGGCGTGGCGGAGCGCAGCTATGGCGGCGCGATCTCGGCCGATGCGGTCAACGTCGTCGCCGAACCGCCGCTGGAAACCAAGCGTGCCGCCAATCCCGACGCCAAGGCGCGGATCGGTGCGCTGGCGGCCGCGATGGTGCAACCCGGCGATTCGGTGGTGCTCGATTCGGGCACGACGACGCTGCAGATCGCTCATCACCTGCCCGATGACGAGGAGATCACCGTCCTCACCAACGATCTCGACATCCTCTGCGCGCTGGCCCGCAAGGAGCGCATCCGCGTGGTCATGCTGGGCGGCGCCCTGCGCCGCCGCAACCGCGCGTTCTACGGCGCCCAGACCGAAAGCGCGCTGAGCGACCTGCATGTCGACAAGCTGTTCCTCGGCGTCGATGGTTTCGATTTCGAGCGCGGCATCACCACGCATTACGAACCCGAAGCGATGCTGAACCGAAAGATGGCGAAAGCCGCGCGGCAGGTGATCGCGGTGACCGACCGCTCGAAATTCGGCAAGGTCTGCCTCCACCGCATCCTCAACGTCGAGGAGATCGACGACCTCGTCACCGATGCGGCCGACGGTGACGCAGTGCAATCCGCTGCGGACCGGTTGGGGTTCCGCCTGCACCGCGCATAAGGCGCGCAGGGTGGCGCTAGGGTACTGCTAGGTGCTGTTGAGTGCCACCGTGTACCTGTCGGTCCTACAGCCCCCGAAAGTCAGCCAAAACCCCTCGTCATTGCGAGCGTAGCGAAGCAATCCAGGGCAGTCTCACACCGCCCTGGATTGCTTCGCTACGCTAGCAATGACGAAACGATGGTCAATTACCCTTTGATATTGAAGAACTTTCTGGCGTTCTTCCAATAGATCTTGTCGATCACCGATTTCGGCAGGTTGAGCCCGACCGCATCGGCCTGGATCGCTTCCACCCGCTGGCTGAGCGGCGTCGCCAGATAGCGCCAGTCCGCCCGCCACACGGCATCGGCCTCGCCCGGAAAATCATCGGTAGCCGGCGGATTCTGCGCCCGCGCCGCCGGGTCCGGCGGGCTGTCGGTCAGGTCAGTGCCGTACAGGATACGATCCTGATATTTCAAGAAAAATGCCCGAACCTTGGCGACATCGGCATTGGATTGCACCTGCAGGTTCGACAACCGCGCCGCCAGATCGACCACCGCCCTGGGATGGGCATCAAAGAACTTCGCCAGCTCATCGACACTCCACTCCAGACTGGCCATGTGCGCCCCGTCGAACGCCAGCTTCGGATGCCGCGCCACAAACCGGTCCCGCGCCGCCATCAGCGCCTCGTAACTCGGCTCCTCGGGATGCAGAAACATATAATATTCAGGATGTTCGCGGAAATACGAGCGATCGTTCTCGGTCGTCATCTGCTCCAGCGGCAACCAGCAGTTCTTCGGCTCCGCCTGATGCGCGATCAACGGAATCCCGCGGCTTTCGAGATGCGCCATGACCCCATCGAACCGCGGATCATCCAGAAAAACCCGCTTCCCCTCCGGGCCCTTGGCCACCATCCCTATGTTTTTCCAGACTTTCACCGCAACCGCCCCCTTGGCGACCGCCGCATCGATCATCGCATCCGTCCGCTCGGTCCACCCCGACGTCCCGAATCCATCCATCGGAAACGTCGTGGCAAAGTGAAAGACCTGCCCATCCGCCCGACGCATCGATTCCGCGATGGCGGCCTGCTCCGGCAACGGCGGAAAATCCGGATAATCGACGTTGATCGACAGAATTTCAAACCGATCCCGCCGCGCCAGTTCGATGAAACGCGGGTCGTCGACATTGGCATGAACATGCGCATCGAACTTGGGGACGCTCGCGAAGTCCGCCTCGGTGTAATGTTGTTCGGCGGGCGCGGCGAAGGCAACTGGGGCCAACAGCGCGGCACTCGAAAACAGTGCCATTTTGACCAGATTCCGCACGGATCAGCCTCCTTAAAACGAAAACGAAAGAAAACGCATCAAAAAACTGTGTTTTTGGATTGCATGGCGGATTGCGGTGGTGCAAGTCTTTTCTCGTGAGGTCGCCGAGCGTGGAACGTTCGATGCGCAAGTCCATCAGGAGAGTGCAGACATGTCATTCAGCCCCGTAACCCGTCGCGCGGCACTGGCCCGGCTGATGACCGGCGCCACGATCGCGGCCGCCAGCGGGCCGATGCTCTCCGGCAAGGTCTGGGCCGCGACTGCGGCGACCACACGCGTCACCGACGGCACCCTGACCATCGAGTTCGACGCCGCGATGCGTTCGCGCCTGCTTCATCGCGGGCAGGAAATCGCGCCATGGGCCGCCGCCGAGGCGCTGTTCCCGCTCGAAGGCGCGGCGTTCGACCGCTTCGTGCTGCTCGATCACGCCGAATCCAAGGTCGCCGGTGGCCGCCGTCATGTCCTGCGCGGCACGGCTGGCGGCGCGCTGGAACAGGAAATCGCGGTCACGTTCCTCGATCGCTTCCCCGGCCTCGCGCTGTACGACGTGCGCTATCGCAACACCGGCGACAAGCCGTTGGCGGTCACCGGCTGGCGGATCGCCATGCACGATCTGCACGGCCATCCCGATGGCGCCTGGAGCTTTGCCGGGGCGTCCTATCCCGACCGGCGCGACTGGGTACAGAAGGTCGGTCCCGGCTTCGAGCAGCGCAACTTCATGGGGATGAACGGCTCGGATTACGGAGGCGGCACGCCCGTCGCGGTGGTCTGGCGCCGCGATGTCGGATTGGCGGTCGGGCATCTGGAGGCGGTGCCGCGGCTCGTGGCGCTGCCCGTCTCGGCGCAACCCGGCAGCACGCGCATCGGCATGACCGGCGAGGCAAATCAACTGCTTGCGCCGGGCGCCACGCTGGCACTGCCGCGCGCCTTCGTGATGGCGCATGAGGGCGATCATTTCCGTCCGCTCGATGCCTATCGCCAGCTCATGGCCGAACAGGGGCTCAAGGCGCCCGCGATCCCGGATTCGAGCTACGGTGCGATCTGGTGCGCCTGGGGCTACGAGCGCAAGTTCACGCCCGACCAGATCTACGGCGCGCTGCCCAAGGCGAAGGAACTCGGCTTCGAATGGGCGGTGATCGATGACGGCTGGCAGGTCGCCGACGGCGACTGGCGGGTCGACCGCAGCCGCTTCCCGCGCGGCGATGCCGACATGAAGGCCTTCGCAGACCGCATCAAGGCGGACGGGATGCGCCCGCGCCTCTGGCTGGCGCCGCTGGCGGCCGATCCCGGCACGCCGCTGCTGCGCGATCATGCCGACATGCTGCTGCTCGACCGCGATGGTGCGGCGCAGAACGTGACCTGGTGGAACGCCTTCACGCTCTGCCCCGCATATCAGCCGACGATCGACTATTTCCGCGGCGTCGTGCGCACGATCATCGGCGAATGGGGTTTCGAGGGCCTGAAGCTGGACGGTCAGCACCTCAACGGTGTTGCGCCCTGTCACAACCCGGCGCACAACCACGCGCGGCCTGAAGAATCCTACGAAAAGCTGCAGGATTTCTGGAAGGCGATCCACGACGAGGTCATGGCGATCAACCCGCAGGCGGTCGTCGAGATCTGCCCCTGCGGCGACAGCTTCGCCTTCCACAACATCCCGGCGATGAACAACACCCCCGCGTCGGACCCGACCTCTTCATGGCAGGTGCGGCTGAAGGGCAAGACCTTCAAGGCGCTGATGGGGCCCTCCGCGCCGTACTCGGGCGATCATGTCGAACTGACCGAGACGCGCGACGATTTCGCCTCCACTTACGGCATCGGCGCGATCCCATCGACCAAGTTCACCTGGCCCGAGGATACACCCAACCCTTCCGAACCGCTGCCGCCCGGCGGCTTCAAACTGACGGCGGAGAAGGAGACGGTCTGGCGCAAGTGGATCGACCTTTACCGCGAGAACATGCTGCCCAAGGGGACCTATCTCGGCGGGCTCTACGACATCGGTTTCGACAAGCCCGAGGCCCACGCGATCGAGAAGGACGGGGCGCTGCACTATGCCTTCTACGCCGATAGCTGGGACGGGCCGGTGAGCCTGCGCGGGCTGGGGGCGGGGCGCTATGTCCTGACGGACGGCTTTACCGGCGCGCCGCTGGGCAGCGCCACGGCGAAACAGAACAGCATTCCTGCGAAGTTCGAGCGGTTCCTGCTTGTGCGTGCAACGCCTGCAAAGGCAGGCAGGGCATGAGCACCGTAACCGCACCTTCCAGCCGGGCATGGCTGGCGAATGCCCTTGTTACCGTGGTGCTCTGGGGCATCTGGGGCGCGTTTTCCGGTCTTTCGCCGCAGCACGGGTTTCCCGAAACGCTGGTCTACTGCGTCTGGGCGCTGACGATGATCCCTCCGGCGCTGGTGGTGCTGGCCGGGGCGCGCTGGGCGCTCGACCGGTCGCCGCGCGCGATTGCCTATGGGCTTGCGGTGGGGCTGCTGGGCGCGGGCGGGCAGATGGTGCTGTTCTATGCCGTGGCGCGCGGTCCGGCCTATCTGATCTTCCCGATCATCTCGCTTTCCCCTGTGGTCACGATCGCGCTGTCTTTCGTGTTCATGCGGGAGCGGACCGGCAGGCTCGGTGCGCTGGGGATCGTCCTGGCGCTGCTGGCGCTGCCGACCTTCGACTTCGCGCCCGGCGGCAGCGGCGGAGCCTCCGCCGCGTGGCTGGTCCCGGCGATGATCGTGATGCTGTGCTGGGGCGTGCAGGCCTACTTCATGAAGGCGGCCAACCACGTCATGTCGGCCGAGAGCATCTTCGTTTACATGACGCTTTCCGCGCTCGTGCTGGCCCCGGTGGCCTGGGCGATGACGGACTTCGCGCAGCCGGTGAACTGGGGCTGGGACGGGCCGGGCCTCGCCGCCGTGATCCAGGTGCTCAACGCCATCGGCGCGCTGACGCTGGTGTTCGCCTTCCGCTACGGCAAGGCGATCATCGTCGCGCCGCTGTCCAACGCCGGTGCGCCGCTTGCCACGGCGCTGCTGTCACTGGCGGTGCTGGGCGTGGTGCCGGGGCCGCTCAAGAGTCTGGGCATCGGCCTGGCACTGCTGGCCTCGCTGCTTCTCGCCATCGAACCGGATGCCAAGGACGAGGACGCTGTCCCCGCAGAATGATGGTTTCGATTAGTTTCGATTAGTTGCGTTTATGGTTTCGTTGCGCTACCGTCGAGGCGAAAGGAAGCGATGTGAAAGCGATTCGAGATATCGTGCTGCGGCACAAGGCGGGCGAACGCATCGGTGTGACTTCGGTATGCTGCGCGCACCCGCTGGCGATCGAAGCGGCGCTGCGCCACGCGCTGGCGACCGGCCAGGACATCCTCCTCGTCGAGGCGACCTGCAACCAGGTGAACCAGGACGGCGGCTACACCGGCATGACCCCCGCCGATTACCGCGACTTCGTGCGCGCCATCGCGCAGCGCGTCGGCTTTCCTGTGGAGCGACTGGCGCTGGGCGGCGATCATCTCGGTCCCAATCCCTGGACCGCGCTGCCTGCGGCCGAGGCGATGGACCGGGCGGAAGTGATGGTCGCGGCTTACGTGCGCGCCGGGTTCGGCAAGATCCATCTCGACTGCTCGATGAGCTGCGCGGACGATCCGGTGCCGCTGCCCGAACGGACCATCGCCGAACGTGCGGCGCGCCTGTGCCGGGCCGCCGAAGATGCCTTCGAGGGCACGGCCGCGGACGCGCCGGTCTATGTGATCGGCACCGAGGTTCCCGTACCCGGCGGCGCGGCGGAAGACCTCGACGAACTGGCCGTCACTGATCCGGCCGACGCCATCGCCACGGTCGAGATGCACCGCGCACTGTTCGCCGAGGCGGGGCTGTCCGCTGCATGGGACCGTGTGATCGCCACCGTCGTCCAGCCGGGCGTCGAGTTCGACCATGACAAGGTCGTCGATTACCGGCCCGAGCGCGCCACCGAACTGAGCCGCGCGATCGAACCGGTCGCGGGGCTGGTCTACGAAGCGCATTCGACCGATTATCAGACCGCCGAGGCGCTTGCCGCGCTGGTGCGCGATCATTTCGCGGTGCTCAAGGTCGGCCCCGGCGTGACATTCGCGCTGCGTGAGGCGCTCTGGGCGCTCGATGCGATCGAGGCGGAGACCGTACCGGCTCCTCGCCGTGCGGGGCTTCGCGAAGTCGCGCTGGAGCGCATGCGCGCCGAGCCGGGTAACTGGCGCAAGTATTACCATGCGCAAGGGGCGGCGCTGAGCCTGCAGCTGCAGTACAGCCTTTCCGACCGCATCCGCTACTACTGGCCCGACGCGCGCATCGTCGCCGCGCAGGAGCAGTTGTTCGCCAACTTGCGCGACGCGGTGCCCTCGCTGCCGCTGGTCAGCCAGCACTTGCCGCTTGCCTATGCGGCGGTGCGCGCCGGGACCGCGTCGCTCGATCCCGCAGACCTTGTCATGGCGCATATCGCCGCCACTCTCGACGCCTATCATGGAGCTTGCCACCCCGATGCCTGACGCCCTGCTGGTTCCCGGAACGCCGGGCAACGACGCCGAACCCTGGACCCGCCGGGAGATCGCGCAGCAGCCCGAAACGCTGCGCGCGACACAAGCGATCCTGAGCGCGAACAAGGCCGCGATCGAAGCCGTCACCGGCCCGCTGCTCGCCAATCCCTATACGCGCATCGTGCTGACCGGCGCAGGCACATCGGCCTTCATCGGTGAGTGCCTGGCGCCGTGGCTCTCTGGGGTACTCGGCCGTTCGGTGGAAGCGATCGCGACGACCGATATCGTCAGTTCGCCCGCGCTTTACCTGCGCCGCGAGGTGCCGACGCTGCTCGTCTCGTTCGGGCGCTCAGGCAGTAGCCCGGAGAGCGTGGCAGCCGTCGATCTGGTCGACGCGCATATCGATCAGGCCTATCACCTCGTCATCACCTGCAATGCCGAGGGTGAACTGGCGCGGCGCGGCGGTGGCAACACCCATGTCGTCGTGCTGCCCGAGGCGACGCATGACCGAGGCTTTGCGATGACGTCCAGCTTCAGCGCGATGATGTTCGCCGCGCTCTCGATCCTGAGCGGGATCGCGGCGCTGGACGGCCGCATCGAGGCGATCGCCTCCGCCGTGGCCGCCACCCATGCGCAGAGCGGGCCGGTGGTGGAGACGCTGGCCGAGCGCGGTTTCAAGCGGGTCGTCTACCTCGGCAGCGGCCCGTTCAAGGGACTGGCGCGCGAGGCGGCGCTCAAGCTGATGGAACTGAGCGACGGCGCGGTGGTGACGGCGTTCGACACCGCGCTGGGCTTTCGCCACGGCCCCAAGACGATCATCGATGGCGAGACGCTGGCGGTGGTCTTCGTCTCCAACGATCCGCTGACCCGGCTCTACGACCTCGACATCATCGCCGAACTGAAGGCCGACGGGCACAGCGGGGCAGTGGTCGTGGTTTCGGCCAACCCGGATGACAAGGCCGACGTATCGGTGCCCGGCCTGCTGGGCGCGGCGGATGCGGACCTGCTGTTCCCATTCATCGTTCCCGCGCAGCTTTTCGGGCTGGCCGTCTCGATCGAGCTAGGCCTCACACCGGATCGCCCGAACGCGAGCGGGGCCGTCAACCGCGTTGTTCAAGGCGTGCGGATCCACGCGCAACCCGTATGAGCGGCGGCGTCTTCCTTGGCATTGACGGCGGCGGCACCAAGACCGAGTTCGTCTGCATCGACGGCGCGGGAAAAGTGCTGGCCACCGCGCTGACGGGCACGACCTATCATCTCCAGGTCGGCTTCGACGAAGTGGTACGGCGGCTCGAGACCGGCGCCGCGCAAGTCTGCACGGCGATCGGCATCACGCCCGAGCGTATCGACCATGCCTTCTTCGGCCTGCCCGCCTACGGCGAGGACCGCAGCATCGACCCGCGCATTCACGCAGCATGCGGCGCGGTGCTGGGACACAGGCGCTACGACGTCGGCAACGACATGATCTGCGGCTGGGCGGGCTCGCTCGGGTGCGAGGACGGTATCAACATCGTCGCCGGAACCGGCTCGATCGGTTACGGCGAGCGGCAGGGCAAGTCCGCCCGCGTCGGTGGCTGGGGCGAGGTGTTCAGCGACGAGGGATCGGCCTACTGGATCGCCATCAAGGGACTGTCGCTGTTCACGCGCATGAGCGACGGACGCACCCCGCGCGGACCTCTTTACGATAAGCTTAGCGCCGCGCTTTCGCTGGAAGACGACCTGGACTTGTGCGGCCGGATCATGGGCCCGCAAGGCATGGGACGCACCGAGATCGCCGGCCTTGCGGGACTGGTCTCGGAAGCAGCCATCGCTGGGGACCAGGCGGCAGGGGCGATCCTCGACGAAGCAGCGCGCGAACTGGCGGACATGGCGCTGGCACTGCGCGGCGCCCTGGGCTTCCCCGAGGGTACTCCGGTCCCGCTCTCATGGTCCGGCGGCGTGCTGAGCCGCGAGGCGCGCGTACGCTCGGAATTCCTGCGCACCGTGCGTGAACGGGGATTTGCCGTCATCGAACCCCGGTTCACCCCCGGCTACGGATCCGCGCTCTACGCAAGGAAACTGGCCTGACCGGGCACCTCACCTGAGGTTCGCAACGAGGAAATCGACGAAGACGCGTATCCGCGCCGGGATGGTCAGGCCGCCCACGAACAGTGCGTGGATGTGCTCGACATCGCCGGGATTGAACTCCTCCAGAACCGGGACGAGCCGGCCGTCGGCGATCTCTCCCTCCACGCTGAAACGCCCCACGCGTGCCAGCCCGACGCCGGCCTCCGCCAGCTGACCAAGCGTCTCCCCGTTGTTCGCCTCGATATTGCCTTGCACGGACAGGGAGAAGTCGCGCCCTTCGCGGGTGAACGGCCAGACGGGCTCGACGCGGCGGAAGTTGAAGTTGAGGCAATTGTGACGGTGCAGATCCTCCGGCACCTCGGGCCTGCCATGATGCGCGAGATAGCCCGGCGAGGCGACGATCACGCGCCGGGTTTCGCCCAGCTTGCGCGCCGTCAGCGTGCTGTCGGCGAGCGGCCCGAAACGGATCGCCACATCCGCCTGCCCGGCCGCCACGTCGACGAGTGTATCGGTCAGGGCGATATCCACCAGGATATGCGGATAGAGCGCCAGGAACCTGCCGAGCAGGGGCACCACGCATAGCCGTCCATGCGAAAGCGCCGCGCTGACCCGCAGGCGCCCGCGCGGCGCGCCCTGGTCGGCGATCTGCTGTTCCGCGTCGTCGAGATCGGCGAGAATGCGCCGCGCCGTCTGAAGATAGGCCTGACCCTCCGCCGTCAATGCCAGCGCCCGCGTCGATCGCAGCAGCAGCCGTACGCCCAGCCGCGCCTCGATCCTGTCGATGGCGCGGCTGACCGCCGAGGGGCTGAGGTCCAGTTCCCGGCCCGCGCCGGAGAAGCTCCCCTGTTCTACCACCGCCACGAACAACGCCAGGGCGCGGGCCCGGTCGGCACCGCCCGGCAACCTTGCTTCGTTCACTACCTTTGCTCCATGCGCAAAAATCCTTCGCGTCCATCGACAGTACCGCAAGGAGGCATCTGCCGCCATCTATGCGTCCGAATAGCGATTCCCGATCGCATCGCCTTTGTGAGGACCATACGATGAAGTTCAACCCCGGCCTGCTGGCTCTTGCCGTCGGTGCCTTCGGCATCGGCGTGACCGAATTCGCGCCGATGGGTCTGCTGCCGGTGATCGCCGCCGACCTCGGCGTCTCGATCCCGACGGCGGGCCTGCTCATCAGCGCCTACGCGATGGGCGTGGTGCTGGGCGCGCCGCTCATGACGCTGACTACCGGACGCGTGCCCCGCCGCACCCTGCTGATCGCGCTGGCGGGCATCTTCACGCTTGGCAACCTGATGGCGGCGGTGTCGGACGGCTACGGCATGCTGCTCGCCGCGCGGGTCGTCACCTCGTTCAATCATGGCGCATTCTTCGGCGTCGGCTCGATCGTCGCGGCAAGCCTGGTCCCGCCGCAGCGACAGGCGGGCGCGGTCGCCGCGATGTTCATGGGGCTGACCATCGCCAACGTCGTCGGCGTGCCGCTGGCGACATGGGCCGGCGATCACCTGGGCTGGCGCGCCTCGTTCTGGGGCATCGCCGCACTGGGCGGCGCGACGATGGCGGCGCTGCGCCTGACTCTGCCCAAGCTGCCCGCGCCGAGCGGCGGCAATGCGCTCGCCGAAGTGCGGGTGCTCACCCGCAAGCCGGTGCTGGCCGCCCTCGCGCTGACCGTCGTGGGCTCCAGCGCGATGTTCACCGTGTTCACGTACATCACCCCGATCCTGCGCGAGGTGACACATGCCTCGCTCGGATTCGTCACGGCGATGCTGGTGATCTACGGGCTCGGCCTGACGGTCGGCAACTGGCTCGGCGGCAAGTTCGCCGACCGGTCGGTGGATCGCACCCTCATCGTCACCCTCGCCTCGCTGGCCGCGATCCTGTTCGCCTTCGCGATGACGATGGCCCACGCCGCGCCGACCGCCGTGCTGGTGTTTCTGTGGGGCATCGCAAGCTTCGCCCTCGTCCCGCCACTGCAGGTGCGTGTCATGAACGCGGCCAGCGACGCGCCGAACCTTGCCTCGGCGATGAACATCGGCGCCTTCAACCTGGGCAATGCGCTGGGTGCGGCGCTGGGTGGCGGCGTCATCGCGCTGAACCTTGGCTACCCGGCTGTGGCGATGGCCGGCGCGGCGACCTCGGTGATCGGCCTGCTGGCCCTTCTCCTCGCGGGCAGGAGCGAGACCGACCTCGCACCGGCCATGCCCGAAAAGTGCCACGGCTGACGGGCATTGAAGCCGCTGCCGACTATCGCAGCAGCGGCACCATGCAGCGCTGCCGGCGCGCGAGCAGGAGGGCATAGGTAGCGACGAGCAAGCCCTCCGCCTCCTGCCCGTCCTGCGTCACCTTGCGCAGTATCCTGGCAAGGTGCGCAAGCCCGTAAGTATCGAGGCGGAGGGCATGGGCGGTCAGGTCGGCATCGAGGGTCCGCGCCAGCGCAGGACCGATCTCGGCACGGTCGAGCAGATGCCGCCAGGCCCTGCCGAGAGCCGCTTCGGTCCCGCTGGGGGGAACCTGCGTGAAACGGCGCGTCTGCGATGACCGCAGCCGGGCGAGCCAGTTGCGCATCCTGCCGCCCTCGCCCGCGCCGCTCCCGCCCTGCTGAAGGGGCGGCGACCAGAAGGAAAGGTCGATCGCCCCTTCAGGCCCGTGCAACGTGATCGGGCGCACGGCGAGCCGCGCCCCGCTCCGCTCGATCCGCACCAGCACGAGACCGCGCCAGCCGCTCTTCACGTTGGCCTCCAGCACATCGATCGCGCTCGAAACACCGTCCTCATGGTCGAGCGTCAGGCCCAGCCAGTGCCCGGCCTCGTCACGCACCGGCCATACGAGCTGCTGCGCCAGTTCGTCGAAAAACGGCGCGGCAACCTCGGTCGGCGCGATGAGGCATGCGGTAGGCACTTCCGCGCCATCCAACCCCAGGCCGACCTCGTCGAGCCAGCGACGCCGCAGTGACGGCCAGTCATGCACCACGCCCGGCCAGTCGGCCTGAGGGCTGACCGACCGCGCCACGATCCGCGCCTTCGCGCTTGCCGGCGCGGAAAGCCGGTGGTCGGCCGAGCGTCGCGATCCCTCCAACTCGATCCGCGCGTGCGACAGCGTCGCCAACGGCTCCGACTGCCAGAGCGGGTGAAGCTGCCAGGCATCGCGCGGATTGAAACCGGGATCCTGCGCCGCACCGCGCGCCAGCGAGGTCGACAGCCAGCGTCCGCTGCCGGGCTCCAGGAACCAGGCGGTGACGCCGCGTGCTCCGGTTGTGCTTGTCCAGCGCTCGCCGCCGCAGCCGATGAGCTGCAGCGCCTCCACCGGCACATAGTCGCGCCGCACCTTGCCCGCCAGCGCGGCGCCGTCGCTGCCGGAGAGCGCGCGTACCAGCGCGAAGGCCGTCGCGGTCAGTTCGAGCATGCGGTCGGGGTCGAAATCGAGCGCCCGCTTGCGGCGCAGACGCATCTGCGCCGCGATCGCGCGCAGCAGCGCGGCAAGCCGGGACAGCATGTCGGCGCGCGAGGAGACCGAGAGCGCGAACAGCGATTCCTCCAGCGGCAGCGGCGCAAGGTTCATGCCCAGCACCGCCGTTTCCCGAAGCCCTGCGGCAACGCGCGCGAGGAAGGCTGGATCGACCTGCCGGGCGCCCTCTCCCGCCTGAGCTTCCTGCGCTTCCGCCGGGATTGCAGGCAAAGACAGCCCGAAGTGGCGCCGCGCGGCCAATATCGCCGCGCCGTGGTAGGCCTTGATCCGGCTCCTAGAGACCTTCGAGACCACCCCCTCCGGCCCCTGCCCCTTGAGGATACGCACCGGGCCATCGATCTCGGCAAACGTCACCAGCAGCGCATTGCCCGCCGCTTCTACGCCAGTGGCTTCGCCTGAGAGTTCGAGCGCCGCGCGCCAGCCCGCCTTGCCGGTCCATTTCTCCAGCCGGTCGAGCGCGATGCCGCCCAGGATCTCGCCAGGATCGGCCCGCAGATCCGCTGGCGGCTGCTGTTCCTCCGCAGCGCTCTCCGTCGCCTGAGCCTGCACGAACAGCACCGCCGCGATCCGATGCCGGCAGACCGCCAGCGCGCGGCAGGCACACCCGGCCATCTTCGGCCCGCGCCCGTCGAGCGATACCCGCTGCCCGTCCGCCTCGATTTCCACCTTGCCCGGCTCGGCTGAAAGCAGCCGCACCTTGCCCTCCGAAACATCGCGGTGCGCGCGGCGGACCAGACCGGGGTTGGCGAGCGTCGCCAGCGCCGCATCGTCGAAAGCCGTCAGCGCCTCCCGCAAGCCCGCGTCGATCACGCGATCACCTCGCCGATCCACTGCGCGAAGTGGTCGGGCGTGAGCACCGCCACTTTCATCCCGCACCCGGCCAACCGTTCGGCCATGCGCCTGTCGTAGACCGGGGCGGCATCCTCGCTGAGTGCTCCGAGTCCGAGCAAGGTAACGCGCGCCGAGGCCATGCGGCGGGCGGCGGCGAGCATCCGGGGAACCGAGCCGCCTTCCTCGAAGTCGCTCACCAGCACGAAGACCGTGCGGGTCGGCTGCGTGACCAGACCCTCGCAATATTCCATGGCCGAGGCGATGTCGGTGCCCCCGCCCAGTTGCACCGACATCAGCACTTCGACGGGATCATGCGCCTCGCTCGACAAGTCGACGATCGCGGTGTCGAAGACCACCAGCCTGACCTCGACCGACGGCAGCGCGGTGAGGATCGAGGCCATCACGGCGGCGTAGATCGTGGAACTGAGCATCGAACCCGACTGGTCCACGCACAGGATGATCGTCCAGGGCAGCTTGCGACGGCTGCGGCCATGGAAGCGCAGGCGATCGGCGATGATCGCCTTGCGCTCGGCGTCCCAGTTGCGCAGGTTGTCGCGGATCGTGGCGCGCCAGTCGAAGGTCTGCATCGACTTGACATGGCTGCGGCGGAAGCGATTGGGGCGCCCGGCAAGCGCCGCCTCCACGCGCGGACGCAGCTTGCGCACGATGTCCTCGACGACCTTGCGGGTCACTTCGCGGATTTTCTCGCGCACGGCTGGATTGGCGCTGCCCTTGAACGCAATGAGCGACTTCAGCAGATCCTTGTTGGGCTCCAGCGCATCGAGCACGGCGGGATCGGAGAGCAGATCCTGCATGCCGAGATTGTCGATGGCGTGCCCCTGCACGGTCTCGCAGACCGAGCGCGGGAACAAGTCGCGCAGTTCCGCCAGCCAGCCCAGCGGCGTCAGTTGGCTCGGATCGAGCGAACCGGGCCCGCCCTGTCGCCGCCGATCACGGCGAAGCCCGCGCCGCTCCATCTCGCGGGCGTAAAGATAGTCCAGCGCGCGGTCGGCGCGGCGCTCGGCCTCCGACAGGCCGTCGCCGGGCAGCGATCGTTCGGCGTAGCGGCCCAGGACCAGCCGCCAACGGCGGATCGCATCGGGATCGCTCATGCCATGCCCTCGGCCGCCAGAACCCGCGCCAATTCACCGTCGAGCCGCAGGTTCTCGGCCAGTTCGCCCTCGGAGATGGCCACGGCGACGGCAAGAGCCCCAGCCCCCGTACCCAGCCGCGCGGCCACGTCCTCGGCCAGCCGATCCACCTCGCGCGGGTCGAGCGGCAGCAGCGCCATGCGCAAGTGCGGCAGGAGCGCAAGGAACGTGTCCTCGTCGAGCCCGGTGACGATGCTGTCGATGGCGCCGACGATCGCGGGGACGGTCCAGATCAGTTCGCGCGCGATCGCGATCAGGCCGCCGAGGAACGCCAGTCGCTCGGCGGGATCGACATAGCCGCCGGCCAGTTCCCCGCGCAGACGGGCCTCCAGCGCGGCGATCGTCACGCGCCCGTCGATCAGCGAAAAGGCCATGACGGCGCCGGCCAGCATCGGCGGCAGTGCGCGCGCGGCAAGCCCGTCCAGAGCCTCGTCGAACAGGGCCAGATCGATCGGCGCCGCGCTCGACCGTGCGAGTTCGATGGCGCCGCGCAAGTCGGCCAGCGCCTTCACCGCATCCGCCACCCTGTCTTCGCCGAGGTCGGCCATGTCCGGCAGCAGCAGCAGTACCCGCCGCCAGACCGTCGCGACGAGCCTGTCGAGCGGGCCTCCCGGTGACGCCATGGCTTCCTCGATCCCCACCACCTCGCGGCCGCGGCGCAGCAGCAGGAGGTCGGCAAGCGCGGCGATCACCGAGGCCGGCTCAGGGTCTTCGATCACCTGCTCCTCGATCAGCGGCAGCACCGCGCCCGCGCCGCCGCCCAGCCCCGCGCGGCAGGCGGCGGCGAAAAGATTTATTGCCGCCAAGGCATTACGCCCCCGCCCCGCATCGGCGAGCGCCGCGACTTTCTGTGCCAGCACGAAGGCCAGCGCCTCGTCGAGGTCGTCGGCCATCTCTGAAAGCGCGATCAGCCGCGCCTCGACCAGCGGCGACCAGCCGGTGCGCCAGACCTCGTGCAACCGGTCGAGCGAGACGTCGTTGCGGAAATCCGGCCCGCCCGTACGCTCGGCAAACGGTGTACCTAGCAGCACCAAGGCGTGACACAAGCGGCTCGCAGCGCGGTGCCGGGGCTTGCGATAGATATCGAGTTCACGGCTGCGGCGCTCACCGTCGTCGACAGCGAAGCCGAGCGCCCCTGCCCGTCCGCGTACCGCCTCGACGAGCGGGGGCGAGCCCGCCGACGGCGGCACTTCTCCGATCGCCGTGCCGGTGAGCCATGCGGCGAATTCGTCCAGCAGCGGGGCGTGCCGCTTCGGCATCTCGTCCTTGACGAAGCTCGAGCGGATCGCGTCGATCACGTCGTCGCGCATCGGGAAGGGGCGTCCGCGCAGCATCGCCAGCCGCTCGGCCTGTTCGATCGCGTTGACGATCACCGGGAGCGAGGGAGCTTGCCCGCCCTTGCCCGCGCGCAAGTGCGCGGCGAAGCCAGTGACGATCTCCTGCGCCAGCCCCGATGCGCCGCCCTGCCCCCGCGCGTTCCAGAGGCGCTGGTAATAACCGGGCAGCGGCAGGCCCGCGCCGTAGCCGCGCAGGGCATCGAGCTGGCGCATGCCGTAGCGCATCAGGTAGGAGCGGGCCGCCCCCGGCTGCGGCGCCACCGGCTGGCCCGCAGCGGCGTCGGCATCGAGCAATGCCTCGGCATGGAACCCGCCGACGACCGCCACGATCGGTCCGGCGACTTCGCTGCGCACTTGCGCGAGCAGCGCGCGCATCTGCGCCTCGCGCGCGAGGGTTCCGTCGCTCGCCATCCGCGCCGCCTCGGTCGCCGCGCGGATGGCGGCGCAATAGCGGGCGACGTCGCCGAAGAAGCCGCGCCAGTCGGCCTCGGCGATGCGGGTCTCGAACAGGTGGTCCCACACCTCGTTGCCGTCACGGCAGCCGAGTTCGCGGGCGAGCGCGGTGACGTAGTCGCCCACATCGAAGGGCAGTTCGCTGCTCAGCAGGGAACGCCCCTCGTGCGGTTCGCCGTCGAGGTCCATCTCGCGGGCATCGGAAGGCAGGTCGATGAACCGGACCGGCACCCCGCGCGCGCGCGCCGCGTTGAGGGCGATCAGCTCAGGGCTGTGCGCGCAGAACGGAAAGTAGCTCGCCGCCCGGCGCGGCGCTCCTGCCGCACCGGCGGTTTCCCGCAGCGAAACCACCGCGACGGGCGCGCGGGTGCGGGGATCGCAGACGAGGTCGATCAGCGGATCGAAGTCGCACGGCCCCTCGACCAGGATGGCGGCCGGAGCGACCTCCTCGATCAACCTTTCGAGATGCGCCGCGCAGGCTGGGCTGTGATGCCGGATCGGCGCCACCCAGAGCTGCCTCACGGGATCGTGGATACCGGCTCCGGGATGCCCCCCGGGATGCGCCGCGCCTGCCATCCGCTCAGCCCAGCTTCAGCGTCCGCGCGGTCTGGTAGAACGCCTTCCAAGCGCCCGACCGCGCCGCCCGTTCCTTGACGATATGGTCGATATAGGCGCGCAGCCGCTTACCGTCCTCGGGCGAATCCTTGAGCACCACCCCCTGCAGCTGGCGCGCGACGTGCGCGGCGGAAAGCTTGCCGTCGTCGAGATAGGCCGCCTCCAGCGCGGCGGCGTGGAGTACGTTGACCGCCTCCGCCGTGGACATGACCGCGTCGGGCCGGTTGAGGCTGACGCCTTCGGCCGTGCGCCCTGTCCGCAAGTCCTGGAAGGTGCGCACCAGCACTTCGGCCACCTCGCGCTCGCCCGTCACGGTGACGCCGCCCGCGCCCAGCCGCTCGGCGAGTTGCCTGAGCACCAGCTCACGCTCGAATTCGGGATCGTCGATGGGATGGACGGTCTCGAAGTTGAAGCGGCGCTTGAGCGCGCTCGACATCTCGTGAACGCCCCGGTCGCGCAAGTTGGCGGTGGCGATCACATTGAAGCCCGGCGCCGCGCTGGCCACCGCATCGGGCCCCAGTTCGGGCAGAGCCAGCGCCTTTTCCGAAAGGATCGAGATCAGCGCGTCCTGCACTTCGGGCGGACAGCGGGTGATCTCCTCGAAGCGCACGATCCGCCCCGAACGCATCGCGTTGAGCACCGGCGAAGGCACCAGCGCCCGCTCGCTCGGCCCTTCGGCAAGCAGCAGCGCATAGTTCCAGCCGTAGCGGATGTGGTCTTCGGTCGTCCCGGCCGATCCCTGCACCACCAGCGCCGACGTGCCGCAGATCGCCGCGGCCAGCAATTCGGACAGCAACGACTTGGCGGTGCCCGGCTCTCCCACCAGCATCAGCCCCTGCTGGCTCATCAGGCTGACGATGGCGCGGTCGACCAGCGGATCGTCGCCATAGAACTTGCGCGTCACGCCAAGCCCCGGATCGCCGAGCAGGAAGCGCCGAACCGCGCGAGGCGACAAGTGCCAGCCGGCCGGCCGGGGGAAGCTGTCCTGCGCCGCCAGCGCGGCCAACTCCGCTGCGTAGCGGACCTCGGCAGCCGGGCGGATCGAGGGGGCCTGGGTGGTCATGCGTAACCCTTCTTCTGCCAGTCGGGATCGAAGCCCGATCCCTTGTCGGCCATGTCGTGCAGATCGCGCCAGGTCTCGGCCAGCAGCACCGGCGGCACCTCTTCCAGCGCCACCTGGCCTCCCATCGCCGCGCCCGCGCCGCGCAGCCGGCGGAAACCCAGCGAGAGCAGCGCGGCCGGGCGGTTCTCCTCGGGCAGGGGGCTGCCGGTGAACTCGATCTCTGCCATCAGCCCGGCCTCGCGGTAGGACTTCTCGTACGTCAGGAACCAGCCGCCGTCCTGCGCCGGGCCGCGCTGGTAGCCGAGCTTGCCGGCGATGCCGCGCAGCTTGAAGGTCTCGATCATCCAGCCCTCGCGGTCGGTGATCGTGCGCAGCCGCTTCTGCTCCCCGGCGATGACCGGCAGCGCCCGGCCGAACTGCGCGAACGGCGGGGTGACCGCATAATCGGCGAGATGGCGCTGCCACGCCGCCTCGTCCCCAGCCCCCAGCAGCGAGGAATGGGCAAGGCGAACCTCGGCGAAGACGCCGACATCGACATCGCCGTCCGCGGCATCGGTATGGCTGCCGTCCCCAAGCGGCCGGAACGTGCCGATGGCGCGCCCCTCGGCATCATGGCCCTGCCAGACGAGCCGCGCGGCGATCCGCCCGACGACCGGGTGCCCGGCGATGAAGGCCTCCCAGTCCGCGCACTCCCAGGCGCGCTGCAGGAACATCGCCTCGCGCAGCCGCTCGATCTGGGCGGCCAGGACTTGCTTCACTTCCTTGCGCGCGGCGGACAACTGCTTCTTCGCGGCATCGACCTCGGGCTTTTCGGCATCGACGCGCGGACCGGGCAGCGCCTTCACCTCGCGTCCTTCCGGATTGAGGATGACGATCGCATCGCTCTCGTCGAACTGGAGGCGATACGTGCGGCCCTGGCCGAGGTCGAGATCCTGCGTGCCGTCCGCGTCGAAACCACCGGTGGGAACGGTGCGGTCGGCCAGCTGCGCCGCCGACCAGCCATTGCGCTCGGCGACCGCCTCGACCAGAGCCGCCGCATGGGTCTGGACAGAGCGCTGCTTGGAGCGGTTGGCGGCCGACAGCACCAGTTGCAGGGCCGCACTGCTGCCGATGGCCCCGAGCACGTCGAGCAGGGCCTTGGCCTGCGAGGTGCGCGCGCCGTGCTCCTTGAGGAAGGGACGGATGCGCTGCGCCGCATCGACGCCCGCCACGCGCGACGCCAGCGCCAGCACGCCCTTGCTGTCCACCGCGCTGCTCAGGTACTCGCCCGCCTTGGAGCGCTTGAGCTGGGCGAACAGCACGGTGCGGTCGGTCGGGAAATAGTCCGCGCTCTGCGGCCAGCGCCTGGCATTGGCGATGTTGTTCTTCAACTGCGCATCGACGTGCTGCGCGGCATAGGCGTTGGCCTCCTCGTCGCTGGGGCGGCGAGTGTCCTCATCGATCCAGCAGGTCAGCACCATCCAGCCGAGCCTGTGCGCATGGCCCGGCGCCAGACGATCGAGCCAGAGATTGACGAGCGCATTGCCGCCCGGCTGCCTGAGCTTGCAGGCCAGCACGATCCACCAGCGCGGCAACAGCGGATCGACCGGCGAACCATCGGCCCATTGCAGCGCGGGGAGATGATCGAACAGGAACCAGTCGAGCCCCTTGGGGGCGGCTTTCGCAAGCCCGGCCCTGGCCTCCTTCAGCAGCGCATCGGGATCGAAACAGGCCGAGACGTCCTCGCCCATCCGCTCCAGCGCGGTAATCATCGCGGCGCGGGCGAGGTCGCTGCGTTCCTTCTTCAGCGCCGCGCGGATCGCGCCGGCCTCCGCCGCCGCGCGGCGGTCGGCAAGCCACTCGGCGGCGAGCGCGCGGACCTCCTGGCGGCCGTCCTGCAGCTGCGCCGCGATCGCGCCGTCGATGCCGGGCGCATCCTGCAGCAAGCCCCGCGCCTTTTCGCGCAGGCGGCGCGAACTGTCGCCCGCCAGCAGCATCAGGCGGGTGCGGTAGCGCTCGGGCACTTTGGGAAACAAGGCGAGCAGGTCTAGCCCCGGCAGCGTGCGCTTGGGTTCGGTATCGCTCTGCGCGGCCATGCCCAGCGCCTGGTCGATCGCCTCGAACCGGCTGCACAGGAGCGGCCAGACCGGCACGTCCAGATCGGGCAGCGGCCCGTACCAGCGCTGGACGAGATGATCGGCAAGGTAGTCGTTGCCGCCATTCGCCAGCCACAGCGCATGGAACGCGCGAAAATCGGCTCCCGCCTGCAGCCGGCGCAGGATCGCCGGTCCCACCGGGCCGCTCCAGTCGCCAAGCAGGCCGTTGATATGGCAATTGCACAAGGCCGCGCCCAGCCGCACGAGGTGGTGCAGCGACAGGCGCGGATCCTGGAAGAACTCCTCGACCGCCGGATGCTTGAACTGGTGCCAGCGCAGCCAGCCGACCACATCGGCGTAGGAGGACTGGACCATCGGCGCCGTCCCCTCCGCGATCCGCGCCAGGGCCTTGAGTTCGCTGGCGCCCTTGCGGCTGAACTGGCGGCTCCAGTGCCAGCGCGCGCCGGACACGGCGGCCTCTGCCTGGCCCTTCGCGAGCAGGCGGTTGAACTCGGCCGCGGCCGGTTCGAGCAGCTTGAGCACTTCGGCCGAGACCGGGCCGGGTTCGGCGGGCGGCGGGGCGGGATCGGCGGCGACCCAGCTGCCGTCGATCGCGCGGTAGCCGCCGGGCCCATCCCCGATCGCCCCGGCAGGCGCGCCTTCCTCCGTCTCGGCCGACACGATGGGCTGCGCGACCGCGCCGGACACACGCTCGATCGCGGCGAGTACCTTCGGCGCCTTCTCCGCCTCGCGCCAGCGCGCGACGAGGTCGGCCGCCGCGCCGGCCAGGCTGGCGGCGGCGACCTCCACCAGTTCGGCGCGCTGGCCCGGCGCCGCCTCGGCGAAACGGGCGTCGAGCGCGGCGGCCAGCGCGGCGCGATCACATGCCGTCAGCGCCTGACGCGCACTGGCCCGCGCCTTCTTGGACGAACCCGTCGCCAGATCGAGCAGCATGCCGAGAAACCGGTCCTGCAGGCCGAAATGTCCGATCGAAGCGGCAAGCGAGCTGCGCGTATCGGCGCCCAGCGCCGGCATCGCCGCGACGACCGCATCATGCTCCGCATCGAGCCATGCCCCGACGCCCGCAAAGCGCGCGACGCTGCTGCGCGCGCCGTAATTCGCGGCATCGTGGCAGAAAACGATGTCGATCACGTTGGCCGCCGGCGCCGTGCAGGAGGCGGCGAGAGCGGCGAGCGTCTCGACGGGCTGGTCCTTGCGGCCGTGGCCAAGCCAGATCGTCACCACATGGCGCAGCCAGTCGGGCGAGGCCCTGGTTCCGAACATGCCCCAGTCGTGGCTCAGCGGTTGCAGCGCCGCCAGCACCTCGCCGAAGCGCTGCATCTGGTCGATCCGCCAGACGTCGAGCCGCGTGAACAGGCCTTCCTCGTCCCTCGGCGGCCAGATACGCGCGCGCTGCCCCCACACCTGGCGGGCAGCGCTGCCCTGGAGCGTGGCGAGAACCGAGCTGTTCTCGCCATCGGCCACATAGCGCGCCGCCGCTTCGGGCAGGCCCCGCCCGGCCTTGCTCAGTTCCTTGAAGAAGGCACTGATCGCGCCAACCGGCAATGTGGTGGGATCGGAGGAAAACGCCGAACCGGCGCGGTTCAGGCCAGCAAGCATGCGACCAAGTAAAGAACGGACCACACTTCCCCCGAAGTCGCCAACACGCATGCTTGCGACCCACGCACCGGGTCTTCACACCGTGATGGACAGAGGAATGGTCAGTCCGGAGCGCCGTGACAAGCGGGAACTGCCCGGCGTCCCCGAAAACGTCGCGGCGCCCCTCTCCTCGCTCAGCGCCCCTCCACCACGGCGGCGGTCTGGCCGTAGAGGATCCGCCTTGCCTCTTCCGTCGGCGGCGCATGGGCATCGGGGTTCACTTCGGCGACGAGCGCATAGGCACGCTCCACCGCGGGGCGCAGCGAGATCGCCTCGAACCAGCGCTTCAGGTTCGGGAATTCGGCGATATCCTGTCCGTGCAGTTGCCAGGGCACGATCCACGGGTAGCTCGCGATATCGGCGATCGAGTAATCCTGCCCGGCCAGATACTCACGGTCCGCAAGGCGCTTGTCGAGCACGCCGTAAAGGCGGTTGGTCTCGTTCGTATAGCGCGCGATGGGATAGGCGAGCCGCTCCGGAGCCGCATGCCGGAAATGGTGGTTCTGCCCCGCCATCGGACCGAGCCCGCCCATCTGCCAGAACACCCACTGGATCGCCTCGGTCCGCCCGCGCAGGTCGGTCGGCAGCAGTTGTCCGGTCTTCTGCGCCAGATAGTGCAGGATCGCACCGGATTCGAACACCGGCAGCGGCTGGCCGCCATCGGCGGGGTCGTCGTCGACGATGGCGGGAATCCGGTTGTTCGGCGCGATCGACAGAAAGTAGGGGAGGAACTGCTCGCCCCTCCCGATATCGACGGGGGTGATGCGATAAGGCAGCCCCGTCTCCTCCAGGAAAATCGTGATCTTGTGGCCGTTGGCCGTGGTCCAGTAATAAAGATCGATCATCGGCGTCCTTTCCGGATCAGCACGGCTTCAGGCCGGCTGCCTGACGATGCGCAGGTAGGGTTTCTGCGCCGTCCATCCTTCCGGAAACAGCGACTGCGCCGCCTCATCGCTGACCGAGGGGACGATGATGACATCGTCTCCGTGCCGCCAGTCGGCCGGAGTCGCGACCTTGTGGCTGTCGGTCAGTTGCAGGCTGTCGATCGTACGCAGGATCTCGGCGAAGTTGCGCCCGGTGGAGGCAGGGTAAGTCAGCGTCAGCCGCAGCTTTTTCGCCGGGTCGATCACCAGCACGGTCCGCACGGTGGTGGTGTCGGAAGCGTTCGGGTGGATCAGGTCGAGCAACTGCGAAACCGTACGGTCATGGTCCGCGATCAGCGGAAAGTTGAGCGCCGTCCCTTGCGTTTCCTCGATGTCCTTCGACCATTGCGCATGGCTGTCGGCGGGATCGACGGAAAGGCCGATGACTTTCACCCCGCGCCGGTCGAACTCCGGCTTGAGCCGCGCCACCGCGCCCAGTTCAGTGGTGCAGACGGGCGTGAAGTCCCTGGGATGGGAAAACAGCACGACCCAGCTGTCGCCCGCCCATTCGTGGAAGCCGAGCCGGCCTTGCGTGGAATCCTGCACGAAATCGGGAACGGTGTCGAAAAGCTTGAGGGACATTGAACGAACCTTTCGGATCGCGCCGTCCGCATGCCGGGCGGCGCATGGAGACGGCGCGCCATGACACGAGCCATGTCGTGCAGCAGCAGCGTCCGCGCGGAAGAAGGGTGATGCCTGACGCTGTCGTCCGGGTATCGGGCCTGGTTTCGCTCATGCACGGTGCCGCGCGTGCGGCTCTTTATTTCCGCATTCGGACCGGCCCGGCGGGGACGGTCCATGCATGTCGAGAAGGCCCAAGCCTATGCCGGTGCCGGATCGAGTCAACGGCAAGATTTCGTTGCCGTCCCCCTAGTCTTCCTTGCCCTGGAGACCCCGCCGGCACTCTTGCGCATAATTGTCTACTATATAAATAGACATATTCATTGCAATGGGATGCGGGGGTCCGTGCAGTCGGACCCCCGCGCCCTTTTTTCTTCGACGAGAACGCCTTCGACAATGCCCGCCGATACCGCCACTCCCACACGCCTGCGCCTGCCCGGTTTCGGCGCGCAGGTCATCATCGGCATGGTCCTGGGGCTCGCCGCCGGACTGCTCGTGCGCGGGATCGATCCGCAGAGCGACGCGGCGATCGGCGCGACCGCCACGTTCCACACGATCGCGCAGATATTCGTGCAGTTGCTGCGCACGCTGGTGCCGCCTCTCGTCTTCACTGCGATCATCGCTTCGGTTTCGGCTCTGCGCGGCCTCGACAACGCCGCGAGGCTGGTGGCGCAGACGCTGTTGTGGTTCGCGATCACCGCGCTGATCGCCGTCTCCATCGGCATCGCGCTGGGCCTGGTCATCCAGCCCGGGCTGCATGCGGGGATCGACCGCAGCATCGCACAAACGCCGGCATCGGTCGGCGGGTGGCTCGATTTTCTCAAGGGACTGGTCCCCGCGAACTACCTGGGCCTGTCCGCCGCGACGAGCCTGGAGGGAGGCAAGGCCACGACATCGGTGTCCTTCAACGTCCTCCAGATCATCATCGCGGCGGTGGCGATCGGGGCGGCGGCCGTCCGGATCGGCGCGAAGGCGGAACCCTTCCTGACTTTCGTGACCTCCGCGAACCTGGTGCTGCGCCAGCTTCTGCGCTGGCTCATCGCGCTGACCCCGATCGGATCGGCCGCGTTGCTGGCCGACGCCGTGGTCAACTATGGCTGGCATGCCCTGTCGGCGCTGGGCGCCTTTGCCGGCGCGGTCTACGCGGGGCTTACGGTGGTGCTGTTCGTGGTCTACCCCGCGTTGCTGGCACTGCACCGGATAAGCCCGCGCCGCTTCTTCGCCGTCGCCTGGCCGGCGATCCAGATCGGCTTTCTGTCACGCTCTTCGGTCGGCACGATGCCGGTGACCGAGGAAGTGACCGAAAGACTGGGCGTACCGCGTGCCTATTCGGCTTTCGCGGTGCCGCTGGGATCGACCACCAAGATGGACGGCTGCGCCGCGATCTATCCCGCCATCTCGGCAATCTTCGTGGCCCAGTTCTACGGAATCGCACTGGCGCCGTCCGACTACGTCCTCATCGCGTTCGTCAGCGTGATCGGGTCGGCCGCGACGGCAGGGCTGACCGGCGCCGTGGTGATGCTGACCCTCACCCTATCGACCCTCGGATTGCCGCTGGAAGGCGCCGGACTGCTGCTGGCGATCGATCCCATACTCGACATGGGGCGCACTGCCGTCAACGTCGCGGGGCAGGTACTCGTACCGGTCATCGTCACGCGGCGGCTCGGCCTGGCCGATGTCGGGGATGCGCCAAACAAGCAAATAAAGGCTAAATATTAGAAAGTCTTGTGAGACATCTCGCAGTCCGGCGTGCCATTCAGGCACGCAGCAAGGCAAAGGCGGATTCGTCAACGAACCGCGCACTGGAACAGCCTGAGGGCGATCCGGAAAGACTGCCAGACGAAACGGTTCAGGCAAAGCGGCGCTCCTGCCACACAGGGCACCGCGTGAGGAGAATGACATGAAGTTCACGAACGTTCTGGCGCTGACGGCCGCCTCGACCATCGCGATGGCCCAGGCTCAAGCGGTTCAGGCTCAAGCTGTTCCGGCGCAGGAGGCCGCCGCCGATGCGGTCGGCGGCGACGAGATCGTCGTTACCGGCAGCCGTGCCCAAGGGCGCTCCAAGCTCGACACCGCGTCGCCGGTGGACGTGGTGACGGCGAAGGATCTCAGGCAGCAGGGCACGACCGAACTGGCGACCGCACTGGCCAATACGGTGCCCTCCATCAGCTTCCCGCGCCCATCCGCCACCGACGGCACCGACGCGATCCGTCCCGCCACGCTGCGCGGCATGGGGCCGGACCAGACCCTCGTGCTCATCAACGGCGTGCGCGCGCACACCTCCGCCTCGCTCAACGTCAACGGCACCGTGGGGCGCGGCTCCGCCGCCGTCGATCTCAACACCATTCCCTCGACCGCGCTTGCCTCGATCGAGGTGCTGCGTGACGGCGCCTCCGCGCAGTACGGGTCGGACGCCATCGCCGGCGTCGTCAACCTGCGCCTGCGCGAGGCCGATCACGGCGGCGGCGCCAGCGTGACTTATGGCATCTACGATACCCAGATCGACACCGCGCGCGACAGCCGCCACGTTACCGGGGAAAGCACCGTCACCGCGTCCGGCTGGCAGGGCTTCAAGCTGGGCGGCGACGGCTTCCTGACCGTCTCGGGCGAGTATACGCATCGCAATCCGACCAGCCGCGGCGACGTCGATCCGCGACTTGCCACGCCCGTCGTCGACAGCCGCTTCGGCGACCCTGCGGTGGAAAGCTATTCCGTCTACGTGAATACCGCCAAGCCACTGGGGGACACCTGGGAAATCTACGGCTTCGGCGGCTACCAGTACCGCGATTCCACCTCGGCCGCGTTCCCCCGCCTGGCATCCGGAACGACCGGAGCGAATGCCTATGGCCTCGACGCGTTTCTGCCCAAGATCAACACGCACTCCAAGGATCTGACCGTCACCGGCGGCCTGCGCGGCGAGATCGCCGGGTGGAAGACCGACGTCAACGTCAGCTACGGTCGCAACCGCATCGACTACTGGACCCGCGATTCGGCCAACTACACGTATGGTGCAGCTAGCCAGACCGACTTCTACGATGGCGCGTCGATCTACGACCAGTGGGTCGCGGGCGTGGACTTCTCGAAGCAGTTCGACGTGTTCCAGTCGCTGAACGTGGCATGGGGCATCGAAGGCCGCCGCGAAAGCTACGAGATCAAGGCCGGCGAGTACGCCTCGTACGGCTACGGCACCGCCTACCCCGGCGCGACGCCGGGGGCACAGGGCTTCCCGGGCTTCTCCACGCTCAACGAAGTGAGCGAGCACCGCCAGAACGGTTCGATCTATCTCGACCTCGAAGCGCAAGTGACCGACAAGCTGCTGATCGGCCTGGCCGGACGCGGCGAGAAGTATTCGGACTTCGGCACCACCGGCACCGGCAAGGTTTCCCTGCGGTACGACTTCAGCCCCGCCTTCGCGATCCGCGGCACCGCGTCGACCGGCTTCCGCGCGCCCAGCCTGATCCAGCAGTACTACACCTCGATCACCTCGGTCATCCAGAACGGCAACCAGATCGTGACCGGCACCTATCCGGCCACTTCGGCAACCGCCGCCGCGCTGGGCGGCAAGGCGCTTGAGCCGGAGAAGTCCACCAACCTGTCGGCCGGTTTCGTCGTGCGCAGCGGCGGCTTCTCGCTGACGGTGGACGGCTATCGCATCCACGTACGCAACCAGATCGGTCTCTCGGAGAACATCCCGGTGACGACGATCCCGGGTGTCTCCGCCGCGCGCTTCTTCCTCAACGGCCTGGCGACGACCACCAAGGGCGTCGATGCGGTCGCCAATTACAAGCTGGTGACCGAAAGCGCGGGCACCTTCGACTTCACGGTCGCGGGCAACGTCAACGACATCAAGGTCACCAAGGTACCGACCAGCACGCTCTCCACCCTGTTCGCCCGCAGCCGCATCCTCACCATCGAGGAGGGCACGCCCGGCGAAAAGGTCTCGGGCACTCTGGCATGGACGGGCGCCACGCTGGGCGCGACGGCCCGCGTCACCTACTACGGCGACGTGCTCCAGCCCGGCACCGTGGCGACGAGCGACCTGCACACCGGCAAGCGGGCGATCACCGACCTCGAACTGCGCTACCAGCCCGCAGAAGGAGCCTTCAACCTGGCGCTCGGCGCGAACAATCTGTTCGACGTCTATCCCAAGCGCGTTCCCGCTGCGCTCAACACCACGGGCGTGACGGGCTTCCCGTACTACTCGCCGTTCGGGTTCAACGGCCGCTATCTCTACGTGCGTGCCGGCCTGAACTGGTAACGTTTCAATGGTCCAGATGCGCCGGGTGAGGCCGTAAGGTCCGGCACGTCAATGTCGATAATAAAGCAGCCGATCGGACGGGCGTCCGCATCGGCTGCGGCCATGGGCCGGCGCGCTTCGCCTGGCACCGATGCGGTTATCGGCGTCACCCGCTTCGCCGTTCGGCCCGCCGCATGGCGGGACACGGCAAAGTCGGCGCTCGGCAATCATCTCGAACCTCTATGCCATCGCCGACCCAGCCAACCTCAGCCTCGCCTTCACGGCGACCAAGAAGCTGATAGACCAGATCGAATTGCGTGTTCCAGGCGCGTTTACCGCAGGGTTACCGCGCTTGTAAGATGGTCGGGGTTCCGACAGGATTGTGTAAACTGGAGTTTTCGGCGTTGGAGCGGGTGAGGGGAATCGAACCCCCGTATTCAGCTTGGGAAGCTGCTGCTCTACCATTGAGCTACACCCGCGAACCGTAGCGTTTCCGCCATTTCCTCGCACACTCACCGCGGTTGTGTTACTGTCTGCTTTGCCGCGATGCGCTGGCCGATTGCCACGACTACGCAGGCGCCGTCAATATAAACTCGTCGATCGGACCGGACCTTTTATCAGTTCGGTGAGGCCTTGCGCGCCCGAATGCCGCCCCGGACGCTGGCGCCATGCCTTCACGCGGTTCTCAACGCTCACGACGACTGCAAGGATCTTGAGGAACTCCGCAATCTCAGGCCGGGCTGCGCATTCCCGCCCCGTCCGTGATGGCAAGCGATATCTCCCACAACACCGCCCCGATCTCGTCACAGACCTGCATCGACCAGGCATTGCCGGTCCAACCGGCATGGGCGGCCTGATCGAGCATGTGGCCGGTGAACCGCACAGCCTCCAACCGCGCCGACGGCAAATCGTCGAGCCACAAACCTTCCCGGTCGCGCGCTCGGCCGTCGCCAACGTGGTAGAAGTACTTCGGCACGCCCGACCTCCAGGCCGCTATCGCGCGGCGGCGGTCGCCAGCTCTGCGGGAAAGGCATGCATCGCACTGGCCTTCCTGCCGATACCGACCAGCCTGATCCCTGCCTGCGCCGCTTCGTCCTCCGTGTAGATGTTACGCAGATCGACCATCAACGGCACTTTGAGCATCGTCGCGATGCGGGGCAGGTCCAGCGCCCGAAATTCGTCCCATTCGGTGACGATCACCATCGCGTCGGCCCCCTCCACCGCGGCATAGGGGCCTTCGGCGAAATCGACACCCTCCACCATGCCGCGCGCCTGTTCGACACCCTCGGGATCGTAGGCCCTGACACGGGCTCCCGCATCCTGCAGGGAACGGATCAACGCGAGGCTCGGCGCGTCGCGCATGTCGTCGGTGTTGGGCTTGAACGTCAGGCCCAGCACGGCGATCGTCCGCCCCCGCACGTCGCCCCCCAGCGCCTTGACGACCTTGCGCCCCATCGCGCGCTTGCGCCCTTCGTTGACCTGCACCGTCGCCTCGACGATGCGCAGCGGGGTCTCGCAATCCGCTCCGGTCTTGAGCAGGGCCAGCGTATCCTTGGGAAAGCACGAACCGCCATAGCCCGGGCCGGCGTTCAGGAACTTGGGTCCGATGCGCTTGTCCATGCCTATGCCGCGTGCCACCTGCTGCACATCCGCGCCGACCTGCTCGCACAAGTCGGCGATCTCGTTGATGAAGGTGATCTTGACCGCCAGGAACGCGTTGGCCGCGTACTTGATGAGTTCGGACGTGCGGCGCCCGGTGAAGAACACCGGTGCCGACTGGTTGAGCGAAAGCGGCCGGTAGATCGCGCGCATGACCTCGCGCGCGTCATCGTCCTCGGTGCCGACGACGACCCTGTCTGGCCGCTTGAAGTCCTCTATCGCGGCGCCTTCGCGCAGGAATTCGGGGTTCGAGACCACCTTGATCGCAGCATCCGGATTGGCGGCGCGCACGATCCGCTCGACCTCGTCGCCGGTGCCGACCGGGACAGTCGACTTGGTGACGACCACGCAAGGTCCGGTCACTGCGCGAGCGATCTCCTGCGCTGCAGCGAAGACATACGTGAGGTCGGCATGCCCGTCGCCGCGCCGGGACGGCGTGCCGACCGCGATGAACACCGCATCCGCGCCTCGCACGGCTTCCGCAAGGTCAGTGGTGAAAGTCAGGCGCCCGGCGCGCATGTTGGCCGCGACGAGATTCTCCAGCCCGGGTTCGTAGATCGGCATGATCCCGTGATGCAGTTGCGCGATCTTGCGATCGTCCTTGTCGATGCAGACGACATCGTGCCCGAAGTCCGAAAAGCAGGCTCCGGAAACGAGCCCGACATATCCCGTGCCGACCATCGCGATACGCATTTCCACGCTCCTGCCTGAGAGAATTGACAGCAATACTCCTCAATACACGAAGCTTATCAAGCACCATTTCGCAAATGCAGAACCATAATGGTGTATCATTTATTTGCTAATTACTGAACACAGGCGAATTGCCATAGATTAAACCTGAATCATAAGGATATGAACTTAGGATACATACGTAACATAGCGAAGTCCGGGTCTGCCGGCCGCTCTCCCGCACATAGGGAGGAGAACGGCCGGCATCGGAGTTGCCCGCAGTTTGAGGTTGGCTGATCGCGCGGGAAATTTCCGTCAAATCAGGAAGAAGTCACTCGCGCTAAGGACAGTGCCGGCAGCGACGTGCGCGAAGGGCGTGGCACTTACACCGCCAGCGCCATCCGGATCGTAATAGATATCTCCCTTGACCTGGTCGTAGAGCACATGTGCATCAACCGTGAGCGCTTTGGATCCAACCTGGAAGTATTTCGCGTCAAGAACCCCGAGATTGCCCGCTGCGGCAAAGGTGCGCTGCAGCAAGGCAATGCGGTCGTCGCCCGGCGTGAAGTCCTTGATGTCGTCGATGTTGCCGTAGCTCGGCGCCGTATCGAACACGAAGACGTCCTTGCCGCGCCCGCCGATGAGGGTGTCCGCCCCGAGCTTGCCGTAGAGCGTGTCATCGCCGTCGCCACCGTTCAGCACGTTGGCCGCATCGTTGCCGTAGAGGAAATTGTTGTCGGCCGACCCGGTCGCCCCGATCGCGTCGGCCCCCTTCAGCTTGATCGTCTCGATCGACTGCCCGGCCGCCGAGAAGCTCACCGTGGCATAGACGGTATCGTTGCCCTGCCCCGCCTTCTCGATGACGCGGTCGCCCGCATCATCGACATAGTAGGTGTCGTCGCCCTTGCCACCGGCCACGAGGTCGGCCCCGGCGGCGCCGTTTATGCTGTTGTTGCCATCGTTGCCATAGAGCTTGTCGTCACCCGCCGAACCGGTCGCGTTGGTGTTCGCGGTCCCGGTCAGGTAGAGGTTCTCGACGTTGCTGCCCGCCAGCGAGAAGGACACCGCAGAGTAGACGGTATCGTTGCCTTCGCCCGGGTTCTCGATCACGCGGTCGTCGGCGCGGTCGACGTAATAGACGTCGTCGCCCTGCCCACCGCTCATGATGTCGACCCCGGCACCGCCATCGAGCACGTTGTTGCCGGCGTTGCCGACCAGGGTGTTGGCCTGCTCGTTGCCCGTCGCGGTCAGATTCGCCGTGCCTTCCAGGATCAGCGTCTCGATCGACTTGCCGACCAGCGAGAAATTGACCGTCGAACGCACCGTATCGCGCCCCTCGCTCGCCAGTTCGACCACCACGTCCTTCACGTTGTCGACGTAGTAGACGTCGTCGCCCAGGCCACCGACCATCTTGTCGGCCCCGGTGCCGCCGTCTAGCACGTCGTTGCCGGCACCCCCGATGAGTTCGTCGTTGCCGCCGAGGCCCAGCAGGACGTTGTCGCCTGCATTGCCGGTGATGATGTTGGCCAGCGCGTTGCCGGTCCCTTTCAGGTTCGCCGTGCCGAGCAACTGCATGTTCTCCACGAACGCCGAGATGACGTAGTCCACGGCGCTGTAGATGATGTCTTTGCCGCCATTGTTGCTGGTCTCGATGACGACATCGCCGACATTATCGACGAAATAGCTGTCATTGCCGGCGCCGCCGCTCATCCGGTCGGCCCCGGCCATGCCGTCAAGCGTATCGTTGCCCTTGGTGCCGGCAAGAACGTCGTCGCCATCGGTCGCCCTTTCGCCCAGCGCCACGGCGGTCGGGTTGGCATAGACGCGCACGTAATCGACGGACATATCGTAGACGGCCTTGGGATCCTTCACCCCGTCGCCGTTCATCGCGAGGTTGAAGATCATGTAGAACGGCGACTTGGTGTATTCGCTGGCGGGCAGGCGTGCCACTTCGACACCGTCGAAGTACGTAATGATCCATTGCGGCGTGATCATCGTGCCATACGTGTGAAAATTGCCGTCGAACATCGAGGAAGAAACCCGGTCGTACGAACCGCCGTCGATCTTCTTGGTGATGTCCGGCGTGTTCTTGCCCGGCGTGTAATGGACGGTCGTATGCAACCCGGTCGGGTCGCCCGAATAGGCCTCGACGGTATCGATTTCAACGCGCGGCAGGTCCGGATTGTAGCGGTTCTCCTCGGAGATCAGCCAGAAGCCCGCCCAGGTGCCGGCTCCGGTGGGGAACTTGGCCCGCATCTCGAAGTAGCCGTAGCTCTGCTTGAACCCTTGCGTATCGGCATCGACCGACTGCAGCAGGCCGGACTGCCAGACGCCGTCCTTCTGCTGCATGCGGATGTTCAGCACGCCGTCGGCGACCGAGAACGGCGACAGCGACGACGTACCGCGGGCGAACTTGGCCAGTCCGAAATCGGTATGGACCCCGGAATACCATTTGCCCGGGGTCTTGCCGTTCGTGATCGACAGCGTGTCGAACTCGTCGTTGAAGGTGAGTTTATAGCCGCTCAGATCCAGCTTGGTTCCGGCGAGTTCTTCAGTCCATTGGGTGCTTGGGGGATTCATGCGACACGTTCCTGAAATTGCGTGCCGTCATGATCTCAGAAGAGTTCCTCCACCCGATTGCGTATCGCGGTGAATGGACGTGGTTTCCGATTTTTATCAAATTAGCGCATATACTTAACGTCAAATGAAAGATTGTTAACGGATTACGAAGGTGAATTGTGAACCGGACTCGCCTATTCTCGGCCGTCCCGCCCCTAAACGGGGCGATCAGGCGGCCGCGGGATCGATCGAGCGGCTCGCGCGTATTGTTTACCGTCCCGATCCCGAGGGAGAGAAGTAGCGACCATGCGCCGTCAACCGATACTCCGTGGAGCCGGAAGCGTACCGAAACGACAGGCATCGCCCGAATCGGTTCCGTGGCACATCGATCCGCATGCATCAGACCGGTTCCATGGCCATGACCATGATGTGCGCGGCCCACGTTCGCGGCCAGGAATACGCTCGCTCCTGTTCCCCGCCGTTATCGTCGTATTATCGATGCTCGCCCACCTGATTCCGGCACGCGAACGGGACGATCGGGACTGAAATCCAGGAACGCGCTTTTCATGCCAGTTGCGGTGCTTGCACGGCTTCCATCGATGCCGCGTAATGGCCGCGATACCATGCGGCGAAGCGGTTCAGCCCTTCTTCCAGCATGACCTTCGGACGATAGCCGGTCAGCGCGTGGAGTTTCGACACGTCCGCGAAAGTCGCGGTGACGTCACCGGGTTGCATCGGCCGCATGATCTTGGTCGCGCTGCGGCCGATGGCTCGTTCGAGCGTCTCGATCATGTCCATAAGGCCAACGGGATGGCTGTCCCCGATATTGAGGATGCGGTGCCCGCCCTTGCCCGGCACATTGTCGAGCGCACCCAGAATGCCATCGACGATATCGTCGATATACGTGAAGTCGCGCGCCATCTTGCCCTCACCATAGACTTCGATCGGATCACCACGCATGATCTTCTGCGTGAAGCTGAAATAGGCCATGTCCGGCCTGCCCCAGGGGCCGTAGACCGTGAAGAACCGCAGCCCCGTCTGCGGAAATCCGTAAAGCCCGGCGTAGGACTGGCTCATCAGTTCACAGGCTCGCTTGGTCGCCGCGTAGAGCGAGACCGGATCGACCGAAGGCTCGTCCTCGCTGAACCCTTCCTCGCCCATGGCCCGGTCGCCATAGACCGAACTGGACGAGGCGTAGACCAGATGCTCGAAATCCCGCGCATGCCGGCTCGCCTCCAGCAGCGCGAGGTGACCGGCAAGGTTCGAGCGCTCGTAGGCGAAAGGATTGTCGATGCTGTAGCGCACTCCGGCCTGCGCGGCGAGATGGACGATGCGCCGCACGCCGCCGTCGCGCACCAGAGCGGCCATCGCCCCGGCATCGGCGATGTCGAGACGATGGAAGGCGAATCCCGGCCTGTCGGCGAAAGTCGCCAGCCGCGCCTCCTTGAGCGCGGGATCGTAGTAGTCGTTGACGATATCGACACCGATCACGCTCTCCCCGCGATCGAGAAGGCGATGGGCGGTCGCGTGGCCGATGAAGCCTGCGGCCCCGGTGACGAGAACGGGAGATGCCATGATCGATGCTCCTTGATGAAGGGACAGTGCGAGAGCCTCACAATTCGAGGCCACGCGAAAGGGACAAAGTGATCGCATTGTCGGTGAAGGCGAACGCGGTGAGCCCGGAAACCCGCCGGGTCCGCTCATAGTTCAGGGCGACCTGTATCTTCATGCCGGTACTATAGGAAAGACCGAGTCCCATGCGATCCGTGCGCTCGCTACGCGCCAGCAGCAAAGGGTCATCCGCGCGCAGATCGTAGCGGAAACGGCGCTTCTCACGATTGAAGTAAGCGCTCCAGCCAATGTTTGCGCCAAGCACGCCCTTGGCGCCGAAACCGTAGCTCGTCACCTCGACCCCGTTCGAGAACAGCGCGTTTTCCGTTCCGAAGGCCTTGCGCAGGCGCGGGGTGACCGTCAGCGAAGCCGTCGGAGACCAGGTCACCGAAACGTCGGCCAGCAGACCGGTGAAATCGGTCTCGAGCACGGAACGATCGTCATGCCGCGTATAGCCGAGACTGCCCTCGATACGGGTCACCACGCTGGGGGCATAGAGCAACCGCGAGACGAGCGAAGTCTCCCGGAAGCGCGACCGATAGGCCACGCGCTGCCGGTCGATCACGACGAAGCTGTCCAGCAGGCCGACCGCCCGCCTTTCGCGGTACTCCAGGGTCACATGATTGCCGGTGGGCGAGAAATACCCGATCCCGCCACCGAAGCCGGCTGTCCGCGTATCGTTGCGGCGGCCCGTTTCGGACGAGGTGTGGCTGCGCTGGTAGTCGAGATGACCGACCACACGCAGCGCGCCCAGCACCTCGCGCGAAGCTTCGGCATTGGCCTGGGTAAGGTACTGGCGCAAGTTGAGCGTCGAGGTCACCTCATCGAGCGCGATGGGACGGCGGCGATGCCCCCCCTCGACGACGACGGTGCCGCGCGCGCCATCGTACTGCACTTTGCCTTCCGCACCATAGTCCAGCGCGTTGAACTGGTTGTTCCACCAGAACAGGCTCTGCCCGGCGTTGCCACCGAGCGCGAGGTCGAACATTCCGATCCGCGTGTCGATGCGCCCGGATGCCCCGACATAAGTGACGATATCCGCACCATCATGCCCGAGCCCGCCATTGGCGGTCGAGGATGATCTGCGAATATTGTCATCGTATCGCGTCGACGTGCTCAGCAGGATCTGCTTGTCCTGTGCCGCCGCACCGGCCGCCGGCAGGATCAACGCGGCGCCGAGGAACGTGTGCACGAACCTTCCACCCAACCTGTGCCGAGACCATTCAGGCATCGGCCGCCATCTCGTCCGCGTGCGTCGCGTGATGGACGAGCGGGGCCGTCTCCCGGTCCTTGCCGTCTTCCTCGTGCAGCAAGCCGGCGAACTCGGGAAAGGTCGCCTTCGCGCACGCCGTCCAGGTGAACCGGCGCGCGCACAGGCGCGCGGCCCGCCCCGCCGCGCCGCGCCGATCCACGGCCTCGGCGCAGGCCACGATGTGCCGGGCGAACCCCTCCAAGTCGCCTTCCTCCACCAGCGCGCCGGTGCTGCCGAGAACCTCGGGTATGCCGCCCACGCCGGTCACGATCGATGGACATTCCTGCGCCGCCGCTTCCAGCAGCACCAGCCCGAACCCTTCGATCTTGCCGGGAAGCGCCACCGCGAACAGCAGATGCGCCAGCGATCGCCGGAACAAGCGCTTGATGTCGTCCGTCGACAGCCGGCCGGTAACGATCACCCGGACCGACAATCGCCGCGCTTCCTCGACGATCTGCTTCGCATAGTCCTCGTCCTCGGTTCGCCCGGCG
This sequence comes from Novosphingobium resinovorum, assembly GCF_036352595.1. Classification (GTDB taxonomy): domain Bacteria; phylum Pseudomonadota; class Alphaproteobacteria; order Sphingomonadales; family Sphingomonadaceae; genus Novosphingobium; species Novosphingobium resinovorum_B. The sequence goes on from NZ_JAZFAX010000002.1 coordinate 213,396, forward strand.
ATGACGTAAACCGCTTCGCCCAGACGCGGCATGGTCGTTCGCGCCTGGGCCAGTGCCCGGATCGCCTGGACCTGCCCCTTGCGCGCCTCGATACGGCCGACCGTGCAGAATACCGCTGCATCCGGCGGCAACGCGGCGAGTTCGGGATGCTCGAAACTGGCCGTTGGCGCGGCTTCGAACCATTGGCGATCGACGCCCAGGTAAGTCACCGCCTCCAGACACGGAATGCCGAGCCGCGCCCGAAAGATATCGCGCGTGGCGACCGAATTGTACGCCACCAGTTGCGCCCGGTGGTACGCCCGCCTGGCGATTGCGAACAACACCCCGCCGCGATCGAACTTGCTCGCCTCGCTGCCATGGACCATGACGCGGTAGGCCCGGCGGTGGAAAGGGCGAAGCAGCCAGAGCAGCAGTACCGTGCGGATATCGGCGGCCAATATCAGCGCGCTACGCGGCGCCCGGCGTAGCACCGCCAGCACGCGCAACGCCGCCATGGGCGAGATGTGGTGATGCCCCAGGAGCAGGTGGTGCCCGGCTTTGTCGCGAACCTCATCGGGCAGGTCGGGATAGGAGGGCGCGATCACCTCCACCGCGATGCCCGCCCCCGCAAGCGCCGCTACGAGTTCACCCGAGTAAGTACCGATCCCGCCGGGAAACGGCGGATACTCGCAAGTTAGGATCACCGCTGCAGGCGGGGGAGAAGCAGGATCGGCGGGACTGGACGACGACATCAGGCAACCCCCAATGCCGCCTGACGCGCACGGCCGCGTCGGCCCAGCAAGCGCAACGCCAGCCCGGGAAACACCCCCGCTGCCAGCAGCGAACACCAGGCCCGGTAGTTTCCGGGATCGAGCCGCACCGCGAACTTGAGCAGCCCCACGGCGCCGGCAACGTCGTTGAACAGGAAGCGCTGGTTGCCCAGCTTGCGCGCACGCTCGGCGAGACGGCGAGGTACCAGCGGCAGCAGTTCCGGCTCGGCCGCTGCCGCCTTGAGGGCCACGAAAGCATGATGGGCCATCAGATCCTTGCGTCCGCCCGTGATCGAACTATCGCGGTTGCGTTTGTAGAGCAGCGGTTCGCTCACCAGCGCGAACTGCGTCACCCGCGCGAGCCTGACATAGAAATCGGTATCCTCGAACACCCGGACCGCCGGATCGAAGCCGCCGCTGGCTTCGTAGGCACAGCGGCGTAGCAGCGTGGTCGATGGGATGATCGGCGGATCGTTCAGAAAATAGCGCCGCACCAGGGGTTCGCCGCCCCGCGCGCGATGGCGCGAGACGGCGCCCGAGATATCGAGCACCCCCGCACGCCGCGCCGCCGAACGATCACCATCGGCAAAGGTGAAGTAATCGGCATAGACCAGCCCAACTTCCGAGCGTTCGGCCAGAACCGGGAGTTGCCGCTCCAGCTTGTCAGGCGCCCACACGTCGTCCCCGTCGAGGATGGCCAGAAGCTCGGACCGGGCCTGCGCGATCGCCGCGCACCGCTGCCCAGGCAGGCCCACGCCGCCTGGCCCGTAGAGCACCAGAATACGCGGATCCCAGCGCTCGATGTCGCGCAGGACAGCCAGGGTATCCGGCCTCGAACCGTCATCGGCGATGATGACGCGCTCGATGCAATCGGCCCGCGTCTGGTCGAGGACGCTGCGAACCGCCTCCCCGATGTAGCAGCCTTCGTTGTAGCAGGTCATGATGACCGACACCCGAGCAGAGGATCCCGCAGCCCGGCTCACGCGACGGCCTCCGACACAGGGGTTCGACAAGTGCCCGGCCGCCCGCGGCCTCGCGGTAACAAGGCCTGCGTCAGCGGCACCTCGATCAGGAAGGGGAACACCCGGCCGATCCTCCCCGCCCAGGCCGGCGCATTGCAGTAGGCCGCAGCAAGAAGTACACTGGCCAGAAACCCGATAGATACCGGCATCATCCAGGCGCCGAGTGCACCGGACGGGTGCGCCATGGTGCCACAGTCGATTGCCAGCCCGAACGTCAGGAAGAGAAGCGCCAACCCCTGCCGCTTGCGGAAGAACAGCGCGGCTGCAAAAACCGCATAGAACAGCATCTCATAGTTGAGCGTCCACCCCGCTCCCTGCAGCGGGCGGTATCTTCCCGAATCCGAGAGGTAGGGAATGAAGGCGAGCGACTTGAGCAGATCCCCCATCGACACGTGCCGATCGACATCATCCATCCGCGAAATGTACAGAATGCCCGTCTGGAACAGCGTCAATATCCAGTAGATCGGCACGATACCTATCAGCCACTGCCGCAGGAACTGCGCTGCTGCACCGCCCTGTCCGAACTGTTCCGACGACGTATAGTACATGATGAATATGCTGATGACGAAGAACACGTCGACACCGAAATTACAGAATACCGCCGTAATATCGAACAAGGACTTGTTGCTGCCCGCTATGGGCTGGGCGGATGCTACAAGATGCGAAAAAGCCATCGTCAACGCGGTAATGGCCCAAAGATGCCGAATGCTCGGAAGTCTTTTCATCGATCTCCCCTGCCGCTAGCTTCCGACCGCCAGGAGTTCGCGTGCATGCGCGCCTCTGTGGCCTGAAGGCCTGGTCTTCCCCAGGGCCTGGAACATCGCCATGGTCCGCTGTGCGACGGCATCGATCCCGATATGCTCGGCTGCGAACTGCCTGGCTGCAAGCGACATCGCGAGACGACGCTCCGGTGACAGCAACAGCGCCGTGCGCATGCCGGCGGCAAAATGCGCAGGGTCGGATTTGGCCATGATGAAGCCGGTCTCACCATGGGTCACCACGTCCGCCGCGCCGCTCGCCCCGTAGATGATCGGGATCAAGCCCGCCGACATCGCCTCGAGCAGCGCGTTGGATTGCCCCTCGCGCATGGAGGCAGAAATGAAGAAATCGGCCTTCCACAACTCAGGATAGACATCCGCCGTATAGCCGGGGAAGCGGACGATCCCCCCCGGATCCCGCACCCTTGCCACGTTTTGCAGGCGCCGCCCTTCCGGACCGTCTCCCAGCAAAACCAGCTGCGCGCGGCTCCCCGGCGTATCTTCGGCACAAGCCAGCGCCGCCTCGAACACCACTTCCAGCCGTTTGTCCTCGACCAGACGGCCCGCGAAGATGAACCTGTTGCCCCCACGCGATGCAAGCGCTTCGACCAGCCGTTCTCGGGGCGGCAGCGCGACACCGTTCGGAAACGCGGCGACGCGTCCCGGCTCGACGCCAAGCTTATCCAGATCGGCCTCGATCTGCGCGCCATTGGCGACGAAGGCATCCACGTTCGCAAGCAGCAGGGACTTTATCCAGCCCCCGTAAAAATACCGCTTGGCACGAAGCGCCTCGAAATCCGAAGCTTCTCCCCCGCCCCCAAGCTTGATCGCCACAGGCGCCCCGGCGGCACGCGCCGCGAGCACGGGCCCGAGTGCATGGAGCCTGGCGTGAAAGACATAGACCGGCGTTTCCGGCGTGATCCGAGCGCGATACGTGCGCTGGAACCAGCGCGTCCAGCGGATGAACGAGGCGATGCGCCGCCCCCCCGCGCTGGGATAGAAACGGTCGTGAAACCGCTCGATACGCCCAAACGCGGTCTCCTCCCTGGCCGGTGCGTCGCTTGCGGTGCTGGGCGCCACGAGCGTCACGTCGATACCCATGCGCCCAAGCGCTTCGGCGAGGATATAGGCCTGCCGCGCCGCGCCTCCGACGCTGTCGGGGTAATAACCTGCGGTGACCAGGAACAGGCGTTCGATCATCGCCCGAACCGATCGCGATAGGCGGTCCACAGCATGCTCTCGTCGCCGACGGATGCCTTGTGAACGAACTCCATCATCTCTGCCGCCTCCTGCGGCGAGGTCACCAGTTTTACCGGCGCGGTCCACTGGCCCCATGCATCGAAGTAGGACGAAAGCTTGCCGTAGCTGTTATCGAGCGCAAACACCGGCTTGCCCAGCAACAGGCCAAGGATCGCGCCATGCATGCGCGAAGTGATCCACAAGGGATGTCGGTAGAGCCCCCGCGCGACCCGTATCACTTCGCGGCGCATGGCGGCAAAGTAAGCCTGGTCGAGGTCATAGAGCCTTACGCCGCGCCGTGCAGCCCCATATTGTCCACGGATGATGGCACGCTCGATCCGATAGCGGCGGCTTATCAGCACGTCCCAGTCGGTGAAGCGATCCTCCCGCCCGGCGATGGCGGCCGGGATCGCCGCCTGTTCCGCATCACGGCGCAGCAGCAGCAAGGGCTCGCTCGAAGCATTTCCGGCCTCCTGCGCGACATCTTCCCATAGCGATGGCCAGAGTTGATGCGCTATATCCGGCACCAACCTTGCGCGCTCACCGAAATAGGGCTTCACGATCGCCAGACTGTGCCTGTCACGCACGAACAGGGTGATGGCGGGATGGCTTGCAATGGCGCGGCACGACCGGTCGAGTTCGGCCTTGTCATCGAAATGCACGGTCTGCGGCATGATGACGACACGGTTTTCCGGAAAGGCCGCGATGATCCTTTCGCGCAACTGCTGGAAATGCGGATAGATGTCGCCGAAATTGCCCCCGCCATGGAAGACCAGCACGTCGCCGGGAGCAACGGCAGGCCCCGCATCTTCCACATTGTGAATATTGCGTGCCAGCTTGATCGTTATGCCATGTCGCTCGAAGAACTTGAGCGTTCCCAGGACGATCAGCTGATCGCCGACATTGGTGGTAAAGGCATAGTCGAGATAGACCACCTTTCCATCCCGAGGCAGAGTGGCCGCTATCTGGTCATGCATGTCACCAAGTGACGCCATGCCCGGACGGCTTTTGTACCATCCTTCCCTCATGCGCTGCCTCCTTTCATGCATTCACGGTGCGCATCGGACCGATGCCGCCGGCATCGCTTCCGAATTCGGAGGTCGCCAACGCGAAGAGCGGCGCATAGGCGGCCTCGACCCGCCCCAACTGGCGTTCCATGATCACTGCCCCCCGTGCACGCAGGTCTTCCCGCTGATCCGAAAGACAAGTCTCCACATGCGCGAGTACACGGCTCGCCCATCCCGAGACCTGCAGGCGCTCGGTCGGTATGGGGTATTCCATCTGCTGGAAGATCGCGGTGAGCTTGAATACCGACGGCTCGATGCTGACGACAGGCACGCCCTCGCTCAGCGCGAGAACCGACGCGTGCAGCCGGCTGCTGACCAGGACGCTGCAAGGGCGGTAGAGCCCGCGCAGTTCCTGATAGCCGGGTTGCCGCTCCACCACTTGCACGCCCGGGGCCATCGTCGCGAGGAAGCGCGCGAAATCGAGATCGTGATTCATGGCGTTCGAGACCAGCAGAAGGGGCTGGCCGAAGGCAGCCAAGCCTTTGATGAGCCGCTCCCATTCGTTGCTGCCAACCATCGCTTCCAGTCCGTTGATGGCCAGCGCGATCGTCCCGGGCCTGACATCGGCAGCATCGCCGGCACCCGGGCGCTTCGCCGCGAGGAACACCAGATCCGGCGATTCGACCAGCTTTCCGGCCGGAACACCCAGTTCACGGGCGGTTGCGATCGACTTGGCGTCGCGCAGGCCGACGTAGTCGGCCCGCGAATAGACGTGAGCGACCAACTTGCGCAGCCGCGCGTCGCCGACTTCGAGACTATGGTTGATGACCGCCGTACGCCTGCCCTGCCGCTGCGCGATCCGCAAGAGCAGCAGCAGGCGCACGACATGGTCGACGCTCGTCGGCGTGGGGCGTATCTCCCCCGCCGGATTCCAGATCACCAGCCTGGCCCGCATGCAGGCACGTACGGCCGTGGCAGGCTGGGCCTTCTCGATCAGGCCCAGCGCGGCGAGCCGCCGGCGCCATGCGATCCTGCGCTTGAGGGCCCGCAGGGGGCCGGCAAGTTCATGGCCACGGGTGTCCAGCTTCACCAGCGCCTCGCGCGCCAGGGGGGCATCGGGCGCTTCGACATCACCGTAGCGGGCCATAAGACGATCGGCCAGTGCCTCGAACCCGGCCACGGGATCTCCGCCCAACCCATCCAGCGTGAACTGCTCGAACATGCGGGGATAGCGGTCCAGTGCCCGCACTTCCTGTTCCCCCACATTGCTCAGCAGGAAATGGATCAGTTCCTTGGAAAGCGCTTCGTTGCCCGCATTCTGGGTCGACAGGCGGGTAATGACCAGGACGCCGTCAGCTTCCATAATTCTGTTCCCTGTACCGTAAGAAACCAGGCATTCGCGCCCTGGTGGCGGTTAAAGCGGCGAGCAGCTTTGCCGCGTTCCTTTTTCCGAACCAGAAGTCCGGCGACCATGTCGCGATGCGGATGCCGGCCAGCATTCCCGCCAAGCCCGCGACCGGGTGGCGGATCGCCATGCCCTGACCGGACAGCAACCAAAGCATCGCCCCATCGGCCGCCCCGATCAACGCCGCAAAGGCCAGCGCCCTGCAATGCAACTGCACGCTCGTCGCCAGGCTCACTTGCCCCAGCCCCGTCGCGTAGCGCATCGAGACCAGGTAGAAGATACATATCGCCACCGACGCCGCGATCGCGACACCCAGAACCCCCCAATGCGTACCCAGCAATGTCCCGCCGATCATCAGCACGGCGTACAGACCCTGCCGCGTCGCGGTTGAACGCGCCCGGCCGTTGGCGACCGCGAAATTCTCCGAGACCTTCACCGCGCAGCGCGGTAGGACGGTCGCAAACATGACCTGCGCCACCGGGATCGTGCCGACCCACTTCGATCCCAGCACGATCGCCACGATCCATGGTGCATGCAGCGTGAGCAGCACCGAGGCGACGGCATAGGCGGGCAGAACCAGGCCAAGGACGTCGATCAAAGCCGCGGAAAGACGATCGCGATCTTCACGCAGCTTTGCGAAGCTGGGCAACAGAACCCTCGACAGCGGAGTCGCCGTCGCTGCCACGAAAAGGTCGAGCAATTTCCAGCCGCGCGAATACAGCCCGAGGCTGACATCACCCATCACCCGGCCCACGACCGCGTTCGAACCGGTATTGGCGGCCCAGTTCATGATGTTCGCCAGACTGAAGAAACCGGCGCCGAACACCTCGCGCATCGCCTTGCGCTCAAGCAGCGGCAGGACCGGCATGCGCGCGTTCACCGCCAGCAGGGCAGCTTCCGCCGCGCCGGTCACCACCGCAGCCGCGACCAGCGCCCAGACACCGTATCCGAGCAATCCCAGCGGGATACCGACCAGGAAATTGCCGATGAACGCCGCGACGAGCGTGCCGGCGGCCATCACCCCGAACCGTCCCTGGAGTTGCAGCTGCGATGTCGCCACCGCAAATACCGCCTTGCACGGAATGACCAGCGCCGACACCGTGAGCACCCCGGCGAGATGCGGAAAAGCGAAGAAAGTCTCGATCCCGGGTGCCAGGCCTGCCACCATGAGCACCAGCAGTCCGGCCACCAGCAGCCCCATCGTGAGCGTGGTCCGCACGTCCTCTGGCCGAGCCGATCGCTTGCGCAGGAGATTCTGCCCGAACGCGCCGTCGAACAAGACGTTGGCGAGCGCGATCACGATCCACGCGGCCGCCATGACGCCGAAATCCCCGGGCGCCAGGAGCCGTGCCAGTACCGCCGTTGATGCAAGGCTCAACAAGGCATTTCCCAGCCGGCCGCTGACCAGCCAGATCATCCCTTTCGCAATGTTGGCTGCAACACTCATGATACCTATCCGATGCGAGAAAGGATGAAGCGGACGCACTGCCGGCTCACAAACCGCAGTATCACTGCACGCTGCAACGCAGCAATAGATTGAGGTCATTTGAAAGATATCGAATGATCCAAATCAGATCATTATGAACTTGATTATCTATAAATACTAAATCGATCAAATTCACAAAGCACAGTCTTATTTCCAGACCCTGACCTGATCGACCAGTATCTCTTGCGGAAGAGATAATTTGTCCGGAGCGCCCGTGATATTCGCGGTAAGCAGAAAGTAGAAGGAAAGCTCGAAGAATTTCGGATCCGCAGCAATTCGCCCCACTTCTCGGCCATCGACATAGATCACTGCGGCCGGTCGGCCATCGAGGCGTTCACGGCCCCGCAAGTCCACGCCGTAGTCGTGCCAGCCGAAGTCGGCGATCTCATCCATTCCCGTGTAGTCGCCAAGACCACGATGGCCGCCCGGCTCGCCGGGTCCCCATAGATGCAGCGAATGATGGTGGCCGCGTGCATCCCCCGAGCCGTAATATTCGATGACATCGACTTCCAGATGCCCGCGCCGCTTCGGATCATCGGGCGTCAGCAACCAGAACCCACCCCACGTTCCCCGCGCCCTCGGAAACCGGATGCGCGCTTCCCAATAGCAACCCGCGCATGTGAAGCCGCGCTTGCCGGGAACGATCGCGCCGCCTCGATAGGCTTGCGCGGCGTTCAGCGACTGGACATTCGCTCCGCGAATTCCGGCAGATCCCCGATAGGCGCGCAGTACAAGCAAGCCATCGCGCCAATCATAGCCATACCCGCCGGCGGCATCGAACCGCGCATGACCGAAATCCGCGTGCTGCCCGGCCCACAGCACGGGCCCGCGCAGTGATACCGGTGAATCGAATTCCTCCCGGTACGTCAACCGTGCACCGCCAAGGGAAAGCGGCCGCCCGCGATGGCGCTCATCCCATCCGTTCTTCGGCTTGGCCATCGCAACCTGCGATGGCGCCAGGGTTAGCGCTGCGAGCATCACCATCAGAGACAGGAACCTTGCGCCAACATACCGGCCGCCCGCCTCAGACATATTCGGCATGGGATGCCCGCAAGCCCTCGGCCTGAAGTCGCTGCAGTCGCGCGCGCACCCTGGGGGCGGACAGCACGGCGGCGTAGGCACGGTCGAGTTGCTCGAACATGGCAGCGAAAGTCCACTCATCGACCGGAGCGTGCTGCGCCGCGCGGGTCATTGCGGCAAGTCGGTCATCGTCCCGCACCAGCTTCAACGCCTCTCGGGCAATGGACGCGGCATCGCTGCGCCTGACGATCATGCCGTTGACGCCGCAATCGACCACTTCCTCGATCCCGCGGACGGGACTGACGACGGCGGGGCGCCCCCCCGCAAGACTCTGGACAATGACGCGCGGCAATCCTTCGCGCAAGGACGAGAGGACGCAGACATCCGCCAGCGCGACCAGCCTTTCCGGGTCGGTCCGATGCCCCAGCAGGCGCACGCGATCGGCAATGCCGAGGCTTGCGACCAATTCGCGAATGCTTGCCGCCTCCGGCCCGTCGCCTGCCAGCAGCAGCCGGGTGTCCTCACCCTCGCGCAATTCCTGCATGAAGCCTTCGATGAATTCGGCATGGCGCTTGCGCTTCTCCAAAGCCGCCAGCATCAGGATGGCCCGGGGTTTTGGCGCCACAGGGCCGACGCCCATCACCTGCCGCCAATCCTGTGGCCATTCCGAGCCGCGAAAGCGCTCTATGTCCATGCCCGAACGTACGACCGAATGCGGCCGACCGCTGCCTATGCGCGCGTGGCCATAAGCGCGCCGGGTACCATGACTGACATGCACGAAATGGTCGGTAAGTGGCGCAACCGCATGCTCGGCAAGAAGGTATACGCACTTCTCGGCAAGACCGACATTGCTGAAGGGGAGCATATGGACGCCGTGCACCACGGCCGGCACGCCGGCATTGCGCGCGGCAAAGCGCCCTACCGCGCCCGCCTTGCTGGTATGCGTGTGCACGATGTCGGCCTGCAAATCCCCGAAAAGCGCCGTCAGTCGCCGATAGGCGGCAAGATCATGGCGCCAGGAAACCTCGCGGATGAGTTCGGGAACGTAATGTATCCGCACTGAAGTGTTCCGGGACTGGTAATAATCGACGTTGGAATCCCGTCCGCAGACGAGGTGGACGATATGCCCCCTGCCGGCCTGGTGAACGCACGATGCCCAGGTATTCTCTTCCGCCCCGCCAGTAAGCATGCGCGTCTGCACATGAACGATCACCAGGGACCGGAGAAATTCCTTATGAGCCACTTCCACCATGACGCCCCTCATAGAGTCGGGGCGGCGAGCGTACTCGCCGCAACATGAATCCCCGGCCCAAGTGCATGATTTTATCGTCGCGCCTACACGCGGACACCGACGAAGATTCGTCTCGCTGAAAATGTTGCGCAGCAACATTGTACAGTCAACATAAAATACTTCTAGTTACATCCAGAATAATACGGATTATTACTTATCTCATATCAGAAATTAAAGAATTTCAACTTACGTCATTTGCCCAGCGCAGCAAATTCCGAAAGAATTCCATCAACGCTCTCCAGCCTTCATGCCAACCCGCTTCCGATTGATCGGCAGGCACCAGCGATCCACGGAACAGGAAGCCATCCGGTACCTCGAGAGCCAGGCCATCAAGGAACAGGGCCCGGCGCATCTGGCTGGAACTGAGCACATTGCGATCGCCGACCTTGACCGTGTAAGCGACAAGTTCAGTGCGCTCCATCGACCGCGCCACGAACCGGGAGACCGCCAGTTCCTCTCCGCTACCTGCGGATCGAGCTGGGAGGCGTGAAACATCATAGCCCTGCGTCGCATAACAGAACTCAGGCCAGTGAAAGCGACGCTCCTGGTGGAGTTCGCGCATGTACGCCAAATTGAGCATCACTTGCGGCGCATCCGGCGCCACGTAAGTGACCGCAACGACCCGATCGTACAACGCCAGCGCTTCCGCAAAGGCCCCGTCGAATTCGACCGGCGCGACCATGTCGGTCTCAACAGGGCTCAAATTCCACCGGCCGAGGCGCCGGGGCAGCGAGTCAAGAGCACGCGCCCTGGCTGCCGGTGCCTTATGCAGTCCTTGCCGCAACGCAAAGGCCGCTGCCGAACTACCGCAACCTGCAACCGCGAACGCGGCCCCGGCGAAGAGATCACGGCGACGGATCACGTCCCGGAGCCTGCAGAAGCTTCACCCACGCCCAGCGCTCTCGCCGCTGTGAGGAAGCCTCCCATCGCTATAAGGATTTCACCATAGGCCGCGAAATCGTGGACCGCCGCCTCCCCGCTGGCGCCGAACTGACCGGCTACGAGTACGAGGAAAATGATCCGCAGGAAGTTCGCCCCCAATGCGATCACCGGCACCAGCAGCAGGAAAGCCACGCCGCCCAGCCACGACCGTGGCGGCAGGAAATGCAGGAAGAGCACGCCGATCGCCACCATCGACACCATCGAGCGCAAGCCGATGCACGCGCCCGCGATACTGAGTTGGACGAAGCCGACGGTGACGATCACTCCGGTGGAGCTGACGGGATAACCGAACAGCGCGATGCTGGATGTCGCCAGCCTGGTCAGCAACAATCGCAGCGGCACGAGCAGACCGTCCACCGACGCCCCCAGCCAGGGCACGATGAAAACGAGCAGACCACACAGCAGCCACCATCGTTTCAACAACGACCATCCACCAAAGCCAAGGCATAGCCCCGCCACGCAGATCGGCAGCGAAACTCCGAGCAATTGGATCACGTCGGTCAAGCGGCCGAGGAAGAATATCGCAAGGCCCGCCATGACCAGCGCCGCCCCGGCAGCGGCCTCGGCGCGCGTGGACCTCCATCCGAACGCCGCGCGGTCGGCCCAGAATGCATAACCCGTCATGAGAAGCAGGACACTGCTGTGATTGTCGTCCTCATCCCAGAAGTACTGGGCACCGAACGTCGCGAGAACCGGCACATAAAGCGCCGCAAGGCCCATGGCCACCAGCGCCGCCGCCGCTACATCGGCCGACATGCCGCGCGCCTTCGAGACAGGGAGAGCGGAGATCGAAGTCACTTGCGCCAGGCCCGCTTACGCGTTCAACATCACGCCGCCGACGACGGGAATACCCGCGTCGTCGCACTCGTCGAGCATCCGTGTGGCAAGGCGCGCGCGCGTCACCCCCTCCCGCGTCACGGCCAATGCACCGCCACTCGCCAGCCCGGCCACCAGATAATCGTTCGACACACAAGCAGCAGGCGTATCGACGAAAATCGCGGCGAACTCTCCGCGGCGGCGTTCGATCAATGCCTGGATCGGCCGGTTCATGAACTGCACCGCGTCACGGCTTTCGATTTCCGACGCGGGAACCACGCACAGATTGGCGAACCCGGCGATACGCTGGCCGCTGCCACGTACCGTCTCCGGCGCTGCAAGGTCGAACACGTGGTGCAACGACGGATCGTGCGTGTCGGCATCGATCAGCAGAACCGACATGCCGGAACGCGCGAAGATGCACGCAAGGTTGGCGGCTACGGTCGATCGCCCCTCCCCTCGATCGGCACTGATGATCGAAAGCGCCGTGCTGCCGGTGCTGCCATTGAACCAGCGCAGCGCCAGTGTCTGTGCGACCCGCCGCAGATCTGCCGCACGCGACGAATGCGGATCATGCAGCGCGACCAGACTTTCGCTGGCTCGGCACATTTCCGACTTCAACTGGAGGCTTACGGACATGACGGGTTCCCTGGCTTGAATGTGTTCCGGACCGGACGAAGCTACCCGCTGCCACGCGGCAGCAGCCCGGAGACGAAACGGACCAGCCGCAAGCGTTCGTCGACGTTGAGGCGGATACTCCCCAGGTCGGGAATGCCGAGCCAGGTTTCGATCTGCTGGCTCGAACGAATACGGCGATCGACGAACTCCAGCATGAATGCGATCAGCACGCCCAGCGCCAAACCCGCCGCCGTGCCACCCAGCGCACTGGCAAGGCGCCTGGGAGAGACCGCCTTGGGATTGGGGAGGGCGGGGGCGAGCAGCGAAATGTTGGTCTGCGCCGTATTGTCGAGCACCTGGAGCTGGGCACGCCGCAGACCGATCTGGTCATAGGATGCCCGCAGATTCGCCAGATCCTGCTGAAGCACCGCAACTTCGTTCTGGGCGGCACGGCTTTGGATCACTTGCCCACGCTGGACATCGACCGCGCCGGAAATCGCCTGCTGCGCCAGCTTCGCCTGGGCTGCCTTCGCTTCGGCAGCCCTGCGGATCAAGCCTTCCTGGGACGCCATCTGCTCCCGCAGCGCAGCGATCTGGGAAACAACTTCGCGATACTGAGGATGATTGGGCCCCGCATCCACGGCGAGTTGCCGGCGCTGTGCCTCAAGACGCGCTATTTCCCCCTGCAGCCCCTGGATGACGGGGCTCGACATCGCATCGGGCAAGGCGGATGCAGCGGTCCTGGACATCGCGTCGGCGGTCTGCGCCTGAACCGATGCCAGTCCCGTGGACAATGCCGCCAGCCTTGCCGCATCGGGATCACTCTCGCCCTTGGAGGCGACGATCCCCAGCTGACGCTCCTTTGCCGCGAGAGCCGCTTGCGTGGCCTGCATCTTGCGGCCCAGATCGTCGAGTTGCTTCGTATACGAAGCGATCGTGCGGCGGGCCGGATCGCCCTGAAGCTGGATGTTGACTTCGATGAACGCGGCGGCGAACGCATTGGCCATGACGGCGGAGAAATCGGGGTCGCCGCTGAGATAGCTGATCTCCATCACGCGCGAATTCGTCGCGCTTGATTCCACGGCAAGGCCGCTGCTCAGTTTCTTGGCGATGACGTCCGCCAGAGGCCCTTGGCGAGGCGACCACTGGAACCTTCGCCCGGCATCCGCCTGCCGGGCGACACCGACGTCCTGCACGACCTGCTGGGCCACGCGATCGCTTTTCAGGATATCCTCCTGCGTAAGCAGGTAGTCTGACGAAAGCTGCTCTGCCACCGACTGCGGCCCGATGGTTTCCGGGGCGCGAACGACCGCCACGATCGTCGCGGTGGATTTGTACACCGGGCGTTTGAGCAGGATGAAGGAGGCCGCGAGCACCACGCCCAGCAGCGTGAAACCCGCAATGATCCTCCAGCGGACCAGCAATGCCTTCGATAGCCAGGTGGCGTTCATGTGCATGCTCCCGTCAGAACAGCCGCGAGCCGACGACGATGAGATCCTTCGGTGCCACGTCCTCACCTTCCTTCGCCTTGAAGGTGCGCTCTTCCTCGCCGTCCTGCCGGGTGATCCTGACCCGGCTGCGGGAACCGCGCGGTGTCAGCCCACCGGCGAGCGCGATGGCCCGCCCGATCGTGAGCCCCGGCTCCACCGTATAGGATCCGGCCTTCTGCACTTCGCCGGAGATGTAGAAACTGGGTGCCGGATTGACGATCAGCGTATCCTGCGGGGCGAGGACCAGGTCCACGCCGCCCGACAGGACATCGGCGGCGGGGATCGTGCGTTGCGATCCGTCCGAACGCATCAGGTGGATGCTCCCCCCGCCCAGTCCCAGTATCGCTCCGGAGCGCGCCAGCATCTCGCTGATGCGGATCTGCCCACGCTCCAGCGGATATTCGCCGGGCTTACCGACCGCTCCAAGCACCGACACGGTGCGACTGCGATAGCTCTGCACCAGCACGTTGACCACGGGATCGCGGAAAATCCCCGCCTCGCGCAGCCGGGCCGCCACCGCATCACCGATCCCGGGCGGGGTGAGGCCGTCCACCTTGACCTTTCCGATGAGGCTGAGGACGATCGTGCCATCCTCTCCCACTTCGACGACGCTGCTGTAATCGGGAGCGCGGTAGACCGTGACGGACAGCACATCGCCCGTACCCACGACATAAGACCGGCGCTGATCGATCACTTCCTGCGCGCCAGATGGCGAGGGCAAGAGGAAAAGCACCGCCGCCAGTCCCAGAAGCCAACCGGGCAGCCTCATTGCATCGCATCCTTTCGCGCCGCCAGATCGGCGCCGCTAGCCAGGCTTGGCTGCGTGACCTTGACGTTTCGCGTCTTGCGCAGTGCCTGCACCGTGGTTCTGACGAGTTCCGACTGGCGCTGTGCGACAAGACCCGCCTCGATACGCGGCCGGGCCGCCACCAAGGCGATCGGATCGATCTCGACCGACTGCACCTGGCCGAGATGGACGTGTCCCGGTGTCTGATAGACGATGGCATCGCCTGCCTGCAGGCGCTGCAGCGTCCGGCCTGGCGTGTCGGGAATTTCATCGCTGAACCGGACCAGAGTGACCGGAGTTATCGACGGCATCGCCTGCGCCAGCGCCGTCGCCAGTTCCCCCATGCCGCGCTTGTCCAGCGTTTCGACGTATTGGCGTACGTCGGGCAAGTCGCTGCGCACCACATATTCGCTCAGGACGAGCCGGCGGCGTTCGCCGAATTGCGCCTGATGCGCGGCATAGTACTGCCGGACTTCACGTTCGTCAGGCCGGAAGGAGTTGCCCGCGAGCTTCTGGACATAAGCCTGCGCGAGCACCGACCGTTTTGCCGCGGCAATCGCCTGGGCGGTCGCGGCCTGTTTGTCCAGACCTGCCTTGAGGGCTTCCTCGGCCAGCAGTTTCTCGCCTATCAAGCCTTCCATCACCGCTTGTCGCATTGGCCCGATGGCCTCCTTGGTCACGAGCGGCGACCGACGCAGCACCTGGTCATACTCCTGAACGGTGATCTCGAAGTCATCTCCCCGGACCAATACCTGATCCGGGGTGGTCTCCACATCGCCACATGCGCTCAAACCGGTGGCGGCCAACAGGGCCACACCAAGTCTGAGCACGACGCCTTGCTTCCGTGCTTGCCATCGGTCGAAAGTCACGCAACCTCGCATCGCCTTGAGGAAACCGGGAAAATGCGAAAGTCAGGCCGGGACCATCCGTTCGCCCTGGCTGCGCCGTCGGCGCCATAGCAGGCAGGCCCCGCCGGCAAGCGCCACCACCAGTCCCGCCGGTCCCGGCGCGGCAGCGGCATTCGTTGCCATCAGCCCGATCGCATAAGTCCCGCCCAGAGTGGGATTGAATGCCGTGCCCGTGACCACCACATAATAATCACCAGCGACAAGGTCCGTGAAGGTGGTCGTCTGGTCTGCGGTGATGGATCCGAGAAGGGTACCGCTGCCGACCGCACCGGAATAGAAGCTCGCCTGCACGCTGGACAAGCCGAACACCAACCCCGGAGCGAAGACGATCGGAGGCACCATCGACAGTCCGCCGCCGAGATTGTCCGTGTCCGCGAGCGCGAAAATCAACGTATCGGATGTGTTGACGCTGTTCAGGGTTCCCCCCAGACCGATCGGCGTCGTTTCCTGCAGCACCCCCAGATCGTACGTCACGGCATGCGCCGGAAGCGACAGCAACGACATCGCCGCCAGCCATGCTGCGACGGCGACCTTGAAGCCATATCGTATCATGTTACCCCCTTTTCCGACGAGCGGTGGATCCAAACGACATGCGATCGACAAGAATTGCCGCATCGCAGTGCATCTATGCCGTTAACAATCACAAATTAACGCCGGAAACTCAACACGCATTATGGTTGGAAACGGATGTTATAATTTTCCTTTTTCATACATCGACTTACAATTCATAAATTGACGGACATTTTAAATAATAAGTATAAATACATATTGAAGTGTTCGTGCATTTATATTTACGGAATGGCGCAGAAACGCAAATTCCATTTCGGCGATGCAGCACGAATGATCATCCGTTCCGAACCATTCCATCGACGGCACAGAGCCCTTCGTCCGAAGGTGACGGCCATGCCGCGCGCCCGGCAAAAGCGTTGGCGCCGATCGTGGCCGTGAAGCCGCACGCGGTTGCTGGCAGGCACGCGCGGTGGGCCCGGCGCCGCAAGCCATCATTCACGCAGCCAGAAATCGGGACGAGGGCAGCAAGGTTCGGGAGCAGCATGAGAGCCGGAACCCGGCCGTCTTCCGATGCCACCGCTTCCGGCGACACGGTCCCTGGCGCGGTCCACGGCTGGCTGCAATATCCGATCATGGCGCTCTACTGCTGCCTGCTGTACAAGCAGGTCGCCGCCGGCGTGGCCATGCTGGTCTTGTGCTCCGCAATGTGTGTGGTCTCCGCCGGCGGCCGGCGAATGGCGGCATCGATCGTCACAACCCCGGCTGCGAGCCTGGCGATCGCATACACGGCGCTCGCCACGGTGTCTGCCTTCATGGTGTCGTGGCCCGGCGGCATCGAGCGTACGGTGCAGTTCGCATTGACGACGCTCGCCGCGATCACCACCGCAGGCTACCTCCATGCACTCGGCCCATCCGCTTTCGACCGCTTTCGGATCCGGTTTGCGGTACTGAACCTGGCGATCCTGATGCATGTCGTGGCATTCCACCTGCTCACCGGCCACGTCGTTACATGGAAGTATCTGTACGACACCAAGTTTGTATTTTCCTCGATGGTGGTCGTCGTGTTCCTTTTCGAGGACCGGATCAGGAACCGGGGCATCGCCGCATGGTTCACGGCCCTCTCGCTGCTGGCTCTCCTCGTCCTGATGAGCGGCGAGCGAAAAGCCTACGTCCTGCTCTTGCTGATCTTCCTGATGTCCAGGGCGTCGCTCGCATCCAAGGTCATGACCCTCGGTGTCGCTGCAGCGCTGACGATGACGTTCGTGTCCGCGATGCCGCAATCCTACGTGGCGAGACAACTGCGGAGCGAGGCTGCCGATTCCTCGCAATTGAGCAACCGGTTCTTCTTCACCGTCGAAAGCATCGGCCAGCACAGTGACTATATCCGGACGTTCGTCAATCGGAACGCCCAGTTACTGTTCGAGGCACATCCGGTTCTGGGGACCGGGTCGACTGGTTACATGCATTGGGCACGCAAAAAGTACGGGTCTCTTACCGGGTCTCGCGGGTTGTCGATGAACGTTCACGGCGAAAGGTACCGGGTACCGGCCGAGAACGGCATCGTCGGCATTTTGACGGTCCTTGCCTACCTCACAGCCACGGCCGGTGCGGCAGTACGCTTCGCATGGCGACGCGGTGGGCTGGAAGCGGGCGCCCATGCGCGTTTCCCGCTGTATATGCTCGGGTTGCTGTGCACTTATATCTATGGCGAAGCGATGGATACCACCATGCTGCTGCTGATCCTGCTCACCGGGTTCATCGCTGCCGTGCCGCGGCCCGCGGCGGTCCGGGCCGGGGCCAGGACATGAAAATGCGAAATAGGCCCAGCCGGCCATCGTTCACGCCCGAAGCCGAGATACGACTGGCCACCCGGGCTATCCTGATCCTTCTCGTCGTGATCGGCCACAACAAGATATTCCGGGGGCATTTCTACTATTCAGGATACATCCTGATCTACTCCTTCCATGTCGGATCTTTCTTTCTGCTGTCCATGCTCTCCCCGCCCCGAAAGCCGGACTGGCGGGCTTTGCAAAGCATGCTTTCGCATCTTTACAGGCCATTTCTCGTCTTCACGCTTGGCTATGCCGTGCTGTACTTGCCGATATACCTTTCCACGCCGGAACAGACCCTGCGCGGATGGATGGGCAACCTGGTGCTTGCCGCAGGACTTGCCACCGCACCCTTTCTCGATGAAGCGACCGGATTGAAACTGCTTTGGTTCCTGCCCGCGTTCATGAGTTTTTGTCTGCTGTACAACGTCTACGGCCAGTTACGATCCGCGGCGAGGAGAACGGCATGGGCGGTCGCCGCGCTGGGGCATGCGACGATCGCCATGCTGCCACCGGAAACCCTGACGCTGGTGCCATTCGGGGCGGCCGTGACGATCTTCCTGTTCTTTCCGTCGCTGGTGTTCGCCTCGGCCAGATCGCTGCTGGACACACGATATGGCCCGCCGATCGTGATGGCCGGGTTCGCGTTCTGCTCCGTGCTGATCGTGACGTTCAGGATGGAAGTCATCCTCAGCGACTTCCGGATGCCCAGTGCCTCGACCCCGGCGGCACTCGCGCTGTGCGACATGCAGCTGCTGCTGGGCGCCCTGTCCTGCATGGTCTTCGCGCGAATGCTCGCCGGGTTCAAGCTGATGACCTGGATCGGCAGTCGGTCCTTGCAGATCTACCTGCTGCACGCGCCCTTCAACCTTGCCATTGCCGCCATTCTGAACCCTATACTACCATGGCCGCTGTCGATGTGCCTGACTATGGCGGCGACCCTGATCGCGGCCGCCTTTACCGCGCGGCTGATCGAAGCGACACCGGCCGGCCCGCTGATCTTCTCGGTTCCACGCAGGCCATTGCCCGCGTTGCACGCGAACCTGCCTGACCCTCGGCGCAGCGGAGAGAGGCGCCTCTCCCCAACTGCCGCCGGTCCGCCGGAGGCGAGTGCGGCCGATCAGGCAGAGCCTCGCCCGATTCTTGCGCATGACCCCCATCCCGGGTGATGCCTGCCCAAGGCCGTGCGTGGCAGGCCTGAAGCTGGAAGCCCGGCGCCTAGACGTTCTGGTTCATTTCGGGGGTTCATTCCGGCGGCGTCGAACTACGGCCCGTCAGGCCGCGTCCAGCGCGCCCGACACCAGATTGCCCGCGTGGAACACCGCCTTGCGCGGCGACTGGCGCGCCACCGCCTCGGCCGAGCAGGCGGCCGGGACCAGCACCATGTCGGCGGCGTCGCCTGCCTTGGGCCAGACCTGCTTGCCCGCGGCATCCAGCGGGGTCGGGCCGCCGGTGGCGATCTTCAGCGATTGCGAGATGGTGTACTCGTCGCTCCAGCCATAGAGCTGGCAGGCCAGCTTGGCCTTTTCCAGTACGTTGCCGCTGCCGAAGACCGACCAGTGATCCTCGACGCTGTCGGTGCCGGTGTAGACCTTGACGCCCTTGTCCAGCAGGATCGGGATCGGCATCATCCGCGTGCCGAACGGCAGCGTCGAGGCCACCGACATGTCCAGCGCGGCGAGGCGCGCGGCCAGTTCCTCCATCTCGGGCGCGGGCAGCGACATCATCGAGAAGGCGTGGCTGAGCGTCACCTTGCCGCGCAGTTCGGGTTCGCGCTCCACCGTGTCGGCGATGCGGCGGATCGCGGCGATGCCGCTGGCGCCGGGTTCGTGCAGGTGGATGTCCACGCCCTTGTCCATGTCGAGCGCGACCTGCATCATCGCATCGACCGACTTCTCCATGCCGCCGTCGAGCGCGGTGGGATCGATGCCGCCCACATGCGTCGCCCCCGCCGCCATCGCCGCGCGCATCGTCGGAATCAGGTCGGCGCTGACAAAGCCGTGCTGCGGGAACGCCACGATCTCATGCCCGAACCCGTCGGCGCGGCTGTCGAGCGCGTGCTTGAGCAGTTCGACGTGCTTGGTCCCCACCACCGGATCGACGTTGCACTGGCTGCGCGCGAACGTGGTGCCGTTGGACTGCAGCAGATCGACCAGCTTGCCCGCGCGCTCCTCCAGCGTGGGGAGGAGCTGCGGCAGCAGCGTCTGCTCCAGCTTGATCTGCCCGCGAATGCCCTCGGTCCGCTTGCGCGGGGGCACCCACGGGCCGCCGTAGAAGGTCTTGTCGAGGTGGATGTGCATGTCGCGGAACGAGGGGAGCAGCAGCATCCCTTGTCCATCGCGCACCGCCACACCCATCGGCGCAGGCGCATCGGCGGGGAGGATCGCGGCGATCTTCCCGCCTTGCACCAGCACCGAGGCTTTAGCCGTCTCGGTGCCAACCACCTCGCTGCCCTCGCGCCGGTAGCCTGTCTCCAGCGTCACGCCGCGCAGCAGGAAGCTCGCGCCCTTCGCCTCGGCGGGCTTCGCCCCGGCCGGCTTCATTTTCGCCGCCAGTGCCGGAGCCGCGACCCCGGCCGCCCCCGCCACCAGAGCGGCGGCAAGGATACCCCGGCGGGAAAGCTGCATGTCATTGCGATCCATCATCGTCGTCCCTTCCCTAAGCCTTAGAACTTGAACCGCGCACCGATCTTCATCTGCCAGACCGACTGCGTGTTGAAGCTGGTCGCCGCGCGGCCGACGAAGCTGTCGTACTGGTAGAAGTTGCCCTGCGTCGGGCAAGCCCCGGCGATCTGGCAATTGCGCGCCACCACGTTCGCCGAGACATAAGGCGACGGGATCTGCTGCAGCACGCCCCACTTGCGGTTGAGAAGATTGCCCAGGTTCTCGACGTCGAGATAGATCTCCGCCTTCGCCCCGTCGGGGAAGAAGCCCGGAATCTCCTGACTGATCCGCATGTCGATCGTCGTCAGCGCAGGCGCCTTGAAGGCATTGCGCGGCGCGATCTTGCCCGCATACTTGAGCAGCCCGTTCTGCTTCAGGAAAGCATTGAACGCGGCGATGTCGAAGCCCGGCGCATACGTCACGATCGCATCGCTGCCCGCCGTCACCTGCCCGCCGCTGGTCTGCGGCACGTAGAGCAGCTGGCGATTGCGCGTCGCCAGCGCGCCGTTCTCGCCCACCAGCATGTCCGCGGCCATGTTGGCATTCGCGCCCACATCGAAGGTATAGCTGAACACCTGCCCCGAGCGCCTCTGCCCGAACAGCGTCAGGCGCGTGCGGTTGTCGCCGAAGAAGGCATGCGAATAGCTGACCGACAGCTTCGACAGATGGCGGAACTCATAGTTCGAGGTCGCCAGATCGGGATCGTTCGGGTCCGAAGTCGCCACCCCGCTGTAGTTCGACGCCGCCACCGTGGTGATACCGGGATTGACGTCCTTCGAGCGGATGTAGGTGTGCGAGAACATCGCCTCCAGCCCGTCCAGCGGCCCTTCACGCCAGGTCTTCGCCAGCGCCAGACCCAGCTGGTTGGCATAGCCCTGCTTGGTATTGGTCACCAGAATATCGTTACGGTTCTCGCGCCCCGGCAGATACGTCGGCCGCCCGTCCGGCGCATCCGGCCCGCGATTGGCGCCGGCATAGAGTTCGTACCACGCCACCGCATTCTGCACTTCGGAGTGGATGAACTCACCCGCCACGCGCCAGCCGTTGCCGAACGCGCCCAGATCGAACTCCTTCTGCGCCCCGATCGACATCTTCCACGTCGACTGCGGCTTGAAGTTCTTGTCGAGCGCATTGATGAGCCCCTGCCCGCGCGCCGCGCTGGCGGTATTGGCCGCCTGCAGCGCCGGGTTGACGTTGAACCCGTCCACGTTGCTCAGCCCCGCAAGGCATGCCGCGCTCGCCGTGACACTCCGGGTGCAGGTGACGTTACCCAGCATCTGCCCGGTGTTGTAGAAGGTGTTCGCCGTCCACACCGTGGGCGAGCCGCCGCCGAACAGGCCGACGCCGCCATAGACCGTCAGCGTCGGATCGGGCTTCCAGTTGAACCCGAAGCGCGGCTGCAGCAGGTGCTTGCCGTCGAGGTTCTCGGTATTGGAAATGCCGTAGCGCGCCATCACCACCGGGTTCTCGTCCGGCCGGTCCGACTGCTCGAAGAAGTCGTAGCGCAGGCCCGCCTTGATCGTCAGTTCGGGCAGCACCGACCATTCGTCCTGCAGGTAGAGCGTGTTCGTCGTGGTGTGCAGCGTGAAGCCCGCATCCGCCTTCACGTTATTGCCCGCATTGGCATAGCTGACCGAAGAGGCATTGCCCGCGCGCAGATCGTCCAGCGAGTTGAACACGTAGGAGCCGTTGGCGTTCTGCACGAAGAGATCCCAGATCTTCAGCGCCTCGCGCTCGTACCCGGCGGTGATGCGGTGCGATCCGGCGGTATAGGTCGCCTTGGCGCGGTACTGCTGCAGATACGTCGTCAGCTCGTTCGCCTGATACGAGGCATTGGTGCCCGCATAGACGCTCGGGCCCGTGGTGGTGCCGTTCAGGTAGACGCGGAACTGCGCGAAATCGTTGCCCGCCAGCGGGAAGCCGGGGTTGTCCATCTTCTTGTAGGACGCGCTGATTTCGGTGCTGAAGTTGTCGGTCCAGTCGGAGAACACCTGCGCCTTGTAGACGTCGAGGTTGTTCTGCCGCTCCACCCACTGCGACAGCAGCCCCAGCGACGTGCTCGACCCGGTCAGCGTGTTGCCGTTCGCCGAAATCGAGGAACCGCGCGTGCGCTGATACGAAACCGTGGCGCGGTGGCCCGGCGCGATGTTCCAGTCCAGCTTGCCGAAGAACTTCTCGTCGCGCGAAGGCAGCTTGGTCGCCTCGTAGCCGAGCGGGTCGTAGCCGTAGCGGTCCTTCAGGATCTGGCGCACTTCGTTGGCCTGTGCCACGCTGACGCCGGGCACCTGATTGGCGAAGTCCGAACCCGAAGGGCCGACCAGCGACGGCTCCGAACGCTCGAACTTCTCGTAGTTCAGCGTGAAGAACAGCGTGTCCTTGATGATCGGGCCGGTCAGCGTGGCGCCGAAGGTCTTTTCGGAGAACTTGCCGGTCAGGCGGCGGTCCTGCTTCGATCCGTCCTGGAAATCGGTGTAGCCGAAGCGGCCGCCCTGCAGCGCATCGCCGGTATATTCGTAGAAGACCTGACCGTGGAAGCTGTTGCCGCCCGATTTGGTAGTGGCATTCAGCGTGCAGCCGCCGAACGCGCCGTAGTTCACGTCATAAGGCGCCAGTTCCACGCCCAGCGTTTCGACCACGTCGATCGAGATCGGCGAGCGCTGCGTGGGATAGCCGTTGGCCTGCAGCCCGAAATCGTCGTTCTGGCGCACGCCGTCGATGGTCAGCGAATTGGTGCGGTTGTTGGCGCCGCCGCAGACCAGCGCATCGCTGTTGCTGGGATCGACCGCGACGAACGGGTTCATCCGCGCCAGATCCTTCAGATCGCGGCTGATCGACGGCGCCGCCTCGATCTTCTGCGCGGAGAAGTTCGAACTCGGTCCGGTCTTGAGGTCGCCGCCCTCGAACGATTTGCCGCTGACGACGATCTCGGTGACTTCGCCCAGCGCGAAGTTGAGCTGGAAGGCATCGCCGGTATTGATCGCGGGCACGTCGACCGACTTGGTGCCCAGTTCCGGCGACGTCGCGGTGACGCGGTACGGCCCGCCGGGTCGCAGGTTGCGCACGGCATAGACGCCGTCGGCGCTGGTGGTCGCGGTGGTCGTCGTGCCCGAGGGAACGTGGACCACGGTGACCGGCACACCGCCGACGGGATTGCCGTCCGGATCGGTCAGGCGGCCGTTGATCGCGCCTGTAATGATCTGCGCGTGGATCGCGGTCGGCACCGCAAGCGCGATCCCCATCGCACCCAGAGAAAGACCGAGAGAAAATCTGGCAGTCAGCTTCGCGTTACGCATGATCGTCACCCCCATGGCTGTCGAGATCACGACCGGAATGCGGTGCGGCGGGCTGTTACCCTTCCCGCACCTGGCGACCCGATCGCTCGTTGCGACTCATGTCATAAGGCGATCTTCGTCGATCATCCAAGATTAAATCGTCAACGATCTAACAATTTTTCGCGAACGTTGATTTTCTGCGGGTTTCTGTTGCGACGCAGCATTTGGGCGACGATGCGGATGCCGGTTGGGTGAGATTTTCAGGCTGTTGAAAATCGAATCGTTCACGATATAGAAGCACAGCGCTGGCGCCGATCCGCCCCACTGAAGGCCTGTCGCAGCCTTTCAGGGCACCGCTGGCCCCCTTTGTGGTACCGTTAGGTGCCGTTGAGTGCCGTTGAGTACCGGCCGGAAAAACCGGCGGATTCCCGCAAAAGCCTCGCCCAGAACCACCCCGTCACCCCTGCGAAGGCAGGGAGCCAGCCCCACCCCTTTCGTCATTGCGAGCGCAGCGAAGCAATCCAGGGCGGCGGTAAACTGCCCTGGATTGCTTCGCTGCGCTCGCAATGACGCGACGAAGGTAGTGCCGAAGGTAGCGATCAGATCCGATCGATGGCGGTTTCCCGCGCCTCGCCCTGCAAGGCGAAGCGGTCCCGCGTGCGGGTATAGAAGCTGGCACCGAAGCGCCCGACCGGGAAATAGTCCTGCAGATTCACTCGCCAGAGTGCGGTATCGACCAGTCCCTCGCGCGCATGCAAGTGCAGGATTTTCCCCAGGAAGATATACCGGCTCTCGGTTTCGATCGTCTCCCACAACCGGCATTCGAAGGCGATCGGCGCCTCAAGGATACGCGGCGGCAGGACGCCGGTGGACGGCACCGAATGGAAGCCGACAAGGTCCAGCTCGCTCTGCTCGGGCGGCAGCGAAGTGCCGCAATCGTGCATCTGCGCGGCGATCGCCTCATCCGCCATGTGGACGACGAATTCCTGCGATTCCAGAATGTTGGCAGCGGTATCCTTGAGCGCGCCGTCCTGCAGCCGGTTGATCGATATCATCACCAGCGGCGGGTCTTCGCCCAGCATCGCGAACATGCTGAAGGGCGCCGCATTGACCACGCCGCCCGCATTGACGGTGGTGACCAGCGCGATCGGCCGCGGCACGATCAGGCTCGCCATCAGCTTGTAGCGCTGATAGGCGCCGATCGCCTCGAAATCGACGTGCGTGGCGGGCGCGGAGACGCTCATCCCAGGTTCAACATCTGCGCAAGGCTCTGCGTCGAAGACCCGCGATCGAGGCTGATATTGTCCTCAAGTGCACGCAGATGGCGGCCCATCTCGGCGCGGGCCGAGGCGACGTCGCCCTTCTCCATGTAGTCGACGATGCGCCCGTGCTCGGCATGCTCGCAGGCGGCATTCCCGGTCGGCTGGTACAGCGCCACGATCAGCGAGCACCGCGTCATCAGTTCGGTCAGGTAGTTGGTCAGGATCGGGTTCCCCGCCACCGCCGCGATGCGCAAGTGGAACTCGCGCGCACACGCCGCCCAGGCGGGCTGATAGAGGTTGTGCGTAACCTCATGCTCATGCGCAAGCAGCTTGCGCAAGTCGGCCAGATCCTTCGCCGTATGCCGCCGCGCCGCGATCTCGACGATCGAGACTTCCAGCGCGCGCCGCGCCTCGAAGATCTGCCGCGTTTCCTCAGGCGTAGGCGCGGCGATGACGGCACCCTTGTTGGGCCGCAATTCGACGATCCGTTCGTGCTCAAGCCTCTGTAAAACCTTGCGAATTACCGCTCGCGAAACCCCGAACAACTCGCAGAGCGCCGGCTCCGGCAGCTTGGTCCCGGGCGTCAGCCGCTGGTTGAGCACGCTGTCGAACACGGTCTGGTAGATATGCTGCTCGACATCGCCCCCACTGGCGACCGCAGCCCCCCCCAGATCAGGCCCAGCCTCAGCCTTGCGCACGCGGCGGCGCCCGGAATTGCTGACGGAAGTGGCACCGTCCGACATATCGACACTCTGCTCCATGATCCAAAACCACCCTCAAACCCCACTCACCACCCCAAAACCCCCGATGAAAGCACCTGATTCGCTCTGCACCAGAATCAATTCCGTTGGCAAGAACAATCATCTACAATTTACATCACAAATCGTCTACGATTTTTCCATTGAATTGTTTTTCAAGAATGGTAGCCAACTTGCAAAATTCAATGAAGGCGAACCATGGCGATTCTTGTTTCCAGGCGCTCGATCCTATCCGGCTTGGCCGTCGGTGCGGCAGCGGCGCTTTCCGGCTGCGGACAGCGGGCCGATCGTATCGGCATCGGCCTGATAACCGCCCTCACAGCCCAGTCAGCCAAGTCGGGCGAAGCGATCTCGCGCGGATTGTCCATCGCCATCGATGAGATCAACGCAAACGGCGGACTGCTCGGTCGCAGGCTGGAACTGATCCGCCGGGATGATGAGAGCAACCCCGGCAAAGGCGTCATCGCAGCGCGAGAGCTTCTCTACAAGGAAGGCGTGGCAGTACTGTTCGGCGGGCTGGATACGCCGGTCGCCCGCGCCATCGTACCCATCGCCACGTCGGCTCGGACGCCTTTCGTGGTACCCTGGGCGGCGGGAACGGCGATCACGCATAACGGCACCGCCCCAAATTACGTGTTCCGCGTTTCGGCCGTCGACGAACTGGTCGACAAGGCGATGGTCGCCTTTGCCCGGAACAATTACGGCGCTCGCCGCCCCGGCCTTATCCTGCTGAACAATCCATGGGGCCAGTCCAACGAAAAGGGTCTCAAGGCCGCACTTGCCGCTACCGCATTGCCTTTGGCGGGATCGGAAAAATTCGAGCACTCGGACGTCGATGTCACACCGCAACTGGGACGCCTGCGGGCGGCCGGAGCAGACTGCCTCCTGATGGTGGCGACGGTCGGACCCTCAGCCCAGGTCGTGAAGTCCCTGGACCAGATGGGCTGGGACGTGCCCATCGTCTCTCATTGGGGCCCGGCCGGCGGACGCTTTTCCGAACTGGCCGGACCTCACGCGAACCGGGTGAAATTCGTGCAGACATACAGCTTCCTCGGTGCCGACAGCCCGGCGAAGACCCGCATCCTCGCAGCGCTCGAGACGAAGTACCCGGATATCGAAGGACCGCAGGACGTGACACCCGCCGTAGGCGTCGCCAATGCCTACGATGCCATGCACCTTGCAGGGCTCGCCATTCGTAAGGCCGGATCGCTCGATGGCGAGGCGGTGCGGCGCGGCTTCACCCGGATCGGACGCTACGAAGGCCTCATCAAGACTTACGACGCCCCGTTCGCACACGGCCAGGATGCCCTGAACGAAAGCGACTATATCTGGGCCGAATTCGACCGGGGCCACATCGTACCCCTGCCAGTGAAGGCGGTCTGAAGAATGGACATTCTCCCCGCGCTTCTCACCGGCCTGGCGCTTGGCTCGATCTACGGCCTGATCGCATTGGGTTTCCACATCACTGCTTCGGTATGCGGAGCGGTCAACTTCGCGCAAGGGTCCAGCGCCATGCTTGGCGCGGTGCTGGTCTGGATGATGGTTGAGGCCGGATGGCCTACGCCGATCGCCATAGGCGCCGCGATCATCGCCTGCGGCGTCTATGGCCTGATCGTGGAGCGCGCGGCGATCCGCCCATTCCTCGCCCGGAAATCCGAAGCATGGCTGATGGCAACGGTCGCGCTTGGCCTAGTCTGCGACAATGCCATGATGCTGGTGTTCGGTGCAGAGCCACGTTCGCTTGCTTCACCGCTGGCGCAAGCCTCCATCAAGGCGGGCGACGTCGATCTCGGCATCTACCCTCTGCATCTGCTGATCCCCCTGGTCATGTTGACACTGGCAGCGGGAATAGATCTTTTCCGACGCCGTACACTGCACGGTGTCGCCATGCTGGCGGTGGCCCAGAACCGTGATGCCGCTGCAATTATGGGAATTCCGGTAGGCCGCGTGATCGCCGCGGCATTCGGCCTTTCCTCCGCGCTCGCGGGGATCGCGGGGATGCTGGTGGCGCCGCTTTCTCATGTCGAGAGCAGCATGGGCGTGGTCCTCGGACTCAAGGCATTCGCAGTCGCCATCCTCGGCGGCCTCGGCAGCGCCTGGGGAATAGTTTCCGCCGCATTGCTGTTCGGACTGGTGGAGGCGCTCGTCACGCTCGGCATCGGCTCGGGCTATACCCAGATCGTGACCTTCCTGCTGGTCATCGTCGTCCTTGCCGTGCGCCCCGACGGGTTGCTCGGTCGAGCACAGGTGCGCAAGGTATGACCATTCTCTCCCATCGCACCGCCACGTCATCGTTCTGGTGCCTGTGTGTGCTGGGCGGCGTGGCCGGAGCGCTGCTGCTCAACGGTTACTACGCCTTCGTCATCGGCCAGATCGCGTTGCTAGCGATCGCGGGGATCGGGCTCAACGTGCTGATCGGGCTGAGCGGCCAGTTCAGCTTTGGCCATGCCGCCTTCTACGCGATCGGCGCCTATGCCGTGGCGATCTGCACATCCCGCGGGTGGCTGCCGTTCTGGTTGGCATGGCCGCTGGGCGTTACCCTGGCGGTTGGGGTGGGCGCCTTGCTGGCTCTGCCTGCCCTGCGCGTCAAGGGTCCGTACCTGGCGATGGTTACCATCGCTTTCGGCCTGATCGCCGAGCAGACTCTGGTAGAGGCGGAAAGTCTGACTGGTGGCCAGAGCGGCATCCTTCAGATTCCCCCACTCTCGGTCCTGGGTCTGGCGCTGGGCGATCGGGCGATGGCAATCGTCGCAATCCTCGTCGCCGCACTGGTCATGACGGCCTATAATCTCCTGTACGCCAACGGCTGGGGTCAGGCGATGCGCGCCGTACGGGATTCCGAGAATGCGGCGGCATCGATAGGCATCTCTCCCACCCTCACGCGCGTCGTCGCATTCATGATCTCGGCGGGATGTTGCGCCCTCGCGGGCGGCCTGTCGGCGCCGCTCAACAGTTTCGTAACGCCGCAATCCTTCGGGCTCAATTTCTCGATCCTGCTGGTCCTGTCGGTGGTGATCGGCGGTGCCGGATCGCGCCTCGGCCCGGTCATGGGTGCGACCGTGATCGGCCTGCTGCCCGAACTCCTCTCCTCGTTCGAAGCTTACCGCATCCTCGGCTATGCCGCTCTGGTCCTGCTCGTGCTGTGGCTGGCGCCTCGCGGCATTGCCGGGGCGATCAGCCGCGCGGCGCCGGACCATGCAGCCCCCGTCAATGCCGAGGCATTCTCCTCACTGCTGCCGCGCCGCCACCGCGACGCTCTTTCCGGCTGCGGGATCGGCATCCGGTTCGGGGGGGTGCGTGCAATCGACAACCTCGACATCGTCGTTCCCGCCGGGACGGTGACGGCGCTGATTGGCCCGAACGGCGCCGGAAAATCGACCGTCATCAACATCCTTGGCGGCTTCTACCGCTCCGACGACGGCGAACGCCTGATTGGCGAACAGGTGCTGCCCCCCGGGCGGCCCTGGCTTTCGGCGCGGGCCGGGATCGCGCGAACGTACCAGACATCCGCCTTGTTCGACAGCATGAGCGTGGAGGACAACGTCCTGCTCGCCATGCGCAAGGGGCATCTGGGCAAATTGTACGGCGGAGCGCTGAATCGGGCCGCCGCAGACGTACGGCACGCGCGCGCGCTGTTGAAAACCTGCGGCTTCGCCGGAGCCACATCCACTTGCGCGGGCGATCTGCCTCATGTCGATCGGCGGCTGGTGGAAATCGCTCGTGCACTGGCAACCGACCCGGACATCCTCCTGCTAGACGAGCCGGCAGCGGGTCTCTCGCGCACCGAAAAACGTGCTCTGGGAGATTTGCTGCGCGAGATAGCCGGCGCGGGCATCGGCATAGGTCTGGTCGAGCATGACATGGGCCTCGTCATGGGCGTGTCGGATCGGGTCGCGGTGCTGCGCACGGGCGTACTGATCGCACAGGGCAGTCCCGCCGAGATCCATGCCGACCCTCTGGTGCGCGAGGCCTATCTCGGCGAAAGGCGGATCGGGGGACAGGCAGCAACCGTGCCCAAGAACGGCGAGCCGTGCCTGGGGACTTACGCGCTGCACGCGGGCTACGGGGCCGTCGATGTCTTGCATGGTATCGACATAGAAGTTCGCCCTGGTGAAGCGGTCGCTCTGCTGGGCGCGAACGGTGCGGGCAAATCCACGCTGATGCGCGTATTGTCCGGATTGATGACCCCGCGTTCCGGCCATCTTCGGTTCGACGGCTTGCAGATCGGAGCGCTGGATACACGATCACGCGTCTGTCAGGGGCTTGTCTTGGTCCCGGAGGGACGTCAGATATTTCCGGAACTCTCTGTTTATGACAACCTGCGCCTCGGCAGCTACTCGCAGCCCAAAGGTGCGGCCGCGCGGATGGCCTCGATCCTGGAGCGCCTGCCTCGTCTGGCGACCATGCTGGACCGCCAGGCCGGACTGCTTTCGGGCGGCGAGCAACAAATGCTGGCGATCGGCCGGGCGCTCATGTCATGTCCCCGGATGCTCCTGCTTGACGAACCGTCACTGGGTCTCTCGCCGCAGATGACGTCGGACCTTTTCGATCTGCTCAAACTGCTTCGGGATGAAGGAATGGCGATGCTCGTCGTCGACCAGATGGCCGACTTGGCCGTGAACTTGTCCAGCCGAGCCTATATCTTGCGAGAGGGCCGCATCTCGGCGACCGGAGCATCTGCGGATATCATTTCGGACAAAAGTCTCGAGGCATCATACTTCGGCAATGGCGCCTGACCGACGCCATGAACGCAAAAGCGCAACGGATGGAGCGGGCACCCTAGCCAAAGAGACACGGCATGTGCAGGCCCGTTGTCGTCATCGGCAGCGTCCATCGCAATGCCCGCATCCCGCGCTTCGACTTACGTCTAGTCGCATTGGCGCATGACCACTGCTAGGGACGGACGAAACACCGGAACACGAGTGAGCCTTATCGGCGAGGATGCGATGCAGACCTCTTTCAGGCTGATACGATTGCCGGTGCCAGCCCACCGCAAACCGGGCAGCGCTCACGCTATGAAATACGCCCTGCTCCTTGCCGCCGCGGCCGCTCTGACAGCAACCCCGGTCAATGCACAAAGGTTCGATGCCGGTAAACTCTATGCCGCGGGCTATGCGATCAAGCATATCGAGCCCGCCACCGCCGGTACCACGAGAATGGCGCTGGAACTTCTCCAGGCATCGGCGGCGAAGGGCAATGGCGAGGCGATGGTCCAACTGGGCGAGATGGTTCTGTCCGGCCGTGCGCCGATCGCGCGAGGCCGGGATCGCGTGGCCGAGGCGGTTCGCTGGTGGGAAAAATCCTGGCAATACGGCGCCACGCGCGGCTACCACGACATCGCCCTGCTGCATTTCGGCGCCGAAGTGCCGGGAACCGGGGGCGCGGGAGCGAATGCGCTGCCGCGCGACGACGCCGCTGCCTTCCACCTCTTCAAGCTCGCCGCCGACAAGGGAGACAGCAAGGCGCGGCGCTATGTCGGCATCTGTTATGAACATGGGCGCGGCGTCACGCGGGACTATGCAATGGCGGCGACGTATTACGATCCCGGAAGCTTCTATTATGCCAACCTCCTGATGGACGGTCGCGGCGTCGCAAGGGACGTGCCCCGAGCGCTGGCAATCTACCGCGAAAATGCCGCGCACGAGCGGGGCGGTGCCGAAGACCAGTACGCCGCCGAAACGCTGGCCCGGCTATATGCCGAGGGCAAGGTCGTGCACGCCGATCCGGCGCAGGCGCTCGCTTATGAAAAACTGGCAGCCCAATACGGCAGCACCGAAGCCTACAGCCGGCTTTCCGGCCATGCCGAAGCGCTCTACGACGAGGCGCTCCCGCTACTTCGCAGGGAACACTACGCGCAGGGCATCCCGATGCTGATCGAAGCCGCGCGGCTGGGAAGCGCCCGCGCCCGCGCGCTGACCGACGAACTGCCGAAATGACGAGGCTCCTCATGTTCCGATTTGCCCTGGCCATGTTGCTCGCCCTGACCGTTCCCCAAAACGCGGCCTCTGCCGCCCCGGCGCCGCTGACGGTCGGCGCCGCCGTGCGCGACACGACGCCGCGCGCGGAATGGCTGCCGCTCGGTTCCACGGGGGGGACGCGGGTAGTCGGCGTGCTCGATCCGGTGCACTTGCGCGTCATCGCGCTCGGCAATGGCCGGCCCACGGCGCTTGTCGTCACCTTCGAGGCGGGCGGCCCGCCGGAACCGGCACGTTTCCTCAAGGGACTGGCCGACCACACCGGCATTCCCGCCGAGGCGATCTATTACGGCGCGACGCACGGGCACACCTCGCCCACCATCGCAGCGGACCCGAAGTATCCCGCCAGCGGAGCCTATCGGGACTTCGTCTACGCCCAGCTGCTCGCCGCAGCGGACGAGGCCATCGCCGCGATGCGCCCCGCGCGCGTCGGGATCGGGCAGACCCGCAGCTACATCAACGTCAACCGCCAGGGCGAATTCACCCGCGCCGACGGCACCCCCTACGGCGCGCAGGGCTACAATCCCGCCGGGCCGTCCGACAAGACGCTCTCGGTCGTCCGGTTCGAGGATATGGCCGGAAAGCCAATCGCGTTCATCGTCCATTACGCCGTGCACAACACGGTGATGTACGACAACCGCTTCGGCGCCCAGGGCGCGGGGATCAGTTCCGATATCGGCGGCGCCGTGTCGAGCGCCATCGAGGCGCATTTCCCGGGATCGGTCGCGAACTGGATTCCCGGTGCCTCGGGCGACCAGAACCCGATCCTGAGCAACGAATACTTCACCCCCGCCATCGAGACCGGCGAACAGCAGACCCAGGTGATGTCACGCGCCGTCACCGAACTGCGCGACTTCTACGGCAAGGTCCAGTTCGCCGACGTGCTGCGCGCGCTCAAGGCGATCAGCCCGATGCAGGCGGATGTTCCGGTACGCTACGCCGCCGGCGACGCCGCCCTGCCCGCTGCCACTGCCGGCGAACCCGATTTCGCCATCCAGCTCAAGCTGCTGCGGCTGGGCGACATCGCCCTGGTCGGCAATCCGGGAGAGATCTTCAACAGCACCGGGCTCTACCTGCAGGCGCACGCGCCGGCCCGCTACACGCTGGTGTCCAACCAGGTGCGCGGGCTTGCCAATCCGGACATCTTCACCAGCTACATCCCGGACGACTACGCGATGATCCACGGCGGCTGGCACGCCGCGAAGATGCGCTACAAGGTGGGCACGATCGAGCCCGGTTACGCCGCCCTGATGAACGCGCTGTTCGACAAGGCGCGCTAGGCGCGGATGCGGACGATCGGCCTTCGCGCCGCGATCGCGGCACATTGCGGCGTGCTCCTCGCATGGGCCGCTCCCTGCCAGGCAGGCGAAGTCACGCGGCGGCCTTTCGGTGTCCTGCCCGGCGGGCAAGCGGTCGAGGCGATCGACCTTGCAGGCGGAGCCACCGCCGTCACCATCCTGACGCTCGGCGCGGCGATACAATCAATCACGACCGCCGACCGGGATGGCCACCGGGATGACGTCGTGCTGGGCTACGACGATCTGGCGGGCTACATCGCCCGCCCCAACTTCTTCGGGATGACGCTCGGACGCGTCGCCAACCGCATCGGTCATGCCCGCTTTACACTCGACGGCACAGTGTTCCGGCTCGCCGGTGACGTCGCGGGCAATACCCTGCACGGCGGCCCGCGCGGCTTCGACAAGGCCGTCTGGAACGTGGTCGCGACCTCCACGAGCGGCCGCCCGGCCAGCGTCACGCTGCAACTGGTCAGTCCCGATGGCGACAACGGTTTCCCGGGAACGCTGACGACGCGGGTGACTTACGCCGTCGACAATCGCGGCATGCTGTCGGTGCGCTATCAGGCGACGACCGACAAGCCCACGGTGGTGAGCCTTTCGAACCATACCTACTGGAACCTCGCCGGAAGCAGGGCCGGCCGTCCGGCCACCGGCATGCTGCTGACGATCCCGGCCTCGCACATCACCACGCTGGGCCCGGACCATCTGCCGACCGGCGCGTTCTACTCCGTCGCGGGGACGCCGTTCGACTTCCGCCGCCCGGCGCGCATCGACGCGCGGGCCGGAAGCGCCGACGCACAACTGGCGCTGGGGCGCGGCTACGATCACAACTGGGTGATCGGCCGCGCCGCGTCCAGCAGGCCGCGCCTCGCCGCGCGGCTGGAAGATCCGGTGTCGGGCCGGATCATGGCCATGCGCGCGACGATGCCCGGCGTACAGATGTTCGCCGGCGGCAGCTACAACGGCATTGTCGGCAAGGGCGCGGTTCCCTACGCGAGGGGGCAAGGCGTCGCGCTGGAACCCCAGATGTTTCCCGACGCCCAGAACCATCCGAATTTTCCCTCGATCGTCCTGCGCCCCGGGCAGACTTACCGGGCCCGTATCGAGTATCGCTTTTCGACAGGCGGCAGGACCGCCGACCGGCCATGAACAGACGGAGCACTTCCATGTCCCCATACCGTACCGGCCGGATCGGCGCCGCGGCGCTTCTGATCGCCACTTCGGGCTGTGCCGCCCATGCAGGCGCTTCCCCCGCCGAAGCCGCCGTGCCCGCAGCCCCTTCGCCTTTGGCCGACAGCGATGTCCGCGCGCAGCTGGCGCCGAGCGGGCGCCTCAGGGTGGCGATCAATACCGGCAACGTCGTGCTGGCGCAGCCCGGCGGACCGCGCGGCGCCACCGGACCTTCAGTGGACATTGCCGACGAACTTGGCCGCCGCCTCGGCGTGCCGGTGGACCTCGTCGTCTACGCCGCTGCGGGCGATGTCGTGGCACGGCTCGATCGGGACAAATGGGACATCGGCTTCATGGCGATCGATCCCAAGCGTGCCGAACAGATTGCCTTTACCGGTCCCTATGTCTTCATAGACGGCACTTACATGGTGCGGGAGGGATCACCGGCGCGCTCCGTGGCGGACCTCGACCGGGAAGGCAGCCGGATTGCGGTGGGCCAGGGTGCCGCCTACGACCTGTACCTTTCGCGCGCCCTGAAGCACGCCGCGCTAGTGCGCGAGGCAAGCTCTCCTGCGGCGATCTCCGCCTTCGAGAACGACCCCGGCATCGATGCGGTCGCCGGGGTGCGCCAGGCGCTGGAGCAGGAACGGGCGCGCAAGACCGGCTACCGCGTCCTGCCCGATGCCTTCAACCGCATCGAACAGGCCGTCGCGGTCCCCCGCGGGCGGGACAAGGGGCTGGCCTATGTCTCGGCGCTGATCGAGCAGTTGAAGGCCGACGGGTTCGTCCGCGCCGCGCTCGACAGGGCCGGGCAGCGGGACGCGCCGGTCGCCCCGCCTGCCCGGCCCTGACGCAATTCGCGGCACCGGAACTCACAAGGCGCCGGTGCCGATTTCCTCCAGCTGGCGGTCGCGGGTCTCCGGCAAGGCGATGCTGGCAAGCACGACGAGGGCATAGGCGCAGGCGGCCCCCGCAGCGATCGCGACCGTCAGGCTCACGTGCGCGGCGGCAATGCCCACCAGCATCGGGAACAGGGCTCCCGTGCCGCGCCCGGCATTGTAGGTGAAGCCCTGCCCGGTGGCGCGCAGCCGCGTCGGGTAGAGTTCCGAGAGCAGCGGCGCGATACCCGCATTCATGCCGGACTGCGCGAAACCCAGCGGAAAGCCCAGCAGCAGGATCGCGGCGGAGCTGCCACCGAACAGGAGGTACGAACCCACGCTCAGCGTCCCCAGCAAGGCGAACAGCCGCAGCGCGTTCTTGCGCCCGAAGCGATCCGACGCGGCGCCGCCGACCAGATAGCCGACGAAGCTGCCAACGATGTTCACCAACAGGAACAGCCCGGTGTTCGAATAGGACAGTCCCCGCTCGCTCTGCAGATAGGCGGGCAGCCACGTCAGCACGGTGTAGTTGCCGCCCAGCACGCCCAGACAGGTCAGCCAGGCGACCAGCGTGCGCGCGCCCAGCGTTCCGCGAAATATCTCGCTGAAGCGCGGTTGCGGAGCATCGGCATCGGCTCGCTTGGCCTTCGCATACATCTCGGGTTCGGGGACGTGGCGGCGCACGAACAGGATCAACAGCGCGGGGAGGATGCCAAGGAAGAACATCACCCGCCACGCCGTCTCCGCCTCGACGAAGTTGAAGATCAGCGCGAACAGGATCGCGGCCGCCGCGTAGCCCACCGACCACCCGCTGGATACCGCCGCGATGGTTTGCCCGCGATGTTTCGGCGAGATCAATTCCGCCATCAGCACCGCACCGGCCGCCCATTCGCCGCCGAAACCCAGGCCTTGGAGGGTGCGCGCCACCAGCAACTGCTCGTAGTTCTGCGCAAGGCCGCTCAGGAAGGTGAAGGTGGAGAACCACAGGATGCTCAGCTGCAGGATGCGCACGCGGCCGATGCGGTCCGCCAGATTGCCGGCGATCGCGCCGCCCAGCGAGGATGCCAGCAGCGCGACCGTGCCCAGCGTCCCTGCCTCTGCCTTGGTCAGGCTCCAGATCGCCATGATCGTGGGCAGCAGCAGGGCGTAGAGCTGCACGTCCATGGCGTCGAGCGCCCATCCCCCAAAGCAGGCCCAGAACGCCTTGCGCTGCCGTCCATCCAGTGCACGAAACCAATCCACTCGCAATATCCTTTGTCGTGTCGCCCGAGGGGCGGCCGGGGGCTTCAGGCGGGTACGTCGATGATGCCCACGTCGCCGCGGATGGTCATCGCGGTGCCCCGCATGGCGTTGCGTTCCTGAAGCCGGCGCAGGATCGCCTGCGCATTGGCCCCGGTGGCGAGGTAGGGGGTGCCGTCGATGATCCCGTCGCCGCCGACGGCGCGATTGATGACGCCCTTGCCGCCGGTGAAGTCCATGCCCAGTTCGACGGGGTAGAGCCGTATCTGCCTGAGCCGGCCGCCCACCCAGTCCATCTCGTAGAGCGCGGTCCAGGACCAGTCCTCGGCGCCGCCGCCGGGATGCATGTCGCCCTGCGGGGTCAGCGCCCCCAGGTTGTTAAGGTCCTTGCCATAGGATTCGAAGGAGTCGGCGGGGATGCGGGTCAGGTGGACATTGCCGTAGACGAAGTTGCCCATGCCGTAGACGATCGGCTTGCCCTTGTAGATCTCGATGCCGAGGAACACGTGCCAGCCGTGCCCCCAGAACACGTCCGCCCCGGCGTCGATCACGGCGTGGGCGACATCCACCGCGAAGCCGCTCGGCCCGGTCCCGCGCGACCCTTCCGAAGTGCTGTTATGATGCGCGAACATCACGAAATCGGACATCGAGCGCGCCCATTGCACGGCGCGCACGTTGGCCTCGACGTCGCCGGGATGCGCCATCGAGCGGATGGCGAACGCATCGCCCTCCTCGAAGGCGAAGTCGGCGGTGCCGGTGCCCCCCGCGCCGCCGCCGGGAGTGATGTTGAAGGTCGATCGCGCGGCTGCCTTGTCGTTCAGCACGCCCAGCCCCTTGCCGATCCGCTTGAGTTCGGCGGCGGAGGCCTTGTCGACGACGTAGCGGGTGCGCACGCGGATCGGGTTGACGCCGGGGCGGCCGTCGATGTCGCCAAGCGGCAGACCCGCCCATTCGTAGGCATTGTTGCCCGAAGCGGCCGAGACCAGCGAACAGCGCATGCCGTCGACATCGAAGAAGGCGGGCTGGCGCGCGGCCATCAGGTTCCTGCCAGTCCCGGCATGGGCGATGCCGTTGTCGGCCATGTGCCGGGCGGTGGATTCCAGGCCCGCCGCGCCCCAGTCGAAGCTGTGGTTCATCGCCAGCGACATGGCGTCGATGCCTATGTCCGCGAGATCCTTCACGATCACCGGATCGGCGTTCATGTAGCTGGCGACGCCCGCAGTACCCCGCGGAGTGTAGGGAAGCTCCTGCGGCGTACCGAAGTTCATCTCGCAGTGGGCATATGTAAGATCGGCCTTCTGCATCCTGCCCACCACGGCGCGGAACGGCGCGGCCGTCCCGTTGAGCCGGCGCGACGACATGAATTCGCCCGCGCCGCAAACGGTGAAGGGACGGGCCGCCGTACCTATCCGGCCACCTGCCGCCCGCGCCGAAACCGCGTTCAGCAGGGGAGCCGCCATGACCGCCCCGATCGCGGCCGCGCCCTTGCCGAGCACGGCGCGGCGGTCCCCGCGCAGGCCCGGGAGCGTGCCCGGGCCTGCCTTGTCCTGCTTGTCATCCATCGGCTCCGTCCCTTTTCCCGTTCGGTCTGCCGCCTTGTCAGGCGACGGTGATGACCCCGACGCCGTTGCGGATGGTCATCGCGGTGTTGCGCCGCGCATTCACCGCCTTGAGCATCTCGAGGATCTTGGCGCCGCTGGCTCCGGTGGCGAGACGCGGGCTGCCGGCCACGTATTCGTGGTCGCCCACGCCGACGACGCGGTACTTCTTGGGCGGGTTCTGGCTGTAGTCCCAGCCGCACTCGACCGGATAGAGCACGATCTCCACCAGCTTGGAGCGTCCCTGAAGCAGGTTGTTGTCGTACCGGAGCTGGTAGAGCGCCGACCAGCCCCAGTCGGAACCGCCACCGGGATGGAGATTTTCCGAGGCCATGTTGAACGTGGTGAGTTGGTCCATGTCGAAGCCATAGGACTCGTACTGATCGGCAGGCACGCGCGACATGAAGTTGCTCTGCACGAACATGCTGCCCATGCCGTAGATGATCGGCTTGCCCTTGTAGATCTCGATGCCCACGAAGCTGTGCCAGCCGTGCCCGAAGTAGACGTCGGCGCCCGCGTCGATCGACTTGCGCGCGAAATCGACCACGAATTCGCTCGGGTCCTGCGAGCGCGCGCCTTCCGAGGTGCTGTTGTGATGCGCCACCATAACGTAGTCGGCCTGGGCGCGCGCCTCGGCGACGGAGCGCAAGTTGCCCTTGAGGTCCGCAGGGTGGCTCTGGCTATGGATGGCATATTCGGTGCCTTCCGCGAACTGCGTACCGGAGAACCCGTTGGAGCCCGAAACCGCGCCGCCGCCCATCGTGAAGTTGGGCTTGGCGGCAGCCGCCTTGCTCATGATACCGGCCTTTTGCGCGGTGTCCTTCATCTGGTCGGCCGCGGCCTTGGGAACCTCGATGGTGGTAAGAACCCGCAGCGGGTTGACGCCCGGGCGCCCCGGCACCGCGCCCTTGGGCAGGCCCGCCCATTCGAACGGCGAATTGCCCGACGATACCGAGACCATCGCCATGCGGCCCTTCTCGTTCATGAAGTAGGCCGGCGCG
This sequence comes from Novosphingobium resinovorum, assembly GCF_036352595.1. Classification (GTDB taxonomy): domain Bacteria; phylum Pseudomonadota; class Alphaproteobacteria; order Sphingomonadales; family Sphingomonadaceae; genus Novosphingobium; species Novosphingobium resinovorum_B. The sequence goes on from NZ_JAZFAX010000002.1 coordinate 252,387, forward strand.
CGTGCGACCTCCAGGTTCTTGCCGGTGCCCGCGCAGGCGATGCCCGCATCGTGGCAGTGCCTGATCGTCGCCAGGATGCCCTCCGGGCCCCAGTCGAAGCTGTGGTTCATGCCCGTCGACATCACGTCGATCCCCGCCCAGGCGAAATCCTTCGCGGTATCGCCATCGGTGACGAGATATCCCGAAGCACCGGCCGAACCGCGCGGCGCATAGGACAGCTCGTCGTCGTCGGCGAGGTTCGTCTCGAGGTGGCAGTAACCCACGTCGGATTCGCGCAGCTGCTTCACCAGCGCCAGGAATTCCGGGTTGTCGTCGGCCGCGAAGCGGCGGCCGACCATCGCCTCGCCCATCGCGGAAAGGGTGAACCCCTTGTTCGCACCGGCGCTCTTGGTCGGCTTGCCCTGCGCCCTGACCGGACGCGCAAGCAGCATCTGCGATGCCGCCACGCCGCCCACCACAGCGGCGCTGCGGCCGAGCAGGGAACGACGATCAAGGGCGGTCTTCTTGGTATCGATGGAGTCAGTCATGCGATTTTTCCCTACCTTCTGCCAATTGATGGCCGTGGCGGATGCATCCCTCGGGCGTGCCGCCACGGCCGGGTTCACTCACATCGCGATGCGCACACCGGCGGTAAAACGGCGCCCGAGCAGGTCGTAGAGACCCGGGTTGCTCGGCTCGATCCAGGACCGGACCACGGCCGTGGTATTGGGCGGATAGCGATTGAATACGTTGCTCACGTTGAAGAAGAACTCGCCGGCCATGCCGAACGCCTCGCCCATCTTCGCTGTAAGGTTGAAGTCGGTGTAGAAGACCGCCGGCACGTGATTGTCGTCGATCGTGACGCCTTCGACATAGCTCTTGTCGCGCACGCCGCTGCTGATGAAGCGCTCCTGCACGAAGAACGTGAAGGCGCCGGTCTCGTACGTGATGCCAAGGTTGCCGCGTGCCCGCGGATAGGGGCAGTTGAGCGTCAGGCTGCCCACTTCGTTCTCGCCGGGCACGCAGCCGGCGGGATTGCGGATGTCGAGCGCGTAGTTGCCGCTCAGATGGATCCGCAGGCTGTCGTTGCCGATTGCGGTCCGATAGTCGATTTCGCCGTCGAGACCGGAATTCAGCTCGCTGCCCAGGTTGTAGAGCGGGTTGATGACGATCGTGTACGAAGACGCATTGGCCCCGTCGAGCACCGCCGGCGATCCCTGCACTCCGTCGACGGTGATCAGCGCGCAGTACGCATCGTTGCCGGTGTAGCAGGCATCGATGATGTTCTGCGCGCCCGGCGACAGGATCGAACCCGATATCTTGATGCGGTAATAGTCCAGCGAGGCCTGGAAGCCGGGCAGGAAATCGGGCTGGAACACCGCCCCCACCGTCAGCGTGCGGGCCTTTTCCGGGGACAGGTTGGGGTTGCCGACCGAGATGGTCTGGCCGTCGGTCCGATAGATCGTCGATGCGCCGGACCAGGGCACGTTGCTGTTCGCCTGCGCCGCCTGTGCCCGGTTGAACAGGTCGATCACGCTCGGGGCACGGCTGTCCTGCGAATAGTTGGCGCGCAGCCGTAGCGACGATGTCGGCGACCAGTTGAGGCCGATCTTCCAGGTCGGCTCCCATCCGCTCTGGCTGTAATGGGTGTAGCGGCCAGCCAGCGTGAGATCGAGCGAGTCGAAGAACGGCTTGTCCTTGAGGATCGGAATGCCGAGTTCCCCATAGGCTTCGTAGATCGTCACCTTGCCGGAAAGATCGCTCGGATTGTAGAACTGGTATCCACCGTAGCGGCCCTGCAGCGACGTGGGGTAGCCACGGATGCCGGTGAAATCGATGTTGATGTCGGAATATTCGTCCACCACGCGCTCGGCGGTGAGGCGGCGCCCGGCGACACCGAACGCGGCGCTCAGATCACCCGCACCAAACCCGAACGGCAGGTCTCCGCGCACGTTCGCTTCTCCCGAAGTCTGGTTGAGCGTGATGTCTGCAGTGTTCCAGGCCATCATGTAGTCGGTGGAGGCGCTGCTGGCGGTATCGTAGCCGAACAGGTTGATCGGCACGCAGCCCGGATCGTAGCCCAGCAGCGTCGAGCGGCAGACGATATTGCCGTTGCCATCGAGCACCGCGTCGGCCGCCGCATACTTGTTGCGCTCGATCGTGTTGTAGATGTCGAGATCCTGGTGCGCGTGCTGGTAGGCGACGTTGGCATCGTAGGACCAGCTGTTGCCGATCCCGCCCTTGATGCCGAGCGCGCCGCGCGCGACCTTGGTGATGCCGCGTACGTCGGTCGACGGCCAGTCGATGTCGTAGCGCGAGAGCTTGAAGGTCTGGGTGCCGGGCGTGGCCGCCAGGATCGCCGCCACTTCGGCGGGGAGATAGGGGTTGCCTTCGTAGATCGTAAAGGCAGTGTTGCCGTTCTGGCGCGGCGGCTGCGCACTGTTGTACGTATAGCTACGCGAGTACATAGCCTCGGCCCAGACCGTCGTGGCGGGCGCGAGGTCGAACTCGGCGTGACCGAAGAAGGACTCGCGCTCGGTGTCGGGACTGATGCCGTTGATCGCCAGCGGACCGTCGCCGCCGGAAGTGAACGCCGAACCTGCCGTCGCAGGATCGCCGTGGTCGGTCGGCGCCAGCGCCCCGCCCTCGACGAACTGCATGCCCGCCAGGGCGCGGCAGGCATCGCCGCCCGCGCCCGCCGGACAGCCGGCGATGCTGTTGATATAGCCGCCATACGTAGCGTTGTTGACGCGCACATTCTCCGGCGTGATGGTGGTCGGCGTCGATCCGGCGATAGGATTGGCATACCCGACTTCGGGATAGTCCAGCCATTTACGCCCAGTCAGCCGGTAACCGATGCCGGATGACTTGTAATAGTCCGCGCTGCCGACGAAGCGGAAGTTGTCGCCTACGGCGAAGCCAAAAGCGCCCGACACCGAAGTGCTGGGATTGTCGCCGTACGTCGTTATGCCCTTGCTGGCGTTGAGGCGCAGCCCTTCGAACTGGGTATCGAGAATGAAGTTGGCAACGCCAGCGACCGCGTCCGAACCGTAGGACGCCGATGCGCCGCCGGTCACGATATCGACCTTCCTGACGAGTTCCTTGGGGATCATGTTGATATCGACCGAACCGACCACGTTGGTTGGGCCGAGCCGGCTGCCGTTGAGCAGCACGAGCGTGCGGTAGCTGCCCAGGTTGCGCAAGTTGAGCAGGCTCTGGCCGTTGGTCTGCGACGTGCCGGAACCGCGTCCCGACGAGGAGGTCACCTGCGTGCCGCTGAGCGAGGGAATCTGCTGCAGCGCTTCGGCGATCGTCGTCGGGGCGACGTTCTGCATTTCGTCCGCCGTTACCGCCGTCACCGGGGTGGGCATCGAGAAGCCGGTGGCGAGGCGGCTGCCGGTCACCACGATTTCCTCGGCAGTGGCACGGGCCCCGGCCGGCTGCTGCGCTTCAAGCGGTTCCGGTGCCTTTGCAGGCTCGGCCTGTGCCAGGGCGCCGCAAGGCCACGCCAGACAAGTCAACATCGCAACTTTGGACACGCCGTTCAGACCTAACCGCTTCATGACGATCTCTCCTCCATTTATTATCCGCTACTGCGGCTTTATTTTATTTTTTCTTATGCATAACTTTACAGTTGAGAAAATAAGTTTGACGGCGATCGTGATAAATTCTTGCACCTTCACTACGCAAAATAATTATTTTCATGAATGTTATTTCCATGAATTAACAAGACGAAGAAAATTGTGCCTAAGTTCTCGATCGAGAACGGCATTCAAACCATCGAAAATGATCCAATTTTCCCCGAACAACGCCGACAAAAATACGTCAGCTTGCTGATACTTATACACCCGTCTCCAAAACGCCCCTTTCTTTGAGGGATCGCTTCATCCATTCATAGAGATAATCCGCTGAAATGCGCCTAGACTTGCGTCTAGCCGGCCAGCCCCGGCTTGCGCCGCGCCGGGAATGCTGCTTGCTGTCCGGAAAAGAAGAGGGAGAGTGCCATGAAGCGCGTGATGCTCGTCGATGATCATCCGCTTTTCCGACAGGCGTTGGCCGCCACGGTCACGCATGTCGACAAGGCGATCGAGGTCGAACAATACGGTTCGCTTACGGCGGTTCGCGATGCCTTGGCCCGTGGCCCTTCGCCGGACCTGATCCTGCTCGATCTCAACCTGGCCGACTGTTCGGGAATGGTGGGGCTGCCGGCGCTCAAGGGCAACTATCCCGACGTGCCGATCGCCATCGTGTCGGCCAACGACGACCCCGATGTCGTCAGCAATGCGATCGTGTGCGGCGCTTCGGGCTATATCCCCAAGGCGGTCGGCGTCGCCGAACTGACCACCGCGATCCGGGCACTGCTCGCCGGACAGGAATGGTTCGGCCAGTCACCGCCCGCCGCGGACGTGGAAGCCCTCAGTTCCACGCAGGCACGCATTCTCGACGGCGTCCAGCGCGGGCTCATGAACAAGCAGATCGCGCACGAAGTGGGCGTGTGCGAGGCGACGGTGAAATATCACCTCACCACCATCTTCAAGCGGATGGGAGTGCAGACCCGGTCCCAGTTGCTGGCGCGGTCGCGAATGACGCCTGCCTGACCGCGCGCGCGCATTCGGCAAGCAGGCCCTGCAGCGCCAGCGGCGGGACGGGCTTTTCCATGACTCGTATGCCCTCGTCCGCCAGCGCCTCGACGGGCAGACTGTCGGCGGTTGCCGTGACGAGCACGCGCATCGGCACCCGCGCGGATGCCGATGCGCGTGCGGGTGTGGATGTGGTCATCCCGCGCAGGAAACTCAGCCCGTCCACCTCCCCGGAAAGCAGGTAGTCGGCGATCACCACGTCCCACGCATCCCCGGTCACGTGTGCTTCCTCGACGGTCGCCACCGCCGTGACGACACCGCCCCAGCGGGTCACCAGCGCGGTGGTGCCCGCCAGGATATCGGGCTCGTCGTCGAGGCACAGGACGCGCAGGCCGCCGAGATCGACCGGACCCGGCCGCTGGACCACGCGCGGTGCCTCCGCCGTCGTCGCAGGGATGGTGACGGAAAAGGTACTGCCGCGCCCCGGCATCGAGCGCACGTTGACCTTATGGTCCAGAACCTGCGCGATGCGCGCCACGATCGACAAGCCAAGTCCGGCCCCTTCAGCCATCCGCCTGCCGTCGGTCAGTCGCTCGAACTCGCCGAACGCCCGTTCGACCGCCGCCGGTTCCATGCCGATGCCGGCGTCGCGAATCTCGATCCGCACTTCGCTGCGGGCGTAGCGTGCCGCGATCACGACCCTCCCCCGGTTGCTGTAGCGCAAGGCGTTCGCAGTCAGGTTCTGCAGCATGGAGCGCAGCAGATCCCGGTCGGAGACCCCGCGTAGGCGGGTCGGCAGGCAGATCAGCTCGATGCCCGCCGCTTCCGCCTGGCCGGCAAATTCGTCCGCGATCAACTGCAGGAACGTGCTCAGCTCGATCGGCTCGACCTTGGGCGTCGCGGCCCCCATTTCCAGTTTCGACAAGTTGAGCAGCGCCCGCATCAGACGGTGGGCGCCTTCGATGGCGATGTCGGCGCGCTCCAGCAGCGATGTCAGCGCGCCCGACGATCCGCTTTCCGCCAGGGCAGTGCCGATGAACAGGCGGGCGGCGTGCAGCGGCTGGACAAGGTCGTGGCTGGCCGCCGCGACGAACCGGCGCTGGGAAAAGGACGCTTGCTCGGCCACGCGGTTGGCCTGCACCAGTTGCTCGTTCAGGACGATGAGTTCATGCGTGCGCTGCTGGACGCTGCGCTCCAGTTCCTCGTTGCTGCGCGACAGCACGAGAGCGGCGCGGCGCATTTCGGTGACGTCCGCGAACGTGACGAGATAGTCGTCGGCGGCGATGCGTGCGCCGGCCATGCGCAGGATCGTGCCGTCGTCCAGCTGGATTTCCTCGAGCAGCCCGGTGCCGGCGGCGATCCTGGGAAGGCTGCCCAGCAGCAGCGTGCGAACCGACACCGCAGGCGCCGGCGTATCGGGGCGCTCCAGCAATTCACGCAGCGACTTTCCCGCATAGACCTGGTCGAGCGAGAGCCCGACACAGCGCAGATAGCTTGCATTCCAGGCCACCAGCCTCAGATCCCTGTCGACGACGCCAATGCCGTCTTCGAGCGCTTCCAGCGTACGCAGCAACAGTTCACGATTGAAGCTGATTGCAAGGCCCGCCTCGTCGAGCACGCGGCGCACGGTGGTGGCATCCTGATCGCCGCCTGCAAGCGCGATCGCGACCACATTGCGCGCCGACGAGGCGCCGAGCACGCCCGCCAGCCTGCGTTCCGCGACCAGCGCCATCGTCGGCGTGACGGGCGCGCCATCCGCCAGCCGGCCTGTATGCGTGCTGACCTCGAAGTCGAGCAGGATACGCCGTGCTTCCGTGTCCCCGACGAACTGCGCCAGAACGCGCTCCAGATCCTCCACCGTGGCCTGGATCTGTCTCTGGAAGATCGCCGGCCGATCGGGATAAGTGCCGACGAAGCTTTCCGCCTGGATCGAATCGATCAGTCGCGGGCTGGCGTGCAGGGAGACTATGATGAAGACCTGCGCGTTGACGCAAAGGCTGACGAGCGCCGCGAACATGACCGGCGTATCCCGCCTGGCGGAGAACAGGAAGTCCAGCGGCATTCCGCCGGGCCGAAAGTCCGTCGCCGCCACCAGCACCAGTGTGAACAGCCCCGACAGGATACCGACGATCGCACCCATCTCGTTGGCCCGCCGCCAGTAGATGCCGCCGATCAGCGCCGGAAACAGCTGCGCGGACATCGCCAGCGTCATCATGCCGGGACTTCTGATCTGATCGTTGTCGAGGATGTACAGCGATATCACCCAAGCAACGATGCCGTACAGCGCCATCGACACCCATTTCATCGACTGGACTGTCCCGGCCATGCGCGTCTCGTCGAAGCCCTTGCGGCCGTACTTGATCGCCACCGGCAGCACGAGTTCGCTGGAGATGATCGCCGACAATGCCGTCAGTTCGGCCACGATCATCCCGGTTCCCGCCGCGAACCCTCCCAGCAGCACGACGAGCGTGAGCGGGAATGCCCCGCCTGCATCGGGAATGGCCAGTATCTGCAAGTGGCGCTCCACCCCCGGCATGGCGAGCCCCGCACGCGCGGTGGTCGCAATGGCGTAAGTGGCCAGGATCCAAAGCGCGAAGTACATCGGATAGAGCCATATCCCCCGGATGTCCTCGGGCTTCTCGAGCATGACGAAGCTGAGGTGGAACTGGCGCGGGAGCGTGAACGCGGTGAAGGTGCAGAGCAGCGTCGCGGTGAGGAACCGAAAATCGATGTGGGCGGCGAGCGGCGGCATCGCCTTCACCTCCTGCACCGCGGAGATACCGGCGGAATGCGCGATCCAGAGGCACGCCCCCGCCGCCGCCAGCAAGCCGACGATCTTCACGACGGCGTCGAGCGCGATCATGTTGACGAAGCCGCGGTTGAAGCGTGAAAGCTCCGCCCGGCGAACGCCCACGACGATCGCCGTCGCCACCATCGCGCCCATCAATCCCAGCGAAACCAGGCCGGCAATGGGCTCGGCGCCGCTCACCGCGCCCAGAAGGCTGGCCAGCAATCCCAGTTGCAACGCGAAGTAGGGCAGCGTGCTGACGATGGAAACCACTGCGGCCAACGCGCCGAGCGAAGTACTCTTGCCGTAGCGGGCCGCCAGGAAATCCGATATCGAGGTGACGTTTTCCTGCTTGGTCAGACGCGCCACGCGGCGCCAGATCGGAAAGCCGATCGTCGAGGCGATGATCGGGCCCAGGCCGTTGGCGACGAACAGCCAGTTGCCTTCGATAGCGCGCCCCGTCGCCGTGAAGTAGCTCCAGGCAGTGGCTACAGTAGCCAGAGAAAGCCCGTAACTGATCGAGCGCAGCGGCGCCTTCATCCGCCGGCTCCCGGTCAGCAGCGCGACGAGCGGCATGACCAGCAGGTAGCCGAGGACGGATAGCAGGGCGATCACACCGAAGGTCATGCCCTATGCTAGGCTGGCCCGGATCGCGGCTCAAGCATCCGTGCTGCGGGCATGCGTTGGAATGGCGAGCGGGCATCGATGCGCTCTATATCGCACCGCGCTCCTGCCTCCTGATGGGCATCACGATCGATGCAACCCCGATGGGGCCGGTCATCCGCGCCGATGCCGGAAAGATGACGGACGTGCCCGGAGTCCATGCCGCCGGCGATATCGCGCGCGCCGCAGTGTCAGCTGGGCCGTAGCTGGCGAAGTCACCGCAGGGAACTTCGGCACATCGGGCGATGGTCTTGGCCTGAGCCGCCCCTTCCCCGGATCGGCGCCAGGCAATGCAGCGCCACGCCCGAAGCTCATGCCTACGTGAACGCCGCAGAGCGAACCTCGACGAACCTGCGCTCCATTACAACGCCCCTCCCCGACCTTCAGGAAGGCGCTTCATGCTCCGCTGCGGATCAGACTCAGTCCGGTCCCGTCGTCGAGCAGGCGCAGGCCGCGCTGGCCCGCAACGATATCGCGGAAGCTGGCGAAGCGCGGCGGCTTGAGCAGGTAACCCGCAGCCCCCAACTCCGCCGAGCGCCGCTGGTCGGGCTCATGGTCGGAGCCGCTGCACATGATGACGGTCAGTTCCTCCAGCGCATCGTCGCCACGGATCTGGCTGAGCAGGCTGAACCCGTCGATATCGGGCATGTTGATGTCGAGCAGGATCAAGTCGATGTCATTGCCGGGGTCGGATAGGATGCGGTGCGCCTCGCGCCCGTCGCGTACGCTACGCAGGTTGCAGCGCAGGCGGGGACGGCGGAACAGCGCCATTTCCGTCAGTTCAAGATCCGCCTCGCGGTCATCGACGATAAGCACGGTGGCGACATCGGAGGATGCGATCGATTCATCAGCTCCTGCCCCGGCGGGATCCTTCGCCTGCGCTGACAAGCCCGGATGCTCCGCTTCGGGCAGCGAGAAGTAGAAGGCCGCACCCGCCCCGGGCGCCGACCGGCAGGATATCTCCCCGCCATAAAGGCTGACAATCCGCCGGCAGATCGCGAGGCCAAGGCCGGAAGCGTCGTTACGGTGGACCAGCCGACGGAAGGGCTGGAAGATCTGCTCGCGCTGGTCCTCGGGAACGCCGGTACCGTCGTCGCGGACGAAGAACGTGCTGCGACCGTCGATCATCTCCCGTCCTATCGTCACGGTCACCCCCGGAGCATTGTGCAGGACGGCGTTGGCGATCAGGTTCTGGAACAGCTGGCGCAGATGGACCGCATCGGCGGTGAGCCCCGGCAGCGCACCGTGCACCACTTTGGCATCGCATTCGGCAATGATCCGGGCGAGGTTCCCGCGCACGTCGGCGATCACGTCCGCCAGCATGCACAGCGCGTGACCGGTGCGCGCGGGAGCGTCGAGCCGGGTATACTGCCCCACCGAATCGATCAGCGAGCCCATCCGCTCTGCGGATTCACCGATGTAGCGCAGATACGTGTCCTGCTTGTCGCCTGGCGCCTGCCGCAGCAGTTCGGAGAAAGCGATCAGCGTGCGCACCGGCTCGCGCAAGTCGTGAGCCAGCGCGCGGGTGAAGACGCCGAGGCTGGTGTGCTGTTCGCTGATCCGCTGCTTCTGCTCTTGCAGCGTGCGCACTGCGCCCTGCAGCCTCATGTAGAGTTCGGCGTTCTCCAGCGCCACCGAAGTCGTGTCGGCAAGCGCCTGCAGGATCGCCAGTTCCTCTGCAGAGGGCTCGTGATGATGCGACCAGTAGTTGCCGATGGCTCCGATCGGCGCGGCTGTGCGGATCGGCATCATAGCCAGGCTTTTCACGAAAGTAGGGCGATACGCTTCGACCGGCACTCGCGGATCGGCGTAGACGTCGGGGATGACCACGCTGCGGGCATTGCGCATCGCCCAGCCGCTCACGCATGCACTCATCGGAAAGCGCCTGCCCTTCCACAGCGGGGCGATGGCGCTTTCCTCGACGTAATAGCACTGGTCGCCATCGCGCAGCACGAAGGTGGCCCCGTCCGCCCCGGTCAGGCTCCGCGCTGCCTCGCCGACGATGGCACTGACGGCATCGAGGTCGCGGGCACGGGACAAATCCTGGACGACTGCGACCAGCCTCTCCATGGCCGCGACATAGAAGGCCGAAACATGAGTGAGGGTCGGGTCGGCATCCATCGCGTGTGCCTTTCATTCTGACGGAAATGGCTTCGGCCCTGGAATATTCTCCAGACCTTGCCGCCACTTTAATCGGCGCTACGCACAGTCGCGGATGACCGGGCCTTGACCGGCACTGCGCCCGGCCGAAGCCTTCACGCGTTTTTCGCGCCCAATCGGCACAGGCAGATAATGCAATAAATTCGCATCATACGCTGGCCGATTGACGTTCACCAAAGCCAGATCATGGCGGCAGCGAGGTATACGAAGCCTGCGAAGTTTAAGGTTCGTCGGTCATAGCGAGTAGAGAAGCGGCGGAAGTGTTTGAGGCGGCCGAAGCATCGTTCGATACTGCTTAGATGTTTGTAGATGGCTGCGTCATGAGGGATAGCGGCTAAAGGTGGCCAAGCGAAATTTGTGCGTTCAGGCCTGCATCTCATCAGGTCAGTCGCGCCGGAAAGAACAGCCAGCATTCGAGGTGACATGGCGTACCGAGCGATCTATCACAAGACCCGCAGGCGCTTCTCCAGCCTTGGGCACGAAACACAGCCAACCGTTGTTCGGCCGCTCCCAATCCTCGATGCTCATGGCGTGCCCTTCGCGCGTCAGCCAGTTGCCCCCTTCAGGAAATCGGACATATTCTCCGAGCCGTGACGCCCGCATGCTCGACAACTCCGCAACGTACGCGGCGAGGGCTTCGTCTCGGCCCACCCAATCGATCCAGCCGATCGGGTTGTCCTGACAATAGGCGTTGTTGTTGCCTTGCTGGGTGCGGCCGAACTCGTCACCGGCCGTAAGCATGATGGTTCCGGTAGAGGCGAACAGCGTGCCCAGCAGGGCCTTCAGGTCTGCGCTTCGCCTTGCCACCACCGCGGGATCGTCGCTCGGCCCCTCGACACCGTTGTTCCAGCTGAAGTTTTCGCCATGGCCGTCACGATTGTCTTCGCCGTTCGCCTGGTTGTGACGGTCTTGGTAAGCGACAGTATCGGCCAGGGTAAAACCGTCATGCGCGGCAAGGAAGTTTACCGATCGGCATGGCGCCTCCGGGCCTTGCGGTCCGAAGATGTCCGTCGATCCCGCCAGACGGGTCGCCAGTATGCCAATACCGCCGTCCCCCCTCCAGAAGCGGCGGACGTCGTCACGAAAGCGATCGTTCCATTCCAGCCAGTTGGCCGGGAACTTGCCGAGTTGGTAGCCGCCCGGTCCGATGTCCCACGGTTCCGCGATGAAAATACGGTCGGCGAGCAGCGGATCGGCGGCGATCTCGTCGAAGATCGGCGCAGCGGGATCGAAGCCCGGCCCGCGGGCCATGACGGGGGCCAGGTCGAAACGGAAGCCGTCGATGCCGCAGTTCGCAACGAAATGCCGCATGGTATCGAGTGCAAGACGGCGCACCGCAGGGTTGGCGAAGTCGAGGGTATTGCCGCAGCCGGTATCGTTGATAAGCCGGCCATCCGGTGCATGGGCGTACATCGCATCGTCGAGCCCACGCAGCGAGAGCACTCCGCCTTCGACGTCGCTTTCGCCCGAATGGTTGAACACCAGGTCGAGCAGGACGCCGATACCCGCTGCATGGAGCGCCGCCACCGTCTCGCGCAGTTCGGCGACGCCTCCGGGGCACAGGCCCGGATCGAGCGCCATCATCGCCACCGGGTTGTACCCCCAGGCATTGACCAGCCCGAGCGGCGGCAGGTGGCGCTCATCGATCCAGGCGATGACCGGCATCAGTTCGATGGCGGTGACGTGCAGCGCCTTGAGATGCGCCAGTACCGCGGGATGGGCGAGGGCCGCGACGGTGCCACGCAAGGCTTCCGGCACATCGGGGTGCAGCATCGTGAAGGCGCGGACGTTCAGTTCGTAGATCAGTGCGCCACGCGCGAAATGCGGCGGTTCGGGCGGCAGCGGCGCCTGCCTTGCGGGGACGATGGCACGGGGCACGATGTCTGCGGTGTCCTCTCCGAAACGGGCGAGGCGCGGATGCTGGATGAAGCGGCGGTCGAGTTCGCGCGCATAGGGATCGACCAGCAGCTTGGCCGGGTCGAACCAGAGGCCGTCCGTCGGCGCCCACTCTCCCTCGGCGCGGTAGGCATAGCGCAGGCCGGCCAGATCGCCCGGCAGTTCGCAGGTCCAGTCGTCGGCCTGCCGGGCCATGGCGTGACGCGTCTCGACCTCGCCTTCGAACAGGCAAAGCCACAAGGCGCGGGCGCGCGGCGAGCGGACCGTGAAGCTGGTCTGGCCCCCTTCCACGGTCACGCCCGGACGTGTCACGCGAGCAACCCTGCGTAAAGGTCAGCGTAAGCCCGGCCGCTTGCGGTCCAGGAAAAGTCGCACTTCATGGCGTTCTTCACGAGACGCTCCCACACATCCGGCTGGCGGTGGAGCTGCACCGTGCGGGTGATCGCAGCGGCGAGCGCGTCGTAAGTGACGCCATCGAACTGGATTCCCGTGGCGCAGCCGGCCGCGAGCGCCGCCGGGTTGGCGTCGATCACCGTGTCCGCCAGCCCGCCGGTGCGCGCGACGACCGGGAGGCAGCCGTAGGCGAGGCCGTAGAGTTGGGTGAGGCCGCAGGGTTCGAAGCGGGAGGGGATCAGGATCGCGTCGCCGCCGGCCTGCATGCGGTGCGACAGGGCCTCGTCGTAGCCGATGCGGATGCCGACCTTGCCCGGGTGACGGGCGGCGCCGTCGATCAGCGCCCGCTCCAGCGCGGCATCGCCCGAACCCAGCAGCGCGAGCCGTCCGCCGAGCCCGACGAGGTGGTCGAGCACTTCGGGCAGGACGTCCATGCCCTTCTGCCAGGTCAGCCGGGTGACGACGATGAGGATCGGTCCATCCCCTTGATCCAGGCCGAATTCTTCCTCAAGAGCGCGCTTGTTGGCACGGCGCCGATCGAGGTTGCGGTGCGAATAGCGGGCGGCCAGCGCGGTATCCGTGGCCGGGTTCCAGACATCGGTATCGATGCCGTTGAGGATGCCGTGGACCGCCGTGCCGCGCTCGACGATCAGGCCTTCGAGGCCCATGCCGAAGGCCGCCGAGCGGATCTCCCGGGCGTAAGTCGGGCTGACGGTGGTGATCGCATCGGCGCTGGAGAGGCCCGCCTTCAGCATGCCGACGCCGCCGTGGTATTCGACCCCGTCGAGCGCCCATGCGCCTTGGGGAAGTTCAATGCGATCAAAAGCTTCCGGGGCGAACCAGCCCTGAAAAGCCATGTTGTGGATGGTGATGACAGAACGGCACTCAACGGCACCTAACGGCACGTAACGCAGGTATGCGGGTGCCATGGCGGCCTGCCAGTCATGTGCATGGAGCACATCGAAGCCCTGCGGTTTGCCGCGCTTGACGATCACCCCGCCGGCGATCTCGGCGGCGGCTTTTCCGAGCGCCGCGAAGCGCTGCCAGTTGTCCGCCCAGTCGATCCCGGCGGCATCGGCATAAGGGCCTCCCTCCCGCGAATAGAGCGCCGGAGCATCGAGCACCAGCAGCGGATGGCCATCGGGCAGGCTGCCTGCCAGCAGCCGCGCCGGAGTGCCGAGCAGCGAGTCCCAGGCATGCAAGACCTTGGCGCGCCGCCCGCCGCCCAGCGCCGCGAGCACCGCAGGATAGCCCGGCAGCAGCGTGGTCATCTCGACCCCGTGCGGCGCCAGCGCGGCGGGCAGCGCGCCCGCGACGTCGGCGAGGCCGCCGGTCTTGACCAGCGGCACCGCCTCGGAGGCGACCGAAAGAACCTTCAGCGTCATGCCGCGCTTCCCGTCCGGCTCACAGGTCCAGCCGCTCGATCATCGGCTTGGTGATGAGGCAGACGCCGTTGTCGGTCCGCCGGAAGCGGCGGGCATCGAGCTCCGGATCTTCGCCGACCACCAGCCCTTCGGGAATGCGCACGCCGGAATCGATGATGACCCGCTTCAACCGCGCCCCGCGGCCGATGTTGCTGTAGGGCAGGATCACGCCTTCCTCCACGCTGGAGAAGCTGCCCATCTTCACGCCCGTCATCAGCAGCGAACGCCGCGCCAGCGCGCCCGAGACGATGCAGTCGTTCGAGATCAGCGAGGAGATCGCATGGCCGCGCCGGCCTTCCTCGTCGTGGACGAACTTGGCCGGGGCGGCGACGACGGCGTCGGACCAGATCGGCCATTCGCGGTCGTACATGTCGAGCTGCGGCACAGTGTCGGTCAGGTCGAGGTTAGCGTCGAAATAGGCGTCGAGCGTGCCCGCATCGCGCCAGTATTCCCCGATCTCCTCTGCCGCGCGGATGCAGCTGTCGGTAAAGCGGTGGGCCTGCGCGTGGCCGTGGCGGACGATGTAGGGGATGATGTCGCCGCCGAAATCGCGCTTGCTATCCGGGTCGGCGGCATCGCGGCGCAGCTGGTCGAACAGGAAATCGGTGTTAAAGACATAGATGCCCATCGAGGCCAGCGCCATGTCCTCCTGCCCCGGGATGCCCGGCGGATCGGCGGGCTTCTCGACGAAGGCGGTGATGCGGTCCTGCGCATCGACGTGCATGACGCCGAACTCGGTCGCGTCCATGCGCGGCACCACCAGGCAGCCCACGGTCACGTCGGCGCCCGAGTTGACGTGCTGCTGCAGCATCCGCTCGTAGTCCATCTTGTAGACGTGGTCGCCCGCCAGGATGACCATGTACTTGGGATCGTGCGGCTGGATGATGTCGATGTTCTGGTAGACCGCATCGGCGGTACCCTCGTACCACAGCAGCTCGGAGATGCGCTGGCTGGCGGGCAGGATGTCGAAGCTCTCGTTACGCTCTGGCCGCATGAAGTTCCACGCCCGCTGCATGTGGCGGATCAGGCTATGCGCCTTGTACTGCGTCGCCACGCCGATGCGGCGGATGCCCGAGTTGATGGCGTTCGAGAGCGCGAAGTCGATGATCCGCGCCTTGCCGCCGAAGTAGACGGCGGGCTTGGCGCGATTGTCGGTCAGCTCCCTGAGGCGGCTGCCTCGTCCACCGGCCAGGACATAGGCCATGGCGTCGCGCGCTAGCGGGGCGCCGGAAGCTGGTCTCATTTCGTGTCTCTCCGTAGTTATGTGTCTGATTGGAAACTTGATGAGGTAATTCAGGGCGTCGCGTCACCACCATCGTTCGTCATTGCGAGCGTAGCGAAGCAATCCATGGCAGTTCTGCGCCGCGCTGGATTGCTTCGCTACGCTCGCAATGACGAAGTGGTACGGGATCATAACTTCTCGCTTTGATGAGGCGGCAATCGCATCGTCTTATCCGGCGTATTCGAGCATGATCGTGGCCAATGGCGGCAGGGTGACCGTCGCGTGCCCGTCCGACGCCTTGACCTGGCCGAGGTTGCCCTTGCCCGTGCCGCCGTAGTGGACGGAATCGCTGTTGAGGATCTCGCTCCACTTGCCGTCGATCGGCAGCGGCACGCGGTATCCGGTGCGTATCGAGGGGGTCATGTTGGCGATCACCGCGATCGGCTTCGCGCCCGGCGCCTTGCGCAGCCAGGCGAAGACGCAGTTCTCCTTGTCGTCCACCACCAGCCATTCGAAGCCCGAAGGATCGCAATCGCCCGCATGCAGCGCGCGCTTGGCGCGGTAGAGCCGATTGAGGTCGCGCACGAGGTTGCGCACCCCTTCGTGCGCCGGCGCGCCGCGCAAGTCCCAGTCGAGCGCGCGGTCCTCGCTCCATTCGCGGCGCTGGGCGAATTCCTGCCCCATGAACAGCAGCTTCTTGCCCGGATAACCCCACATGAAGGCGTAGTAGGCGCGCAAGTTGGCGAACTTCTGCCAGTCGTCCCCGCTCATCTTGCCCAGGAGCGAACCCTTGCCATGGACCACTTCGTCATGGCTGAGCGGCAGGACGTAGTTTTCCGAGAAGGCGTAGACGAGGCCGAAGGTCAGGTCTTCATGGTGATACTTCCGGTGCACCGAATCGCGCGCCATGTAGCGCAGCGTGTCGTGCATGAAGCCCATGTTCCACTTGAAGCCAAAGCCCAGCGCGGTCTCGCGCCCCTTGCCGTCGCCTTCGTAGGCCGGCTGCGTGACGCCGGGCCACGCCGTCGATTCCTCGGCGATGGTCATGAAGCCGGGGTGCTCGCGGTAGACGGCGCGGTTGACTTCGCGCAGGAATTCCACCGCCTCCCAGTTCTCGCGCCCGCCTTCCTGGTTAGGTATCCACTCGCCCGCCAGCCTCGAATAGTCGCGGTACAGCATCGAGGCGACGGCATCCACGCGCAGCCCGTCGACGTGGTAGCGCTCGGCCCAGAACAGCGCGTTGTTGAGCAGGAAGCTGGCAACCTCGCGGCGGCCGAAGTTGTAGACCAGCGTGCCCCAGTCGGGCTGCTGGCCCAGCTTGGGATCGGCATGTTCGTAAAGCGCGGTGCCGTCGAAGCGGCAGAGGCCGTGCTCGTCCTTGGGGAAGTGCGCGGGCACCCAGTCGAGCAGGACGCCGATACCGGCCCGGTGCGCACCGTCCACGAAGCGGGCGAATCCGGCGGGTTCCCCGAAGCGCGAGGACGGGGCGTAGAGCCCGGTGGTCTGGTAACCCCACGAAGGATCGTAGGGGTGCTCGCTGATCGGCAGGAACTCGATATGGGTGAAACCCATCTCGACCACATAGGGGATCAGTTCGTCGGCCAGCGCGTCCCAGTCGAGGAACCAGTTCCAGCGATCGCGCTTCCACGATCCGGGATGGACCTCGTAGATCGAGACCGGCACCTTGCGCGCATCGACCGAGGCCCAGTGGTCCCGGTGCGCGTCGTCGCCCCAGTCGAGCTTGGCGGGGACGGCGGTGACCGAGGCGTTGTCCGGCCGGATTTCCGACATGAACGCGAACGGGTCGGCCTTGAGCGGCTGCACCGCGCCGTCGGCGCCGACGACGTGGTACTTGTAGGCGCGGTAGTCGCCGATGTCGGGGATGAAGATTTCCCACACGCCGATGTCGGCGCGCCCGCGCATGACGTGGCGCTTCGCATCCCAGTCGTTGAAGTCGCCCACCACGCTGACCTGCCGGGCGTTGGGCGCCCAGACCGCGAAGTGGACGCCGTGGGCGCCCTCATGCTCGATCAGGTGCGCGCCCAGCTTGTCGAACAGGCGGTAGTGGGTGCCTTGCGCGATCAGCAGGTCGTCCACCGGGCCCAGCACCGGCCCGAAGGTATAGGGATCGGTGACCAGCCAGTCGTGCCCGCGCGCGGTGCAGCGATAGCGGATCGGCTGCGGCTTGATGCGCAGCCGCCCTTCGAACAGGAAACGGTCGTCCACCTTGTCGAGCTTGCCGAGCCAGTGTCCGTCGAGGCTGAACGCCTCGACGGTCTCGGCGCCGGGCAGGATGGCCCTCAGGTGGGTGCCGTCCGGGCCGGCATGGGTTCCAAGAAGCGAGAATGGGTCCGCGTGAGAGCCAAGCAGCAGGGATTCAAGAGCGCTTTCGGGTGGCTTCACAGAACTTTCCAGATTTCCTTGGCGTACTCGGAAATAGTACGATCCGACGAGAACCACCCGACGTTGGCGATGTTCCGGATCGCAGAGGTGCGCCAGCCCGCTTTATTTTCCCACCGCGCGTCGACTTCGCGCTGGGCGGCGGTGTAGCTGTCGAAGTCGGCGGCGCACATGAACCAGTCATGCTCGTAGATGCCGTTGACCAGCCCCTCGTAGCGGTGCGGATCGTCGTGCGAGAACACGCCCGAGGCGATGGCCGACAGGGCCTGCCCCAGCTCGCGCGATTCCTCGATGATGGCGCGCGGGTTGTAGCCCTCGGCACGCTTGGCGGCGACTTCCTCGGCGGTGAGGCCGAAGATGACGATGTTCTCGTCGCCGACGTGTTCCTTGATCTCGACGTTGGCGCCGTCGAGCGTGCCGATCGTCAGCGCGCCGTTGAGGGCGAATTTCATGTTGCCGGTGCCCGAGGCTTCCATGCCCGCGGTCGAGATCTGTTCCGACAGGTCGGCGGCGGGGATGATCCGCTCGGCCAGGCTGACATTGTAGTTGGGGACGTAGACGACCTTGAGCAGCCCGCCCACCGAGGGGTCGGAATTGACGCGCCGGGCGATGTCGTTGGCCAGCTTGATGATGAGCTTGGCGTTGTGATAGCTCGACGCCGCCTTGCCGCCGAAGATCTTGACGCGCGGCACCCAGTCGCGCTCCGGGTGGCTGCGGATCTGGTCGTAGAGCGCGACCGTCTCGATCAGGTTGAGCAGCTGGCGCTTGTATTCGTGGATGCGCTTGATCTGGACGTCGAACATCGCGTCGGGATCGAGGCGGATGCCCATCGTGCGCTTGATGTAGTCCGCCAGCGCGACCTTGTTCGATCGCTTGACCTCGGCGATGCGCTCGCCCAGCGCGGCGTCGTCCGCCAGCACGTTGAGGTCGGACAGCTTCGCCGCGTCGTCGAGGAATTCAGGGCCGATGGCGTCCCTGATGACCTTGGTGAGCCCGGGATTGCACTGCTGCAGCCAGCGGCGGGGGGTGACGCCGTTGGTCTTGTTGTTGATCCGGCTCGGGTAGAGCGCGTGGAGATCGGCGAAGACCGTCTCCTTCATCAGGTCGGTATGCAGCGCGGCGACGCCGTTGATCGAATGCGCGCCCACGAACGCGAGGTTCGCCATGCGCACGCGGCGCTCCCCGCTCTCGTCGATGAGGCTGATCGCGGCGATCTGCGCGTCGGTCAGGCCCGCCTTGCGCGCTTCCCGCAGCACGCGGCTGTTGATCGCGTAGATGATCTGCATGTGGCGCGGCAGCAGGCGCTCGAACAGCGGCAGCGGCCAGGTTTCAAGCGCCTCGGGCAGAAGGGTGTGGTTGGTGTAGGAGATGGTCTTCTTGGTGACCTCCCACGCCTCGTTGAATTCCAGCCCCTGCTCGTCCACCAGCACCCGCATCAGTTCGGCCACGGCCACCGAAGGATGCGTGTCGTTGAGCTGGATCGCGGCCTTTTCGGGCAGGGTGCGGATATCGCCCTCGTACTGGACGTGGCGGCGCACGATGTCCTGGATCGAGGCGGCGGTGAAGAAATACTCCTGCCGCAGCCGCAGTTCCTGGCCGGCCGGGCTGGAGTCGGCGGGATAGAGCACGCGCACCAGCGCCTCTGCCCGCACTTTCTCCGACAGCGCGCCGAAGTGGTCGCCGGCGTTGAAGGCGTCGAGCTTCAGCGGGTCGATCGGGTTGGCGGTCCACAGCCGCAGCGTGTTGACGCGCTTGCCGCGCCAGCCGACCACCGGGGTATCGACGGCGGTGGCGTCCACTTCCTCGGCCGGGTTCCACGTCACCCCGTCGCCCGCCGCGACGACTTCACCGCCGAAGCCGATGCGGTAGGTGCTCTCCAGCCGCTCGAACTCCCAGGGATTGCCGTGGGCGAGCCAGGTCTCGGGCAGTTCCACCTGCCAGCCGTCGTCGATGCGCTGGCGGAACATGCCGTTCACGTAGCGGATGCCGTAGCCGTAGGCGGGAATGTCGAGCGTCGCCAGGCTCTCCATGAAGCACGCCGCCAGCCGCCCGAGGCCGCCGTTGCCGAGCGCCGCGTCGGGCTCCAACTCCTCGAGGTCGGCGAGGCTGAGGCCGAAGCTGGCCAGCGCCTTCTCCATGTCGCGCGTGACGCCCAGGTTCGAGAGCGCGTCGCGCAGCAGGCGACCGATCAGGAACTCCATCGAGAGATAGTAGACGCGCTTGCCGCCCGCCTCGTAAGTCCGCTGGGTGGATTCGATCCAGGAATCGATGATGTGGTCGCGCAGCGTCAGGATCGACGAGGCGTACCAGTCATGCTGCTTGGCCGCGCGCTGGTCCTTGCCGATGCGGCGGCGCAGGACGCGCAGGATATCCTGTTCCATCTGCGGGACGGCATCTTGCTTGATGTCGGACACGGGTTCGCTGGCCATGAGCACACTCCATAGCAGGCCATGCCGACGTACCGAATACGGCTCGACGGGACGGGCCGGTTGATGCCAGGACGAAGGCGATGCCCCCTTCCCGTTCCTAAGGAGCAATGGCTAGCACAGGCTTGCGATGCGGCAAGAGAGATTGTGCAGTGCGGCAATGATTTTCCTGCCCGGGAAGGGCCGGAACTGCCGGAAGGCGGTCCCGGCGCTCCCGCATGTACCGAGCGGACGATCATCCTGCCTCACCCTCGTCATTGCGAGCGCAGCGAAGCAATGGCGAGGATGTTGCCGGGCTGTGGATTAGCGGTCCTCTTTCCAGGTGCAGTCCTTGATCTCTATCCCGAGGTCGCCGACGAGTTCGCGCATGCCGAGCACGTCGAACAGCACTTCGCCCTCGCCGATGCGGCGGCGGAATTCGACTTCCTTGGCCGCGCGCGCCTCTGCATTGGTCACCGCCAGTTCGAGCAGCGCCTGGGGGATCACCAGCACTCCGTCCGAATCGCCGACGATCAGGTCGCCCGGCTCCACGAGCACGCCATCGACCACGATCGGCACGTTGACCGCCGCCGGGCCGCGCTTCTTGGGGTGCTCGGGAGAAACGGCGGTGGCCCAGACCGGATAGCCGAGGTCGCGGATCGCATCGACGTCGCGCGTGGCGCCATGGACGACGGTGCCCGCCAGCCCCTTCTTCTGCGCGAACGTGCAGGCGACATCGCCCCACAGCGCGCCCTGATGCCCGCCGCCGTTGGTCAGGACCAGCACGTCGCCCGCCTCGGCGGTATAGAGTGCGGCATGGATGGCGAGGTTGTCGCCCGGGAAGTTCCACGCCGTCACCGCCGGGCCGCAGACCTTCTGTCCGGGCGCGATGGGGACCATGGCAGGGCTCATCAGGCACATGCGCCCGGCGATCTCGCCGAGCCCCTCGTGCAGGTCGGCGATGCCGAACTTCGCCGCCCGCGCGACAAGCGCCGGATCGGGACGGTCCACCCTGGCATAGATCACGGACTTGGTGGGCACGGTCACGGCAGAACCTCCGGGTTGAGCAGGGTCGCGGGCACTTCGCCCCGGCTGACGGTGTCGATGACGGCGGCGACGTGGAGCGCCATGTCCTTCATTCCCGCCTCGGTCACGCCCGCGACGTGGGGCGAGAGCAGGCAATTGGGCAGGCCCAGCAGCGGATGGTCGCCGGGCGGCGGCTCCTGCGCGAAGACGTCGATCCCGGCCCCGGCGATCTGGCCCGCGCGCAGCGCCTCGGCCAGCGCGGCCTCGTTGACGATCCCCCCGCGAGAGCAGTTCACCAGCAGCGCATGGGGCTGCATCAGCGCCAGTTCGAGCGTGTCGATCAGGTTGCGGGTGCCCTGCGTCAGCGGCGTATGGATCGATACGATGTCGCATGCCAGCACGCCGGCAAGGTCGGTCGGACGGACGCCCTCCGCGCGGACCTCGGCGTCCGGTACCACGGGGTCGTGCGCCAGCACCTCGCACCCGAAGCCCGCGCCGCAGATCCTGGCCACCTGCCGCGCGATGCGCCCGAAGCCGACCAGCCCCACCCGCGCGCCGGTCAGGTCGCCCAGGCGGATGCCCCAGCGCTCGTCCCAGCGGCCACCGCGCACCAGCGCGTCCATGTCGCGCGTGCGGCGCAGCAACCCGAGCATCAGCGAGACCGCCCCCTCGGCAACGGCCGAGGCGTTGTTGCCGCCGGGGGTATTGGCGACCATCACCCCTTGCGCGCTGGCGGCGGGAATGGCGATGTTGTCCACCCCCGCGCCGTGCTTCACGATCGCCTTGAGCCCGCGCATCGATCCGAAGACCTCGGGACCGAGCGGGCTGGTGCGGATGACCAGCACGCTCGCCTCGTCCGCCCGCGGACCATGCAGGTCGATCACCTCATGCGCCGAGGCGATACGTTCGAGCCCCGCCGGATGGATTGGATCGATTATGCAGACGCGTTCTCGGGAATTCACGGCTTTTGCCTTCCGGGGGACGGGTTATGTATACCATCTGGGCGATGGCGCTGCAGGGCTTGGTGAAAGCTCTTTGCCGGAGGGTCAAGGCGTAATAGACCTTTTCGCCATCAAACATGTATCCGATCCGGGGCATTGCCGTCCGGGCGATAAATCGAGAGGACCGTCCATGTTCGCCGCCCCGCCCGCCGTCACCGCCGAAGTGTTCTGCCGCATCCCCGACACCTTCCGCCGGTTCGGCGAGAGCACCGAGTGGGCGCAGGTCCAGCTTCACGGCGCGGCGGCGCCGGTGTTCCTGGAGGGACCGGTGTTCGATGCCGGGGGCAACCTGTGGGTCACCGACATCCCCTGGGGCCGCCTGTTCCGCATCGCCCCGGACGGCACCTGCGACCTCGGCTTCGAATACGACGGCCAGCCCAACGGCATGAAGTTCCTGAGCGACGGGCGCCTGCTGGTGGCCGACCACCACAAGGGCATGGTCATCTGCGACCCCGCCACCGGCACATCGGAAACCTGGTTCGATCGCTACCTGCTGGAGCCGTTCCTGGGCTGCAACGACCTCACCGTCGCCCGCAACGGCGACGTCTGGTTCACCGACCAGGGGCAATCGGGCTGGCAGAATCCCAACGGCCGCCTGTTCCGGGTGCGCGCCGGGACCGGACGGCTGGACCTGATGCTGGACGGCATTCCCAGTCCCAACGGCCTCGTCCTCAACAAGGCCGGGACCGCGCTGTACCTGGCGGTGACGCGCGCCAATGCGGTGTGGCGCTGCCCGCTGGTGAACCCCACGGGCATCGAGGGGGACGAGGTGATCTCCAAGGTCGGCACCTATATCCAGCTTTCCGGCGGCTCCGGCCCGGATGGCCTGACCATCGACGCGAACGACAATCTGGTGGTGTGCCACGTCGGCTTCGGAGCGGTCTGGCTGTTCTCCGACCGGGGCGAGCCGATGCTGCGGATCGACGTGCCGGAAGGCCGCTACACCACCAATGCGGCATACGGCGGCCCGGACAACCGCTGGCTGTTCCTCACCGAATCGAGCACCGGCACCGTCTACAGGGTGGAGATGCCGGTGCCGGGCCGGGAGATCTACGAGGCGCGTATCTGAATTCCTCCCCGAGCTTGCTCGGGGAGGTGGCAGCCCGCCAGGGCTGACGGAGGGGGAATCCTGAAGGCCCCTCCCCCTCCACCACCGACTGCGTCGGCGGTCCCCCTCCCCGAGCAAGCTCGGGGAGGAAGATATTCCGGGTCAGCCCGCCTGCAGCCCGGCTGCCGCGATGCCCGCGAATGCCGCTTCCTCGTCCTTGTCGGAGAGGTCGCCGCTCACGCCCACGGCGCCCAGCAGCGCGCCAGCCGCGTCGCGCACCAGCACGCCGCCCGCCGCCGGGATCAACCGGCCCTGCCACGTCGCCGAGAGCGCGGCGATGAATTGCGGGCGCTCGGCGGCGATGTCGCCCAGCTTGCGGCTGGAGACGCCCATCGCCAGCGCGCCCGCCGCCTTGCCGGCGGCGATGTCCGGACGGCCGTAGCCGGAGCCGTCCTCGCGCTCCATCGCGACGAGGTGCCCCCCGGCGTCGAGGACGACGACGGTGAGCGGATTGAGCCCCATCGCGCGGCCCCTGTCGCGGGTGGCGGCGATCAGGGTGCGGGACTGGTCGAGGGTAATCATGCCGGGAGGTTCTCCTGAATCGATGGGCGAACCTTGGGGAAGGCCGCCGGGTTCTAAAGCGATTTCATCGCGTTGGAAACCGTCACCCGGCGATCGCGTCACCCGCGAGGTGGCCGCGCGCCAGCAGCGCGGTGCGGGTGCGGCGGATGTGCATGACGAGCGCCGCCTGCGCGGTCTCGACCTCGCGCTTGGCGATCGCGTCGTAGAGCAGCTGGTGCTCGAGGTCGTGCGTGCGCCCGCCTTCGCTCTTGTGCCCGCCTTCGCCCGGAGCGCTGCCGATCGCCAGCTTCATGTAGGCGCGGCGGTAGCTCTGGGTGGTGTCCCAGACCCGCTCGACGATCTGCGCCAGCAGCGGGGTCGAGTGGCGGCGATAGGTGATCCAGTGGAATTCGCGGCCCAGCGCGATCGCCTCGTCGATGTCGCTGGTACGCTCGTTGCGCTCCATCACCGCGCGCAGGTCGGCAAGGTCCGCCTCGGTAAGGTGCGGAACGCTGTCGGCAAGCAGCAGCGGCTCGATCCGCTCGCGGATCTCGTAGGACACCTCCAGGTCGCGGCGCGTCAGGCTGGTGACGCGCGCGCCGGCATTGGCGCGCATGGTGACGAGCCCGCGCGCCTCCAGGATGCGCAGCGCGTCGCGCACCGGGATGCGGCTGGTCGCCAGTTCCTCGGCCAGTTCGTCCTGCTTGATCCGCGCGCCGGGGGGCAGCGTGCCCGAAAGGATACGATCGGCGAGAATATCGGCGACACGCTCGCTGGCGGCGCCCTGGGGTACGGGAAGATCTCTGGTCATGGCGCCGTCCGGTTTTGGATACGTTTTGCCCATAGACCGTTCCGCAGCCGCCGCATAGGGGGGCACTCAAAGGCACTCAACGGCACCTGAAGGGTACCAACGGCGCGCAAAGCGCCTCAGTGCTGCGCCCACTCCACGCGGTAGAGGTCGAAGCGGCGGTCCTTGAGATTCTGCACCGCGCCAGACTGGCGCGCGGTCAGCAGCGCGTCCAGGCTGAGATCGGCGATCGCGATCGTCTCGGTATTGGCCGCCGCTTCCGCCGCCACCCCGTCGCGGGAGAACGGGAAGTCGCTCGGCGTCAGGATCGCGCTTTCGGCATAGTGGACGTCCATGTTCTCGACGTTGGGCAGGTTGCCCACCACGCCCGAGGTGACGACGTAGCACTGGTTCTCCACCGCGCGGGCCTGCGCGCAGTAGCGCACGCGCAAGTAGCCGCGCCGCTCGTCGGTGCAGAACGGCACGAACAGCATCAGCGCGCCCTGGTTGACGAGGTGGCGGGCCAGTTCGGGGAACTCGCTGTCGTAGCAGATCATCACCCCGATCGGCCCGCAGTCGGTGGGGATCACGTTGGCGCCGTAACCGCCCTTGATGTTCCACCAGCGCCGTTCGGAAGGGGTGGGGTGCAGCTTCTGCGTCTCGTGCACCGCGCCGTCACGCAGGAAGGTATAGGCGATGTTGCGGATCTCGCTCTTGCCGCCCTTCAGCTTCACGCGGGTGGGGTGCGAGCCGCCGATGATGTTGATGTTGTAGCTGACCGCCATGCGCGCCATGAATTCCACGAAGCGCTCGGTGTACTCGGCGATCTTCTCGATCGCCTCGACCGGCTGCAGCTTGGTTTCCTCGATGGACAGCAGTTCGAGGGTGAACAGTTCGGGGAACACCACGAAGTCGCTTTCGTAATCGGCGGCGACGTCGATCCAGTATTCGACCTGGGCCTCGAACTCGTCGATCGTGGCGATCTTGCGCATCTGGAACTGCACGGTGGCGACGCGCACGCTGGAGGGCACGCGCTCCTTGAGGCCGGGCACCGACTTGCCCGTATCGAGCGGGGCGAGCGGGTTGGTCCAGTACATGAGGACGGCATTGCCGCCGCTCTCGCGGTCGGTGGGGATGTAGTCGGGCAGGATGCCGCGCGGCTCGTAGCCCTCGTTCATCTGGAAGTTGATGACCTGGTCGCGGATCTTCTTGTCACGCACCGCCTGCACGTAGTCGGCCGGATCGGGATAGGCGCGCTTGCGGCGGTAATAGCCGGGCATGCGGCCCGCGAAAGCGATGCCCTTCAGCTCGAAATACTGGCACACCTCGCGGCGCTTGCGATAGAGGCGCTGGCCGATGCGCAGGCGGCGGTAATCGGGATCGACGCAGACCTCGAAGCCATAGAGCACGTCGCCCTCGGGCGCAGGGGGACGGCCATAGCCGCCGTTGCTGATCTCTTCCCAGGTATGCGGCTTGAAGGCGAGGTCGGACGTCACGATCATCGTCGCGCAGTGGCCGACGACCTTGCCTTCGTATTCGGCGACGAACTGGCCTTCGGGGAAATTGATGACCTGGCCGCGGATTTCGGCGCGGGTGAAGGCGTCGGCCTTGCCGTAGACCTTGACGGAGAGGCGGGCGATCGCGGCGGCGTCTGCGACGGTCGCTTCGCGGATGATGAGCTTGGCTTTGGTCTGGTCCATGAGCCGCGTATTACGCATGCGGCGGTCCATGGTTCCAGCACCTTTTTCTGGCGGCGGCGGGATACATCGGGGCGCCGGGCCGTTCTCTCCATGAAAGGAGACTGCCCCCATGAGCGCTACTCTCTTCGCCCTTGCACTGTTCGCCTGCTCGGACGACGGCACTGCCTGCCAGCGCCTCGAAACGCCCGTCCAGACTTACCAGGACCGCACCCAGTGCGACGCCCGCCTCGACGACGCCCTCGCCACCGAGGCCGCGCGCAAGGCCGAGGCGCCCACGGTCTACGCCCAGTGCCTCACCAGCACGCAGATGGCCTCGATCGGCAAGGGCACCGTGGACCTCACGCGGGTCAATGGTGCGCGATTTGCCAGCGCGGGGTTTTGAAAATCCCCGCAAATCCAGCAAACTCTGACCTCACCAATCCCGCTCAGCCTGAGCTTGTCGAAGGCCCCGAGGCAAGACACTGCGTCCGATGCCTCGACACGCTCAGCATGAGCGGTGGCAGGGGAAAAGCTGGAAGCGAGGCGATCTCAACCCCGCCCGCGATAGCCCTGCACGCCCTGGTCGGGCACCCACAGCCCGGCGGGCGGCGCGTCGGACTGCCAGAACACGTCGATCGGAATGCCGCCGCGCGGATACCAGTAGCCGCCGATGCGCAGCCAGCGCGGCTTCATCTCGTCGAACAGGCGCTGGCCGATGCCGACGGTGACGTCCTCGTGGAAGCCCGCATGATTGCGGAAGGAACCGAGGAACAGCTTGAGGCTCTTGGATTCCACGATCGTCTCGCCCGGGGCATAGTCGATCACGAGATGCGCGAAATCGGGCTGGCCGGTGACCGGGCACAGCGAGGTGAACTCCGGCGCGGCGAAGCGCACCAGATAAAGCGAGCCGACGCGCGGGTTGGGCACGTAGTCGAGCACCGCCTGCTCGGGCGAGGCGGGAAGCGCGCTCTGCTGGCCCAGATGCAGCGGCATGGAAGGAATGGAGCTGTCGTTCATGGTCCCGGCCATGCCTCCAATACGCGCCCCGCGCAAGAGCGCGCGCAGGCGGCGGCGCGCAGGGAACGGCTCGTCCGGGAGCGCATCCGGGCTTGCTCTCCCCGCGCGAGGCATTAACGCCTCGTTCACACCGAATTAGGCGAATGCCGGGGGATCATGAGGGGCACGTTTTTCAAACCAGCGCACGCGGCCGCGACGGCGCTTATCCTGGCGGCGCTCGCCGCGCCGATGCCCGTTCCGGTATTGGGGCCGGTATTCGGCACTTCGGCCAGGGCGCAGTCGGTCAACTCGTGGAGCCTGCCCGAACCGAGCGGGACGCCGACCCCGCGCGGACAGGGGCCGGTCGATGCCCAGAACCCGGTCGTGCGGCCCGGCGAGGCGCCTGCCGCTCCGGTGCCGACGATCACCCCGCCCCCGCCTGTCGTCGCCCCCGCCGCCCGGCCGAGCGCTGCGCCCTCCGCCGCAGCGCCGACACCGCACCAGGCAGCGAGCACGCCGCCGCCGCGCCCGGCGGCCACCGCGACGCCCACGCCCGAGGCATCCACCACGCCGCAGGCTCCGGCGCCCGAAGCGCAGCCGAGCCCCGAGGCCGACACCGCGCCCGCCGCCACGCCGACGCCCCAGCCCGCCACGGCGTCCCCGACTGCGCCGACAACTTCGGATGCCGGCGCGGATGCCGGGTGGCCGGCGTGGTGGTGGGCGGCGGCGCTGGTGCTGCTCGCCGCCCTCGGCCTGCTGGCGGTGCTGCGCCGCCGGTCCCGTGCCGCCGCCGAATGGGAAGAGCCGGTCCCCATCGAGCCCGAAGCGGCCGAACCGGAAGTAGCCGCGCCCCCGCCTGCTCCCGCCCCGCCACCGCCTCCTGCGCCCGCGCTCCCGGCCGCGACGGCGGACGCGCCGGTGCTGGAATTCGAACCGCTGGGCCTGCGCCTGTCGCTGGTCTACGCGACGCTGCAGTACCGCGTCACCGTGCGGGCCGGAGCCGACCTCGCCGCCGACTTCCCCGCCGGGCACCTGCTGGGCGACATGATCGGCGCCCACGGCTCGATTCCTCCCGAGGAGCAACTGGCGCCGCCCGCCGACCTGCTCGCCACGCTCAAGCCGCTGCCCGCGCTGGCACCGGGAGAGAGCGTGGCGGTGACGGGCGAGATCCTGCTGCCGCTCGGCGCGATCCGGCCGGTGCGGCAGGGCGACGCCTCGCTGTTCGTGCCGCTGGTGCGGCTGTGCCTGGTGGCGGGCGACACGGCGCTGCGGCGGGTCTACACCGTTGGGCTCACGGGCGGCGACGCGCTCACCCCGCTGCGCCTCGACACCGGCCCGCGCGATCACCGCGACCTCGCCGCGCGCGAGGTGGAGGCCGCGCGCGCCTATGCCGTGGACCTCTCCCCGCTGCGCCGCGCGGTGTGACGGCGCCGCGTCCGCACGGTAAACGCTTCCCCCGCCCGCGAAAAATGTCCTAGTGTCGCCGCCTGAACAGCGGAGATGACATTGGATAACAGCAAGCGCCCGGACGACCTTGAGGCAGCGACCCGGATCGTCGGTGCCGGGCGGCGCCCCGAATGGACCGGGCCGGTGGTCAATCCGCCCGTCTGGCGCGCCAGCACGCATCTCTACGCCGATACCACCGCGCTGGCTCAGGGGCCGCGCACCAACGAGGACGGCCGCTTCTTCTACGGCCGCCGGGGCGCGCCGACGCAATGGGCGCTCGCCGACGCGCTCACCGCGCTGGAACCGGGCGCGGCGGGGACGATGCTCTACCCCTCCGGCGTTTCCGCGATCGCCGGGGTCATGCTGACGCTGCTGCGGCCGGGCGACGTCGTGCTCATCAGCGACAACGCCTATGACCCGACCCGGTCGATGGGCAAGGGCCTGCTGACCGACCTCGGGATCGAGCCGCGCTTCTTCGACCCGCTCGACCTCGACGGCTATGCCGACGCCTTCTGCGAGCGCACCCGCGCGGTGCTGCTGGAGGCGCCGGGCAGCCTGTCGATGGAGATGTGCGACCTGCCCGCCCTCGCCCGTATCGCGCGCGAGAAGGGCGCCGTCTCGGTGCTCGACAACACCTGGGCGAGCCCGCTGGGCTTCGCCGCGCTGGAGCACGGGATCGACATCACGCTGATGGCGCTGACCAAGCATGTCGGCGGCCATTCGGACCTGATGATGGGCAGCGCCAGCGCGGGCGCGGCGCTTTACGAGAAACTGCGCGCGCGGGCGCAGCAGCTGGGCAACGTGGTCTCGCCCGACGACGCCGCGCTGGCACTGCGCGGCCTGCGCACCCTGCACTTGCGGCTGGCGCACGAGACGCAGAGCGCGCTGGCGGTGGCGCAGTGGCTGGCCGGCCGGCCGGAAGTGGCGCAAGTGCTCTGCCCGATGCTGCCGGGCGCGCCCGGCCACGATCTGTGGCGGCGCGACTTCACCGGTGGCTGCGGCCTGTTCAGCTTCGTGTTCCGGGGCGGTGACGCCGCCGCGCGCAACCGCTTCATCGATGCGCTGGGCCTGTTCGGCATCGGCTATTCCTGGGGCGGGTTCGAAAGCCTCGCCATCCCGATCGAGCCGACCGCCTACCGCAGCCGCATGGCCTGGCCGCCGGCACCTGCCGACGCCGCCGACCGCCACGGCGTGCGCCTTGCCATCGGGCTGGAGGCGTCCGCCGACCTCATCGCCGACATCGAGCAGGCACTGGCCGCGTGGCGAACCCCCTGACCGCCGCCGTCACGACGCCGGGCCCCACCGCGACGGCGACCGCCATGGCGACCGGCCATGCCGAGCCGATGGCGGGCGCCGAAGGCATCCGCAAGGTCGTCTCGGCCCGCAGCGACGCCGTGGGCGGCGTGATCGACACGCTCGACGGGCTGGCGGTCCAGGTCGGGGCGACGCGATTCTCGGTGTGGGACTTCGTGGTCGTCGTCGGGGTTCTGGCGCTGGTCATCTCGATCGCCTGGGGCGCCAGCCGCCTGTCGAGCCGCCTGCTGGCGCGCGCCACCCGGCTCGATCTGACGCAGCGGCTGCTGATCGAGAAGATGGCCGCGATCCTGATCTGGACGGTGGCGATCCTCGTCGGGCTGGACGTGCTGGGGCTGGACCTGACCGCGCTGACGGTGTTCTCGGGGGCGTTCGGGCTGGCGATCGGCTTCGGCCTGCAGAAGACCTTCGGCAACCTGATCGCCGGGATCATCCTGCTGATGGACAAGTCGATCAAGCCGGGCGACGTCATCGCCATCACCGACCAGGGCGGCAAGTATACCTTCGGCCAGATCCGCCGCATCGGCATCCGCGCCGTCTCGCTCACCACGCGCGACCAGAAGGAATACCTGATCCCCAACGAGAACCTGATGATCAATCAGGTGGAGAACTGGTCATACTCGTCGAAGAACGTGCGTATCCAGGTTCCCGTGGTGGTGCCTTACACATCCGACATCGCGCTTGCCGAGACGCTGATGCTGGAGGCAGCGGGATCGGTGAAGCGGGTGCTGAAGGCCCCGCCGCCGACCGTCTGGCTGGATAGCTTCGCCGAGAACGGTGTCGCTTTCGTGATCCACGTCTGGATCACCGACCCCGAGGAAGGCACCGGAAACGTGCGTTCCGACGTCCTGAAGGGGTTGTGGAGGCTCATGCGGGACAACGGCATCAAGGTGCCCTTCCCCCAGCGCGACCTCAACCTGCGCGACACCGAGACGATGCGCGAAGTTATCGCGGCGCTGCGCGGGCGCAGGGACGATCCGGACGCCGATTGACCGGTAGCGGCGACGGCGCCTGCACTTGCCGCCCGGTGGCCGGACGGATGCCCTTGCGGGCGGACGGCGGGCCATCTTTTGCCGGGTCGATCCATGCCCGGTCGATCCGAAAATGTGCACGACTGACCATATTCCATTGTTTATTAAGGGTAATTCCCCTCTTCCATTCGCCGGGCCCGTCCCCATATCGCGCTCATGGCCCAGCATGAAACCACAATGCATCGCAGGGCGATGATGATGGCTGGCGCGGCCATGGTGGTCGGCGCCTGCTCGCGTTCTTCTTCGCCCCTGAAATCCACCGCGGCGGGCGCGATGCCCGGCGCGCCGGCAGCAACGGCGCCCAGCATACCCGCAGCCGTGCGCGGCGACCGTCCGCCAAGGGCGTTCTCGACGGTCGATCCCGGCCTCTTGCGCAAGGCCCTCGCGTCGCTCGACCGGCATTCCGCCCGGATCAAGGCGCGCGACCGGATCGCCATCGTCGATTTTTCGGCGTCCTCCTCCGATATGCGGATGCACTTCCTCGACGTCGTCGATGGCAAGGCCTCTCGGCTGCTGGTGGCACATGGGTCCGGCTCCGACCCGCACCATACCGGATTCGTAGAGCGGTTCTCCAACGCATTCGGCTCCAACGCGTCGAGCGAAGGAGCCTTCCTGACCGAGGACTATTACGTGGGCAAGCACGGGCGCTCGCAGCGGCTGATCGGCCTCGACGCCACCAACAGCAACGCGCTGGATCGCGCGGTCGTGATCCATAGCGCATGGTACGCCAATGAGGACATGATCCGCGCCCATGGCAAGCTCGGCCGCAGCCAGGGCTGTTTCGCCGTGGGCGAGAACAAGCTCGACGATGTGTTCTCCTTCCTCGGCAAGGGCCGGATGATCTTCGCCGCCCGGGCTTGAGAGGCCATTCGCGGGAAGTCCGGACACGCGGAACTCACTCGGGCTGACGTTCCCGCATTTCCCGTCCTACCGGATAGGCGCGACTGAACGCATCGCGATGGGGCAGCCGCGCGGCCAGCCATGTCATCCGGGCGTCGGCGTCCCCGGCGAATTCCGGATCGGCCGCCAGCTTGCGATCGAAATCCGCGCGCACCTTGGCGTCCGAGGCCAGCAGCGCGTCGAGGATCGGCGCCATCACGAAATCCTCGGTCCCCGCCGGTGCGGACAGCACTTCGGGAAACAGGCCCCAGGCGAGGAAGCTGTCCTGGCTTTCCGGCTCCAGCAGCGCCGCCGCCAACAGGCCGAGCGGCTGGTCGGCGGGAACGCGTATCGTACCCGCCGGGATGGTCGCCTCGCCCGCCTCGTGCGTGAAGCGCGCCTGCACCGGAATGCGCCCGTCGCGAGCGGGGGCCAGCTTCACGTCATGAAGGTACACCGTGTCGATCGGCAGCGTCCGATCCTCGGCAAGCGGCTCGAAAGCGATACCGTGGAGCCGCAACTTTTCGATCGCTTCGGTCTGGGCCGCCGGGATCAGCCAGGCCTGGGGCAGGCGAACCGATTCCACCGCGTCCTGGCCGATGATCGGCATCCGGAACGTGATCCGCCTGCCGGTGAAACGTTGCTCCAGCCGGCCGGTCGCCGGCGAGGCATACGTCTCGAAGGCGACACCCTTGAACTTGTCCACCCAGCCGATCGGCTGCTGCGCGGGTGCCCACCGCGTGAGCAGGCGCACCGGGCGATCGGCGCGGTCGATCGCCTTGGCCTCGGCGATACGGCCGGCGTCCTGCGCCGCCAGCTTCAGGGCAGCCTCCAGCAGCACGTAAGTGCCCAGCACGCGCTGGCGATAGGGCTTGAGCATGTGGTTCTCGACCAGCACCGTCGGCACGCCGATGAAGTCGCCGTAGCCGGTCGAGTAGCGCGGGCCTTCGGGGCTGTAGCGGATGCCCTTGCCCGGATCGCGCGTGTCGATCGGGCTGGGGTAGATGGCCGGCTCGTGCCCGGCGCGGGTCAGTGCGGCCTTTACGCCGGGGCCGAAGCGCTGCTCCAGCCAGAGCGCGGTGGCGCGGTGGCGCGCATATTTGCCCCACCCGGCATATGTGTACGTCACGTCGTACTGCATGTCGAAGCCGCCGCTGACGTGGCAGTCGATATAGAGCACAGGGTCCAGCCGCCGCAGCAGCGCCACCATGGCGCGCACTTCGGGCGTGTCGAGCTTGGCGTAGTCGCGATTGAGGTTGATGCCGCGCGCGTTGCCCTCGGTGCCCTTGGCCTCGGGGCCGCGCACATGGAGGAAGTTCCACGGGCTCGCCCGTTCGTGCCCGTCGATGTTGAGGATCGGCACGAAGACCAGGTCGACCTTGTCGAGCAGGCCCTGCTTGCCGCGCATCGCGATGTCGCGCAGCAGCATGAGGCCCGCGTCCTTGCCGTCGATCTCGCCCGCGTGGATGCCTGCCTGCACGAGCACGACGGGCTTGCCGGAACCGCCCTTGCCGGTTCCGGAATTACTGGCACGCACCATCAGCAGGTCGCGGCCTTCGCCGGTCTTGCCGAAGCTCTCCACACGGATCAGCGGCGAGGCCCGGGCCAGCTTGTCGAGCCAGCCGCGCACCTCGTCGTAGCGCGGCGTGGTGCGGAAACCGGCGGCCTCGGCGGGGGTGATCCACGGATCGTCCGCCGGGACGACCAGCTTCCCGCTCGCCCCCGACCACGCAAGCGCGGGCGGCAGCACGGCGGGCGGTGACGGCTCTGCCGCAGCAGCGTTGGTTGCGGCAGCGGCGAGAGAGGCGGCGAGAACGGCGAACTTCAACATCGATCCGTCCAGCCCTTCAGAACCGGGCGCGCAGGCCGACGGTGCCGCTGCGCGGCGTGCCGGGCTGCACCCACAAGGGCGAATAGCTGTTGGCGTACCAGTGTTCGTCGAACAGATTGGTCACCGAGCCGAACAGTTCGAGCTGCTCCAGCACCTCCACCTTGCCGAACAGGCGGAACAGCGTGTGCGAGGGCAGCATGAAGCCGGTGCCCGTCTCTCCCGATCGCTTGCCGACATGCTGCATCCCCGCGCCGATCTGCGCCTTGCGCCGGCCGATCGCGAAAGCCCTGGAGAGCTGCAGGTTGAGGTTGTGCCTGGGAATATTGATGAGCGGATCGCCGGGGCTGATCTGAAGCTGGTAGTTCGGATCCTTCATGCTCGAACGCGCCTCGGCATCCACGTAGGCATAGCTGAGCAGCACGTCGATGCCGCCCGGCAGGCGGCCGTTCAGGTCGAACTCGACGCCCCGGCTGCGCGCCTTGCCGATGGCCAGCGAATAGCCGGGAGAATTGGGGTCGGTGGCCAGCACGTTGGCCTTGGTCAACTGGAACGCCGCCAGCGTCCCGTTGAGCGCGCCGCCCAGCAGGGTGAGCTTCAGCCCCGCCTCGATCGATTCGCTGGTCTCGGGATCGAAGATCACGCCGTTCACGTCGGTGCCGACATTGGCGCGGAAGCCCTGTCCATAGGCGGCATAGACCGTCAGCGGATCGCTCAGCCTGTAGACCATGCCCGCCTGCGGGCTGAAGCGGCTGTGCTTGCGGCGGCTGTTGACGCCGCTCAGGCGATTGTCGGTCTCCAGCGTCACCCGGTCGTAGCGCCCCCCGATGCGGACCTGCAGCCGCTCGGTGACCGCGACCTGGTCCTGCACATAGGCGCCCGTCGCGCGCTGGCGGTCGGTGCGATCGGTGATGACGGAGGTGGTCGGCAGCGGAAAGCGGCCATAGACCGGATCGAGGATGTCGATGACGTTGCCCTGCTGCTCGGTCGGGTTGGAGGCCAGCGTCGGCGGGCGATAGCGGGTGAAGTAGTTCACGTAAGTGAACTCGTCATGGTCGGCGCCGATCAGCACGCGGTGGCGCAGCGCACCGGTTTCGAATTCGCCCGCGAGTTCGGCGCGGACGACCTTGTGCTCCGCATCGTACCGGCGCGAGCGGCGCTGGCGCGAAAGCGAGCGGCCATCGCCGTAAAGCGCCTGGCGCGAGGCGACCGTCTCGGCGTCCGATGAGGAACCGGTAAGCAGCGTGTCGCGGATGCTGCCGCCGACCAGCAGGCTCCAGCGATCGCTGAATTCATGCTGCAGGCGAAGCTGGTGCCCCTGCGCGCGCGCCACGGTATCGCCGTCCCCCGGCTCGCCCAGGAAGCGCGAACGCGGCACGGTGCCGAAATCGCCGTCCAGCACCACGATCCCGCGATCGAACGGCACTTCCACGCGGGTCTTCTCGAAGTCGTACGTCAGCCGGGTATCGGGGCCGATCGCCAGCCCGATCGAGGGCAGGAAGCCCCAGCGCATCTGGTGGACGTGATCGCGGAAAGTGTCGCCATCCTCGGCATAGCCGATCAGGCGCGCGGTGAGGCCGCCGGTCAGCGCGACGTTGACGTCCGCCTCGCCGCGCACCCGGCCCCAGCTGCCGTACTGGATCGCGGCGCTGCCGAACGTGCGGCCGATTTCGGCCTGTTTGGTCACCAGGTTGATCGTGCCGCCCGGCTCGCCGCGCCCGACCAGCGCCGCGGCGGGGCCCTTGAGCACCTCGACCCGCTCGATCCCCGCCGCATCGCGCTGCCCGCCGAAACCGCGCCCACCGTTGAACCCATTGACGAGGTAGCCGCTCGGCATGTTCTCATCCCCCGCGAAACCGCGGATCGCGAAGGAATCCCATAGGCCGCCCAGCGTGTTCTGCCGCACGACCGAGGCATTGAGGTCGAGCGCGTCGGTCAGGCGCTGGATGCCGTTCTGCTCCAGCGTCTCCGCGTCGATCTCGGCGATCGACTGCGGGATTTCCGAAACCGCGAAGTTGCCGCGATAAGCCTGGCGCACGCCGGTCACCGTGATCACTTCGCTGCGCTCCTCGCCCTCGAACCCGGCCTCTTCGGCTCCGGCTTCGCCGCAGGGCGCCAGCGCCATGGCGAACGGCAGAGTTCCGGCCAGCAGCCGGCGGTCCTTGGCAAAACGAAGCATGCGATCCCCACGATGAACAGGCCGCGAGAGCGACGTGCCCCCTCGATCGGGTCGGGCTTCTGTCAGGCCGTAGACGGGTCGTCAATGATATGTTGCATCATAACCTTCATTAAGGCAGGAAGCCGTGAAATCCGCAGAAATCCCACGTTTTCAGCAATGATCGGGAAACATTATGACCGAAACCCCGCCGCCGATTATGACCGAGAAGCTTGCCGTGACTTACGGCGACCACCGCGTTCTGGATGGACTTTCCCTGTCCGTGCCGGCGGGAAGCGTGACGGCCCTGCTCGGTGGCAATGGCGCAGGCAAGTCGACCACGCTGTCGGCGCTGCTCGGCTTCGTGAAGGCGCGTTCGGGCCGTGTCTCGGTCTGCGATATCGATCCCGGCACCACGCCCGACGAAGCCCGGCGCCGCATCGCCTATCTCCCCGAGAACGTCGCGCTGTACGAGCACCTGACCGCCGTGGAGAACGCGCAGTACCTGCTGGCGCTTTCCGGCGGAAACCAGGACCGCACGGCCATCGCCGGGGCTTTCGCCGCCGCCGGACTGCAGGAGCGCGGCTGGGACCAGCGCCTCGGTGCCTTTTCGAAGGGCATGCGCCAGAAGGTGGCCATCGCCGTCGCCCTGCTGCGCGAAGTGCCGGTGCTGCTGCTCGACGAGCCCACCTCCGGCCTCGACCCGCGCGCCACGGCTGACTTCAACGCGCTCGTCCTTGCGGTGCGCGCACGCGGCACGGCGGTGCTGATGGTGACGCACGACCTGCTCGGCGCCGCCGATATCTCCGACCGCATCTGCTTCCTCGAATCCGGACGCATCGTCGAGGACGTGGCCGCGCAAGGCCCCGGGCGTTTCGATGTGCGCGCGCTGCACGCCCGCTTCGCGGTCGCCGCGCAAGGGCTGGCGGCATGAACGCGGCGGCTCTGGTCGCCCGCGACGAATTGCGGCTGATGCGCCGCAACCGCGTGGCCGTGATCGCCTGCGCCCTGCTGGTGCTGCTCACGCTGGTGGCGGTGGCGAGTTCCTGGGCGCACCAGCGTGGGATCGAGGACTTGCGCGCCCGCCACCAGCATGCGGCCGAACAGGCCTTCGATGCGCAGCCCGATCGGCATCCGCACCGCATGGTCCACTACGGCACCTTCATCTTTCGCCCGCTGAGCGCGCTTGCCGCCTTCGATCCGGGCGTCGATGCCTTCACCGGCAATTCGATGTTCCTCGAAGGCCACCGGCAGAACACCGCGAACTTCGGCGACGTCAACCAGAGCACGCTGCTGGTGCGCTTCGGCCAGTTGACCCCGGCCTTCGTGCTGCAGACCGTGGCGCCGCTCCTGCTGATCTTCCTCGGCTACGGCGCCATCGCGCGTGAGACCGAACGCGGCACCTTGCGCGTGCTGATGATGCAGGGCGCCGCGCGCGGGGCGATCGTGCGCGGCAAGCTGCGCGCGCTTGGCACGGTCGCCCTGCTGGTGGCGCTGCCTGCATTCCTGGGCCTTGCGGTGCTGGCGGCGACATCCGGCGCCGCGATCCTGCCGACGGCGGCGATCGTGCTGGGCTATGGCGCATGGCTGCTGCTGTGGGTCACCGTCATCGTACTGGTTTCCGCGCTGGCGGGCCGCAGCCGCGACGCACTGCTCGCGCTTGTCGCGATCTGGGCGGTGAGCGTGGTGCTGCTGCCGCGCGTCGCGCCCGACGTTGCCAGCGCGGCGGTGCCGCTGCAGAACCGCCTCCAGACCGAGGTGGCGATCGCCCGCGACTTGCGCAGGCTGGGCGATGCCCACAACCCCGATGATCCGCACTTCGCCGCGTTCAAGCGATCGGTCCTGCGGCGCCACGGCGTGGCGCGGGTGGAAGACCTGCCGGTCAACTACAAGGGCCTGCTGGCGATGGAGGGCGAGCGGATCACCTCCGCCCTGTTCGACCGCTACAGCGGCGAGAGCCATGCCGCGCAGCAGAGGCAGAACGCCATGATCCGCGCGGTGGGCGTGGTCAGCCCGGCGATCGCGCTGCGCTCGCTGTCGATGGCGGCGGCGGGGACCGATTTCGCGGCCCATCGCGGCTTTCTCGAACAGGCCGAGGCCTATCGCTATGATCTGGTCCAGCGCCTCAACCGGCTGCAGGCGGACGGCGTCACTTACGCCGATGACACCGCCAGCGATGCGGGCGCCGACCGCCGCAAGCGCATCGGCGCCGGAAACTGGGGTGACATGCCCGACTTCACGTATCACGCGCCCGGCGGTGCGGCGCTCGCGGCGCGGGCGCTGCCCGGACTTGTCGTGATCCTGGGCTGGCTTGGGCTTGCCGGAGCCCTGCTCGCCTTCGCCACCCGCCGCATGGGAGCGCGCCAATGACCTTGTGGATGCATGAAGCCCGCCTGCTGCTGCGCCAGCGCCTTGCCGTCATCGCGCTCGCCCTGCTCGCAGTGCTGACCGTGGCCGCGCTGGCCGCCGGAATGGCCGAGACATCTCGCCAGCGCGCCGCCATCGCCGCCATTCCCGCCGCGCAGGCCGAGGACATCGGCGCCATCGCCGCCTGGGTCGACAAGCAGAAGGATGCCGGGAGCGCCGCCTACTACAGCTTCCACCCGACCTGGGACGCGCCTGCCCCGCTGGCCTTCGCAGCGCTGGGGATGCGCGACGTGGCGCCCTACATTCTTCGCGTGCGGGCGCTGGGGCTTGAAGCGCAGATATACGACGGCGACACCTTCAACCCCGAACTGGCCCTGCCCGGCCGCTTCGACTTCGCCTTCGTGCTGGTGTTCCTGGCCCCGCTCTTCGTCATCGCCTTGTGCCATGACCTGATTTCGGCCGAGCGCGAAGCCGGGCGATGGCGTACCCTGGCGGCGCTGCCGCACGGCGGCGCGGCCTTGTGGCGCCGCCGCGCATGGCTTCGCCTCGCGCTGCTCTGGTCCGTGCTCGGCGTACCCTTCGCCTTTACCGCCGCGATCTCGGGCGTGGAAGCGACGGCAATCCTCGCGATCCTGCTGCTGATCCTCGCCTACCTGCTGTTCTGGGCCGGCCTTTGTGCTCTGGTCGGGCGCCTTCGCTGGAGCAGCGTCGCCAATGCCGCCAGCCTGGCCGCGCTCTGGCTGGTGCTCGTCCTCGTCCTGCCGACGCTCGGCCACGTCGCGATCGACCGTGCGGTCCCGCTGGAACAGGGCGCCGAGATCGCCCTCGCCCAGCGCGAGGCCGTCAACCACGCGTGGGACATCCCGCGCGAGGAGACGATGCGCCGGTTCTACGCCAGCCACCCGCAGTGGGCCGATTCCGCGCCTTTGGGCACGGCGTTCCACTACAAGTGGTACTTCGCCTTCCACCAGGTCGGCGACGAGAGCGTGTCCGCCAAGGTTCACGCCTATCGCCAGGGCCTCGAAACCCGCGACCGGGCCGCGCGCGGCCTCGGCTGGATACTGCCTTCGGTCGGCGTGCAGGCGCTGCTGACCCGGATGGCGCGGACCGACCTCGCCGCCCAGATCGCCTATCGCGACCATATCCGCGACTATCACCGCCGCCTGCGCGCGTTCTATTATGGCTACCTGTTCCGCGACCGCCCGTTCGGCAAGGCGGATTTCGAACGCGCTCCGCGTTTCGATTCGAAGACCTGAAAACAATCGCCCGCTCGCGCGTCTATGGGGGCCCGTCCATCGTGCGAGTGAACCCGTGCCTGCTTCCACCATCCGCCGCGCCGTGCTCGCGGCCTCCACCGGGGTACTGCTGGTCGCGCTGCGGGCGACCGGCGCCCCGGCCCCGCCGGACGCGGCACTGCGGGCGCTCTATGCGGGACCGCCGCAGAGCTGGCCCCGCCCATGGCTCGAACCCGGCGCCCGTTTCACCGAATTCGCGCCGGTGCCCGAAACGCCGGAAGCGTCTCCGGCCGATGCGGCACGGATCGCGCTCGGGCAGCGACTGTTCGAGGA
The DNA here is from genome assembly GCF_036352595.1 of Novosphingobium resinovorum. Lineage (GTDB taxonomy): Bacteria > Pseudomonadota > Alphaproteobacteria > Sphingomonadales > Sphingomonadaceae > Novosphingobium > Novosphingobium resinovorum_B. Next base: position 291,983 of record NZ_JAZFAX010000002.1, read on the forward strand.
GCCCCGGCTTTCCGGTTCCGGCCAGATCGCCTGCGCCTCGTGCCACAATGCCGAGATGGGGTTCACGGACGGGCTGCGGACCTCGTTCGGCCACGATCGCCAGCGCGGGCGCCGCAATGCCCCGGCGCTGTTCGCGGCGCGATGGACGCACGCCCTGTTCTGGGACGGGCGCGAGGCCTCGCTGGAAGGGCAGGTGCTGGGGCCGCTGTCCGATCCGCTGGAGATGGCCGGCGACCGGGCCCGCGTCGAGCGATGGATCAACCGGCAGCCCGGCTACCGGCAGGCCTTCGCGGGCCTGATCGGCTCGCGCCGGATTCGCCTGGCCGATATCGCCGCGATGATCGCCGCCTACGAGCGCAGCCTGGCCCCGCCCCGCAACCGCTGGGACCGGGTGTTCGCCCAAGGGCCCGGCGTGCTGAGCGACCAGGAGCTTCGGGGCCTTCACCTTTTCCGCACGAAGGCCGGATGCGCCAACTGCCACAGCGGCGCGCTGTTGACGGACGATCGCTTCCACAACCTGGGCCTCGGCTTCTACGGCACGGCGCGGCAGGATCTCGGGCGCTGGCTGGTCACCGGGCGGGCACAGGACGTGGGGGCGTTCCGCACCCCCACCCTGCGCGGGCTGATCCATACCCGGCCCTACATGCACAACGGCTTCTTCCCGTTCCTGGAGCCGGTGGTGATGTTCTACGCCGGCGGCGGCGGACCGAACCCGGAGCGACAGGCGGCGGGCGAGGCCGCGCCGCCGCCGCAGGCCGATCCGCTGCTGAAGCCCCGCGACCTGACGCGTGAGGACCGCGAGGCGCTCGTCGCCTTCCTGCGGGTGCTTTGAGCTTCAGCGCGGCAGCATGAATTCGACCGGCACCACCAGGTCCAGCGTCTCTCCGCCGCGCTCCTTCGGTGGCTCGGGCAGCGGGTCCGCGCGGCGCGGGAGGGCCAGCGCCTCGCGGTCGAGCCCGGCGCTGCCCGATCCCTGTGCCAGCACGGCGGAGAGCACGCGGCCCTTGCGGTCCATAGTGATGCGGACCCAGACGACCCCCTGTTCGCGCCGCGCGCGGGCCGTGCCCGGATAACGCTTGCGGCTGGCGAGCCGGGCAAGGACGCGGCCTTCCCAGCTGTCGGGGGCGTTGGAGGACACGGTGGCGGCGGGCGGCGCCTCGATCGCCTTTGGCGCGGCCGCCTCCGCCTGCGCTGGTCGCGGCGGCGTGGCCTCCACGGGGCGCGCCGCCGGCAGCGGCGGGGCGAGCGTGACCGCGGCCTGCGGCACCTCGATCCGCCGGGGCACGGGCGGCGACGGATCCTGCTGCTCCACCGGCTCGGGCGCATCCTTGCGGGTGTCCCGCTCGGGCTGGGGCGGCGAGGCGGGGGCGGCAAGGTCGATCACCGTCAGCGGATCGCGCAGCGGCGGCGCCGCCGCCGCGAACGACCACCCGACGAGCAACGCTCCCCCCGCACAGACGTGCAGGAGGAGCGTGATCGACAACCCGCGCAGGCGGTCCGCCGGGGATTGGCGATAGGCCATCGCCCCGGTCAGAAGTCGATGGCGAGCGACGCGCGGATCGAGCGCGGCGCCCCCATCGTCAGCACCCCGCGCGACGCCGCCGCCCAGTAGTTGCGGTCGAACAGGTTGTCGGCGGTCAGGCGCAGCTGCATCGGCCGTCCTGCCGCCTCGAAGGCATAGCGGATACCGGCATCCACGCGCGTCCAGGCAGGGATGCTGCGTGCCCTGGTGGTCGTGAGGTCGATGTACTCGCGGCTGGTGTAGACGACGCGGCCGGTCACGGTCAGGCCCGGCACCATCGGCACGTCCCATTCGGCGCCGAGGTTGACGTTGAACTCCGGCGAACCGCGCGCGCGGCGACCGTCGTTGAGCCCACCCTCGGTCTTCGTCATTTCGGCGTCGAGGTACATCACGCCGCCAAGCAGGCGCAGGTGGTCGAAGGGCTGGCCGAACAGGTTCAGCTCGATCCCCCGGTTGCGCTGCAGGCCGTCGTATTCGAGCGTCGGCGAGCCGCCGGTGGTGCTGGCCACTTCGACCGCGCTCGGCACCGCGATCTGGAACACGTCGGCGGTGACGGTGAAAGTGCCGAGGTCGTACTTCACACCGGCCTCGTACTGGTCGGTGACGAAGGGCATGAAGATGTCGCCGGCATTGGCGTAGTAGCTGCTGGCGATGCCGCCCGGATTGAGCGATTCGATGTAGCTGGCATAGACCGAGAGGTTCTCCACCGGCTTCACCACCATCCCGACCGAGGGCGACACGCGGCTGCGGTTGTAGCGGCGGGTCAGGGCACCGGCGGTCGAGAAGGTCTTCTGCCCCACCTTCTGACGCCGCGCGCCGACCATCAGCACGACGCGGTCATCGGCCATGGTCATGATGTCGGCCACGGCCTGTCCCTCGTAGTCGTACTGAGAGGTCAGGCGCCCGGCATCCTTGCTCAAGGCGCTGGTATCGGGCGCCGGGTAATAGATCGGGGTGTAGATGTTCGAGGCCGCGCAACCGGTGGTGCAGTTCGCGATGTAGTAGTTCAGCTGGCCGCGCTTTGCATTGTTGGCCGAGGCGATCACCGAGACGCTGTGCGCGATCGGGCCGGTATCGAACTTGCCCTTGACCGAGCCTTCGTAGCTTTCGTTGCGGCTGCGCGCGGGAATCCAGTAGGGGTAGCCGCTCTTGTTGCCGTTCGCGTTGCTGATGCTGTCGATCACTTGGATGTAGAGTTCATCCGACTGGTTGCGGCTATAGGCGGCAGCGGCAGTCCAGCCCGGCGCGAAGTCGTACTCGATGCGGCCGATGGCGTAGTCGTTCTGGCCGTCCCAGAACTCCCACTTCTGCTTGGAGTTGGTGCGCGCATCGGGTGCCTTGGGCACGGCGACGCTGGAGCTGATGCGGGTGCTGCTCCAGCCGCCCTTCAGCAGCCGGTCCTGGTGGCCGAGGTCGATCGTCACGCGCAAGTCGTCGCTGCGATAGTCGAGCGCGGCGGCGAGCATGGCCGAGCGGTTGTCGGTGTGATCGACGTCGGTGGCGCCGTCGCGCCAGACCGCGTTGACGCGCACGCCGAAGCCCTTGTTCGCCCCGAACCGGCGCGACACGTCGAGGTTGGCGCCGAACTGGCTTTCCGAGGCATATGTCGCCGTCACGCGGTTGAGCGGCGTGTCGCCGGCACGCTTGAGCACGTAGTTGATCGAGCCGCCATAGGACGACCCCCAGGGGCTGACGCCGTTGAGCATCGCGCTCGGTCCCTTGTGGACCTCGACCCGCTCGACCGCCTCGATCATCGTGCCGCGCGTGTCGGAGGCGCCGAACATGCCGTTGACGAGGACTTCGCGCCCCGTAAGCTCGAAGCCGCGCAGGATGACGGTGGTGGTCTCGCCGTCGCGCGCGCCGCTGGCGCGGATCGAGGGATCGTTGTCGAGCACGTCGAGCAGGCTGCGGCTGTTCTGGTTCTCGATCAGTTCGCTGGTGTAGCGGGTGACGTTGAACGGCGTGTCCATCACGCCGACATTGCCCAGTAGCCCGAGTTGGCCGCCCGTGGCGACCTGGCCGCCGGCATAGGCGGGCGGCAGGTCGGGGGAGCCGGAGTAAGTACCCGTACCGGCCGCGCCGCCCTCGACCCGCACCGAGCCGAGCTGGACGGCGCCGTCGCCGCCGCGCGGTGCCGCGATCAGGACGATCGTGCCGCCCGCCATGCGCCAGGTGACGCCGGTGCCCGACAGCATGTGGCTGAGCGCGGTGATCGCGGGCATGTCGCCCTGCACCGCCTGGCTGCGCACGCCGTTGACGACCGCCGCCTCGGCGGTGACCTGCAGACCGGACTGGCGGCCGAACATGTTGATCGCGCTCGCCAGCGACTGTGCGGGAATGTCGAAGCGGCGCGTCGCGGCCTGGCCCGCACTGGATGCCGCATCCTGCGCCTGGGCCGGAACGGCCAGGGCGATCAGGCCCGTTCCCAGAGCAGTCGCCAGCAGCGCAGGGCGCAGAGCATCACGGCGGGGACGCAGCCCGCCACGCAGAAAGATTGTCATATATGACCCCCAGATTGATCTGATATTGCAATTGCGTTGCAATCGCGAGGTAGACGGGGCGCTCGCGAATCTTTTTCACGTCGATGCGGATTTTTTCTGCATCGGCGTGAAAAACGCCGGATCAGCGGGCGCGGATGATCGTCAGGTACGGGGTGACGTGCGTGATCGTGCCGCCGGCGGGCGCGACGACCGCCTCCAGAGCCCGGCCGGGATCGCGCGCATCGTAGAGCCCGGTGATCCGCCGCGACGCCAGCGCCCCGTCCGCCAGCACGATCCAGCCCTTGTCGTAGCGCCGCAGTTCCTCGACGATCTCGCCCACCGTCGCATCGTCCGCGAAGACATGGCCGTCGCGCCAGCTGGCCAGCGAGCCGACCGGCACTTTCTGCGCGCGCATGCGGCCATCGGCGCGGTCGACCGTCACCCGGTCGCCCGGCAGCAGATCGCGGCGACCGGCGGCGGCGGTGACCCGCACATGCCCGCGCGCGACGCCAACCTCGGTCGCCAGCGCCTTCGCACGAACCTCGAACGCGGTGCCCAGCACCCGCGTCTCCACATCATCGGCATCGACGACGAAGGGGTGCGCGGGATCGCGGGCGACATCGAACCAGGCCTCGCCGGCCAGGAGGCGGACCCGGCGGACGCCGCCCGACAAGTCCGCATCGATCGCACTGCGCGCGCCCAGCCGCACCACGCTGCCATCGGCCAGCCGGACGTCGCGGATTTCTCCGGTGCCCGTCGCATAGTCGGCGCGCATCCGCAGCAGCAGCGAAGGAGAGGCAGCCAGCGCCAGCGCGACCGAGGCGGCCAGCGCCCCCAGCGTCACCCACACCCGCCGCCGTCCCGGCCGCTCGCGCGGCGCCGGGAAAGCGATCACCTGGGCGGGCGACGGGGCCGGGACGCCCGATTCCGCCTCACCCAGTTCCGCCTCACCCGCCTCCACCTCACCTAGCATCGCCCAGGCCCGCTGCGCCCGCAGCCAGGCGCGGCGGTTGTCGTCGGCCTCGTCCAGCCAGGCCTCGATCCGGCCGCGCAGGGCCGCGTCGCCGGGCGCGGCTCGGGCGTCCATGAGGAAACCGACGGCGGTGTCCATCGTCTCCTTGGAAAGTGCGGCGCGAGTCATCGTCCTTGCCTTGCTGCGTTGCCGGTGTGCGGGCAACGGTGATGACGCTTGAAGCGCGCGGATTTTTCACCGGCGCGCGATTTCCCTGGCGGAACGTGCGGAAACGTCATTCCTCGTCTTCCCCCAGCATCAGTGCCACGCGGGTCAGGGCATCGCGGACCAGCCGGTGCACGGTGGCGACCGAGACGCCCAGCCGCTGCGCGATTTCCTGCAGGGTGAAACCCTCGAACCGGTTCATCTCCAGCGCCAGGCGCATGCGCGGCTCCATCTCGCCCAGGACGTGCTCGATCCGCTCGATCATCTGCGCGCGCGCGGCCTCGTCCTCCGGGCTGGGGGCCTGCGGCGGAAGCATCCACCATTGCGGGGCCTCCTCCTCGCGCCGCTCGATCCTGTCGCGCCGCACCTTGTCGAGCGCGATGTTGCGCACGATGCGGTAGAGGTAGGACAGCGGATTGCGCACCTCCGCCCGCGCCGCGCCATCACGCGATCGGTCACTCGATCCGGCGAGCCGCAGGAACGCCTCCTGGACGACGTCCTCCGCCTCGGCCCGATCGCGCACGATCGGCCGCGCATAGCACACCAGAGCGGCACGATGGCGGAACAGTTCGTCCAAGAAATCGAGAATCCGGGGAGAAACGACGACAATAGCCGGCCCGCTACCATAGATGCGAACTATTCGCAACAACCCGAAATTACCCTCGGCCGAGCCCGATATGCGATCCTTGTTGCGATTCACTTGCAGTAATGCGTAAGGGGCAGCCCATGCCGGGATTCGCAAAAATGCTGATGGGACATGGCCGGGGCCGACTGCGCCGCGCGAGCCCGCGCGTGGTCGCGGCGGCGGTCACCGCGCTCGTCCATCTGCTGCTTCTCGCGGTGCTCGTCCAGGGACAGTTCCGGCCCGCTCCCACCCGCACCGCCCACGTCGCCGAGCAGGTCATCATCATGTCCCACGCGCCGCAGCCCCCGGTCGAGCCTGCGCCCCGCCCCCGCAAGACGGCAAGGAAACCCGCCGAGACCGAAGCGAAGATGCCCCCGCTGCCGGCGATCCCGCTCCAGGCGATCGTCGCTCCGCCAGCGGAAGTCCTCGCCCCCGGCGCGGAAATGCCCGCACTGCCGCAGTCACCGGCACACCGCTCGCCGAGCGACGTCATCGACGACTATCGCCAGGCGCTGTTCGACCGGCTCGCCGCCCGGCGGCACTATCCGGAGGCCGCGCGCCTCAGGGACTACCAGGGCGACGGCGCCGTGCTGTTCCGCATAGATCGCGGCGGCAACCTGCTGGGCGCCGCGATGGAGCGATCGACCGGGCGGGCACTGCTCGACCGGGCCGCGCTCACCCAGGTCCGGCGTTCCGCCCCGTTCCCCGAGATTCCGCCCGAACTGCCTGACGAACTGGCCGTCTCGATGCCGCTGCAGTTCCTGATCGTGCGGCCCGGCCGCCAGATGGCCGCGCGGTGACGGTCAAGGCGCTGGCCCTGCTCGCCCGGCACCGCACCGCGCTGCTGGCCAGCGTGCGCCGCCGCGTCCGCCCCCCGGTCGAGCCTGCCGATATCGTGCAGGAAGCCTTCGCACGCGCCATTCCCGCCATCGAGGCCGGCCGCGTCGTGGACGTGCAGGCGTTCGTCCACGGCATCGCCCGCAACCTCGGCGCCGAAGCCATGCGGCAGCAGCAGCGCTGGTCGCAATGGCTGGTGGACGAGGACCGCGCCGAGCACGTCGCCGACGACGCTCCCTCGCCCGAAGCCCATGCCGCCGGCCGCGACGAACTGGACCGCCTGCACGGGGCCATGGCCACCCTGCCGCCGCGCTGCCGCGAGATTTTCGCCATGCGCCACGTCGAACTGCTCGAGAAAGCGGAGATCGCGGAGCGGCTCGGCATTCACGTCAAGCAGGTGGAGAAGCAGCTGCGCCATGCCCTCATGCTCTGCGCCCGCATCCTCGCCGGGCAGGAACAGGACGACTGAAAATGCACCAGCAGGGCGCCAGATCGGCACGAACTCCGACAACCCTTACGGGACGGCACGATATCGCCGTCTTCGTCGAACCCAGGCATGAGGTGCGCGATGGCGATTGAAGACGACGCGGAGGCTCCGATCGGGACCGTCGAGGAACAGGCGGCGGACTGGATCGTCCGGCAGGACGGCACGGCGCTGCCCCCGGCCGCGCAGGCCGACTTCTCCGCCTGGATCGCGGTGCCGGAGCATCGCCGGGAGTACGATCGCCAGAACGCGGTCTGGCAGCGCTATCGCCGCATGGCCACGCTGCCGGTGACGGCGCAGACGGCGCCCCTCCCGCCCCGGACGAGCCGCTGGCGCGGCGTCCGCCGGGCCCTCCGCCCCCGCGCCGCCCTGCCCGCCATCGCGGCGGCGCTGGCGCTGGCCCTGCTGGGATTCGCCGAGGACTGGCCGACCCGGCTGCGCGCCGACTACGCCACGGGCATCGGCGAGCGGCGCAGCGTGGCGCTGCCTGACGGGTCGATCGCGATACTGGCGGGCGGTTCCGCCCTCGCCTTCGAGCGTTCGGGCGGAGCGCGCATCGCGACGCTGCTGGGCGGCACCGCGCAGTTCACGGTGGCGCCCGATCCGCGCCATCCCTTCCGCGTCGAAACCGCCGAAGGCAGCGTGACCGCCCTCGGCACCGTATTCTCGGTGCGCGAGGCCAGGGGCAACCCCGAGGTCGCCGTGATCGAGCACAGCGTCGCCATCCGCACCTCTGGCGGCGCCAGCGCCGTCGTCCATGAAGGCGAGAGCACCACTTTCACCGCGCAAGCGATCGCCCGCCCGGCGCGGTCCGACGTGCTGGCCGCTACCGCCTGGACACGCGGCAAGCTGATCGTGTTCGACCGGCCGCTCGGCGAAGTCGTGGCGATCATCGGTGGGCAGCGGCGCGGCTACTGGACCGTGCGGGGGGACGCCGGCCGGCTGCGGGTCAACGGGGTCTACGATCTCGACCACCCGCTCGAGGCGCTGGCCGCCCTGGAAAAGACGCTGGACCTGCGCTCCGTCCGCATCTCGGACAGGTTCATCGTCATCAGCCGCTGAGCATCGCCGGTCCGCGCCGGAATTTTTTTCACCGAAGGTAGGCTCCAAATGCCGTCCACCTCCGACTTTACTTATGAGAGTGCATCGCAACAGCATTTGCGGCCACTCGAATGCAATGTGGGGGTTTTACGAAATGAAGCGATTTTCCGCGCGTTCGCTGCTGGCAGCGGCATGGGCCGGCACGACGATGCTGACCTCGGCGGCGTTCTGCGTTCCCGCCCAGGCCCAGCAGGCCGAGGCGATGCGCCACTACGAGATTCCGGCCGGCTCGCTGGCGCAGGCGCTGAGCCGCTTTGCCGACCAGACCGGCGTGCAGATTTCCTATGAAGGGCGCCTGACCGAAGGCCGCATGACGCCGGGCCTGCGCGGCACGTTCCTGCCCCGCGATGCCCTCTCGCGTCTGCTCGCGGGCACGGGGCTGGTGGCGCGCACCCCGGATGCAGGGACGGTGACGGTGGTGCAAGCCACGACCGGACGCCTGGAACTCGACCCGATGCGCATCCAGACCGTCGCCTATACCGCCGGGGAAGAGGACGACGAAACGAAAGCCGCGACGCGGCGCGAGGACGGGACGATCCTCGTCACCGGCCAGCACGAACGGCTCGACAACGTGGCCAGCACCGGGACAGCAGCACCGGCATCATCGACGGCGTACGCCTGTCGTCCTACAGCGCCACGTCGTCGGCAACGTGCAGGGTACTTATGCGGACGGGACGACCTACCCGGCCGGCGCCAACATGACGCTCGAGGAACTGCTCGGCATGGAGACGCCGGTGTTCAACGGCGATCCGGGCCCGCTCTACAAGGCCAACGATTCCACCAACTTCAATGCGATCATCGGCGACGATATCACGTTCACCGATACCCTGAGCGCGCTCGTCGGCTTCAACTACAGCACGATCAGGACGCACAGCTACTCGATCCCGTCGGCGAACACCGCGCCTACCGGGTACAGGAAGTCCGCGCTGACGCCCACCGTCTCGCTGATCTACAAGCCGGTCCCCGCACTGACCACTTATGCCAGCTACATGGAGGCACTGGAGGCCGGGACGATCGTGGGCAACGATGAGACGATCTATGCCAATCCCGGCGAAGTGATGGATCCGATCATCTCCAAGCAGTACGAGATCGGCGCCAAGTACGCCTTCTCCGACAAGCTGCTGGTCACCTCCGCGCTGTTCCGCATCGAGAAGGCCAACAGCTACAGCGAAACCGGCGCGGACGGCCTCATCACGATCAACCAGGATGGCCGGCAGGTCCACCAGGGCATCGAACTGACGCTGGACGGCAATGTCACCGATCACCTGCGCGTGGTGGCCGGCGGCACCTGGATGGACCTCAGCATCCAGAAGGCGACCAATGCCGCGCTCAAGGGCAAGGATCCGATCGGCTCCTCCGCCGTGATGGCCAAGGCATCGGTGGAGTATTCGGTGCCCGCGCTCGAAGGGCTCGTGCTGTCGGGCGGCGCCTACTACACCGGCCCCAAGTTCCAGGATGCGGCCAATGCCAACAGGATCGACGGCTACACGCTGTTCGATGCGGGCATCCGCTATCGCACCGAGGCGCTGGGGCAGCCGACGACCTTCAACCTCTACGTCAGCAACCTGACCAACAAGGACTACTGGTCCTCGTACTGGCAGCTGGGCCTTCCCCGCACGATCGCCTTCTCGGCGCGGACGGAATTCTGAGGGCCGGATGGCAAGGGCACGGGTGCGATCATGAAGCAGGGTTTCCGCCAGTCGATGGCGTGGCTGCACACCTGGGCCGGGCTGGTCCCGGGCTGGATTCTCTACATCGTCTTCCTGTTCGGGACCGCGGCGTTCTTCCATCACGAGATCGACGCCTGGATGCGGCCCGAACTGCCTGCCGGAACGGCAGTCAGTTCGCGGGCGCTCGATGCCGCCGACACGCTCCTGCGCCGGCGCGGCGCGGGAGCGGAGAGCTGGACCGTCTCGCTGCCCAATGCGCGCGGCGGCAGCGGGCTGAACGTCTCGTGGAGCGTGCCGGGGCAGGACCGGCACGACCGGCAGGAGATCACGCTGGACCCGCAGACCGGCCGCGAGCTGGCGGTGCGCGGCACCCAGGGCGGCTTCTTCCTCTACCGGATGCATTTCGACCTGCACTACATCTCGGTGCGCTGGGGCCGGTACACGGTATGCGCGGCGGCGCTGGCGATGCTGGTGGCGATCCTCTCCGGGGTGGTCACGCACAAGAAGATCTTCACCGACTTCTTCCAGATGCGCCTGGGCAAGGGGCAGCGCAGCTGGCTGGACGCGCACAACGCCACCGGCGTCCTGGCCCTGCCGTTCCACATCATGATTACCTATACCGGCCTGGTCACGCTGCTCTTCACGCTGATGCCCTGGGCGATCACCGCGAACTTCGTCGACCAGAAGGCCTTCTCGCAGGCATCGAGCCCCCGTCCCGAAGAGCGCGCCGCCAGCGGCATCCCGGCGCCGACGATGCCGCTCACCCGCATCATGGCCGCCGCCGAGCGCAAGTGGCAGGGCGTCCGTCCCGGCTACATCATCATCGAGCACCCCGGCGACACCCATGCGGCGGCAAGGCTCATCCCCGAACGCAGCGACTGGAGCGGCGGACGGCGCGACTCCCTGTACCTGGACGCCGCGCAAGGCCGGGTCATCCCGCTCCCCGCGCAGGACAAGGGCGGCGGCAGCCTGACCCGCGAGGTCATGGTCGACCTGCACACCGGCTGGTTCGCCGGCATCGGCGTGCGCTGGCTCTACTTCCTGTCCGGCATCGGCGGCACCGCCATGTGCGCCACGGGCCTTGCGCTGTGGTGCGTGAAGCGGCGCACCAAGCTGCCTGACCCGGCACGCCCGCACTTCGGGTTCAGGCTGGTGGAGCGGCTCAACATCGGCTTCATCGCCGGCGCGCCCGGAGGCGTGGCGGCCTACTTCCTCGCCAACCGCCTGCTGCCCTTCACTCTGGCGGAGCGGGACCAGTGGGAAATCGACAGCCTGTTCATCGTCTGGGGCCTGATATTCGCCTGGACGCTGGCCCGGCCCGCCAAGCGCGCCTGGGTGGAGGCGCTGGCGGCCAGCGCCGTGCTGTTCGCGCTGGTCCCGATCGTCAACGCCGTGACCACGTCGCGCGGGCTGGGGCCGAGCCTCCTTCGCGGGGACTGGGTCTTCGCCACCTTCGACCTGACCCTTGCCGCACTCGCCGCCAGCCTCGCCTGGACCGCCTGGAAGGTGCTGCGCCACCAGCCCAAGGCCCCGCCCGCAAGACGCCGGCGCAATACCGTGGAGGCCGCCGCATGATCCATATCGCCATCGCCGCCCTCGCCCTGTCTGGCTTCGTCCTGCTGCTGCTGGCGATGCCGCGTCATCAGCAGGACTGGCTGCGCCGCAAGCTGCCTGCCCGCACCTCCACGGCGCTGCGCGGCGGCGGGTTCGGCGTCCTCGCGCTGGCCTTCGCCGCCGCCGGGCTGGGTCTCGGCTGGGCTTACGGCGCAGTCGCATGGTGCGGCTGGCTGAGCGTCGCCGCCGTGCTGGTGCTAACCGCCCAAACCAACCGCGAACGCATCCTGCGCCTGTTCTCGTGAGAAGCCCCATGCCCAGCCGTAATCCCGGTCTCGATCCAGCCGCCGCCCCGCCGCCGCCATACCGCCATCGTCTCGCGGCGATCGCCCGGCCCCTCTCCCGAACCCTCGCGGGCACGCTTGGAGCCTATGGGCTGACGGCGCAGGCCACCGTGGTCCTCTCCTTCCTCCTCGCCCTGGCCGGCATGGCCCGCGCCGAGGCGGTGGTCGCCGCGACGCTCGCCAGCTTCGCGATCTTCGCGGGCATTTCGATGGCGACGTTCCACGCCCGCAGCGCCGGCCGGGCATGGCTCTGGCTGGCCGCCACGGCGGTTCCGCTGGCACTGCTGCAATGGATTCTGAGCCCGCTTCGATGAACAGCCTTTCCCTGATGCTCGCAGGTGTCGCCGCGACGGCCGCACCGATGGAAGAGACCGGCCCCGCGCAGCGCCTCGGGCAGGAAGCGCCGCCCGCAGCCGTTCCCACCGGGCCGGACCCGGTCTATCCCGCCGACTTCTACAAGCCGTTCCAGCCGCAGACCGCGCTGGACATGCTGGAGCGCACCCCCGGCTTCCTGCTCAGCGAGGGATCGTCCGTGCGCGGCTTCGGCGGGGCAGCCGGCAATGTCCTGATCGACGGGCAACGCCCGACGGTGAAGGGCGGCGGCATCACCGAAGTGCTGCGCCGCATCGCCGCGTCGCGGGTGGAGCGCATCGTCCTGCTGCGCGGCACCGACGCGGCCGAGGCGCAAGGCCAGACCCTCGTCGCCAACCTGGTATTGCGCGCCGATGCCGGGGGGTCGGGCAACGCCTCGCTGACCCTCAGCCACACGGCGGACGGCGTCGTCTCGCCCTCCGCCCGGATCAGCCACGCCCGGCGGATCGCCGGCTGGCAGACCAACATCGAGCTTTCCGGCGAAATGGCCCGCTTTCCCACCGACGGCATCTATCTCGACCGTGAAGCGACCGGCGCGCTCTACCGCACCCGGAAGGAGCACATCGCCGGCAAGGCGCCCGAATACGGACTGGCGCTCAGCACCTCCGGCGCGCTGGGCGGCGGCACGCTGACGGTGAATCTGCGGCTCAACAAGGACGGCTACTCCTCCCGCCGGGGCATCGACATCTTCGAAGGCACCGCCGACGACAGCCCGGACGCCCGGCGCGACATCGCCTACGACGAAAAGGGCCGCAGCGGCGAACTGGGGCTCGACTGGACCCGGCGGCTGGGATCGGGCTGGACCGCCAAGCTCGTCGGCCTTGGCCGGATCGAACGCTACGAAACCGACGAGGACTACGTCGAAGCCGACTATCGCGGCCTTTCCTCGCAAATGGAAAAGCCCAGCGAGTTCGTCGCCCGCACCACCGTCACGCGTGAGGGCAATCATCCGCTGCGCCCCGAATTCGGCGCCGAGATCGCCTACAACCGCCTGTCGAGCCGATTGGATTATGCCGAGGATACCGGCGGCGGCCTCATCCCGGTCGCCCTCGCCAACGCCCGCACCCGCGTCTCGGAAATGCGCGGCGAGGCCTTCGCGAACCTCACCGTCAGGCTCACCGGGCACCTCAATCTCGAAACCGGGATGGCGGCCGAGTTCTCCCGCATCCGGGTGACCGGCGAGGCCGCGCAGGAACAGAGCCTGTCATACCTGAAGCCCTCCGCCGCCCTCGTCTGGTCGCCGGCCGGCAGCACGCAGCTTCGGCTCGGCCTGCGCAGGACCGTGGACCAGCTGGACTTCGGCGATTTCGCGGCTTCGGTGAACCAGGCCGACGGACGCCCGCTGGGCGGCAACTCCGGCCTGCGCCCGGCCCGCGTGACCCGCGCCCTGGCCCGCCTCGACCACCGCTGGGGCAAGGGCGGCGCGATCGCACTGGAGGCCTATCACCAATGGCACGCCGGCCTGCTCGGCTACCTTCTCCTGGCCAGCGGCGACGAGGCGCTCGGCACTATCGGCGATGGGCGGCAATGGGGCATCTCGGCCCAGGGAACGCTCCCGCTCGAAGCCTTGCTGAAAGGCGCGCGGCTCACCGTCGACGGCACCTGGCGCGGCTCGCGCCTGCGCGATCCCGTCACCGGCCGGACCCGTGCGATGGACGATATCCCGGCGCAGAGCCTCACGGCGGAATTGCGCCACGACCTGCCCGCCCTGAAGTCCTCCTGGGGCCTGACCTGGACCGCGCCGGAGGAAGCCAGCGTCTTCTACACCGGCGAAGTCCTGCGCTGGCGCGAGCGCGCGCTGTGGGGCGCCTATGTCGAGACGACCGCGCTGGCGGGCTTCAAGACCACCTTGCGCGCGGCCGCGTTCAACGGGCAGGACGCCTACCGCATGCGCCGGTTCCATGCACCCAGCCGGGCCGGGGCGCTCTACGGGAGCGAGCAGCGGGACCAGCAATCGGGCGCGGTCTTCTCGCTCGCGCTGGCGCGCGCGTTCTGACGGGCGCGTCCGGAATGGCTTGCTGGCAAGCGGGCCGCCCGGAACCCAAGAGGCCCGAGCGGTGTGAACCGAGCCGGCGCTGGCGAGCACCGTCCTTCTCGGGGCGAAGGCATCATCGACCGCCAACCAGCGACCAGTCTATCGCCGGGTAGAGCAGCGCTCTCATTCAGCGCCAGTCTGATCCCGCAAGTGAAGATGCCGATCGACAAGCCGGACCAGGCCCTCACCATCCCCGGCTTCCAGAAGATTGAACATCCGGACGTGATCCTCGTGGCTGCGCCCGATGCTTTCCACGGTGCGCCAGCCTCCGCGAAAGCCGTTCTGCGCGCGGTGTCTCAGCGCCTGAATCTGCTCCTCCAGCACGGCATTGCCGCAAATCGCGTAGAGCCGGTCATGAAACACCGCATTGAGCTGACGCAGATACACGAGATCACCGCTGAGCATGTTCGCGGCGAAACTGTCGAGAATTTCGCGCAAGTCCGCCAGATCCTGCGGGGTCACATTACGCGCAGCCAGAACCATCGCCGCCCGCTCGAGGATGGCGCGGGTGTCGAGCAGGTCCGAACGCTCCTTGTCGCTCAGCGACGAGACGCGATAACCCCGATTCGGCAAGTGCTCCAGCATCCGCCGCGCGCTCAGATCCTTGAGCGCCATGCGCACGTCAAAGCGATTCGCCTCGTATCGCTCCTCGATATCGGCCTGCTTCAACCATTCGCCCGGCCTGAAATGACCGGACAGCAGGTCTTCCTCCATCTGCTGGATCAGCGTGCTGGGGCTGCGCGCCTTGCGCGTCGAAGGTTGAATAGTCGCCAAAATCTTCTCCTCGCCACGTCCTTTAGCTCCACTCGGCGGCGCGGGCCAGAAGTTCACGCGGCGACCGCGCCGCATGGAAAAGCGCGAAAGCACGGTTACGTGTTGACACGCTCAAAATAGTAGCCAATCTATGCGCATATCAACACGCCTATTCTTGAGCGTGTTCACCGCTCCAACAGGGAGGCAAATTTCTTGACCGCGACCTTCAAGGTGGCGTGCGTGCAAAGCCGCGCGACGCCCGATCATGCCCGCAGCGTCGCCGAGGCGCTCGACCTTGCCGCGCAGGCGGTGGGGGCCGGGGCGCAGCTCATCGGGCTGCCCGAGGCGTTCGACTGCCTCGTGCCGACGCGCGAGGAACTGCTCGACTATGTCCGGCCAGAGGACAGCCACGCCGCCGTCCTCGCCTGCGCGGCCTTCGCACGGTCGCACGCCGTATGGTTGCTCGCCGGTTCGGTTTCGGTGCTCGCCGAGCATGGCCGCCCGGCCAACCGCTCGCTGCTGTTCGCCCCTGACGGCAACGTGGCCGCGCGCTACGACAAGATCCACATGTTCGACGTGGACCTGCCCAACGGCGACACCTTCCGCGAATCCGACTTCTACGAGGCCGGCCGCCGCGCGGTGGTGACGCCGCTGCCCTGGGGCAACCTCGGCCTCAGCATCTGCTACGACGTGCGCTTCCCGTACCTGCACCGCGCGCTCGCCGCGAACGGTGCGGCGGTGATCGCCGCCCCTGCCGCCTTCAGCAGCATGACCGGCCCGCTCCACTGGGAACCGCTGCTGCGCGCCCGGGCGATCGAGACCGGCTGCTTCGTCGTCGCCCCGGCGCAGTGCGGGCACCACTATGGCGCGCGCCGCAGCCACGGCCATTCGCTGATCGTCGATCCCTGGGGCCGCGTGCTCGCCGAGGCCGGGGACGAGCCCGGCTTCGTCACGGCCGACCTCGACCTGGCCGAAGTGGCCCGCTTTCGCGCCGCGATACCCTCGCTCGCGCCCGACCGCACCTTTGCCATCGAGAGCGCCGCATGACTCCGCAGGTCGAACGCATCCGCCTTGCCGAAGGCTTCGACGTCGTCGCCTATGTCTATGGCGACGGGCCGGAAACGCTGCTCCTCGCCAACGGCGGCCCCGGCCTCCCCAGCCTCTATCTGCGTGAGCCACATGCAGTGCTTGGCCAGCGCGGATACCGCGTCGTCGCGTGGGACCAGCTCGGCTGCGGCGCCTCGGACCGGCCCGAAGACCCGGCCTTGTGGACCCTCGAACGCTACGTCGCCGAGGCCGAGCAGGTGCGCGCCGCGCTGGACCTGGGGCAGGTCCACTTCCTCGGCCACAGCTGGGGGACCTGGCTCGGCACCGAATACTGCCTGACCCATCCGGACAAGGTGAAGAGCTACATCGCCGCCGACGGCGCCTGCGACATCCCGCACCTGGTCGGCGAACTCCAGCGCCTGCGCGGGGCGCTCGGGCCGGAAACGGCGGCGATGATGATCGCGCGCGAGGCCGAAGGCAGCCTCGACCACCCCGAATATCAGGCCGCGATCACGCTCCTCAACTATCGCCACGTCTGCCGCCTGGCCGAGTGGCCCGCCAGTCTCACCGAGGCCCTCGCCGACTGGAACATGGGGCCCTACCAGACCATGCAGGGCCCGAACGAGTTCACCTATACCGGCAACATGAAGGCGTGGAACCGCATCCCCGCCATGCACGCGATCACCGTGCCCGCGCTGGTGCTGTGCGGCCGCTACGACGAACTGACACCGGCCTGCTCGTACCTGATGCACGCGGCGATGCCGAACTCGCGCATCCGGGTGTTCGAGCAAAGCTCGCACATGCCCTTCTACGAGCAGCCCGAAGCGTACTTCGACACCCTCGAATCCTTCCTGCGCGCGGTCTGATCGCGCCGTACTCGCAAAAAATTTTACCTCGAGGGAAATTGGCTACTATTTTTTCAAAAAAGATACAGGGATGGTACACGCATGAAGATCGTAACGAATTTGCTTTGCACCGCTGCGCTTTGCGCCCTCGCCTCGCCCGCTCTGGCGCAGGACGCGGCCCCAGCCGACAATGCCGTCGGCGGTGACATCGTCGTCACCGGATCGCGCATCGCCGACACGCTCGAGACTTTCCCCGGTTCCTCCACCGTGGTCGACAAGGCCCGGCTCGACCAGCAGCTCTCGGTCACCAACGACCTCGGCTCGGTCCTTGCCGCCACCATCCCCGGTCTCGCCGCGTCGAGCAACACCGCCGCCAACGTCACGCAGAGCCTGCGCGGCCGCCCGTTGCGCGTCTTCATCGACGGTATTCCCATCTCCAACCCGCTGCGCGACGGCGGCCGCGACTTGCGGCTGATCTCGCCCAACGCGATCCAGAGCATCGAGGTGATCCGCGGCGCCTCGGCGCTCTACGGCCAGGGCGGCGCGGGCGGCATCATCAACTACGTGACGCGGCGGGGCAGCGCCTCGGACGAGTGGAAGTTCCGCACCGAACTCTCGACCGGCTTCTCCACCCAGCACTTCAAGGACAGCCTCAACCCGGCCATCGAGCAGAGCGCATCGGGCGCGATCGGCGGCTTCGACGTGACGTTCGACGGCCGTTACGAGCGCACCAACGGCCAGTTCGACGCCGACGGCGACCGCATCGCCCCCGATCCCAACAACTTCGGCGGCATCGCCGATTCCGAGATCTACGACGTGTTCGGCAAGATCGGCTACACCTTCGGCGACCAGCGCATCGAGGGCATGGTCAACTACTACCGCCAGCACCAGGACAGCGACTACATCCCGGTCGCGGGCGATATCGCCGCCGGCATCAAGGAAACCGCCGTCAAGGGCGAACTCGATCCGCGCGCGATGGACCCGGTCAACCGCAACTTCATCTCGTCGCTGTCGTACTTCAACAACAGCCTGCTCGGCAGCTTCCACGCGCAGGGCTATTACCTGAAGAACTACTCGGTGTTCTCGTTCAACGCCGCCAACTTCGGGGGCACGCAAAGCGTGATCCGCTCGAAGAAGCTCGGCCTGCAGATGGACTTCAACACGCCGCTGGCGATGCTGGGGCTGGGCGACGGCGAGATCCTGTGGGGCGCCGACATCAACCGCGACGAGACCGCACAGCCGCTGATCCCGCAGACCGCCACCCCCGGCGACGGCCGCACCTATACGCCGCCGCTGCAGCAGATGAACTACGCCGCCTTCATCCAGCTGGAAAAGCCGCTGACCGACTGGCTGACCCTGCGCGCCGGCATCCGCCACGACGTGTTCCGCATGAAGATCGACGACTTCGTCGCCGCGCTCACCAGTGTCCACGTCGCCGGCGGCAAGCTCAAATACAACGCCACCCCCGTCAACATCGGCGCGACGGCCAAGATCTCGCCCGCCGTGGAGGTGTTCGGCGGGTTCTCGCAGGGGTTCTCGATCCCCGACATCGGCTCACCGCTGCGGCGCGTCTCCGCGACCTCGCTCGACGGGTTCCACCCCGAACCGCAGATCGTCAACAACTACGAACTCGGCCTGCGCGGCACGATCCTGGGCAGCGTCAATTACTCGGCCGCGTACTTTATCAGCACCGCGAAGTTCGGCACCGACTTCGTGATCGACCCGCTCAACCCCAACGACGCCGCGACCCTGCGCCAGAAGGAGCGCGTCCACGGCTGGGAGATCACCGCCAGCGGCAAGATCGGCGCGGCGACACGCTGGTCGGCGAACTATGCCCACACCGAAGGGCGCACCGACGCCGACCAGGACGGCAAGCTCGACACCCCGCTCAGCGGCCGCCGCATCGGCCCGGACCAGTTCAACCTGATGCTGGAGCACGACCTCGCGACCGACTGGAGCGTGAGCGCGCAGTACAACCATTCGGGCAGCCGCAACGCCTTCCCGGCTTCGCCCATCGGCAACTACTACACCGGCCGCGTGCGCCCGACCGACCGCATCGACCTGTCGAGCCGGTTCAAGGTCGCGCCGTTCGACTTCAGCGTGGGCGTCCGCAACCTGCTGAACGCCGATTACTACTCGATCGACTCCCAGCTCCTCAATCGCAACGAGCTTTACAGCAAGGCCGAGGGGCGGACCATCTTCATCAAGATGGGCGTGAATTACTGACCGCCAACTAATGGCCGTCAATTACCGGCCACCAATTACTGACTACCTAGAGCAACGTCGCCCTGCCGCCGCCCCCCGGATCACCCGACCGGCGGCAGGGCACGATACGGGATACCACATGACCACCCTAGCCGAAGCCGGGCGCTTTTCCGCCTACGACCTCAAGCGCACGCCGGCCACGGCCTGCAAGGCGGACCAGCGCTTTTCCTACTGCCTATACGTCCCGCCCGAACTCGATCCCGCAAAGGCGCGCGTTCTGGTCGCCATTCACGGTACCGAGCGAGACAACGCGGCGCTACGCGATCTTTTCGCGCCGCTGGCCGAGCGGCACGGGCTGATCGTCATCGCCCCGCTGTTCCCCTGCGGCATAGACGACCCGCGCGACCGCGAGAACTACAAGTACATCGAATATGGCGACATCCGCTTCGACACGCTCGTCCTGTCGATGGTCGACGAAGTGGCTGAGCGCTACGGCATCGGCGCGGACCGGTTTGCCCTGTTCGGGTTCTCGGGCGGCGCGCACTTCGCGCATCGCTTCCTCTACCTGCACCCACAGCGGCTCGATGCCGTGTCGATCTGCTCGCCGGGCTCGGTCACGCTGCTCGACGAACAGCGCGACTGGTGGGTCGGCGTGGCGGACATGGAAGCCCGTTTCGGCCGCTGGCTAGACCTGCCCTCGATGCGGCGCACGCGCGTCCATGTCGCGGTGGGCGGGGCCGACGACGCCACCGGGGAGATCACCCACAAGCCCGGCAGCGCCGCGTGGATGCCGGGTGCCAACGACGCCGGCGTCACCCGCGTCGACCGCGCCGCCAGCCTGGAGCGCTCGCTGCGCGAGGCGGGCATCGACGCGCGGTTCGACATCCTGCCGGGCGTGCGCCACGAACGCGACCGCCTCGTGGCGGCGGCGACCGGGTTCTTCGATGCGGTCTACGGCAAGAACGATGTTGCGGCCTAACCCGCTGCGGCAGGCGATCGCGGCAGGGCGGCAGGCGATCGGGGCGTGGCTGTTCATGGCCTCGGCAGCGAACGCCGAACTGCTCGCCGACGTGCCGTTCGACGCCCTCGTCATCGATCAGGAGCACGGGCCCGGCGGGCTGGAATCGGTCGTCGCGCAGCTGCGTGCCGCCGGGTCGGTGGGAAGCCCCCCGGCGCTGCTGGCGCGGGCGCCGGATTGTTCGATGGCTGCCATCAAGCCGTTGCTCGATGCGGGCGCGGAAGGCATCTTCGCCCCCAATGTCGAGAGCGTCGAACAGGTCGCCGCGCTCGTCGAGGCCATGCACTATCCGCCGCGCGGGCGCCGGGGGCTGCACTACACCGTTTCGCGCGCCGCCGGATGGGGGCGCCATGTCAACGAGTACGCCGACCATGCCGAGCGCGAGTTGCTGACCGTGGCCATGATCGAATCCGCAGCCGGCGTCGCCGCCCTGTCGCAGATGGTGGCGCATGGCGGGGTCGACATGTTCTTCGTCGGCCCGCTCGACCTCTCCGCCAGCCTCGGCCATGCCGGGGACTATGCGCACCCGCTGTTCCGCGAAGCGCTGGACGAGGCCGAGCGGCGCATCCTGGAATCGGGCGCGGCACTGGGGGGTGCGATCATTCCCGGCCATGACGCCAAGGCGCTGTTTTCACGCGGCTATTCCTTCGTTACGGTGGGGGCCGACGCGGGCTTCCTGCGCAGCGCCGCGCTGCAGGCGCTGGCCACTGCCGGAGCGGATCGCAATGGCTGATCCGATCCTCTCCCGCCGCCAGTGGATCGGCGGCGCCCTCGCCGCAGCGGCTGTCCCGCGCATGGCCATGGCGGACGATCGGGAGCGCCGCTCGCGCGCCGAGGGCAATCTGCTGATCTATTCCAACATGGCCGAGTACAACTGGCAGCCGATCGTCACGGGCCTGCGCCGCCGCTATCCTTGGCTGCGCGTCGATACCCTCGACATGGGGCCGACCGAGGTTTTCGAACGCTATTACGCCGAGACTTCCGCCGGTCGGCGCTCGGCCGACATCATCGTCAGCAGCGCGCCCGATGCCTGGCTGCGCTTCGCCGGGCAGCAGCAGATTGCCGCGCATCGCAGCCTTGAGGATGCGGCGCTGCCGGGCTGGTCTAAGCCGCTGCCGGGGCTGCACACGCTCTCCGCCGATCCGATGGTGATGGTCTACAACAAGGCGCTGCTCCCCCCGCAGATGCGCCCGCGCGGGCTGCGCCAGCTGGCTGCGATCGCCGCCGCAAATCCGCGCAAGTTCCGCCACCGGATCACCACTTACGATGCCGAAGTCCATGCCCTCGCCTATGCCGTGCAGTGGGCCGCGATAAGTGCCGGGAGGCCCGGCGGCTGGGATCTGATGGCGAAGCTAAGTCCTTATGTTCGCGTGGAAAGCGGCGGCGCCACGATGCTCGACAAGGTGACCGTCGGCGAATACCTGGCGGGCTATCACATCTCTGCCGTGACCGTGCTGCCCAAGATGCGCGACAAGGGCCGCGCCGAGATCGTGAGCTGGGAACTGTGCGCCGATGGCACCCCCGTGGTCCCGCGCGGGATCGCGGTGACGCGCAAGGCGCGCAATCCCGCCAGCGCCGCGCTCGCGCTCGATTTCATGCTCGGCCGCACGGGCCAGATCGCCGCCGCGCAAGGGGGCCTGACGCCCTATCGCCATGACGTGGGAGAGCGCGAGGTGCCCTATCTCACGCTCGACGGGATCGCCCGCAGGATCGGCCGGGACAACCTGGTCATGGTCGGCTACGACCACCGGATGGTGGCGCAGAATGCCGCCTTCATCCGCAAATGGGACAGCATTTTCAAGAGGTTCGACGGATGAACGCGCCCGCTTTCCCGTCCGGGGACACAACGGCACTCAACGGCACCATAGCGGCACCTAGCGGCACCAACCGCCAGCTTACGCTCGCCATCGGCATCCAGTGGCTGACCGCCATCGCCACGCTCGTTCTGGTGCTCGCGCCGCTGGGTCCGATCCTGTGGCAATCGCTGCTCGACCGGCCGCTCTACCAGCCGAACGCCGTCCTTTCGTTTGACAATTTCGCCCGGCTGCTGAGCGACGCGGGGTTCCTGCGCGCCGTCGCCACCTCGTTCGAACTGGCCTTCACCGCGACCGCCATCGCCTGCGTCACCGGGGTCGGCCTCGCGCTGTTCCTCGAACGCACCGACCTGCCCGCGCGGGGGCCTTTCCGGCTGTTCGCGCTGGCGCCGATGTATATGTCGCAGCTGGTCAACGCCTTCGCCTGGTACCTGATCTATGGCCCGGCGGGCTACCTCACCCTCTTCGGCGAGAAGCTGATCGGGGTGCCGCCCTGGGACATGTACGGCATCGGCGGCATGGCGATCGTCGCGGGCACGTCGATGACGCCGCTGGTCTACCTGTTCTGCTCCAGTTCCGCGCGCATGGCCGACGCCACGCTGGAGGACGCCGCGCGCAGCGTCGGTGCCGGGCCGCTCCGGGTGCTGTGGTCGGTGTCGCTGCCGCTGATGCGCCCCTCGATCATCTATGCCGCGCTGCTGGTGTTCATCGGCACGCTGGAGACGCTGGCGGTGCCGCTGGTGTTCGGGCGGCCGGTGGGCCTCGAAAGCTTCACCACGTTCCTGTTCAGCCGGGGCCTTGGCGCGATCACCCCGGACTATGGAATGGTAGGCGCCGCCGCCGTGCTGCTGCTGGTGCTCGTCGCGGTGCTGCTGGTGATCCAGAGCGTGCTGCTGAAAGGCGCAGGGCGGTTCGTCACCGTACGCGGCAAGGCGCAGCGGCCGCGCCGGATTGCGCT
Organism: Novosphingobium resinovorum; assembly: GCF_036352595.1. Taxonomy (GTDB): domain Bacteria; phylum Pseudomonadota; class Alphaproteobacteria; order Sphingomonadales; family Sphingomonadaceae; genus Novosphingobium; species Novosphingobium resinovorum_B. The sequence goes on from NZ_JAZFAX010000002.1 coordinate 314,824, forward strand.
GGGCGCGCTGCGGCGGCCGGTCGCGGCGGTCTTCTGGGTCTACTTCGTGCTGACCTTGATGCTGCCGCTCCTCGCCATCACCCTGCGGTCATTCACCACGTTCCTGACGCCGCTGCTCTCGCCGCTCAAGGTTCTGACCACCGACAACTACGCGCTCGTCCTCGGCCACCCGGCCTACTTGCGTTCGATCACCAACAGCGTGATCGTCGCCTCGGTCGGTGCGCTGGTGGCGACACTGGGCATCGCGGTGATCGCGCTGGTCGCCAAGCGCTCCGCCTTCCGCTTCGCGAAGGGGCTTGAGTACCTCGCGATGTTCCCGCGCGCGATGCCGGGGATCGTCGCTGGCATCGGCTTCTTCTGGGCGATGCTGCTGCTGCCGTTCGCGCACTGGCTGCAGGGGACGATCTGGATCCTGATGATCGCCTTCGCCATGCGCGGCATCCCCACCGCCTATGGCGCCATCGCCGCCGCGCTCGTCCAGGTCGGCACCGAGCTGGACCAGAGCGCCCGCTCGGTCGGCGCGGGCTGGTGGAAGACCTGCACCGCGATCGTCCTGCCGCTGGTCCGCCCGGCGCTGTTCTCCGCCTTCACGCTGCTGTTCCTCGGCTTCCTCAAGGAATATGCCTCGGCGGTGTTCCTCTATGCGCCGGGATCGGAGATCATCGGGACCACCATGCTCTCGCTGTGGTCCAATGGCGATACCGGCGCCGTCGCCGCGCTTTCGGTGATCCAGATCGCGATCACCGGCGTGTTCGTCTCCCTTGCCCATTTCGTCACGAGGACCAACCGCGATGTCTGATGTCCTGATCCAGCGCCTGACCAAGCGCCACGGCGAGGTGACCGTGCTCCACGGCATCGACCTCGACGTGCCGCGCGGCGAATTCCTCACCCTGCTCGGCCCCTCGGGCTGCGGCAAGTCCACCACGCTGTTCGCGCTGGCGGGGCTCGACAAGCCCTCGGGCGGGCATATCGCGGTGGGCGGGCGCACCTTCTACGACGGCGAGGACGGCACTTTCGTCGCGCCGGAGGAGCGCAACCTCGGCCTCGTTTTCCAGTCCTACGCGCTGTGGCCGCACATGACGGTGGCAAAGAACCTCGCCTTCCCGCTGGCACTGCGCAAGGTGCCCAAGCCCGAGCAACGCGCCCGCATCGCCGAGGCGCTCGAACTCGTCGACCTCGGCGATTACGCGGACCGTTTCCCGCACGAGCTGTCGGGCGGCCAGCAGCAGCGCGTGGCGCTGGCCCGCACGCTGGTGTTCCGCCCCTCGCTGCTGCTGCTCGACGAGCCGCTGTCCAACCTCGACGCCAAGCTGCGCATCAAGTCGCGCGCGCTGCTCAAGTCGCTGCAGCGCCAGCTGGGCCTCACCACCCTCTACGTCACGCACGATCAGGAAGAGGCGCTGGCGATGAGCGACCGCATCGCGGTGATGGAGAAGGGCCGCATCGTCCAGATCGACCGGCCCGAGGCGATCTACAACCGCCCCGCCACCCGCTTCGTCGCCGACTTCGTGGGCGCGGGCAACTTTCTGCCGGTACGCGCATCGCGCGGGGCGCAGGGCGAGATCGTCGAGGCCCGGCTGGACCATGGCGAAGTGCTGCGCGCTACCCGCAGCGTCGCAACGGGAAGCGACACGCAGGGGTTCATGACCGTGCGCCCGCAATACCTGCGCCTCGCCCCTGCGGGCAGCGCGGTGGCGGCGGGCAACAACCGGCTCGACGGCGTGATCGAGGAGCGCACCTTCCTCGGCGTGCGTAATGGCTATGCCATCCGCGTGGGCGACCGCCTCGTCACCGCCGAAAGCGAGGACCGCTTCGAAACCGGCCCGGTCACGCTGGCGTTCCGTCCCGAGGACACCCTGCTGCTGGATCATTGAGGCGCCGTTTTGAGCACGCTCCCCCTTCCCGACCCTCCCGCCCCCCTCGTCATTGCGAGCGCAGCGAAGCAAGCCAGGGCCGCGCAAACCGCCCTGGATTGCTTCGCCCGCTTCGCGTCCTCGCAATGACGAAGGGAGGGGCCGGAATGCGAAAAAGGACGACCGCATGACACCCATCATGAGTTCTAACCCTGATGTATAGGATCGACCTCGGCGGCACCCGCCACACATTCGCCAGCCTCGCCGCGCTGCTCGCGGCGGCGAGCCCGCTGCGTTCGGGCGACGTGCTGGCGGGGCTGGCGGCGGGCAACAACCTCGAACGGGTGGCGGCGCGTATGCTGCTGGCGGACATGCCGCTGGCCGACCTGCTGACCGACGCGCTCGTCCCTTACGAGGCCGACGAGGTGACCCGGCTGATCCTCGACAGCCATGACGCCGCCGCCTTCGCCCCGCTGGCCCACCTCACCCTCGGCGAGTTCCGCGAATGGCTGCTGGCGGACGAGACCGACGGCGCCGCGATCCTCGCCGCCAGCCCCGGCCTGACGCCCGAGATGGTCGCCGCCGTCTCCAAGCTGATGCGCAATCAGGATCTGATCGCCGTCGCTGCGAAGATCGAGGTCATCACCCGCTTTCGCAACACGCTGGGCCTCAAGGGGCATCTGGCGGTGCGGCTGCAGCCCAACCACCCGACCGACGACCCGCTGGGCATCGCCGCCGCCGTGCTCGACGGGCTGCTGATGGGCTGCGGCGACGCGGTGATCGGCATCAACCCCGCCAGCGACAGCGTCGATGCCGCCTGCGCGCTGATGCACATGCTGGAGCAGGTGCGCCTCGCCCACGCCATCCCGACGCAGACGTGCGTGCTCACGCATATCACCAACACCCTGATCGCGATCGAGCGCGGCGCGCCGGTGGACCTCGTGTTCCAGTCGATCGCGGGAAGCGAGGCCGCCAACCGCAGCTTCGGCATCGACCTTGCCCTGCTGCGCGAGGGGCGCGAGGCGGCGCTTGCGCTCGGGCGCGGAACGGTGGGCGACAACGTCATGTACTTCGAGACCGGGCAGGGTTCGGCGCTCTCGGCCGATGCGCATCACGGGGTGGACCAGCAGACCATGGAAGTCCGCGCCTATGCAGTGGCGCGCGCGTTCTCGCCGCTGCTGGTCAATACCGTGGTCGGCTTCATCGGGCCGGAGTACCTGTACGACGGCAAGCAGATCGTGCGCGCCGGGCTGGAGGACCACTTCTGCGGCAAGCTGATGGCCCTGCCGATGGGCTGCGACGTCTGCTACACCAACCACGCCGAGGCCGATCAGGACGACATGGACACGCTGCTGACGCTGCTGGGCGTGGCGGGCGTCAACTTCGTGATGGGCGTGCCCGGCGCCGACGACGTGATGCTCGGCTACCAGTCCACCAGCTTCCACGACGCGCTCTACGCCCGCACCACGCTGGGGCTGCGCCCCGCGCCCGAGTTCGAGGCGTGGCTGGGTTCGGTCGGCCTGCTGGGCGACGACGGACGGCTGCGGCAGGTGGCGTTCGACAAGGCGCCGGGCGTGCTGGCGCTGCCGGATCTGGCGCGATGAACGACGAGAGCACCCCCGCCCGCCTGCGCCGCGCGACCCCTGCACGCATCGGCCTCGGCCGCAACGGCGCCGGGCTGCCGACCTCGGCGCTGCTCGCGTTCCAGCTCGACCATGCGCTCGCCCGCGACGCGGTGCATCACGCGCTCGATGCCGAGGCGGTGGCGAGCGCCTTGCCCCAAGCCCCGCTGCTGCTGGAAAGCGCCGCGCGGACCCGCGCGGACTACCTCACCCGCCCCGACCTCGGCCGCGGCCTGAGCGACCGGTCGCGCGGCGTTCTGGAAGGCGTGGCAGCGTCCCCCTGCGACGCCGCGCTGGTGATCGTCGACGGCCTTTCCGCCGTCGCCGTGCACAGCCACGCCGCCGCCCTCGCCCGTGCCCTGATGCAGCGGCTCGAAGGCTGGAACTGGGCGCCGACCACGATCGTCACGCAAGGCCGCGTCGCGGTGGGGGACGAGATCGGCGCGCTGCTCGGGGCCGACCTCGTGCTGGTGCTGATCGGCGAGCGGCCGGGCCTCAGTTCCCCCGACAGCCTCGGCGCTTACCTGACGTGGCATCCCCGCATCGGCCGCAGCGATGCGGAGCGCAACTGCGTCTCCAACATCCGCCGCCCGCACGGCCTCTCGCCCGAACGGGCGGCGGACAAGCTGGCCTGGCTGATGACACAGGCCCGCCACCGCCGCCTCACCGGCACCGCGCTCAAGGACGAGCACGGACTGCTCGCGCCTTCCCCGCCCCCGCTTCCGGAGACCTGACCGCTTATCGACAGGAACATGGTTGAATCCTACCGGGTCAGTTCGCATTTCCAGCGGGCCCTGCCGTACAGCAACCCGCTTGCGGCCCGGGCAGCCCTGACGCTCGATCACCTGGCAGTCGCCTGAAAGGATCCTTCCACATGACTCTCAAAGACATCCTGCCAAGCAAGCTCGGCTTCGGCGCGGCGCCGCTCGGCAACATGTTCCGCGACATTCCCGAGGACGAGGCTCTCGCCACCGTCGAAGCCGCGTGGAACGACGGCATCCGCTATTACGACAACGCCCCCTTCTACGGAGCCGGCCTTGCCGAACTGCGCATGGGCGAGGCGCTCGCGGGCAAGCCCCGCGACCAGTATGTCATCAGCACCAAGGTCGGCCGCATCGTCCTCGACGAGCTGGAAGACGTCAGCGCCCGTCAGCAGGGTGAGAAATCCGGGGTTTTCGCCCATGGCCGCGCCAATCGGGTGGTCAACGACTACACCTACGACGCGACCCTGCGCTCGATAGAGGACAGCCTGAAGCGCCTGCGCACCGATCATGTCGAGATCGCCTTCGTCCATGACCTCGCCCAGGATTTCTGGGGCGACCTGTGGCTGGAAAAGTTCGAGGAAGCCCGCACCGGCGCGTTCCGCGCACTCGACCGCCTGCGCGACGAAGGCACGATCAAGGCCTGGGGCCTCGGCGTCAACAAGGTCGAACCGATCGAACTCGTTCTGGGGCTGGAGGAGCCGCGACCTGACGCCTTCCTGCTCGCAGGGCGCTACACGCTGCTCGATCACGGCCGGGCGCTGCAGCGGGTGATGCCGCTCGCGGCAGAACGCGGCGCTGGAATAGTGGTCGGCGGGCCGTACAGTTCGGGTGCGCTCGTCGGCGGGCCGAACTTCGAATATGCCCCGGCGACACCCGAGATTCTCGACAAGGTCGCGCGCATCAAGGGCATTGCCGATGCCCATGGCGTCAGCATGAAGGCGGCCGGACTGCAGTTCTCGCTTGCCAATCCGGCGGTGGCGGCGGTGATCCCGGGCGCCAGCCGGCCAGGGCGCATCGCCGAGGACAGCGCGGCGCTCGGCGAGGCGGTGCCGGTGGACTTCTGGCGGGAACTGCGCGTCGCCGGGCTCGTCGATCCTGCCGCGCCGTTGCCGTCAGGCGCCTGACGGCAACGGCATCCCCGCCGCCCGAGCAGCCGAAGTTCAATCGGGGCTCGGACGCTTGCGGGGAAAGCCGGCGGCCAGATGATCGATAAGGGCGCGGACCGCCGGTTACGGTCCGCGCCGGGTCGTTAATACCGCGTGATTCTCAGCCTCCGACAGCCCCCGGACGAGCGCTGAAAAGCCGCCCTGAGCGCTGCTCGGACGGCTTGGTTTTTGCAAGTACTGGTTGCGGAGGCAGGGCCAAATAATGATTGTTATACATTGATTAGAATTTAGCCCCCCTTTGCCACCCTCTAAACTCGGATATTGCGATCAAAGCAGACTTGCTCACGATACGTATTTCCCGAAAGCGAGAAGCACCGCTAGGCTCAGGCCCCATTGATTGACGGAGGTCGATGTCATTCAGGCTCCGCAAGGAGACTGAGCATGAGCGACCTGTATTGGCTGACGGACGAGCAAGATGGCGCGCCTGTCGCCCTATTTTCCCAGGAGCCACGGCAAGCCACGTGTGGAAGACCGTCGCGTTCTGAGTGGGATCATTTTCGTCAACCGCAACGGGTTGCGCTGGCGGGACGCGCCAAGACAATATGGACCGCACAAGACATTGTATAATCGCTGGAAACGGTGGGGCGCGATGGGCGTATTCGCCCGAATGATGGAAGGCTTGTCCGCCCAGAGGGCCGAGCCCCAGACCGTTATGATCGATGCGACCTATCTCAAGGCACACCGCACGGCATCGAGCCTTGGGGTAAAAAAGGGGATCTCGGATGCCTGATCGGGCGGACGAAAGGCGGCATGAACACCAAGCTGCACGCCGTCACCGATGCCAATGGCCGCCCTTTGAGCTTCTTCATCACGGCAGGGCAAATCAGCGATTACACCGGTGCGACGGCCCTGCTCGATGATTTGCCCAAGGCGCAGTGGATGCTGGCCGATCGGGGTTATGACGCTGAATGGTTTCGGAACGCGCTCGAGCAAAAAGGGGATCAAGCCCTGCATTCCCGGACGAAAATCCCGCTCTCCGCCCATCAAATACGACAAGCGCCGGTACAAGCGCCGCAACCGCATTGAGATCATGTTTGGCCGTTTGAAAGACTGGCGCCGCGTGGCAACCCGCTACGACCGCTGCCCAACCGTGTTCTTCGCCGCCCTCACTCTGCCAGCCACCGTGCTCTTCTGGCTCTGATCAACGAGTCCTGAGCCTAACACTACTTTGGCAGAAGTTTGAAATGCGTGACTGATAGGCTCCCACCGCAATGAGGGCATTGGTCTGGCGGAGGTCTTGATATTCGGTCAATGATGGCCTGTCGGATGGCGGGCATGCTCGGCTGAG
>NZ_JAZFAX010000003.1:0-276185 GCF_036352595.1 Novosphingobium resinovorum
CTCAGCCGAGCATGCCCGCCATCCGACAGGCCATCATTGACCGAATATCAAGACCTCCGCCAGACCAATGCCCTCATTGCGGTGGGAGCCTATCAGTCACGCATTTCAAACTTCTGCCAAAGTAGTGCTAGGCGGCGATGCCGGCGCGCCCGGCGGCCTTGGCCAGGTAGAGCGAGGCATCGGCGCGCCGGATGGCCGGCTCGACGGAGCCTTCGTCCGCTTCGACCCGCGCTATGCCCATGCTGACGCTCCATCCCGCGCCGGCCTCCCGGTGGATCGCCAGACGCGCCTGCAGCGCCCGCGCGAAGCCGTCGGCATCCTCTCCCGAAGGCACCAGCACGAGGAACTCGTCGCCACCGAGCCGGACGATCTGGCTGGCGCAAGGTGCGGCCAGAAGGCGTGTCTCGCGCACGATGGTGGTGAGGACCGCATCGCCCTCGGCATGGCCGAAGCGGTCGTTGACGGCCTCGAAGTGATCGACGTCGAGCGCGATCACGCCGCTGCCCTGCGCCGCGAAGCGCGGCGCGATGTGCGCGAAGCCGCCCCGGTTCCAGGCGCCGGTGAGCGGATCGCGCAAGGCGGCGTCGCGCAGGCGGCGCTGGACCAGTTCGACCGGGATCGCCAGCAGGCCGAGGTTCAGCACGCCGAGCAGCACCTGGTCCGACAGCATCGCCAGCAGCGCCACCCATTCGGCGCCGGGCGTGGCCCAGATCGTTGCCGCGATCGATCCGGCGTAACCGGGCAGGTAAGCGAGCATCGACAGGCCGGCCATGCGGCGGCCGGAGGACTGCGGGGCCGCTCCGGTGAAGCCGAGGAAGTACCCGCCGAGCCCCATCGAGATCGACAGTCCCAGCGCGTCGCCCACGGTCTGCCAGATGCTGTGGCCGGCCAGCCATCCGGCGGCGGCCAGCGCCTGCGGCAGGCCATGGCCGATCGCGGCGCTGGCGACCGGTACGATCATCCAGCGCGCCCAGGCCCGCTCGCCCTCGAGCAGGCGCGCGCCGGCGACGGGCAGCACGTTGGTCACCCCCAGCAGCGCGTAGAGCATGGTGACGAACACCGCCGCGCCGGGCGGCGTGAACGAGAACGTGAGGATCGCCAGCCCATAGAGCAGCGAGGACAGGCCCCAGCAGGCGAAGTGCCGCTCGCCTCTCTCACGCAGCCACAACGTCATGAACACGACGCCGAAGGCGGTCGAGGCCAGGATGCTGCAAAGGCGGAGAGTATCGACGTCTGGGAAATGCATCCACGGCCCCTTACGGCGCGAGCTTGTGCGGGAAAAGGGTTAACAAGCCGCCAAGCACGGATGGAAGGTTCGATTGAACGAGGCGCTCAAGGCATTTGCCGAGCCGCTTCCGGGTCTGGAAGAAGTTGGCTCCCCGAGTAGGATTCGAACCTACGGCCATTCGATTAACAGTCGAATGCTCTACCGCTGAGCTATCGGGGAGCAGCCTGTCAGTGTCACCACCGCCGGGCAGGGGTGCGCCAATAACAGCTTCCGCAGCCTTGGCAACCCCGTGATGCAGAAAATCTGATCTATTTTCGAAATTTCTCTCAGAGACCGTTTGAGAAATCGCGGAAGAGCGATTTCCAATGCGGCACCGGCCCGCTCCCCCACCCGGCCACCCATAGAATACTGCCGTTGGGTGGCCGGGTGGGGGAGCGGGCCGGTGCCGCAATGCGCCGAAAGGCGCATTCTCAAACGGTCTCTCAGACCTGGAACTGCTCGGCGAAAATGCGCTCCTCCAGCGTGAAGCCGGGGTCGAACAGCAGCGTCAGTTCCTTTTCCGCCGTGGCGCCGATGCGCACGACGGCGACGTCGCGCACTTCCTTCTGGTCCGCGACCGCGGCGACCGGGCGTTTGCCGGGCTCCAAGATGCGAAATTCCACCTGGGCGCTTTCGGGCAGGATCGCGCCCTTCCAGCGGCGCGGGCGGAAGGGGTTGAGCGGGGTCATCGCCACCATGCGCGATCCCAGCGGCAGGATCGGGCCGTGCGCGGAGAGGTTGTAGGCGGTCGAGCCCAGCGGCGTCGCCAGCAGGATGCCGTCGCCCGCCAGTTCCTCCATGCGGACCCGGCCGTTGATGCGGATCTCCAGCTTGGCGGTCTGGCGCGTCTCGCGCAGCAGCGACACTTCGTTGAAGGCGTAGTAGCTGAAGCGCTGGCCGTCCTGCGTCACCGCATTCATGCACAAGGGCCGTACCGGCACCGGATGGGCCTCCGCCACTCGCCGGGCGATGGTCTCGCCATCTTCCAGCGGGCCGTTCATCAGGAAGCCGATGGTGCCCAGGTTCATCCCGTAGACCGGCTTGATGCTGTCATGGTCGAGCAGTTCGTGCAGGACGTGCAGCAGGAAGCCGTCGCCGCCCAGCACCACCAGCACGTCGGCCTCCTGCGGCGACACCCAGGGGTGGGAATCGCGCAGCGCCTTGGCCCCGGCCTGCGCCTTGGCGCTGTCGGAGACGATTAGCGCCAGTTTCGCGTCATTGCTCATCACGTTTCCTGAAAGACCCCTCGGTCCCATTCCGGGACCGGGGCTGTCGAATTTTGAGGGGTTTTGCAAGGGCTTTGGGCTATGGCGAGCCGATGGGCGCCAAACTCACCGATGCACGAATGAACGAAAGGGTCCGCAAGCCGCCGAAGCGGATCGAGGACCGCCTCTCCGGGATCCCCGGACTGGACGCGGTCCACGATCGCATCGCCGCGTGGCGCGAAGACCCGGCGCTGATGCCGCACCTGGCGCATGTCCACGCCATGCTGCTCAGCCTGCGCCGCCTCGACGCGATCAACATGGCTTATGGCGAGGCGGCGGGCGACGGTGCGCTGGAGGAAGTGGCCGCGCGCATCGGCCACTTCGCGGAACAGGAACTCGACGGCCCCTGGTTGCTGGCGCGGGCAGGGGGCGGCAGCTTCCTTCTCGTCGCCAACGAGGCCTGCAGCCGCGAGCGCTGGCAGCTTGTGGCGGACCAGCTGGCCGACATGATCGCGCGGCCGATCCCGGTCAGCACCGGCATGCTGCGCCTCTCGCCGCGCGTCGCGCTGATCCGCGCGCTGACCGGCGAGAGCGTCGAATCGATGCTCGACCGTCTCGGCCACGCGCTGGGCGAGGCCTACGAGCAGGCCGGCACCCGCCTCGCCTGGGCCGATGGCGAGGTGACCCCGCCCGGCCGCTCCGCGCAGCAATTGGAGGCCGACCTCCTCGTCGCCATCGACCGTGATGAGATCGAAGTGCTGTTTCAGCCACAGTTCAATCTCGCCGACGACCGCCTGACCGGCGCCGAGGCGCTCGCCCGCTGGAACCACCCGGAACTCGGCCGTATCGGCGCCGGCGCGCTGTTCGCCATCGCCGAGCGCGCGGACCACATCGGGCCGCTTTCCCGCCATATCGCCCGCAAGGCGATGTTCGCCGCGCGCGCGTGGCCGGGCCAGTTGCGGCTCTCGATCAACGTGACCCCCGCCGATTTGGCCTTCGCCAGCTATACCCGGCAGATGTTCGAGCTGATCCGCGAGACCGGCTTCCCGCTGCGGCAGCTGACGCTGGAGATCACCGAACAGGCCCTCATCGCCGACATCGAGATGGTCGCGCAGACGATGGCGGAATTCTCCGCACAGGGCATTCGCATCGCGCTGGACGACTTCGGAGCGGGGTTCTGCAACTTTCGCTACCTGAAGGTGCTGCCGATCCACTACCTGAAGCTCGACCGCTCGATGATCGACGGCGTAACCACCGACCGCCGCGACGTGGCCGTGCTGCGCGCGATCGTGGCGATGGCGAAGGCGCTGGATCTCGAAGTGATCGCCGAAGGGATCGAGGAAGAAGGCCAGCGAGAGGTCGCCGCGCGCGAGGGGTGCGCGTATTTCCAGGGGTTCCTGCGCGCGCAGCCTATGAGCGCGGCGATGTTTGCCAAGCTGGCCCGGGCTGAAGGGAAGAAGGATAAGAGCAGGGGAGCATAGCCCCCCTGCACCCCCGATACCTGTCGGCGTGGCGCGTGCAGCGGGGTGGGGTGCGCATTGTGGGGTGATTTATCGCCTGCGGCGCCTCATCTCATCATTGCGAGCGTAGCGAAGCAATGACGAAGGGGTAAAAGCGCCGCAGGCCCATGATGGCGACTTTGCAATTGCAGGATGCCAAGGCTGCGCGCGTAACCTCGACATTATACGGGGTGCAGGGGTGGTAAACCCCTGCGCTCAAATCAATGCGCCCCTTGTATCTCGTTACGGGCGGCCTGCGCGATGAAAGCGCTGCGCGTCAGGCTGCGTTCTGCCGCGGCTTTGTCGATCGCGTCGAGTATACCGCGTTCGATCGACAGGTTCACCCGCGCCACGCGATGATCGTTGACGATCCAGGGGACCGCGATCAGCGTGCCTCCATCTTCGCTTTCGATCCCGTCGAGCGGTGTAGGTTCGCGCCAGGGCTGGTCCTCGAACCACAGTTCGAGGGCTTCGCAGGCTTTCGGCAGAATGTCCTCGGCGCGATCGGCGGCGGCGAAGCAGCCGGGCAGGTCGGGGAAGGTCAGGCCGTAGGCACTGTCCTCGTCCTTATGCATGATGGCGTAGAAGTATTTCACGGCAATCGTCCTGTCATAGCCAACCTGCCATTTTCTCGATCGAACGCGCGGTGCCGATCGGCAAATCCTTCTTCGGATGCGGTACGATCAGTGTGCGGTCGTCCTTGCGGTACTTGGCATGTGAGCCTCGGGTCGAGACATGCTGCCATCCTTCGGCCTCAAGCCGTTTGATGATGGCTTTGCTGTCACGATGCATGTGTAAATAAATACACACTGATTGCGGTCAGGACAAGGGGTCACCCCTTGCGCGCCACTGCACTCAGCCCCTTGGTCAGCTGCAGCAACCCGTTGAGCCTGCTTTTCGGATCGCCCCATGCGCGCTGCAGCACCAGCTTGTTGTCCGGCCGCAGCTTTACCGCGCCGTTCAGCCGCTCCGCATAGGCGATCAACCCAGCCGGGTTCGGGAAGCTGTCGTTGTGGAAGCTGACCAGCGTGCCGCGCGGGCCGACGTCGATCTTGGCGATGTGCGCCTCGATCGCCTGCCGCTTGATCTGGATGAGCTGGACGAGGTTCGCGGTGGGCTGGGGCAGGGGGCCGAAGCGGTCAATCATCTCGGCGGAGAGCGATTCGATCTCTCCGCGCGAATCCGCATCGTTCAGGCGGCGGTAGAGCGCCATGCGGACGGCGAGGTCCGGTACGTACTCTTCCGGGATCATGATCGGCGCTTCGACGGTGATCTGCGGGGACAGGCCCGAGGTGTCCTTCTCCAGCCCGACGCCGCCCGCCCGCGCGGCGAGGATCGCGTCCTCCAGCATCGACTGGTAGAGTTCGAAACCGACTTCGCGGATGTGGCCGGACTGTTCGTCGCCAAGGAGATTGCCCGCGCCGCGAATGTCGAGGTCGTGGCTGGCGAGCTGGAAGCCCGCGCCGAGCGAATCGAGATCGCCCAGCACCTTGAGGCGCTTTTCGGCGACCTCGGACAGGGCGCGGTCGGGTGGCGTCGTCAGATAGGCATAGGCGCGCAGCTTGGATCGACCCACGCGGCCGCGCAGCTGGTAGAGCTGGGCGAGGCCGAAGCGGTCGGCGCGGTGGATGATGATCGTGTTGGCGCGCGGAATGTCGATGCCGCTTTCCACGATCGTGGTGGAGAGCAGCACCTCGTACTTGCCTTCGTAGAAGGCGCTCATGCGCTCTTCCACGTCGCCCGCGCTCATCTGGCCGTGGGCGGAGATGTACTTCACCTCGGGCACGTTCTTGTGCAGCCAGTCCTCGATTTCCGGCATGTCGGAGATGCGGGGGACGACGATGAAGCTCTGGCCGCCGCGGTGGTGTTCGCGCAGCAGGGCCTCGCGCATCACCATCTCGTCCCATTCCATCACGTACGTGCGCACCGCGAGGCGGTCGACCGGCGGGGTCTGGATGGTGGAGAGTTCGCGCAGGCCCGACATGGCCATCTGCAAGGTGCGCGGGATCGGCGTGGCGGTGAGCGTCAGCACGTGCACGTCGGCGCGCAGCTGCTTGAGCTTCTCCTTGTGGTTCACGCCGAACCGCTGTTCCTCGTCGACGATGACGAGGCCGAGGCGCTTGAAGCTGACCGTCTTGGAGAGGATCGCGTGCGTGCCGCAGACCACGTCCATGGTGCCGTCCGCCAGCCCGTCGCGGGTGGCCTTGGCTTCCTTTTCGGGCACGAGGCGCGAGAGGCGGCCGACGTTGAGCGGGAAGCCCGCGAACCGGTCCGCGAAGCCGGAGAAGTGCTGGCGCGCCAGCAGTGTGGTCGGCGCGACGACAGCGACCTGCTGGCCCGCCATCGCGGCGACGAAGGCGGCGCGCAGGGCCACTTCGGTCTTTCCGAAGCCAACGTCGCCGCAGACGAGGCGGTCCATCGGGCGGCCGCTGGAGAGGTCTTCCAGCGTATCGGCGATCGCGGCTTCCTGATCCTCGGTTTCAGCCCAAGGGAAGCGGTCGACGAACTGGTTGAAGCTTGATTCCTCGGCGACGAGCGCGGGCGCCTCGCGCAGTGCGCGTTCGGCAGCGGTCTTCATCAGTTCGCCCGCGATCTCGCGGATGCGCTCCTTCAGGCGGGCGCGGCGCTTCTGCCATGCCTCGCCGCCCAGCTTGTCGAGCGCTACGCCTTCCGCCTCGCTGCCGTAGCGCGAGAGGACGTCGAGGTTCTCGACCGGGATATAGAGCTTGTCGCCGCCGGAGTAGGTCAGCATCACGCAGTCATGCGGGCTCTTGCCGACCGGGATCGACTGCAGGCCTTCGTACCGGCCGATGCCGTGATCCATGTGGACGACGAGATCGCCCGGCGTCAGCGCCGCCAGTTCGGCAAGGAAGGCGTCGGAATCCTTCTTCTTTTTCTTCCGGCGGACAAGGCGGTCGCCCAGGATGTCCTGCTCGGTGATGACTTCGACGGAATCGTTGGAGAAGCCGGTCTCCAGCGGCAGCACCAGCGCGGCGGAGCGACCCTGCACGGCAAGACCCAGCGCTTCCTGCCAGGTCTCCGCGACGCGCGGCTCGGGGCCTTTCGCTTCGCCGAGGATCGAGACGAGGCGGGCGCGGCTGCCGGGCGAGTAGGCGGCGAGGATCGCCTTGCGGCCCGACTTGGCTATGGCGTGGAGGTGCTTGGCGGCCGCCTCGTAGGCATTGTCTCCTCGCGCGCGCTCGGGGGCGAAATCGCGTGCGTTGCTGAAGCCGAAGTCGATCACCTTGCCGCTTTCCGGCTGGGCGAAGGGATCGGCGCGGTGGACGGGGTGGGCGGCGATCAGTTCGTCCAGCTCGTCCTTGCCGAGATAGAGCGAATCGGTCGCCAGCGGGCGGTAGGAGCCGGCCTTCTGGCCCGAGGTTTCGAGGCGGGCCTTGTGGTAGTCCGCGATGTCGGTGACGCGCTCGTCCACGGCGCCGATCGCGGCGGTGTCCATCACGATCAGGTCGTCGGGGCCGAGGTGGTCGAACAGGGTGACCAGCCGGTCCTCGAACAGCGGCAGCCAGTGCTCCATGCCCGCAAGGCGGCGGCCGTCGCTGACCGCCTGATATAGCGGATCGGCCGTGGCGTTGGCGCCGAACATCTCGCGGTAGCGGGTGCGGAAGCGCTTGACGGTGTCCTCGTCCATCAGCGCTTCGCTGGCGGGCAGCAGCAGGTGGTCGGGCACAGTGCCGCTGGAGCGCTGGGTGCCGGTATCGAACAGGCGCAGGGTTTCCAGCTCGTCGCCGAAGAAGTCGAGGCGCAGGCCGCCCCCCGATCCTTCTCCGGCATTTAGGCCGCTCGGCACGATGTCGAAGATCGAGCCGCGCACCGCGAACTCGCCCGCGTCGATCGCGGTGTCGGTGCGCTGGTAGCCCTGGCGGCGCAACAGGCCGATCAGGCTTTCGTGGCCGATCTCCATGCCGGGCTTGAGCAGGCGCACCGATTCGCGGATGCGGAACGGGGTGAGCACGCGCTGGAGCAGGGCGTTGGTAGTGGTGACGAGAAGCTGCGGCCCCTGCCGCTTCAGCTGCAACGCATGGAGCGCGGCAAGACGGCGAGCGCTGACCGAGAGCGCGGGGCTGGCGCGGTCGTAGGGCAGGCAGTCCCACGCGGGAAACTCGATGACCTCCAGCTCGGGCGCGAAGAACTGCGCGGCGCTGGCGACGGCGCTCATCGCCTGGTCGTTGTCCGCGACGAAGACGGCGCGGCCTTTCGGAGCAATGGCGCGGGCAAGGTCGGCCATGACCAGCGGCTGCGAACCGCGAGTGACCGAAGCGAGGGTCAACGGCGCTGAGGCCGTGATGATGCGGGAGAAATCAGTCATGACAGGGGTGATTGGCGGGATATGCGGGGCGAAGGGGAAATACAATCGTCTTCCCGCGCACGGTGTCATGTCTGCGGATCGCTCCCACTCTCGTCATTGCGAGCGTAGCGAAGCAATCCAGGGCAGTGTTACGCTGCCCTGGATTGCTTCGCTACGCTCGCAATGACGAACGGTAGCTGCGAGAAATGGAGAGCATCATGACCACCCTCGAAGGCAAGCGCGTACTGATAACCGGCGCATCGAGTGGGCTGGGCCGCCATTTTGCGCAGGTGCTGAGCGTCGCCGGTGCCCATGTCGTGCTCGCGGCCCGGCGCATGGATGCGCTGGAGGAACTGGCCGCCGAGATCGGCGATGCCACCTGCGTATCCCTCGACGTCACCGATCCTGCCAGCATCCGCGAGGCCGCCCGGCAGGCAGTCGCCATCGACGTGCTTGTCAACAACGCGGGCGTATCCAGCGCCCAGCCGGTGCTCGACGCGACGGTGGAGGACTACGACCACATCATGAGCGCCAACCTGCGCGGCGCCTTCCTCGTCGCCACCGAAGTAGCGAGGGGCATGCGCGATCGGGGAGAAGGAGGGGCAATTGTCAACATCGCCTCGATCCTCGGGCTCGTGCAGGGCGGCCAACTGGCGGTCTATGCGATGAGCAAGGCGGGCGTGGTGCAGATGACCAAGCAGATGGCGCTGGAACTGGCGCGATATGGTATCCGCGTGAATGCACTGGCGCCGGGCTATTTCGCCACGGACATGAACCGAGATTTCCTCTCCAGCAAGTTGGGCGAGGCGATGTCCAAGCGCATTCCGCAGCGGCGCTTCGGTAATTTCGAGGATCTCGACGGGCCGCTCATGTTGCTGTGCTCGGATGCCTCGCGCTACATGACCGGGGTGGTGATCCCGGTCGATGGCGGGCACCTGCTGGGCGGTCTCTAGTCGCGCCCGTTCAGTCTCTGGGAATCTCGACGTAATCGAGCTTCATCATCCTATCGATCATCGGCCCGCGATATTCCTCGGGCACGGACATCGTGCCGAGCGCCCAGCCCATGATATCGACATCTTCCTCTTCGATGATGGTCTCGAACAGGGTGATGTCCTCGTCCGACCATTCGGCGTGGAAGCGGTCGAAGAAGCAGCCGATCATGTAGTCGGCCTCGCGGGTGCCGCGATGCCAGGCGCGGAACTTGAGGCGGGCGAGGCGAGGCGTGAGTTCGGTCATGCCCGCGCCGTTACAATGCGGTGTCAGGCTCGGCAACTCCTGTAGTGCGAAGCGGAGGGGGCTTCGACAGGCTCAGCCTGAGCGGAATAGGGAAGTTTGCACCAAGTCCGCTCACCCTGAGCTTGTCGAAGGGTCAGGCACAGCCTGTCGAAGCCCCTCGATCAAAGATCAGCCATGCAGGATGCGCGTAATCTCCTGCGCGGGACGACCGGCGAGGTTCTTGGGCACCTCGGCCACCAGCACGTCCTTGAGCTGCTTGTGATAATGCCTGCGCATCTCGCCCAGCGAGCGCGGGTCGGCAACGACCACCAACTGGTCGATCTCACGCGAGAGCACCTGGCTGTTCAGCCATCCCGTCACCGCCGCGACGTGGGCGCTTTCATCGAGCGCGTCGTTGCTGCCGTCGCCGGTGCGGGCCTGATGACGGGTGGGGCCGTCGAGACGGCGAGCACCGGCGCTGAAGTTGGTCGCCTCCAGTTCGGGTACGTCCATCGCCGCCAGTCGGGGTTCGGCTTCCGCCCCCGTATTGCGATAGAGTTCGAAGTTCTCTCCGTCGACGATCGCGAACACGGTTCCGTTCGGCAAGAGCATGGGCTTCTCCTTCATTGTTACAGGGGAGCCAACCGCACGATGACGGACAAGGTTCCGGCCGCTCTGGCGAAACGGTCCCCACTCGCGCTAAGAGGCGCTCGTCATGCGGCCTGAAGCTCTCAATTCCCTGTTCGTCGAAGTCGAGGCGCTGGAAGGCGTCGGTCCCAAGCTGCGCAAGCCGCTGGAAAAGCTGGGGCTTACCCGGATCAGGGATCTTGCGTATCACTTGCCCGACCGCTTCGTGGAGCGGCGCGCGATCACCAACCTCGACGAGGCGGGTGTGGGCGAGAACGTCATCGTCGCGCTCACCGTTCGCGAACACCGCTCGCCCAGCGGACGCGGCCCGTTCCGCGTGATCGCCGAGGACGCGGCGGGCAACATCTGCACCGTCACCTATTTCGGCCGTGCCTCCTATACGGGCAAGAAGCAGCTGCCCGTCGGCGAGACGCGCTGGGTGGCGGGGCGGATCGATCAGTACGGCCAGATGCTCCAGATCGTGCACCCCGAACATGTGTCGGAGGATTCCTCCGCGCCGATCGGGCAGTTGTGCGAGGCGGTCTATCCTCTGTCCGAAGGTCTGACGCAGGGCCGCGCGGCCTCGCTGGTGGCGCAGGCACTGAAGGCGCTGCCCGAGCTTCCCGAATGGATCGAGCCCAGCCTCACCGCCAAGACCGGCTGGCCGCTCTGGCGCGAGGCGCTGACCGAGGCGCATCGCGGCGTCAACGGCCCCGCGCGCGACCGGCTGGCCTACGACGAACTCTTCGCCAATGCGCTGGCGCTGATGCTGGTGCGCGAAAGCAACCGCTCGCAGCGCGGCACGCCGCTGGTCGGAGATGGCTCGCTGCGCGCGAAGCTGAAGCTCCCGTTCGCGCTGACCGGCGCGCAGGCCCGCTCGATCGGCGAGATCGAGGGCGATCTGGCGCAAGCCTCGCCGATGCTGCGGCTGCTGCAGGGCGACGTGGGATCGGGCAAGACGGTTGTGGCGCTGTCCTCGATGCTGATCGCGGTGGAAGCGGGCGCGCAGGCCGCGCTGCTGGCTCCGACAGAAATCCTCGCCCGCCAGCACTACGAGACGCTCTCGCGCATGCTGCAGGGCACCGGCGTCGAGATCGCGCTGCTGACCGGGCGCGACAAGGGCAAGGCCCGCGAGGCGATCCTGATGGGCCTTTTGGGCGGCGCGATCCAGATCGTTGTCGGCACGCACGCGATCTTCCAGGACAGCGTCGCGTATAAAAACCTCGCGCTGGTGGTGATCGACGAACAGCACCGCTTCGGCGTCGGCCAGCGGCTGATGCTGGCGCGCAAGGGCCGCCGCGCGCCGCATACGCTGGCGATGACCGCGACGCCGATCCCGCGCACGCTGACTTTGGCGCAATACGGCGAGATGGAAGTCTCCAAGCTCGACGAACTGCCGCCGGGCCGTCAGGCGATCGATACCCGCGTCGTCGCGGTAGAGCGCATGGATGACGTCGTCGGCGCCCTGACGCGCCACATCGAATCGGGGCAGCAGGCCTACTGGGTCTGCCCGATGGTGAACGAGAGCGAGACCGACGACCTTGCCGCCGCCGAGGCGCGTTATGCAGCGCTCAAGGAGCGCTTCGGCGATACCGTGGCACTGGTCCACGGCCAGCTGCGGCCCGAGGTCAAGGACGCGGCGATGGAGCGCTTCGCCCGGGGCGAGGCCAAGCTGCTGGTCGCGACCACGGTGATCGAGGTCGGAGTCGACGTGCCCAATTCCACGCTGATGGTGATTGAGCAGGCCGAGCGCTTCGGCCTTGCCCAGCTGCACCAACTGCGCGGGCGCGTCGGGCGCGGTTCGGGAAAGTCCACCTGCCTGCTGCTGCGCGGCAACCAGTTGTCCGAAACCGGCCGCCAGCGCCTCGCCCTGATGCGCGAGACGCAGGACGGCTTCCGGCTTGCCGAGGAGGATCTGCAACTGCGCGGCGGCGGCGAACTGCTTGGCACGCGGCAGTCGGGCGACACGCCGTTCCGCATCGCCAGCCTCGAACAGATCACCAAGCTGCTGCCGCTTGCGCACGATGACGCGCGCTTGCTGATCGAGCGCGATGGCGGCCTTGCCGGTCCGCGCGGAGAGGCGGCGCGGCTGCTGCTCTATCTATTCGAGCGCGACTGGGGCGTGCAGCTGCTGCGCTCGGGCTGAGCCTGCAGCGGTAACGTGCCTTGCCCATGGCGGAGCACGGCTTGTTCTCACACACGGCAGACTGGTAAGACAGATCTTGCGAAACCGGAAAAACCGGTCGGACCGCAGGGAGGGATACCGTTGGACCGTGCACAGGACGAATCGCCGTCGCCGCGCCTCTATCGCAAGGTTGCGGCGCGACTGATGGACGAGATTCGCGCCGGGCGCCATCCGGTCGGCGCGCGCATGCCGGCCGAGCGGGACTTGTCGCTGACCATGGGCGTCAGCCGCCCCGTCGTGCGCGAGGCGCTGCTGGCGCTGGAGGTCATGGGCGTGGTGGAGGTCCGCATCGGGTCGGGCGCCTATGTCCTGCGGCTGCCGGAGGACGAGCCCCGCTCCCCGGCCGAGGTGACGCCGATGGAACTGGTGCAGGCGAGGCTGATCTTCGAGGGCGAAGCCGCCTCGCTCGCCGCCGCCAACATCACCGACGAGGAACTGGCGCGGCTGGACAGCGCCGTCGCCGCGATGCGTCGGGAAGACGGCTCGTTCGAGGACTGGCAGGCGGGGCTGACCGATTTCCACATGACCATGGCCCATGCCACCCGCAACCTCGCGGTGGAGCGCAGCGTGCGCGACTTGTGGGACATGCGCTCGCGCTCGACGGAATGTCGCCGGATGCTGGAGGAAGCCCGTAGCCGCAACTACCGCTACAGTCTGCAGCAACACGTGGAGATTCTCGCCGCCCTGAAGGCGCGCGACCCGGCGCGGGCGCGAGCGGCGGTGCGGATGCATCTGGAAGGCTCGATCGAGCACGTGCTGATGGCGATCGAGGAACGCGCCGTCGCGGATGCGCGGGCGAGGGTGGCGGAAATGCGCTCGCGCTATTTTTCGCGCTGAGACGTGTAAAAGTCGGGGCCTGAAACGACGAACGGCGCGTCTTGCGACGCGCCGTTCTCGTGTAAAGTGGTCGGGGAAAGAGGATTCGAACCTCCGGCCCCTGCCTCCCGAAGACAGTGCTCTACCAGGCTGAGCTATTCCCCGACCGGAGGGGCAATCCGAAGACCGCCCCGGGCAGGAGGGCGCCTATATAGGGCACTTCCGGGGGTGGCAAGGGGCTTTTCGGCAAAAACTTCAACCTTGTGAAAATGGTGGCTGATTGCGCTGGGGAGCATCGCGCGCGGGTGCTTTCGCCGGCGCGCGCGGGCGGATAGTCTGATGCCATGACCACGACCGCGCTTCGCACCGCCTCCACCGCAACCCCGCATTGGGAATGGCAATACCTCGATCTCATGCGCCGTATCTGGGAGCAGGGCGACGAGCGGCTCGATCGCACCGGGGTCGGCACGCGCTCGGTGTTCGGCGCAACGATCCGGTTCGACCTTTCGGGCGGGGCGATGCCGCTGCTCACCACCAAGCGCATCTACTGGAAGACCGCCACGCGCGAGATGCTGTGGTTCCTGACGGGCAACACCAATATCCGTCCGCTCTGCGCGCAGGGGGTGGAAATCTGGACCGACTGGCCGCTCGACCGCTATCGCCGCGAAACGGGCGAGGAGATCAGCCGCAAGGACTTCTCCGCGCGAATCGTGGCGGACGAGGTGTTCGCTGACGCCTGGGGCGATCTCGGCCCGGTCTACGGCAAGCAGTGGGTGGACTGGGACACGTATGAGCCTGTCGGCGAAGGTCTGTTCCGGCGCGGTCCCGGCATCAACCAGGTGGCTCAGGTGGTCGAGAGCCTGCGCAAGAACCCCGGCAGCCGTCGCCATATCATCGAGGGATGGAACGTCGCCGAACTCGATTCGATGGCGCTGCCGCCGTGCCACAAGACCTACCAGTTCCACGTCGCGGACGGGCGGCTCTCGTGCCTGCTCTACCAGCGCAGCTGTGATCTGGGCCTCGGCTTCGCGTTCAACATGTGGTCGCTGGCTTTGCTGACGCGGATGATGGCGCAGCAATGCAACCTTGAACCGGGTGAGGCCGTTTGGACCGGTGGTGATGTCCACTTGTACCTCAACCATGCGCAGCTGGTGGAAGAACAGCTCTCCCGCCAGCCCGCAGGCGAGGCGACGATGGCTATCGTCCGGCGCCCGGATTCGATCTTCGATTACCGCATCGAGGACTTCGAAGTCGCCGGCTACGCGCCGCAACGCCATATCGCCGCACCGGTCGCGGTCTGAATTGACATTACCAAGGTTTGAAATAATATGACCGAACCGTAGAATTTTGCATCCCAAGGTTTCTACGGCCCGACCTTGGCGGGAGAGCTTGAAAATGGCCGAAAATACGGCAGCCGACAGGACACCGGGGCGGGGAAATCTACCGCCCTTGGAACTCTACGTACCAGAGCCGCGCTACCGGCCCGGCGATGTCGTCGATTATTCGCATCTGCCCGTTCCGCCCGCCGGACAACTGGCTCGGCCGGACGAGAATTGCCCGGCCAGCGAGACGTGGCCGATGACGACCGACATGATTCGCGTCCTCGATGACGATGACCGCGCGGTCGGCCCCTGGAACCCCGGTCTCGACGCCGAGACGCTGCGGCGGATGCTGCGCACGATGGCCTTGACCCGCGCCTTCGACGACCGGATGTATCGCGGGCAGAGGCAGGGCAAGACCAGCTTCTACATGAAGTGCACCGGCGAGGAGGCGATCTCGGTCGCCTGCGCGATGGCGCTGGCGAGCGACGACATGGTGTTTCCCAGCTACCGCCAGCAGGGCATCCTGATTTCGCGCGGCTACCCGCTGCGCGACATGGTGAACCAGATTTATTCCAACCGCGCCGACCCGCTGAAGGGCCGTCAGTTGCCGATCATGTATTCGGCCAAGGACTACGGGTTCTTCTCCATTTCCGGCAACCTTGCCACGCAGTTCCCGCAGGCGGTGGGCTGGGCGATGGCCAGCGCGATCAAGGGCGACACCCGCATCGCCACCGCCTTCATCGGCGAGGGATCGAGCGCCGAGGGCGATTTCCACGCGGCGATGACGTTCGCGGCGGTCTACAACGCCCCGGTGGTGCTCCATGTCGTCAACAACCAGTGGGCGATCTCCAGCTTCTCCGGCTTTGCGGGCGCCGAGCGCACGACGTTCGCCGCGCGCGCGACCGGCTACGGCATCGCGGGCCTGCGCGTGGACGGCAACGATGCGCTGGCGGTCTATGCCGCGATGGAATGGGCCGCCAACCGCGCCCGCGCCAACCAGGGCCCGACGCTGATCGAGCACTTCACCTACCGCGCCGAGGGGCACTCCACCTCGGACGATCCCAGCGCCTACCGCTCCGCGCAGGAGCGCGAGGAATGGCCGCTCGGCGATCCCGTCATGCGGCTCAAGAACCACCTCATCGCCGCCGGCGAATGGTCCGAGGAGCAGCAGGAGGCGATGGACCGCGAACTCGTCGAACTGGTCAAGGTCGCCACCAAGGAGGCCGAGAAGAACGGCGTGCTCGGCCACGGGTTGCACCACCCGTTCCACACCATGTTCGAGGACGTCTTCGAGGAACTGCCCTGGCACCTCGAGGAACAGGCCGCGCAGGCCATCCGCGAGCGTGAGACGAAGTGGCCCGAATGGAAGGGAGACGGCGCATGACCGAGGAAGACGCGGTGAGCCTCCACGACGCGCCCACCCGCCCGATGAACATGATCGAGGCGATCAACGACGCGCTGGACATTATGATGGGCCGCGATCCCGACATCGTCATCCTGGGCGAGGACGTCGGCTACTTCGGCGGCGTGTTCCGCGCCACCGCCGGCCTGCAGAAGAAGTACGGCCGCAACCGGGTGTTCGATTCCCCGATCAACGAATGCGGGATCGTCGGCGCGGCGGTGGGCATGGCGGCTTACGGTCTGCGTCCGGTGCCGGAAATCCAGTTCGCCGACTACATCTATCCCGGCCTCGACCAGCTCGTCTCCGAGGCGGCGCGCATGCGCTATCGCTCGGCGGGCGAGTTCACCTCGCCGATCACCATCCGCTCGCCCTTCGGCGGCGGCATCTTCGGCGGGCAGACCCACAGCCAGAGCCCCGAGGCGCTGTTCACGCATGTCGCGGGCCTCAAGACGGTGATTCCGGCGACCCCCCACGATGCCAAGGGCCTGCTGATCGCGGCGATCGAGGATAACGACCCGGTCGTGTTCTTCGAGCCCAAGCGCATCTACAACGGCCCGTTCGACGGCTATTACGACAAGCCCTCGCGGACCTGGAAGGGCCACCCCGGCGGGCTGGTGCCCGAGGGGTACTACAAGACCCCGCTCGGCAAGGCGCGGATCGTGCGTGAGGGGCAGGCGCTGACGGTGCTGTCCTACGGCACGATGATCCACGTCGCCGAAGCGGTGCTGGCCGAGAAGGGCATCGATGCCGAGATCATCGACTTGCGCACGCTGGTTCCGCTCGACATCGAGACTGTGGAAAAGTCGGTGCAAAAGACCGGGAAATGCCTGGTGATACACGAGGCGACCCGCACGTCCGGCTTCGGCGCCGAACTGGTGACGCTGGTTCAGGAGCGCTGCTTCTATCACCTCGAAGCCCCCGTCGAGCGCGTGACCGGCTTCGACACGCCGTATCCGCACAGCCTCGAGTGGGCCTATTTCCCCGGTCCCGTCCGCATCGGCGAGGCGGTCGATCGGCTCATGAAGGAATAACTGGGATGGGACGCTACATTTTCCGCCTGCCCGACATCGGGGAAGGCATCGCCGAGGCCGAGATCGTCGCCTGGCACGTCAAGGTCGGCGATACCGTCGAGGAAGACGGCCGCCTCGCCGACATGATGACCGACAAGGCCACCGTCGAGATGGAAAGCCCGGTCTCGGGCAAGGTCGTCGAAGTGGCGGGCGAGGCGGGCGACGTGATCGCCATCGGCTCGCCGCTGGTGGTGATCGAGATCGAAGGTGCCGGGAACGAAGAGGGGCGTGCGCCTGCGCCGAAGGCGGCGGTGGTCGAGGAGCGGATCGAGGTCGAGACGCCGGATGCCGGGGATGTCGAGCGGGCAGTGGCCGGTGCTTCGACAAGCTCAGCACGAGCGGAGGTGGTTGCAGAGCCTCTTCCTGCTCCCACACCCACACTTACACCGGCTCAGGCTGAGCTTGTCGAAGCCCGCGCGCCCACGCCCGCGGCAAAACCCGTCCCTCATGCCAAGGTTCTCGCCAGCCCCGCCGTGCGCCAGCGTGCCCGTGATCTCGGCATCGACCTTGGCGAAGTGCGCTCCGCTGAGGACGGCCGGGTGCGCCATGCCGACCTCGACGCCTTCCTCTCCTACAACGCGCAGGGCGGCTTCCAGCCCGCAGGCGCGAAGGGCAAGGACGAGCAGGTCCGCGTGATCGGCCTGCGCCGCCGCATCGCCGAGAACATGGCCGCCTCCAAGCGCAACATCCCGCACTTCGCCTATGTCGAGGAGTACGATGTCACCGCGCTGGAGGAGACCCGCGCGCAGCTCAACGCAGGCCGGGGCGACAGGCCGAAGCTGACGATGCTGCCGTTCCTGATCACGGCGATCTGCAAGCTGCTGCCCAGGTACCCGATGCTCAATGCGCACTACGACGACGAGGCGGGCGTGGTGACGCGCTATGGCTCGGTGCATCTGGGCATGGCGGCGCAGACCCCGGGCGGCCTGATGGTCCCGGTGATCCGCGACGCACAGGATCGCAACTTGTGGCAGCTGGCGGCGGAGATCACCCGCCTCGCCAACGCCGCGCGCGATGGCTCGGCGAAGTCTTCGGAGCTTTCGGGCTCGACGATTACCGTGACCTCGCTCGGCCCGATGGGCGGGGTGGCGACCACGCCCGTCATCAACCGCCCTGAAGTCGCCATCATCGGCCCCAACCGCATCGTCGAGCGGCCGATGTTCGTGAAAGGCGCCGACGGCACCGAACGCGTCGAGAAGCGCAAGCTCATGAACATCTCGATGAGCTGCGATCACCGCGTGGTGGACGGCTGGGATGCGGCGAGCTTCGCGCAGGATCTTCGCAAGCTGATCGAGGCGCCGGCGCTGATTCTCGCGGGGTAGCGTTACCTCACCACCCCGGCATAGGCGATGCGCCCCTGGCCCAGCGCGGCGTAGCTGGCGGGGATGCGCCAGCGTACGTGCGTGACGTCCTCGGGCGTCGCCGCGTGGCCGTCCACGCGCATTGTTTCCAGCCGGCCCCAGGTGCGTCCGCCGTCGACCGAGACTTCCTGCATGTCGCTGGCACTGCGCTGGTAGGCGAGGCGGGCGGGCAGGGGGTTGGTCAGCATGAAGCCGCCGGTGCCGCGCATCCGTTTCCACGTCACCACCGTGACCACCCGGTCCCCGCGCGCGAGCATGCTGGCAGGTTCGAGGCGGCGTCCGTTGTGCCGGTCCACCCGCTCCACGAAGACGGCGCTGTCGGTGGTCACCAGCGATCCGGTCTGCGCCGTGGCGGGTTGGGCCTTGGCGGGCTGGACCCCAGCTGAAAACACGGCGGTGACGGACAGCAGGCATAGGGCGTGCTTGGCTGCAATCACGGATATTCTCCCCCGACCGCCCCATGCGGCCTGCGGAAAGACTGGGCCTACACTAGCGAAAATATGGTTAATTTCGGCGCCTCCCGAAAAAATCGAAAACCCTTCCGCAAAGCCGTTGACAGCCCTGCGAGGCTGGCCTAGTGGCGGCGCTCCCAAGCGGACGCAACCGTTTCAAACGCGGGTGTAGCTCAGTTGGTTAGAGTGCCGGCCTGTCACGCCGGAGGTCGCGGGTTCGAGCCCCGTCACTCGCGCCACTTGGGAAAATCCTGACTGTTCACGCAGTTAGGTCCGGGAAACCGGAAAGACATATCATCGCTGCGCGGGTGTAGCTCAGTTGGTTAGAGTGCCGGCCTGTCACGCCGGAGGTCGCGGGTTCGAGCCCCGTCACTCGCGCCACTTCTTGATGAAGTGGTTCCAGCAGCGATCGAACGAACAGGCCGGGCTTACGCTCGGCCTTTTTCGTTTCGGGCTTTCATTCGCCGAGAGGCGCGCTCCACCGCCCGGTTTCCATCCAGATCAGGAATCGCTTGAGCGGCAGCAACCACACCACGCCCAGCACGATATAGACCGGCGTCTGCGCCAGGGCATGCCACCCGCCGATGACGCGTGGAACGAAGCTGGCGACGAGGATGGAATAGATGGCCAGCGCGACGACCAGCAGGAGTACCCCGAAGGGGATTCGCCAGGTCGGTGTCTCGCGCATGCATGGTCCTCTCTAGACGTTATATATCCGTGTCGGCGTGACCACGGCGGCGAGAGGCCGGTCGTGAGGCTCGACGGGCAGTTCCTCGGCCAGTTGGCAGTCCCATGCAAGCCCGATCGCGATGGCGTGCGGATGCGCGGCCAGCCAGCGATCGTAATGGCCGCCGCCCTGGCCGAGGCGATGGCCATCGGCAGTGAAGGCGACCAGCGGCACGACGACGACGTCTGGCACCGTGATCTCGGTGTCGGCGGCAGGCTGCGGCGCACGCCAGGGGCCGGGGGCGAGGTTCCCGTCGTCCCACGGGTTGTCCCAGATGCGGAATTCCATCGCGGCGGCGCGTGCGGCGAAGAACGGCAGGGCGACGCGGCGCCCGTTCTCGGACAGCCATCGCGCCCAACCGAGCGCAGGCGCTTCGGAGCCGACGGGATGGTACAGGCCCACCGTGGCGCCCTCGGGGATCAGGCCGGCCACCGGCGCGGGCGGGCGGTTGAGGATCAGCGCGCGCAGGTTTTGCGGCAGCGCCTCGACATGCGCGGCGCGGGTCTGGCGGAAGTGCTTGCGCAGGGCCGCCTTCTCGTCCGATATTTCGATGGCCTGAGAGGTCATGGCCGGAGAATTTATGGGGGGTGACGGGTCCACCATGGGTCGTTTCCTAGAAATCCTCTGACGCCTCGACGTCAGGTGGGGACCATGTGTTCCGGACCAGGATCCGGGCAGGGACAGCCCCCAATGGATTGCTTATAGCCTCAGGGATGTTCGAACGGCACGTGCCGGGCAGATCCCGTCCCGCCCTATCTAGGCGTTCGCCGCGTCAGTCTCAAGGAGGTCGGCGAGATTTTCGACGCGCGCGGCGATCCGCACCAGCCTTTCGGCGAATTGCGGCGGGATCGCGGGCACTTCGACCGGAACTTCCATGGGCAGTTGCGGCTGCGGTTCGGGGCGGGAGCGCAGTTCGTGGAGTTCGTCCGCCATCATCAGCGCGGCGAACAGCAGCATGCGGGTCTCGGTCTGGCCGACCGCGCCCGAGGCGCTTGCCTTCGAATCGATCAGCCGCGCGAGCCGCAGGATATGCGCTTCCTCGCCGTCCGCGCAGGCCAGCATGAATTCGCGCCCGCCGATGCCGAGTGTCACGTTACCCATCGTGCCGCTCCGTGCGGTCGCGGGTCGCCAGCAGTTCGTCGAGCCCCGCCAGCGACTGCGCGACGCTCGCCTTCAACTCCTCGTGACGACGCCGCAGCCCCGGCCCTTGCGCTATGCATGCGGGGGCAGCGTTCTCGATCCGCGCCAGCGCGGCCTCGATCCGGTCGAGCGCGTGCAGGGATGCCGCGAGCGGGGAGGGGGCCTCCTTGGTGGCCACGTCGATCGCCTTGTCCATGTATCGTGCGCTGCGCCGCTCCAGTCCTCGCGGCAAGGACTTGGCGGCGGTTGTTCACAATCTTCTCGTGAAGGGCTGCCTCAGTAGTGCGCGACTTGCGGCAAACCGACGATACTGCATGTCGGAAGCGGGAAATCGGGCGCTGAACTTGACGAGAGGCGACCTCTCCCTAAAGGGGGTCGCGAAAACCGAATCGATGCCGCATTTTCGCGCGTACCCGGAGTAATCCCATGACCCTCGCTTCCGACCGTCTTGCGCCGATGGCCAACGCCATCCGGGCGCTTTCGATGGACGCGGTTCAGGCTGCCAACAGCGGCCACCCCGGCATGCCGATGGGCATGGCCGACGTCGCCACGGTGCTGTTCGCCAAGTTCCTGAAGTTCGATCCGGCCAACCCCAAGTGGGCCGACCGCGACCGCTTCGTGCTGTCGGCGGGCCATGGCTCGATGCTGATCTACTCGCTGCTGCACCTGACCGGCTATGCCAGCCCGACGCTGGAGGACATCAAGAACTTCCGCCAGATGGGTTCGGTCTGCGCCGGTCACCCCGAGAACTTCCTGATCGAGGGCATCGAATGCACCACCGGCCCGCTGGGCCAGGGCGTGGCGATGGCCGTGGGCATGGCGATGGCCGAGCGCCACCTTGCGGCGACCTTCGGCGACGACCTCGTCGATCACAACACCTGGGTCATTGCCGGTGACGGCTGCCTCATGGAAGGCGTCAACCACGAGGCGATCGGTCTGGCCGGCACGCTGAAGCTGGGCCGCCTGAAGGTGCTGTGGGACGACAACAAGATCACCATCGACGGCGACGCCTCGCTGTCGACCTCGGAAGACATTCCGGCACGCTACCGCGCTTCGGGCTGGGACGTGTTCGAATGCGACGGCCATGACTTCGCCGATATCGAGCGCGCGCTGGGCCAGGCTGCGGCTTCGGACAAGCCCACGCTGGTCGCCTGCCGCACGCTGATCGGCAAGGGCTCGCCCAACAAGCAGGGCGGCCACGACGTCCACGGCTCGCCGCTGGGCGATGCCGAGATCGCCGCGACCCGCGAGAACATCGGCTGGGCGCACGCTCCGTTCGAGATCCCGGCCGAGATCCTTGCCGACTGGCGCTCGCTGGGCGAAAAGGGCGCGAAGCTGCGCGCCGAGTGGGACGCCCGCCTTGCAGCCTCCGACAAGGGTGCCGAGCTGACCCGCCGCATGAACGGCGAACTGCCCTCGGGCGATGAAGCCGCGAAGACTTTCGCCGGCTGGCTGGAGAGCGAAACCACCGTCGCGACCCGCAAGGCGTCCGAGAACGTGCTCAACGTCCTCGCGCCGCTGGTGCCCGAGATGGTCGGGGGCTCCGCCGACCTGACCGGTTCGAACAACACCAAGGCGAAGTGCCAGTCGGCGTTTTCGGCCAAGGACTACGCCGGTCGCTACGTCTACTACGGCATCCGCGAATTCGGCATGTCGGCGGCGATGAACGGCATGGCGCTGCATGGCGGCGTGATCCCCTACGGCGGCACCTTCCTGATCTTCTCGGACTATGCGCGCAACGCGATCCGCATGTCGGCGCTGCAGCAGACCCGCGTGATCTACGTGCTGACCCACGATTCGATCGGCCTTGGCGAAGATGGCCCGACTCACCAGCCGGTAGAGACGGTCATGTCGCTGCGCCTGATCCCGAACCTCAACGTGTTCCGCCCGGCCGACGTGATCGAGACCGCCGAGTGCTGGCAGATCGCGCTGGAAAGCGCCGAGACGCCGTCGGTCCTCGCGCTGACCCGCCAGAACCTGCCGCAGCTGCGCACTTCGGGCGAAATGCTCTCGGCCC
Source organism: Novosphingobium resinovorum (assembly GCF_036352595.1). Lineage (GTDB taxonomy): Bacteria > Pseudomonadota > Alphaproteobacteria > Sphingomonadales > Sphingomonadaceae > Novosphingobium > Novosphingobium resinovorum_B. Next base: position 22,612 of record NZ_JAZFAX010000003.1, read on the forward strand.
GCGGCGCCTACACGCTGCGCCGCGCCGAGGGTGACCGCAAGGTGATCCTGATCGCCACCGGTTCGGAAGTCGAACTTGCCGTGAAGGTGCAGAGCGCACTGCAGGCCCAGGGCATCGGCGCCGACGTCGTCTCGATGCCGTGCATGGAACTGTTCGAGGCACAGGACGCCGCCTACAAGCACGAAGTCCTGCCGAGCGACCCGTCGATCCTGCGCGTCTCGATCGAGGCGGGCGTGACGCACGGCTGGGAGCGTTTCACCGCATTCAGCCTGGGCGGCGGCCTCAACATCGGCCTCGACCGCTTCGGCGCCTCGGCCCCGGCCAAGGTCCTGTTCGAGCGCTTCGGCTTCACCGTCGATGCGATCGTGCCGCAGGTTCTGGAAAAGCTCAGCAGCTAAGAATACCACCTAAGAGGAGATTAGGATTATGGCGACCAAGGTTGCGATCAACGGTTTCGGACGTATTGGGCGCAATGTCGCCCGCGCCATTCTCGAGCGTACCGACCATGACCTCGAGCTGGTGTCGATCAACGACCTCGCCAGCGCCAAGGCCAATGCCCTCCTCTTCAAGCGCGACAGCGTCCACGGCGCGTTTGCGGGCACCGTGGAAGTCGACGGCGACGACCTCATCATCAACGGCAAGCGCATCAAGGTGACCGCAGAGCGCGATCCCGCGAACCTGCCGCACGCTGCCAACGGCGTCGACATCGCGCTGGAATGCACCGGCTTCTTCACGGACAAGGCCTCGGCCTCGAAGCACATCGAAGCCGGCGCCAAGCGCGTGCTGATCTCGGCGCCTGCCAAGAACGTCGACCTCACCGTCGTCTACGGCGTCAACCACGACGCGCTCACCGCCGAGCACACCGTCGTGTCGAACGCATCGTGCACCACCAACTGCCTGGCGCCCTTCGCCAAGGTGCTGCACGAGAAGATCGGTATCGAGCGCGGTCTGATGACCACGATCCACTCGTACACCAACGACCAGAAGATCCTCGACCAGATCCACTCCGACCCGCGCCGCGCCCGCGCCGCCGCGATGAACATGATCCCGACCAGCACCGGCGCCGCCGTTGCCGTCGGCCTCGTTCTGCCGGACCTCAAGGGCAAGCTCGACGGTTCGTCGATCCGCGTGCCGACCCCGAACGTCTCGGTCGTCGACCTGACCTTCGTGCCGAGCCGCGACACCACCACCGAGGAAGTCAACGCGCTGCTCAAGGCCGCTGCTGAAGGCGAACTCAAGGGCGTGCTCGGCTACACCGAGGAACCGCTGGTCTCGATCGACTTCAACCACGATTCGCACTCGTCCACCATCGACAGCCTCGAGACCTCGGTTCTCGAAGGCAAGCTGGTGCGCGTGCTGTCCTGGTACGACAACGAGTGGGGCTTCTCCAACCGCATGGTCGACACGGCCGGCGTGATGGGCGGCCTGCTCTGAGACCTTGATGGGGACGGGCCGCCTTATCGGTATCGCGCGAAGGCAACGCCCTCGCGCGCCGATGGAGGAACTGCGGTCCGTCGCCGTAACTGCCGCCGCGGGAGTCCATGGGGACTTTCGCGGCGCGGTGCGTCCGGGCAAGCGGCCGCGCCGGCAGGTCTCCCTGATGGAGATCGAAAGCTGGCGGGCGGCGCTGGGCGAACTTGAAATCTGCGGCGGCCTGTTCGGTTTCGAAGAGCCGCCATGGCATGCGCGGCGGGCGAACCTGCTGGTCGAAGGACTGCGTTTCCCGAGGGAAACCGGCTATGTCCTGGCGATCGGCAATACCCTGCGCATAGCAGTCACGATGGAATGCGATCCGTGCAGCCGCATGGAGGAAGTGGCACAGGGCCTCAAGGGCGCGCTCCTGCCGGACTGGCGGGGCGGCGTGCTGGGCACGGTGCTTGACGACGGCGATATCGCCCTGGGCGACGAGATAAGGATCGAGAGATGACGGCATTCAAGACCCTTGATGACCTTGGTGATGTGACCGGCAAGGTCGCGCTGGTGCGCGTGGACCTCAACCTGCCGATGCAGGACGGCGCCGTCACCGACGACACCCGCATCCGCGCCGCGGCCCCCACGGTTCTGGAACTCGCCGAGAAGGGCGCCAAGGTGCTGCTGCTCGCCCACTTCGGCCGCCCCAAGGGCGAGCGCGTGCCGAGCCAGTCGCTCTCGATGGTGGTCGGCGCGGTCGAGAAGACGCTGGGCAAGGAAGTGATGTTCGTGCCCGAGATCGCGGGTGACATCGTGAAGCAGGCCGTCGGCATCCTACGCGCCGGCGACATCGCCATCCTCGAGAACACCCGCTTCTGGAAGGGCGAGGAAAAGAACGACCCCGAACTCGCCGCCGCGATCGCCGCGAATGCGGACTTCTACGTGAACGACGCCTTCTCCGCTGCGCACCGCGCGCATGCCACCACCGAAGGTCTCGCCAAGGTGCTGCCCGCTTACGCCGGTCGCTCGATGCAGGCTGAACTGGAAGCGCTGGAAAAGGCGCTCGGCACGCCGGAGAAGCCGGTCGCGGCGGTCGTCGGCGGGGCCAAGGTTTCGTCCAAGCTCGACGTGCTCAAGCACCTCGTCCGCCAAGTCGATCACCTCATCATCGGCGGCGGCATGGCCAACACCTTCCTCGCCGCCAAGGGCGTGGACGTGGGCAAGTCGCTTTGCGAGCATGACCTGACCGATACCGCGAACGAAATCCTCGCCACGGCGGATGCCTCGGGCTGCACCGTCCACCTGCCGTACGACGTGGTCGTGTCGAAGGAATTCGCGGCCAATCCGCCGTCGCTGCGTACGGTGAACGTGCACGAAGTCGCGGCCGACGAGATGATCCTCGATGCCGGTCCGAACGCTGCCGAGACTTTGGGCGACGTGCTCAAGAACTGCCGCACGCTGGTGTGGAACGGCCCGCTCGGCGCGTTCGAGATGGAGCCCTTCGACGCCGCTACCGTGGCGCTGGCGAAGACCGCCGCCGCGCTGACGGCGGATGGGTCACTGGTCTCGGTGGCGGGCGGCGGCGATACCGTGGCGGCGCTCAACCATGCGGGCGTGGCGAAGGACTTTTCGTACATCTCGACGGCGGGCGGTGCCTTCCTCGAGTGGATGGAAGGCAAGGTTCTGCCCGGCGTCGCGGCGCTGGAGGCCTGATTTATAGAACCTCGTCATTCCCGTTCGCGGGGATGACGGACATATTGATCGTAAGGGATGACGTTGGTGCGGGCAGGGGAATGACGGATCGAAACCTTGCTCCCGCACCGCCCTGGCAGGGCCGGTACGTCACGCTCGACGGCATGCGCGGCATCGCGGCGCTGGCCGTGGCGCTGTTCCACTACAACATCTCTCAGGCCCCGCACGGCTATGTTGCGGTGGACTTCTTCTTCGCGCTCTCCGGCTTCGTGCTGTGCCGCACTTATCTGCCGCGCTGGCAGACCGGGCTTACTACGTGGGGCTTCATGAAGCAGCGCGTGGTGCGGCTCTATCCGCTGTTCCTGGCGGGGATCGTCATTACCACGCTCTCGGCGATCTCGAACCACTGGACGGGCAAGGGCGACGTCTACAGCTACGCCAAGATCGCCAAGTCGCTGCCGCCCAACCTGCTGATGCTGCCGTCGCCCTTCACCAACACGCTGTTCCCGATGAACGTGCCGGCGTGGTCGCTGTTCTTCGAACTCGTCGCCAGCCTGGGCCTCGCGCTGGTGCTGTTCCGCCTGCCGCGCATCGGCCAGCTTGCGGTGGCGATCGCCGCCGCCTGCTTCTTCGTGCCCGCAGTGCTGGCACGCGAGGGTGGCAATCTTGGCCCGTTGTGGAGCCAGATGGGCACGACGATGCTGCGCACAACGATGTCGTTCACCGCAGGCGTGCTGATCGCCGGGCTGCCCGTGAAAGAGGTTCGCCATCCCGGTTGGCTCGGCGTGTTCTGCCTCATCGCGATCCTCGCAATGCTGGTCGCCGATCCGGGGTTCATTCCTAAGGGCTGGTACGACGTCACTTGCGCCGTGCTCGTCTCGCCGCTGCTGGTGTGGCTGGGCTCGCGCGGCGAACCTTCGCGTGTGCTGATGCCGGTGGCGTGGTTCCTCGGCGAGGTATCCTACGCGGTCTATGCCGTGCACTGGGCGCTGATGGAGCCGCTGCGCTACTTCAAGGACGATCTCGGCTGGAACGAAGTGCTGATGGGCGCGGTCTACCTTGCCGCCTGCGTCGGGCTCGGCTGGCTCTGCGTGCGCTTCGTGGACATTCCGCTGCGCCGGCGCCTGAACGTCATGCTGCACGCGAGGGCGCGGCACGTGCCGCCGCGCGCTATACCGAATTGACCCCCTAATGACAGATGCCGCAGTTGCGAACAGAGGGAGCGCAGCGTAGGCTTTATTTCAAGTTGCCGAACAACTCAGGAGGAGAAACCATGCAGTATTCGGAAATGACGGCCAAGATGGCCGACGGTGACGGCTTTATCGCCGCACTCGACCAGAGCGGCGGTTCGACGCCCAAGGCGCTCAAGGGCTACGGTATCGAGGAGGATGCCTGGTCGACCGAGGAGGAGATGTTCGGTCTCATCCACGAGATGCGCGCGCGCATCATTTCGTCGTCGGTGTTCTCGGGGGAGAAGGTCATCGGCGCGATCCTGTTCGAGCGCACCATGGACGGCACCGTCGAGGGCGTGCCGACCCCGCAGGCGCTGATCGCCAAGGGCGTGGTCCCCTTCATCAAGATCGACAAGGGCCTTGAAGACGAGGCGAACGGCGTCCAGTTGATGAAGCCGATGCCGACGCTGGACGAACTGCTCAGCCGTTCTAAGGCGCTGGGCGTCTACGGCACCAAGGAGCGTTCGGTCATCAACTCGGCCAACGCCGAGGGCATCGCCGCCGTGGTGAAGCAGCAGTTCGAGATCGGTGCGCAGGTGCTCTCGCACGGCATGATGCCGATCATCGAGCCCGAAGTGAACATCAAGAGCGAGACCCGCGCCGAGTGCGACGCGATCCTGCTCGCCGAGATCCTCAAGAACCTCGACGCGCTGCCCGAGGGCCAGCAGGTCATGCTCAAGCTCTCGCTGCCGATCGTGCCGGGCACGTTCGATCCGCTGATCGATCACCCCAAGGTGCTGCGCGTGGTGGCGCTGTCGGGCGGCTACTCGCGTGCCGACGCCTGTGTCGAACTGGCGAAGAACAAGGGCATCATCGCCAGCTTCAGCCGCGCGCTGCTTTCGGACCTGCGCTCGCAGATGAGCGACGCGGAATTCGACGCGGCACTGGGCGAGGCGATCGACGCGATCTACCTCGGTTCGACCCAGAAGGCCGAGGCTGCCGCGGCGGCCTGATCCTTCGGGACCGGACAGGAAGAGGCGGCGCTCGAAAGGGCGCCGCCTTTTTCGTGGGCTCAGTAGCCGCCCATGAAGCGAAAGCCGAAGCGATAGGCCGAAGGCTTGACCGCGCCGTGCGTGTCGCTGCCGGCGACCTTGTCGGGCTGGACCTCGACCAGTTCCAGGGTGCCGTCGGCGACCGTCGCCGGCTTTCCGGACGTGAGTTCCAGTTCGCCGCCGCGCCCGCTTTCGATGCGCACGCGCAGGCGGACCTGCCCTGCCCAGACGCACCGGGCGTTCATCGGGCAGCGGCTGTCCTCCAGCACCTGCAGCGGCGTGATGCGCGGGCCGCCGACCGTCACGGTCTGGCCGAGCGCGGCGTAAGTCAGCGGCGATTCGGGGGGCGCGGGCGGCATTTCGGGAGCCGGCGCGGTGTTCTCTACGGGCGTGTAAGGGGGCGTGACGGCCGGTGCGGGATAGGAGGCCGCAGGGGGCGGTGGGGGCGGTGCGCTCTGCTGCGGATAGGCCGGGGGATACGATTGCATGCGCGCCGGGTCGGCCGGGGGAATCACGGTGCAGCCGGCAAGGGCGGCTCCTGTCAGGGCGAGCGCTAGGGGTGTCCTCATGGCCCGCGATGCAACACGCCGGCGCCTGAACGGTTCCCGAACATCGGCCACCGATGGCTTGGCGTGACGCCGCCGTGCGGCTAGAGCGTTCGCCATGACCGACGAAGCCGACATTCCGCGCGAACCCACGCAGCTCTACCTCATCTCGCCGCTCGACGTGGGCGGGGCGTTCCCCGACCGGCTGGCGCGGGCGCTCGACGCGGGCGAGGTCGCGGCGTTCCAGTTCCGCGTGAAGGACGTGGACCAGCACGCCGCCGCCAAGCTCGCCGAGCCGCTCCAGCGCATCTGCGCCGACCGCGAGGTGGCCTTCATCGTCAACGATTCGATCAGCCTCGCCAAGCGGCTGGGGGCCGACGGGGTGCATCTCGGGCAGGAGGACGGCACCGTCGAGGACGCGCGCCAGGCGCTCGGCCGCGATGCGCAGATCGGCGTGACCTGCAACGCCAGCCGCCACCTCGCCATGGAAGCGGGCGAGAACGGGGCGGACTACGTGGCGTTCGGCGCCTTCTTCCCGACCACGACGAAGGTGACCAAGCACGTCGCCGGCCTTGACGTGCTGGAGTGGTGGCAGTCGATCTTCGAGATTCCCTGCGTGGCGATCGGCGGGATTACCCCGGAAAACTGCGGTGACCTCGTGCGCGCGGGGGCGGACTTCCTCGCGGTGTCGGGCGCAGTCTGGAACGGGGACGAGGAAGCGGCCGTGCGGGCGTTTCATGAGGCGCTGGCGGCGGTGCAGGGCTGAGGGGGCTTCGACAGGCTCAGCCTGAGCGGGAGTGGAGATCAGTCTTTACCCTTGGCTCACCCTGAGCTTGTCGAAGGGTGAATGGCGCCGCGCCGGCCTCAGAAATCGATCTTCGCGATCACCTCTTCGCCGAATTTCTGCGCCTGTTCGAGATACTCGGCGCGCGTCTCGGTGTAGATCGTCGCGCCCGAGCCATCGACGCCGAGCGACTTGAGGTTGGCGAAATGGTCCAGCGCTTCCTGCGCGTTCCAGCCCGCCTTCACCGAATAGGTCGAGGAGGCGATGACCCTGGGCGGCACTTCGCGGCCGACCTTCTCGCAATGCGCCGCCATGTAGGCGATGGCCTCCAGGATATCCTCGTCGCCTTCGAGATTGGCGGTGCGGGCGGTATCCGTCACCGCCTTGGGCACGAAGAACGGGTGCCAGGCATCGCCCAGTTCCACCGCCCGGCGCAGCGCGCGCTTCGAGTTGCCGCCGACCAGCAGCGGCGGATGCGGGGTCTGCGCCGGGGTCGGCAGCACCCGGTTGCCGAGCGCGGTATAGCCGTTGCCCTCGAAGGTGAAGTCCTCGCCGGTCCAGGCCAGCTTCATCGCCTTCATGTATTCGTCCATGATGTCGTTGCGGCTGTCGAAATCGACGCCCAGCGCCTTGTACTCCGCCTTCATGTACCCCGCGCCGAGGCCCAGGATCACCCGCCCGCCGGTGAAATGATCGAGACTGGAGACCGCGCGCGCGGTGATGAACGGGTTGCGATACGGCAGGACGAGGATGTTGGTCTGGAGCCGCAGCGTGGTCGTGGCGGCGCCCAGCATGGACAGCATCACGAAGGGATCCTGCGCATAGTGGCCGCCGTTGTCGAGCCAGCGCGAGGAGGGCACCGGATGGTCGGTGACGGTGCCTGCGTAGAAGCCCGCCGCCTCCACCGCCTTCGCGATCTGGTGCAGCGCTTCCATCGTGCCCCATTCCTGCGGCGTGTCGATATGGTCGAAGGGCAGGCTGGTGCTGAGGGTGAAGGTCATCGCTGGTCCGTTCGCTTGTCGTGGGATTTCGCCGGAGGCATTGCGTGGCCGGCTTCTTGTCCGTCACGCTGAACTTGTTTCAGGGTCCATCCCTCGGCGCGGGTCGGTGGTTCGCGCCATGGAGCCGCCCGGCCTATGAGCCCCCGCGAACGCGGGGTGTGGGGCGCGATGGACCCTGAAACGAGTTCAGGGTGACGATGTTGGCGCGGGCAGGCTGGCGATGGTGAAGGCAGGCACGCCATGTGCCTATTCCGTCACTTCGGGCGGCAGCACCCAGGCGTCGCCGCGGTCGCGCACCCATCCGCCCGAGGCCCACGAGCCGCCGTCCACCGGGATGATGGTGCCGGTGACGTAGCTGGCCATCGGCGAGGCAAGGAACACCGCGACGCGGCCGCATTCCTCGTCGATGCCGGGGCGGCCGGCGGGGATGCGCTTGCGGATGCCTTCGACCTGGGCGGCGCTGGGCTGGCGCCAGGCGCTTTCGTCGACCGGGCCGGTGAACTGGCCGCGCGTGCCCGGGGTGACGGTGAAGTCGGGCGCGATCGTGTTCACGCGGATCCCGTGTTCGGCGAATTCGAGCGCGAGGGTGCGCGTCAGGTTGTTGATGCCGGCCTTGCACGCCGCATAGACGGCGTAGCCCGGCGCCGCCCGGCTCGCCTCGATGCTGGTGACGTTGACGATGGCGCCGCCGCGTCCTCCGGCGATCATCACCGGCACCGCCGCCTGCGTCGCGGCGAGATTGCTGACCAGGTTGAGGTCGATGTGCCGCCGCCAGTTCTTCTCGGCAAGGTCGAGGAACCCGCGCCGGGTGACGCCGCCGGCGTTGTTCACCAGCACGTCGAGCCGCCCGAACGTGTCTGCGGCGCGCGCGACGGCGGCCTGCAGCGCCTCCACGTCCATGACGTTGCCGGGGATGCACAGCGCGCGGCGGCCGCGTTGCTCGACCAGTCGGGCCACCTGCTCGCAGCGTTCGGGGATGGCCTCGATGATGGCGACGTCGGCGCCCATGTCGGCCATGCACAGCGCGATCGCACGGCCGATGCCGCCGCCGCCACCGGTCACGAAGGCCACCAGGCCGCTCAGGTCGATGTCGCTTGCCTGCACCTCTCTACCGCCTTTCGGGGCCGTGGGCGGCCCTCCCGTCAGTTCGCAAGATCGAACAGAAGTTCAGCATCGGCCAGGTCGGCAGGCTCGTCTATATCCTTCGCGAGGCCCGGCGCAGTGATCGTCACCGCGTTCAGGCCGAGCGCCTGCGCCGCCGCGTGGTGCAGTGCGGCGCTGCCCGTGCCGTAGTGGAAGCGAAAGGCGGCTGCCCGAGGCAAGGGCAGCGACAGCGCGTTGGTGCCGGTGCCATGGCGGTCCGTGGCTATGCCGACCGCGTCGGCGGGCAGGGCGGCGAGCCGGCGCACTTCGTCCGCGTGAAGGCACGGCAGGTCTCCGGCGACGACGATCAGCCGCTCGGGCGAAGGTCCGCGTCCCAGGATGCCGAGCGCGTGCGCAAGCGCGGCATTGAGCCCTTCGCCCGGATCGGGAACGAACGGCAGCGCGGCGCGGGGCGGGCCCAGCAGGATCGTGCGGTCGGCCGCCTGTCCGCAGGCCGCGATCACCCGCGCCAGCATCGCCTCGACCAGATCGCCGCGCCGCTGCGGGCTCAGCGCCGGGGCGAGGCGGCTCTTGCCTTCGCCGCGCGGCTTGACCGGGATCAGCGCCCAGGTCGTCACGGTATCGCGGGCGCCTGAGGCAGGCTGGTGAAGCGGATGCCGGCGCCGTCGGCCTTGTAGGTCTTGTTCATGTAGATGAGGATCGAGGTCAGCGCCTCCGCCGCCGCCGAGTTCGCCAGCGCTCCGCCGGACAGCCCGCGCAGGCCCATGCCGGGGCACAAGTCCACCACGGTCTGGCGCGCCGCGACGTCGTCGGAGAAGACCAGCACGTCGCAGTCGATCGCATGGTCGGAATCGAGGTGGTGGGCTGAGACATTGTGGAAAGCCGTCACCAGCCGCGCCTCGGGGCCCAGGTGGGCGCGGGCCTGCATCGCCGCGCTGCCCTCTGCGGGAAGCTGCACGCGCATGACCTTGGGCGGCACCAGCGGGACGGTGGTGTCCACCACCACCGCATCGCCCACCCGGTCGCGGATCAGCGCCAGGGTTTCGCCTTGCGAGGCATGGGGGACGGTGACGATCACCACGTCCTGCCCCGCCGCTGCGTCGGCATTGGCGGCGAACCCGGCCGCGCCCAGTTCCTGCGCGGCGGTTTGCGCCTTCTCGGCGGAGCGGGAGCCGATGGTGACGGCGTGCCCGACCGCCACGAGCCTGCGCGCGATGCCCCTGCCAAGTGCCCCGGTGCCGCCGATGACCGCGATGTTTGCCATGTCTTTTATCTCTCCCGCGAATTCTTGGGGCCGGCGGTTGCCGTCGGCGATGGCCGACCTAAGCTGCCGGTCGGGAGAACAGGATGAACGCCCTCAGGAAACTTACCGTACGACCGCTGGCCGGATTGCCCATGTTCGCGCCCGGCCAGTCGATAGCGCAAGCGATTTGCGCCTCGCTTGCGGCCGCGGGCGATGGCTTACGCGGCGGCGATATCTGCGTGATCGCGCAGAAGATCGTCTCCAAGGTGGAGGGCAGGACGGTGGACCTCGCCGCGCTGGAGGTCTCCGCGGAAGCGCGCGCGCTCGCCGAACGGACGGGGCGGGAGCCGGGCATGGCGCAGGCGATCCTGGACGAAAGCGCCGAGATCATGCGCCCGCACCCCGCCGCGATCATCGCCCGGCACCGCACCGGGCACGTCCTCGCCAATGCCGGGATCGACGCCAGCAACGTGGCGGGCGGCGATGCCGGCACGGTGCTGCTGTGGCCGCCCGATCCCGACGGCTCGGCCCGGCGCCTGCGGGCGGAACTGGAGGCGGCGTGCGGCGTGCGGGTCGGCGTCGTGATCGCCGATTCGATGGGCCGCGCCTGGCGCATCGGCACGGTGGGCACGGCGATCGGCTGCGCGGGCCTTGCCGTGCTGGAGGACCGGCGCGGGAGGGCGGTCGATCTCTATGGCCGCACCTTGCAGGCGACGGTGATCGCGGTCGCGGATTCGATCGCGGCGATGGCCGGGCTGGCGATGGGCGAGGGCGACGAGGGCACTCCGGTGGCGATCGTGCGCGGCGCGGGCCGCTGGACCTGCGGGGATGACGGACCCGGCGCGGCGATCGGGCTGCGGCCGGTGGAACAGGACATGTTTCGATGAAGCGGCACGTACTCGCCCTCAGCGGCGGCGTCGGCGGGGCGAAGCTGGCGGCGGGGCTCGCTGCCGTGCTGCCGCCCGAGGATCTCACGATCGTCGTCAATACCGGCGATGATTTCGAGCATCTGGGCCTCACCATCTGCCCGGACATCGATTCGGTGACGTACGCGCTGGCCGGGCTCAACGACACGGCGCGCGGCTGGGGGGTGAAGGACGAGAGCTGGCAGGCGATGGCGATGCTGCGCGCGCTGGGGGAGGCGGACTGGTTCAACCTGGGCGACCGCGACATGGGCATGCACATCGCGCGGTCGTGGCGGCTTCGCGCGGGCGATACGCTCTCGCAGGTGACCGCCCGGCTGACCCGCGAACTCGGTATCGCGCACGCGATCGTTCCGATGAGCGACGCCCCGCTGCGTACGCAAGTGGGCACCGCGCAGGGGTGGCTGGACTTCCAGCGCTACTTCGTTGCCGAGCAGTGCCGGCCGGTGGCGACCGGGGTGCGTTTCGAGGGTGCGCCGGGCGCGGCGCCTTCGCCCGCCTTCGCCGCCGCACTGGCGCGCGAGGATCTGGCCGCGATCGTGCTGTGCCCCTCCAATCCGTACCTCAGCGTCGATCCGATCCTCAGCCTCCACGGCGTGCGCGAGGCGCTGGCGCGGCGGCGGGTGCCGCTCGTCGCGGTGTCGCCGCTGGTGGGCGGGGCCGCGCTGAAGGGGCCGCTCGGCAAGCTGCTGGGGGAGCTGGGCAAGGCGGTGTCTAATGACTCGATCGCCGATCACTATTCCGATCGGCGGGGCGATCTTCTCGACCATCTGGTGATCGACGAGGCCGATGCCGCCGATGCGGGGGGCTTGCGGGAGAGGGGGCTTTCGGTCACCGTCTGCCCGACAGTCATGTGCGATGCCGAGGATCGGGAGCGGCTTGCGCGCGTAGCACTGACCGCAGCCCGTATCGAAACAGGATGACCATGGCTCGCGACGACGACGCATTGATGACCCGACTCCTTTCGGCGCCGCTGGACGCGCTTCTGGCCGAGGCACGGGCCTTGCGCGATGCCCGGTTCGGGCCGCTCACCCCGGCGCGGATGACCTATTCGCCCAAGGTGTTCATCCCGCTCACGCGGCTGTGCGCGGATGTCTGCCATTACTGCACGTTCGCGACCACGCCCTCGCGGCTGGAGGCGCCGTACTTGTCCGAGGACGAGGTGCTGGAGATCGCCCGCGCCGGCGTGGCGGCGGGGTGCAAGGAGGCGCTGTTCACGCTGGGCGATGCGCCCGAGCGGCGCTACGCGGCGGCGCGCGAGTGGCTGGCGGAGCGCGGCTTCGCGCGCACCATCGACTACGTGCGGCATTGTGCCGAGCGGGTGCTCCGGGAAACCGGGTTGCTGCCGCATGTCAACGCGGGCGTGCTGGACGAGGACGACTGGCGCATGCTGCGGCCGGTCGCGGCCTCGGTCGGGTTGATGCTGGAGAGCACGTCCGCGCGGCTGATGGACAAGGGAATGTGCCACCACGGCTCGCCCGACAAGGCGCCGGCGGTCCGGCTCGCCTCGCTGGCGGCGGCCGGGCGGGCGCGGGTGGCGACCACCAGCGGCGTGCTCATTGGCATCGGCGAGACCGCGCGCGAGCGCATGGAGGCGCTGATCGCCCTGCGCGACCTGCACGAAGCGCACGGGCACCTGCAGGAAGTGATCGTCCAGAACTTCTGCCCCAAGCCGGGCACGAAGATGTCCGGCGCGATCGAGGCCACCGAGGCCGACTTCCTGCGCACCGTCGCCGCCGCGCGAATCGTGCTGCCGGGCGAAGTCTCGGTGCAGGCCCCGCCCAACCTCAACGACGAGCGGCTCGGCGAACTGATCGGCGCCGGCATCGACGACTGGGGCGGGATTTCCCCGGTCACGCGCGATCACGTCAATCCCGAGGCGCCGTGGCCCGAGATCGCGCGGCTGGAAGCGGTCTGCGCCCGCGCCGGGTTGCCGCTGGTCGAGCGGCTGACGATCTATCCGCGCTTCGTCGAGGCGGAGGGCTGGCTCGACCCGGCGATCCGCCCGGCGGTGCTGCGCCTGGCCGACGCCGAGGGGCTGGGGCGCGACAGCCGCTGGAGCCCCGGCATGGCCGACCATGCGCCGGGCAGCGTGAAGCTGCCGCTCGGCCGTGCGTACGAAGGCCCGGTGTCGCTCTCGACGGCGGCACGCCTGCACCGCATCCTCGACCGCGCGGCGAGCGGCGCGACGCTGGGCGAGGCGGAGATCGCGGCGCTGTTCGCCACGCGCGGCGGCGCGGCGCAGGCGGTGGTGGAGGCGGCCGATGCCTTGCGGGCCGAGGTGCGCGGCGATGTCGTGACCTACGTGGTCAACCGCAATATCAACTACACCAACATCTGCACCCACGCCTGCTCGTTCTGCGCCTTTTCCAAGACCAGCAGCAAGGCGGGCTATCGCGACAAGCCCTACGACCTCGACCTCGACGAGATTGCCGCCCGCGCCCGCGAGGCGGTGGCGCGCGGGGCCACCGAAGTATGCCTCCAGGGCGGCATCCACCCGCGCTACACCGGCGAGACCTACCTTGCGATCCTGCGCGCGGTGAAGGATGCCTGCCCGGACCTGCACGTCCACGCCTTCTCGCCGCTGGAGGTGAGCCAGGGTGCCCGCACTCTGGGGATGCCGGTTGCGGACTATATGTCGATGCTGCGCGATGCCGGGCTGGGATCGCTACCCGGTACGGCGGCGGAGATCCTGTGCGACGATATTCGCGCGAAGATCTGCCCGGACAAGCTGACCACCGCCGAATGGCTGGAGGTGGTGGGAACCGCGCACCGGGTCGGGCTGCCGACGACGTCGACGATCCTGTTCGGCCATCTGGAAAGCCCGCTGCACTGGGCGCGGCACCTGCTGGCCCTGCGCGACCTGCAGCTCGACACCGGCGGCATCACCGAGTTCGTGCCGCTGCCACTGGTCCACATGGAGGCGCCGTTCTACCGCAAGGGCCAGTGCCGCAAGGGACCGACCTGGCGCGAGTCGGTGATGATGCATGCGGTGGCGCGCCTCGCGCTGCACGGGGCGATCGATTCGATCCAGGTGTCATGGGTGAAGCTGGGCATGGACGGCGCCGCGGCGGTGCTGGCGGCGGGCGCCAACGACCTCGGCGGGGTGCTGATGGACGAGAGCATCAGCCGCGCGGCCGGGGCCTCGCACGGGCAGCTGGCGGACGTTTCGGACATGCGCGCGGCGGCGCAGAGCGTCGGGCGCAGGCTGCGGCAGAGGACGACGCTTTACGGCGAGGTGGAGGCGGTGATGGCCTGACCCTTCGACAGGCTCAGGGTGAGCGGGCTGGGTCTGGCCGGGCAAGACCGGAACTCTCCACCTTGAACCGCCGTCACCCTGAACTTGGTTCAGGGTCCATCACGCCGATAGCTCGCCCCGTGAGGGCCGGATCGACAGGGCGGCTTACACCTTCTGGCCCCGGCACCAACGGCGCGATGGATCCTGAACCAAGTTCAGGATGACGAAGCGGGGGCATATGGCAAGGGTGCCAGGTGGCCTAAACCCGCTCACCCTGAGCTTGTCGAAGGGTCAGGCGCAGCCTCTCCAAGCCCCCCGCTTCACGATCCCGGGCCGGTGCTCACATCCCCCGGATATGCTGCCACACCGGCTCGGGCATCCAGGTATATTCGATGTAGTGCCCGAAGACCTTGCGGGCATCGAGGTAGAGGAACTTCAGCCCTCCCTCCGGCTCGCCCGAGACGTCTCGCTCCATCGCGATGGGGAAGTCCTGCCCATCCACCCGGGCGCGGAAATCCGCCCAGTCGGGCACCCGGAAGCAGACGTGATGGAACCGCAGGGGGCCGCCGTTCGACAGGCAGTTGGCAAAGATGCCGACCTCGTCGATCTCGCTCTCGATCAGTTCGTATTGCAGGTCGCCGATCCAGATGAAGCAGATGCGGCTTTTCTGGCGCCGGGGGCCCGAGGGCGTCAGCACGGTCTGGTCGACCGGGATCACCGTGGGCTCCTTCACCATCCCGCGTCCACGGAACAGGTCGATCCCGGCTTCCAGGTCGTCGCAGACATAGGCGTTCTGGTAATGCGCGCCCTCGAGCATGCTCAGCCCTCCCGCGCGACGTCGTAGCGCGACAGGTAGCGTTCGAACAGCGGCTCCAGATCGGCCTTGCTCAGCCCGTACTGCGCCAGCTTGTATTCGTGACGGCCGAACTTGTCCTGTGGGTTGTCGTCCACCCACTTCTGCACGCCGGCCTCGGCCTCGGCGGTCCATTCGTCGCCCAGCGCGGCATAGACTTTCTTCGTGGCGCCTACCGGATCCTCGACGATATCGGCATAATGGACGTCGATGATCCTGTCCTCGCCGTACTTGTCGCGGAAATCCATGATGCGGTTGGCGTGTTCGGCGGCCTGCCAGGGATAGTCCTCCTTGAGCCACTCGGCGTCGATCCGGCCCATGTGCGCCTGGTGGCTGAGCGAGATCACCGAGCACAGCGAGCCGGTGGCGGTGAAGGGATCGCGGTGGGTCCAGATCACCCGCGCGTCCGGATAGACCTTGAAGATCGTCTCCAGCCACAGCGAATGGCTGGGCTTCTTGACGTTCCAGACGCCGGTGGTGTGCTGCTGCAGCACCTTCAGGAACCTCTTATGGTACTCGTAGGCGCTGGTCATGTCGCACGAGAAGATGAAGTCCTTGTAGAGCGGCAGTTTGCCCTTGGACTCGATCATCAGCGTCTTGAAATCGTGCGCCATGAAGAACACGCATTCGTTGGGATAGACAGCCGAGCCGCGATAGTACTTGCCCATGGCGGGGTTGGCCTCCAGCGCCGCCTTCTCCTGCGCGAGGCGCTCCACCGCGCGCGGATCGGTGGTGAGCAGGGCGTTCGAGGTGACCGGCGGCACCGGATCGTCGATCTCCCAGGTCAGCGGCGAACGGCGCGAGGGGTCGGCGGCGAGGAGGTTCGACATCAGCGTGGTGCCGGTGCGCGGCACCCCCATGACGAAGACCGGGCGTTCGACCGGACGGTCCAGCAGTTCGGGGTGATCGCGCAGGTACTGCGAGACCTTGAGCCGTCCGCTCAGCCAGTGGAGCGTGTCCTTGCGGGCGCGGGCGATGCCGCCTTCGCTCATCCAGCCGCGGGCGATGCCTTCGTTGAACGACTGCGTGAAGACGTCCAGGCCTTCGCGGAAGCTGTCGTTGTCGAACGTGTCGATGCCGGTCTCCCGGATCGCCTGTTCGACGAGGGCATCGGCTACGAGCTGTTCGGCGGCGGTGGTGGCCATGGCGTGGTTGTCCTCTTCCCGGTGGCCGATCGGTCGGCCTTGTTCACGGGCACGAGATAACCTGCCGGGGACCGGCGCTGGCAACGCGCTTGACGCGGCAGATCGGGCCGTTGTGTCGAGTTCGGGTCAAGACCCGACGCGGTGGGATGCGGGGGCTTCGACAAGCTCAGCCTGAGCGGGGTTGGGAGGTTTACGCCACCTCCACTCATCCTGAGCCTGTCGAAGGGTCATCCTGAGCTTGTCGAAGGGTCACACCTGAGCCTTTCGACAGGCTCACGCCAGCACGCGCCCCTGCCGCTGGCGGAAGGTGCTGGGGCTGGCCCCTACCGCGCGGCGGAAGGCGAAGGTGAAGCTGGAGGGCGACGCGAAGCCCATCGCAAAGGCGATGGTCTTGACGCTCTCGCCCTCCATCAGCAGGCGCTTGGCGGCTTCCATGCGGCGCTGCTCGACGTAGTCCCCGATCGAGCAGGCGCGGCTGACGCGGAAACCGCGCGTCAGTTGCCGCACCGACAGCGCGCACAGCTTCGCCAGTTCCTCCAGCGAAGGGGCGGCGAGGTCGTCGGCGAGGCGTTCGTCGATCAGCCGCAGCCGCCAGCCGGAAAGGCCGCCGGTCATCGGCCGCTCGGCCACCTCCAGGCAGTGCCGGCCCAGCTCGATCGCCAGTTCGCCGCCCAGGAACCCCAGCATCCGCTGCGCGGCGAGGCCGGGATGACGCACCTCGGCGGTGATGCGAAACAGCAGCGCGCGCATCTGGGCGCTGCCGATGTCGAGCGCGGCGGCGAGGTGCGGGTCGTCCCAGGTCAGCCTGCGCCCGACAAGGTCGTGGACCAGCCCCGCCTCGATCGTGCAGATCAGCGAGGCCTGCCGCCCGGAGCCGCCCTTGATGTGCAGTTCCTCTCCCGGCGGCAGCACGAAGATGTCGCCCAGCCGCTCCAGCCGGTGCGGCCCCCAGCGCTGGCGATAGCCGCCGCGCGACTGCAGCGGGCGCGGGGTCAGGCACATATTGACGTGGTAGTCCTCGCCGACCGAATGGACGGTGTCAGTGGGGCCGGGAATGTCGAAGCGGACGATCTGGGCGCTGACGGCCGCTGTTTCGAGCCTTGCGTCGATGCACATGGTCGGGCGGTGGGCTTCAGCCATGCTTGAGTGTTCCTTGTGTGCCGCTAGGTGCCGCTGGGTGCCGCTTAGTACACCGCAATATGTCCCGGATGCCACGTTAGGGCTGGAATTGTATGCCTGCCGCGCTTGCCCGGCAATGCCTGCCCGAGGAACATCGCATCCACGTAAAGCGCCGCAGGAACGGCGCGGCTTGGGATCGAGGGAGAGACAGATGGCCAAGGGCCTGTTCGACTGCGCGGGCAAGGTGACGGTGGTGACCGGCGGCAACGGTGGCATCGGCTTCGGCTTCGCGATGGGCGTGGCGAAGATGGGCGGCGACGTGGCGATCTGGGCGCGCAATGCCGAGAAGAGCGCGAAGGCCAAGGCGGAACTGGAAGCCGCCGGTGCGGAGAAAGTCGTTTCTTATCAGGTGGATGTTTCGGAAGAGGCGAACATCGCGGCGGGGTACGAAGCGGTCATGGCCGACTTCGGGCGAGTGGACTGCGTCTTCGCGAATTCCGGCGCTTCGCCGCGCTACAACTCGGTCTTCGAGATGCCGACCGATCACTGGTACGACTTCCAGAAGACCGCGCTCCACGGCGCTTTTTTCACTTTGCGCGAAGGCGCGCGGTTGATGAAGGAGCGGGTCGAGGCGGGGGACGAATCGGGCGGCAGCCTTGTCGCCTGCGGCTCGCTCTCGCTGTTCCAGGGCCTTGCGGGGAAGATGGAGTACGCCTCGTCCAAGGCGGCGGTGGCGGCGGTGATCCGCTGCCTTGCCATCGAATTGGCCCCGCTCGGCATTCGTGCCAACGTGGTGGCGCCGGGCCTCGTCATCACGCCGATGATGGGCGAGGGCGCCCGCGCCGACGCGGTGGCACAGCACTTCGCCCTGACGATACCGATGAAGCGCACCGGCTTTCCCGCCGACTTCGAGGGCATCGGCGCCTACCTGTGTTCGGACGCCAGCAGCTTCATGACCGGCGAGACGATCACCATCGATGGCGGCTACATGGTCCGGCCCTGAGGGAGACAGCGTATGGAACTGCTCAAGATTCACGGTGTCGGCGACGTCCGCGTCGATCCTTACGAGCGCCCGCAGGCCGGGCCGCTGGATGTGGTCGTGCGGATGAAGTCGGTGGGCATCTGCGGCTCCGACCTGTCCTACATCAAGATGGGCGGCATCCCGCCGGGCGTCGAGACGGCGCTGGGCCATGAAGGTGCGGGCGACGTGCTGGAAGTCGGCTCGGGCGTCCAAGGTATCGCGGTCGGGGATGCGGTGATCGTCAACCCGATGATGACGCCGAGCAATATCGGCTCCGGCGGCCCCGAAGGCGCCTTCACCCAGGAATTGCTGGTGCGCGAGGCACGGCTGGGCGAATCGATCCTGCCGATCCCGGAGGGCATCTCCTATGACGTCGCCGCGATGTGCGAGCCGCTGGCCGTCGCCATGCACGGGGTCAACCGCGCGGACGTGAAGCCGGGCGACAAGGTCGTCGTGTTCGGCTGCGGCCCGATCGGCCTCGGCATGCTGCTGTGGCTGGTCGATCGCGGCGTCACCGACGTCGTCGCGCTGGACTTGTCCGAGGAGCGGCTCGAACGCGCCCGCGCGCTGGGGGTGCGGGCGGCGCTCAATCCCGCCGAGGTGGACTTGCGCGCGGAACTGGCGCGGCTGCACGGCGAAGTGCCCAGCTACGGCCGCGTCGGCGTCGGCACCGATGCGTACATCGATGCGGCGGGCGCGCCGAACATCCTGTCCGAAGTCATCATGATGGCCAAGTTCCATGCGAAGCTGGTCATCACCGCCGCCTACATGAAGCCGCTGGAATTCCCCGTCGGCCGCATGCTGACGAGCGAGATGACCATCACCACCGCGGTCGGCTACCCCACCGAGATGCCCGAGGTGATCGCGCACATGCCGCGCCTCAAGGACAAGATCGCCGCGATGATAAGCCACAAGCTGCCGTTCCGCGAGGTGATGAAGGGGCTGGAGATCGCCGCGACCCCCCAATCCGCCAAAGTCATGATCGATTTCGAGGAGGCCTGACATGAGCGACGTGAAAGATGCCGGACCCAAGCTGGCTGGACTGGTGCGCGCAGGCGACGAGCAGGCCGAGGCGATCCGGGTGACCGACTTCATCTTCCAGGCGAACGACATCTCCAACGCCTACCTCGTCACCACCGCCGAGGGCGACGTGATGGTCAATACCGGCTTCATGGACAATGCCGAGCGCACGAAGCGCCTGCTGGCGCCGCATCGGACCGGGCCGCTCGCCTTCGTGATCCTTACGCAGAGCCATGCTGACCACTACGGCGGCTTGCCGGAATTCCTCGAAGACGGCACGCAAGTGATCGGCGGCCCCGGCTTCAACGAGGCTTTGGCCGACATGAACGGCCTGCAGGCCTTCTTCGGGCCGAGGAGCCGCAAGCTCTGGGGCTCCACGCTCAAGCGGGGTTCCACGCCCAAGCCGCCGCCGAACGTCGTGCCGGACATTCTCGTCGATCGTCGGCTGACGCTGGAACTCGGTGGGCGCACCTTCGAGCTGATCTCCACGCCTGAGGGGGAGACGGTGGACAGCCTCACCGTCTGGCTGCCGAAGGAGAAGATCGCCTTCACCGGCAATGTCTTCGGTCCGGTATGGCTGTCGATGCCGTTCCTCAACACCCTGCGCGGCGACAAGCCGCGGCTGGTGCGCAACTACCTCAAGTCGCTGGAGACCATCCGCGATCTGGGTGCGGAGATCGTGGTCACCGGCCACGGCGAGGCTATCGTCGGCAAGGATCGCATCCGCGCCGACCTCGACAAGCTGCACGCCGCGGTGTCCTTCGTGCGCGACTACACGCTCGATGGCATGAAGGCGGGCAAGGACGTCCATACCCTGATGCGCGAATTCGCCTGGCCCGAAGGGCTGGAGATCGGCGA
The DNA here is from genome assembly GCF_036352595.1 of Novosphingobium resinovorum. Classification (GTDB taxonomy): domain Bacteria; phylum Pseudomonadota; class Alphaproteobacteria; order Sphingomonadales; family Sphingomonadaceae; genus Novosphingobium; species Novosphingobium resinovorum_B. The sequence goes on from NZ_JAZFAX010000003.1 coordinate 42,792, forward strand.
GTTCCACGGCAAGGCAAGCTGGGCGGTCAAGTCGATCTGGCGCGAATACTCCGGCTGGCTGCACTACGAGGATGGCACCACCGCGCTTTACGGGGTACCGCGCAGCAGCGTCGATGCGGACCTCGTCGATCTCGCGGGCGGGGCGGCGGCCCTGGCCGGGCGGGCACGGGCGAAGCTGGATGCGGGGGCGGCGCTGGAGGCGGTCCACCTTACCGACATCGCGCTCCACGCCGAGCCGGGCAATGCCGGTGCGCTCGAAGTGCGCAAGGCCGCGCACGAGGCGCTGCTGGCGGCGAGCGGCGGGCGCAATTTGTCCGAGACGATGTGGCTGCGCTCGGAGATCACCGAGATGGAGGCGAGGCTGGGGGGATGAGGGCGATCCGCCTCAGTCCTCGATCTTCACCATTCCGCCCAGCACCGGACCACCGGCGACGGCGATCGCCTCGCCGGTGATGTAGCCGGCCGCATCGCTGACCAGGAAGCCCACCAGTTGCGCCACGTCCTCGGGCAACCCGTAGCGGCGGAGCGGAAAGACCTGCGCGGCGCCGTCGGCATCGAAACCGACCTTCTCCCAGCCCGCGCGCGCCTTCTCGGTGGCGGTCATGCCCGGCGCGACGGCGTTGACCCGCACGCCGGCCGGTCCCCACTCCGCGGCCGCGACGCGGGTGAACATCTGGACCCCGGCCTTGGCCGCTGAATAGGCCGCCACGCCTTGCGTCCCGTGCATCCCCGCGACCGAGGAGACGTTGACGATGCAGCCCCGGGTCCGGCGCAGATGCGGGAACGCGGCCTGCGAGGCATACATCGCCGCATTGAGATTGAGCGCGACGTCGCGGTCCCACTTGGCGGGGTCCATCCTGGCGATCCCGACGTGGCCGTGCGCACCGCCGGCGTTGTTGACCAGCATGTCGATCCTGCCGAAAGTCTGCGCGACCGCCTCTACAAGGGCCTGCACGGCGCCGAGGTCGCACACGTCGGCCTCCACCGCCAGTGCCCGGCGGCCCAGCGCCTCGACTTCGGTGACCACGGTGTCGAGCGGCGCGCGCTTGCGCCCGGCGACCGCGATGTCGGCGCCCCGGCGCGCGAGCAGCAGGGCGATGGCCCGGCCGATCCCGGTCCCTCCGCCCGTGACGATGGCCACGCGGCCGGCAAGCGCGAATTCCTCGAACATGGTCATCTCCTCATCCTCTCCCGGGGCCGTACAGCGTCGCCGCGATATTGGTGCGCTGCGTGTCGCCGAAGCCTTGGCAGCGGCGCTCCCGGCCTCTTCAATCGACTTGCGGCAGGGACGGCATCGCAGGGATGATCCCGGTGCCGGCCTTCTCACATAAAGATAGTATATACTATCTATAAGCAGTGCAACACGGTTGGGAGCAGGACGAATGAGCGGGCACGATCTTCTCGATCTGGGCGGGCAGGTGGCTGTCGTCACCGGGGGCGGCCAGAATGCCGGGCGCGGCATCGCGCTCGAACTGGCGCGTCACAATGCCGGAGGGATCGCGGTCAACGATTTCGTGGCCGAGCGGGCCGAGGCCGTGGCCGAGGAAATCCGCGCCCTCGGTGTCCCGGCGCTGGCCGTCCCGTTCGACGTGGGCAACCTCGACGCGGTGCGGGCCGCCAATGCCGCCGTTTCCGCCGCGCTCGGGCCGGCAACGATCCTCGTCAACAATGCCGGCATGGCGGGGCCTGGGGGATCGCTGCGCCCGGTGCGGAACTTCTGGGAGGAGGAGCCCTCGGCCTGGGACCGCTATCTGCGTACCAATCTCTACGGCGTCTACAATGCCTGCTTCGCCTTCGTTCCCAACATGGTCGCGGCGAGGAAGGGGCGCATAGTCACCATCGTTTCCGATTCGGGGCGCGTGGGAGAGCCGAAGCTGGCGGTCTACGCCTCGGCCAAGGCCGGTGCGCAAGGCTTCGTCCGTTCGATCGCCAAGGAACTGGGGCGCTACGACGTGACCTGCAACGCCGTCTCGCTTTCGTCGCTGATGCCCGACATGGCCGAGGAGAAGCTTGCCGAGGTAATGCAGGGCGACCATGCCCGGGCGCAGATGGCGCGCTACACGATCCGCCGCTACGGCAAGTCGGCCGACGTTGCCGCGCTGGTGACGTTCCTGTGCTCGGATGCGGCCGGGTGGATCACCGGCCAGACTTATCCGCTGAACGGAGGGTATGCGCCGTCGATGTGAGTGCGGGCGCTTTCGGGCGCGCGTATCTACCGGTTTCGCGCCATCCCCCATTGTCACTCCTGTCTGCGCGCAGCATAGCCTTGCGCGATGGAATTCTCGCGCTTCCTGCCGCTCCTGATCGGTCTCCTGCTGGGGGCCTGGACGATCGCCGCCGCCTGGGCGGTGCTTGCCGCGCGCATGCGGCAGGGCCGCGCCGAGGCGCAGCTGCGCTCGGCGCGCCGGCTCGGCCGCATGGTGGAGGAATCGCCGGCATTGCCGCTGCTGGTCCGCACCGACGGGCGGATCGAGGCGAGCCCGCGCCTGGCACAGTGGCTGGGGCTCGACGAAGTGCCGCAGTTTCTCTCCGAACTGGATGGGAATGGCCGGGGGTTGCCCGCCGAAAAGCTCGCTGAACTGAGCGAGGCGGTGCGACGCTGCCAGAAGACCGCCGCGCCCTTTCGCATGGCGGTGACGCCGCATGGGTCCAGCCGCAGCCTCGCCTTGCGCGGGCACCTGGCCGACCCGCAGGTCTCGCCCGGCGGCGCGGCGCTGGTCTGGGTCTTCGACTTTTCGGACAGCGAGACCGAACTCGTTCGCCTGCGTGACGAGGCGGCGCGGGCGCGGGGCGATTTCCACGCCCTCGTCTCGCTGATCGAGGCGGCGCCGATGCCGATGTGGTTCCGCCGTCCCGATGGCGAACTGCAGCTGGTCAACCACGCTTACGTCGCCGCCGTCGGTGGCAAGAGCGCCGACGAGGTGGTCGCCAAGGGGACCGAGCTGATCGAGGCGGTCGATGGCCTCTCGCCCGGGCAGGTCGCTCGGCAGGCGGCGCAGAAGGGCGCGCCGATCGAGCGCATCGTCTCCACCACCATCGACGGCCAGCGCCGCGCGCTGCGCGTCAGCGACCTGCCGCTGGGCGATGACGGCGTCGCGGGCTATGCGGTGGATATCGAGGATCTGGAGGAGATGTCCCGCTCGTTCCGCGCCTTCCGCGAGGCGCAGCGGGCGCTGCTGGACCAGCTTTCGGCGGGCGTCGCGCAGTTCGACGCGAAACGCCGCCTCGCTTTCGCCAACCAGCCGTTCCAGCGCCTGTTCAAGCTCGACGGCCGCATCCTCGTCGATCCGCCCGCGTTCGAGCGCCTGCTCGACGCCGCGCGCGATGCCGGCCGCGTGCCCGAGGCGCGCGACTTCCCGGCATGGCGGCGCGAGAAGGCGGGCTGGTTTTCGGCAGGCTCGACGCAGGAGGAAAGCTGGACCCTGGCGGACGGCACGCACTTGCGCATCGTCGCCCAGCCGGTGCCTGACGGCGGGCTGCTGCTGATCGTCGAGGACCGCACCGAACAGCTGCGCCTCTCGGCGGTGCGCGACACCCTGCTGCGCACCCGCACCGCCACGTTCGACAGCCTGTTCGAATCGGTCGCGGTCTTCGCGCCCGATGGCCGCATGCAGATCTGGAACCGCCGTTTCGCCGCCGACTGGGGGCTGGAGAGCGAGTTCCTCGACACCCATCCGCACGTCGAGGCGCTGCTCAAGAAGATCGCTTCGCGTCTGAAACGCCCGGCCGAGGCCGAGACGGTCGGCAACGTGGTGCGCGCCGCCACGCTCGACCGTTCGCAGACCGGCGGGCGCATCACCCTGGCGGACGGGCGTGTGCTCGAATACGCGGGCGTGCCGCTGCCGGATGGCAATGGCCTCCTCGCAGTGCTCGACATCACCGATTCGATGAAGGCCGAACAGGCGCTGCGCGAAAGTAACGCCGCGCTGATCGAGGCGGACGCGATCAAGACCCGGTTCCTCGCCAACATGAGCAAGGAACTGCGCACCCCGCTGACCTCGATCGGCGGCTTTGCGGAGATGCTGGACCTCGGCCTTGGTGGCGATCTGAGCGATTCGGGCAAGGACTACGTCGGTTCGATCATCGAAGCCTCGCAGCAACTGGGCGACCACATCGACAGCCTGCTCGACCTCTCGCAGAGCGAGGCGGGCCTGCTCCCGCTCAAGTTCGAGGAGATCGACCCGATGCCCTTCGTGCGCGCGGTGGTGGAGGAACGGGCGGGGCGCCTGCAGAAGGCGGGCCTGACGCTGGACCTGCAGGCCAAGGGACTGCTGCGTCCGCTGGTGGCCGACCGGCGGCGGCTGGCGCGCGCGGTCGGCCACATCGTCGACAACGCCATCGCCGCCTCGCCGCGCGGCGGGCGCATTCTCGTCCAGCTTTCGCGGCGCAAGTCCGGCGATGGCGACTCGGTGCAGATACTGGTGCAGGACAAGGGGCAGGGCATGGACAGCCGCACGCTGGCGCGCGCGCTGGACGGGATGAAGGTCAGCGCCGACGGCAAGGTGGAGAGCCGCGACGGTCTCGGCCTGCCGCTCGCGCGCCAGCTGGTCGAGGCGCACGGCGGTACGCTGCGGCTCGATTCCGAGCCGGGCAAGGGCACCAGCGCCGTGATCGAACTGCCGTGAGGGTCGCACTGCCAGACATCGCGGCGATGGACGCCTGGGGCCGCAAGCTGGCCGACGTGCTGCTGCCCGGAGACGTCGTCGCGCTGACCGGCGGCCTCGGCGCGGGCAAGACCACGCTGGCGCGGGCGATCATCGCCGGGCTGGGGCACGAAGGCGAAGTGCCGTCACCGAGTTTCGCGATCATCGAGCCTTACGATCCGCCTGCGGTGCGTCTGCCGCTGGTCCACGCCGACTTCTATCGCCTCGACCACCCCAACGAGGCGCAGGAGATCGGTCTCGACGACTATCGCGATGGCGCGGCGCTCATCGCCGAGTGGCCCGATCACGCCGGCGGCTTCGCGCATGAGCCGGGCTGCCTCTCGATCACGCTGGAAGTTGTTCAGGACGGCAGGATCGCCATTGTCGAGGGCGGGGCGGATTGGCTAGGGCGTATCCCTGTATGACGCTCGATCACGCAAATCTTCCCGAGGGCCTTGACGCCTTTCTCGCAGCCGCCGGTTGGGGGGGCGCCGCTGTGGAACCGTTGCCGGGGGACGCCTCGTTCCGCCGCTACTTCCGCATCCGCGGCCTCGATGGCGCGACGGCGATGCTGATGGACGCGCCGCCGCCCAACGAGGATCCCGGCCCGTTCCTGCGCGCCGCGCACTGGCTCGACGACAACGGCATGCGCGCGCCGCGCATACTTGCCGAGAAGCCCGAACGCGGACTGGTGCTGCTGGAGGATTTCGGCGAGGCGCGCATGCGCGACTATCTCGACCAGTGGCCGAGCGACGAGGCCGCCGTCTATTCCGCCACGATCGACACGCTGGCGCAGTTGCACAAGCTTCCCGCCGGGCCGTTCCTCGACTATTCGCTGGCGGAATATATCCGCGAGGCGCGGCTGTTCGTCGACTGGTACTGCACCGCGCAGAGCCTTTACGTTGATGCTGCCGGTTTCACTGTGGCATGGGAACAGGCGCTTTCGCCGCTGTTGCCACGCCAGCGCCCCGGCGTCACCGTGCTGCGCGACTATCATGCCGAGAACATCATGTTGCTCGGCAGCCTGGAAAAGCAGGGCCTGCTCGACTTCCAGGACGCGCTTGTCGGCCACCCCGCCTATGACCTCGTCTCGCTGCTGCAGGACGCTCGGCGCGATGTCTCGGCGGAACTGGAAGCGCAGATGTTCGACCGCTACGTGCAGAAGACCGGCACCGACGCCGAAACGTTCCTGGCCGACTACGCCCGCCTCGGCGCGCAGCGCAACGCCAAGATCGTCGGCATCTTCGTGCGGCTGTGGCGGCGCGACGGCAAGCCGCGCTATCTCGATCTGATCCCGCGCGTCTGGGCGGCGCTGGAGCGCGATCTGGCGCATCCCGCACTGGCCCCCGTCGCCGCATGGTTCGACGCCAACATCCCCGCCCACTTGCGCGAAGCGAACGGCGGGGAGTTCGCCCGGTGAACGCATCCGTGAAGCCGCTCGCCAGCGATACCGCGATGATCCTCGCCGCCGGGCTCGGCAAGCGGATGCGCCCGCTTACCGCCACCCAGCCCAAGCCGCTGGTGCGGGTGGCGGGCAAGTCGCTGATCGACCACGCGCTCGACAAGCTGGGCAATGCCGGCGTGACCAGGGCGGTGGTCAACGCGCACTACATGGCCGATGCGCTGGAGGGCCACCTCAAGGTGCGCAAGACCGCGCCGGCCGTGACCATGTCCGACGAGCGCGAGCAGTTGCTGGAAACCGGCGGCGGCATGGTCAGGGCGGCCGATCTGCTGCCCGATCCGTTCTTCTGCCTCAACAGCGACAATATCTGGCTCGACGGGCCGCAGGATGTCTTCGCCGAACTCTCGCAGGCCTGGGATGCGGAGCGCATGGACGCGCTGCTGCTGATGGTGCCGCACACCCGCGCGCTCAATTATCGCGGCGAGGGCGATTTCCACCTCGATCCCGAGGGCCGTGTCTCGCGACGTCGCCCGGGCCGGGTCGCGCCGTTCATCTACACCGGCATTCAGCTGGTGACCAAGCGCCTGCTGCGCGATGCACCCGACGGGGCGTTCTCGACCAACCTGCTGTGGAGCCGCGCGATCGAGGAAGGCCGCCTCTACGGCATCTCGCACCAGGGCCTGTGGTTCGAGGTGGGCGAGCCGTCCGCCATCAGGCCGACCGAGGAATGGCTGACCCGTGCCTGATGGGCCAAGGATGGAGAGGGCGGGTCCGAAAGTCTACTCCATTGCTGCGCACCGTGGTTTCGCCGACGCGCTCGTCGCCGGGCTGATCCCGCGTTACGCGAAGGACGAGATCGCGCTGGCGCGGCTCACCCTGCTGCTGCCCAGCCGCCGCACGGTGCGCACGGTGACCGAAGCGTTCGTGCGGCACTCCGGCACCGGGATGCTGCTGCCGCGCATGGCGGTGGTGGGTGACCTCGATCTCGACGAGACGCTTGGACCGCTGCTCGATCCGCTGGGGGCGGTGGATATTCCTCCCGCCGCCGATTCGATGCACCGTTGGCTGCGGCTGGCGCATTATCTGCGCGAAGTGGAAGGCGATGCTGCAGGGAAGGGCGCGGCCCTGCTGCGCCGTGCCTTCGAGATCGGTCGCACTATGGATCGCCTGATCGCCGAGGAAATCGCGCCGATCGACCTCATGTCCGAACGCGTGATCGGCATCGTCGGCGATCTTGCGGGCCACTGGAGCGACAACACCCGCAGCTTCCTGATGGTGCAGCAGCACTGGATCGCCGAACTCGCCGGGCGTAGCCAGATCGACGCGCCCGAGCGCCGCAACCGCCTGTTCGATCATGCCGCCGCGCGCTGGAAGGCGCAGCCGCCGGCATACCCCGTGGTCGCGGCGGGCGTCACCGGCGCCTCTCCCGCGCTGGCGCGATTGCTGCGGGTGGTGAGCGAGATGCCGCAGGGCACTGTGGTCCTGCCCGACCTCGACTTGTCGCTCTCCGCCGAGGTCTGGGACGAACTGGGCGTCGCGGGCGCGCCCGCGCAGCCGGACGAGCCGCCGTTCGGCCGCGCCGACGCGGTGACGCATCCGCAGTATCACCTGAAGCTGCTGCTCAACCGGATGGGCATCGCGCGTGAGGAAGTGCAGCCCTGGCATCGCTCGGGCCTGTCCGCTGCCCCGCCCGAGCGAAGCCGTGCGATTTCCAACCTGTTCCTGCCGCCGCGCGCCTCGGCCGCGTGGGTGGACTTGCCGGCCGAACAGCGGCGGCTGGGCGGCGTGCGGCTGATGGAAAGCACGCATCCCGGCGAGGAGGCGCAGGCCATCGCCGTGCTCATCCGCGAGGCGCTGGAAACGCCCGAGCGCCGCGTCGCGCTGATCTCGCCTGACCGGGGGCTGGCGGCGCGCGTCGTCAGCCATCTCGAACGCTGGGGGATCGAGGCCGATGACACTGCCGGTCGCCCGCTGCCGCAGACGGCGGCGGGGCGCCTCATGCTGCTGCTGGCCGAAGTCGCGGCGCAGCAGGCGGCGCCGGTGCCGCTCGTCGCGTTGCTGGTGCATCCGCTCGCCGGCGCGGGCGAAGGGCGTCCGCGCTGGCTGGAGAGTGCGCGCCGGCTCGATCTGGCGCTGCGCGGGCCTCGCCCCGGCGCAGGGCTTGCCGCGATTGCTGCGAAGGCGGAAAAGGCGAGAGTGGCCGATTGGTGGGCGCGGATCGAGGCGATCCTGTCGCCGCTGCTGGCGCTGAACGATACCGAGCCGCTGGAGACCCTGCTCGGCCGGCTCGCCGATGCGGGCGAAGGGCTGTGCGGCGAAGCACTGTGGAGCGGTCCCGACGGCCGGGCGCTGAGCGTGCTGGTCGAAGACCTGCGCGGCGCGGCGGGCTCGGCCGGAACCTTGCTCGACCCGCGTGAGATCCATGCCGTGCTACGCGATGCGATGGACCGGGTTTCGGTGCGCCCCCCCTGGGGCGGGCACCCGCGCGTGTCGGTCTACGGGCTGCTCGAAGCGCGCATGAGCCGGGCCGACCTCGTCATCTGCGGCGGTCTTGTGGAGGGCGTCTGGCCGGGCACGGCGGCGCAGGACGCGCTGCTGCCGCCCGCCGTGCTGCGCGCGCTCGGGGTACCGGGGGCGGACTTCCGCATCGGTCTTGCTGCGCACGACCTTGCTGCAGCATTGGGTGCGCCGCAGGTGGTGCTGAGCTGGGCGCAGCGCGACGAGGGCGGCCCGGTGATCCCTTCACGCTTCGTGCTGCGCGTGCGCGCGATGCTGGGCGACCAGCTGGACCGCCACCTCGAACGCGAGGCCGTGCGCCTGGCCCGCTTGCTCGACGATGCCGCGCCGGTGCCGCCGCATCCGCGTCCGCAACCGATGCCCTCGGCCGAGCAACGGCTGGTGGACGTCTCGGTCACCGGCCTCGACCGGCTGCGCGGCGATCCCTACCAGTTCTATGCCAGCGCGATCCTGGGGCTGCGCAGCATCGACGGCCTCGACGCCGAGCCGAGCGCGGCATGGAAGGGCGAGGTCGCGCACCTCATCATGCAGCGCTGGCACGAGGCGGGTGAGCCCGAAGGCGGCCTCAAGCCCATCGCGCGCGGCGTGCTGGAGGAGGAGAACGCCCACCCGCTGATGCGCGTGCTGTGGTGGCCGAGGCTCGCCGCCGCGCTGGAGACGTTCGAGGCCATGATCCTGGAGGCGAAGAAGGCGGGCCGCAGCGTCGCCGCAGTCGAGAAGTGGGGCGAGATGCGCCGCCGCGACGTGCGCATCCACGGCCGCGCCGACCGCATCGACCGGCGCGAGGACGGCAGCCTCGCCGTGGTGGATTACAAGACCGGGCAGCCGCCCACTGGCCGCCGCGTGCAGGAAGGCTTCGCGCTGCAGCTCGGCCTGATCGCGCTGATTGCGAAGGACGGCGGCTTCGAGGGGCTGGACGGCGAGGCGGACAGCTTCGAGTACTGGTCGATGGCGAAGGGCAAGGACGGCGCCATGGGCTACGTCTTCGAACCGGTGCTGGAAGGCCGCAAGAAATCCGGTATCCCGCGCGAGGACTTCCTACCCGAGGCGCTGCGCTATCTCGACGACGCGCTCGACCGCTGGATCCTCGGCGAGCAGCCGTTCACTGCAAGGCTCAACCCGGAACTGGGCAGCTATGCCGATTACGACCAACTGATGCGCCTGGACGAGTGGATCACCTCGCTCGGCAACCGGCCGGAGCCTGCAGCATGAGCGGTGCCGCGACCGTCCACCCGCTGCACGGCAACCAGATGCGCGCGGTCGATCCGCGCGAGACGGTGTGGCTCTCGGCCTCGGCGGGGACGGGCAAGACGCAAGTTCTGTCCTCGCGCGTGCTGCGACTCTTGCTGCAGCCCGACGTCGATCCCTCGCAGATCCTGTGCCTCACCTTCACCAAGGCGGGGGCGACCGAAATGGCCGCCCGCATCAACGGCACGCTGGCCGAATGGGTCCGGCTGGACGAGTTCGACTTGCGCCAGCGGCTCGCCGCGATCGGGGCGCAGGCGAGCGATGCCAACCTTGCGCGGGCGCGTACGCTGTTCGCCTCGGTGCTCGACAGTCCGGGCGGTGGCCTCAGGATCGACACCATCCACGCCTTCTCGCAGTGGCTGCTGGCGACGTTCCCGCAGGAGGCCGATCTCATCCCCGGCAGCCGCCCGATGGAGGACCGCGAACGCGATCTGCTGGCCCGGCAGGTGCTGGCCGACCTGCTGGTCGAGGCCGAGAACGCGCCGCTGGGCGATCCGGCCCTGCTGCAGGCGGTGGAGCAGCTTTCGCTGCGCCATGGTCCCGATGCGGTGATGGGTTTCCTGCTGCGCTGCGCCTCCGCGCGGGGGGCGTGGTTCGGGCCGGGCAGCTGGCAGGCAGGCGACATGCGCGCCAACGTGCTGCGCCTGCTGGGGCTGCCTTCGGACGCCGACCATGGCTGGCTGGCGGCGCGCTGCGACGACCACGCCTTCGACGTGCGATCGCTGCGGCACTGCATGGCGGTCAACGCCGAGTGGGGCACCAAGACCGGGCTGGCGGCCGTCGATGCGATCAGCGAATGGCTGCTGGGCAACGGCGCGCAGCGGCTGGAGACGCTGGATGCTCTGGCCAAGGTGTTCCTGACCGCCAAGGGCGAGCCCAAGTCCACCACTTCGCAGGACAAGCTCGATCCCGGCTATGCCGATTCCTGCGCGCGGGTGATCGAGCGCATTCTGGAGGTCCGCGCCACGCGCGCGCTGCTGGCCCTGGCCGAGCGGCTGGTGCCGGCGCTCCGCCTTGGTCGTGCCTTCGCGCTGGCGTGGGACGCGGCCAAGCAGCGCGAGGGGCTGATCGACTTCGACGACCAGATCCGCCGCGCCGCCGACCTCCTTGCCAACCAGGCGCAGGCCGACTGGATCCGCTACAAGCTGGACCGCCGTTTCGACCACATCCTCGTGGACGAGGCGCAGGACACCAATGCCGCGCAGTGGGACATTATCTTCGCCATGGCGGGCGAGTTCTGGGCTGGGCTCTCAAAGTATGAGGGAGAGCGCTACGCGGAACTGATGCGCACGCTGTTCGTGGTGGGCGACTACAAGCAGGCGATCTTCCGCTTCCAGGGCACCAGCCCGGAGAACTTCCGCCGGGCCGCCGACCGGGTGAAGCGCGAGATGGGCCAGGCGGCGCAGAACGCCGGAATGCTGCGCAGCAACGAGCCCGCGCGGGAGCTGCGCGAATACGGGCTCGACCGCAGTTTCCGCACCGCGCAGACGGTGCTCGACTTCGTCGATCGCGCCATCGCCGGGATCGGCCACGAGAACTTCGGCCTCGATCGCCCCGCCGAGCCGCATCAGGGGCAGGAGCGTCCCGGCTACGTCGCCTTGTGGAAGCCCGTCACCGACACTATCGACGCCGAGGACGAGGAACTCCCCGACGAGGACGGCACCGCGCCCGACTGGCTCTCGCGTCCCGATCGCCAGATGGCCGAGCGCATCGCGCTGCAGGTGCGCGACTGGCTCGACGAACAGGGGCCCGGCTTCACGCTGGTCAAGGGCGACCCGCGCCGCGCCGGGGCGGGTGACATCATGGTCTTGGTGCGCCAGCGCAAGGAACTGGCCGGGCTGATCGTCGCGCGGCTCCACGCGGCAGGGGTGCCGGTGGCGGGCGTCGACCGCCTGCGCCTGGGGGCGCCGCTGGCGGTCAAGGATCTGGTCGCGGCGCTGCGCTTCGCGGTGCAGCCGCTCGACGATCTGAACCTCGCCGCGCTGCTCGTCTCGCCGCTGGTGGGGTGGAGCCAGGAACAGCTGCTGGCCCATGGCTGGCGCGAGAAGCACACGCGGCTGTGGGAGCATTTGCGTCGATCGAGCGGGGCCGAGGTCGCCGTCGTCATGGCGCAGCTGGGCGAACTGCTGGCGCTGGCCGATTACGAGCCGCCGCAGGACTTGCTGCAGTGGTTGCTGGTGGGTTCGTGGCAGGGGCGCCGCCGCCTCGTCGCGCGGCTGGGCAGCGAGGCGAACGATCCGATCGACGAACTGGTCAACGCCGCCAAGGCCTATGCCGTCACCGACACGCCCAGCCTTGCCGGCTTCCTCGCGTGGTTCGATGCGGGCGACGGCGAGTTGAAGCGTGAGGCGGACAACGCGGCCGGGCTGGTGCGGGTGATGACGGTGCATGGCTCCAAGGGCCTGCAGGCGCCGATCGTGATCCTGGCGGACGCCACCAGCAACCCCGACAACGCGCGCGAGCGTGGGCTCGACTTGCCCGATCCAGCCAATCCGGCGCGCGAGATCCCGCTGCCGCCGCTGGCGAAGGACGAGAAGCAGGGCCGCATCGCCGCGCGGCTGGAGGACGGTAAGCGCGCCGACGAGCAGGAGCACTGGCGTCTGCTCTATGTCGCTATGACGCGCGCGGAAGAGGCGCTGTTCATCGGCGGCGCGCTCACCAACCGGGACAAGGGCGAGCCCAGTCCGAAGAGCTGGTACGCGCGGCTGCGGCTGCTGTTCGGGGCGGAGGCGGAGCTGGCCGACCCGATCTGGGGCGCGCGGTGCGAGCATGGCAGTCCCGCCCCGTCGGTGCCGCCCCATTCCGGCAAGCGCGCGGCCGCCCCGATGCTCGACTTGCGCGAGCCGTTGCCGCGCTGGCTGGAGCGCGGGCCGCCCGCCGAACCGCGCCCGCCGCGCCCGCTCGCGCCTTCGTCGCTGGGCGAGGAGGATGCGCCCGATCCGCCATTCCCGCCCGGCGCGGGCCGCGATGCGGCGCGGCGCGGCACGCTCGTCCACAAGCTGCTGGAGCGTCTTCCCGACGTGGGCGAGGGGCGCGCGGAGGCCGGGCGCGAATGGCTGGCGCGCCACGCGGCAGACTTGCCCGAGGCGGACCGCGAGACATTGCTGGACAGCGCGCTCAGGGTTCTCGGCAATCCCGAGTGGGCGGACCTGTTCGCGCCTGACAGCCTCGCCGAAGTGCCGGTGGCGGCGGTCGTCGGCGGTCAGGTGGTCGCGGGCACGATCGACCGCCTGGTGATCGCGCCCGATCGCGTGCGCCTCGTCGATTACAAGAGCGCGCGCCGCCCGCCCGACCGGATCGACGCGGTGCCCGGCGGCGTGCTGCGCCAGATGGGTGCCTATGCCGCCGCGCTGGAGGCGACGTTCCCTGGCCGCCGGGTCGAGGTCGCGCTGCTCTACACCGCCGTGCCGCGCCTGATCGAGGTGCCCGCCGAAGTGCTGGCGGCGCACAAGCCGGACTTGGAACCCCGCGAGTAAACCTATGTCCGCCGGGCGTTGCGTCGCCCGGTTTCGTCCCTAGATTGCAGCCCAACACTTACCCAGGAGTCATTCGATGTCCACGATTGCCGTCACCGATGCCAGCTTCGAGGCCGACGTCCTCAAGTCCGACAAGCCCGTCCTCGTCGATTTCTGGGCGGACTGGTGCGGTCCGTGCAAGATGATCGCCCCCGCCCTCGAGGAAATCGCCGAGGAACTGGGTGAGCAGGTGACCATCGCCAAGATGGACATCATGGCCAACACCGGCATCCCCGCCGAGATCGGCGTGCAGTCGATCCCGCTGCTGGTGCTGTTCAAGGACGGCCAGCCGGTGGCGAAGAAGCTCGGCGCGGCGCCCAAGAACGCGCTCAAGAGCTGGATCGAAAGCGAACTCTGATCGCTTAGATCCAGGTTTGAAGAGGCCCCTGTCGTGCGAACGGCGGGGGTCTTCTTTTGCGTCGTGCGCGGCTGGGGCTTCGACAAGCTCAGCCTGAGCGGAATTGAAAACCTGTTCTCAAAAACCGCTCGGGCTGAGCTTGTCGAAGCCCCAGCCGCAAAGACTTCGCTGGTATTTACGCCAGCCTTGCCACCACTTCCGCAAACGCATCCCACAGCGCCGGGCTCGATGCGCCGATGAGGTCGCGGCGTTCGTATTCGTCCACGCGGTAGGCGCTGCCGTCGGGCCGTGCTGCCTTGCCGCCGGCCTCGTTGAGGAACAGTGCGCCCGCCGCGTGGTCCCAGGGCAGGGTGCGGTTGAACACCGAGATGTCGTTGCTCCCCAGCACCAGCCGGGGGTACTGTTCGGCGGCGCAGCGGGGGATGTCGACGAGGGTGTAGTGCGGCGCGATGTGCGTGAGAACCTTCGCGCGCGCGCCGTCGTCGAGGAAGATCGTCGAGATCGCGGCGACCGGCGGTTCCTGGCCGGTGGTGCGCGCGGTAATCCGTTCGCCGTCGATCCACGAGCCGCCGCCGAGGTCGGTGCGGCAGAAGCGGCCGGTCAGGCAGTCGAGGATCCAGCCGCCGATCGTCTCGCCCTTGTCCGCCAGAGCGACGATGACGCCGAAGGGCGGCTTGCCGGCGGCGAAGTTGTTGGTGCCGTCGAGCGGATCGACGATCCAGCACAGGCGGTCCTTCAGGCGCTCCATCACCGATGCGTCGGCGAAGACCGCTTCCTCGCCCACCACGTCGGCTTCCGGCAGAAGCGCGGAGAGCCGCTCGGTCAGCAGCGCTTCGGCCTGCTTGTCGGCCACGGTGACGACGTCGTCCGGGGCCTTGGCGTCGATCTGGCTGGCGGCGAGCTTCTGGTAGTGCGGGAGGATCGCGTGTTCGCTCGCCTCGCGCATGATCGTCTCGACGGCGGCGTGGAGGGTCGGGGTAATCATGGCGCAGGTCATGTGAGAGGGATCATCACTTGCGCCGCGAAGCCGGGGCGTTCCCGGATGCGCGCATACCAGTCCGCGACAGCGGGGAATTGCGGCCGCTCGATGCCGAAGGCGTCGAACTTCAGATTGAACCAGGTGTAGGCGTAGGCCCCCATGGGAATGTCGCCGATGCCGAACCGTGCACCCGAGAGCCAGGGCTTCTCGGCGAGGTATTTGTCCATCACCGCCAGCTGCTTGGCGCACTCGGAGATGCCCTTGGCGATGGCCGCATGGTCCCACGTCTCCGGAGACTGGCGGGCAGTGGCGAGAAACGGTGTGCGCTGCGCCTCGGCATAGCCGAAGTGCCAGTCCATCCAGCGCTCGGCCAGCGCGCGATCGATGGGGTCGGTGGGGAACCATGCCGGGCCGCCATATTCGGCCGCCATGTAGCGCAGGATCGTGTTCGATTCCCACAGGGCCACCTTGCCGTCCTCGATCATTGGGATCAGGCGGTTGGGGTTCTTGGCGAGATAGTCGTCCGAGAAGCCGAACTCCATCCCCACGTCATGGCGCTGGTACTTGAGGCCGAGTTCCTCGGCGAACCAGGCCACCTTCTTGACGTTGTGCGAGTTCAGGCGGCCCCAGATCGTGAAGAACGGTGCAGTCATATCAGCTCCGGTAGTCCGCGTTGATCGAGATGTAGCCGTGCGTCAGGTCGCAGGTCCACACGGTCGCGGTGCCTTCGCCAAGGCCGAGGTCGACCTCGATCGAGATGTCCTGACCCTTGAGATGCGCGGCGACGGGCGCCTCGTCGTAGTCCGCCAGCGGCAGGCCCTGCTGCGCGGCCCAGATGCCGCCGAAGCCGATCGAGAGCTTGTCGCGGTCGGCGGGTTCGCCCGCCTTGCCCACGGCCATGACGACGCGGCCCCAGTTGGCGTCCTCTCCGGCGATGGCGGTCTTGACCAGCGGGGAATTGGCGATCGCCATGCCGACCAGCCTCGCACTCTCGTCCGACACCGCGCCCGAAACCGAGACGGCGATGAACTTCTGCGCCCCT
Source organism: Novosphingobium resinovorum (assembly GCF_036352595.1). Taxonomy (GTDB): domain Bacteria; phylum Pseudomonadota; class Alphaproteobacteria; order Sphingomonadales; family Sphingomonadaceae; genus Novosphingobium; species Novosphingobium resinovorum_B. The sequence continues at coordinate 58,496 of NZ_JAZFAX010000003.1, forward strand.
TCGCCGTCGCGCACGACGAGGTGGGCGAGCTGGCGGCAGACGTCATGGATCGCGGCGGCGAAGGCATGGGCGCCGGGGCTGTCGAAGCCGGTGATCGGCGCATTGCCCGCCTTGCCGGTGGCGAAGGCGAGCACGGTGTCGCTGGTCGAGGTATCCGAATCGACGGTGATGCACGAGAACGTGCGCAAGTTCGCGGCCGAGAGGCAGGCCTGCAGGAAGCCCGGCTCCACGGCGGCGTCGGTGAACAGGTAGCCCAGCATCGTCGCCATGTCGGGCGCGATCATGCCGGAGCCCTTGATGATGGCGCTGATCGTCACCCTGGTGTCGCCGACCATGGCGGTGGCGGTGGCGCCCTTGGCGAAGGTATCGGTGGTGGCGATGGTGTTGGCCGCGTCTTCCCAGCTGCAGGACTGCGCGGCTAGCGCCTTCTCGACGCCCTCGCGTGCCTTGTCCTTGGGCAGCGGCACGCCGATCACGCCGGTCGAGGAGACGAAGACCTGCTCCTTCGGGCAGCCGATGTGCGCGGCGACCTGCTCCATGATCTGCTCCACCGCCTCGCGGCCGCGATAGCCGGTGAAGGCATTGGAATTGCCTGCATTCACCACCAGCGCGCGGGCACGGCCCAGCTTGGCGTTCTCGCGGCCAAGATCGACCTCGGACGAACAGCACACGTTCTTCGTGAATACACCGGCGACGGCGGTGCCTTCCTCGAGCGTGACGTAAGTAAGGTCGCAGCGGCCCCAGTCCTTGTATCCGGCGCGCACGACATGCGGCACGACGCCCGCGATCTCGGGCAGGACGGGGAAGGGCGAGGCGAGCGGGGAGACGGGGTAAGCCATGGCCGGTTGCCTAGCGCGTGGGTGTTACAGGTCAAGGGAACTGTCGGTCCTTCCGACCATTGCTTGCCAGCGCGCCAACCGCATCCTAATGCCTCGCTAATCAGCCCGATCTTCAGACGGACCCTCCGCTTGATCCTATCCCCCTTCGAATGGACGATCGCCAAGCGCTACATGCTGCCCGGAAAGGGCGAGCGCTTCATCGCCCTGGTCGCCGGCATCAGCCTCGTCGCGGTCATGCTCGGCGTCGCCGCGCTGGTCATTGTCATGAGCGTCATGAACGGCTTTCGCGCCGAACTGTTCGACAAGATCGTCAACCTCAACGGTCATGCCATCATCCAGGCCTATGGCGGCCGGCTCGACAACTGGCAGGGCGTTCTCAGGGACGTCAGGGCCACTCCAGGTGTCGTCAGGGCCTCCCCGCTGATCGAGCAGCCGCTGCTGGCCAGCTTCAACGGCCGGGTCGAGGCGATCCTTGTGCGCGGCAACACCGGCGAGGACATCAACCGCCTCACCGACAAGGTGAAGGCGGGTAACCTCCCCGAACTCAAGGCCGGGGCCGACAACGTCGCGATCGGCAAGCAGCTGGCGCAGAACCTCGGCGCGCAAGTGGGCGACGTCATCACCATCATCAATCCGGCGGGCCGCTCCACGCCCTTCGGCACGGTGCCGCGCCAGATCGCCTACCGCATCGCCGCGATCTTCGAGATCGGGGTCTACGACTACGATAACGCCTTCGTCGTGATGCCGATGGCGGACGCGCAGACCCTGCTGCTGACCGGCGATTCGATCGGCATGATCGAGGTCACGACGAACAATCCCGACAAGGTCGGCCAGATCCTCACCCCGCTCACGCGCCAGCTGGCGGGCCGGGCGGTGGTGACCGACTGGCGCACCATCAACGCCTCGCTGTTCGAGGCGCTGGCGGTGGAGCGGGTGGCGATGTTCGTGATCCTCTCGATCATCGTGCTGGTGGCGGTGTTCAACATCCTCTCCTCGCTCATCATGCTGGTGCGCGCCAAGACGCGCGACATCGCGATCCTGCGCACGATGGGGGCGACGCGGCGCTCGCTGCTCAAGGTCTTCGTGACTGCCGGTTTCTGCATCGGCGCGATGGGGACCGTGGCGGGCGTGCTGATCGGCTTCGTGTTCCTCTACTTCCGCCAGCCGATCGTGCATCTGGTGGAGATCCTGACAGGCCAGAACCTGTGGGATCCCTCGATCCGCTTCCTGACCGAGCTGCCCGCCCGCTCCGACCCGGTGGAGATCGCCACGATCTGCATCATGGCGCTGGTGTTCAGCTTCCTCGCCACGCTCTACCCCGCCTACAAGGCGGCGAGCACCGATCCCGTGCAGGTGCTGCGCTATGAATGATATCGTTGATCCGGTCGTCCGCCTGACCGAGGTGACCCGCAGCTTCGAGCAGGGCGGCGTCACCATCGACGTGCTGCGCGGCGTAAACCTCTCGGTGCGTCCCGGCGAGATCGTCGCACTGCTCGGCCCTTCGGGTTCCGGCAAATCGACGATGCTGCAGGCGATCGGGCTGCTGGAAGGCGGCTTCGGCGGCAGGATCGAGATCGCCGGCATCGACGCTAGCCGCCTCGGCAAGGACCAGCGCGCGGCGGTGCGGCGCGACCACATCGGTTTCGTCTACCAGTTCCACCACCTGCTGCCCGATTTCAACGCGATCGAGAACGTCGTGCTGCCGCAGCTCATCACCGGCAAGCCGCGCGCGCAGTGCGAAGCGCGGGCGAGCGAACTGCTCACCGCGCTCGGACTCGGCCAGCGGCTGGAGCATCGGCCGAGCAAGCTTTCGGGCGGCGAGCAGCAGCGCGTCGCGGTGGCGCGCGCGCTGGCCAACCGGCCGCATCTGGTGCTGGCGGACGAGCCCACCGGCAACCTCGACGAAGCGACGGCGGACAAGGTCTTTGCCCAGTTCCTGGCGCTGGTGCGGGGCGAGGGCAGCGCGGCGCTCGTCGCCACGCACAACGAGCGGCTTGCCGCAGCCATGGACCGGGTGGTCCGGCTTCACGACGGGGTTCTTACTTAGCGCTGGGCAGGAACCGGTGTTGCGCTCGGGATTTCCTTTCCCACATCAGGAATCCAGGTGACAAGAAAGGACAGCGCCGATGAGCGACATTCCGTCCACCATTCAGACGAGCAACGCTTCGCCCAAGGGGTTCGGCTGGGACGATACCGCCGAACTCCACCGGTGCGAGGATGGCGGCGGGCTGTTCCATAACTTCAAGACCATCCGGCGCGGCACGGTGGCCGAACTGGTGGCCTTCGTCATGACCCTGCCCGAGGACAAGCAGGACGACTACGCGATCGAGAAGGACGGCGACCACACCTTCCGCATCGGCGAGATCCGCCACTTGTCCCGCCGTGCGGATTTTCCGCTGGGATGACCAAAGACCCACGCACCATCGCGGACTTCACCGCGACCCTGCCGAATGGCGAGGCGACCAGCCTCGCCGATCGGCTGGGCAAGGTGGTGCTGGTGGTGAACACCGCCAGCAAGTGCGGCTTCACCCCGCAGTACGAGGGGCTTGAGGCACTCTGGCGCAAGTACCGCGACCAGGGCTTCGAAGTGATCGCGTTTCCCTGCAACCAGTTTGGCAAGCAGGAACCGGGCGAGGCCGACGAGATCGCCGCTTTCTGCTCGGTGAACTTCGGCCTGTCGTTTCCGCTGATGGACAAGGTCGAGGTCAACGGCGCGGATGCCGCCCCGCTCTATCGATGGCTCAAGGCCGAGGCGCCGGGCCTGCTGGGCTCGAAATCCATCAAGTGGAACTTCACCAAGTTCCTGATCGACCGCGAAGGCCGCGTCGTGCGGCGTTATGCCCCGACCGACAAGCCTGCGGCACTGGAACAGGATATCGAAAAGCAGCTCTCGGCGTCCCGGACCTGAGCCGTGACATTGGGCAATTCTCGAGGACAGGGCTTGCGTCCTGCGGTGAGGTCGCGCCTAAAGGCCGCCTGTGATCCCGGAATGCACCGGGATTGCGGATGCATCGCAATACGGAGATGTCCTTGAAGATCCAGCTTCTTGCATTCGCACTGCTGATGCCCCCGGCCTGCTCGCCGGTTGCGGTTGCCGATCCCGTCGCCGCGACGCGCAGCGGTCAGGTCCGGGGCTCGGTCGAGGAGGGCGTGACGAGTTGGAAGGGCATTCCCTTCGCCGCGCCGCCCGTGGGCGAACTGCGCTGGCGGGCGCCGCAGCCGGCCGCGTCGTGGAGCGGCGTGCGCGATGCCACGTCCTACGGCAACGACTGCATGCAGAAGCCTTTCCCCAGCGATGCCGCTCCGCTCGGCACGCCGCCGGCGGAGGACTGCCTCTATCTCAACGTCTGGAAGCCCGAGGCCGCGCGGGAGAAGCTGCCGGTGGTGCTGTGGATCTATGGCGGCGGCTTCGTCAACGGCGGTTCCTCGCCCCCGACGTATTCGGGCGCGCGACTGGCCAGGAAGGGCGTCATGGTGGTCAGCTTCAACTACCGCCTCGGCCGCTTTGGCACTTTCGCGCACCCGCAACTGACCGCGCAGCGCGCCGATGGCGGCCTTGCCGGCAATTACGGCGTGATGGACCAGATCGCGGCGCTGAAGTGGGTGCATGACAATATCGCGGCATTCGGCGGCGATCCCGGCAATATCACGCTGATCGGCGAGAGCGCGGGCGGCATGTCCGTCAACATGTTGATGACCTCGCCGCTCAGCCAGGGCCTGTTCCGCCGCGCGGTCGTGATGTCGGGCGGCGATGGCAAGGCGCTGGGCGCCGGAGGACTGGACGAGGCCGAGAAGACCGGCGTGGCCTTTGCTGCCACTCAGGGAATCGCTGCTGACGATCCAAAGGCGCTCGCCCGCCTGCGCGCCATGCCGGCGGAGCAGGTGGTGGGCGGACTGAACCTCGCCGCGCTGTTCGGGGGGCCGCGCCCGCCGTTCTCCTCGCCGTTCGTGGATGGCAAGGTCGTGGTCGATGTCGCGCAGGCTTATGGCGCGGGCCGGTTCGCGAAGGTTCCGGTCATGGTCGGCGCGACCAGCGCGGATATCGGCGGGCCGGACGGCTTCATGGTGAAGGGTGCGCGTGACGTTGCGCGCGCGCTGGCGGCGGGCGGGGCGCCGGTCTACGCCTACCGCTTCTCCTACGTGGCCTCCTCGCTTGCCGACAAGGGCGCGGGGCATGCCACGGACATTCCGTATTTCTTCGATACCCAGGCGATCAAGTACGGCAATGCCGTCACCGCTCGCGACGATGCGATGGGGACCACCATCAGCGACGCATTGGTAGCGTTCGCGAAGACGGGCGATCCCAACGGCGGCAAGCTGCCCGTCTGGCCGCGCTACGATCCGGCGAAGGACGTCATCATGGACTTCGCCGCCGACGGCACCGCCAGGGCCGGGCGCGATCCGTTGACGACCGTGCCCTGAGGCCCAGTCCTTGAATTACCCCCTGGCGACACGCCGGTCACCGACGATCCGCAGATCGACCGAAGGGCGCTGCGGCGTAGTGCCGTCGGCCATGACGCTCTGGTCACGGCCGCGTCGTTTGGCGGCATAGAGTGCGGCGTCGGCAGCCTCGAACCGGCCGGCGGCATAGTCGCCCGGCGCGAGCACGGCGACGCCGATGCTGATCGTGCAGCGCCGGGAAACCTGCCCGGAAACGTGGCTGCGCGCGGCGAAGGCCATGCGCAACGCTTCGGCGCGGGTCATGATCGCCTCGGGATCGGGCGCCTCGACGATGGCGGCGAATTCCTCTCCGCCCACCCGGAAGACGTTCGCGGCGCCGAGCGTCTCACGCGCGACGGAAGCCGCGCCGACAATGACGAGATCGCCGAACGCGTGGCCGAGTTCGTCGTTGATCGTCTTGAAACGATCGATGTCGAGCAGCACCACCGCCCTGCAAAGGCCGGTTCGGCGATCGCGGTCCAGCACTGCGATGCGGTCGTCGAGGGCGCGGCGGTTGCCGATGCCGGTCAGCGGATCGATCGAGGCGAGGCGATAATTGCGCGCCACCAGTTGTTCGCGGCCGAGCGCGGTCAGGAATACCCCCAGTAGCACCCCCTCGAGCACCAGCAGCAGGTTGAACAGCGCGATCGACCAGACTTGCGGCTGCGCGGGTCCGAACGGGGCGGGCAGCCACAGCGAGAAGGGCGCTCGTGCCAGTTCGAAGGCGCAGAATGCCGCGAACATCCAGTAAAGCGTCGTCGCGGACTGCAGGTGCGGCGCGCGCATCCGGGCGAATTCGCGCGCGGCGAGGCCGTCGAACAGCGCGAAGACCAGCACGCGGGGTAGCATGCGCCATTCGGGGTTGTGCGCGTCGGCGCCCAGCGTGCAGGAGAACAGCAGCACCGCGAGGCACGGCAGCAGCATCGCCAGCCGCAGCGGTTCGCGTCCCGCCGTGATGCGCGCGGCAAGCCAGGCCGAGCCGTAGACGGTGGTGAGGCCGAACCAGCCCAGCCGCAGCCCCCATTCGCCGGGCAGGATCTCCGGCCAGGTCAGCAGGATACCGGCGGGCACGGCGAGGCCGAAGGGCGCGAACTGCCAGCGACGCTGCGTCGGCCTGCCGTCCTTGAACCACGATAGCAGGACCGCCATGCACATGATTGCGCCCAGCACGGTGCTGCAGGCGGCGATAGTGGTGATGTAAGGCGTGCTCAGGTCCGGCATCGGCAACCGGTTCCCGACACCGCGAGAGGACGGCGGCGCGCTGCAATGGCCATCATGCTGTCCCCCTCTGTTCGCCCGGCCCATCCGGGAGAACACCTATCGCGCCTAGCATGGTCTCGTTAACGCATGATGTGCGCGGTGCAATTGGAAATCAGCGGTTTACGGGGTGCTGCCGCCTGACCGCGCGAGTATCCCCGTCTTATCGAGGGTGCGCCCTTGATAGGAGCATCGGCGAATGCCTAAATTTGCCGGATGCCGCATGCTCCCTTCGTCCCGCTCCGCATCTTTTCCAGTTTCACCATGCTGGACGGCGCGATCGACCCGAAGGCGATCGCCAAGCTGGCAAAGGAGCGCAAGTTCCCCGCTGCCGGGCTGTGCGACCGCAATGGCCTCTATGCCGCGCCGATCTTCGCGGGTGCGGCCAAGGGCATGGGCGTGCAGCCGATCGTCGGCACTTTCCTGTCCATCGCCCGGCCCCTGTCGGACGGAGGGCGTGAAGCCAAGCAGGGGCAGGACCGGCCGATCGACTGGCTCGCCCTGTTCGCGCAGAACGAGGCCGGCTGGCTCAACTTGTGCGACCACGTCAGCCGCGCGCACCTCGGGCGGCCGCTGGAACTGGACCCGCACGTCGAACTGGAATCGCTGCGCGGCCATACCGAGGGGCTGATCTGCCTGACCGGCGGCAACGAGGGCGCGCTGGCGCGGCTCTATGCGACGGGCCGGCACGAGCAGGCCGAAAGCTATTGCGACACGCTGCAGGAGCTGTTCGGCGATCGCCTCTACATGGAGATCACCCGCACCGGCGAACCGGAGGAGGACGAGAGCGAGGAAGACCTGATCGCGCTCGCCTACCAGCGCGATATTCCGCTCGTCGGCACCAATCCCGCGCAGTTCTCCGATCGCAGCTTCCACGCCGCGCACGACGCGCTGCTGTGCATCGCCAACTCGACGCAGGTGGACGCCGCCGACCGCCCGCGCTCCTCGTCCGAGCGCTGGGTGAAGCCTGCCGCCGAGATGGCCGAGCTGTTCGCCGATCTGCCCGAGGCGCTGGCGAACACCCTCGTCGTCGCGCAGCGCTGCGCCTACGTGCCGCCCCGCCGCAAGCCGCTCTTGCCCAGCCTTGCCGGCGACCGCGAGGGCGAGGCGCGCATGCTCGCCGACGATTCGCGCCGTGGCCTGGCCGCCCGGCTGGCGCCGTACTGGCCCGAGGTGACCGAGGCCGAACTCGACGAGGCGATGGCCTTCCAGGGCGACGAGCGCCGCGCCGCCTACGAAATCCTGCGCGAGAAAGGCGTCACCGAAGACTTCCTGGAATACGCCGACCGCCTCGACTTCGAGGTCGGCATCATCGTCGGGATGGGCTTCCCCGGCTACTTCCTGATCGTGGCCGACTTCATCAAGTGGGCGGGCGAGAACGGCATCCCGGTGGGACCGGGGCGTGGTTCGGGCGCGGGTTCGCTGGTGGCCTGGGCGCTGACCATCACCGGCCTCGACCCGCTGAAGCTGGGCCTGCTGTTCGAACGCTTCCTCAATCCGGAACGCGTCTCGATGCCGGATTTCGACATCGACTTTTGCGAAACCCGGCGCGGCGAGGTGATCCGCTACGTTCAGGCCAAGTATGGGCACGACCACGTCGCTCAGATCATCACCTTCGGCAAGATGAAGGCCCGCGCGGTGCTGCGCGATTGCGGCCGCATCCTGCAGATGAGCTACGGCCGTGTCGATTCGCTGTGCAAGATGGTGCCCAACCATCCGACCGACCCGTGGACGCTGACCGAGACGATCCAGGGCCGCAAGGCGCACGGGGTGACCAAGGATCCGCCGGTCGCCGAATTCAAGCGCGAGTACGACACCGACGCCGAAGTGCGCCGCCTGGTCGATCTCGCGGTGCAGCTGGAAGGCCTGCCGCGCAACTCGTCCACCCACGCGGCGGGCGTGGTGATCGGCGACCGCCCGCTGGCCCAGCTGGTGCCGCTCTACCGCGACCCGCGCTCCGACATGCCGGTGACCCAGTTCGACATGAAGTATGTCGAGGACACCGGGCTCGTGAAGTTCGACTTCCTCGGCCTCAAGACCCTGTCGGTGCTGCGCAAGGCCTGCGACCTGCTCGAACGGCGCGGGATCACCATCAACCTCTCGACGCTGGCATGGGACGATCCGGGCGTCTACGAGTTGCTCAAGCGCGGCGACACCGTGGGCGTGTTCCAGCTCGAATCGGAAGGCATGCGCCGCACGCTGGCGGCGGTGAAGCCGACCAATTTCGGCGACATCATCGCGCTCGTCTCGCTCTATCGTCCCGGCCCGATGGACAACATCCCGCTGTTCGGCCAGCGCAAGAACGGCCTCGCGCCCATCGAGTATCCGCATGACAAGCTGGCGGGCATCCTGGGCGAGACTTACGGCATCTTCGTCTACCAGGAACAGGTCATGCAGGCCGCGCAGATCCTGGCGGGCTACTCGCTCGGTGACGCCGACCTTCTGCGGCGCGCGATGGGCAAGAAGGTTCAGGCCGAGATGGACAAGCAGCGCCAGCGCTTCGTCGATGGCTGCAAGGAAGTCTCGGGCATCGACGCCGCCAAGGCCAACGAACTGTTCGACTTGATCGACAAGTTCGCCGGCTACGGCTTCAACAAGTCGCACGCTGCCGCCTACGCGCTGCTGGCGTACCATACGGCGTGGTTCAAGGCGCACTATCCGCACGAATTCTATGCCGCCGCGATGTGCTTCGACATGCACCAGTCGGAAAAGCTGGCGATCTTCGTGGATGACGCGCGCCGCAACGGCATCGAACTCGCCGCGCCCGACATCAACCGCTCCGAGGCCGAATTCATCGTCGAGGAGACGGCCGAGAGCCACGCGGTGCGCTATGCGCTGGCGGGCATCCGCAACGTGGGCGAAAAGGCGATGGACGCCATCGTCGCCGAGCGCGAGGTGAACGGGCCCTTCGTCGATCTCGACGACGTGTTCCGCCGCGCGCCTGCCGGATCGATGAACCGCCGCCAGCTCGAAAGCCTTGCCGCAGCGGGCGCCTTCGACGCGCTGGAGCCGAACCGCGCCAAGGTTCTGGCCAACGCCGACACGCTGCTGGCGGAGGCGGATCGCTCCTCGCGCGAACGAAATTCCACGCAGCACGGCCTGTTCGGCGGTGAGGACCATGTCGAGCAGGGCCTGCGCCTTGTCGAGGCCGACAAGTGGGACCGCGCCGAGCAGATGGCCAAGGAGCGGGAAACCTTCGGTTTCTACTTCGCCGCACACCCGGTGGAGGCGTATCGCGCGGTCGCGTCGGCCAACGGTGCCCGGACTTATTCCAGCCTGATGACGGCGGGCGGCGGCGCCGGTCGCACCGGCGCGGTGATGGCGGCGATGGTAGAGAGTGTCCAGAAGCGCAAGACCCGCAAGGGCAAGGACTTCGTCATGGCGGACTTCTCGGATTCGTCAGGCAACTTCTCGGCCTCGTGCTTCGAGGAGAGCATGGTCGAGAACTTCGTGAAGTGGGCGAAGGAGGGCGCTTGTATCCTGCTCACCGTCGAACTGGACTCGCCCAGTCCCGACGAACCGCCGCGCGTGACGGTGCGGGGCGGCAGGCCGCTCAATGAAGTGAAGGCCGATGCCCGCATGGTGCTCAAGCTCGACATCGACCGCATCGAGGCGGTGCGCGAACTGGCACTGCTGATGCGGCCGGGCGCGCGCGGAGCGGGGGAAGTGATCGTCACGCTCCATCTTGGCGACGGCCGGACGCAGAAGGTGCGCCTCGGCCGCGACTTCGCGCTCGATGGCGAGTTCGCGGAATCGCTTCAGAGCGTGGAGGGGATCACCAACGTATCGCTCACCGCCAAGCGCGGGCCCGAGCGGGTGGCGATGGCGGCATGAGCTGAGAGACCGTTTGAGAAATCGCGGAAGAGCGATTTCCAAGGCGGCACCGGCCCGCTCCCCCACCCGGCCACCCATAGAATACTGCCGTTGGGTGGCCGGGTAGGGGAGCGGGCCGGTGCCGCAATGCGCCGAAAGGCGCATTCTCAAACGGTCTCTGAGTGCGTGATTCCGGCAAGCACCGGGATGGGCCTACTGCTTTTGCTGCTGCACCGCCTCTTCGGCGGCATCGCCCACTTTCGTCGCGGCCTTGCCGACGTTGTCGGCGGCTTCGGCGATGGCGTTGTCCCGTGCGCTGTCGCTGGCGTGCTCGCTGAACAGATAGACCCCGCCGACGATCGCGACGAGCAGGATCAGCGCAAGGATGATACCCGTGCCGCCCGATGAACGGTGTTCGTGGATGATGGTGGTGGTGTGAACCGGCGCAGGTTCATGAGTGCGCTCGACGATCTCTTCAGCCATGACAGGCTCCTGTCCCATGTCGTTGCGGCAACAACGCCTGCGGCATCCCAAGGTTGCCGCTGTCACAGCAACGACAGTTGCCCGTCCAGCGAAGGGCGGCGGAACTGCGCGCAATCGAGCGTGACGTGCGGCCCCGTCATCCCCAGCCTGGCGGCGGCGACGCGGAAGCGGCGCCGGAAGAGGTCTGCCCAGACGCCCTCGGGCCGCATGCGGGTGACGAAATTGGGATCATTGTCCCGTCCACCGCGGATCGAGCGGATCGTCGCCATGACCTTGCCCGCGCGCTCGGGGAAGTGCGTATCGAGCCATTCGCGGAACAGCGGCGCGACTTCGTGTGGCAGGCGCACCACGATCCATGTGGCCGATCGGATGCCGCGCGCGGCGGCATCTTCCATGATCGCCTCCATGAAACTGTCGGTGATCGAGGGTATCACCGGCGCGATCGAGACCTGGGCGGGAATTCCCGCCTCGGCGAGCCGGCCGAGCGCCGCCATCCGTTTGGCCGGAGAGGCGGCGCGGGGCTCCAGCTTTTGCGACAGCACGGGATCGAGGCTGGTCACCGATATGCCGACATGCACCAGATCGCGCGCCGCCAACTGCTCCAGCAGGTCGAGGTCGCGCAGCACGCGGTCGGACTTGGTGGTGATCGTCACCGGATGGCCCACGTCCAGGCACAGCTCAAGCACCTCGCGAGTGATGCGATAGCGCATCTCGATCGGCTGGTAGGGATCGGTATTGGTGCCCATCGCGATCGGCGCGGGCCGATAGCCGGGCTTGGCCAGTGTTTCGCGCAGGAGCCGTGCGGCGGCGGGCTTGGCGAACAGCTTCGTCTCGAAATCGAGGCCGGGCGAAAGGTCGTGATAGGCGTGGGTGGGCCGAGCGAAGCAGTAGATGCACCCATGCTCGCATCCGCGATAGGCATTCACCGAACGGTCGAACGGCACGTCAGGCGATGCGTTGAACGACAGGATCGATCGGGGATGTTCCTCAGTCACCGTCGTCGCGGGGTGGCGGGAAGGGCCGTCCACGGTCTCCGCCACATCGAGCCAGTCACCATCGGCTTCGCGCGCAGGCAGGTTGAAGCGCGCGCTTGCCGCCCCGCTCACCGCACCTCTGCCCTTGATCGCTGCCATGCGACTTGTTTGAACAAAAAGAGAACAAAAGTCAATCGCACCCCTCACCGGTTGATCTTGCTGCGCTGCACCCTTAGGCGGGCATGAAAGGGGAATTTCATGGCAGGCGCAGCGCGCAGGGTCGGAGCCGAGACGTCCGCGACACGGGCGATCATCGTCGAGGCCACCAACCAGTTGATCCGGGACGAGGGCTATGCCTCCGTCAGCACGCGGCGCGTGGCCGCCCGGGCGGGGCTCAAGCCCTCGCTGGTGCATTATTACTTCCCCACCACCGACGATCTGCTGGTCGAGGTTTCGCGGCAGGGCGCGGCGCAGAGCGATCGCATGATCGGGGAAGCGCTGGCCTCCGACGATCCCCTGCGGGCGCTGTGGGGTTTCTTCATCGACACCAGCCGCGTGGCGATGGCGCTGGAGTTCATGGCGATGGCCAACCACCGCCCCGCCGTGCGCGACTACATGGCGCAGCACAGCGAGGAGATGCGTGCGCGGCAGGTGGAGATCCTCAAACATATGCTCGGCGACCGGCTAGAGCGACTCGAAGGCTTCGACGCGGCGGGCTTGAGCGTCGTGCTCGCCGGCATCGGCCGTGCCATCGTGATGGAGCAGGGCCTCGGCGTTCAGACCGGCCATGCCGAGGCGATCCGCATCGTCGAGGGCTGGCTGGACAAGCTGGGCGCCTGAGACACGGGTGGGACACATAACGCGCGGGCGCTGATTGCCCTTGCCTGGCGCGCGCGGCGCGCAGCACGGCTTGATTCTCTCGGATGCCGGACGAAGAACGTGATAACAGCGTTTTCATACGGCATCCTTGGGAGACATGACCATGACGGTCGCCACCACGACGACTCAGCTGAAGGCTGAGCACATCAAGCCGAAGATCGGCAGCCGCATCCTCAATTCCAAGGCGGAGCTGCTCTCCGGCGAACTCGCCGCGCAGCTTCGCGAGGAACTGGAAGCGCGCGGTATCCTCGTATTCCCGCAAGTCGGCTTCGACGACGCGGAGCAGATCGCCTTCACCAGGACGCTCGGCGAATATGCGCCCGAGGGGCCGGACGGCGGCCCGAGCAAGATCACGCTCGACGTGAAGGAGAATCCCGCCAGCGCCGAGTACCTGAAGGGTTCGCTCTACTGGCACATCGACGGCACCCGCAACGAAGTACCGATCCTCGCCTCGCTGCTGTCCTGCAAGGTGCCGAGCCCCAAGGGGACGGGCAACACCGGGTTCTCGAATACCTACGCCGCCTATGACGCGCTGTCGGATGAGGACAAGGCGTACTACGACGACTTGCGCGTGCTGCACGGACCCTGGGCCTCGCTGTTCTACTACGAGCCCGAGCCGAGCCTCGCGAAGCTCAAGATCATGCAGGGGATCGGCGAGAAGGTGCTGCCGCTGGTGTGGAAGCATGCCTCTGGCCGCAAGTCGCTGGTGCTGGGCTGCACTTGCCATCACGTGCAGGGCGTCGACCATCTGGAGAGCGCGCGGATCATCCATGGCCTGCGCGAATGGGCGACGGGGCCGGAGTTCACCTATAGCCACGAATGGGAAGTGGGCGACCTGGTGATCTGGGACAACACCGGCACCATGCACCGTGCCGAGGCTTACGATCCCACTTGCGGGCGCATGATGCACCGGACCAAGCTGGAGGGTGAGGAACCCTGGGCGGTGGAGTAACGCTGAACGATTCCTCCCCGAGCTTGTGTCGGGGAGGGGGACCGCCGCGAAGCGGTGGTGGAGGGGGAGCTTTCGAACAATTCCCCCTCCGTCAGCCCTGCGGGCTGCCACCTCCCCGAGACAAGTTCGGGAAGGAACAAAAGAAAAGGCCCGCCCCCTCGGCTGAGGGGGCGGGCCTTTTTATTGAACCGACCGAAGGATCAGGCCCAGGTGGCCATCTCGGCTTCGAGGTTCTCGACGATCGCCTCGAAGAACTGCTCGGTGGTCATCCAGCTCTGGTCCGGACCGATCAGCAGCGCGAGATCCTTGGTCATCTTGCCCGATTCGACGGTCTCGATGCAGATGCGCTCGACGGTCTCGGCGAACTTCACGACGTCCGGCGTACCGTCGAACTTGCCGCGATAGGCAAGGCCGCGGGTCCAGGCGAAGATCGACGCGATCGGGTTGGTCGAGGTCGCCTTGCCCTGCTGGTGCTGGCGGTAGTGACGGGTCACGGTGCCGTGGGCGGCTTCGGCCTCGACGGTCTTGCCGTCGGGCGAGAGCAGAACCGAGGTCATCAGGCCCAGCGAGCCGAAGCCCTGTGCGACGGTGTCCGACTGCACGTCGCCGTCGTAGTTCTTGCACGCCCAGACGAACTTGCCCGACCACTTGAGCGCCGAGGCGACCATGTCGTCGATCAGGCGGTGCTCGTAGATGATGCCGGCGGCGGCGAACTTCTCGGCGAAGCCTTCCTTGTCGAACACTTCCTGGAACAGGTCCTTGAAGCGGCCGTCATAAGCCTTGAGGATCGTGTTCTTGGTCGACAGGTAAACCGGCCAGCCGAGGTTGAGGCCGTAGTTGAACGAGGCGCGCGCGAAGTCGCGGATCGATTCGTCGAGGTTGTACATCGCCATGGCGACGCCCGGAGCCGGGAAGTCGAACACGTCGAGGTCGATCTTGTCACCGTTCTCGCCGTCCCACACCAGGCGCAGCTTGCCGGCGCCGGGGATCAGGGTGTCGGTGGCCTTGTACTGGTCGCCGAAGGCGTGACGGCCGACGACGATCGGGTCGGTCCAGCCCGGAACCAGGCGGGGCACGTTCGAGATCACGATGGGCTCGCGGAAGACGACGCCGCCAAGGATGTTGCGGATGGTGCCGTTGGGCGACTTCCACATCTTCTTGAGGCTGAATTCCTCGACGCGGGCTTCGTCGGGGGTGATGGTGGCGCACTTGACCGCGACGCCGAATTCCTTGGTCGCGTTGGCGGCGTCGATGGTGATCTGGTCGCCGGTCTCGTCGCGCTTCTCGACCGAGAGGTCGTAGTACTTGAGGTCGATGTCGAGGTAGGGGAGGATCAGACGCTCGCGGATCCACTGCCAGATGATGCGGGTCATTTCATCGCCGTCCATTTCGACGACGGGGTTCACAACCTTGATCTTTGCCATTCTAAAGGGACTCCCCTGGGGTGAGAATTGCGGCAGTCTCTAGGCAGACGGCGGGCGCATGGCAAGGCGGCTGTCGGCTTTACAGGGCGCGTTTGCGGCTCCAGCCTGTCACTAATCGCAGGAGAGGAGCGGGTCATGAGTGAAGAAGTGTTGCTGGCCGAGCGCGATGGCGTGCTGGAGGTGACGATCAACCGCCCCGAACAGCGCAACGCCATGACCAAGGCGGCCGCAGAGGCGATCGGCGCGGCGATGGACCTGCTCGATTCGGCCGCGCACTTGCGCTGCGCGATCCTGACCGGAGTGGGGGGTGGTTTCTGCTCGGGAATGGACCTCAAGGGGTTCCTCAAGGGCGAACTGCCGGTTGATCCCCGGGGCGGTTTCGGCGGCCTGTGCACCTGGACGCCGAACAAGCCGGTGATCGCGGCGGTGGACGGCTTTGCGCTGGCGGGCGGGTTCGAACTGGCGCTCGCCTGCGATCTCATCGTCGCCAGCGAAGGCGCGCGTTTCGGCATTCCCGAGGTCAAGCGCGGGCTCGTCGCGGGTGGCGGCGGGGTGGTGCATCTACCGCGGCTGCTGCCGCGTCCGCTGGCGATGGAACTGGCGCTGACCGGAGAGCCCATCGATGCGCGCCGGGCGCTGGAACTGGGCCTGGTCAACCGGGTGACGCAAGGCCCGGCAATCGAGGCAGCGCGCGCGCTTGCCCGCACCATCGCCGCGAACGGCCCGCTGGCGGTCGCGGCGTCCAAGGGCATCGTGCGGGATTCGTGGCTGTGGCCGGTAGAGGAGTTCAGTGCCAGGCAGGCGCCGTACATCGCGCGGGTCTTCGCCTCGGAAGATGCCCGGGAAGGCGCGCAGGCCTTTGCTGAAAAGCGGGCACCCCGATGGCAGGGAAGATAGCAGCCAAATAGCAGAAAACCCGCCGTTTTCACGGCGGGTTTTCAAGGAATGGTGGGCGTAGCAAGGATTGAACTTGCGACCCCTACGATGTCAACATAGTGCTCTACCACTGAGCTATACGCCCATTCCATTCAACGACTTAACTGGCGAACCAGAGCAGTCGTCCGAGCGTCTCCGGTGAGTGTCCCCGCCGGAGGACTGGCCCTCTAGCCGTGGTCTTCAGGGCTGGCAAGAGGCTTTTTTGCAAAAATTCACATCACAGCGTCGCGTGCTCGGTCAGGCCGAAGACGCGCTGCACTTCCATCACGATGTCGCGCAAGTGGAAGGGCTTCGAGAGAACCTTCGCCTGCGGCGCCTCGCGGCTGGCGCGCAGGGTGACGGCGGCGAAGCCGGTGATGAACATCACCTTGGTCGAAGGCGAGATCTCCGCGCACTTCTGCGCAAGTTCGATGCCGTCCATCTCCGGCATGACGATGTCGGAGAGCAACAGGTCGAAATCGTCGTTCTTGAGGTGGGGGATCGCTTCCGTCCCGCGATCGACCGCAACGACGCTGTAGCCCGCATTCTGCAGGGCGCGCGCGAGGTAAGTGCGCATGGCGTCATCGTCTTCGGCGAGGAGGATACGGATCATCGCTGGTGTCCAGTCTCGTGTGTTGTCTTTAGCGCGTGCGACGCGGCGTGTCTGTCCGTAGGCTTACAGGGCAACGGTTTAAATTTCTTGTCCCTATTCAAGGGTGACCGGTATCGGGACGCTTTGACACCTCGGCATGAAACGCACAGCTTGCAGCGATGATCGAACGATCCGGTGAGAATGATTCGCATGAGGAGCGGGGCGGGTGGATTCCCGGCGCTCCGGGGTCTGCGGCCTTCGTCCTGAGCGAGCGCAGGCCGTCCGCCATCCCGATCCTGATCGCCGCGCCGCATGGCGGCCGCGATTATCCCAGGACGCTGATGGCCGACCTGCGGCATGGGCCCGCGACCGCGCTCAAGCTCGAGGATCGCCATATCGACGCGATCGCGCGGCGTGTCGCCGAGTTGACCGGCGCAAGCCTGCTGATCGCCCGGGCGCCGCGCGCGATGATCGATCTCAACCGTGCGCCCGACGACGTCGACTGGGAGATGTTCGTTCGCGAGGCCCGGCCACGGGATGGCGGAGGCACTCCGAGTCGGCGCGCGCGCAGCGGCCTGGGGCTCATTCCCCGCCGGTTGCCAGCGACGGGCGAATTGTGGCGGCGGCGGTTGCAGGCGGACGATCTCTCCGCCCGAATCGCCGGGGTGCATGAGCCTTATCATGCCGCGCTGGCGGAAATGCTGGCGCGCCTGCGGGATCGCTGGGGTGCCGCCTTGCTGATCGACCTGCATTCGATGCCGCCGCTCCCCTCGCGGCCGGGGGTGGCAAGTGCCCAGTTGGTCGTCGGCGACCGTTTCGGTGCCAGTTGCCATGGCAGCGTCGTGGCCGCCACTTTCGCGCATTTCGCGCAAGTGGAGCGCGAGGCAGCGCACAACCGGCCTTATGCCGGCGGCTACGTGCTGGAACGCCATGCCGATCCGCGGGCGGGCCTCCACGCAATGCAGATCGAGATCGATCGCAGCCGTTATCTCGATTCGGCGCTGGTCGAGCTGGGAGAGGGCACGGATGGCATCGTCGCCGACTTGTCGGCACTGGTGCGGCGGCTTGCGGCGCTGGTGGCCGAACTGGGGCGCGACAGCGGGGTGCAGGACTGGCAGCTTGCTGCCGAATAAATCCGCCTGAACCGAGGCTGTTTCAACAAATCTCTGAAGACATTAAAAAACCACCTCGTGCGATGCACGAGGTGGCCAAGGTTCAGGGAGGAGGTGCACAATGTGCACCAACCCGAACGGGCCATGAGGGTAGCGCCGGCCGGGTAAGGACTGCATAGGCCTACCCGATCAGACATTCAAGCGATTCGTGAAGCAGGGGGCATAAGAAATGTCCAGCGATCTATCGGCATCGCTCAACGATTGGGGTGGGACTGTGACAAAAGTGTCATAAGCCCCACCCCTACGAAGGTGAATCAAGCGTTCACGTCGTCCGCGGTTGCCGGGGCGGGGGCGGCCGGTGCGGAGAAGTTGGGCACCTTGCCCTGCGCGGCCTGGCGGCCGAAGATGTCGCGCACCAGTTCGAGCGAGAACAGGTGGGCATAGATCAGGCCGAGCAGGCCGTTCTGGTTCCACTGGCGCAGGATGTCGCCGCGCACTTCGCGCAGCTTGTTCTCGTCGACCATCTGGAAGCCGCGATAGTTGTACGGCTGGGCCGCGCCGACATCGATGTTCAGCTCGCCGTCCATGAGCAGCTTGTGCTTCTGCAGCTCGGCCATGAACTGCGCGGTCTTGGTGCCGGCGATCTCGAAGTTCTCGCAGAACTTGAGCATGTTCGTGGTGGTTTCGCTGGGCTGGCCGTCATCGGCGAACAGGCGCTCGCCTTCCTCGATCTCGCCGACGAGGTCGCTGGTGGGGTCGACGCAGAGCGACAGCTCGTCCGAGTCCTGGCGCAGCTTGGCCAGCATGAACGGATAGCGGCGCACGTAGGCCGGGATGTAGACGGGGGTGTTCACCGTGCCGTCCTCGTCGACGAAGACGTTGGTGCCTTCGTTCATGCCCATCAGCACCAACGGGATCGGGTTCTCGCCGGCGGTGAAGATGATCGGGAAGTTGCGCTGGGCCTGCGGGAACTCCTCGACCGTCAGTGGCACCGAATTGATCCCGGCGAGCCAGGTCGCCTTGTCGGTGGAACGGGTCTTCCAGCTCGCGTGCTGCTGCGAATTGAGCGGAATGAGATCCCTGTAGAACAGGGGGAGTGCAGGATTCTGGGGCGCGCTGGCCATGGATACTCTCCGCGAGGGTGGGCGTCTTGAAAGAAGTCGCTCGCTTTAGTGGCTGTGCGGCGGCCGCGCAAGCGCGAGGCCTGCGCCAATTCGCCGGATTTGACGCAGTTTGTGCCCGATCGTGTCAGATCAGCTTGCCGGGGTTGAGCAGCCCTTGCGGATCGAGCGCCTGCTTGACCGCGCGCAGCATCGACAGCGCCACCGGATCGCCCAGCCGCGCCAGTTCGTCGCGCTTGAGCTGGCCGATGCCGTGCTCGGCCGAGATCGAGCCGCCCCACTCGGTCACGAGGTCGTGGACGCGGCGGCTGATCGCCTTGCCTTGCGTGGCGTTCCAGGCGCGGGCGTCGGGTGCCTGCGGGGCGATGACGTGATAATGCACGTTGCCGTCGCCGAGGTGCCCGAAGGCGATCGCCTCGGTGCCGGGAAACTCGGCTTCCAGCATCGGCGCGGTGGTCTCGACGAAGGCGGGCATCGCCTCGACCGGCACCGAGATGTCGTGCTGCACGGCGGGGCCGCGCGCGCGCTCGGCGGCGGGGACGGTCTCGCGGATCAGCCAGAACGCCTCGGCCTGGGTCTCGTTGGCGGACAGCGCAGCGTCCTCCACCAGTTCCTTGTCGAAGGCGTCGCCCATCATCGTCTCGCAGCGTTCGCGCAGGGTGTCCGCGCCGGTATGGTCGGCGACGACCTCGATCAGGACGTGCCAGGCATGGCGGCCTTCCAGCGGCGGACGGGCGCTTGGCAGGTGATCGACGACCGCATCGATGCTCGCCTGCGGCATGACCTCGAAACCTTCGAGCGACCGGCCCTCCACCGCGTCGCAATGGAGCAGCAGCGCGCGGGCGGCGGGGAGCGAGGACACGCCCGCCCAGATCACCACGCGTTCGGCGACGGCGGGTTCCAGCTTGAGCGTCGCGGCGGTGACGATGCCGAGCACGCCTTCGGAGCCGATCAGCAACTGCTTCAGGTCGAAGCCGCGGTTGTCCTTCTTGAGCGGGGTGAGCTGCGAGAACACCTGCCCGTCGGGCAGCACCGCCTCCAGTCCCAGCACCAGCGCGCGCATCGACCCGTGGCGCAGCACCTGGCAGCCGCCCGCGTTGGTGGAGACCAGCCCGCCGACGGTGGCCGAGCCCTTGCCGCCCAGCGTCAGCGGAAAGCGCAGGCCTTCCGCGTCGGCGGCTTCGTGCAGGGTCTGGAGGATGACGCCTGCCTCGCAGGTGGCGCGGCCCGATTCGCGGTCGATCGCGCGGATCGCGTTCATCCGGCGCAGCGAAAGGAGCAGGGCGGTGCCGCTTTCGTCCGGGGTGGCGCCGCCCGACATGCCCGAGTTGCCGCCCTGCGGGACGATCGGCACGCCATGCCGCGCGCAGAGCCGGACGAGCGCCGACAATTCCATGGTGTCGGCCGGCGATGCCAGTGCGCAGGCGCGGCCGGTGAAGCGCCCGCGCCAGTCGGTCAGCCAGGGCGCGACGAGTTCGGGGTCGGTCGTCAGTCCTCGCGCGCCGAGCAGGGCGGCGGCGTCTTCGAGGAACGGGGAGGAGGCAGCGTCGATCATGCCGGCGATATGGCACATGCCAGCCGCCGTTTCACCATCAGGCGATGTTTATTGCCTTCGGGGAATCGAAGAGAGTTAAGCGCCGGTTCAAGCTCTTGCGGTATGGCGATCGTCTCGGCATCGCTGTGCCGGGTCGATTTTTGTCCGGGGATTCGATTGCGCTCATGAGTCTGGCGTCCGTCCTGCTTTATCCCATCATGCTGCTGTTCCCGGCGGCAGGGACCGGCGATGCGCCGCGCGCAGACGCCAGGCAGGCCGAGCAGGTGAGCATTCCCGGCGAGGCGGACTTGTGGCTGCCCGCGGAGACTTCACCCCTGACGTCCGAGGCGCCGTTCGCCGCCAGCTTGATGCCCGAAGTCGCGCCTGACGATTCGTGGCAGGTGCGCATCGAGCAGCGCATGACCATCCGCATCACCCCGCGTGCTTCTATCCCGATGCCGGAGATGTTCGTGGGCATGCCGGGCGGCGACGCCCCGCCGATGACCGAGCGCAAGATTGGCAACTGCCTGCCGCTCGCCGGGATCGTCAGCGTCCGCCCCGACCGCGCAAACCGGCTGTTGCTGCTGATGCGCGACCGCCGGGTGGTGAGCGCCGAACTCGACCGGTCGTGCCGGGCCCGGGACTTCTATTCGGGCTTCCTGATGGAACGCAGCGAGGACGGGCGCCTGTGCGTCGATCGCGACACGCTGCTGTCGCGCAGCGGCATGAGCTGCACGCTCACCCGCATCCGCCAACTGGTGGAACAGGAGCACTAGTACCGCGTCCGTCGATGGCATGCTCCACCGGCCAGGCTGGCAATCCCTTGCCTTTCCCGCTGCCTTACGCGGAATTCCTTGACTTTGCCGCTCTTTTCCGCAAATGGCCCGCTGTCGCGCGGCAGGTGTCGCGGGCGGTGCTTTATCCCGCCCCGGCTTCATGCCGCTGCCCTACGTGAACTTTTTTCCGGAAAAACCAAACGCCTATGAGCTTTGCCGATCTCGGCCTGTCTGACGAATTGCTGCAAGCGGTGGAGGCTGCGGGCTATACCGAGCCGACTCCGATCCAGGCACAGACTATCCCCCCGGTCCTGATGATGAAGGATCTGATCGGCATCGCCCAGACGGGCACGGGTAAGACCGCCGCCTTCGTGCTGCCGATGATCGACATCCTCGGCCATGGTCGCCGCCGCGCGCTGATGCCGCGCTCGCTGATCCTCGAGCCCACGCGCGAGCTTGCCGCGCAGGTGGCCGAGAACTTCGAGAAGTACGGCAAGAACCACGACCTGAAGATGGCGCTGCTGATCGGCGGCGTGCAGATGGGCGACCAGCTCAAGGCGCTGTCCGCCGGCGTCGACGTGCTGATCGCCACGCCGGGCCGCCTGATGGACCTGTTCGAGCGCGGCAAGATCATGCTGACGGGCTGCGAGCTGCTCGTCATCGACGAGGCCGACCGCATGCTCGACATGGGCTTCATCCCGGACATCGAGACGATCTGCTCGAAGCTGCCGGCCAACCGCCAGACGCTGCTGTTCTCGGCGACGATGCCGCCGGTCATCAAGAAGCTGGCCGACCGCTTCCTGACGAACCCGAAGTACGTCGAAGTGGCCCGCCCGGCCTCTACCAACCTCAACATCGCCCAGCACAAGGTTCTGGTCCCCGCGCGCAAGAAGCGCGAGGCGCTGCGCCAGATCCTGCGTTCGGACAACGTCACCTCCGCGATCGTCTTCGCCAACCGCAAGACCACGGTGCGCGAACTGGCCAAGAGCCTCAAGGGCCACGGTTTCTCCGCCGGCGAAATTCACGGCGACATGGACCAGTCCGCGCGCAACGCCGAACTGGAGCGCTTCAAGGCCGGCGATATCAGCATCCTGTGCGCCTCGGACGTCGCCGCGCGCGGCCTCGACGTGAAGGGTGTGAGCCACGTCTTCAACTTCGATACGCCCTGGCATCCGGACGATTACGTCCACCGCATCGGCCGCACCGGCCGTGGCGGGGCGACGGGCCGGGCCTTCACGTTCGTGGCGCCCGAGGATGCCGAGGCGATCGGCAACGTCGAGAAGCTGACCGGCGGTCCGATCCCGCTCTTCCAGCTGGACGGTGAAGTCGAGAGCGAGCCCGTCGAGGCAAAGCCCGTCCGTGCCGCCAGGCCCGCTCGCGAAGCGAAGCCCGTACGTGCAGAAAAGCCCGTGCGCGAGGAGAAGCCGAAGCGTGAGGCCCGCTCCGAGTCTCGGGCCGAGCCTAGGGCGGAGCGTGCTCCGCGCCGCGAGCCGAAAGCGGAAGAACCGCGCCGCAGCACCCGTCGCCGCGAGCCTGCCGAGGCGCACGACGATGGTAGCTGGAACGGTCCGGTGCCGAACTTCCTGGGCGTCTCGGCGCTGAACTGAGCGGGCGGGCGATAGGCGCCCGCTGCCGCTTTCGTCGTTACGAACGAAATACCCCAGGACGGCGTGATGTTGCCCTGGGGTATTTCGTTTCGATCGCCGGTGACGGCGTGAGGCGTCAGGCTGCCGCCCGTCGCCGTCGCCAGAACAGCAGCCCTCCGACGCCCGCCGCCAGCAGCCCGAGCATGCCCGGTTCGGGAACCTGCGTACCACCCGAGGACGAACCGCCTTCGATCGGGGTGGTCGGAGGGGTGGAACCCGGATCGTAGCTGGTGCCGGTATACGTGCCGACATGCATCTCGCCGTTCTGGACGAGGCTGCCGAACACCGCCGAGCCCTGGATGTAGTTGCCGGTCGTCGCGGCCGCCGTCGGTGCCAGGACCGAGCCGCCCCATGCCGTCGTCAGCGAGAGGTCGGTGGCTTCGTAGAAGTTCCAGATGACGTGCTCGCCCAGGTTCTGGGTGCCGCCGAGGAAGTTGTCGTTCAGTGTGATCGACCCGCCCGAGACGTTGACGATGGCGGTGTCGGCGCCGTTGAGGTTGAACTGGATCTCCCCGATCTTGTCGAGGTCCGCTGCCGAGATGGTGAACACCGCGACGCCGTTCGCGTCCGGCTGCGCGTCGAAGGTGCCGCGATTGCCGCTGATGGTCAGCTGGCTGTTGGCGGTCTCGGTGCTCATGTCGTGGCTGAGCCCGGTCATCGAGGTCTGGATGAGGCTCGCCTGCTGAGTCAGGTTCTGGCTGAACGACGGGTCGCTGGAGGCGAGGCCCGAAGTCACCGTGTTGTTGTTTACGTTGGTGTTGCTGATCGACCCGCCGACCAGCACCGTCTGCGCCGCGCCGTTCAGGTTGAGGCCGCTGTTGACGCTGCCGCCGACGACCGCGCCCGAACCGTTGTTGAGGTTCTTGGCGCCGCCGTTGACGTCGCCCACCACGGTCAGCCCCGGCGTGCCCGTGCTGGACGCGGGCAGGGACTGGATCTGGTAGTTCGAGGAGTTGCCGTTGAGGTCGCCGGCGACGAAAGTGCGGCCCTCGACCTCGGAGGAAGAGGTCAGGTCGCCCAGCACCACCAGGTTCCAGGTGCGCAGGACGTCGAGCCCCGCGATCATGCTGGAATCGGCAAGCAGCGGGCTGGCGGACAAGGCGGCAGCCACGGCGGCCAGCGAAAGAGAAACGGTGCGGATGCGTGCCATGGCGTGTGTCCCGAAATGGCGGATGTGACGATCGGGATCCGTATATTTACTTGGCGATTTGGAAAGCACCCGTTTCGCGCTGTCCCCCCGTGGAACAGGGATTGGCTGGTTAGCGGGAATTTACGATATTTGAACGGTTCGTGTGGCCGCCAGTATCGATGGGCACTTGATCGGCGGCTTCGGAGACGCTGCCAGCGCTCCGAAGCCATGCCGATTCGCGCTTACTTCACCTTGTTCTGGAAGCTCTTGCGCAGCTTCATCAGCTTGGGCGGGATCAGCGCCAGGCAATAGGGGTTGCGCTGTCCTTCGCCTTCCCAATACTCCTGGTGGTAGTCCTCGGCGGGATACCAGGGCGCAGGGCCTTCGATGGTGGTCACCGCGGTCTCGCCGGGATGCTCGTCGTTCCAGCGCACGATCGCGGCAGCAGCTTCCTCGGCTTGCGCATCGTCCTGGGGGAAGATCGCCGAGCGATACTGCGTGCCGACGTCGTTGCCCTGACGGTTGAGCTGCGAGGGATCGTGCGTGCCGAGGAACACGTCGAGCACTTCGGCATAGGAAATGACGGCGGGATCGTAGGCGAACCGGATCGCCTCGGCATGCCCGGTCGTGCCCGAGCACACTGCCTTGTAAGTGGGATTCTCGACCGAGCCGCCGATATAGCCGCTCTCCACGTCGCTCACCCCCACCACGTCGCGGAAGACCGCCTCGGTGCACCAGAAGCACCCGCCAGCCACGATTGCCGTTTCCATCGTCTTCACATGTCCTCGAATTGAAAGCCTTGCGCGCTAGATAGGAAGCGGTTGGCCGCTTGTCATTGCCCGGCGCTCGGCTAGTCTCGCACACGCTTCAAATCCACGAGGAGAGAACCCCATGCGCCGCGCCCTGCTGACCCTGTCGTCTCTCCTCGGGCTGGTCGTCGCACCGCTCTGCGCGCAGGCGGCCGGCAAGGAAGCCGTGGGCAGGGAAACCGTGCGCAAGGAAACCGGGGCCGAGGCGTGCAAGGGCTGCGAGGCGCTGCTCGAACTCGCCGCCGCCAGCCCGCTGCGCAAGGACGACCGCGCGCGCGATGCCGCACGCCACCCGGTCGAGACGCTCTCGTTCTTCCGCGTGGGCCCGCAGATGAAGGTCGGCGAATATGCACCGGGCGGCGAATGGTATTCGCGCTTCCTGGGGCTCTACCTCGGCCAGCAGGGACATCTGGTGGGGCTCTATTTCGACCCCACCAGCGGCGCCTTCAAGCCCGAGCGGCAGGACGGCATCCGCAAGGCCGCGGCCCAGTATCCCGCCGACGTCGCCAGGTTCACCGGCCTGCCGGCGGACAAGTTCGCCGCCTATACCCTCGATGTCGTGCCGGAAGCGGAGAAGGGCACATTCGACGTCATCGTCATCCCGCGCATGATGCACAACCTGCTGAACTGGAACATCGCCGACAGCGAGATCAAGGCGATGCGCGGCCTGCTCAAGCCGGGCGGGCTCGTGGGGATCGAGCAGCACCGGGCCCGGCCCGACGCGCCTTATTCCTACTCCGACGGATCGAAGGGCTACCTGCGCGAGGCGGACGTGATCCGCTTCATGGAAGTGAACGGCTTCGACCTTGTCGGCCAATCGGAGATCAGCGCGAATCCGAAGGATACCGCCAACTGGCCCGACGGCGTCTGGACCCTGCCGCCCACGCTCGCGCTCAAGGAGCAGGACAAGGCGAAGTACCTCGCGATCGGCGAAAGCGATCGCATGACCCTGCTGTTTCGCAAGCGTGACTGATTGCACAGTGGCGGGCGGCCGCTCTGGACTTCATGCGGCCCAGTCCATAACTGGGGCCGCATGACCCGCCAGATAACCGTCGCCGCCCTGCAACTCGCCCTCGGCTCTGCCGACGAAGCCGAGAACATCGCCGCCGTCTCCGCGCTGGTGGAGGAGGCCGCCGGGAAGGGCGCGCAAGTGGTGCTGCCGCCCGAGCTGTTTTCCGGACCCTATTTCTGCAAGGTCGAGGACGAGGCGATCTTCGCCACTGCCCGCCCGACGCTGGAGCACCCCTCGGTCATCGCCATGAAGGCGCTGGCGGCGAAGCTGAAGGTGGCGATCCCGACCAGCTTCTTCGAGCGCGACGGGCACCATTACTACAACACCCTGGCCATGATCGGTGCCGATGGCGAGATCATGGGCACTTACCGCAAGAGCCATATCCCCGATGGTCCGGGCTACGAGGAGAAGTACTACTTCCGCCCCGGCAACGACGGCTTCAAGGTCTGGGACGTGTTCGGGGCCCGCATCGGCGTCGGCGTGTGCTGGGACCAGTGGTACCCCGAATGCGCCCGCGTCATGGCGCTGATGGGCGCGGAACTGCTGTTCTATCCCACCGCCATCGGCTCCGAGCCTTACGATGCCACGCTCGACACCAGCCGGATGTGGCGCCGGGCGATGATCGGCCATGCGGTATCCAACTGCATGCCGGTGATCGCCGCCAACCGTATCGGCGCCGAAGCCGAATGCGGCAGCGAGCAGACGTTCTACGGCCATTCCTTCATCACCGACGAGTGGGGCGACTACATCGAGGAATTCGGGCGCGAGGAGACCGGCGTACTGGTCGCCACGCTCGACCTCGCCCGCGCCGCCACGCACCGCGCCGGGATGGGCTTCTTCCGTGACCGGCGCCCGCAGCTTTACACGCGAATCGCGCAGGACGTCTGAACCGAAAGGAGCGCGCCGCGCATGGGCAAGCATCGCTATCTGGTCGCGCTGGGGTCCAACATGCGCCACCCGCGCCACGGTTCGCCGCGCGGCGTGCTGGCGGCGGCGCTCAAGGCGCTCGATCACGGCAAGTACGAGGTTCTGGCGGCGTCGCCGGTGATCGAAAGCGCACCGCTCGGCCCTTCGCGCCGGCGCTACGCCAACGCGGTGGCGATCGTGCGCACGCGGCGCGAGCCCGGCGAAGTGCTGCGCAAGCTGCATCGCATCGAGCACAAGTTCGGCCGCCGCCGCCGGGGTAGTGCATGGGGTGCGCGCGTGCTCGACCTCGACATCGTATTGTGGAGCAAGGGCGCATTCCATTCGGATGGATCGGGGGACCATGGCGAACTGGTGATCCCGCATCCGGCGTTCCGCGAGCGGCGCTTCGTGCTCGATCCCGCTGCTCGGATCGCGGCGCGGTGGCGCGATCCGTTGACGAACCTGACTGTGGGACATTTGCGTGCCCGCTTGACCAAGCCGCGCGTCGCCCCTAGGTGACCCCGACCGGAACGCTTCGCGTCACGGGGGCCCTTAGCTCAGTCGGTAGAGCAACTGACTTTTAATCAGTAGGTCGCTGGTTCGAACCCAGCAGGGCTCACCATGAATTCCCGACATCGTGGTGACAGGCGCGGCGCGGATCAGGCGTGATCGGGCGCTTCCCGGTGCGCGATGCGCAAAAGCGCCAGCCCGATCAGCCCTGACAGCGCCGACCCTGCGAGAATGCCGATCTTCGCCTCGGCCTGGAGCACGGGGTCGCCGGGAAAGGCGAGCAGGGCGATGAACAGGCTCATCGTGAAGCCGATGCCGCAGAGCATCGCGACGCCGAGCAGCTGCAGGCGGCTGGCATGCGCAGGCGCGTCGGCGAGGCCCAGCCTGATCGCAAGTGCCGAAAGCCCGAAGACGCCGAGCGGCTTGCCGAGCCAAAGCCCCGCCGCGACCCCCAGCGTCACCGGTGCCGCCAGCGCCTTTGCGGGCATCGCGAGGAACGGCACGCCGGCATTGGCAAGGGCGAAGAGCGGGACGATGACGAAGCCCACCGGCAGATGGAGCGCCTGTTCGAGCCGGTGCACCGGGCTGGCGGCGTCGCCGTCCGGGCGGCCGGGCGTGGTGTCCATCGGGATCGTCAGCGCCAGCACCACGCCCGAGAGCGTCGCGTGGATGCCCGAACGCAGCACGAAAATCCACAGTATCGCGCCCAGCAGCAGATAGATCGCGAGGCGGCGGACCTTCAGGCGGTTCATGGCGAACAGCACGGCAACGATCAGCCCCGCGCCGAACAGGTCGGGCAGCGAGATCTGCGCGGTATAGAACGCCGCGATGATGAGGACCGCACCGAGGTCGTCGATGATCGCCAGTGCCGCCAGGAATACCCGCAGCGAGGCCGGAACCCGGTTGCCCAGCAGCGAGATGACGCCCAGCGCGAAGGCGATGTCGGTGGCGGCGGGGATCGCCCAGCCCCTGGCCGTCTCGCCGGTGTTGAAGGCGTAGAACAGCAGGGCCGGGACCGCCATCCCGCCAATCGCGGCGATGCCCGGCAGCACCCGCCGCGACCACGTCGAGAGCTGGCCGTCGAGCATCTCGCGCTTGATCTCTAGCCCGACCAGCAGGAAGAACACCGCCATCAGCGCATCGTTGATCCAGTGCGCGATCGAGAGCGGGCCGAGAGGAACGTGCAGGGCGGCCTCATAGGCTGCCGCCAGCGGGGAGTTGGCAAGCACCAGCGCCAGCGCCGCCATGGCCATGAGCAACAGCCCTGCGGAAGACTGTCCGGTCAGGAAACGGCGAAGGGCACTGGGGGACGCGACAGGGGCAACGGCCATGGGAAGCTCCGCCAAAGGGGGCAGGAGCACCGGCGGCCCGACCGATGCATACCAGAAACCTGCCCGCAGCGACGAGCACCCGGCAGGAACCTTGGCATTGCCTGGCCGCGCGGGCAACCTGTCATTTGCGAGGCGCAGCCGGCTGGTGCCGCAGAATGGGCAATGCCCATTCCCGAACGCCCTCTCAGAAGCCTAGGTCTTCGATCTTCCCGTCGAAGTTGCCGCCCAGCTTGGTGTTCGCCGCCGCCAGCTTCTCCACCGGAACGCCGGCGAGGTAGCCGTCGATGATGCGCTGGTAATTGCTGATGAGACCCTCGACCTTGCTCGAAAGGCGCATGAACTCGAAGCCCGAGGCGTGCAGGCCCTTCTGCTGGATCGGGATGTTCGCATAGTCCTGCCGCGGGATCGGCGGGAAGTCCTGGCTGTCGAAGGGCAGGACGATCGGCTCCATCACCGGCTCGGGCTCCTCGCCTTCGGGGAAGAAGGTGAGCGACCACAATTCGAAGAAGCAGCTTTCCGGCCCCAGCGGGCGGATGCGGTAGGCGGACATCGAGCTGAAGTAGGGCAGCAGGAAGTAGTGCGGGAACAGGAATTCCACCGCGTTGATCGGGTCGGTCTGCGCCACCGAGATCAGGTCGGGGATCGGCTCGCCGCGCTCCTTCAACTGGGCGCTGACCTGGTGCATGACCATGCCCAGCCACATCATCATCGCCTGCCCCTTGTCTTCGGGCAGCCCCTGCGTTGCGTGCTGGAGGGCCTTGGCGATCGCCACTTCCTTCTCGTGGAGCATGCCCGCCATGCCTTCGCTGAGCAGCTCCATGTTCGTGATCTGTGCGGCGATGTTCTCCTCGATGGTGAGCGCCGGGTCGGCCAGCATCGGCGCGCGGCTGGGATTGTCGGCCATCGCGTACATCGAATCGTACATCGTCGGCACCGCGTGCTGGAGCTGCGGGTGCGTCTGCATGACATGGTAGCCTTCCATGAAGGCCTCCATCGCGATCTTCCAGTTCGCCGGCAGCACGGTGCCGTAGCACCATTCGGCGCGCAGCTTGTGGAGGTTGTGTGCCTCCAGCCGCTGGGCGACGGGGCCGAGGCATTCGCGCACCGGGCGCGCATCGTCGTCATGGTTGATCCACACGCTGCCGCCGAACACTTCGGCGCGGCACGGCCGCAGGTTGATGTCGTCCCCGTCCAGTTGCCGCTCGGAGAACAGGTGCTTGCCGTAGACCAGCGTGTTCTCGCCATCCATGTTCCAGCGCCAGCCGTGGAACGGGCAGACGAAGCCGGACTTCGCGCAGTTGCCCGATGCCACGGCGTGGGAGGAGCCCAGCGGCGAGCCGCCCGCGATCGGCACGCCGCGATGGCGACAGGCATTGTGGAAGGCCTTCACGCCGCTTGCCGTGCGCACGACGATGACCGACTTGCCGACGTTCTCGTACTCGATCCAGTCGCCGACCTCGGGGATCTGCTCCTCGCGGCAGGCCATCTGCCAGACGTGGGGCCACAAGTGGTCCAGTTCGGCCTGGTAGAATTCGGGATCGTAGTAGCGCTTGACCGGGATGCGTTCGGGATCGTCGATCGGGAACGGCACGGGCCGCAGCCCGCCGTTGGCTGATTTGAGCACTGCCCTGTACCTCTCGCTGTTACTCTCGTTCGTATTGAACCAGTGTATAGCGTGAGGAGCGGGAGGCAATCACCACCCGGCTGCCGGTAATCGCGGGCGCGGTAATTGGAGTTCCTCCCCGAGCTTGTCTCGGGGAGGGGGACCGCCGCCGCAGGCGGTGGTGGAGGGGCGAGCCTTGCGCAATTCCCCCTCCGTCAGTCGCTGCGCGACTGCCACCTCCCCGAGACAAGCTCGGGGAGGAATAAGTGTCACGCCGGCTTCACGAAGCTGTCGAGTACGCGCTTGTTGCCGGCCTGCTCGAACTCGATCTCCAGCTTGTTGCCTTCCTGCGCCACCACTGCGCCGTAGCCGAACTTCTCGTGGAAGACGCGCGCGCCGACGGCGATGTCGGTGCGGGGCTTGGCGGCGAAGCTGGCGGCGGAGCGGGTGCTTTCGACTACGCGCTTGGGGCTAGCGTCGTATTCCTTGGCGGCAGCGCGCTGCCAGCCGGGGCCGCGCGTGACGATCCGCGAGGGTTGCATCCGCGCCACGTCGGCAAAGGGATCGGCGTGCTCCGACCACTGCGCCCGCCACAGCGAGGCACCGCCCGACAGCGTCGTCTCGGAGTCGACGTGCTCCTCGGGCAGTTCGGCGATGAAGCGCGAGGGGATCGAGCTGGTCCACTGGCCGTAGATGCGCCGGTTGGCCGCATGCAGGATCGTGCACTTCTTCTTCGCCCGCGTGATCGCGACGTAGGCGAGCCGGCGTTCTTCCTCCAGACTGGCAAGGCCGCCTTCGTCGAGCGAGCGCTGCGAGGGGAACACGCCTTCCTCCCAGCCGGGCAGGAACACGTTGTCGAATTCCAACCCCTTCGCCCCGTGCATGGTCATGATCGTGACCTTCTCCTCCTCGGCCGCGTTCTCGTTGTCCATGACGAGGCTGACGTGTTCGAGGAAGTCGCCGAGGCTGTCGTATTCCTCCATGGCGCGGGCGAGTTCGACGAGGTTTTCCAGTCGCCCGTTGGCCTCGGCGGTCTTCTCCGCCTGCAGCGCGTCGGTGTAGCCGCATTCGTCGAGCACGGTGCGCAAGAGGTCGGCAGGGCCTTCGGTGGCCGACAGGTCGCGCCAGCGCGCGAAGTCGCGCATCAGAGCGAGGAAGGTGTTGCGCGCGCGGGCGGGAAGTTCGTCGGTGTCGGCGATCTCGATCGCGGCGTTCGACAGCGGGATGCCGCGATTTCGTGCCAGCCGGTGCAGCGCCTCCAGTGCCTTGGCGCCGAGGCCGCGCTTGGGGGCGTTGTAGATGCGCTCGAACGCGAGGTCGTCGGCGGGCTGGGCGATCACGCGCAAGTATGCCAGCGCGTCGCGGATCTCCGCGCGTTCGTAGAAGCGGAAGCCGCCGACGATGCGGTACTTCATGCCGATGGAGATGAATCGGTCCTCGAATTCGCGCGTCTGGTACTGCGCGCGCACGAGGATGGCGATCTGGTCGAGCGGGGCGCCCTGACGCTCCAGCCGCTCGATCTCGTCACCGACGCGGCGGGCCTCCTCCGGCCCGTCCCAGACGCCGACGACCTGCACCTTGTCGCCCGCGTGCCGCTCGGTCCACAGGGTCTTGCCGAGGCGCTGGGTGTTCTCGTCGATCAGGCCGGAGGCGGCGGCAAGGATCTGCGGCGTGGAGCGGTAGTTCTGCTCCAGCTTGATGACCTTAGCGCCGGGAAAGTCCTTCTCGAAGCGCAGGATGTTGGCCACTTCGGCGCCGCGCCAGGAGTAGATCGACTGGTCGTCGTCGCCCACCACGCAGATGTTCTGGCGGCCCTGCGCGATCAGGCGCAGCCACAAGTACTGGACCTGGTTGGTGTCCTGATATTCGTCCACCATGACGTACTTGAAGCGGCTCTGGTACTGCTCCAGCACGTCGCGGTGGGTGCGCAGGATGTTGAGCATGTGCAGCAGCAGGTCGCCGAAATCGCAGGCGTTCACTGCCTTCAGCCGGTCCTGATAGAGCTTGTAGAACTTCTGGCCCTTGCCGTTGGCGTAGCTTTCGTTCTCTCCGGCGTCGAGGTCCTGCGGGTTCAGGCCGCGGTTCTTCCAGCGATCGATGCAGCCTGCCAGCTGGCGCGCGGGCCAGCGCTTTTCGTCCAGCCCTTCGGCCTGGATCAGCTGCTTGAGCAGGCGCAGCTGGTCGTCGGTGTCGATGATCGTGAAGTTGCTCTGCAGGCCCACCAGTTCGGCATGGCGGCGCAGCATCTTGGCAGCGACGGCGTGGAAGGTGCCGAGCCAGGGCATGCCCTCCACCGCCGGGCCGATCAGGTGGCCGACCCGCTCGCGCATCTCGCGCGCGGCCTTGTTGGTGAAGGTGACGCACAGGATCTCGCTCGGCCATGCAAGGCGGCTGTGTACGAGATGGGCGAGGCGGCGGGTGAGCGCCGCCGTCTTGCCGGTGCCCGCGCCCGCGAGCATCAGCACGGGGCCTTCGGTCGTCAGCACGGCCTCGCGCTGGGGATCGTTGAGGCCGTCGATCAGCGGATCAGAGGAGGGAGCTTGCAGGTTGTTCACCGTGAACAACTAGGGAACGGCATGGCCCGGTGCAAGCCCGGTTCGTCGCAGCGGAGGAACAATTGCCGGTGCGCTTCGTCGTTCAATCACAACGATGACATAAACGGAGAGTGAGAAATGCGCAAAGTTCTGCTCGCCGGCTCTGCTGCCCTCAGCCTGTTGGTGGTCCCCGCCGCCATCCATGCCCAGAGCGACCCTGCCGCCCCCGCCGCTTCCGAAATGCCCGCCGCGCCGCCATCTGCTCCGGCTCCGGCCATGCCGCCTCCGGCCGCCTCCAGCGCCGCCGCGCCAACGCTTACGCCGGAGCAGCAGGCCATTTACGACAGCTGGACCCCGGCGCAGAAGTCCGACTACGAAAGCTGGCCGAACGACTACAAGGTCTATTACTGGACGCTGAGCATGGACCAGCAGAAGGGCTATTGGGCATTGACGCCCGACCAGCGCGGCCAGATCTACAAGATGACTCCCGAACAGCGGCAGATGGCCTGGAATTCGGTGCTGCAGCAGCTCAAGGGCGAGACGCCTTCGACGCCTCCGGGGCAGGCCAACCCTCCGGGACCGGGCGTGCCGACCGAGGGCGTCCCCGATCCGCAAGCCGCGAACCAGGCCGCGCGCCCGGCGATGCCTGCGGACGAGAACTATCAGGGCGGCCCGTACAAGGGTGCACTGACCCCGCCGCCTGCGACCGCGATGGACAAGACTTATCCGGTCTGCAGCAAGACGGTGACCGACAACTGCCGCAATCGCGGCGGGAAGTAAGCGCAAAACGCCCTCCCCGAGACAAGTTCGGGGAGGGACTCCACCCACATCTCGTCATTGCTTCGCTGTGCTTGCGATGAAGAGTTGGGTCTGATGGATCAGCCCGAGCGCCGCGTTCCCGTCAGTTCCATCGCGCCGAACATCCCGGCTTTCACCGTGCCGGTCAGCGTATCGCCCTCGACCGTC
This sequence comes from Novosphingobium resinovorum, assembly GCF_036352595.1. GTDB lineage: Bacteria > Pseudomonadota > Alphaproteobacteria > Sphingomonadales > Sphingomonadaceae > Novosphingobium > Novosphingobium resinovorum_B. The sequence goes on from NZ_JAZFAX010000003.1 coordinate 92,053, forward strand.
GCGGAACAGTCGAGGTCCATTGGCATCGGCACGGTCATCTTCATCGACCACGTCAGGGTCTGCCCGGCAATGCGGCCGTCGGTCACGTCCATGCTGCCAAGGTCGCCGGTGATGTTCCCGGAGAAGCTGTCGCCTGCTCCGGGCTCGATGGTGAGGACGCCCTTCTGGCGGCCCAGCGGGGTATTGGTGACGCAGTCGTACGTGCCGGCAACGGTCATTCGGAAGCTCCTTCGCTCTCGTTCTCGCCCGCGACGCTGGGTGCGGGGCGGACCTCTACGGGCAAACCCAGGGCCTTGAGCTGCGGTTCCACGATCTTGCGGTCGCCGACGATCACCCAGGTCAGGTCGGTGGGCTGCAGATACTGCGCCGCCGCGCCGCCGATCCGCTTCGCGTCGATGCCGCGATAGGTCTGCGCGAGCTTCACATAGTAATCCTCAGGCCGTCCCAGCCGGTCGTTCTTGACGATGGCGGCGAGCACTTGCGCATTCGTCTCGAAGTCGTTGGGCAGGCTGCGGATCGCGCCGTCGGTGACGCGCTGGTACTCCTCGGCCGAAATCGGCTGCTTCGTCGGCAGGGCGCTCATGTCGGCGATGATGGCGCGGATCGAATCGCCCGTGCGGTCGGCCTGCACGGGCGCCATGACCTGCATCGTCACCGGCCCCGTCGCCTGGCTGATGCCCGAGCGCACGCCGTAGCTCCAGCCCTTTTCCTCGCGAATGTCGAGGTTCAGGCGCGAGAGGAAGCCGTTGCCGACGACGTCGTTCGCCAGCATCAGCGATTCCTCGTTCGGCGTGCGGCCGGTCAGCGGCAGCACCCGCCCGGCGAGGATCACCGACTGCGGCGAGTTCGGCCGGTCGATCAGCACTACGCGCGATGCGGGTGCGGGCGTCGCGGTGTCGAGCGATTTCACCGGCTTGGGTGCGGCCGGGGCCTTCCAGCTGCCGAACGCCTTTTCCAGCAGCGGCTTGAGCTGCTCCATGGTCACGTCGCCGACCACGGTGATCCGCGCGAGGTCGGGGCGCAGCCACTTGGCATGGGCGGCGCGCAGCGCCTCGGGCGTGAGGGCGGCGAGCGCGGTATCGCTGCCGAGGCCGTCGCCGGGCTGGGCATAAGGGTGAGTGCCGAAGAGTTCGCCGCTCATCGTACGCGAGGCCAGCGCGCTCGGCGTCGACTGGGCCTGCGCCAGTTCGGCCTGCGCCTGTCCGCGCGCGCGGTCGAAGTCGGCCTGCGCGAAAGCCGGATGCAGCAGCACGTCGGAGGCCAGCGCCAGCGAGGGCGCGAGGTTGTCGCTGAGCGCACTCAGCGTGAGGCTGCTGGTGTCGAGGCTGGCACCGGTGCCGATCGAGGCGCCGAGGCGCTCCTGCTCCTCGGCGATCTGGGTGGCGTTGCGGGTCTTGGTGCCTTCCTCGAGCATCCCGAGCATCAGCCCCTGCGTGCCCGGCGTGTCGAGCGCATCGGCCGCGTACCCGGCGTCGAAGTCGATCGACAGGACCAGCTTGGGCACCGTGGTCCGCCGCGCCAGCGTGACAGGGATGCCGTTCGAGAGTGTGGTGCGCTCGATCGCCGGGAAGGCGAGGGCGCTGACCGGCGCGACCGGCGGCGCGGTGCGCCTGGGCGCGGAGGCGAGCTTCGGGGCCTTGGCGGCCTTGCCTGCCGCTGCGGGCGGGTTGGCGGCTTCGTCACCCCAGCCGCCCATCTTCGCGCCGTCCTCGGTGCGCGCGCCCGGCACCACCGCGATCTTATAGACCGGGCGGCCGAGCCACTTGGCCATCGCGGTGCGCACGGCGTCGGGCGTCAGCGCGGCGATGGCCTGCAGGTCCGCCTTGTACTTGGCCGGATCGTTCGAATAGACCTGCCCTTCGGCCAGGGTCGCGCCCTTGCCGGAGAAGCCGCCGACCTGTTCAAGTCCGCCGATCTCGCTCGACAGGATGGAGGTGACGGCGCGGCGCACTTCGTCCTCGCTCGGCCCCTTGGCGACGAAATCCGCGATGACCTTGTCGAGCGCGGCTTCGGCGTTGGCGCGCTGGACGCCGGGCTTCACGTCCATCGAGGCGTCGAGGAAGCTGGCCTGCTCGAACGTCTGGGCAGAGGCGGTGACGGAGACGGCAAGCTGCTGCCCGCGCACCAGTTCGTTGTCCAGCCGTGAGCTGGCGAGGCCGCCGAGGATGTGCATGCCGATGCGCAGCGCGGGTGCGTCCGCATCGTTGAGCCCGGGGCCGCTCCAGTCGCGGCTGAGGCGCAGGGTCGGCACCTGATCGGTCAGGTCGCGCGAGATCGGCGCGGACAGGGTGACCGGCCCGGCCGCGACGGGGGCGACTTCAGGCCCCTTCGGGATGGCGCCGAACCACTTCTCGACCTTGGGCTTCGCGGTTGCCGCGTCGATGTCGCCCGAGAGGACGAGGACGACGTTGTTGGGGCCGTAATGGTCGGTGAACCACTTGCGAACGTCGGTCAGGCTGGCGGCGTCTAGGTCGGCCATCGAGCCGATCGTCGAGTGGTGATAGGGGTGGCCGACCGGGAACAGGCCCTCGGCCACCGCATATTCGGCGAGGCCGTAGGGCTGGTTGTCGCCCTGCCGCTTCTCGTTCTGGACGACGCCGCGCTGCTTGTTGAGCTTGTCCTGTGTGACGGCCGGGAGCAGCGCGCCCATGCGGTCGCTCTCCATGAACAGCGCAAGGTCGAGCGCGCCGGTCGGCACCGTCTCGATGTAGTTGGTGCGATCGTACCAGGTGGAGCCGTTGGTCGAGGTGGACCCGGCCGCTTCCAGCGGAATGTCGAAGTTGGGCACGTTGGATGAGCCGCCGAAGAACAGGTGCTCGTACAAGTGCGCGAAGCCGGTCTTGCCGCGTGGCTCGTTCTTGGAGCCGACCTTGTAGTAGAGCGTGACGCCCACGATCGGCGCCTTGCGGTCGGTGTGGACGATGGTGGTGAGGCCGTTGGCGAGGACGAACTCGTCGTATGGGATGTCGACCTTGGCGACCAGTTCCTGCGGCGATGCGGCGGCGGGCCGAGGCGGTGCGGCCTCCGGTGCAGGCGGCGCCGTCGGCGTGCTGGCGACAGGCGTGCCGGAGGGGGCGGCAGCGCAGGCGGAGAGGAGAAGGGCGGCGGCGAGAGCGCTCAGGCTCGACGTGGATACGGATCGCATGAGCGGGAGGTTAGCAGCTTGTTTCGGCGTGGCCAGCGGCGTTTTGCCCACCTCTGTCCCCTCCCGCAGGCGGGAGGGGAATGTGAGATCAGCGGCTCCCCCCTCCCGCTTGCGGGAGGGGCAGCGAGACTTGGTCCGCAGGGCCTAGTCGCAGCGGGGTGGGCATGCCCGCCTATCACCCCCGCTTGAAGATCTGCCCCGAATCGAACAGCGAGATCCGCCACTCGCCATCGGCATCGCGGCGGCATTCCATCTTCACGTCGGCGACCGCGAGCGGGTCGCAGTACTTGTCGAAAGGCCCGTCGCCCAGCGCCGCGAAGAACACCAGCAGGTAGCCGACTTTCGCATGGTCGTCGCCCTCGAAACCGACCCGCAGCGAGGTGATGATATGCCGCATGGTCATGAGGCCCGCGCCCGCCTTCATGGTCTCGGCGCGGCCCTTGTAGAACGCCTCGACCGCCGCCAGCCCCTCGCGCCACTGGCCGCCGACGTTGTAGCGCACATCTTCGGCGAGGCAGTCGGTCTCGCGCATCTTCAGGCCGTTGTGGATGTCGAGTTCGTCGCCCCACTCGTAGATCACCTGCTTGATCGCGAGGACGTCTGCCGCCTGCTGGGGTGTGAATTTCGCCATTGAGCCTCTTCCCGTGGGGTTATCGCGCGAAGGCTAGGGCAGGGCTTCGGGCGGGGATAGCGGAAGCCATGCATTACCGCCCCGGCGAAGGCCGCATGGATATCGCTGCCCCATATTCGTCATTGCGAGCGTAGCGAAGCAATCCAGAGCGGTTTGAGAATGCCCTGGATTGCTTCGCTACGCTCGCAATGACGATCGGAGGGAGCGAAACGCCCTCTGGCAAATCGGCAACGGGCACCCATCTTTGCCTCGGCGGCCGGCTCCGGCCTGCTCCTGTTGCGCCCGATCAAGGATTTCGGGCATTTCGCAGACTAAGGAAAAATTCGGGTACCCAGCCCTTGTGTTGCATATAAGCAACACCATATGAGCGGGATCAGGAGGCACATTCCACAATGAATCTCGAAAAGTTCACTGACCGCGCAAAGGGGTTTCTCCAGGCCGCGCAGACCGTCGCGATCCGCCTGAACCACCAGCGCATCGCGCCCGAGCATATCCTCAAGGCCCTGCTCGACGATCCCGAAGGCATGGCCGCCGGGCTCATCAAGCGCGCCGGTGGCAACCCGGTGTTTGCGACGCAGGAACTCGACAAGGCGTTGGCGAAGATTCCGGCCGTGTCGGGCAGCGGCGCGGCCGGTTCGCCGGGTCTGGACAACGATGCCGTGCGTGTGCTGGACGCGGCCGAGCAGGCTGCGACCAAGGCGGGCGACAGCTTCGTTACCGTCGAGCGGCTGCTGCTGGGCCTCGTGCTGGCGACGACCACGGCGGCGGGCCAGGCGCTCAAGGCGGGTAACGTCACGGCGCAGGCGCTCGAAGCCGCGATCACCGAGCTGCGCGGCGGCCGGACGGCCGACAGCGCGGGCGCGGAGAACGCCTACGATGCGATGAAGAAGTACGCCCGCGATCTCACGCAGGCGGCGAAGGACGGCAAGCTCGACCCGGTCATCGGCCGCGACGAGGAGATCCGCCGCACCATCCAGATCCTCGCGCGGCGCACCAAGAACAACCCCGTGCTGATCGGTGACCCCGGCGTCGGCAAGACCGCCATCGCCGAAGGGCTCGCGCTGCGCATCGCCAATGGCGACGTGCCCGACAGCCTCAAGGACCGCAGCCTGATGTCGCTCGACATGGGTTCGCTGATCGCGGGCGCCAAGTACCGCGGCGAGTTCGAGGAGCGCCTGAAGGCCGTGCTCGACGAGGTGAAGGGCGCGGACGGTCAGATCATCCTGTTCATCGACGAGATGCACACGCTGATCGGCGCGGGCGCGTCGGAAGGCTCGATGGATGCGGGTAACCTGCTCAAGCCTGCGCTGGCACGCGGGGAACTGCATTGCATCGGCGCGACCACGCTCGACGAGTACCAGAAGTACGTCGAGAAGGATGCCGCCCTCCAGCGCCGCTTCCAGCCGGTCTTCGTGGGCGAGCCGACGGTCGAGGACACCATTTCCATCCTGCGCGGGCTCAAGGAAAAGTACGAGCTGCACCATGGCGTGCGGATCACCGACGGCGCGATCGTGGCGGCGGCGACGCTGTCCAACCGCTACATCACCAACCGCTTCCTGCCGGACAAGGCGATCGACCTCATGGACGAGGCCGCCAGCCGTATCCGCATGGAAGTGGAAAGCAAGCCCGAGGAGATCGAGAAGCTCGACCGCCGCATCGTCCAGCTCAAGATCGAGGAAATGGCGCTCGGCAAGGAAAGCGATTCCGCGTCGAAGGACCGGCTTGCCGCGCTGCGCGTGGAACTCAGCAACCTCGAACAGCAGTCGAGCGAACTGACTACCCGCTGGCAGAACGAGCGCGACAAGATCGCGGCGGAAGGCAAGCTCAAGGAACAGCTCGACGCCGCGCGCATCGAACTGGAGCAGGCCCAGCGCGGCGGCGACTACGCCAAGGCGGGCGAGTTGTCCTACTCGACGATCCCCGCGCTGGAGGCGAAGCTGGCGGAGGCGCAGGCCACCGCCGGGAACGCCTTGCTGCGCGAGGAAGTGACCGAGGACGACATCGCCGGTGTCGTCAGCCGCTGGACCGGGGTTCCGGTCGACCGCATGCTGGAAGGCGAGCGCGAGAAGCTGCTCAAGATGGAGCAGATCATCGGCGGCCGCGTGATCGGCCAGACCGATGCCGTCGCCGCCGTCTCCAAGGCGGTGCGGCGCGCGCGCGCGGGCCTGCAGGACCCGAACCGGCCGCTCGGCTCGTTCCTGTTCCTCGGCCCCACGGGCGTCGGCAAGACCGAGCTGACCAAGGCGCTGGCGGGCTTCCTGTTCGACGACGACACCGCGATGGTGCGCATCGACATGTCGGAGTTCATGGAGAAGCACGCGGTCGCCCGCCTGATCGGCGCGCCTCCGGGCTATGTCGGCTACGAGGAAGGCGGCGTGCTGACCGAGGCGGTGCGGCGGCGGCCTTATCAGGTCGTGCTGTTCGACGAGGTCGAGAAGGCGCATTCCGACGTCTTCAACGTGCTGCTGCAGGTGCTCGACGACGGGCGCCTGACCGACGGACAGGGCCGCGTGGTGGACTTCACCAACACGCTGATCATCCTGACCAGCAACCTCGGCAGCCAGTACCTTGCCGGGCTTGACGAGGGCGTGGACGTCTCCACCGTGGAGCCGCAGGTGATGGAAGTGGTACGCGGGCATTTCCGGCCCGAGTTCCTCAACCGTCTCGACGAGATCGTGCTGTTCCACCGGCTGGGCCTGGAGCACATGGCGCCGATCGTCGATATCCAGGTCGCCCGCGTGCAGAAGCTGCTCAAGGACCGCAAGATCGTGCTCGACCTGTCGGACGCGGCGAAGCGGTGGCTGGGGCGGGTGGGTTACGACCCGGTCTACGGCGCCCGGCCATTGAAGCGCGCGGTACAGCGGTACCTGCAGGACCCGCTGGCGGAGAAGCTGCTGGCAGGCGAGGTGCCCGATGGCTCGCACGTCCATATCGAGGACGGTGACGGCGCGCTGGCGATCACCGTGGAGTGATGCCCATCCTCCCCGAGCTTGTCTCGGGGAGGGGGACCGCCGCCGCAGGCGGTGGTGGAGGGGGATGGATCAGGTAATTCCCCCTCCGTCAGCCGCTATGCGGCTGCCACCTCCCCGAGACAAGCTCGGGGAGGAATGGAGCATCAGTAGTACCCGAGAAGCGCGCGAAGCCCGGGGGCGTTGAAGTCGACCAGCGCTTTCTGCTGCGCGGTCAGTTCGTCGGGAATCTCGGCTGCGGCGTTGAGGTTCTCGCGCGCGGTGCCGCTTTGCTTGCGGTCGGCGCCGATGCGGACCCGCTCGCGCCAGTCCTCGGGCACTTTCGCGAGGCCGGCCGCGTCGAACAAGCCCATGAAGAAGGCCTCGGCGCGGCGGCTGTCGAGATCCTTCACCGCCTCGACCATGTCCTCGTAGCGGATCACGGTGGTATCGCGCCCCATCCAGCCGAGCGCGTTGAACATGTACATGTCCTTGAGGCCCATCGATTTCTGGTGAATGCCCGTGATCATCAGGTTGATCAGGGCATCGACGCTCAGCCCCTCGTCCTTCACCAGCACGGCATTGTCGCCGAACTGTTCGGAAACGAAGAAGCGCGCGCGGGCCAGCACCCAGGTATAGGGATCGCGCACCAGGATGATCTTGCGCGCGGGCGCGGCTTCCACCGCCGAGGCGTCGGAGAACAGCAGGTGCCCCCAACTCAACATGTTGCGCGAGGCGTCGAAGGCGTCGAGGTGGTCGAACAGGTTGCCCCACTGGATGAACGTCGCCTTGTAGTGGTCGGCAACGGGCACGAACATGCGCATGACGTTGCGCAGCAGGTGGGTGCCGGACTTGGGCACGGAATTGAGGAACAGCGGGCGAGGAAGCGCCACCTGCTCGAAGCGGGCGTTCTCCTCGTCGAGGGTATCGGGCTTGAGGCGGATGCGGGTCATCTTATGCCTGTGCTGTGGGATCGGGAGGACAGATAAGCACAGGGGCGGCGAGCCGTCACCCACCGCCCCTGCCTGGAAAGATTTGTCGGGGCACGCAAGCGTGCCCCGACTGGGGAAACCTCTCAGTATTTCGCCTTCACGCTCGCGAAGAAGCGGCGACCGACCATGTCGTACTGCGAGTAGAACACGCCGTTGCCCAGGATGTCGGCACCGTTGCCACCGACCACGGAGATGCGTGGCGGCTTGGCGTTGGTGAAGTTGGTGACGCCCAGGGTGAAGGCATATTTGTCGTCGTCGATGTTCCAGGTCACCGATGCGTTGTGCTGGAACCATGCGGGAGTCGTCAGCCTGACGCAGCGGCCGTCGGGGTAGGCGGTGGCGGTGTCGCAGATCGAGCCGCCGTCCTCCAGGAAGTCGGGGCGATTGTCGGTGCCGCCGATCATCGTCAGGCCGTAGAAGAAGCTGACGTTGCTCCAGTCGAGGATCGCCTTGAAGTCGCCGGTCCACTTGGGATCGCCCGCTTCGCCGTTCGAGCTTTCGTAGAGGCCGTCGAACAGCGCGGTGGTGTCCTTGAGCTGCCAGGTGATCTCGCTCTGCAGCGTCAGCTTCACGTCGGGCGTGAATTCGTGGGTGATGCGCAGCGTGGCGTCGATGCCCCGGTTGCGCTGGCTGTTCACGTTGATGAAGCTGTCGCGCACCGTGTTCACGTTCGAACCGTTGCCCTGCGAACCCGGAACGTCGTCGTTACGGGTGAAGTAGGAGCACAGCGGATCGGTCGGGAAGAAGTCCGAGTTGTAGCACTGCGACAGGATGTTCCCGGCGCCGAGCTGCGCGATCTCGCCGTTGACCTCGATGTCGAAGTAATCGACCGCAAGGCTGAATCGGGTATCGGGCAGGAAGCTGAAGCGTGGGGTGAGGATGACGCTGCCGGTGAATGCCTTCGAGGTCTCCGGCTTGAGCAGGCCGATGCCGCCGCCGGTCACGATGGTCGCGCCCGTGCCCGCACCGGTGTAGTTCGCCGCCACGCCGTCAGCCGCGCAGTTGTCCGCGAACTGCTGCGAGATGGCGCCGTCCGCCAGCTTCGTGCCCCACTGGATGCAGGGGTCGATCTGGCGCTGGTTGAGGAACGAGGTCTGGTCGGCCAGGAACTGCTCGAATAGCGCGGGCGCGCGGAACGAGGTGCCGTATGTGCTGCGCAGGCGTAGCCAGTCGTTGACTTGCCAGTTGAGGCCCAGCTTGTAGGTCCAGTTGCCGTTGTCGCTGTCGGAGAAACCGTCTGAAGCCCGGATCGCCTTGACGTTGGTAACGCGCGCCGCGCCCGAGAATTCCAGGTTCTTGAAGAACGGGATGTCGGCAAGGATCGGGATGCGCACTTCACCGAAGGCTTCGGTCGTCTGGGTCTTGCCGGCGGTGATGCCGGCGCCGGTGCTGCCCCAGGCGTTGTCGGCCAGCGTGATCGCGCCCGGCGTGTCGTTGATGCGATCCTCGCGGTACGTCGCACCGATCGCGATGCCGACCGGCCCGGCGGGGAGGTTGAGGAGGCCGGGGTTGGTGACGATCGCCTCGACGTACTTCTGCGTATAGGTGGTCTTGCCTTCCTCCCAGTCGGACAGGAAGTTGACTTCCTCGGGCGTCAATTCGCCGGCAAGGAAGTAAGGATCGTACCAGCGCACGTCCACGCATTGCTTGCCACCGATCGGGGTGACCGGGTTGCCAAGTTCGGCGCAAGTCGCGTCGCGGCTGTCACCATAGGGATAGGCTATCGAGTCGGCGAGAATCTGCTGCGAACGGTAGATGCCCTTCGACTTCGAGTACTGGCCGTAGACGTCGTAGCTGAAGCCCTTGCCGATGTCGCCGCGCACGCCGAACAGGCCGCGGTAGTAGTCTACCCGCTGCGAGTTGTCGGAAAGGTTGGTGTAGCCGGTCGGGCTGAACAGTGCGGCGCCGCCCCAGCCTTGCGCCAGCGGGTTGCCCGCGAAGCCGCCTTCGTTGCCATCGGCATCGACATAGTCGAAGTATTCGCCGTAACCGAACTGCCAGATCTGGCGCGAGCCGTTCTGATAGGTCTTGCGGCGGTTGAACAGGAACTCGCCGTAGACTTCGACCGCGTCGCTGACCTTGAAGGCACCGTCCGCATAGAGCGTGTAGCGCTCTGTCTGCGGGATGACGGTGTCCTGGTTGACGTAGGGGTGGTAGCTGTTCTGGACCGCGATCGATGCGGGATCGTAGCCGACGGGATACCAGCCCTCGGGGACGGCGATCTGGCCGGCGGTGGTGCGCGGTCCGATGCCGGGGATGTAGCGGCCCAGGTTGCTGCCCGGGTAATTGTACTGGAACAGCGTCACGTCGCCGACGCCCTGGCTTCCGGGGATGTTGGAGCCGTTGGGTGAGTAGTAGTAGCTGTAGTCGTAAGTCCAGACATGGCCCCAGGCCAGGCCGCCGCAGCGATACTTGCCGGTGCGCGGATCGACGAGGTCGGCGCGGGTCTTGTGGCTCTCGTCGGTGAAGACGTAGTCTTCCTCGCACTGCAGGTACTTGCGCTGTCCGCGCGCGAGTTCCTTGCGCTTGTAGTAGTCACCCGCGAGCAGGATGTGGCCGCGGTCCCACGATTTGCCCCAGGTGAGCGAGCCGTTGTATTCCTCGCCGCCGCTGCGGGTGGGGACCGAGGTGAAGCCGTTGGCCTCGATGCCGTTGGTGTCGGTCTTGGTGATCAGGTTGACCACGCCCGCGACGGCGTCCGACCCGTAGATCGACGAGGCGCCGTCCTTCAGGATGTCGACGCGCTCCATGATCGAGGAGGGCAGCACGTTGAGGTCGAACGACGACACGCCGCCGCGCGTACCGGCGGGGCCGGCGCGGCGACCGTTGAGCAGGACCAGCGTGCGCTCGGCACCGAGGCCGCGGAGCGAGATCGTCTGGGCGCCTGAACCGCCGTTGGTCACGAAGTTCGACGAGATCGCCGAAGTGATCTGAGAGGAGCCGCTGGCGATCGGCGAGCCCTGGATCATCGCGGCCGTATCGATGAGGCCCATCTTCTTCGACAGTTCAGGATCGACGATGGAGATCGGCGAGGGGCTGCGGAACACGTCGCCGCCCTTGATACGCGAACCGGTGACCATGATGGTGGTGTCGTCGATCGGTGCGGGCGTGTTGGGTGCCCTGAGGTCGGGCGAAACCGGCGCGGTCTCTTCGGGCACGGGATCGCCGTCCTGCGCTATCGCGGCGAACGGCGTGAGAAGTGCAATGGCTGGAAGGAACGCGGCGCTGCGAAGCAGGCCGCCCTTGGTCCTGGTCATGATGTGTCCCCTGTATGCGTCTGCGGGCTCTGCCTGCCCGCGACCCGGCCGGAAATCCGGGTCGATGGGCCTATCCTGCCGGGGCTCTTCGCGACTGCAATAGGGAACTGAAATCTGAATGAAATAAATGCGTAATGGGTTGTAACATTACAACAGTTTGCAGACCTTCATGGCCCACCACGCGCACGATGTGTGCGCAAGGATGCATAACGTCAGGGCGATGCAGCGACATGCATGCAAAGAAAAAGGGCGGCCTCTTGCGAGACCGCCCCAATTTCCGTGGTCAGGTTGACTTGGTTTAGAAGTCGACCTTCGCGCCGACGCGCAGGTAACGGCCCATGAACAGGCGGTCCGACCAGGCCGGGTTGAACTGGTACAGGCCATAAGCCGCGTTCGGGTCGTACTTCGGCTTGGTGTCCAGGATGTTCAGGACGTCGAGGTAAAGCTTGAACTTGTCCGCGACCTTGACTTCGCCGTGACCGTCGAAGTTCAGGATACCCTTCGAGTGGCACTGAACGGGAGCAGCGCTGCCATCGATGCCGGGAGTGCCCGGATACGTGATGAGCTGACCGCTCTCGCCGCTTGCGATACAGTCCTTGTACGTACCACCGGCGTCAGCCGAGGTGCTCGAGTAACCGCTGGTGTAGCTGGTGGTCAGGGTCAGGCTGGCCTTGTCATTGAAGTCCAGCGTGTTCTGCCAGGTCAGGCGGAAGCGCGGCGCACCCGAACACGAGGTCAGGTTACAACCACCGAGCGAACCGTCGTAGCGCCACACGGAGCCATCCTCGTTGAACTGCTCGAGCTTGATCAGGTACGATGCATTCGCCTTGGAGTGCAGCGAAACCTTTTCGGTCAGCGGGAGCTGGAGATCAGCCGAGAAGTCGAGGCCGCTGCCCTTCATGGCGTTGGCGTTCTTGAACGAGCTGATGATCTGGCCCAGCAGCGGCAGCGCGTTCGGGTTTTCCGGATCGGCTACGCCCGGGGTCACGGTGACGCCCGGAATGTCCACTACGCCGTTGTTGGTGTAATACTGGGTATAGAGATCCTGGGTCGCGCTGGCAGAGGTGATCACGTTCTTGATCTTGGTGTGCCAGTAATCGACCGTCAGCGTGACGGCGCGGGTCGGCTGCACGACGAGACCCAAGGTGTACGAGGTCGACTTCTCGGACTTCAGATCGGGGTTACCCGACGAAGTGATGCCCGGCGAGTAGCCATCTTCGTAGTAAGCCGGGTTGCTGGCGTGCGCGGCGCAGAACGCGGCATAGATTGCGCTCTCGCAATTGATCGACGCGTTCGTGTAGCCGGTCGCCGGCAGCTGGAACGATTCGTTCAGGTTGGGCGCACGGAAGCCCTTCGAGAACGTGCCGCGCAGCTTGACCTGCTCAATCGGCTTGAACTCGGCCTCGAACTTGGGCGAGAAGTTCTTCTGGCCGGTCGAGTAGTGGTCATACGAACCGTCTGCCTTGAAACGCAGCTGGTCGAGGACCGGAACCGAGATTTCGTACGAAGCCGACCAGATGTCGCGGTTGCCCTTCACGCCAACGGCGTTGATACCGTAATAGCGCTCGGTCGGGTTGTCGTTGTTGGGGGCGTTCGAACTCGGGTTGTTAATCGCTTCGTAGCGGTACTGGCCGGCAACGGCGATGTTCACGAAACCGCCGGGCAGTTCGAACACGTCCTTGTTGAGGGTCGCGATGACCTGGGCGAGCTTCGAGGTCGCGCGCTTCTCCTGATCGGGGAAGACGAGCTGGTCAGCTTCAGCCGAGTTGGCCGAGGGATCGACGAAGTTGTAGGTGCCCTGGGCAATGGCATCCATCAGACCCTGGAGGTAGATGTAGCCGGTGTTCTTGACGTCCAGCGTGACCTTCGAAGCGGTCGCGCCGAGCGAGAAGTTCCAGCCATCGCCCACAGTGCCGTTGATGCCGGCCGACAGACGGTAGGTCTTGGCGTCCGTGAAGGTCTCACGCGGCTTGTCAGGCAGACCGACGAGGCGAGCGAGCTGGCCGTTGGCGGCGTAGGGGTTGTTGGGGTTGAGCGTGCCGTTCGACGCATCGCAGCCCGAGGCGGTCAGGATACCGCCGGTGATCGACGAGGTGCCGGCCGAGCAGACGTAGGTCGGCAGGTAGATCTGGCTGACGGTGATTTGCTCGCCACCAGCGGCAGTGTTGCCGACCCAGCCGGCGTTGCTGGTCGAGTTGGCGGTCTTCACGTTCATGTAGTTGAACATGAAGAAGGCTTCGGCGTTGTCGCCGACCTTGGCGGTCGCACGCAGGGTGCCGCCCTTGCGGGTGATTTCCGCATTGTACATGCGGTAGTCGTTCACGAGATCCTGCTGGCAAACTACCGAAGGAGCACCCGGCGTCTGCTGTTCTGCGGTCAGCGTGACGGAGGTCAGGCGGCCGCAGCCTGCTGCCGGGTTGAGCTGCTCGTAGTTGCCGAGCGGAATCGTGGCGCCTTCATCGTCGAGGATCAGGTTGCCGCTGGCATCCGTGCTATAGGGGCGCACGTAGTTGATGATGGTCGACTGGAAGCCGTTGTAGCTGCCGTCGGCCTGGATGCCGTTGCGGATGCTGTTGGTCAGACACCCTTGTTCGGCGGTGCCGCAGATGCTGCTCTGGTCGGCGGTGTTCCAGATGCCATTGCGGTCGCGCAGGAACAGCGAGTCGTTGTGCTGGTATTCGACGTTCGCGTAGACGTTGAAGCCCTGCTCGTCGAGATCGCCGTAGCCGTAGGTGGCGTTGATGCGCTGCTCGCCGCCGTCGCCGCGCTGCGAGATGCCCATCGAGCCGTCGAGGTGCAGGCCGGTGATCTGGCGCTTGGTGATGACGTTGACCACGCCGGCGATGGCGTCCGAACCGTAAGTCGCCGAAGCGCCGTCAAGCAGCGTGTCAATGCTCTGGACGATCGAGCCCGAGATGCTGTTGATGTCGACGATGTTGCGCTGCGTGTCGTCCGCCAGCGGGTAGTAGGCGGTGCGCATGCCGTCGAACAGCGTGAGCGTATAGGCGTTGTTGAAGCCGCGCAGCGAGGGAGCGGTGGCACCGGTGGTGAAGCCGAAGGCCGACCAGCTGGCGGGGATGGTGCCGGCGTTGTTCGCGGTCAGGGTCTGGAGCGCGTCGGCGACGGTGGTGATGCCGCGCTTGGTCATATCGTCAGCGGTCACCGACACGACCGGCGATGCCGTGGCGGCGGCCGGGTTGCGGGTGATCGAGCCGGTGACGATGATGGTGTTTTCTTCGCCTGCATCGTCAGCCGCCTGGGGGGCTGCATCCTGCGCATAGGCAGTGCCGCAGAGCAGGGCGAAAGCCGACAGGCTCGTCGCGCCGCGCAATGCGGCTTTCTGGATGGTTGTTTTCACTTTGTGTGTCCCTTGTTGCGTCGTTCACCTGCCGAATGCGTGACCAATTTCGACAGGCGACCCGTTGCCGGCTTTCGAGTACGCGAACGCACTACGATGCCATGGGGAAATCTTGTTGCGCCGAGAGGGCGCCCTTTCAACGGAATTTGCGGCGGCGCGAAAAATGGTTTCAGGTATGTTGCAACCACGCAACAGCAATGTGCGATGAAATATCGCACCGTGGTCGCACTCCAAGGATTCCCGCGCCTTACGGTGGACAATAGACCTGTTGCATCGGCGCATTGTCCACATGATTTCTTGCGCGCAGCATCGCCCCGGTGAAATCCTGTTGCGCAAGTGCGGAGGTCGTCGAGAGACCCGATTGACCGTCGCTGCCGGGCCACTTAATCGTGCGATTAAATGGTTCGGCCGAAAAGCTTGCCCCCTCGCCGTGGAACGGCATAGGGCGAGAGGGCCGGAGACGATGGCGAAAGGAAACGGGATGAATCTGGACAGTACCATCGCCGCGGTAGTCACCGGCGGGGCTTCGGGACTTGGCGCGGCTACCGCGCGGGCGCTTGCCGCCAAGGGCGTGAAGCTCGCGATCTTCGACCTCAATGCCGAGGTCGGAGAGGCACTCGCGGCCGAGATCGGCGGCGTGTTCTGCGCGGTCAACGTGACGGACGAGGACAGCGTCGTCGCCGGCTTCGCCAAGGCGCGCGCGGCGAACGGGCAGGAGCGGGTACTGGTGAACTGTGCCGGGATCGCCCCCGCCGCCAAGACCGTCGGCAGGAATCGCGAGACGGGTGAGCCTCGCGCTCACGACATGGCACTGTTCGAGAGGGCGATCGCCATCAACCTCGTCGGCACCTTCCGCTGCATCAGCAAGGCCGCGGCGGGCATGGCCGGGCTCGAGCCGATCGATGCGGCGGGGAGCCGGGGCGCGATCGTCAACACCGCGAGCGTGGCGGCGCAGGACGGGCAGATCGGCCAAGCCGCCTATGCCGCGTCGAAGGGCGGGGTGCTGGCGATGACGCTGCCGGTGGCGCGCGACCTCATGGGTGACGGCATCCGCGTCAACACCATCCTGCCGGGCATTTTCGAGACGCCGATGATGGCAGGCATGCCGCAGCAGGTGCAGGATGCGCTGGCGGCGATGGTGCCGTTCCCCAAGCGCCTGGGCAAGGCCGAGGAATACGCCAAGCTGGCGTTGTTCATGCTGGAGCATGATTATCTCAACGGCGAATCTATCCGGCTAGACGGGGCGATCCGGATGGGGCCGAAGTAGGCCCCGATGAAGGATCGTCCTGTCCCCCAGACTTCCGGTGCCGTGGATGTCGCGCCGCCTGGTGCGCGCGCCATGCTGCTCGACACGGCGAGTGCGATCATGCGCGATGGCGATGTGATCGACATCTCGCTGTCCGAGTTGAGCCTGCGTTCGGGGCTGAACTCGGCTCTGGTGAAGTACTACTTCGGCAACAAGGCGGGGCTGCTCAAGGCGCTGCTCGACCGCGACTGGGAGGCGATCGTCGTCAGCGTCGATGCGCTCGTCGCCAAGGACGGGTGGGAGCCGGAGGCCAAGCTGCGGCGGCACTTGTGGAAGGTCGTCGATACCTTCTACGAAGTGCCCTACCTCAACCGCCTGACCATGCGCATGGTGCGCGAGAGCGATGATACCGAGGCGCGGCGCATTGCAGACTGCTACCTCTCGCCGATCTACCGCGCCTATGAACAACTGATCGGCGACGGGGTGCGGGCAGGGGTGTTCCGCGAGATCGACCCGCAGCTGTTCTACTTCACCGTGACCGGGGCGGTGGACCGCTTCTTTTCGGCGCGGCTGGTGCTCAAGCACTGCTTCGACCAGGATACGCTGACCGAGGAACTGCGCGACCGTTACCGGGAACACACCATCGACATCATCATGGCCGGCATCCTCGCGCACTGATGGCCCGCCGGAAGAAGCGCTACCTGACCGCGACGATGGCGGACGGCTACGTCAAGACGATCGGGCCGACCGCCGATCCTTTCACGCATTACTGGCGCGTGGTCGCCGAACTGCAGAACGGTAAGACCGAAGTGTTCTGGGGCCATGCCCGCTCTCTGGCGGAGGCGAGGAAGAAGCGACTGCCGCTGGACGAGGCAGCCAGGATGCGCGGGTGGAAGGGCTTCGCGTTCGAGATCGCGGAATTGGTGGAGACGGACGGCTGAAGGCTCGCGTCAGCGTACCTTCAGTCCCACTTCGCCCAGTAGCAGCGCCGCCTGATCGCGCGAGATCGTCGCTCCGCGGAACTGCCTGGCGTCGCCCAGAGTGATGCCGCCCAGATCGGCACCGCGCAAGTCCGCGCCCTCGAATCGGGCACCGTCCACTTGCGCATCGCGCAGGCTGCAGCCTTCGAAGGTGCTCATCCGGAAATCCACCTTGCGCAAGTCTGCCTGCGAGAAGTCGATCTGGTGCAGGGTGGTCCTGCGGAACGACAGCCCGGGCAGCTTTGCGCCGATGAGCAGAGTCTCGTCGAAATGAACTTCCAGCGCCTTGAGGTCGGACAGGTCGGCGCCCGTCAGCTTGCTGCGGGAAAAGCGTGTTCCCTGCAGCATGGCGTGGCGCAGGGCGGAATTGTTGAAGTCACAGGCGGTGAAGGTCGCGTCGCTGAGGTCGCAGCCGATGAAATCAGCGAAGGCGCCCCGGCAAGAGCGCCAGCGGGTCTGCTCCAGCTTCGCGCCGGCCAGCTTGGCGTGGCGCAGACTGCATTGCTCGAAGGTCCAGCCGGAGAGGTCGAGCCCGGAAAGGTCTGCCTCCTCCAGATCGCAATTCGAGAGGTGCCGGGGATCGCCGACGAGCGCTTCGATATCGCGTCGTTCAAGCTTGCGATCCCGGACGATGTGCGGGGCGGAAAGGTCATCCATGCCCCGGCAGTAACGGCGGCGACCGGCGGAAGCCAGAGCAAGGGCGGAACTTCGACGGCGCCGCCCCCGCTTCTGCAGCGCTACCCCGCCTTGCCCGGACCGGTGCCGGAGAAGGCGTCGGCGATCGAGCAGGCCGCCGGGCCGAGGATGACGATGAACAGCGTCGGCAGGATGAACAGGATCAGCGGCACGGTCATGATCGCGGGCAGGCGCGCGGCCTTTTCCTCGGCGCGCATCATGCGTTCGTTGCGGAACTCGGCCGAGAGCACGCGCAGCGCCGAGGCGAGCGGGGTGCCGTAGCGTTCGGTCTGCACCATCGTCGTCACCACCCCGCGCACCGCGTCGAGATTGACGCGATAGGCGAGGTTCTCGAAGGCCTGCCGGCGTTCGGTGAGGAACGACAGTTCGATCGAGGTCATCGAGAATTCGTCGCCCAGTTCCGGATAGGCCCGGCCCAGTTCGCGTGAGACGCGCTCGAAGGCGGCGTCCACCGTCAGGCCGGCCTCGGCGCAGATCACCAGCAGGTCGAGCGCGTCGGGGAGGCCCTTGCGGATCGCGTCGGTGCGCTTCGACACCATGTTCTGGATGTAGAGGTCCGGCCCTTTGTAGCCCGCCAGCACCATCACCGCGAAGGCCGCGAACTTCTTGAAGTCCGACCATTCGGGGAAATAATTGATGCCGTAGATCACCAGTGCGGCGAGGCTGCCCAGCACGATCGGCGCGACGAGGCGGGCGAAGACGACCGCGACTGCCCATTCCTTGTTGCGGATGCCCGCCTGCGCCAGCTTCTGCTCGATCGTCTTGATCTGGCTGTCCTGCAGCATGCGCGCCTTGCCGAGGAACGCGCCCATCCTGTCGGTGGTGTCGTTGCGGCGGATCAGGCTCTGGCGCTTGCGGGCAGTGGTGATGATGCCCGACTTGAGCTGCTCGCGCCGGGCGTTGAGGGCCTTGACGCGCTTCTGCATCGGATCGCGAATGGTGATCGCGGTGTAGATCGCGAACAGCACTGCGGCGGCCGCGACGATGGTGAGCAGCGTGCCGACGTACGTGACGTCGAAACCGAGGAGGGTGGGCCCTGCGGGCTGGTCTGGCATGGGCTGGTCCTCAGATCTCGAAGCTGACCATCTTGGCCATGATGAAGGCGCCGATGCCCATCCAGACGGCGCCGCCGATGCCGGCGACGATCAGGCGCTCGTCGATGAAGAACTGGCCGATGTATTGGGGGCTGATCCACCAGATCATGGCGAAGACGATGAACGGCAGCGAGCCGACGATATAGGCCGAGGCCTTCGACTCCGAACTCATCGCGCGGATCTTGAGCTTCATCTGCGCGCGCTTGCGCAGCACGTCCGACAGGTTGGCCAGCGTCTCTGCCAGGTTGCCACCGGTTTCGCGCTGGATGGCCAGGGTGATGCAGAAGAAGTTGAATTCGGGCATGTTCAGGCGGTCGGCGGTTTCCTGGAGAGCGTCCTCCATGGTCTTGCCCACTTTCATGCGATCGGTGATGAGCTTGAACTCCTCGGCCACCGGGCCGGGGATTTCCTGTGAAACGATCGTCAGCGTCTCCGACACCGGCAGGCCCGAGCGCAACCCGCGCACCAGAAGGTCTATGGCGTCGGCGAACTTCACCGTGAAGGCGTTGTTGCGGCGCTTGATGCAGTAGTTGACGACGAGGTGCGGCAGCCCCGCGCCGACGAAGATGCCGAAGGCGAGGGCAAGGAACAGCGCGCCCGACTTCAGGAACACCAGCAGCGCCACCACCGCGCCAAGGCCGATCGAGCCGTAGAGGTACTGCTGCAGCGTCCACGACAGGCCCGAACGGTCGAGCCTGAGCGCCAGGGCTTCCGCGCGTGAGGCGGAACCGGCGATCTGGTGGATGCGCGGCTTGCGGGCGGCAACGGCGCGGCGCATCTGCGCCTCCAGCCGGTCGCTGGCATTGTTCGAATGGCGAAACCGCACCGACTTGAGGCGGCGCGTCGATTCCTTCTTGGGGTTGGGCCCCGAAAGGAGCGCCCAGAGCAGCAGCACGGCGCCCGAAAGCCCCGTCGCGACTATGATGAGCTGGAGAAAGTTCATCGCCTATCGAGCCTTGCCAACAGGCGCCTTACGAGGACGCCGGAGCCTTTTTCTTCGCCTTGGGCATCATCGCCTTAAGGTCGAACTTGCCGAGCAGCGAGGGCTTGGCGACGACGACGTCCTCCTCGGTGGCGGCGATCTCCCGCGCCAGGTCGCGCAGCACGGCGCCGGCTTTCGCCGCGCGGTTGGCATCGGCGAAAGTCTGGCCCAGCTTGGCCGCCATCGAGGCGGCCTTGAGGTCATAGGGGATCGCCATGTCGATCCGCGTCTCGATCGAGGCCTCGAAGTCGGTCTTGCTGATCTCGGCCAGCGCGGTCTGCACCTTGTTGGCGACGACGATCACGCGGGTCTGCGGTGCATTGCCCCGGAACCACGAGAGCAGGCGGATGGTGTCGCGCGCGGAAGCCAGCGTCATCTCCGTCACCAGCACCGCGACGTTGAGGTTCGCGGCAAGCTGCGGGAAGTTGATGAGCATGTTGCGCGGCATGTCCACCACGGTCATCTCGAAGGCGGCGCGGAATTCCTCCTCGAGCTGCACGAAGGCGGAACCGTCGGTCAGCAGCGGAGCGTTGATCGGCGCTTCGGCGGAAAGGATCGCGAGGTTGTCGTTCGCGCGGATCATCGCACGTTCGATGAACAGCCCGTCGATGCGGCTGGGGTTCTCGATCGCGTCGGTCAGGCCGCGTCCCGGCTCCAGGTCGAGGCAAAGCGCGCCGGTGCCGAAGTGGATGTCGAGATCGAGCAGCGCGGTCGGCAGCTTGAAGTCGGCGCTGAACAGCCACGCCAGCGAGGTGGCGATCGTCGAGGCGCCGACGCCGCCGCGCGTGCCGATGACGGCCGTGGAAATATGCGACTTCGACGCGCCCGCGTCCTGCACGCGCGGGGCCGAGAACACCGCCTGGGCATGCGCCAGCGCATCGCGCAGCGCCGCCGGCTGCAAGGGCTTGAGCAGGTAGTCGTGGATGCCGCTGGCGACGAGGTCGCGGTAGAGGCGCACGTCGTTGACCTGCCCCACCGCGATGACGACCGTGCCCGGCTCGCAGACTTCGGCGAGCGCGTTGATGTCGCTCAGCGGATCGCCGCTCTCGGACAGGTCGACGAGCAGGATGTTGGGGCTGGCGCTGATCGCCAGCGACTGCACGGCGTTGCGCAGGCCGCCCTTGTGGCACTTCTCCGATTGCCAGCCCATCTCGCCCACGATCGGGCGCAGCGCCTCGATCGAGGCGTCGTCGCAGAGGAAGGCGGCGAACTGGTCGCGGGCGCCGGGGCCGCCGGTTTTCCAGGGTGCATTCATGGCCATCAGTTGCCCTTGCTGCCGGTCGCCGAGACCGTGTTGCCCTTGCCGGTCGGCTCTGCGGTGCGATAGGCGCCGATCGCCTTGTTGGATGTCATCACCTGGGTCGAGCCGGTGTCGCTCTGGCCCCGGATGAGATCCTGCGGATCGGCGACCATCGCCGCGAGGTTCGAATTGACCGCGCAGCCGTGGTTGGTCGAGGTGGCGTTGTTCGGGTTGAAGTCGCTCTTGGCGGACCAGTCCGGGCAACCGGGGACGTATGCCTTGGCGCGCGCGATGGTGATGCGTGCGGTGCCCGCCGGAACCGTGCCGGTCGACACCGGCGGCTCGTCCTCCAGCACGAAGCCGTAGCGCTGCGCGATCGCGCCGACGGCGCCGCGGGTGGCGGGGCTGGCCTGCGGATCGTCGATGGTGATGTGGTCGCCGTACTTGAGGCCCATCGTCTCGAACCAGCCTGCGAGGCGGCCCGATTCGCCGTAGGCGAGGCCGGCGCCGCTGGTGGTGACGTCGAGCGTGTAGTTCGCGGTTTCGACGACTGGCTGGTGGACCGAGTACATCGTACGGTTGTCCGGTACGCCGCCACAGCCGCTGAGCGCGAGGGCGGAGCCGAAAGCGAGAACGGCGGATGCGAGAGATGCGTGGCGCATGGAAATCACCTTTCTCACTTAGAAGCTGAAGCCGGGCTTGGTGGAATCGTCGGAGGCGGTGCGCTTGGCCTTCTTGCCCTTGGCATCCGCTGCGCCGACCCCCGGCGCGGTAGTGCCTGCCGAGGGCGCCTGAGTGGCTTCCGGACGCTTGGCGCCCGAAGCGCCGTCGCTGTCCATGTTGCCGAGCAGGCGCTGCAACTCGTTGGGTGAATTGAAGCCATCGGTCGGCAGCGCGACTTGCGAGGTCGAGTCGATCGGCTTGACCAGGTAGGGCGTGACGATGATGACCAGTTCGGTCTCGCCGCGCTTGTAGCTGGTCGAGCGGAACAGCGAGCCCAGGATCGGCAGGTCGCCGGCGCCGGGCATCTTCTGGATCGTGTTGGTGGTATTGTTGCTGAGCAGGCCGGCGATCATGAAGCTCTGGCCCGAACCCAGCTCGATCGTCGTCTCGGTGCGGCGGATGGTCAGCGCCGGAATCTCGTAGCCGTTGAGCGTGACCGCGCCTTCACTCGAAAGTTCCGACACTTCCGGGCGCACGCGCATCGAGATGCGGCCGTTCGAGAGCACGGTGGGAGTATAGCTGAGGCTGATGCCGTACTTGCGATACTCGACCGATGTGGTGCCCAGGCCCTGGCTGATCGGGATGGGATATTCACCGCCCGCCAGGAAGTCCGCCGTCTCGCCCGAAAGTGCGGTCAGGTTGGGCTGTGCCAGCGTGCTGACGAGGCCCACCGTCTCGCCCGCATCGAGCGCGCCGAGCAGGTCGATGCCGAGCAGCTTGCCACCCAGGCCCAGCGTGGTGCCGGTGCTGTTGGGGCTGATGACGCTCGCGCCGGTGGTTTCCTCGGTGCCGATGCCGACCACGCCGCCAGAGGTGTAAGTGGGGAACTTGCCCGATCCCTGGCCGATCACGAACTTGGCGCCGGTGGTGGCGTCGGAACTGGTGATGTTGACGCTCATCGACTTGACCAGCGAGCGGCTGACCTCGGCGATGCGGACCTGCAGGTTGACCTGCATCGGCGTCGCCACGCGCAGGCGGCTGATGACGTTGGCATCCTTGCCGGCATAGGCCTGGACGAGGCGCTCGGCCTCTGCCGCGTCCTCGGGGTTCTTGATCGTGCCGGTCAGCAGGAACGTGCCCGAGCCCATTGTCGAGACGCCGATCTTGGCGTCCGGAATGGCGAGGCGCAGCATCGAATCGACGCTGTCGAAGTTCGAACCGACCCGCACCGTACCCGACCAGATCACCGCCCCCGCCGCATTGCTGGCGTAGACCGTGGTGGTGCCGCCGGCCTTGCCGAACAGGTAGAACTGCCGGGGGCTCTTGACCTGCACGTCGGCGACCGCGTCGTTGGCGACGAAGACGTCGGCCATGGCGCCGGGGATGTTGACGAGCTGGCCGTTGCCGATCGACAGGGTGATGTCCTGCGCCGGGTGGACCACCGAGCCGCCCGCACCCGCGCTCTGGGCGGTGGCCGGGATACTGGCCAGCGGAGCGAGAGCGGTAGCGGTGGTGGCGGCGGCCAGGATCAGCGGCCGGAAGGTCATGGACTTGAGAAGGCTGCGCTTCATCGAATTGCCCTCAAAGGGTGAAGGTCGGTGCGTGGACGCGGTCATCGTCACTTGCCCACCGGCTCGACGGTGGTTTCCTTGCCACGGGTGACGCGGACGACGGGGCCGACGTGGACCGGGGCGGCGGCCTGCGGCGCGGGGCCGGCGACCGGCGCGGCGGCGGGAGCCGGGGCCCCGCTGCCCTGGGCCGGGCGGCTCGAACGCTGGAAGCGCGAGACGTCGGCGCCGGTGACGTATGTGGTGGCGCCATCGAGCGGGCGGTTCATGGCCTGGCTCATGAACTTCTCTTCTTGCTCGCGGGTGGCGCCCTCGGGCAGCTTGACGTCGCCGCTGGCGAGGATGCGGTCGAATTCGCCCTGGTTGTCGGCGATGGCGCGCAGCGAGAGGCTGAGCTGGCCGATGGTCTGCGCGACCGCGACCTTCTCGGCGATGCGCGGGGTCACCTCAATGGTGACGGTGCGGAAGCCTTGCACGACGGTCTTGCCGTCCTCGACGGTGCTGGCGGTGGCCTGGTCT
This sequence comes from Novosphingobium resinovorum, assembly GCF_036352595.1. Classification (GTDB taxonomy): domain Bacteria; phylum Pseudomonadota; class Alphaproteobacteria; order Sphingomonadales; family Sphingomonadaceae; genus Novosphingobium; species Novosphingobium resinovorum_B. Next base: position 115,372 of record NZ_JAZFAX010000003.1, read on the forward strand.
GTGGCGAGCACGCGCAAGTTGCGCAGGATCGTCTCGGCGGTGCGCAGCGGGTCGCCGTCGCCCTTCACGTCCTGCGTGAGGACGAGGTCGACGCGGTCGCCGGGGAACACGAAGCCGCCGACGCCGGTATCTGCCGAGACCGAGATGGTGACGGCACGCATGCCCGGCCCGAGTGCGGCGGCGAGGAACCCGCGGTCGCCCGGCGCGACGAGGGCGCCCTGGGTCAGCGGCTGGCCGGCGGTGATCGGAAAGCGTACGACGGTGCCGAGCAGCTTGCTCATGTCGGCCTTGCCGTCGACGTAGTAGGCGTCCTGGACGAGGTTGTTCGGCCAGCTCTGGAACGAGACCGAATCGGCGGTGATGATGGTGCCGACCGGAAGCGCGCGCTGGGCCACCAGCACCTTCGGTCCGGCGGGATCGACGGCGGGCGCTGCCCCGGCCTGCGGCGCGGCGCCGCCGGCGAACATCGTCCTTGCGGCGAACGCGGTGAACGCCGCAACGAGCAGCGCAACCGCGAGCAGCACCACTTTCTTCCTGTCCATGGCTTGGAAAGCCCCTTAGCAAAATCCCCGAACTGTTCGGTCTTATGGGGTAAATTGGTTAAGAACGGGTTCACCCCGTTCGTCTGCAAATGACGCGGACGGGTTCACCCTGTTCGTCGGCAAATGGCGTGAACGCCTCTCAGCCCGCCAGCGCCGCGAATCGCGCGGCGGCCAGGGTGTGCGATCCCATCACCCACAGCGATGCGGCGGCGATGGCGATGCCGTAGGGCACTTCGATGCGCGACTTCTGGCGGCGCATGATGTGGCGCATCCCGAACAGGAACGCGCCCATCGCCGCCAGCGCGACCACCGGTACGATCCAGATGCCGGGCCAGATGCCGGGCAGCACCGCCGCGATCGCCTCGACCGTCGATCCGGCGATGACGGGGCGGCCCATGGCCACCGCGAAGACGATCGCGCCCGCGCACCACAGCCATGCGAAAGTGACCAGACCGGCGAAAGTATCGCGCACCGCCTCGCGGCGGCCGGGGGTCATGTTGCAGGCGGCCATGGCCAGCGAGGCACCGCCGCCCAGCACCGCCATCAGCACGATCAGTTGAAGGAACGAGGCGGGCGTGAACCAAAAGGCCAGCGCGGTCAGCAGCTTGACGTCGCCGCCGCCCATCTGCCCCATCGCGAACAGCGTGCAGGCGAGTGCGAAAGTCGCCGCTGCCAGGCCGATCTGGATACCGATGTCGAGCGGGCCCAGGCCCATCGCCAGCCACCACAGCGGCGCCGCAATGGCGATCCCGGCGTTCAGCCAGTTGTCGATGTGGCGCGCGCGCAAGTCGGTCAGCGCCGCGACGAGCAGCGCCGTTGCCAATGCCGCCAGCAGTGCGTAGGAAAAAATGGCGCCCGTCATCGTCCAAGTCCCTATAGGATCGGAATCGCCCTACACCGGGAACCGCTACCAAATAGTAACCACGACCCGAGGCGCCCATTGCCGTGAGTTCGACTATCGACAGCCTCCTGAAATCTCCAGCGCGCCGCGCGATTCCCGCTGCGGCTTCCGAATCGCGCTGGGCCTTGCCCGACGGCCACCTGCTGCGCCGGATCGACTGGAGCGCGGGGGAACGCGGTTCGATCCTGTTCATGCCAGGACGCGGCGACGCCTACGAGAAGTGGCTGGAAACGCTCGACGGCTGGAACCAGGAAGGCTGGCGCGTCACCGCTGCCGACTGGCGCGGGCAGGCGGGTTCGGGCCGGCTGGGCAGTGATGCGACCACCGGCCACGTCTCCGACTTCGCGGTCTGGGTGCGCGACTATGCGGCGCTCTATGCCGATTGGGCTGCCGTGACGCCGGGGCCGCATGTCGCCGTGGCGCACTCGATGGGCGGGCAGATCGTCCTGCGCGCGGTTGCCGAAGGGCTGGTCCGGCCCGACGCGCTGGTGCTCTCCGCCCCGATGCTGGGGATTCATCCGCAGTGGATACCCTCGAAGCTGCTGCAGCAGGTCGCGCGCGGCATCGTGCGCCTGGGCGATCCGCGTCGCCCGGCCTGGAAGGCGGGCGAAAAGCCCGGTGCCCCGAAGCGCGCACGCAGCCTGCTGCTGACTCACGACGAGGGCCGCTACGACGACGAGGAATGGTGGCGCGCCCGGCGTCCCGCCATTGCCATGGGCCCGGCGAGTTGGGGCTGGATCGAGCGTGCGCTCGCCTCGATGGCCGGGCTGGAGCGGCCCGGCGTGCTGGAGGCGGTGACGGTGCCGACACTGCTGCTCGGCACCCGCATCGACGGCCTCGTTTCGTGGAGCGCGATCCGCCGCGCCGCCGGGCGGCTGCCGCAGGGTGAACTCGTCGGCTTCGGTCCCGAATGTCGCCACGAGATCCTGCGCGAGGTCGATTCGGTGCGCAGCCGCGCGCTCGATGCCATCAGGGACTTTCTCGATCGCCGGGCGCCCGTTAGGGGCTGAGCCCGATGGAATCAGCGTTCGATATTGTCATCGTCGGGGCCGGGATGGCCGGCGCCTCGCTTGCCGCCGCGATCGGTGCGCGCGCGACAGTTCTGGTGATCGAGGCCGAGGAACGGCCCGGCTACCATGCCACCGGCCGCTCCGCCGCGTTCTGGACTGAGAGCTACGGCGGCCCCGGCGTTCAGCCGCTGACCACCGCCTCTGGCCCGGTGCTGCGCGATCTTGGCGTTCTCACGCCGCGCGGCGCACTGACGCTGGGCCGCGCCGGGCAGGAGCGCGAGGTCGAGGCTTTCGCGCAAGCCTACCGCGCCGCCGGGGTCGAGATGCAGGTGCTGGACCGCGCGGGCATCGCCGCGCGCGTGCCGGCTTTGCGCGAGGGATGGACCTGCGGTGCGCTGGAGCCGAGCACCTGCGACATCGACGTTGCCCGGCTGCACCAGCACTACCTTGCGCAAGCGCGCCGGGCCGGGGCGGAGCTGTGGTGCCGCGCCGGTCTGTCGGCGCCGCGGCGCGTGGCCGATGGCTGGATGCTGGCACTGGCCGATGGACGGCAGGTCAAGGCGCGGATCCTGGTCGATGCCGCTGGGGCCTGGGCGGACGGCGTGGCGCGGCTGGCGGGGATCGCGCCGCTCGGCATCACGCCTTATCGCCGCACCATCGCCCAGCTTGCGGTCGAGGCCGAAGTTCCGGACGACCTGCCGCTGGTGCTCGATATCGCCGAAAGCTTCTACTTCAAGCCCGAGAGCGGGCGCCTGTGGTTGAGCCCGCACGACGAAACATTGAGCCAGCCATGTGACGCCGCGGCCGAGGAGATCGACGTGGCGCTGGCGATCGACCGCTTCGAGCAGGTCGTCGGCTGGCCGGTCGGGCGGGTCGAGTATCGCTGGGCGGGGCTGCGCTCGTTCGCGCCGGATCGCCTGCCGGTCTACGGTTTCGCCCCGCAGGACCGGGCGTTCTTCTGGTTCGCGGGGCAGGGCGGCTTCGGCATCCAGACCGCGCCCGCCGCCGCCGACCTCGGCGCGCGGCTGCTGCTGGGGGAGGGGCCGGGCACGGTCGATCCCGCGCCGTTCGCACCCGGGCGATTCTGCAAAGAAGTGTAAGACGCACCGTCACACGGCTTGCATGGGGCTGTGGAACTTGCTGACTTCCCATTAGGGAAATTACCCGCAAGGAGAGTCGCGCATGGCCCACCGTTTCGAAATCCGCAAGAACAAGGCCGGAGAGTTCGTCGCCTATTTCTGCTACAATTCCGAGACCATGTTCTGGACCGAGGGCTATTCCAGCAAGGCCAGCGCCAAGAGCGCCATCGAATCGATCAAGAAGAACGGCCCTGCCGCCGAAGTGGTCGATACCACCACGGATTGAACGTCACTCCGCGTTCGGGGCCTCGGGTACGTCCCGGGGCACCTTGCGCCTCGGCGCCACGAAGTGCCAGGTGAGCAGTACCGGCTCCAGCACCGCCATGCCCACGAAGACGCTGAGCAGGCGCTGGAAGGCCGGTCCTATCGCGGCATTGGCGTAGCTGTCGGGCACCAGCACGACCAGCACCGCCAGCGTGAACTGGAGGCCGAGGTAAGTGACGCGGGGCAGGCCGTTCTCGATATGGCGGCCGATGACGATGCCGATGCAGGTGCCCGCGATCAGCACCGCCGGATTGCCCTGCGCGCTCAGTAGCACCACGATCGCCAGTCCGCCGCCGGCGATGCACCCCAGCGCGCGGTGCAGCAGCCTGCGCGAGACCGGCACGAAGCCGCTCGCGCCGATGCCGGCGACCGGCACGATCATCACCGCCATGATGGTGACGGCGGCTTGCGGCAGTTCGGGCAGGTCGAACAGCGCGTGGAGCAGCGGCAGCGTCGCGATCGCTAGCCCGGCCTGCGAGGCATGGCGTGCGGCGTCGGGGTGCCAGCGCATGCGATCCGGCGAGGGCTTGCGGTCCATCCACCAGCGCTTGCCGGCCAGCGCGCCGGCCGTCAGGCTGACCACGGTGCAGGCGACGGTGCCCGCCACGACTTCCAGCAGCCGCGTCTGTGCGAAGTGCAGGGTGTCGAGGTCGGGGCGCTCGATCTTGTCGAACAGGATCATCTCGAAGGTCAGCCCGAACAGCAGCCAGGCATAAGCCCGCCGTGCCGTCAGCATGCCGTAGAGGCCGATGGCGCCGACCATTTCCGCCGCGATCATCGCCAGCGGCACCGAGCGCGCCGCATAAGGCACCACCAGCAGCGCCAGCCCGGAGCCGAGCAGGGTTCCGACGATGCGCATGACCCCGCGCACCAGCGTCTCGCCGACGTCGCTCTTGAGCAGCACGAAAGCGCTGAACGCGGCCCAGGATACCATCTGCGCGCCGATCGCATGGGCCAGCACGATCGCCAGCATGACCGAGGCGACGCAGGCCCACTCGTCCGCCATGCGCGGGCCAGGGGTCACGAGGGCGCGCAGTTCGGACTTCAGGATCGGGGGGAAAGGTGTCCGCAGGCGCAACTTCTTCTTACTTGTCATTCCCGCCTTCGCGGGAATGACGGGAAAAATATCAGGGATCAAGGATTCCAGTTGCCAATCAGGCCGCCGCCCTGGCCGCGTCACTCGCCAGCTTGTCCACCCGCTCGTTCTCTGCGTGGCCGCTGTGCCCGCGCACCCATTGCCATTCGATCTTGTGGCGCGCCGCCGCCTCGATCAGGTCGTGCCACAGGTCGGCGTTGCGGACCGGCTGCTTGCTGGCGTTGATCCAGCCCTTCTTCTTCCAGCCGTGGACCCACTTGGTGATGCCGTCGATCACGTACTTGCTGTCGGTGGAAAGCACCACCTCGCACGGCTCGATCAAGGCGTTGAGGCCCTTGATCGCCGCCGTCATCTCCATGCGGTTGTTGGTGGTGTCCTTCTCGCCGCCGGACATTTCCTTTTCATGGCTGCCCATCCGCAGTAGCACGCCCCAGCCGCCGGGACCGGGATTGCCCTTGCAGGCGCCATCGGTGAAGATCTCGACCTGCTTCACGCGAAGACTCCCGAATTGGCCGGATCGGCGTAGAACTGCAGGCGCCGGGCGAAGGCCATCGGATCCTTGGGCGTCACCAGCGCGTCCGCAGGCGTATTGAGCCAGTCGTAAGCGCGCGTCGCCAGGAAGCGCATCGCCGCCCCGCGGGCCAGCAGCGGCAGCGCCGCCTGCTCCGCCTCGCTCAGCGGGCGCACCGCATTGTAGCCCTCCAGGAGAGCCCGCGAGAGCGCCGCATCGAAGCGCGCGCCGTCGGAACTGAAGCACCATGCCGCATGTGTCACCGCGACATCGTAAGCCAGCAGGTCCGTGCAGGCGAAGTAGAAGTCGATGAGTCCTGTAACCTTGTCGCCGAGCATCAGCACGTTGTCGGGAAACAGGTCGGCATGGATCACCCCGCGCGGCAGGTCGGCAGGCCATTCCGCTTCCAGCAGCGCCAGTTCGCGTTCGATCACGGTGCCCAGTTCCGGGTGGATCGATTCGAGCGCCTCGTGCCCGCAATCCCGCAGCAACTGCCGCCAGGCCGGGAGCGCCAGCGAGTTTTCGCGTGACGCGGGAAAATCGGTGGCCGCCAGATGGATCAGCGCCAGCGCCCCGCCGACCGCGCGGGCCTGCCCGGGCGTGGGTTCGGACACCGAGACGCCGGGCAGGAACTCGATCAGCGCCAGCGCCTTGTCACCCTCAGGCGTCCTGTGCAGCCGGTGGCTGGCGCCTTCGCAGTCATGCATCGTGCGCGCGACGGGGGCGCCGTGCTCGGCCAGGTGGTCGAGCAGGTCGAGGAAGAACGGCAAGTCCGCGATCTCGGTGCGGCTTTCGAACATCGTCAGGATGAAGCGGCGTGCGGTTCCGTTCTGATCGGTCTCGATCAGCCAGTTGCTGTTCGAGACGCCTTCCGCAATGCCCTTGGCGGAAGTGAGCGTGCCCACGGCGAAGGCGGCGATGATGCCGGCCATCTCCTCGGCGCCGAGCCAGGTGTAGACTGCCATCAGCGCACCAACTGGCGGGGAAGCTTGAAGGTCATGTGTTCGCGCTCGGTCACGATTTCCTCGGCGGCGACCTCGCGCAGTTGCTTGATGCGCGCGATGACCTCGTTGACCAGTTCCTCGGGCGCGGAGGCGCCGGCGGTGAGGCCGACGGTGGCGATGCCTTCCAGCCATGCCGGGTCGATCTCGGTCGCGCGCTGGATCATGTGCGCGGGCGTTCCGCAGCGCTCGGCCACTTCGACGAGGCGCAGCGAGTTGCTGCTCTTGGGCGAGCCGATCACGATCACCAGCTCGCACTGCGGGGCGATCTGCTTGACTGCGGCCTGCCGGTTGGACGTGGCGTAGCAGATATCCTCGGCCTTGGGCGCGACGACTTGCGGGAAGCGCGCCTCGATCGCCTTGATGATGGCGTGGGTGTCATCGACTGAAAGCGTGGTCTGCGACAGGTAGGAAAGCTCGGTGCCAGGCGCGAAGTCCAGCGCGGCGACATCCTCGACCGTTTCCACCAGCGTCATGTTGCCTTCGGGAACCTGGCCGAAGGTACCGATCACCTCGGGGTGGCCGGCGTGGCCGATGAACAGGATGTGGCGGCCGGCCTCGATCTGGCGCTCGGCCTGGCGGTGGACCTTGCTGACCAGCGGGCAGGTGGCGTCGAGCCATTCGAGCCCGCGCGCGCTGGCGGCGGCGGGGACCGACTTGGGGACGCCGTGGGCGCTGAAGATCACCGGCACGCCGTCCGGCACCTCGTCCAGTTCCTCGACGAAGATCGCGCCCTTGGCCTTGAGGCTGTCGACCACGAACTTGTTATGGACGATTTCGTGGCGCACGTAGACCGGGGCGCCGTAAAGCTCGATCGCGCGCTCTACGATCTCGATCGCGCGGTCTACACCGGCGCAGAAGCCGCGCGGGGCGGCGATCAGGAGGCGGATCGGTTGATTGGAGCCGATCGGGCCGGAATCCATTTGCGGCGTGGACTGAAAGGGCGCGTTCATGTTCGTCCCCCTAGCGCTTTGCCGCGCGCCTCGCTAGGGCAAGCGCACGCCATTCGAGGAAGTTCACGATGAATGCACGCCGCCTGACCGCTACTGTCCTGTGCTCTGCCGCCGCGATGACCGCGCTGAGCGGGTGCAAGACCAAGGGCGAGATCGTGGTCGATCAGGGCGTCGGCATCACCGCCGTGCGCTCCAAGTGCCCGGCGGTCGGCATTCCCGACTATACCGGCGACATGACCCTGTTCCGCGGCGAGGCCAAGACCGCCGACGCCATCGACGTCGTCGCGGCGATGACCGACGTGCGCGCGCAGTGCGACGAGAACCTGGGCGAGAAGGTCACCTCGACGGTGTCGTTCCAGGTCCAGGCCCGCCGCAACGACACCGCCGGCGCGCGCCAGGTGACGCTGCCCTACTTCGTCAGCGTGCTGCAGGGCGGCAGCGCGGTGATCTCCAAGCGGGTGGGCACGGTGACGCTGAACTTCGCCGACGGCCAGCCGCGTGCGCAGGCGACCGTCAATGCCAACGCCTTCGTCGACCGTTCCGCCGCGACGCTGCCGCAGGAAGTGCGGGATCGCATCATGCGCAAGCGCAAGGCGGGCGATACCGACGCCGCGCTCGATCCGCTCGCTGACCCGCAGGTCAAGGCGGCGGTCGCCCGCGCCTCGTTCGAGGTGCTGGTCGGCTTCCAGTTGAACGAAGGCCAGCTCGCCTACAACGCCACGCGCTGAGCCGGTTGTTGTTTCTCCCCGGGCCAGGCTCGGGGAGGAATTAGCCGTTCTTCAAGTGCTGCGCGCCGTCTCGATCGCTTCACGCGCGGCCATCGCCATGCGCTTGCGATCGTCGCGCACTTCGGGCGGCAGTGGCGGCAGGAAATGGATCGTCAGGTCCACCGGTCGCAGCCGCGCCAGGATGGCCAGTGCATTGTCGAGCCCCGGTTCGTCACCGACCCAGGCGACGTCCTTGGTCCCGGGGCCGTAGTCGAGCCAGACCGGCTGCACCGGGATGGCATCCTCTCCCTCGATCGCGGACAGCAGCGAGGACTTGAACGCCAGCGTTCCCGTCCCGTCGGAGGTGGTGCCCTCGGGAAAGATCGTCAATGCCCCGGTCTCGGCAAGGGCGCGGCGGACCTGCTCGACTTGCGCGGCGACGGTACGGCGCTCGTGCCGGGCGACGAAGACGGTATCGTTGAGGGCGCAGAGCCAGCGCAGCGGGCCGATCTGTGCCAGCCCGTCATGCGCGACGAAGGCGCTGCCGGTGCGGCCCGCCATCGCCAGGATGTCCAGCCAGCTGACGTGGTTGGCAAGGAAGAAGGTGCGCGGTGCCGGGGCGGGGCCGCGCGTCGTGACGCGCAGGCCGGAGATCGCGCCCAGGGTGCGCAGGAACAGCCGCGGCACCGGATTGCGTGCCGAAAACGGTGCGGCAAGATAATAGAGCGCAACGCACAGGACCAGCAGGGCCAGCATCGCCAGCAGCCGCAGGGCTACCAGCGGCCAGCCCCAGGCCGCGATGCGGTGGCGAGGGGCCGGCGTGGCGCCTGTCATTGCCGTGTATCCGCTTTTTTGTGCGCCGCTGGTCCGCAGCCTCAGCGGCGCGCGGTCTGCTCGCCTTCCTCGCGGTCGAGGCGGACGCCGTAGAGTTCCATGCGGTGGTCTACCAGGCGATAGCCGAGGCGTTCAGCGATGATTCGCTGCAGCGCTTCCAGTTCGGGATCGACGAATTCGATGACCTGGCCGCTCTCGACGTCGATCATGTGATCGTGATGGGCCTCGGGCGCCGCTTCGTAGCGGGCGCGGCCATCGCCGAAATCGTGGCGGTCGAGGATGCCGGCTTCCTCGAACAGGCGCACCGTGCGGTAGACCGTGGCGATCGAGATGCCGGGGTCGATCGCAGTGGCGCGTTCGTGCAGCTTCTCGACGTCGGGGTGGTCGGTACTTTCCGAAAGAACCTTGGCAATGACGCGACGCTGCTCGGTGATGCGCAGGCCGCGCTCGGCGCAGAGGGCTTCGATGTCGATGGTTTGGCTCACGATGGACCTGTAAATAATGAAGGAGGCGCACCGCCTAGATAAGGCGATGCGCCTGCAATCACAACCACGTTGGAAGGCCGGTCCGGAAGTCAGGACGACGGTCGGCATCTTTTGTCCCCGGAAAATCGCTTCGCGGGGACGGAGGTGCGGATGCGCCCATGGCCCGGCCGCCGGCGGCCGGCCGTAAAATCAGGCTGCCGCAGTCTTGGGCTTGCGGCCGCGACGGGTGTCGGGCTTGCGGCCAAGGCCGATCTTCTTGGCAAGTTCGCGGCGCTTCTCGGCATAGTTGGGGGCGACCATCGGGTAGTCGGCGGGCAGGTTCCAGCGCGCGCGATACTCTTCCGGGGTCATGTTGTAGTGCGTCATCAGGTGGCGCTTGAGCATCTTCAGCTTCTTGCCGTCTTCAAGGCAGACGATGTAGTCGGGCTTGACCGAAGCACGCACCGAAACGGCGGGCTCGGGCTTCTCTTCCTCGACGACCGGGGTGCCGCCCAGACCGGCCAGTGCGCCGTAGACGTTGGTGATGAGCGTGGGCAGATCCTCGACCGAGACGCTGTTGTTGCTGACATGTGCTGCGACGATGTCCGACGCGAGCGTAATCAACGTCTCGTTCATGTCGGTCTGGATGGTTTCCATTTCTTCTTTGTCCTTCGGTGCGACCGTTGTTGGGGGGTAACAGGCGTGTGATTCCTGCTATCGGTTGCATTGGACGATTTCTCAATGAAGTGCAAGTTACATTCAAAGTTGAACGTAACTTACAATTGTTGATGAAATAATCTGCAAATACCTTGCCGGCGCCTTTTTAGGCGATGTCGCATGCAAAGGTAATGGCGTCGATTCTCTGGCCGCTTGGTGCGCGATAGTATTCGCGTCTTTCGCCGATCGGATAGAACCCGAATTTGGCGTACAAAGTTCCCGCCGGATTGCCTTTTCTCATTTCGAGCAGCAGGCGACGCGCTCCGCGACTGGCGGCATCGCGCTTGAGATGCTCCAGCAGGATGCGTCCAAGTCCCTTGCCGCGATCTTCGGGCGCGGTGGCAAGAAGAAGCAGTTCCTCTTCCTCGTATCCGGTGCGCGAGAGGAAGAAAGCGGCGGCCGATTCGCCGTCGGCGGGGCTAACTGCATTTCCCGTGAGCAGCAGATAGTGACAGTTCGTGAAACTGAGCGCGTCTTCTACCTGGCGACGATTCCAGGCCTCGCCATATGCGGGATCGAAGGCGGCGGTCATTACCGTCATGATCCGGTCGATGTCGTCGATCATGCCGCCTGCGTCCCGATCCTGACCCCGGGAATCTTGGCATCGGGCGCGCGGCCGTAGAGCGGGTCGATCCGTTCGGACAGCGCGGAGGCGGGCAGCAGCGCGAAGGCGCGCGCATCGGGCAGCAGCGGCACCGCCCGCCCGAATCCGCGCAGGGCCACCAGGCGTTCGGCCTGGCTGCCGGCGACGAGCGCTTCGTTTGCCGTAGTCGCGGCGGCTTCGGGGCGCAGCGAGGCGAGCGGCGCGGTGCTCGCGCCCTCGGCGTCGAAGCTCTCGACGAACCACTCCCCGTGGCCGCCGGTGTTCACCACCGTCAGGGGCTCTGTGCCTTCCGCAGCCTGAGCCATCGCGGCGATCAGCGCCAGTGTAGGATAGCCCGCGAGTGAGGAGCCCCAGGCCAGCGCGAGCGCACGGGCGGCGGCAAGGCCAACGCGCACACCGGTGAAGCTGCCCGGCCCGAGCGCGACGACGATCCGGTCCGCACGGCCCTTGCCCGGCAGCGCCGCGATCATCGGCACCAATGCCTCGGCATGGCCGCGACCGAGCAGGCGGTATTCGCCGCCGAGGCATTCGTCGCCTGCGAAAAGCGCGACCGAACAGGCGTCGGTCGCGCTGTCGATCACCAGTGTCGTCGGTCCGGGGCCCGGCATGGGCAGGTCAGGCCGCGCGCACTTCGCTGACTTCGGGGACGTAATGCTTGAGCAGGCTCTCGATCCCTTGCTTGAGCGTGGCGGACGAGGAGGGGCAGCCCGAGCAGGCGCCCTGCATCGACAAGTACACCACGCCTTCGCGGAAACCGCGATAGATGATGTCGCCGCCGTCGTTGGCGACGGCCGGGCGCACGCGGCTCTCGATCAAATCCTTGATCTGCGCGACGATGTCGGCGTCGGCGGGATCGTCGCCGAAGTCCTCGTCATCGGCCGGGACCGAGAAGCCGCTGGCGTCGCCGCCGGTGAACAGCGGCGCTTCCGAAACGAAGTGGTCCAGCAAGATCGCCACCACCTGCGGGCGCAGTGCGGGCCATTCGACGCCGGGTGCGGCGGTCACCGAAACGAAGCTGGAGCCGAAGAACACGCCGATCACGTCGCCCAGATCGAACAGCGCCTGCGCCAGTGGCGAGCTTTCCGCATCCTCGGGCGAGAGGAACTCGCGCGTGCCCGACGGCATGACCTGCCGGCCCGGCAGGAACTTGAGCGTCGAGGGATTCGGCGTGGTTTCGGTTTCGATGAACATAGTTCTCGCGATTTAGGTGAAGTGTGGCAAGGGTCAAGACCGCAAGGCGCGCACATGGGACGAAACGAGCACCAAAATGACGGCGCTATTCACTGGCCCTTAAGGAGAGCCCTCCTTATACCTTGCGTAATGACGACCCCCACGCGCGCCGTTCGCCCGCTCGCCTGCCTGCTTCTTCTTGCTCAGGCTCCGATTCCGCTCCTGCTGGTGCCGGAGGCGCAAGCGCAATCCGCTCAACCTCAGGCCGTGCCCGCCGATGCGCCGATCGTCGCTCCCTCGGTCGGTCAGGCGGACCCATGGCTCTACCGTGGCAGCGACATTCCGCACGATCCCGAATGGTTCTTCGGCGAACTGCCCAATGGCCTGAAGTATGCGGTGCGCAAGAACGGGGTGCCGCCAGGCCAGGTTTCGATCCGTATCCGCGTCGATGCCGGTTCGCTCTACGAGACCGACGGCGAGCGGGGCTATGCGCATCTGCTCGAACACATGCTGTTCCGCCAGTCGAAGTATATCCCCGGGGGCACCGCGATCGCCGCGTTCCAGCGCCTCGGGGCGACGTTCGGCAGCGATACCAATGCGGTGACGTCCACAACGCAGACTGTGTTCAAGCTCGACCTGCCCAATGCCACGCCGACTTCGCTGGACGAGACGTTCAAGCTGATGAGCGGCATGGTCACCGCGCCGACGCTTTCGGCCTCGAACCTCAAGCAGGATCTGCCGATCGTGCTGTCGGAAATGCGCGAACGGGGCGGTGCGTCCAAGCGCGTGCAGGATGCGATGCAGAAGGTGCTCTACGCCGGGCAGCCGCTGGCCAACCGCGAGCCGATCGGCACGCTCGAATCGCTGACTTCGGCGACGCCGCAAAGCGTGCGGGCGTTCTATTCGCGCTGGTATCGCCCGGACAACGTGGCGGTGATCGTGGCCGGTGACGTCGATCCGGCGATGCTGGAAAGCTACGTCAAGAAGTGGTTCACCGACTGGTCGGTGCCCGGTCCCAAGGCCGTCGCGCCCAGCTTCGGCGACCCCGAGGCGCCGGCGGGCGCCGACCCGAAGAACCCGGTGGGCGAGACTCGCGTGCTGGTCGAACCCGATTTGCCGCCCTCGCTGATGTATGCGGTGCTGCGCCCGTGGCGGCAGGTGATCGACAACATTCCTTACAATCAGGGCCTGATGACCGATGCGCTGGCGCAGGCGATCATCAACCGTCGTCTTGAATCCAAGGCGCGGGCAGGGGGCAGCTTCCTCTCCGCTTCGGTGAACCAGGATGACGTCTCGCGTTCGGCCGACGCCACGTTCGTGTCGGTGACGCCGCTCGGTGATGACTGGCAGGCGTCCTTGCGCGACGTGCGCGCGGTGATCGCCGATGCACTCACCCGTGCGCCGACGCAGGCGGAGATCGACCGCGAGGCGGCCGAGATGGAAGTCGCTTTTCAGGTCCCGGTCGAGCAGCAGCGCATCCTGCCCGGCAGCAAGATCGCCGACGACCTCGTCAACGCGCTCGACATCCGCGAGACGGTGGCCGCGCCGCAGGACGTGCTGGACATCTTCCGCAAGTCCAAGCCGCTGTTCACCCCGCAGGCGGTGCTGGAGCACACCCGCAAGCTGTTCACCGGCAATGTTACCCGCGCGCTGTTCACCGTCCAGAAGGACGGCGCCGCGACTGACAAGGCGCTGCAGCTTGCGCTCTCCGAGCCGGTCAAGGCCGACGCCAGCGTGCGCGCGGCACTCAAGCCGATCTCGTTCGAAAAGCTGCCCGCGATTGGTGCGGCCAAGAAGGCCGTCAGCGACGTGCCGACCGGCCTCCTCGAAATCGAGGAGCTGACCTTCGCCAACGGTGTCAAGGCGATGCTGTGGCCGGTGGTCGAGGAGCCGGGCCGCGTCATGGTCAAGGCGCGCTTTGGCGGCGGCTATCGCTCGATCGATCCGAAGGATGCGGCGTACATAACGCTGGGCAATTATGCGCTGGTCGGTTCGGGCCTCGCCACTTTGGGGCAGGACGATCTGGATCGCATCTCCACCGGCCGCAAGATGGGCTTCGACTTCGAGGTGCAGGACGCCTCGTTCCAGCTTTCCGCAGAGACGCGCCCGTCCGACCTTGCCGACCAGCTTTATCTCTTCGCGGCCAAGCTGGACTTGCCCAAGTGGGATGTCGCGCCCTTTACCCGCGCCAAGGCGGCGGCGAAGATCCAGTACGCGACGTTCTCCACCTCGCCGCAGGGCGTGCTGAACCGCGACCTGCAGTTCTACCAGCGCGGGCAGGACAAGCGCTTCGCCACGCCCACGCCCGATCAGATCGAGGCGACCACGGCGGAAGGCTTCAAGCGCGTGTGGAGCAAGGCGCTCAAGGAAGGGCCCGTCGAGGTCCAGATCTTCGGCGACTTCGACAAGACCGCCGCCATCGCCGCACTGGAGAAGACCTTCGGTGCGCTCAAGTCCCGCCAGCCGATGCCGGTGACTGCGACGGCGGCAAAGATGGACGTGCCGCAGCCCTCGGACAAGCCGATCGAACTGATCCATCACGGCGACCCCGATCAGGCGGCGGCGGTCGTCTCGTGGCCGACCGGTGGCGGCTCGATGGGCATTCGCGAATCGCGCCAGCTGGAAATCCTCACGCAGTTGTTCACCAATCGCCTGATGAACGCGGTGCGTGAGAAGCTGGGCGTGTCCTATGCGCCTTACGTCTACTCGCAGTGGCCGGTGGACCTTGCCGCGGGCGGCTCGATCACGGCGGTTGCGCAGGTCGATCCCAAGTCAGTGCCGGTGTTCTTCCAGACCGCCGACGAGATCGCGCAGGATCTTATCGCTAATCCGCCCACGGCTGACGAACTGGCGCTCGTCACTGAGCCGCTGCGCCAGCAGGTGACCCGCGCGGCGTCGAGCACCTCGTTCTTCATGAGCCAGCTTGAAGGCGCGACGACCGACCCCACCCGCATCGGCACCGTGCGTTCGGTGCTGAGCGACTACACGGTCACCACTCCACAGGCGATGCAGGCGCTGGCCGCGCGGTATCTCGGTCGCGACCATTCGTGGCGGCTTGAGGTCATGCCCGAGGGCAAAGAAGGCGGCGTGGCGGGGAAGTAAGTAGAAGCCCACCCCCCAGCCCCTCCCGCTAGCGGGAGGGGAGCAAAACGTATCAACCTCCCGCTTGCGGGAGGGCCGCGAGACTTGGCGATTTATCGCCTAGTCACAGCGGGGTGGGCCTTTCTCATACCCATCACGCAACCGATCACCATGATCGCCAAACCCGGCTTTGCAAAAATTGCCGACAAGCGCTAAAGGCCGCGCCTTGCTTGCGCTGCCCGGGAGGAAATCGAATAGCTTTGGCAGCGCTCGGAAAAGCCCGCGCAATCAGGTGACGGGCCAGAGGAGTACGATACAGTGGCTACCAACTGGACACCGGAGAGCTGGAAGACGCAAGAGGCGCGCCACCTCCCGGTCTATGGCGATCAGGCGAAACTCAGCGAGGTCGAGGCCACGCTTGCGAAGTTTCCGCCGCTCGTCTTTGCCGGTGAAGCCCGTGCTCTGAAGGCCGATCTTGCCGAAGTCGCCGCCGGTCGCGGTTTCCTGCTCCAGGGCGGTGACTGCGCCGAGAGCTTCGCCGAATTCAGCGCCGACAACATCCGCGACAGCTTCCGCGTGCTGCTGCAGATGGCGGTCGTCCTGACCTTCGCCAGCAAGCAGCCGGTGGTGAAGCTGGGCCGCATGGCAGGCCAGTTCGCCAAGCCGCGCTCGGCCCCGACCGAGATGGTCGGCGGCGTCGAGATGCCCAGCTACTTCGGCGACATCATCAACGGCATCGAAGGCAACGCCGAGGCGCGCCGCAACGATCCCGAGCGCATGCTGCGCGCCTATGGCCAGTCGTCCTCGACGCTGAACCTGCTGCGCGCCTTCGCGCACGGCGGCTATGCCAACTTGCGCCAGGTCCACCAGTGGACGCTCGACCACATCGGCCGCAGCCCCTGGGGCGAGAAGTTCTCGCAGATGGCCGATCGCATCGGCGAAGCGCTCGACTTCATGGCGGCTTGCGGTGTCGAACCCAGCTCGGTCCCGCAGCTTCAGGGCACCGACTTCTACACCAGCCACGAAGCGCTGCTGCTCCCTTACGAGCAGGCGCTGACCCGCCGCGATTCGCTGACCGGCGACTGGTACGACTGCTCGGCGCACATGCTGTGGATCGGCGACCGCACCCGCTTCGAGGGCTCGGCGCACGTCGAATACCTGCGCGGCGTCGGTAACCCGATCGGCATGAAGTGCGGTCCGTCGCTTGAGCCGGACGCGCTGCTGCGGATGCTCGACACGCTGAACCCGGGCCGCGAGCCGGGCCGCATGACGCTCATCAGCCGCTACGGTCACGACAAGGTCGAAGCCGGCCTGCCCAAGCTGGTGCGCGCGGTGAAGCGCGAAGGGCATCCGGTGGTGTGGTCGTGCGACCCGATGCACGGCAACGTCATCAAGTCGGACAGCGGCTTCAAGACCCGTCCGTTCGACCGCATCCTCGCCGAAGTGCGCGGCTTCTTCGCGGTCCACCGCGCGGAAGGCACGCATGCAGGCGGAATCCATATCGAGATGACCGGGCAGGACGTGACCGAGTGCACCGGCGGCGCCATCGCCATCACCGACGAGGCGCTGAAGGACCGCTACCACACGCACTGCGATCCGCGTTTGAACGGTGCGCAGTCGATCGAACTGGCGTTCGAGATGGCGGACCTGCTGAACCTTGAGGCTACTCAGGGGCAGAAGCAGGCGGCTTGAAGTTTGAAGGGGAAGGCAGGGGTTTACCACCCTGCACCCCGTGAAATGGCTTCGGTGTGCGGGCAGTTATGGCCCACACCGAAGCCCAAACTTCGTCATTGCGAGCGAAGCGAAGCAACCCAGGGCAGCACTACGCCGCCCTGGGTTGCTTCGCTTCGCTCGCAATGACGGATTGGGGAGGCGATGCCGATATACGGGGCCTGCGGAACGTAAACCCCTGCGTCTCTCTTCCCGTCTTGACCCCAGGAAATGCACGGTCCACCCATGCGACCATGACAAAGCATTTCCGCCCCCTCGGCTATACTGCCGCCGCCGTCGCGGCCCTCGCTCTTGCCTCGTCGCTTTCCGCGCAGGCGCCCACCGACACCATGATGAACGAGCAGGTGAAGTCCTACGACTGGGTTCGCCCTCAGGCGGACTACGTGCGCAAGACGGTGATGATCCCGATGCGTGACGGGACCAAGCTGTTCACCGTCATCATCTACCGTAAGGGCACGCAGGACGGCCCGATCCTGCTCAGCCGCACGCCGTACAATGCGGACAAGATGAGCAGCCGCAACCGCAGCCAGAAGATCGAGGAAATCCTGCCCGTCGCCGACGCTGAATTCGTCAACGACGGCTACATCCGCGTCTATCAGGACGTGCGCGGGCTGGACGGGTCGGAGGGCGACTACGTCATGAACCGCCCGCTGCGCGGGCCGCTCAACAAGACCAAGGTGGACCACGCCACCGACGCCTACGACACGATCGACTGGCTGGTGAAGAACGTGAAGGAAAGCAACGGCAAGGTCGGCATCACCGGCTCGTCGTATCTGGGCTTCACCTCGCTGATGGCGCTGATCGATCCGCACCCGGCGCTCAAGGCCGCCGTGCCGCAGAGCCCGATGGTCGATGGCTGGATGGGCGACGACTGGTTCCACAACGGCGCCTTCCGCATGTTCGGTTTCGACTACGATCTGGGCCAGACGGTGAAGAAAGGCGGCGGCGACGTTCCGCGCGGCGGCGGTGACGATTACACCGCCTACCTCGAAGGCGGCTCGGCGATGGACTACGCCAAGGCCTATGGCCTGCTCGACCTGCCGGTGGTGCGCAAGGTGCTGGAGCACCCGAGCTACGACGCATGGTGGCAGGGTCAGGCGGTCGACAAGCTGCTCGGCGCGCGCAAGCTGACGGTGCCGACGATGCTGGTGGTCGGCCAGTGGGACCAGGAGGACAGCTACGGCGCCCCGGCGGTCTATCAGGCGCTGAAGGCGGGCGGCAACGACAACGTCAGCCTCGTCATCGGTCCGTGGCGTCATTCTCAGGTGAACTACGAAGCACGCGAACTCGGCCCGCTCAAGTGGGAGGGCGACACCGGCCTGCAGTTCCGCACGCAGTACATGAAGCCGTTCTTCGACTGCCACCTCAAGACGAACGCGCCTGCCTGCGATACGCCGCCGGTGCTGACGTACGCCACGGGCGAGAACAAGTGGGAGGTGTCGCAGGCATGGCCGGCGGGTGCCTATACGCCGCTCTACCTCGGCGCGAATTCCTCACTGTCGTGGAGCAAGGGCGCGTCGGGTTCCGACAGCTACGTCTCCGACCCCGCGAAGCCCGTGCCGATGCTGCCGCGCCCGGTCCACATGAAGGGCGACGAGTGGAAGACCTGGCTGGTGCAGGACCAGCGCTTCGCTGACGGCCGTACCGACGTGCTGAGCTACCAGACCGGCGTGCTCGACAAGCCGGTCCACATCAAGGGCGCGCCCAAGGTGGACTTGCGCGCGGCGACGTCCGGGCAGGACAGCGACTATGTCGTCAAGCTGATCGACGTCTACCCTCAGGAGAACACCGCCGATCCGAAGATGGCGGGCTACCAGCTGGGCATCGGCATCGAGATCTTCCGCGGCCGCTACGTCGGCGGTTTCGACAAGCCGCAGGCGCTGGAACCGGGCAAGGTCTACGACTTCAAGTGGGCGCTGCCCAACGTCGATCATGTGTTCCTGCCGGGCCACAAGATCATGGTGCAGGTGCAGTCCAGCCTGTTCCCGCTCTACGATCGCAACCCGCAGAGCTGGGTGCCCTCGATCATGGACGCCAAGCCCAAGGACTACGTGAAGGCGACCGAGACGGTGCACTTCGGCGGCGATCAGGCCAGCGCGGTGTGGCTGCCGGTGGCTCAGGACTGATCTGAAAGGGACACCTCCTGCCAGCGGGAGGTGTCCCTCCAATTCAAAATTACGTTGTCACCCCCGCGAAGGCGGGGGCCCAGCTGATGACCGTGCAACATGCGATGTCATCAGTTGGGTTCCCGCCTTCGCGGGGGTGACGAGGTAGGAAGACGACGGACCGGCCGGGCGCACCGCGCACCCTCAATTCTCCCCGAAAAGCTCCCGCTGCGAGGCTTCGATTTCCTCGAAGTAGCGCCGCCTCGCATGCCGTTCGGTCACCACGCCCACGACGTTGCCGACGCCGTCCACCACCGCCAGTTCGTCCGCCACGGCAAGGTCGAAGGCTTTCAGCATCGCCCGGATGTCCGTCACCGGCGAGAGCGTGTTCGCCTGCAGCGTCGCCAGCGTGCCTACCTGCGTATCGGGCGCGAGTTCGGGATTGTACGCCGAAGCCGTCGCTACGATCCCGGCGTAGTGCCCCTCGTCATCGAGCAGGATCGCCTTGCTCGTCGAACCCAGCGGCACTTGCGCGCGGAAGTCCGCGACCGAGAGGCTGGCCGCTGCGCTCTTCCAGTCCTTGCGCATGATGCGCCCGGCGGTCAGCGCCAGCATCCAGCCGATATCGCGCGGGGACCGGATGATCGAGCCGCGCACGTGCAGGCGCCAGGTGGAGAACGAATAGCCGAAGGTCTCGCGGGTCAGCGCGCTCGACACCAGCGAGGCGGTCAGCACAACGCCCATCAGCGCGAAGTCGTGGGTGGTCTCCAGCATCAGCATGGCGAGCGTCATCGGGCCGCCCACCACCGACACCGCGAGCGCCGACATGCCGACCAGCGCGGCGTCGTTGATGTCGAGCGCGATGCCCGCCATCGATGCCAGCGCGGCGAAGATCAGCCCCACCAGCGAGCCGATGAACAGCGAGGCGAAGAACAGGCCGCCGCGAAACCCGAAGGCGATCGAGATGGCGGAGGCCAGCACCTTGAGCACCAGCACGGTGACGAGGAACTGCAGCGCCGGTTGCATAGCGATGTTGAGGTGCATCGCCCCGTGCCCGGCGGAAAGCGTCTGCGGGGTCACCATCGCCAGCGGCATCAGCAGGAACCCGCCGATCACCGGCTTCCAGCGCGCGATGCGTCCGCTCACGCCCTGCATCTTCTGCTCCGCGAACGTGACGAGGCGCATCATCGCGATGCCCACCAGCGCGCAGGCGAGTCCCAGGATGGTGTAGATGAAGTAGTCGCCGGTGGTCAGCGTCCGGTCGGCGGCGGTGGCGATGAGGTAGGGCTCCACCCCCAGCGCCCGCGTCACGAAGGCGGCGCCCAGCGCGGCAGCCACGACCGGGGCGATCGCGGCGGGTGTATACGTGCCGATGACGATCTCGAAGGCGTAGAACGCACCCGCCAGCGGCGCTCCGAACGCGGCGCCGACCGCCGCGCCCGCGCCCGCGCCGACAAGGGTGCGCATGTCCGAGCGGCGTAGCTTGAACCACTGCCCCAGCACCGAGGCGACGCCGCCGCCCATCTGCGCATAAGCCGCCTCCAGTCCCACCGAGGCACCCGCGCCATTCGAGATGATGGTCTGGACCGAGATCACGAGGTTGTCGATGAAGGGAATCCGTCCGCTGTGCAGCGCATTGGCCTCGACCACGTCGATCGGCGCGCGGCGGCGGCCCTTCAGGAAATGGGCCATGGCCACCAGCACCAGCCCGCCGAGCGGCAGGGCCAGCAGGCGCCACCAGTTGCGGATTTCCCCCAGCGCGCTCAGGCGGTTGTTACCGATGCCGTAGAGGATCTGTTGCAGGGTATGCGCGATGAAGCCCTGCAGGTTGGTCAGCCAGCCCGCCGCGAGCCCTGCGATGAGGGCCAGCACGATGAACGCCATTTCGCTCGACCGCAGCCGCTGGCGCTGCCGGATGGCCAGGCCCTTGAGTGCGTGAAGTCCCATGCGTCGCATCGGCGCCGATTGGGCCGGGCGGGGAGGGGGAGTCAAGGGGAACGTGTCGCCCCGGGCTTGCTCCGAGAACACCTGCGATCTTCAGGGGCATGCGGGCGGTAGGGGCTTCGACAAGCTCAGCCTGAGCGGGATTGAGAAGATTACCTCTGACCCCGCTCAGGCTGAGCTTGTCGAAGCCCCCGCGCGGCAGGCCGACGGTCAGTGCGGTTCCGGAGCGCGCCCGGAACCAAGGCACTTTACTTCGGCGGCATCCGGATCGCGCCGTCGAGGCGGATGCACTGCCCGTTGAAGTACGTATTACGCACCAGTTCCAGCACGAAGGAGCCGAACTCCTCCGGATTGCCGAGGCGGCGCGGGAAGGGCACCGCCTTGCCGAGGTTCTCGTAGACCTCGGGCGCGTGCTCCTTCACCCGCAGCATCGGCGGCGTGGCGAACGTGCCCGGCATGATCGCATTGACGCGAATGCCGAGGTCCATGAGATCGCGCGCCATCGGCAGCACCATGGCGTTGACCGCGCCCTTGCCGCCGCCATAGGCGACCTGGCCGACCTGACCGTCCTGTGCGGCGGCGGAGGAGGTGAGGATGATGGTGCCGCGCTCGCCGTCCTCGTTCAGCGGCTCGGCGGTCGCCATGCCCAGCGCCGCGATCGAGGCGACGCGGTAGGAGGCGGTGAAGATGCCCTCGGCGGATTTGGCGATCTGCTCGGTCGGGGTGCGCTTGTAGGCGCCGGTCTTCTTGTCGAACGAGACGGTCTTGCCGCCGCCGGCGACGATCGCGCAGTGGACCACCACGCGCTCCTGCCCGTGCGCCGCACGGGCCTTTGCGAAGCCCGCCTCGACGCTTTCCTCGCTGGTGATGTCGACCTTGCAGAACACCCCGCCGACTTCGGCCGCGAGCGCTTCCCCCGCCTCCTCGCTGATGTCGAAGATGGCGACCTTCACGCCGGCCGAGGCCAGCGCCTGCACGCTGG
The DNA here is from genome assembly GCF_036352595.1 of Novosphingobium resinovorum. Taxonomy (GTDB): domain Bacteria; phylum Pseudomonadota; class Alphaproteobacteria; order Sphingomonadales; family Sphingomonadaceae; genus Novosphingobium; species Novosphingobium resinovorum_B. The sequence goes on from NZ_JAZFAX010000003.1 coordinate 137,128, forward strand.
CGCGGCCGAGACCGGAGGCGCCACCGGTCACCACTGCGGCCAGAGTGTCGTCGATCTTCATGTTCGTCTCCCCGAATCGTATTTCGGGGATCTGGCTAGCGCAGGGGCACCGGCGCTGTCGCGGCGCCGGTGCCGGCCTGCGGCAAGTATCGCCCCAGCGGGCTCGGAAGGGTCGATCAGAACAGGGCGATGATCCCGCGCGAAGGATCGACGAGACCCTCCCAGATCATCTTGCCCGCGACCCACAGGATCACCGCGAGACCGATGTAGGCGATCCAGCGATAGCGCTCGATCACGCGCGCCAGCACGTTGGCGGCGACGCCCATCAGCGCGACCGACAGGATCAGGCCGACCGCGAGGATGCCGGGATGATCGCGCGCGGCGCCCGCCACGGCGAGCACGTTGTCGATGCTCATGCTGACGTCGGCGACGGCGACGGCCCATGCGGCGCCTGCGAAGCTGCGCGGGGCGGCCTTGGCGAGCGCGCTGTCGGGTTCGTCGTCGGAAGGGTCTTCGCGCAGTTCGCGCCACATCTTCCATGCCACCCAGACGAGCAGCAGCCCGCCCGCGAAGACGAGGCCGACGATCTGCATCAGCTGGCTGACCATCAGCGCGAAGACCACGCGCAGGACCAGCGCGGCGAGCACGCCGATCATGATGACCTTGCGGCGCATCGCGGCGGGAAGCCCGGCGGCGAGGGCGCCGACGACGATCGCGTTGTCGGCGGCCAGCATGATGTCGATCAGCACCACCTGCCCGAAGGCGGACAGCGCGGCGGGGCTGGTTATGTTGGAGAAGTCGGCAACGATGTGCTGCCAGAGGTCAGTCATGGAGTGTCGTCCCTGTTGGTCCATGCGCCGCGGATGGCGGCGACGAGGAGGTCTGCGTAGCGCCAGCCGATAGCGGCGGCGGCGATGGTGGAAAGGCTGTCCTCATGCTCGCGGCCGGGTCGGCCCGCGCCGGTGAGGTTGGGTTTGATGTTGACGTCGAACAGCAGGTAGGCGCCGGTCACGTCCTGGCGGCAGTCGATCCGCATCGGGGTGCGGATGCCGATGATCTGCGCCGCGCGTTCGCAGGCGGCAATGACGGCGACGATGGCCGGGTCGGCGCATTCCTCTCCCGTCATCGCGGCGCTGTTGGTGCTGACTGGGACATCGCCGTTGTAGGGAGCGACGTCGTCGTGCTGGTCGAAGCGGCGGACGGGGGGGAGGGTGAAGGGGCCGGTTGCGCCGTTGCGGGCGGCTGAGGGCATGATGGTGATGGTGATTTCCTGACCCGGCAGGAACTGCTCGATCATGATCGCGGTGCCGAACTTGCCGCCTGCGACGATGGCGCGGGTGCTTGCGATCATCTCTTCGCGGCTGCGCGCGACGCTGACGCCCTGACTGCCGCGCCCTCGCAAAGGCTTGACCACCAGCGGGAGGTGCCCGGTGAAGGCGGCAAGTTGCGCCTCGATATCGGGCGCGGCGCCGTCGACCACCCAGGAACCGGCGACGGGCAGGCCCTCGGCGGCGAGGCGGGCGTTGGTGGCGGCCTTGTCGTCCACTTCCTGCATCGTGCGCGGGTCGGCGCTGACCACCCAAGCGCGGCGGCTGGCAGCTTCGATCGGGTGGCCGTCGAAGACAACGGTGTTGGCCCAGAGCAGCGTCGCGCCAGCGGCCAGCGCGGCGTCGATGCCTTCGGGCGTGTCGGGCCAGACCCAGTCGAACACGGATGTGGGATCGGGATCGGCTACTGGGGTCACCAGCGTGCAGCCGACCGAACGCAGCGCTACACCCATGTCGGCGCCGCTGTCGGAATAGCCGCCGGGCTTTGCGTCCTTGCGCTGGCCGTCGATCACCGGCGGCTCGATTGCCTGATAGAGAATGGCGATTTTCTCGGCGAAGGGATCAGGCATCTCGGCTTCTCATCAACTTGAAGGCGGCGGGCGCGCCGATGATGACCAACACCACGCGGACGAGGTGGTGGACGACCACGAAGCTGGCCTCCAGCGCGAGGCTGAGGGCCACCATGCTCATCTCCGCCACGCCGCCCGGCGAGTAGGCCAGCGTCAGCAGCGCCGGGTCCAGTCCGGTACCCCAGCCGATGCCGAATGCCCAGACGAAGGTTATGACCAGCAGGATCGCGGTCGATCCCGCCGCCAGCATCAGCGTGCGCAACAGCGTCGGCAGGTCCAGCCCGACGAAGCGGCAGCCGATCGTCGCGCCGAGGCCAACTTGTGCTGCGGCGATGGCCCATGCCGGAATGTGGAAGTCGCTGAGGCCCGTCAGGTGGACGGCGGCGCTGACGAACAGCGGCCCCATCAGGTGCCACGCGGGCAGTTTCAGCGCGCGGCCGATTACGCTGCCCACGATCATGCAGCCCAGTGCCCATGGCAGCAGGGTCCAGTCGGCCACACCCGAAACCTGGGGAGGAAGTGGGGCGTGGCCGGTCTCCGCCTCGAACAGGCGGATGAGGAAAGGCAGGATGAAGACGACGAGGAAGATCCGCGCGCCGTGGATCAGGCCGATCATGCGCTCATCGGCGCCGCGCTCGGAGCCGAGGACGACCATCTCGGCGATGCCACCGGGCATTCCGGCGAAGTAGGCGGTGGGCGGATCGAACTTTGCGATTTTGCGGAAATAGAAGACGCAGGCGATGGCGGCGCTCGTCAGGAACAGCGGTAGCAGTGCGATCGGGACGATCCACTGCGCGGCCTGCGCAGCGATGCCGGGGTGGAACGCGCTGCCGAGCACGACGCCGAGCACGGCGGACATGGGCCTGCGGGTGGCGGAGTTCGCCGCGATCGGCAGGCGCGCGATGCTGCCCGCGGCGCATGCGGTCATCGATCCCAGCACCCACGGCAGCGGGGCATGGATCGACCAGAACAGAACGCCGCCGCACGCGCCGACGGTGAGTGCGGCGAGGAAGCGCAGGATGACGCCCAGCGTCCCGGCGTCACCGATGATCCCCCGCACCGTCATTGCGAGCCCCGCAGGGGCGCGGCAATCCAGCGCGGCATGAGGCCACCCTGGATTGCTTCGCTATGCTCGCAATGACGAAGGGGAGAGATCACTTTGAAGTACATCCATCGTCACCCTGAACTTGTTTCAGGGTCCATCCCCCGGTTTGCGCCGAAGGGTCGTTTTGCCAGTGGAACCGGCGGTCTGCGGCCCGACGCTCCGGCCCACGCGGCCCGATGGACCCTGAAACGAGTTCAGGGTGACGGGGCGTGTGGGGAGAGGTCGGGCGCGCGAGGGGCATGATTAGCCAACGAACGGGAAGGCCAACACCGCCATGCCCACCACGGTCATGACGAGGCAGCACAGCGCCGCCGGGACCAGCGTGAACTTCTGGTGATCGGCCAGATCGACACCGGCAAGGCTCACCAGCAGGTAGGTCGAGGGCACCAGCGGGCTCAGCAGGTGGACCGGCTGGCCCATCAGCGAGGCGCGGGCGATCGCCATCGGCTCGACGCCGTAGTGGGCGCCGGCTTCGGCGAGGATCGGCAGCATGCCGAAGTAGAAGGCGTCGTTCGAGATGAAGAACGTGCCCGGCAGGCTGATGAGCGCGGTGATCGGCGCCATGTAGGGGCCGAGGACCGGCGGGATCAGGCCGACGACTTCCTTGCTCATCGCCTCGACCATGCCGGTGCCCGACAGGATGCCGGTGAAGATGCCCGCCGCGAAGATCAGCGAGACGACCGAAAGGACGTTGCCCGCATGCGCGCTGATGCGCTCCTTCTGCGACTTGGTGTCGGGGTAGTTGGCGATCATCGAGATGGCGAAGGCCAGCATCATCAGGATCGGCAGCGGCAGCACGCCCCAGACCAGCAGCACCAGCAGGGCGACGACGAGCGCGCCGTTGAACCAGATCATCTTCGGGCGGCGCGCTTCGGGCCACTGCGAGACGGCGAGGTCGCTGGCCTCCAGCGCGGCGAGGTTCTCCACCTTGCCGATGCGGCGGCGTTCCTTGCGGCCGAAGTAGATGGCCATCGCGATCAGGAACGCGAGGCCCGCGATCATGCCGGGGATCAGCGGCAGGAACAGCGCGGCGGGATCGAGCTTCAGGGCGCTGGCGGCGCGCGCCGTCGGCCCGCCCCACGGCGTCAGGTTCATCACGCCGCTCGTCACCATCAGCAGGCAGACGAGGTAGAGGCGGTTCATGTCGTAGCGCTTGTAGAGCGGCAGCATGGCGGCCATCGTGATGATGTAGGTGGTCGAGCCGTCGCCATCGAGGCTGACGAGGGCGCAGAGCACCACCGAGCCGATCAGGATCAGCATCGGGTCGCCATGGACCAGCCGGATCAGCTTGCCGACCAGCGGGTCGAACAGGCCGGTGTCGGTCATCGTGCTGAAGAACAGGATCGCGAACAGCAGCATGACGCCGGTGGGCGCGAGGTTCTTGACGCCGTCGATCATCATGTCGCCGAGGCCAGCATGGAAGCCGGCGACGAGGGCGAAGAGGGTGGGCACGACGCTCAGCGCGACCAGCGGGGTCATCCGCTTGGTCATGATGAGCGTCATGAAGGTGGCCACCATCAGGAAGCCGATAAGGGCGAGACTCATTGTTGGTCCCCGGTTCTGGTCATGGTTTGAAAGGGAAAGGCTTAGAAGGTGACGCCGACGCGCGCGGTGAGCGTCTCGCCGTCATCCTTGCCGGTGTAGATTCCGGCGGTGTTCTCGGTGTTCCAGTGGATCGCGTTGACCTGGAAGCGCACGAAGCTGTTGAGATACCAGTTCGCGCCCAGCGTCGCCGCCCAGCCTTGCGCGGGCGTGGCGATGTCCTTGAATTCCAGGTTCTCGTAGCGCGCGGTCAACTCGATCGCGCCCGGGCCGCCGTCGAAGACGGGGCGCAGCACCTTGGGCTGGCCGAAGCTGCCGAGGCGCGGGTTGTAGGGCGGCAGGTCGCCGGTGATGAAGAAGCCGCCCGAGACGCTCCACGCCTGCGTGACGAAGTCCGGGCGTCCGTTGTCGAGCCGCGCGTGGCGTTCGCCCGCCTCGGCCATGACCCATAGCGGGCCGGTGTAGCCGCCGAGTTCCGCGCCGTAGCCGGTGGTGCCGGTGCCGCCGATGATGTCGCCGGTCGACAGGCGCAGCGCGCCGTTGAAGCGGCCGCCGATGACGGTGCTCCGGCCCAGCGAGTTCTTGCCCGGCTGGAGGTGCTCGTCGAAGCCCCAGATGCCGAGGTGGAGCACCTGACGCGGGCTCTTGATCGGGTTCCAGTGGGCGCGGGCGATCACGGTGCGGTTATCCGAGGTGGACTGGTCGCCGTCGATGCGGTCGCCGGTGACGGTGAGCGAGGCGTGGCCGGTCTTCCAGAACAGGCGCGGCATGATGCCAAGGCCATAGAAGGCGCGCTGCGGGATGATCGCGGTGGCGACCACGGTGCGTTCGGCGAACGGGGTCGAGTCCGAACCGGTCGAGCCTTCGAAGCTGCGATCGTTGAACAAGTGGCCGACGCGCACGTCATAGTCGAGGCCGGGCGCGATCTTGTTCTTCCAGCCGATGAAGGCGGTGACGACATCGACCGCGTTCTCGGAGAAATCGCTTTCGAACTGGTAGAACAAGTGGCTGCCGACGGTGCCTTCGAGGCCCATGCGCAGCGCGCGCATGCCGGTGGTCGTCAGGTTGCGGCCGTCGTACTTCGAGCCACGGGTGGTGCTGACATCGGTGATGATGCGGCCGCGCGGCTTGAAGCTGAAGGTGCCGTCGCCCGAGTGGAATACCGGCAGGCCCTGGCCCCATTCGGTCGTCACGTCCGTCGCGGCGACGGCGGTGGCGCGCACGCGCTCGATGTCGCGCTCGGCGGGGCCGGGGGGAAGCAGCTGCGCCGCATAGGGCTGGGTCGAGAGCACGGTCGGCGCGACCTGCTCGGGTTCGGCGGCGGCGACTACGGGAGCGTTTTGCTGCGGCGCTGCTGCAGCGGTGCGGGTGGCTTCCAGCGCATCGACGCGCCGGCGCAGCGAGGCGATCTCGGCGGCCTGCGCGCGCACCAGATCGGCGAGTTCGTCGCGCGTCGGCGCCTGTGCCAGCGCGGGGTTGGCAACTGCCAGCGCAAGGAATGCCGCGCCGGTCATCAGAGTACGGGTCATGGTTTTTGTTCTCTCCCTGTGACCAAGGCAGCGTTCCATTCACGCAGGAATCGCTGCCGGGTCAGGTGATCCAGATTGACGAGAAGTTGGGGGCCGACGCGCACGACGCGCGTCTGCTGGGCGGGTAGGCGGCGGGCGGGTACGTCGGTGCGCACCGGCCACAGACTGTGCCGGGCAAGCTGGGCCTGCCCGGCGCGCGAAAGAAGGAAATCGAGGAACAGCCGCGCCGCCGCCGGATGGCGCGCATCACGCCCGATGAAGGCGATGCGCGAGGTGACGAGCGTGTAGTCCTTGGGAAACACCACGCCGATCTGCGGATTGCGCCGCGCCTGCTCCAGCGCGTAGGAACCGATGACGTTGTAGGCGATCGCCAGCTTGCCCGAGGCTACGCCCGCCAGCATCGGCTGGGTGCTGGTCTCCAGTACCGGGCGCGTCGCGCCGATCGCCTCGACCAGCGAGCGGGTGTCGCGCGTGGCCAGGAAGTCCTGAGAGAGATAGAGATAACCGGTGTTGGAGCGCGCGGCGTCGAAGGTCGCCACCTTGCCGGTGAACTCCACGCGGCGGCGGCGCAGGAGCTGCTCCAGTTCCTGGTGCGTGCGCGGGGCGAGGGCGTCGCGCACCATTTTGCGATTGTAGACGAAGCCGATCGGCTCGGCGGTGACGCCGTAGCCCATGTTCTTCCACACCGCCGTCTCGGGCAGGGCGGGCTTCTCGGGGCTGGCGTACTGCTGCGCGTAACCGTCGTTGATGAGCTTGATCTGCTGGTCCATCGCCGAGGACCACACGATGTCCGCCGAATACTGCCGGCTGCGCGTCTCGCGGGTGTAGCGCTGGTACATCTCGGTCGAGCCGAGGTCGGCGTAATAGACCGCCACGCCGGGGAACAGCCGTTTGAACTGTGCCACCACCGGCACCATCTCGGCGCGGTCGGCATTGGCGTAGATGCGCACCTTGCCCTCGGCCCGGGCGTCCGCGATCAGCGTGTCGTAGCTGCGCGGATACCCTGCCGGCCGCTGCGGCACGCCGGACCCCTGCGCGACCGCGGGTCCGGCCAGAAGGACCGTCATTGCCAGTAGGGGGTTGATGAAACGCATTTTCGACTCCTCTCGCTTTCCGCCTCTATGTTCGGATAAGCAGCGCTCGATGATCTACGTTTTCAACCTGTCACTGACCTTTCATGAGTTTTGCCGATGAGAATCCCGTCATGCGCATCCTGATCGTCGAGGACGACGCCGCCCTCGCGCGCGGGATCGGCTCGCTGCTGCGCGCGGCGGGGCACGCGGTCGATCACGTCGCGGGCGGGGAGGAGGCGCTGTCGGTTTCGGCCACGGAACCGTACTCGCTGGTGATCCTCGACGTCGGCCTGCCCGACATCGACGGCTTCCAGGTGCTCGCCCGCCTGCGCGCGCGCGGCGACCAGGCGCAGGTCTTGATGCTGACCGCCCGTGACGGGCTCGACGACCGGGTGCGCGGGCTCGACCTCGGCGCCGACGACTATTTGCGCAAGCCCTTCGAGGTGGAGGAACTGGAGGCCCGCGTGCGCGCGCTCAGCCGCCGCCGGGGGGGCGATGCCGCGCCCGAGATCGCGATCGGGACGATGACGGTGAACCGCTCCACGGGGCGCGTCGAGGTGGCCGGCCGCCTCGTCGAACTGCGCCGCCGCGAATGGGCGGTGCTGGAGGCGCTGGCGGCGCGCGCCGGCCAGATCGTCACGCGCGAGACGCTGCAGGCCGAAGTCTTCGGTTTCGACGATCCGGTCGGCTCCAATGCGCTGGAGGTCAACGTCACCCGCCTGCGCAGCAAGCTCGCGCCCGATGGCCCGGCGATCCGCACCGTGCGCGGGGTCGGCTACATGCTGGACCGGGCATGACGTTTGCACGCGGGGGCTTCGACAAGCTCAGCCTGAGCGGGAGTGGAAAGGCTACACCAACCCCGCGCACCCTGAGCTTGTCGGAGGGCCTGGCGCGGCCTCTCGAAGCAACTCCATGAAGCGCGCCGTCTCGCTGCGTCATCGCCTGCTGGTGGCGGTGGTCGGGCCGCTGGCGGTGCTGGCGCTGGTGCTCGGCCTGCTGGGCTGGGCGCTGATCTCCGACGTCGTGCGCCGCACCAACGACCGCGTGCTCGGCGGCGCGCTGGGGGCCATCGCCGAGACCGTGCAGGTAGAGCGCGGCGAAGTCACCCTCGACCTGCCGCCCGCCGCCTTCGGGATGCTGGAGAACGGTGAGCGCGACAACGTCTACTACCGCATCGCCGTGGGGCAGACCCTGCTCACCGGCTATGCCGACCTGCCCGCGCCCGACATCGCCGCGCTCTCGACCGAGGAGCCGCGCTTTCGCTTCGCCGACTTTCGCGGCCAGCGCATCCGCATCGCCGAGATCCGCCGCAACCTGCCGCGCATCGCCGCGCCGGTGGTGGTGCAGGTGGCCGAGACGTTGCAGAACCGCCGCACCCTGCGCGACCGGCTGATGCTGGCGCTGCTGATCGGCGAATGCGTGCTGGTGGGCATCGTGATGCTGCTGATCCGCCCGGCGCTGGGGTGGAGCCTGCGCCCGCTGTCGGACCTGCGCCGCGTGATCGAGGCGCGCGACACCCGCGCCGCGCCCGACCTCTCGCCCCTGCACACCGGCCCGCTGCCCAGCGAGCTGCGTCCGCTGTCGCGCTCGTTCGACCGGCTGCTGGCGCGGCTGGACGATGCCACCACCGGCATGCGCCGTTTCACCGCCGACGCCTCGCACCAGATGCGCACGCCGCTCTCGGTGCTCAAGGTGCAGCTCGCGCTGGCGCGGCGCGGCTCCGGAGAGGCGCTGCACGAGATCGAGGAGGCGACCGATCGCCTCGAACGCCTGCTGACCCAGCTCCTCACGCTCGCCCGCGCCGACGAGGCGGGCGTGCTGCCGCCCGACCACGAGATCGACCTCAGGGAACTGAGCCGCCACGTCATCTCGCGCCGCATCCGGCAGGCGATCGAGGCCGACGTCGACCTCCGGCTGGAATGTCCCGATGAGGCAGGCGGGCAGGAACCTTACCGGATCAAGGGCCACCGCACGCTGGTGTTCGAGATGCTGTCGAACCTCGTCGACAACGCGATCCGCTACAACCGCCCCGGCGGCGTAGCGCAGATCGAGCTGGAAGCGGCGGACGGCGCGATCCGCCTCACCGTCGCCGATACCGGCCCCGGCATCCCGGCCGACCAGCGCGACCTCGCGATGTCACGCTTCGCCCGCCTGCAGGGCGAACAGGGCCCGCCCGGCAGCGGCCTCGGCCTCGCGATCGTCCGCTCGACGGTGGAGCGCATGGGCGCGCAGCTGGAACTCGGCGACGGGGAGCCGGGCTTGCGGGTGACGGTGACGTTCGCGGCGGGGTGAGCGCGGGCGACGCTTAACCTGGCTTGCGGCAATTGCGCGCCCGGCAGATGGAGGGGAAGACGCGAGTTCGCCGCTCAGCGAAGACAATTGCCGCTGTTCCGGTTACGCCCCTTCCTCCCCCTTGGGGGAGGGGGACCATGCGAAGCATGGTGGAGGGGCACGCGGTGGATCGCCAGACCTCGATCGGCGGGCATTGGGAAGCGTATCAACGCGATGGCATGCAAACCGAGGGTGCCCCTCCACCACCCTGCGGGTGGTCCCCCTCCCCGTGCCGGGGAGGAACTGACGACAGCTTCCCACCCGTTTTCGCCATTACGGCCGACGAGCACTGCGCTCTATAGCCGTCCGTCCGGTGCTCGCCGCTCGGGAGGAAATGCAGCCTGACCGGACACGCACATTGCGGTCGTTCATTCTTGGGCTTAAGCTTTCCCCATGCGCGGGATAGCTGCTTTTCTACCTGTCATTCTGTTCCCAACCTTTGCGGCGGCAGCTGAATGTCCACTCGCCTTCAGCCCCAATGACGTCAAATTGGTACGGCCAACGATGCCATCGTTGCCGGATCGAGACCGTGATCCTTTTCCCGAAGCTGACGTTCTTGTAACTTGCAGGATTGCAGGAGGCGGCCATCTGAACGGCTGCTCGTCAAATCTTGCGGACGACAGGGGCGCTGCGCTCGTCGACTATGTAACCCGATGGAGAGTCGTGTCTTCTGTTAGTCGCGGTTGCCCTCTTCGCGGGCGGAAATTCTCTGCAAAGTTCGAGCTTCGCAACGGCAACTAACCACCCAAATCCGCCGTCACCCTGAACTTGTTTCAGGGTCCATCAAGTCGGTAGCTCAGGTTCCCGATCAGCAAACCGAGATGGCGGTTTGCGATACGACGTGCCGGCACCAACTGCCCGATGGATCCTGAAACAAGTTCAGGATGACGAAGCCCCTCGGGACAGTTCCGCCTCCCCCACCCACGAGCGGACATTGGCCGAACTGCTCGGAACAAAGAAGAATTTTTCACGCAGAGGCGTCGCTCCGAGCCGCAGGGTCATTTCATTATCCACCTACAAGTAAACCGCAGCCTCGAAGCGATACGCAGCCTCGCCGCAAGCGCTTATCCTCCGAGTCTCCGCGCCTCTGCGTGAACCATTCTTTCTGCTTTTCTTCACTTCCGGGCAATGACGGCTTCCTTCGCCATCACCCTCGCAGCACCTTCGCTGGCACGCCTGCGACCGTGACGCCCGCCGCGACGTCGCGGATCACCACCGCGCCCGCACCGACCACCGCCTCGCGGCCGATCCGCAGGCCCGGGATCACCGCCGCGCCGAGGCCGACGAAGGCGCCCGCTTCCACGCTCACGCAGCCTGCCAGGCGCACGCCGGGGCAGATGTTGGCGAAGGCATCGACCGTGCAGTCATGGTCCACGACGCTCGCGTGATTGACGATCGCGCCCGCCCCGATCGCGGCGCGCGGGCCGATGATGGCGCCCGCGAGGACCACCGCGCCCGCCGCCACCCGCGCACTGGGCGAGACGATCGCGCAAGGATGCACGACCGCCGCGAAAGGCGCGCCCTTCGCCTCCAGCCGTGCGGTCAGGTCGCGGCGCAGGGCATTGTCTCCGCAGGCGACCACGAACCGTCGCCCGGAAATCGCGCATGCCTCCAGCGGCCCGAGCGGCGGGCAGTCGAGCAGTTCGGCCGGGGCTTCGTCCTTCATCGTCACGAACCCGGCCACGCGCATGCCGGACAGCACGGCGGCTTCGTAGACCACGGCGGCATGCTGGCCGCTCGCCCCCGCAACTATTACGAGTTCGGGGACGAGTTCGAGATCAGGCACCTTGCGGCACATACCCCGCCAGCCTCAGCGCGCCGTCGAGCGAATCGCCCATGGCCTCGCTCAGCCGTTCGACCGTGCGGTTGCGCAGCCACGGCTTCATGCGCGGGGCAAGGCCGCCGACGAGGGTGCAGCGGGTGGCGCCGCGCTCGAAGATGGTCTCGATGAAGCGCTCGATGTGCCCGGCGGCGTTCTCCACGATCGAGCGGGCGATGGCGTCGTCGGCCTCGGCATAGTCCATCACCAGCGGTGCGAACGTGCCGTAGTCGCGCGGGCTTGCGTGGTCCATCCAGGCGATGGCCTGTGCGGTGTCGTGCTCGAAGCGTTCGGTGACGGCGGCGCTCAGCGGGGTCTTCCGGGTGCGGCCGTCGAGCGCGCGCAGGGCGTGGCGCATCGCGGAGAGGCCGAGCGCGGCGCCGCTGCCCTCGTCGGAGATCGGGAAGCCGTAGCCGCCGATGGTGAACTCGCGGCCCTCCACGCGCAGCTGCGCGGCGCTGCCGGTGCCGATGATGAGGATGGCGCCGTCCTGCCCGCCGTGGGCGCCGAGGTTGGCGATCTGCGCGTCGGTGGCGTAGGCGGCGGAGGCGAAGCCGAAGTCCAGTTCCGCCAGCGCCTCGCGCACGCCGGGGCGGGTGATGCCGGCGATGCCCATGCCGGCGTGGATGGTCGCGCGCTGCGCCGCGGTGAGGCCCGCCTGCGCCGCCGCCTGATCGGCGGTGTCCTTCAGCGTTTCATAGAGCGCTTCCATGCCGATGCGCGCGTTGGCGGTGCCCGAGCGGCCCTCGCCGATCACGTCGCCCGCAGCATTGATGAGCCGCGCCCGGCAATTGCTGCCGCCTGCGTCGATGCCGAGGTAGTAGGTCATGCGGGGGTTCCTTGCGTCCAGTCACGGCCCTTGGGGGTATGGCCGATGCCGGGGTTGAGTTGGTTGCGCGGGTCGATGCTGCGGTAGAAATCCGCCAGCTCCGGCTTCGCGACGTAGAGGTGGCCGACGTTGTGCTCGGCCGGATACTGCGCCCCGCGCGCGTCGAGCAGCGCCCACAGCGCATGCTCGAAGGCGAGCGGATCGGTGCCCTTCCGCACGATGTAGTCCTGATGGAACACCTGGCAGAAGAAGTGCCCGTAGTAGAGCGTGTGAACGCAGCGCGCGGACAAGTCCTGCGGCAGTTCTTCGCGCCATTGCCGGGTATTGCGCGGTAGCGCGACGTCGAGCGCGACGATGTCCTCCACCTGATCGCGGTGGACGGCGCGGTAGCGTACCGCCGCGCCCGCCGCGACGAAGCGGTGGAGGAAGGCCTTGGCGGCCTCCTTAGCGCTGCATTCGAAGTGGGCGTCGGGGAACAGGCGGGCGAGGAGCGCGCGGGTGTCGGCGGCCTGATCGCGCGAGACCTTGAGGATCAGGTGGTGCTCGAAGCGCCTGCGGTATTCGCGCATGCGCGGGGGCAGGTGGTCGGGCAGCAGGCGTCCGGCCCGCTGCATCAGCCGGTCGCTGACGCCTTCACCGAACACGCCGTCAAAGCGCGCCTTGGCGGCGAAGAGGGCGGGGAGGCGGTCAGTGCCCAGCTTCTCGATGGCGACGAACATGTCGCGGCCGTAGCGGTCGGCGACGTCGAAGGCGTCGGCGTGCATGTATTCGCCCGCGATCGGCGGCGCGGCAAAATCGCGCAGCATCGTGCGGCGCAGCTGCGTCAGCGGTTCGGGCGTGGCGGCGCCGAGGTAGAAGGTGGCGGTCTCCTCCTCGCGCGCGAAGGTGTCGAGGCGCACCGCGAAGACGATCAGCTTGCCCGCGCTTCCGGCGGCTTCGAACAGGCAGCGCGGGTCGGCGTTGAACCGGGCGGGGGTGGCGCTGTCGATGTCGCGGACGTGCGCGGCATAGTCGTGATCGTGGGCGCGGCGGTCCTCGGCGGCATCGATGTCGGCGTCGCTGTAGTCGCCGGTGTCGAGACGGTGGAGCACTTCCTCCGCCGTCTCGCCCAGCACAATGCCGAGGTGGTTGACGAGGCGCAGCGTGCCGTCCGGCTGGACCTGCGCATAGAGCGCCAGTTCGGTGAAGGCCGGGCCGCGCCGGACCAGCGAGCCGCCCGAATTGTTGCAGACCCCGCCGATGACGGAGGCCCCGAGGCAGGAGGAGCCGATCACCGAATGCGGCTCCCGGCCGTAGGGCCGCAGCGCCTGTTCCAGCCCGTTGAGTGTGGCGCCGGGCATCGCCAGCACTTGCGCGCCGCCGCGAATGACCTTCAGGCTGTCCAGCCGCGTGGTGCTGATGATGACGAGGCCGCCGGGATAGTCCGCGCCATCGGGCGTCGAGCCGCCCGTCAGGCCGGTGTTCGAGGCCTGCACGATGATCGAGACGTCCGCCGCGACGCAGAGCTTCGCGATCTCCCAGAATTCGCGCAAGCTGCCGGGCCGCACCACCGCCAGCGCCGGGCCGTCGCCGGTGCGGAAGCCCTTGCGATAGCGCGCCGTGGCCCGCGCCGAGGTCAGCACATGGCGCCGCCCGGCGGCATCGCGCAGCGCGGCGAGGAAGGCGGCGGTGCTCATCGGCTGGCCGCCCCGAGTACGTCACCCCCGTTCGTCATTGCGAGCGCAGCGAAGCAATCCAGGGCGGTTTGTGCGGCCCTGGATTGCTTCGCTGTGCTCGCAATGACGAAGGAAGCGCTCGCAATGACGAGGGAGCGGTGTTGCAGGAGAAGTTCGCGGATGCGCTTCACTGCGTCTGCACCTCGTCGTCGGTCATCAGGTCGTCGCCGTCCAGCCAGCGCAGGATTTCGCGCGCGGCGGGGTGGTCGATGGCGCGGTAGCGGGCCCGCAGCCGCTCGGCCCGGGCGCCGAGGCGCTCCTGTCCGACGTCCTGCAGCGCGGCGATGTCCTGCTGCAGCATCGCCGCGAATTCCTCGCCCAGCAACGCCCGCGATGCCGCAGCGAAGGCGGCGCCATAGGCGTAGCGCTCGCGCTGGTCGTAGAGCATCGGCAGAGTCAGCGCGGGGATGCAGCCGAGGTGTGCCTGGATCGCGGGGTTGATCGCGTGGCCGGTGATATGCTGCGCAGCATCGGCGCTGCGGCCGGTGAAGGCGCGCAAGTGCAGGAAGCGCGACATGCGGGCGCCGTCGTTCACCGGCCAGTTGTCCCACAGGCACACCGGACGGCCGAGTTCGCCCGCCACGCGCTCCAGATGGGCGGGCTCGATTGCCTTCGCGCAGACTTCCTCGCCGGTCCAGTAGACCTGCACCGCCGGGTCGAGCCGCCGCCCGATCTCGCCCAGATAGTCCTGCGGCCGCTGTTCGAAGACGAGGTCCAGCACCGGGTCGTCCGAATAGTACGTCGGGCAGGTATAGACCCGCGAGGCATGGGTGAGGTCGGCGCAGAAGTTGACGACATCGGCCTGCCGCGCGGCAAGTTCGGGCATGTCGCCGCGCAAGTCGTCGAACAGCACGCAAAGGTCGTCGATGCCGATCGCGTCGAGGTCGGCGACGCGGCGCTTCAGGTCGGCGCGGGCCTCGTCGTCGAACGGGTGGGTCGAGCCTACGGGGGTGATTGCGATGCCGAAGCGCATGCCTGCGCCGCGCACTTCGGCGCCCAGCCGGGCCAGCGCCTCGCTATGCGCGGGAGTGTGGGCCACGCGCCATTCGCGCCGCAGCGGACGGTCCGCCTTGGGGCCATAGTGGTAGAAGCCGTAGCCCGCATCGGCCAGCGTGCGCACTACGTACCCGCGCTCGGCTTCGTCCCAGATGCGGCCGAAGCGGCCTTCGATCAGACCCAGTTCCGGGATCATTCGCGGCTGTCCTCGCGCGCGCCGCCGATCCAGGTGGCGGTGACGTGGCGCGTCTCGCTCAGGTGGACGAGGTCGGCGCGCAGGCCGGGCGCGATCCCGCCGGTCTCGTGGTCGAGGCGCAGGAAGCGCGCGGGGTTGCCGCTCGCCAGCCGCGAGGCGGTCACGATGTCGCAGCCCAGCATGTCCATCGCGTTGCGCAAGGCCTGCGCCATCGTCAGCGCCGATCCGGCCAGCGTGCCGTCGGGGCCCCGGCAAGTGCCGTCGACGACGGCGATGTCCTGGCCCATCAGCGAGAAGCGGTTGCTGCGCCCGCCCACCGGCGGCATCGCGTCGGTGACCAGCATCGCGCCCTCTATGCCGCGCGCGGCCAGCGCCACCCGCAGCGAGGCGGGATGGACGTGGAGCCCGTCGACGATGAGCCCGAAGTGGCTGGCGCGGTCCTCCAGCGCGGCGCCGACCATGCCGGGATCGCGGCTGAGGAACTGCGTCATCGCGTTGAACAGGTGCGTGAAGCCGACCAGCCCCTCGGCCAGCGCGGCGCGGGTCTGGTCGTAGTCGGCCAGGCTGTGCCCGGCGCAGACCAGCACGCCCGCCTCCGCCAGCGCGCGCACTGCGCCCTCGGGCGCCAGTTCGGGGGCAAGGGTGACGATGCGGCGGCCCTTGGAGGGCGCGGCCAGCCGCGCGACGACGGTGTCGTCCACGGTGCTGAAACGCTGCGCGTCGTGGATGCCCTTCTTCACCGGGTTGAGGTGCGGTCCTTCGATGTGGACGCCCAGCACGCCGGGTACGCCCGCCGCCAGCGCTTCCTCACCTGCCGCGATCGCGGCCTCGACCACCGGCGCATAGTCACTGATGAGAGTGGGCAGCAGGCCGGTGGTGCCGTAACGGCGGTGCGCCTGCGCGATGGCGCGGATGCCCTCGACATTGGGCATGTCGTTGAACAGCACGTCGCCGCCGCCGTTGACCTGCGTGTCGATGAAGCCCGGCAGCAGCCAGCCGCCGCGCAGATCATGGGCCGTGAAATCGGCCGGCACGGTGTCGGCAAGGCCGAGGATGCGCGTACCGTCGAGCAGCAGCGCCTGCCCCTCCACCACGCGATCGGCCAGCACGATGCGGGCGCCGACGAGAGCAGTGCCGTTCATAGGGCCGGTCATAGGGTGCGCGTAACCTTGTTGAGATGCGGCGGGCTGTCGGGGTTGCGCCCGCGCGCCAGCGAAAGCGCCTCGGCCAGCGCGTAGAAGCTCTGGATCTGGGCGATGGCGCCGAGCACCGGGTGGCTGTCCGTCGCGAAGGGCAGGATCGTTCCGGCGGGGGCGACGTCCTCGGGGAGCCCGGCGGCGATCACGTTGGCACCGCGCGCGGCGAAGTCCGCCAGCCGCTCGTGCAGGCCGGTGCGCGCGGCGTCGAGCGGGGCGAGCACCAGCACCGGGTCGCCCGCGCCGACCAGAGTCATCGGACCGTGCGCCACTTCGGCGCTGGAGAAGGCTTCGGCATGCAGGCTCGATGTTTCCTTCAGCTTGAGCGCGGCTTCGCCCGCGATCGGCAGGGTGGGGCCACGGCCGAGCACGAGCATCTCGCTCGCGTCCTTTAGCAGCGGCACCGCGCCGGTCCAATCGGCGTTCGCAGCCTGCTGCAGCACTTCGCCGGTGGTTTCCAGCGCGGCGAGCAGCGCGGCGTCCTGGCTCCACTCGGCGACCAGATGGGCGAGCGCGACGAGGGTGCACACGAAGCTCTTGGTCGCCGCGACGCTGGTTTCGGGACCGGCATGGACGGGGATGACGATCTGCGCGAGATCGGCCAGCGGCGATGCGGTGTCGTTGACCACGGCGATCACCACCGCGCCCTGGCGGCGCGCATCCTCGGCCGCCGCGATGAGGTCCGGGCTGCGGCCGGACTGCGAGATCGCGATCAGCGGCACGCCCGCGAACCGGGCCGAGGTGGCATGGTAGAGCGAGCCGATCGAAGGCGCATGGCTGAGCGTGGGCACGCCCGCGCACGTCTCAAGCAGGAACTTGGCGAAGGCGGCAGCCTGATCCGAACTGCCGCGCGCCAGAGTCGCCGCGAAGGGCGGGGCAAGGTCGCGCAGGGTGCGGCCGGCGTCGCGGACGAGATCGGCGTTCAGGCGCAGCTGCTGCGCGGCGCGTGCGGGGGCCTCGTTGGCCTCCTGTGCCATCCTTGTGGCGCTGTTGAGTGTCGTTGAGTGCATGCGATGACTGATACCAGTTTGCCGATTTTACACAAGTGGCATTAAATTGGTTTTGTCATTCGTGACGGAGATGATACCTGTCCGCCCGTTCATTCTAGGATGCCGCGTCTGCAAGTCGGCATCATGTCGGCGGAGGCGTACGCATGCTGGTGCTCGGATATATGAGCGGGACTTCGCTCGACGGTGTCGATGCGGCGCTGGTCGAGACCGACGGCGAGCGGATCGAGGGATTCGGTCCGGCGTTCCTCGCGCCGTTTTCCGATGCCGAGCGGTCGGTGATCGAGCATGCCACTGCGCAGGCGCTGGCGTGGAACGGGTTCGGCGAGGCGCCTGCGTTATTTGCGGCGGCCTCGGCGGTGGTGCATCAGGTGCATGTGCGGGCGGCGCGGGAAGTCATCGCGCGGGCGGGTCGGCGGCCCGATCTCGTGGGGTTTCATGGGCAGACCGTGCTGCACCGGCCCGAGCGGGCGCTGACCGTGCAGATCGGCGATGCGCAGGCGCTCGCGGATGCGCTGGACGCGCCGGTGGTGGGTCAGATGCGGCTCGACGATCTGGCGGCGGGCGGGCAGGGCGCGCCGCTGGTGCCGGCCTATCACGCGGCACTGGCGGCGAAGCTGGGGCTCGAAGGTCCCGTGGCGTTCCTCAACCTCGGCGGGGTGGCGAATGTCACGTACATCGGTGGGCAGGGCGAGCTGGTGGCGTTCGATACCGGGCCTGCCAACGGGCTGATCGACCAGGTGGTGCAGGCGCGCGGGGCTGGGCGCTACGACGATGGCGGGCGCTTCGCGGCGGCGGGCCGGGTGGACGCGGCGGTGCTGGCGCAGCTTCTCTCGCACGAGCATTTCCGGGGGCAGGGGCCGAAGTCGCTTGACCGCTACGACTTTCCGCTCGATTGGGCCGACGCCTGTTCGCTGGAGGACGCGGCGGCGACGCTGACGGCGTTCACGGCGGATTCGGTGGCTCTGGCGGCGCGCAGCTTGCCTGAGGCGCCGAAGCTCTGGGTGGTCTGCGGCGGCGGCTGTCACAACCCGGTGCTGATGCAGGCGCTGCGGGATCGTCTCGGCATCTGCCGCACCGCCGACGACCTCGGCCTGCGCAGCGATTTCGTCGAGGCGGAGGCGATGGCCTTCCTCGCGGCGCGGTCCCTGCGGGGGTTGCCGCTGACCTATCCCGGCACCACCGGGGTCGCGGCGCCGCTGACCGGCGGCACCCTCTGGCGGCCCGAGGCTCTGGCAGCCTAATATAACACCAATACAATACCGGTACTTTACAAATTGGAACCGGTATGGTTGATGCAAAAATCCAGCAAAAACGCTGCCGAGTCCTTGGGTCGCACCATGACGGGATCGAGCGGTGACTGGGTTCAGGGATATTGGAAATATGAAGGGGAATCCGATGGTTAAGTCTCACAGGAATGCCGTTGCCATGGCCGCGCTGGTCGTCGCGCTGGCCCACGCGCCCGCCTATGCCCAGTCGGCGGACGATTCGGCGACCGGCAACGACATCATCGTCACCGGCACCCGCATCAAGATGCCGGGCAACACCTCCAGCAGTCCGATCGCCTCCACTTCGGAAGAGCAGATCAAGCTGCAGGCGGCGCTGACGATCGAGGATTTCTCGACCAAGCTTCCCCAGCTTTCGGGCGGTGTGCGCCAGGGTTCGCAGGGTAGCGACGCCTTCGGCGCGCAAGTCCTCGAACTGCGCAACTTCGGCCAGAGCCGCACGCTGGTGCTGATCGACGGCACCCGCGGCACCCCGTTCGGTTTCCGTAACTCGATGGACGTGAACTCGATCCCGGCCTCGCTCATCAAGCGCGTTGACGTGCTGACCGGCGGCGCGGCGGCGGTCTACGGCGCCGACGCGGTCGCGGGCGTCGTCAACTTCATCCTCAACGACGATTTCGAAGGCGTGCGCGGCACTTCGGCGGCGCGTCTGTCCGAGCATGGCGGCGCGCAGTACGGCGGTTCGGTCATGGTCGGCACCGGCCTGGGCGATCGCGGCCATGTGGTCGTCGCCCTCGACTACACGCAGCGCGACATGATCCGCGCCGGCCAGCGCGACTGGGCGACGACGCCCAACTCGACGATCCCGAGCACCGGCGGCGTCTATACCGACGTGGCCAGCGGCAACACCTTCGGCTTCACCGACAGCGGCGCCTTCACCGATTCGCCCGCCTCGACCTCGAACATCAGCAGCCGTTATCCGCTGACTTCGGGCCTGAAGCGCATCAACGCCGCCGCGCTGTTCAAGTACGAGCTGACCCCCGCGATCGAAGTCTACGGCCGCGCGATGTTCAACAACTCGCGCTCGACCGAGACCGGCACCGTCGGCGCCACCCCGGTCGCGCTCAGCCGCACCGTTTCGGTCAGCGAGAGCAACCCGTACCTCACCGATGACATTCGCAACCAGCTGACGTTCGTGAACGGCACCGCGCAAGTAAACGTCTCGCGCTCGCTGAACCAGATCATCATGTACCACACCGATCGCGACACCTTCCAGGCCCAGACCGGCCTGCGCGGTGCCCTGACCAGCGCGATCAACTGGAACGTTTACGCCCAGTACGGGCGCTCGACCGAGAGCACCGAGATCACCGGCGACGGCCTCGTCAACAACGCTTCGGGCGTGAACAACTTCGCCACGCTGGCGTCGATGGGTGACATCTTCTCGAGTGAGGGCCTGATCGACGGCCTGACCAGCGACATCAGCAGCTTCCACCGCAAGCGCGACCAGTTCGTCACCGCCGGCACCTTGAGCGGTACGTCGGAAGAGCTGTTCTCGCTCCCCGCCGGTCCGATCGGCTTCGCCGCCGGTGTCGAATACCGCCGCGAGACCGCCAGCATCGGCCAGGATAGCGCGCTGCTGACCGGCAACACGTACAAGGAAGGCGTGCAGGCGGCCTACAAGGGCAAGTTCGACGTTGTCGAACTCTACGGCGAAGTGCTGATCCCGGTGCTGCACGACCTGCCGCTGATCGAGAAGTTCGACGTGGGCGGCGCCTACCGCCTGTCGAAGTACGACTTGTGGGGCACGCACGGCACGTGGAAGATGGAGGCCAACTGGAAGGTCGATGGCAACCTGCGGGTTCGCGGTACTTTCCAGCGCGTGCTGCGTACGCCCAACTTCGGTGAATTCGCGGGCGGCGTCTCCTCGCTGCCGTTCAGCAACCTTGTCACCGTCGACCGCCTGAAGCCGCGCTACGGCGGCGATCCGTGCGTGCTGGGCACCGGCGATGCCGCGCAGTGCGCGCGCTTCGGCGCCCCGGCCGTGGGTTCGGCGGACTCGACTTCGGCGAGCTACCTGACCGGCAACTACTACTACGGCGGCAACCCCGACCTGCAGCCGGAAACCGGCAAGACCAAGACGATCGGCGCGGTCTTCACGCCGACCTTCCTGCCGGGCTTCAACGCCACCCTCGACTGGTACGAGATGAACCTCAAGGGCGCGGTCGGCGTGATCCAGCCGATCGCGGCGATCACCAGCTGCTACATCACCAACCCTTCGGCCAGCAATCCGCTGTGCGCCCTGGTGACGCGCAACGAGGACGGCACCTTCAAGGATGCCTACGTCAACAACCAGAACCTGGGCCGCATCGTTCAGCGCGGCTTCGACATCTCGGCGACCTACACGGCGCGTCCGGAGTTCCTGGGCGATGTGGGCGTGCGCTTCAGCTATCAGGGCAACATCGTGACTTCGTACACGATCCAGGCCAACGCAACGGTCAGCGCGGTGCAGTGCAAGGGCACCTTCGGCGCCACCTGTTCGAGCGACGGCACCACGCTGGTGCAGCCCGACTATCGCCACACGGCGGGCGTCGGTCTGCTGTTCGGCCGTGGCACCATCCAGTTCGACTGGCAGCGCATCGGCAAGGTGAAGTCGAGCGCTGCGGGTTCGACCGAGACGATTTCGGCGCAGAACACCTTCGACCTGTCGGCCTCGCGTGAGTTCCAGAAGGGCATCACGATGACCGCCGGAATCTACAACCTGTTCGACAAGAACCCCCCCTACGTGTCGACGGGCGGTGTGTTCAACACCTTCCCCGACACGTACGACATCCTCGGGCGCACGTTCGGCTTCTCGCTGACCGCGCAAATCTGAGGAGCATTCCCCCCCTGACGGTGCGCCCGGCCAACTCTCCTCCGGCCGGGCGCCCGCTTTTTTCTTTGTGGGGAGCGCCCTGACGCGGGGGGCTTCGACAAGCTCAGCCTGAGCGGAATTTAGAGATTTACTCTCAGTACCGCTCAGACTGAGCTTGTCGAAGCCCCCGAGGCCCAGCGCCCATTTCGGAGACTATCGCGATGACACTGCCGTTTTCCCTGGCGGACTGGCTGGTGATCGCCGCCTACCTGCTGCTGCTGGTCGCGGGCGGGTGGATCTTCACGCCGCGCAAGACCGCCTCGGCGCATGACTATTTCCTTGCCGGCGGCAGCGTGCCCGCATGGCTGGCGGCGATCTCGGTGCTGTCCGCCACGCAGTCCGCCGCGACGTTCCTCGGCGGGCCGGACTACGGCTACCACGGCGACCTCACGTACCTTAGCGGCAACATCGGCGGCCTCATCGGCGCGATCTTCGTGGCGCACGTGATGATCCCGCGCTTCTACGCGATCAAGGCGACCACCGCCTACGAACTGCTGACCTTGCGCTTCTCCGAGAAGGCGACGCGCTGGGCGGGCGGCATGTTCCTTGTCGGCCGCGTGTTCGCGGGCGGGGCGCGCGTCTATCTGGCGGCGATCGCGCTGGCCATGGTCATCACCGGCACCGTCGAGGCGCAGGGGATCATGATCGCGGCCGCCGTGCTGATCGTGGCGAGCGTGCTGTTCACGTTCGTCGGCGGCCTCAAGTCGGTGCTGTGGAACGACCTCATCCAGTTCGTCGTCTACCTCGGCTCGGCCATCGCAGTGCTGGTGTTCCTGCGGCTGTCGATCCCGGCCTCGACCGGAGAGATCGTGCAGGGGCTGATGCACACGCCCGAAGGCGTCAACAAGCTGAAGTTCTTCGACTTTTCCATGGACCTGTCGCGGCCGTTCTCGATGCTGGCGATCGTGCTGGGGCTTTCGCTGCTCTACATTGCCAACGCGGGCATGGACCAGGACACCACGCAGCGCCTGCTGTCGTGCAAGGACGCGAAGACCGGTGCCAAAAGCCTCTACCTCTCCGTCTTCGCGACGCTGCCGGTGGTGGGCATGTTCATCGTGATCGGCCTGCTGCTCTACGTGTTCTACGACAGGCCGGACCTGATGGGCGGCGCCACCGCGTCCGCCGGGAACCAGTTCGGCGGCGAGAAGATCAGCATCTTCATGCACTATATCCTCACCCAGCTGCCGGGCGGCCTCCGCGGCCTCGTGACGATCGGCATCTGCGCGGCGGCGGTGGCGACCACCAATTCGGCGCTCAATGCGATGTCCTCGGTGCTGGTGCAGGACTTCTATCGGCCGTGGAAGGAGAAGCGTTCGAGCCCGCCGGAGCACCACTACGTCAGCGCCGGGCGCGCAGGGATGGGCGTGATCGGTTTTGCGATGTTCGTGATGGCGATCGTCTCGTTCTACTGGCAGCGCTACACCGACATGGGCCTGCTGGAGTTCGCGCTGCAGGTGATGGTGTTCACCTATGCGGGACTGCTGGGCGTCTACTTCACCGCGCTGTTCACCACGCGCGGGACGACCGGCTCGGTGATCGCCTCGCTCATCGTCGGCTTCGTCACGGTTCTGTTGCTTCAGCCCGGTATCGCGCATTCCATCGGGATGCCGGAAGTGCTCAGCGGCCTGTCGTTCCCGTTCCAGCTCTGCATCGCCACCGTCGTGGCCTTCGTGGTCTGCGTCGTGCCTGCCGGTTCCGGCAAGGCCATCGTGGCCGCAACTTGATCCAAGGTATCCCATGAAAACCGAAGCTCTCGACCCCCGTTACCGCGACCTCGACCTCTGGCCGACCGAGCTGGCCGTCGAGGCCATGCTGGAAGGGCAGATGGCCGCGATCGCCGCGCTCCAGTCGCAGACCCTGGCCATCGCGCGCGCGGCCGAAGCGGCGGCGAGCCGGCTGGGCAGGACCGGACGGCTGGTCTTCGTCGGTGCCGGTACTTCGGGCCGCCTTGCGGTGCAGGACGGCGCGGAGCTGTGGCCGACCTACGGCTGGCCGATGACGCGCATGGTGTTCCTGATGGCGGGCGGCGTCAGCGCGCTCACCGAAGCCTACGAAGGCGCCGAGGACGATGTCGAGGCGGGCCGCGCGGAGATCGTCGCGGCGGGCGTCGGCCCCGATGACGTGGTGATCGGCGTCGCCGCCAGCGGCCGCACGCCTTATACGCTCGCCGCGATCGAGCAGGCGCGCAGCCTTGGCGCGCTTACCATCGCCATCGCCAACAACGCCGGTTCGGTGCTGCTGGACGCGGCCGAGCATCCGGTCTGCGCGGTCACCGGCAGCGAGATCGTCGGCGGCTCCACCCGCATGAAGGCGGGCACCGCGCAGAAGGCGATGCTCAACCTGCTGTCCACCGCGATCATGATCCGGCTGGGGCTGGTCTACGAAGGGCGCATGGTCGCCATGCGCATCTCCAACGAGAAGCTCTTGCAACGCGGGCGCGGCATGGTTCAGGATATCGCCGGGGTGGACGCCGAGGCGGCCGCGCAGGCCCTTGAGGTGGCGGACAATGAAATCCGGCTCGGCGTGCTCGTCGCGCTCGGCCGGTCCGTCGCCGAGGGGCAGGCACTGCTGGACACGCACGGCGGCGATCTGCGCAAGGCCCTGACGGCGCTGGAAGGGCGAGACTGACCGACGATGCGTGACTTTCCCCTGACCCGGAACGACGATGGCGGGCCGCTCTACCTGCAGCTGGCGCGATCCCTGCGCGAGCATATCAGCAGCGGCGGCATCGATCCGGGCGGCGCGCTTCCGTCGGAGCGCGATCTCAGCGAGATGGCGGGAATGTCGCGCGTCACGGTGCGCAAGGGCATCGAGCAACTGATCGAGGAAGGCGTGCTGGTCCGCAAGCAGGGCTCGGGCACCTTCGTCGCGCGGCGGATCGAGACGCCGGGCGGCAAGCTCTCCAGCTTCAGCGACGATACCCGATCGCGCGGGGAAGCGCCCGGCGTGGTGTGGATCAACAAGACTTACGCCCAGCCCACCGAGGAAGAGGCCGCTGCGCTGGAAGTATCGGGCAACGCACGGGTGGCGCGGCTGGGGCGCGTGCGTCTGGCCGGGGGCGAGCCGCTGGCGATCGAGCACGCGGTGATCCCGGCGCAGTTCCTGCCCGATCTCGATGCGCTGGGGGATTCGCTCTATCAGGCGCTGGACAGCCACGGATTCCGGCCGACTTCGGGCATCCAGCGGGTGCGGGCCTCGCTGGCGACGCCGACAGAGGCGGGCATCCTCAGCGTCAAGCAGAACTCCGAAGTCCTGCGCATCGAGCGTGTCACGCGCATCGCCGATGGCCGGATCGTCGAGTTCACCCGCTCGGTCTATCGCGGCGATCGCTACGAGTTCGTGAGCGAACTCAAGGACATATAGTCAGAACGTCACGTCGATCCGCACCGTGTCGGTATAGGAACCGGCGGGCGGCGTCACCTGGCCCGGCAGGATCGCGGCGCGGTAGGTGTAGCCTTGCGTGGTGACCGAATCGTAGGTGCCGGCATTGCTGTCCGCCGTGGCGCTGCTGCGCCGGGCGGCGCCGGTCGGCCCCCAGCGGTCTGCGGAGCTGGCGGTCTTGTAGATTTCGTAGCGCAGGTAATTGCTGGAAGTGCCGCTGCGCATCCGGCGCACTCCGTTGTCGGCATTGGCGCCGTTGTCGAGGCCGACCGTATAGGCCGCTCCGGCGCTGCAGCGGATCAGGATCGTGCGCGTGACCGGGTTGAAGCTGCCGACCAGCGGCGCCGATCCGAAGGCGGCATTGGGGGCGGTGATGATGCAGTCGTTCTGCACCACCAGTTGGACGTTGACCCGCACCGCCGTGCCCGTCCCCCAGACCACGGTTCCGCCAAGGCCGGGCCGCTGGAAGGCGGGGCTGGCCGAATAGCTCAGGCAGACGACCGCGCCCAGCGAGCAGACCGAGTAGTACCAGCGCAAGTCGATGAAGCCGCTGTACGTCCCCGCCGGCAGCGCCGACTTGGGGACCGTTCGGATATAGATCGGCACCGCGTTGTTGGTCCCCGCGAACAGGCTCAGCACGGCGAGTGAGGACAGGTTCTGGAACGTCCCCACCGTCAGCGCCGCACCGTTCTGCGACAACGAGGCGACGTAGGAGATCGTCGCCCCGTTCGGCCCGGTCAGCAGGAAGGTCGATGCCTCCAGCCGCAGCCCGACGTAATGCGTGGTGAGCAGGGCCAGCGTGACGTCGCACTGCAGCCCGGCCGAGCCGCTCCCCTGCTGCGCGGTGCTCGCCACGGTGTAGGAACTCGCGGCGCCGAGGTCGACGGTGGAGCCCGATACGGTGCAGGCCCGCGCGGCGCCGGGTGCAAGGACCGCGGCCGAGAGCGCGGCGGCGGGGGCCAGCAACCGGCGGATCAGGGGCGACATGCCAGCCTCCCCAGATCGATGATGCCGTCCCCGCTGGCCTGCGCGGTGAAGCGCACCCGGCACGATGCGCCTGCGGGCAACTGCACCGTCACCGCGTTGTCCGGGGCCACGTTCTCCAGGTAGAGCATGCCGTCCCAGCCGACATAAGTGGTTTCGCCGCGATCGGTGGTGGCGATCGCGCCGGCGGGCAGGGGTGTGCCCCCGGCGTCGGTCAGGATCGCGCGCGCGGGCGTCATGCGCTCCACGTCGAAGCGGATGACGTGGCCGCTGCCCGCCGCGATGGCGACCTTGCGGCTGACTTCGGTGGCCTTGACGTTGGGCGGCAGCGAGAGCGTGTCGATGTCGTAGCGGGCCGGGTAATAGGCGCTGGCGGTGGGGATCATCAGCTGGCCATGGCGGTTGGTCTCGCCGATCAGCTGGTTCTCGTAGCGGACGGGCACCCCGGCCTCGCCGCCGGTGTTGACGACGGCGAAGGCGTCGGTCACGCGGTTGGCGGCGAACAGGGCGCCGTCCATGAACACCAGCGAGCCGCTCGCGCCGAACCAGCCGGTCACCGCATCGCGGCCATAGGCGCCCGCGCGCAGCTGGATCGGCTGGGTCCGCCAGATCACGTCGCCGCGCAAGTACGGGCTGGCGCCGTCCTCGCTCCAGGCGCTGGCGTTGAGGCCGATGCCGCCGTCGGTCGGCACCGGCCGGCTATAGTCGGCGCGCAGCCCCATGCGTCCCTGCTCGTCGCGCGTCACTCCGCCGCTGACGGTGCCGCTGCCCAGCGGCAGGGTCAGCGTAAGCGCGCCCGACCAGCCGCGATCCGCGAACTCGCGCGAGAGCGTGGCGTAGAGCCGGCTCTGGCCCCACAGCGGCAGCGCCCACGAGGCATTGGCAAAACGCGTGGTGTCGCGTGACCGGTCGCGCAGTTCGAAGTAGCCGACCCCCAGCGTCCCGGCGGAACCGAGCGACAGGCTGGCGGTGGCGGCGGTGGTGCGCTCGCGCCCGCCGTCCAGCTCGCTGTCGATCAGGCCGAGGTCGAGGTAGTCCCGGTCCTGCCGGATATGCTGCACGCCCAGCGTGAAGCGCTGCGTCTGGTACTCGTAGCCGAGCGCCAGCTGGCCGCCGCTTGCGCCATCTCCGAAGCTGCGGCTGTAGGAGGCGCTGGCGACGCCGAAGTTGCCCAGCTTGACCACCGCGCCGCCGCCAATCAGGCGCAGTTCCTGCGCCAGTTCGGCGCGCATCTCCAGCGTCACCCCGTCGGTCAGTCCGTGCCGCGCGTAGCCGCCCGCCACCATCGCCCCGTAGTCGAAGCTGCGGCGGCCGTAATTGCGCCGCAACGCTCCGGCGGCGAGCGAGTAGTCGGTCAGCCCGGGGCGCAGCAGGGTGCTGCTGACGTAGAAGGGCATCGAGGTCGCGATGCTGCGGCCCTGCATGTCGGTGACGATCAGGTTCGCCTCTCCCCGCCCGTTGATCGGCGGCAGCGTATCGAGCGAGAAGGGCCCGGGATTGACCCGGCTCCCCGCGATCCGCTGGCCGTTGACGATCAGGTCCACGGTGGAGGGCAGGGCGGCGGTCCCGGCGAATTCGGGCAGCGGATAGGTCACCACGTCCGGCCGCACCGCGAAATCGCGTGAGACTTGCGCCCCGCCCAGCCGCACGGCGCTGGCCCAGGACAGCGTGCGGGTGATGACGTCACCGGCTTCCACGGTGGTCATCGTGCGCTCGTCCGACCAGCGCCAGTGGGTGTCGTAGCGGATGAAGGGGCGCCCGGTGCCGGTCTGCAGCACGCCGGTGGAGGACAGCACGCCCATCGGCCCGAACACGCGCGCCTCTTGCCAGAGCGAGGCCTGTGTCGGCGCATTGCCGCCGCCGGTGACGTAGAGATCGTAGTTGAGCAGCGCCCCGGTATCCTGCGCGGCGCGGCGCAGGCCTTCGCGGGACGCGCCGATGCGCTGGCTGGGCAGGTAGCGCGGCGAGACCGTCAGGTGCAACTGCTGGCGCGCCGCGTCATAATCGACGGCGACGCCTTCGAGGTCGTCCGGAAAGATCGTCTCGGCAGGGGAGGCAAACTGCATGCCGGTGCGCCGCAGGTCGGCGGTGCGCACCTCGAAGCGGTCACGCCGCTTGACGACGGGGACCACGATGCCGCTCTCCATGCCGTTGACGACGAGTTCCAGTTGCAGCCGCTGGTCGGCGTCCACGTCGATGCGGGCCGGGGGCGGGGGCAGGTCCGACCACGCCCCGGCATCCGCCGCCGCCGGTGCGGCTGCCGGTGCCTCGGCCGCGCGGGACGGGCCCGGGGGCAGCACCACGGCGCTCGCGATCGCCGTAGTGAGGGCCGACTTCAGGGCCGTTCGGGCGGCCGGGGATAGCGGCGGGCGCACTCCGGGTCATTCCGGCAGCCGCTCGATGCGGGCGCCGGGATCGCCGTTGAGGCTGGCGACGAGATCGCCGGTGGGCTCGGTCCCCGCCGGCAGGGGCCAGCGCATCGTCGCGCCGGGCAGTACGTAGCCGAACAGGCCGTCGGCCACTTTGGCGCTCCCTTTTCCCCCCGCTCTGGAACCGGGCTTGCCACTGAAGGCCACGTCGGTCAGCCGGGCATGGCCGGGGCCGTCGTTGCGGATCTCCAGGAAGCGGCCCTTGTCGTCCGATCCGGTGCGCCAGCCCAGATGGGACGGGGGCGGAGGCGTGGCGGCCTTGTCGCGGCCCTTGGCGGCGTGGCCGGTATCCGCCGCATAGGAGAACAGCGGCAGCGAATAGCGCATGCGGAATGCGATCGCGGCGCCGCTGGCCTGTTGCGGGGCTCCGGCGGCGACATCGGGCGCGGTGGGGATCTGGTCGACGACGATGCGATAGGGCTTTTCGGGTACCCCGGGCGGGGGCACCAGCCGGGTCAGGCGCACCAGTTGCCGCTGGCCGGGCTCGACGCTCAGGATCGGCGGCGTCCCCAGGATGTCGTTCTGCGCGGCATAGACGTTGCGCCCGTCCTGCTGCGCCCAGGCATAGACCCGCACCTGCAGCGTGATCGGCGCCCGTCCGGGATTCTCCAGCCAGAGCGCGGCGGCCTGCGCGTCGCCCTCGATCACCGGGTTGATCGGCCAGATCAGGAGCGAGCCGGGCCCCGACGCCCCGGATGCCCCGCCTGCCGCCGGCGATTGGGCGATTGCCGGGCCGAGGCACGCCGGACAGATGCACAAGGCGGCCGCTGCGGCTGCTAGAACGGCGAAACTGGCGGTCCTCATCGGTGTCCTCCCGGTCGCATGGATTTCACCATGTCAGCGTTATCGTCAGGGTATCGGTGTAAGTGCCGGGCGGCAGGGTGCCGGGCAGGGTCAGCGAACCGTAGACCGGCAACCGCACGTCCTCGCTCGTGGCGCTCGTCACCGTGACCGGGACCGCCGTGCCGATGGCGATCGGCAGGGTGCAGGCGGCGTCGCGGCATAAGCGGTAGGGGATGCGCGCGGTGGCGGTCGCACCGCGCTGCAGGTTGCGCCCGCCTGCCGCCGCGTGGCCGCCCCCGTCGATGCTCATCGTCAGCCCGACGCCGGGCGTGCAGCGCAGGCGGATCGCCTGCCCGGTCGTCGTCGTGGCGGTGCGGGTGGCGACCGAGAACGTCGAATCGACGCCGAAGTCGAGCACCCCGATCCTCCCTGCATTACCGCTGGCGCCAAGTCCGTCGACGAGGCATCCCGGCGTCACCGTCGCCGTCACGTCGAACTGGGCCGTGGTATCCGCCCGTGCGGGCGTGACGTGCGCCAAAGGCCAGAGCATTGGCCAGAGCAGGGCGCAAAGACCCCGTCGCCGGATCGCCGCTGTCACGGTGTGTGCCGGGCGGTCCTCATAGCTCGAGCACGACGGTCAGCACGTCGGCATAGACACCGGCGGTCAGTCCGGCCTCGCCGAAGGCACGGCCATAGACGTTGACGGTCTGCGGCGCTCCGTTCGCCAGCAGGCTGACACTGCCGCCAAGCGGGATGATCGCGGTACGCCCCGCATCGGAGTAGAGATTGTAGGTCACGAACTGCCCGGCGACGCCCTGGTGCGCCATCGCGTGCAACCCGGCGCCCGAGCCCGAGCCATCGTTCTGCCCGGCCTGGAAGGTGACGGTGGGGGTCACCCCGTTGCTGCACTGGACGGTGAAGCCGGCGGCACCGTTCAGGATCTGGCCGTCGGCCTGGGTGAACAGCGTGTTCTGCACGCCGAAGCTGAGATCGCCGAAATCGACGTTGGCGGCGCCGTCATCGTAGCTCTGCCCGTTGATGATGCACCCGGCGCCCAGCGTGATCGTCGCATCGACGGTTCCGGCGATGTCCGCTTGCGCGGCAGGAGCAACCAGCAACGCGGCCGACAGTCCGGACACAGCGAGACATATCTTTCTGACCATTTTCGCACCTCCCTCGAAATGGCGGGCCATCAGGCTCGCGGACTGGCAGCGTGAGCGCGTTGCGGTGTGTCGGCCCTGTGCCGGTTCGCCGGCGAAGAGAAGATCGGACCGGCCTGCATGCGCTGTACGACCGACAATGGAACCTTACGCCGATAGTTCCGTGAGGGAGTGGGTGGATATCCTTGAACAGGATGTAATATTCAGCGGATCATAGTTAATTTACTTAACTGTGGTCAATTTTTTATATTTAGCAATGCGATATGTTAAATCAAAATGAATGTAATGCGTTGATAAAGCAACCTGATCGAATGTTTTCATTGATCGTGTCTGGCCCGGTCCGGCGCCGATGGACCGGCTGCAGATCGTCCATTGGGTTATCCACGGTCGAGGCCGGCGGCAGGCCGTCAGCGGGATCGACCCGCGGGCGGCCTTGCGATTAAGGGCGGGCGGATGAGTATCATCGCCACCATCATGAATTCGAGCACCGGTCAGCCCATCCAGAAGATGACCTTCCAGCGCATGCCGAAGCCCTGGGTCACCCTGCATCTCGCCAATGGCGAGCAGGTCACCGCCGACCGGGTGAACGTCGGCAAGCCGGCGCCCGGCAAGTTCATCGCGCCGGTCGAGGTATGGGTCACGCCCAAGGGCTGAAATCAGACGGGCAGCCCGACGTAGTTTTCCGCGATCGCGCGCTGGGCCGCTTCGCTCGAGGCGATGTAGTCCAGTTCGGCGATCTGCATGCGCCGCTCGAACGCGCCGTCTTCGGGGAAGCGGTGCATCAGCCTGGTCAGCGACCAGCTGAAGCGCTCCGCCTTCCACACGCGGGCGAGGGCCTTTTCGGAGTATCCGGGAATCGCGTCGGCATCGTTCCGGCGGAAGAAGGCGAGCAGGGCCCCGGCGGCGTAGTGCACGTCGCTCGCCGCCAGGTTCAGGCCCTTGGCGCCGGTCGGCGGCACGATATGCGCCGCGTCGCCGCACAGCAGCAGGCTGCCGTGGCGCATCGGCTCGAACACGAAGGAGCGCAGCGGCGCGATCGACTTCTCGATCGAGGGGCCGCGCGTGATGTGTGATGCCGCTTCCGGTCCCAGCCGCACGCTCAACTCGTCCCAGATGCGTTCGTCGCTCCAGTCCTCCACCTTCTCGGTCACGGGCACGTCGATGTAATAGCGGCTGCGGGCGGCGCTGCGCTGCGAGGCGAGGGCGAAGCCGCGGTCGTGGTTGGCGTAGATCAGTTCGTGGTTGCAGGGCGGGACGTCGGCCAGGATGCCGAGCCAGCCGAACGGATAGACGCGCTCGAACGAACGGGCCACCGATGCCGGGATCGCCTTGCGCGAGGGGCCGTGGAACCCGTCGCAGCCGATGATGAAACGGGCGTCGAGGCGCTGCCGGATGCCGCCGCTGGTATAGCTGACCCAGGGGGCGTCGCTCTCGATATCGTGCAGGGCGACGTCGGCGGCCGCGTAGACGACCTCGAGCCCGCGCGGTCCGGCGGCTTCCATCAGGTCGCGGGTCAGCTGGGTCTGGCCGTAGACCATGACCTGCCTGCCGGTCAGGGCCTTGATGTCGATGCGGATCAGGCGCTCGCCGTCCGCGAGGTTGAAGCCGTCGTGCGGCAGTCCTTCGGCCTTCATGCGGGCATCGAGGCCGAGCCGCTCCATCAGGCCGACCGTCACCTCCTCCAGCACGCCGGCGCGGATGCGCGACAGGACATAGGGGGCGGTCTGGCGTTCCAGGACGACGCAGTCGATCCCTTCGGCCTTGAGGCAATGCGCGAGCAGCAGCCCGGCCGGTCCTGCTCCGATGATGGCAACTTGGGTTTTCATGAAAGTCTCCACGAGCGACGCGCTCTGAACCGGCGCGTTGGCATGGCCATGGATTGACAGCGACGGCCGCCGGGGGACAGAGACGGGCGAGTCAATCTTCAGGTACTTTCAGGACACCGGCATGCTCTCCAGCATTATCCCGAGCTTCGTGCTCTATGGTGAGAATTCGCGGGAAAGCCCGCCGGATCTGGCGCATATCGAAACGATCGCGGTGCGCAGCGCCTTGTATGACTGGGAGATTTCACCCCATCGCCACGAACGTAACGTCCAGGCATTGCTGGTGATGAACGGACAGGTCGAGTTCCGCTGCGACGGTGTGACGCGCCTGCTGGACGCGCCGTGCTACATGGTCGTGCCGATCGGCAGCGTGCACGGCTTCCGGTTCACGCCGGGAACCTCCGGCTATGTCCTGACCCTGGCCGCCGGCTTCGCCTCGCGCGCGGCGCATCCCGGCGATCCACTGCTGGGCCTGCTGACGGGAGGCGGCTGCGGGGAAGTTCCGGCGGCGAACCGGGAAAGGGTGGACTGGCTGTGCCGCGAACTGCTGGCCGTCCAGGCCGACTGGCACCTGCCGCAGCCGCTGTTCCTGGCGCTTGCCGAGGCCCTGGTGCGATCGCTGCCGTCATCCGGGTCGGACGAGGCGGGCGGCGAGGACGAAAGGCACCTCGCCGCATTCCGCCGCCTGATCGAACTGCATCTGCGCGAGCGGCACGAGCTTGCGTGGTATGCTGGCAGGCTGGGCATGACGACCAAGACTCTGACCCGGATCTGCCGGCGCAAGCTCGATTGCACGCCGGTCGAACTGATCCATGCCCGCGTGGTGCTGGAAGCGCAGCGGCTGCTCTGCTTCACCAATGCGAGCATCGTGCAGGTGGCGGCGGACCTGGGTTTTTCCGACAGTTCCTATTTCTCGCGCTTCTACCAGCGGCTGACCGGGCACCGCCCCCGCGAGGAGAAGTCGCGGGGGAAAGTCGAGGTCGGCGCCCGCCAATCATAAATTGATATTGATTATTAGTTGCATATAACTGCAGGGCGAGGCTCTTGCTGGCCTCCTGTCCCTTCCCCCTGCAGGAAAGCATACGATGACTGGCAACCTCTCCGAGACTGGCGCCCTCTCCGAATCCGGCATCGCCTCGCGCCCGGCCACGGCGCTGCGCGGTGAAGACCATGACGCCGGCCTGCACGATGTCCGCGCCGTGGTCGAATCGATCGAGCAATCGGGTGTCTCGATCCTGCGCATCGGCGCGCGGTTGCAGGCCTCGGCCGAAGATCCCGCCTGGTCCGCCGCGAACGTCGCGTTCCGGCTTCACCTGAATGCCGGGGGAGAGGAAGTCTCGCGCATCTACACCGTGCGCGACACCGATGGCGCGGGCGGGTTCCGGTTCGACGTAGTGCTTCATGAAGGTTCCAGCCCGATGATGCAGTGGTGCGCGGCCTTGCGGATCGGCGATGTCTTCGGCCTGACCGGCCCGCGTCCGCACATGGGCATTCCCGAGACCGCCGGGCGAAAGGTGGCGCTGTTCCTCGACGAGACGGGCATCCCGGCGCTCTATTCGCTGCTGATGCGCTGGCCGCAGGGCGTGACCGGCAAGGGCTGGGTGGTGACGCGCGATGTCGCCGCCTTTGCCGAACTGCCCCGGATCGCCGGTCTCGACCTGGAGCACCTGCAGCCGGACGATACCGCGCAGATCCTGCTGGCCCGTGCGCGCGATCTGGCGGACGCTGCCGACCGCGTCGTCTGGGCCGCCGGCGAGCGGCGCGAGATGCGCGCGATCCGGCAGCACTTCGCGGCGCTCGGCGTGGCGCGCCAGGATCTGGCGATCACCGGCTATTGGGGGCGCGGCCTGAGCAACACGCAGATCGACGAAAGGCGCAAGGCGGATTACGAGGGCGTCCTGGCCCGTGGCGGAACGCTGGCCGATTACGACGATCTCGCCGTCGAGATCTGAACTGCGCAGGATGGAGCCGATGGATACGCATTTCGTGGACGGTGCCTTCGTCGCCGACGAACTCGTCCGCGCGGCGGTCCATCAGGCGCTGGCGGCGGCTGAACCGATGCAGAAGCAGCGCCAGCAGATGACCGGCGCCTTCGAAGGCTGGTTCTGGGTCGAGGACGTCAGCGAACACCTGTTCGTCTCGGCCTGCGAACTCGTCTGCCCGACGGGTGCGGCGATCTCGCAGCCGGTCGAGCGTTCGGTGATGATCACACTTCTGCTCGAAGGCGACAACGGCAGCTTCGCG
Source organism: Novosphingobium resinovorum (assembly GCF_036352595.1). Lineage (GTDB taxonomy): Bacteria > Pseudomonadota > Alphaproteobacteria > Sphingomonadales > Sphingomonadaceae > Novosphingobium > Novosphingobium resinovorum_B. Next base: position 171,304 of record NZ_JAZFAX010000003.1, read on the forward strand.
CCCGAAGGGGCCGCGCCGGTGTCGAGCCGGCTGGAGCGCGCGCACATCGTCGCCCTGGGCGAGCAGCGGCTCTGCTCGCGCGTGCTGGCGCCGGGGCAGGGGTGCCGGCGGGTGGAGCTGGGCGTGCGCTCGCCGTTCCTCGATGCCAATGCCGATGCGCTGTCGGCCATGGACCTGGAGGCGCTGGACTATCTGATGGCGCCGGGGTTCCGCAGCTATCACCTGCCGCGCACCGAGACGATGACCCGCATGGCCGCGATGCTGGCCGAGGAGCGCTATCACGGATCACTCGGCCGGCTGTTCCGCGAATCCATGACGGTGCAACTGATGCTGCAGTCGCTGCGGCTGTTCGCGCAGGACCGGGAAGGCGCCGAAGGTCGCAGGCCGCGCAGCCGCGACGCGGTGATGGCGGCGCGCGATATTCTCGACGCCGCGCTGCTGGCGCCGCCCGGCACGATCGAACTGGCGCGGCAGGTCGGCCTCAACCGCAATGCGCTGCAGGCCGGTTTTCGCGAGGCGTTCGGCACCACCGTCTTCGGTTACGTGCGCGACCGGCGCATGGCGATGGCGCGGGTGATGATCGAGGAACAGGGCTTGGGCGCCGCCGAGGCCGGCTACAAGGTCGGCTTTGCCAGCCCGTCCGCCTTCACGGCGGCCTATCGCCGTACTTTCGGCAGTCCGCCCATGCGGGGCAGCCGGGCTGCCTGACGCGACAGTCTTCGTGCCGCGCGCGACAGTAATCGCGATTGGAGCGGGCCGGGCACGCTCCTAATGAGAGCCGGTCGCATTTACGGCGACACGATCATCTCTTCGAGCGAGGGCAAAATCGGCGGACCGATATAGCGGTCCACCGGCCGCAGGGGACTGCGCGTGCGACCCGATCCTTGCTCGAGATACGGCACGAACAGGGAATTCATGACCAGAATCTGCTTGCTCTCCGCAGCCCTGCTTGCGGGGACGTCCGGTATCGCGCACGCTCAGGCGGCTGACGAGGCCGAGACTTCCGACCGCGTCATCGTGGTGACCGCGACCGGCCAGTCCTCGGCGACCTCGACCACCAAGACCAGCACGCCGATCATCGAATCGCCGCAGTCGATCTCGGTCGTCAGCCGCGAGGAGATGGACTTGCGGGCCTCGCCGACGATCTCGGACGCGCTGGCCTATACGGCGGGCGTGCAGGCGGCGCCCTCGGGCCTCGACAGCCGCGTCGACGAGGTGACCGTGCGCGGCTTCGCGGCCGGCGGGTTCTCGTCGAACAACAACTTCGTCGACGGCATCCGCCTGCCCACCGGCGGGCAGTGGACGCGCACCTCGTTCGATACCTTCGCGATCCAGCAGGTCGAGGTGCTCAAGGGCCCCTCTGGCACGCTCTACGGCCAGAGCGCGCCGGGCGGCATGGTCAACATCGTCACCAAGCGGCCGACCGAGCAGTTCCATGCCGAGATGATGCTGCAGGCGGTCGGCATGACCGACCTCGGCAAGTGGAACACGCAAGCCGCGGTGGACGTCGGCGGGCCGGTGACCTCGACGCTCTCGGCGCGGGTGGTCGGTCTGGCGCGCTATGGCGATACGCAAGTCGATGACGTGCGGAACAGCCGCTATTACATCTCGCCCAGCCTGACCTGGCGGCCGGACGAGAACACCACCTGGACCCTGCTCGGCCAGTACCAGCGCGACGAGGGCGGCGCGACCTTCCAGTACTTGCCGGCGACCGGCGCGCTGCGCAGGAGCAACGGCCAGTACATCAAGCTGGGCGACAACCTCGGCGAGCCGGACTGGAACACGTACGACCGCAACCAGTACCTTGCCGCCAGCTTCTTCGAGCACAAGTTCGGCGATGCGATCACGGTACGCAACAACACGCGCTACACCCATCTCGACAGCCTCTACAAGGTGGTGGTGCTGACCGGGGACACCGTCACCACCTGCACCGCCGCGATCGCGGGCTGCATCGCCGGCCAGACGATCCAGCGCCGCGCCGTGCAGGGCAACGGCAAGAGCGACGGCATCTCCACCGATACCCAGGTCGAGGCGCACTTCGCCACCGGGCCGGTGAAGCACACCATGCTCGCTGGCTTCGATTACTTCCACACCAAGTGGGAGCATTACCGCTACTACGCCGCCACGCTGCCGCTGCTCGACATCTTCGACCCGCAGCCGCGCGGTGCCTCGACGATCGCCGCAAGCCTGGTGCCGCAAACCTTCGTGGAGACGGTGAGCACGCAGGCGGGCGTCTACCTGCAGGACCAGATCAGCCTCGATCGCCTGCGCGTGACGGTGAGCGGCCGGCAGGACTGGTACAAGGACGACCAGTACAATCCGCGCACCGCCACCGGCTTCGTCTCGAAGAGCAACGCCTTCACCTGGCGCGCCGGTGCGGTCTACCTGTTCGACAACGGGCTGGCGCCGTACTTCAGCTATGCCGAGAGCTTCCAGCCGCAGGTCAGCGATCCGGCGACCAACCTGACCGGCGCGGTGTTCAAGCCGACCACCGGGCAGCAGTTCGAAGCCGGCCTGCGCTACCAGCATAAGGGCATCTACCTGACGCTGGGCGCCTACCAGATCACCCAGCAGAACATCACCACTTCGGCCAGCACCGACGAACTGGCGGCCTATCCCGGCCACGCCTGCGACGACGCGAGCTGCCTCGTCCAGACCGGCGAAGTGCGCATCCGCGGTGTCGAGTTCGAGGCCAAGGCCTCGCTCCCCTGGGGCATGGCAGTGGTCGGCAGCGTGACCCGCAGCGACAGCGAGATCACCGAGACCCGAACGGCGGGGCAACTGGGCAAGAAGCTGGCGGCGGTGCCGGACTGGATGGCCTCCGCGCTGGTCAGCCAGAAGCTGGAGAACGGCCTCAGCTTCGGCGGCGGCGCGCGCTATACCGGCAAGAGCTTTGGCGAGAACACCAATGCCCCCAACCTCGCGATCCCGGACTATATGCTGTTCGACGTGTTCGCGAGGCTGGACCTCGGCAAGCTGAGCCCGACGCTCGATGGCGCCTCGTTCTCGCTCAACGCGCGCAACGTCGCCAACAAGCGCTACGTCGCGACCTGCATCGCGCTTTCGGCCTGCTACTACGGCGAAGGGCGTACGCTGACGGCGCGGCTGCAGTTCCGGTGGTGATCGTTCCCGTCGCGGGCGGCGTGCTCGCGGTGCTTGCCGCGATCACGCTCTACCTTGCCGCGCCGCACCAGCGCTGGGGGGCTCTGCCCCTCGGCGCCGCCGCCTTCGGGTGGGGCGGAGCGGCGCTGCTGGTCATCGCCCTCGTCCTGCTGCTGAGCTGGGCGGGACCGGCGACCGCGCTGTTCATCCTCGCCACGCTGCTGATGACGACATGGTCGATCGTGCCCGTCGCCATCGCCTGGTGGCGCCGCGAGGAGGGAGACGCCCGATGACCCGTCCGCTTTCGAGCCGCGACTGGCTGGGCAAGACCAGTGCCGGTTTCGTGCTCGGCTTCACTTTCGCGCTGGCGCTCTCCGGGCTGTTCCGGCTGTGGACCGGCTATGGCGATGCCTACTTCTCCGCGCAGGGGCAGCTGGGCATGTGGATCATGGCGCTGACCTGGCCGCTGGTGCTGGGCTTCGTCTTCCTGTTTCGCACAACCTTGCGCGCCTGGCTGTGGCTGGCGCTCGCCAATCTCGTGACCTGGGTGCCGCTGGTGGCCCTGGGGGGACTGCACACATCATGAAACTGCCCACCGATCTTGTCCGGATGTACAAGGAGATCCACGGCTGGGTCGGCATCGTCGCCGGCCTTGCGCTGTTCATCGCCTTCTATGCCGGCGCCCTGACGATGTTCGAGGAACCGCTGCAGCGCTGGGCCTCGCCGCCCTCGACACTGGCGCCGGCGCCGTCGCTGGAGCGCACCCCCGAACTCGTCGCCAAGGTGAAGGCCGCTTATCCGCAGGCCGCGCGCGGCTACGAGGTCAACCTCGTCATCGACGCCGCGCATCCGGGGCGTGTCAGCTGGCGCGCGCCGGGCGGCAAGCGCGGCGAACACGGCGGCGGCGCGACGTACTTCGCCTCGCTTGCGCCTGACGGATCGCTGCAGGTGGAGAAGCAGCAGCGCTCCGAGGTCGCCAACTTCATCGACGTGCTGCACCAGCAGGTGGGCCTGCCGTTCCCGCACTGGCTGGCGATGCCGATCATGGGCGGCGTCTCGCTGCTCTACGTGATCGCGATGATTTCAGGGGTCGCGGTGCTGCTGCCCAGCCTGGTGAGCGACCTGTTCGCGCTGCGCATCGGCCGCAACGTCAAGCGCATGTGGCTGGACCTGCACAACCTGCTCGGGCTGATGAGCCTGCCGTTCCACATCATCATCGCGCTCACCGCCGTTGTCTTCGCCTTTCACGACGAGTTCTACGGCGCGCAGCGGCTGGCCTTCTCCGACGCGGCGAGCCGTGCGCGGCCGATGATGCGCGCGGAGGCGTCGATCGACGGCACGCCCACGATCACGCCGCTACGGATCGTCCAGCGCCTGCAGGAACAGGCCCCCGGCTTCACGCCGCACCAGATCGTCTACGGACAGGGCGGCGGCATCCTGCCCGCCTTGCGCGTGCAGGGCACCGATCCGCGCTACGGCCAGCGCGGGCCGACGTACGGCATCGCGGGTCTCGATCCGGATACCGCCGAGATCGTCGATCGCAACTACATGCCGGGCATGCAGGACGGCTGGGCGGCGACCACGACGGGCCTGTTCACGCTGCACTTCGGCAGTTTCGGCGGCTATCCGATCCGCTGGACCTACTTCCTGATGGGGCTGGCAGGCGCGTTCCTGTTCTACACCGGCAACCTGCTGTGGGTGGAAAGCCGCCGCAAGCGCGAGCGCAAGGCCGGTGCGGTCACGCAGACCCGCGCGACCCGCGTGCTCGGCGCCCTGACGGTGGGGGTGCCGACCGGCTGCGTCGCGGGGACCGCCGTGACGCTGGCGGCGGCCAAGCTCGCCGGTCCCTCGGCAAGCTACGGCCTGCACAGCGCGGTCTACTACGGTGTGTTCCTGGGCTGCACGCTCTGGGCGCTGGTGCGCGGCGCGGGCCGGGCGGGCAGCGAACTGACGGTGCTGGCTGCCGCCGCGATGCTGACGGTTCCCGCTGCAAGCCTGCTGCGGGGCAGGGGCTGGTACGACGCCGGCGAACTGCTGCTGGTGGACGCGGCGGCGGCGGTCATGGCGATCGCCTTGCTGGCCATCGCCAGATCCGCATGGCGCCGAGCCGGGGCGGGCACGCGGGACAGCGTGTGGGCGGCCCGGCCCCTGGCATCGTGACCGTAGGCACGAACACGCTGCGCCGCCGTCCGCGCGTGGAGCGGCAGGTGCTGCGGATCCTGCGCGGCGGGGATTATCCGTCACTCGACCGCCGGGTGGCGCAGGATTTCGCGGCTCTTCGCGAAGCCGCGCGGCGGGAAGGCCATGTCGTCCTTCCCGCCGAGGCGGGCTACCTCAGCGACGGCGAGTTGATGCTGCTGGCCGGGCTGGCGGTGTCGCAGAGGCTCGTCGCGCCCGGGTGCCAGGAGGTCCGCGAAGGCCCGCTGGCGGCCGTGATCGCCGCGTGCGCCGAACGCCTCACGGGAATGGGCCTCAGGCTCTATCCGCTGACCCTCTATGCCCACAGGGTGCGCCAGGCGGCGTCCTGAAAGCGCGCCCCCCGTCCGGCTAGCGGCGGATTCATGTGTTACAAGGGTTGCTAATGCGTGTTATTCGCACTAGCGGAACCGCGCGACGCACATGAAATGAGGGCATAATGCGCACGACTTCCACGGCTTTGGCCGTCGTCATGGTTTTTCACGCCGGCAGCGCTCTGGCGCAGGCGGCACCGGACGCGGCTCCCGCCGACCGCGAGATCATCGTCACCGCGACCGGCGAATCCTCGGCCACTTCCAGCACCAAGACCGGCACGCCGATCATCGAATCGCCGCAGAGCATCTCCATCGTCAGCCGCGAGGAGATGGACCTGCGCGCCTCGCCGACGATCGCCGATGCCCTGAGCTATACCGCGGGCGTGCAGGCGGCCTCGTTCGGAATGGACAGCCGTGTCGATGAAGTCGCTGTGCGCGGCTTCGGTGCGGGCGGCTTTTCCTCGAACAACAACTTCGTCGACGGGCTGCGCCTGCCGTCCGGCGGCCAGTGGACGCGCCCGGCGTTCGATACCTTCGCGCTGCAGCAGATCGAGGTGCTGAAAGGCCCCTCGGGCGCGCTCTACGGACAGACCGCGCCCGGCGGCGTCGTCAACATCGTCACCAAGCGGCCCACCGACACGTTCCAGGCGGAGTTCATGCTGCAGGGGATCGGCACCACCGATCTCGACAACTGGAACTACCAGGCGGCGGCCGACGTTTCCGGGCCGATTTCCGGCACGCTGTCGGCGCGCGTGGTGGGCCTTGCGCGCTATGGCGACACGCAGGTTGACGGGGTGCAGAACGGCCGCCAGTACCTCTCGCCGAGCCTGACCTGGAAGCCGGACGAGAACACCACCTGGACCCTGCTGGGCCAGTACCAGCGCGACGAGGGCGGCGCGACGTTCCAGTTCCTGCCGGCGACCGGCACGCTCTACAAGTCGAACGGGCAGTACATCGCCAACGACGCAAATCTCGGCGAGCCGGACTGGAACACCTTCAATCGCAACGAGTATCTGGCCGCCAGCTTCTTCGAGCACCGGTTCGGCGATCACGTCACGCTGCGCAACAACACGCGCTACACCCGGCTGGAGACGCTCTACCGCGTCGTCGTCCTGAGCGGGAACACCTATACCACTTGCCCGAGCACCATCGCCGGGTGCATCGCCGGGCAGACCATCGGCCGCCGGGCGGTGCAGGGCGTGGGCAGCAGCGACGGCATCGCGACCGATACCCAGCTCGAAGGCCGCTTCGATACCGGCGCGGTGGAGCATATCGTGCTGGGCGGCTTCGATTACTTCCATACCGACTGGAAGCACTACCGCGATCTCGTCAGTTCCTCGCTGGTGCTGCCGCTGCTCGACATGTTCGATCCGCAGTCGCGCGGGTCGAGCGGCTTTGCCGTGAACATGAGCCCGCAGGTCTACACCGCGACCACCAGCAACCAGTACGGCCTCTATTTCCAGGACCAGATGACCTGGGGCAACCTTCACGTCACCGTCGGCGGACGGCACGACTGGGCCGAGGACCACACCACCAATCTGATTTCCGATACGCGCTTCGATACCAAGTCGAACAAGTTCACCTGGCGCGCCGGTGCGGTCTACACCTTCGACAACGGCCTGGCGCCCTACTTCAGCTATGCCGAATCGTTCCTGCCGCAAGTCACCGACCCGTCGACCAACATGACCGGCGAACCGTTCAAGCCGACGACCGGCCAGCAGTACGAAGCCGGCATCCGCTACCAGGTCGGCAAGGCGATCTACCTGACGCTGGGGGCGTACCAGATCACCCAGCAGAACATGACCACGCCGAGCCCCGACGGCATCCTTTGCGGCACGACGACATGTCTCGTGCAGGTCGGCGAGGGGCGCGTGCGCGGCGTCGAGTTCGAGGGCAAGGCGACCCTGCCGTGGAACCTGGCGGTCATCGCCACCGCGACCCGCAGCAACGCCAAGGTGACGAAGGGCTCCATCGTGCAGACCACTGCGGGGGCGACCAACACCAGCTCGCTGCCCGAGGGCAACTGGCTGCCGCAGGCGCCCAAGTGGATGGCCTCGCTGTTCCTGAACCAGCGCTTCGAGGGCGGCGCGCTCGACGGCTCGTCCTTCGGCGGCGGCGCGCGCTATACCGGCGTCAGCTATGGCGATGGCCTCAATACCCTGAAGATTCCGGACTATGTGCTGTTCGACCTGTTCGTGAAGCATGACTTCGGCAATGGCATGACCGCGTCGATCAACGGCCGCAACATCGCCAACAAGCGCTTTGTCGCGACCTGCACCGCCACTTCCGCCTGCTACTATGGCGAGGGTCGCAGCGTGACCGCGCGCCTGGACGTGCGCTGGTGATGGCGGCGGATCCGGCCATATCGGCGGCCATGTCGGTGATCGGGGCGGGGCTGCGGCGATGACCTCGCTGTGGATCGGCATCGGCCTGGTGATGGCGGGGGCGCTCCTGCTCTACCTGTCTTCTCCGAACCAGTCGGTCACGCCCTTGCCCCGCCGCGCCTGCGGCCGGGGTGGGGCCGCCGTGCTGCTGGCGGGGCAGGGCGTGCTGCTGGCATGGGCCGGCCCCGCGACCGCGGTGTTCATCGCGCTGACGTTCGCCTCGCTGGTATGGAGCCTCGTCCCGCTCCTCGCCCTGTGGCTGCGGGCGCGCGGCGAGGCGGGGCGGTGAGCGCGCCGCGGCTGACCAGCCGCGACTGGCTGGGCAAGGCGAGCGCGGGGCTGGTCCTCGGCTTCGTGCTGGCGCTGGGCCTGAGCGGCCTGCTCGCCTGGGCGATCGGGGTGAGCGACACGTTCTTCTCGGCCCGGGGGCAGCTGGCGATGTGGTCGATGTCGCCGGTCTGGTGCATCGTGCTCAGCCTGTGCTTCCTGTTCCGTTCGGGCTTGCGGGCCTGGGCCGTGCTGGGGCTCGCCAGCGCCGCCGTCTGGGCGGCGCTCTACGCGACGGGGATGCTGGAGGGCATGTCCGCATGAAAGTGCGCACCGATATCGTTCGGATGTACAAGGACATCCACGGCTGGGTCGGCATCGTTTCGGGCCTGGCGCTGTTCGTCGCCTTCTATGCCGGCGCGATCACGATGTTCGAGGAGCCGCTGCAGCGCTGGGCCTCGCCGCCCGGCGCGCTGGCGGCGCCGGTGCCGGTCGAGCGCACGCCCGAACTCGTGCGCGCCGTGCTGGCCGCGCACCCGGAAGCGGCCAAGGGCTATCAGGTCAACCTGCAGATCGGCCGCGAAAACCCGGCGCGGGTAAGCTGGCAGGCCGGCGATCGCGGCGGCGACGAGCACGGCGCGCGCCGCACCTATTACGCCGCGCTCGGTGCCGACGGAAAGCTGCAGGTCGAGGAACACGGCCCGTCGCCGGTCGCCCAGTTCGTCGACGTGCTGCACCAGCAGGTCGGGCTGATGCTCGACCACGAAGTCGCCATGCCGATCATGGGCGCGATCGCGCTGCTCTACGCGATCGCGTTGGTGTCCGGCCTGATCGTGCTGTTGCCGAGCCTGGTGAAGGATCTCTTCGCGCTGCGCGCCGGAAAGAACGTCAAGCGCATGTGGCTGGACGTGCATAACCTGCTCGGCGTGTTCAGCCTGCCGTTTCACATCGTCATGGCGCTGACCGCCGTGGTCTTCGCCTTTCACGACCAGTTCTACGATGCGCAGGGCGCGACTTTCTCGCATGCCGAGGAACGCCCCGCCGGGGCCGGGCCGAAGCCTCCCGTGCCGGGCGACCGGGTGGAGCCTCTGGCTCCGGCGCGCGTGGTGCGCAGCCTCGCGCGCGAGGTGCCGGGCTTCACGCCGGTGGCGCTGGCTTACGGCAAGGGGCGTGACGGCGCGCTCACGTTGCGGGCGATGGGGCGGGATCCGCGCTACGGGCTGCGCGGGCCGACGTACACGCTGGCGATCCTCGATCCCGCGACCGGCGCTGTGAAGAACGCCGATTACCTCGGCGGCAGGCAGGATGGCTGGGGCGCCGCGATCACCAGCTTCTTCGCGCTGCACTTCGGCAGCTTCGGCGGCACCGGTGTGCGCTGGGCCTACTTCCTGCTCGGCCTGGCAGGGGCGTTCCTGTTCTACACCGGCAACCTGCTGTGGGTGGAAAGCCGCCGCCGGCGCGAGCGCAAGGCGGGCGCAGTCACCCAGACCCGATCGACGCAAGTGCTGGGCGCGCTGACGGTCGGGGTTCCGCTGGGATGCATCGCGGGCATCTCGGTGACCATCGCCGCCGCCAAGCTGCTGGGCACGGGCGCCACCGAGCCGATGCACAGCCTGATCTATCACGCTGTCTTCCTGGGCTTCACCGGCTGGGCGCTCGTGCGGGGCAGCGCTCGCGGGGCCGTGGAGCTGCTGCCCGCCAGTGCGCTTGCCATGGCCTGCATTCCGCTGTCGAGCATCGTGTTCGCGGCGGTCCATCCGCTGCAGGTTCCCGCCGTGGACATCGCCGCCGGAGCCGCCGCGATCGCACTGATGGCCGCCTGGAACTCGACGCGCCGCCGGGTCGCCACGGGCCCTGCCGACAGCGTCTGGAGCGCAGGCAGGCAGCCAGCCTGATTCACTTCCGGCGCCTTTCGGCCCGGCTCTCCACCACGTGAACATCGACCGCCCCGGCCTGTCCGGGGCGGTCGCATGCGTTTTCACCGCCCGCTTTCCAGAAGCCTCCCAACCACCCATTCTCGTTCCCGCCACGCAGATAGTCGATCGGTATCATACCTCAAAATCGTAGAACGATATTGACAGATGATAGGAGGATGGCGATACCTGCACGCCACGGAGGATGGAAGGGGAGCAAATTCCCGCGCCTCGTGGCTCCAAGGAGGGAGGAAACTGAGATGGCGATAGGCAATCGAATTGCGTGCCAACACAAGGCGCTCGGGCGGATGTTGCTGGGGGCGGTGTCGCTTACGGGACTGGCCAGCGCGAACGCCGCATGGGCGCAGGATGCGACAAACACTCCGAGCGCATCGGCGAACGAGATCATCGTGACCGCCAACAAGCGCGAGCAGTCGATCAACGACGTCGGGCTTTCCATCACCGCGCAATCGGGCGAGGCGCTGATGGAGCGCGGGATCAGCTCGCCCACCGACCTCGGCAAGATCGTGCCGGGCCTGACGGTCCAGCCCTCGCCGTTCAATACTCCGGTCTATACCCTGCGCGGCATCGGCTTCTACGAGACGACGCTGTCCGCTGCGCCGACCGTCGCGGTCTATACCGACGAAGTGGCGTTGCCGTTCAGCGCCACCACGCGCGGCGCCGCGTTCGACATCCAGCGCGTCGAGGTGTTGAAAGGCCCGCAGGGCACCCTGTTCGGCCAGAACACCACCGGCGGCGCGATCAACTACGTGGTCAACAAGCCGACCGAAGTGTTCGATGCCGGTCTTGATCTCAGCTACGGCCGCTTCAACGAGATCGACACCACCGCCTTCATCAGCGGCCCGATCACCGAAGGCGTCAAGGCGCGCCTCGCGGTGCGCGGCGTCCACAGCGACGACTGGCAGTACAGCTACACCCGCGACGACAGCCTCGGCCGCAAGCGTCAGCTGCAGGGCCGCTTCCAGCTGGCGATCGAGCCGACCAGCAACTTCCGCCTGCTGCTCAATGCCAATGGCTGGATCGACAAGGGCGATACCCAGGCCGCGCAGTTGGTCGAGGATACTTGCGCGGAATCCACCGCAGGCACCTGCGGCAGCCCGCAGGCCGCGGCATTCCGCGACTATCCGCGCGCGCCGGACAAGGCCCGCGCGGCCGACTGGGGCTACGGCATCTTTGGTCGCCGTCCCAAGCGTGACGACCGGTTCTGGCAGCTCAGCGCCCGCGCCGACCTCGACCTGAACGAGAACCTGACGCTGACTTCGGTGACCGCCTATTCCGATTACAAGACGGATTCGGTGCAGGACTTCGACGGCGCTACGATGTTCTCGGTGGACACCAACACCACCGGCTTCATCAAGGACTTCGCGCAGGAACTGCGCCTGTCTGGGAAGTATGGGGCGCTCAACGTCATCGTCGGCGGCAATTACAACCGTTCGCGCACGTTCGACCGGCTGTTCTACAACTTCAGCGAAGGCCCGTCGGCCAACCCGCTCTACATGATCCCCGGTGCGCCGCATGGCGAGCTGACATTCAACTACTCGCGCCAGAACGTGAAGTCCTACGCCGCCTTCGGCAACGTGGAGTTCGAACTGTCCCCGCAGCTGACGCTGATCGGCGGCGCCCGCTACACCAACACCAAGCGCAGCTTCGAAGGTTGCACCAACGACTTTGGCGGCGGCACCGCCGAATGGTGGAACGCGATCTTCGGCACCAATGTCCAGCCCGGCGGCTGCCTGACCTTCACGCCGACGTTCCCGGTGATCTTCGATCCCGCCGACTTCGACCAGCTCAACGAGGACAACATCTCGTGGAACGCCGGGGTCAATTACAAGACCGACAGCGACATGCTGCTCTATGCCCGTGTCAGCCGGGGCTACAAGTCGGGCAGCTTCCCGACCGCCTCCGTCGCCAGCTACAGCGGCTATACCCCGGTCAAGCAGGAGTCCGTCACCGCCTATGAAGCGGGTGTGAAGGCCCCGTTCGGCAACGGTCTGGTCGAGATTTCCGCCGCTGCATTCTACTACGATTACAAGGACAAGCAGCTGCGCGGCCGCAAGCCCGATCCGGTGTTCGGCACCCTCGACGGGCTGGTGCAGATCCCCAAGAGCCGCGTCTACGGCTTCGAGACGCAGATCGACGTGCGCCCCACCGACGGCCTGCGCATCTCCGCCGGCATGACCTACATCGACACCAAGATCACCGAGTTCACCGGCTACGACGCGCTGGGCGAACTGCACGATTTCGCGGGTCAGAAGTTCCCTTACGCCCCGGCGATCACCGCGATCGGCGATGCGCAGTACGACTGGGCGGTGGGCAGCGCCAATGCCTATATCGGCGCTTCGGTCACTTACAACAGCCAGACCAGCAGCGCGCTGGCGAACAGCAACACCCAGTACGTCGACCGGGACAGCCGCTTCCAGATCAAGGAATACGCGCTGCTCGACCTGCGGGCAGGTGTGAAGCTGCACGACGACAAGATCCGCATCGGTGCCTGGGTGCGCAACGTGACCAACACGTTCTACTGGACCAACATCCAGGACAACCTCGCCTCGATCTCGCGCTTCACCGGCATGCCGCGCACGTACGGCATCCAGCTCGGCTGGCGCTACTGACCTCTCCGTTGCCCCGCGGCCCTTGCTTCAGGGCCGCGGGGTCTTTTTGGATAGGCAAGATCGTATTACGATAACGACAGGCGATTCGTCGCAAATCCGGCAACCGGATCGAACGATGCGCCGCAATGGAGAGCACCGATGGCCACGCAGCCCTACGAGCAGCCGCATGTCGCGATGTCGACGCCCATCGTGGCGCGGATCCCGCTGATCCCGCCGCGTGATCGCGCGCACGGCCCGTTGACGGCGCGGCGGCTAGGGCGTTTCTACCTTGGCCTTGCGGTGGTCTTCGCGCTGGCGGTACTGCCGGTGGTGCTGGGCATGAGCGCGCAGTGGAAGGCCTTCGGATTGGGGCTGATCTTCCCCGGCGGCGGGTTCCTCTATGCGGGCGGGGTGGTCGGCGTGCTGGGCGCGCTGGCCTCGATCGCCGCCTTTGCGGTGATCCTGTTCATCTGGTGGGCGCGCGGGCCGATCATCGCGCCGCCCGGCGTGCTGATCGGCACCGCGCTGCTCTCCGCCGCGTGGATCGAGGGGAGAGGCGGCGTCGCCTTCGTCGAATATGCGCTGCCGGCGGGCGTGCTGGCGGCGTTCTGCGTCATGGCGCTGAGGCGCCGCACGCACTTCGCCCGCCAGCAGGCGCGGGGGGAGGAACTCAACCGCGTGATCGCCCGGGCCGAGCCGATCCTGCGCGACGCGCCGGTGGAGGCCGGGCCGGAGATGCCCGATGGCCAGATCGGCGAGTATCGGCGCATGCTCGACCTCGCGCTGCAGCCGGTGGACAGCTGGACCGGCTTTTCGACCGGCGACACCTGGCAGGACGGCGCGCTGCGCTATCAGATCTGCACGATGTCGTGGAACCTCGCCTTCGGGCAGTACACGCAGTTGCCCGCGTTCCATGGCTACCTCAACACCGCGCAGGAAAACCTGATCCGCAAGCACGTGGACCGCAAGACGTGGAACTACTGGTTCTGGGAAAGCCTGTGGGGCAACCTGAAGCTGGAGAAGAACCCGGTCGCCACCGACAACATCATGCTGTCGGGCTTCATGGGCGTCTCGCTCGGCCTGTTCGAGACGGCCAGCGGTACCTCGCCCTTCGCGGGCAAGGAGGCGCTGACCTTCCGCTGGGACGAGAAGACCGCGTTCCCCTACAGCCACGAAACGCTGATGGACGAAGTGGTGAAGAACTTCCGCCGCTACGACATCGGCTGGTTCCCGTGCGAGCCGCGCTGGATCTATTCGATGTGCAACCTCGTCGGCCGCACCGCGCTGGCGCTGCACGATGCGCGCAACGGCACCGACATGATCGGCAAGGTCGGCGACCGCTTCGAGCAGACGATGGAGCAGGAAATGATGATGGCCGACGGGCGGGTGAAGGTCTGCACCTCCTCCCCCTTCGGCTTCACCGTGCCCAGCCTCTCGGGCCTGTTCGGCGAGACCTGGGGCATCCGCTTCCTCACCCCCCACGCGCCCGATCAGGCCGAGCGGCTGTGGCAGGTGCTCAAGCAGGACTTCATCGCCCGCCGCCCTGACGGTACGCTCGATTTCAAGCTGCTGCCGCTGGGCTGGGACACGCGCAAGCCCGCCAACTTCTCGTTCGCGCAGTGGCCCGAACTGAACCCGCTGACGATGGTGCTGTGGGCCGCGCTGGAGATGGGCGACGAGGAGATCATCGCCGCCACCCGCGAGAGCATCGACGCGCAGTACAACTCCGGCATGGCCGATGCGCTGACCTGGACCCGCCGCAATACCGTGCGCGACATGGTCACCAAGGGCCTGCCGGAAGCGTGGAAGACCGGCCCGCTACTGGCCGAGGCGCGCTATCCCGAAACCATCGTTACCCGCGCGGTCAGCGACGGGCGCGACTTGTCGCTGGTGCTGCGGGCAGGGGAAGGCCCGGCGCGTGTCAGTCTCGGCTTCGCGCGGCTGGTGCCGGCTACGCGCTACCGCGTGGTGCAGACCGGGCAGGAACTGCAGGCCGGGCCGGACGGCAAGGCGGCGCTGGCGTTCGACCTCGACATGCGCAGCGAACTGCATCTGGTTCCGCTGGCCTGACGGGCGATGGCCTGCTGCATCCTCGCCGCGATCCTGATCGCGCAGATCATGGCGGTGCTGCGGCGCTGGGCGGTGTTCTTCGGCGTGGCGAGGCCGGGCGAGTTCGACGATCCCGACACCCTCCCGCGCCGCGCCCGCGCATGGCTGGCGCGGCCGAGGGTGCGGGCGGTGGTCGGCACGCTGGTAGCGGTGGAACTGCTGGCGGCGGGCAGCTGGATTTATGTCGAGCACGGCACTCACCTCTACCGGCTGGGCGACCAGACTTATGCGGCCTTGCGCGGCCAGCGCGTGATCTACAGCGCCGACTGCGGCGCGCCGGGAGAGCGCTATGCCGTGCGCATCGTCCTCGACGAGAGCGGCCGCGTGATCCGCAGCGAGCGGGTGGCCGCGCGGTCGTGACCGGAATAAAGAGGAATCACGCGAAGGCGAGGAGACGCGGAGGATCAGCGCCTGCGGCGCAGCCGCATTTGGCTTCAAGGCAGCGGTTTACGCTCGGCCTGACGACGGAATGAGCCTGCGGCTCCAAGCGGCACCTTTGCGCCTTCGCGCCTTCGCGTGAACCATTCTTCGTTCTTCCAGGCGGTTCGCCCAACGTCCGCTTCGGGCCCGAACCCGAACAGCGAAGATCGTGTTGGCTGAGCGGAAAGCTGGCGCCCTGCCGCTCAGCGGGTTCGGGCAGGCAGCTTGGAACAACCAGTGATGCAAGGTCAGGCGTCCTGCCGCACCGGCGCCTGCGTCGGCGGCGCCTCGACCACCGGTTTCGGCTGCGTCAACTCGCCGATTTTCGCGCGATAGGCCGCGATGTTGCCCAGCTTCACGTCCTCGTAGCCCCGGATCAGGTCGGGCAGGGCGGCCAGCGCTAGTACCGTCTCCGGCTCCGTGGCGAGCCGGGGCAGCATGCTGCGGATCATCGCGCGGTATTCGCCGATCAGTGCCTTTTCCTGCGCGCGGACCACGCCGATGCCGAACAGGTCGAGCGGACCACCGCGCACGCGCCGGGCCCATGCCAGCAGCCGCGCCATGGGTACGAACCAGCGGCCCATCTTCACCTTCCTGCGCACGCCCAGACGGCGCAGGAACGTCGGGTGCAGCCACCACTGGAACGCCTGCCCGCGTGCGATCCGGCCGCTGGCGACATCGCGGTCGTAGGCCTCGACGAAGAGGCGCGCGACTTCGTATTCGTCCTTGTAGGCCATCAGCTTGTACAGGTTCACGCCCAGCGTCTCGACCAGCGCCGCGCGGTGCGGCGAGCCGATGGCGGCCCCGGCGATCTCCTCGACGAAGCCCAGCCACTCATCCGCATAAGCGCGGCTCTGGAAGGCTTCGAGTTCGCCGAAGCGCAGTTGCAGGCGTTCGGTCGCGGCGGCGGGCAGGACGAGGGCCCGCACCCTTGCGGCAGCATCGTCGGCGATCACCGGCGCGGGCACGGGCGGATTCTCGCGCGCGTCCACGGCGGCGTCGAAGGCGGCGCGGTCGAGCACGGCGAAGCGGCCCCAGCGGAACGCGGCGATATTGGTCTTCACCGCAACGCCGTTCAGCGTCATCGCCCGCTCCAGCGCGGCGGCGGAGATGGGCAGCGCGCCGGCCTGATAGGCCGCGCCGATCATCATCATGTTCGCCGCCACCTCGTTGCCGAACAGCAGCCGCGCCGCGCGCAGGCCGTCGACCGCAATCGCGGTGGAGCGCATGTGCGCGCCGATCCGCGAGAGCAGGATCTCCTTTTCGGGATAGGGCGTGCGCACATCGGTGACGGTGCCGCCGGTGGGCACCGGATCGCAGTTGCCCACGAAGATCGTGCGATCGGGCCGCGCCACTTTCAGATGCACCGGATCGGCGCCGGTCAGCAGGTCGAAGGCGACGTAGGCGTCGGCCTGCCCGTCGGCGATGCGCACGGCCCCGGCGACGGGCGCGCGGTCGATATGCAGCATCGACACCACCGGCCCGGCCTTCTGGCTGGAGCCGATCTGGTCGATCGAGCGCACGTGCAGCCCCTCCAGCGCGGCGGCCATGCCCAGCACCTGGTTGACCGTCACCACGCCGGTCCCGCCGATCCCCGCCATCAGCATCGCATAGCCGCGATCGGGCAGCACTGCGCCGGGATCGGAGAGGGCGATGGGCGGCTCGCCCACCGGCTCGACCCTGGCTTCCTGCATCCCGCCGTCGACGGTGATGAACGAGGGGCAATCGCCCAGCAGGCACGAGAAGTCCGAATTGCACGAAGTCTGGTTGATCCGCGTCTTGCGGCCGAATTCGGTCTCGAACGGCTCGACGCTGAGGCAGTTGGACTTGACCCCGCAATCGCCGCAGCCTTCGCAGATGCGCGGGTTGATGTAGACCTTGTCGGTCTTCACCGCGAGGTTGCCGCGCTTGCGCAGGCGGCGTTTCTCGGCGGCGCACTGCTGGTCGTTGATGAGCACGGTGACGCCCTTGATCGCCGCCAGTTCGCCTTCGACCGCCAGCAGGTCGTCGCGGTGGCGCACCGAGGCGAGCGCGGGCAGGGCTAGCCCCTTGTATCGCTCCGGCTCGTCGGTGGTGACGACGATGCGCTGGACGCCTTCGGCCTTCAGCTGGTCGATGATGCCGGGCACGCTCTTGCCCGCGAACACGTCCTGCCCGCCGGTCATCGCCACGGCCGAATTGTAGAGCAGCTTGTAGGTGATGTTGATCCCAGCCGCTGCCGCGAAGCGGATCGCCAGGCTGCCCGAATGGGCATATGTCCCGTCGCCCAGGTTCTGGAAGAAGTGCTCGGTTTCGGTGAAGCGGTGGGCGCCGACGAACTGCGCGCCTTCGCCGCCCATCTGCGTGTAGCCGGTGACTTCGCCCATGATCGGGCCCATCCACAAGGTCATGATGTGGCAGCCGATCCCGGCGCCGACGACCGACCCCTCCGGCACGCGCAGCGACCGGTTGTGCGGGCAGCCCGAACAGAAATAGGGCTGGCGCGCGGTGGAAAGCGGCGCGTTCACCGCGCCGGGGTTTGCGGGAACAGGTGTGCGCTCGATGCCCAGCCATGTCGCCAGCGCGGTTGCCATGATCTCCACCGAAAGCTCGCCGCAGGCGGTCAGCAGCAGGCGGCCTTCGGGATCGCCCCGGCCCCAGATGACCGGCGCGTCGGGCTTGCCGTAGAGCATGTCCTTGAGCGCGAGTTCGAGGAACGGGCGCTTGTCCTCCACCACGAAGACGCTTTCCAGCCCGGCCGCGAATTCGCCCGCCGTCTCGTGGTCGAAGGGATAGAGCATGCCCATCTTGAGGATGCGGATGCCGCGTGCCTCCAGTTCGGCGTCGTCGATGCCGAGCAGGCGCAGCGCCTCGCGCAAGTCGTAGTAGCTCTTGCCGCCGACGAGGATGCCCTGCCTTGCCCGCTCGCCCGCGCCGAGCACGCGGTTGAGGCCGTTGAGGCGGCCATAGGCGCGCGCGATTTCGAGGCGGCCGTAATAGATCTCCCGCTCACGCGCGATCATCGGCGGGCCCGCCTCGTTCGCGTGGAAGCGGGGGGTGTAGGGGCGGCCGTCGTATTCGATCGCGGGGATGACGGGCTGCACCCGGTTCGGCCCGAGGTCGGCGGTCGCGGCGGAATCGGCGACGTCGGCGATCAGCTTGAAGCCCACCCACAGCCCCGCCGCGCGCGACAGGGCATAGCCGTGACGGCCGTAGTCGAGCACTTCCTGCACGTTCCCCGGCGCCAGCACCGGCATGTAGAAGCTGCTGAAGATGGTGTTGGAATCGGACGGCAGGATGGTGGAGCGCGCATGGGGATCGTCGCCCGCCACGCACAGCACCCCGCCATAGGCGGCGGTGCCGTGGAAGTTGGCGTGGTGGAAGGCGTCGGCCGCGCGGTCGACGCCCGGCGCCTTGCCGAACCACAGGCCGAAGACGCCGTCGAACTTGGGCTTCGGAAGTTCCCCCACCATCTGCGTGCCGTAGAGCGCGGTGGCGGCCAGTTCCTCGTTCAGCCCCAGCTGGTGGAACACGTTCTCGGCCTCGAAATGCGGCGCATTACGCATCATCTCGCTGTCGACCCCGCCCAGCGGCGAGCCGGGGTAGCCGGACACCAGCCCGGCCGTGTTCAGCCCCGCCGCGCGGTCAGCGCGGGCCTGGTCGATCAGCACGCGCAGCATCGCTTGCATGCCCGTGAGGTACGTGCGCCCGCTCGTCTGCGTGTAGCGTTCCTTCAGGCTGATCGGCAGCAATTCGTTGGTCATCGCATCCTGCTCCGCGGGGCCACCGTCAGGTCCAGGCCGTCTTGCGGCCCTCGATCCGCGCGCCTTCCTCCAACTCGCCGACTTCGAGGAGTTCGACCGTCAGGCGCTCGATCTCGTCCATGTCGGCCTCGTAACCCAGCCCCGGCTTAGTGGGCGCGCTGACCCAGCCGTCGGCATCGATCCACAGCTTGTCCTTCATGCCGATGTCGAGGCAACCCTGCGGCACCGCGATCTCGACGAAATCGCAGTAATGGGTGGAGAGCATGACGTGCAGGTGCGCGGCCATGACGCTGACGGTGCCGTAGCTGTGCGGTTCGAACTTCATCTGGTTCGCTTCGCAGAAGGCGGCGGCCTTGCGCATGGCGGAGATGCCGCCGATCCAGTCGCCGATGGCGCGGATGGAATCGACCGCGCCGACGTACTTGGGATAGGCGCGCAGGCCCTGCTCGACGCTTTCCACCGCCGTCACCGGCAGGTCCAGCGCCTCGCTCAGCATGCGCAGGCCCGGGATGTCGGAATCGGGCAGCGGGGTTTCGTACCAGTAGAAGTTCAGCTCATCGAGCGCGCGGCCCACCTTGAGCGCGCCCTGCCGGTCGTACTCGTTGATCGGGTCGAGCATCAGGTCCATCGTGTCGCCCACCGCCTCGCGCACCTTGCGGCAGATTGCGATGTCCTTGTCGGGGATGCCGGAGGGGTGGATCTTGTAGGCGTTGAAGCCCTGATCGCGGCATTCGAGCGCCAGCTGGCAGTATTCCTCGGGCGTGGCATAGTAGAAGGTGCTGGCATAAGCGCGGATACGGTTGCGCGCGGCGCCGAGCAGGCGATAGATCGGCTCGCCGTGGGCCTTGCCGATGAGATCCCACAGGCAGATGTCGATGGCGCTGGCGACGGGCGTGGGGCGCTCCAGCCGGTCGGTCAATTCGAACGAGATCGCCTCCACCTCATGCGGATCGCGGCCGATCAGCACCGACTGCAGGCCGGGGAGGGCGTATTTGAACTCCATCGGGCTCATCAGGTAGGTCAGGCACTGGCCCTCGACGCCGGGCACGTCGGTCAGCAGGCGCACGAAGACATGGTCGAGGCTGCGCGCGGCCCACTGCTCCTTCCACTTGTAGATCGGCTCGGTGCGCTTGAGGATGTGGGCCTTGATGCCGGTGATCTTCATCTGAATGCTCTCCCAAATGTCCGTCTTATGCGGTCTTGCCCGAGGATCGGGCGCGGAAGGCGGCAAGCGCCGCCTCGAATTCCGGCTCGTAAGTACACAGGATCTGGTTGCGGTCTTCCAGCGCGATGACCTGCTCCAGCCCGCCTGCGTCGATGGCGCAGTTGAGCGCCTCCTTGGTCAGCCGCAGGCCGAGCGGGGCGGTGGCCAGCATGTCGTCCACGAAACCCTGCACCACCGCGTCGATCTCGTCCGGCGGGGCGACGGCGGAGACGAGGCCGCCGCCCAGGGCGCGGGGCGCATCGATGAAGCGGCCGGTCATCAGGAACTCGGCGGCGAACCCGGCCCCGGCGATGCGCGGCAGGAAGTAGCTGACGCCGATGTCGCAGCCGCTGAGGCCGATCTTCACGAAGGCCGCGTTCATCCGCAGGTCCGGCGTGGCGACGCGCACGTCGGCCGCCAGCGCCAGCGCGAAGCCGCCGCCGCTCGCCGCGCCGGTAAGGTGGGCGATGATCGGCTGCGGGCAGCGGCGCATGGCGATGACGATCTCGCTGATCCGCCGCTGGGCGATGAGCGAACCGGCGGCAGTGGGATCGGCGCGGCCCTGCCGCTCCTTCATGTCGAGCCCGGCGCAGAAATGCTTGCCGGTCGAACCCAGCACCACCACGCGGATGTCGCTGCGCCAGTAGAGCCCCGCGAACAGGCGGCCGAGTTCGGCGATCAGGCGGTCGCTCAGGCTGTTCGCGGCATTCGGACGGTCGATGGTGACGCGCAGCACCGCGCCGTCATGGCGCAGCACGAGGTCGTGGAAGCTGGCGGGGTCAAGCGCGTCGTGCCCGTCAGGCAGGCGCGCAGGATCGGTTGCGTCCGACATGGTCTGTTATCACTCTCCTTGAGGACGGCATAACATGGTCGGATAAGATTACAACACGTTTTCCATCATACCACGACTTCCAGCTCCTCGATATGCGGCGGCTCGGTCAGGAAGCCTTCGAGCAGGGGCATCAGTTCGACGACCAGCGGCTGGGCAAGGTGGCTGTCGGAGGCCGCCATGTCGCGCCAGACTTCGATCACGGTCCAGCGTCCGGCCTCGTCCGCGAAGAGATCGTAGCGGATGCAGCCGGGTTCCTTGCGGGTTTCGATGACGAGGGCCTTCAGGCGCTCGCCGAGTTCCGCGTGGCGTTCCGGGCGGGTGGTGAAGCGGACGATCCTGGGGATCTGGGGCATTCTGGTTCTCCCGTTCAATTGCATCGTGTTATAATATTTTTAACTTGCCCTCATCGCGACGAGCGTGGAATCGATAGAGGACCGGCGTGGGACAGGGCTTTACGCAGCATATCCGTGCTGCCGGGGGCATTCGGCTGTTCTGTTTTTAATCGATAGGCAGCTTGCGCCCCATTCCTCCCCCTTGGGGGAGGGGAACCATGCGCAGCATGGTGGAGGGGCACGCGGTGGATCGCCGGACCTCGATCGGCGGGCGTTTGGAAGCGTATCGACGCGATGGCATGCGAACCGCGGGTGCCCCTCCACCACCCTGCGGGTGGTCCCCCTCCCCGTGCCGGGGAGGAACCGACGGCCGCTTCCCACCCAAATCCGCCGTCACCCTGAACTTGTTTCAGGGTCCATCAAGCCGATAACTCGGTTTCGTGATCAGCGAACCGAGATAGCAGTTTGCGGCACAACATACCGGCACCAACTGCCCGATGGATCCTGAAACAAGTTCAGGATGACGCAAGGCGAGGGGCAATGGCAGCGCCCCACCCAAACCCGCCGTCAGAGGATGAAGCGCGGCGGGCGGAATGAAGTTCGCTACCCCATTGCCCGCCCGCCTGCGCGGCTCAGTACCGCGCGATCGTGGCGTTATCGATGACGTCCCAGTCTATCTCGTAGCCGAGGCCCGGCGCGGTGGGGGCGTGGACCCAGCCGTTCTCGTCGATATGGACGATATCCTTCATGCCGAAGTCGAGGCCGTGGCGCGGATAGGGCATCTCGAAATAGGTGCAGTTCCGGCACGAGAGCATGTAGTGCAGGTGCGCCGCCTGGACGATGGTGGAGCCATAGGCGTGCGGCTCCATGCGGCGGCCGAGCATCTCCGCCGTGGCGCCGATCTTGCGCATGCCGGTGATGCCGCCGATGAGATCGCCGACCCCGCGCACCGAATCCGCCGCGCCTTCGACAAGGATGCTGCCCAGTTGCTGCGGCCCGCGCATCATCGCCTCGCCCATCAGCACCGGAATGTCGAGCGACTGGCACAGCTGGCGGAAACCGGCGATGTCCCAGTCGGGCATCGGGTCTTCGTACCAGAAGAAGTCCAGCTTCTCGAGCGCGCGGCCGACCTTGATCGCGTCTTCCCAGTCGTAGCTGTTGGTGGCGTCGAACATGAGCACGTAGTCGGGGCCAACGGCCTCGCGGGCGAGGCGGGCGGCCTCGATGTCCATCTTCGGATCGGGCTTGGCGCGCAGCTTGGCGGCGGGAACGCCGCGCTGCTTGGCCGCCAGGATCAGGTCGGCGACCTCCTGCGCGGTGTCCTGCGACTGCATGGTGTCGTAGACCGGCACTTTGTCGCGATAGGCGCCCAGCAGCTTGTAGACCGGCAGGTTCGCCATCTTGCCGGCGATGTCCCACAGCGCGAAGTCGATCTGGCTGGCGGCCTTGGGCGGGATCAGGAAGCGCGCCATGCCCATCATGTCGTGCCACAGCTTCTCGCGGTTGAGCGGGTCCTGACCCAGTATCATGGGCTTGAGGAAGTGATCGGCGGACTGCGCGATCTCGTGCGGGGCGGCGGGCAGCCAGGAGGTGGAGTAGCCGGTGATGCCTTCGTCGGTTTCCAGCTCGAACACGGTCATCGTCATGCTCACGGGCGGCAAGTCCTTGCGCCACATGAACTTGAAGTCGTCGGGCTGGACCACCCGGATCTTGAGTTCGGAGATACGCAAGACAATCCCTTTCGCAGCAATATTGAGAAGACTTCAGAGCTTGCTTCGGTGCGGCACCGGCCCGCTCCCCCACCCGGCCGCCCACAGGATATCGCCGATGGACGGACGGGTGGGGGAGCGGGCCGGTGCCGCGAAATTCAGGCCATGACTCCGCCGCCGTTGACCTGGATGACCTCGCCGGTCGTCCAGCTGGCGCGCGAACTGGCAAGGAACAGCACGGCCTCGGTCACTTCCTCCGGCGTGCCGCGCCGTTGCAGCGGGATGCCCCGGTCGACTTCGTCGACGGCGCCGGTGGTGTCGCTCTCGGTCATGGCGATCGCGGTTTCGGTGAGCAGCGGACCGGGCGAGACGCAGTTGACGCGCACGGCGGGCGCCAGCTCGGCGGCGATGGCGCGGCTGAACGCCTCGACCGCGCCCTTGCTGGCGGCATAGAGCGAGAGCCCCGGCGTCGGCGTGCGCGCGGCGATGGACGAGATGTTGACGATGCTGCCCTTGCCGCGCTGCGCCATGCCCGGCGCGATCTCGCGGCAGATGCGGAACAGGGCGTCGAAGTTGCAGGTCATCACGTCGCGCAGCATCGCATCGTCGGCATCGGCGAGGAGGGCGGCGGGGAAGATCCCGGCGTTGTTGACGAGGATCGTCGCCCCGCCCAGCACATCGGCCGCCTCGCGCAGCCGCGCCGCCATGCCCGCATCGTCGAACGATGCGGCGACGCAGCGGACCTCGACGGCGAAGTCGGAACGGATGCCCGCCGCGATCTCCTCCAGCCGCGCCGGGTCGCGCGCGGTGATGACGAGGGCGGCGCCCTCCTGCGCCATGCGCCGCGCGACGACGAGGCCGAGGCCGCGCGAACAGCCGGTGATGACGGCGACTTCGCCGCCGAGGATTCCAGTCATCGTCTTCTCCCCCGGATGCGGTCGTTTGCGTGCCGCCCCGTATCGTTGAGGTGTCGTTGCGGTACCCTTGGGTGCCGTTGAGTGCCGTTCAGGCCAGTTGCGGATCGAGCATGATCGCCTTGGTCTCGCAGAACGATTTCAGCCCGTCGAAACCGCCTTCGCGGCCGATTCCGGACTGCTTGAAGCCGCCGAACGAGACGCCGAAGTCCATCCGGTGCAGGTTCTGCCCGAACGTCCCGGTGCGCACCTGCCGCCCGACCGAATAGGCCTTTTCGCGGTCGTTGGTGAACACCGCGCCGTCGAGGCCGTAGTGGCTCTGGTTGGCGATGCGCACCGCGTCCTGCTCGTCCTTCGCGCGCAGCACGACGACGACGGGGCCGAAGATTTCCTCCTGCGCGATGCGGGCGCCGGGGTCGACGTCGGTGAAGATCGTCGGCTGGACATAGTAGCCGCGATTGAGTTCGGCGGGGCGCGAACCGCCTGTAATCATTCGACCTTCTCCCTGCCCGATGGCGATGTAGTCCATCACCCGGTCGAACTGGCGGGACATGGCGAGCGGGCCCATCTGGCTGCCTTCGGCATAAGGATCGCCGACCTGGATCTGGTCGAAGCGGGTCTTCAGCGCCTCCACCATGGCATCGTGGTTACGGTCGGTCACGACTACGCGGCTCAGCGCGGCGCAGACCTGATTGGTCATGTAAGCCGTTGAATTGGCAAGGGTCGTAGCGGCCTTGTCGACGTCGTAGTCATCCATCACTAGCGCTGCGGACTTGCCGCCCAGTTCCAGCGTGAAGCGTGCCACGCGCTCGGCGCAGAGCGAGCCGATGCGCTTGCCCGCTGCCGTGCTGCCGGTGAAGCTGATCTTGTCCACGCCGGGATGGCGCACTAGCCGCTCCGACGCCTCGCGGTCGGCGGTGACGAAGTTGACGACGCCCGGCGGCAGGCCGATCTGGTCGATCATGCCCATGATGACATAAGGCCCCAGCGGCGCCTCGGGCGAGGCCTTGAGGACCACCGTGCAGCCCGCCAGCAGCGCCGGGGTCATCTTCACCAGCGCAAGGATGAAGGCCGCGTTCCACGGGATGATGGCGCCGACGACACCCACCGGTTCGCGCACCAGCAGTGCCTCGCCGCCAAGCCCGTCGGTGGTGGGCTGGGTCTCCTGCCAGGGGAAGCTTTCGGCGAAACGCACGTGCTGGTCGATGTACCCGGCGAAGGCCGCGCCGCCGCCCTGCGAGACGGCGTGGACGATGCCCATCTCGCGCGTCCAGGCATGGCCGAGTTCGACCGACCCGGCGCGCACGAGATCGGCCAGCTTGACCAGATAGCCCGCGCGTTCCCTGGGCGTCATGCGCGGCCAGGGGCCGTTGTCGAAGGCGTCGCGCGCGGCGGTGACGGCGCGGTCGATGTCCTCGGCGGTGGCTTCGGCGATGT
The DNA here is from genome assembly GCF_036352595.1 of Novosphingobium resinovorum. GTDB lineage: Bacteria > Pseudomonadota > Alphaproteobacteria > Sphingomonadales > Sphingomonadaceae > Novosphingobium > Novosphingobium resinovorum_B. Next base: position 196,792 of record NZ_JAZFAX010000003.1, read on the forward strand.
CGACCTGCACTTCCTCGGTCGCGGGATTGACGTGGTGGAACACCCGCCCGCTGAGCGGGGCGACCCACTCTCCGCCGATGTAGAAGCGATCGGGGTGGGCGATGGAGAACGCACCGTCCGCAGAAGTCCAGGTCATCGACAATCTCCTCTGTTTCGGCCGCTGCCGGGCCGATCTTATTGTTGGGTCAGGCGAATCTATCCCTCAGGAAAGCGTCCGCCCGATGACTTCCTTCAGCACTTCGGATGTGCCGCCGTAGATCCGCTGCACCCGCGCATCGCGCCAGAGCCGGGCGATCGTGTACTCGTTCATGTACCCGGCGCCTCCGTGGATCTGCAGCGCCTCGTCGGTGATCTTCCACTGCATTTCGGTGTGCCACAGCTTGGCGGCGCAGGCCTCTTCGTTGGTCAGGCGTTCCTCGGCCATGCGGGTGATGCAGTGGTCGAGGTGCGCCCAGCCGACCTGCAGCATCGCACGGTGTTCGGCGAGGGTGAAGCGGGTGTTCTGCATGTCGAGCAGCGTGGTGCCGAACAGCTTGCGGTCGCGCGCGAAGCCGAGCGCCTCGTCGAAGGCCCGCTGCGCGCCGGCCTGCCCCATGATCGCCTGACTGAGCCGCTCCTGCGGGATCAGCTTCATCACCTGAATGAAGCCATTGTTCTCCTGACCCAGCAGGTTTTCGGCCGGAATGCGCACGTCGTCGAAGAACAGTTCGGAGGTATCCGCAGAATGCTGGCCGATCTTGTCCAGCTTGCGCCCCTTCGCGAAGCCCGGCGTGCCCTCGTCGACGAGAAACAGGCTGAGCCCGCGCGCGCCGAGGTCCGGGTCGGTCTTGGCCAGCACGATCACCACGTCGCAGTGCTTGCCGCTGGAGATGTAGGTCTTCGACCCGTTGATGACGTAGTCGCCGCCATCGCGCCGGGCACTGGTCTTGATGCCCTTGAGGTCGGACCCGGCGCCCGGCTCGGTCATGGCGATGGCGGTGACCACCGACCCGTCCACCATGCCGGGCAGGTAGCGCAGTTTCTGTTCCTCGGTGCCGAAATCGACGAAGTAGTCGGCGATGATGTCGGACTGCAGCGGCAGGCTGGCGGACGATCCGGCGTAGGACAGCTCCTCCGTCACCACCGCGTTGTAGCGAAAGTCCAGGCCTAGCCCGCCGTAAGCTTCGGGCACGGTGGGGCAGAGCAGGCCCGCTGCGCCCGCCGCGCGCCAGAAATCGCGGTCCACTTCGCGCTGGTCCTCGAACCGGTCGAGGTTGGGAAGGAGGTGCTGCGCGAAGAACTTGCGCACGCTGTCGCGAAACATCGCGTGTTCTTCGCCATAGCAGCCCCGCTCTAAGGGAATGGGCATAAGCCTCCTTGCGTCCTTCCTTACTTGCTGCCGAACTCGACGCTCTTGTGCGCCTGGTCGATGACGTAGGCGCGGATCGCGTTGACCTCTGCCGGGGTGTAGTTGGGGGCGAAGCTGACCATGCCCTGATCCTTGAGCAGCCCCTGCAGGACCACGGAATCCCAGGCCTCCTGATTGCCCAGCGTGCCCGAATAGCGCAGGTCCGGCAGTACGCCGCCGCTCATCGCGCCATAGCCGTGGCAGCCGTAGCAGGAACGGTGGTAGATCTGCCGTCCCTCCTCGATCGTCGCCGCATCGGCGAACTGGGGCGGAGGGGAGAGGGTGTTGTCTGCCCCGGCCTTCATCGCGGGCAGGGCGGCCTTGCCGTCCAGCGCGAAGGTTAGCACGCGGCTGATGTTGCGGCGCGGGCCGGTCTTGCCCCAGTTGATCGGGCCGACGCCGAGGCCCTCGGTCGTGCCCCAGCCCACCATGATGGTGACGTACTGCGTGCCGTCCTTGGCCCAGCTGATCGGCGCCGCGACGATGCCGGACTGCGCGTCGAAGCTCCACAGCTTGCGGCCGTCCTTGACGTCGTAGGCGTTGAAGTAGCCCGTCGATCCGCCCTGCAACACGAGGCCGCCCGCGGTGCTGAGCACGCCGCCGTTGGCGCCGTTGGGCATCGGCACGCGCCACGCCGCCTTGCCCTTCACCGGATCCCAGGCGGTGAGGAAGCCCTTCACCGTCTCGCGCGCCTTCTCCAGCTTGACCGGCTCCACCGGCAGCTTGTTGACCGAGACGTCGGAGCCGATGTTGTACCCGCGCGGCAGCGGCTTGAAGTTCTTCGCCAGCTCGTAAGTGAAGCCGATCTCCTGCGTCGGCAGGTAGACGAGGCCGGTCTGCGGGTTGAACGACATCGGCGGCCAGCCATGCGCACCCTGCGGGCCGGGCACCGAACTCCACGGCTTGCCGGTGAGCGAATAGTTCGCCTCCGGCCTGGTGCGCGGACGCCCGGTCTTGAGGTCGACGCCGTCGGCCCACGTCACCTTGGAATACGGCTCGGCCGAGATCAGCTTCCCGTTCTGCCGGTCGAGCACGTAGAAGAAGCCGTTCTTGGGCGCCTGCATCAGCACCTTGCGCACTTTGCCGTCGATCTTGAGATCCGCCAGGATCATGTGCTGGGTCGACGTATAGTCCCACTGGTCGCCGGGCGTCGCCTGATAGTGCCAGACGTATTCGCCCGTCTCGGGCCGCAGCGCGAGGATCGAGGCGACGAAGAGGTTGTCGTTGTTGCCGCCCGGATAGGGGTTCGGGCTGCGGTACTTCTGCGGCCAGTAGCTGCCGTTGCCGACGCCGACATAGAGCAGGTCCAGATCGGGATCGTAGGCCATCGAATCCCAGACCGTGCCGCCGCCGTTGCCGTTGCTGATCTTCCAGTGATCCTTGTCCCAGGTCTTCTTCGCCAGCTTGTCGAGGATGGCGTCGGACGCGGCATTGTCTGGGTGGTCGGGGTCGCCGGGCACGGTGTAGAAGCGCCATGCCATCGTCCCGGTGTCGGCACGATAGGCCGAGACGTAGCCGCGCACACCGAACTCGGCGCCGCCGTTGCCGATCATCACCAGCCCCTTGACGATGCGCGGGGCGCCGGTGATCGAATAGGGCTTGTTGGGATCGATCGTCATCGTCGACCAGACCTGCTGGCCGGTCTTGGCGTTGATGGCGATCAGCCGGCCGTCGATGGTGCCGACGAAGACCTTGCCGTCCCAGTAGGCGACGCCGCGATTGACCACGTCGCAGCAGGCGTTGACGGCGGCATCGCCGGGCACCTTGGGATCGAACTGCCACAGCAGCTTGCCGGTCACGCCGTCGAAGGCCTGCACCTTGGACCAGGCGCTGGACGTATAGATCACGCCGTCGACGACGATCGGGGTCGATTCCTGCCCGCGATTGGTGTCCAGATCGTAGGACCACGCCAGCTTGAGCTTGCCGATGTTGCTCTGGTTGATCGAATCGAGCGGGCTGAACCGGGTTTCCTGATAATTGAGGCCGGTGGTCAGCCAGTTGCCCGGCTCCTTGGCGGCCGCGACGATCCGCTCGCCGAAAGTGGTGTCGAGCGGGGCATCGTTGGCGTCGCCCGAACCGGGCGCCTTTCCGCAACCGGCGCTCGCCAGCAGGGCAAGCACGCAGGCGGATTGCAGCAGCGTACGGCTAATCATCGATCCTCTCATCATCCCACCGGTTCTTTTCGCTTTTTGTCAGGGGCGCTGCTTTTCGGCTGTGACCGGAGCGGCGACCCTGTGCTCGGTTCCTGAAGGCGTAAGGTATTTTGTAACGCGTTGCAATTGTTTGGTGCGATCGGTGTCATTTTTATAAAAATATCTATTTAAAATAGATGGTTGAATGATAGCCTGAGTAGGAACTATCGCGAAGAATGCAGATTTTGCCAGAAGTGGGGCATCGAGGTCGATATCGAGCGGCCTGAACTGCCGCGCTTTCGCATCGACTGTCTTCATCCGGTTTTGTCCCAGTTTTCTCCTATCCTGCGGTCTTCGGGCGCCCCATTGGAAAGTAGCTCGGCATCCAGAATAAAAACATGTTGTAAAAAATATCGAGTCGTGTTTCATTTTGACGGCGATATGGAAATGACCGGCAGGCATGCTGCACGGATTCGCAGGGCTCGACAGAGACGGCCAGCGAATAGGGGGAGCGGGATGATTCCTGCGAATTACTGACCTTAAAGGCCTGAATCGCGTTATCTGGCGCTGCCGGAGGCGGGATTTGAAAACATAAAGACGCTCGGGGAGAGCGGTCCGGAGAGAGGATTGTAACATGTGCTCATTTACGAGCCGTAACGCCATGGCTATTGCCTGCGTCGTGGCGACGGTGCCGAACATCGCCTTCGCCCAGTCGACCCCGCCGCCAGAGCGGGCGACACAGGCGAACGCCGCTATCGAGGAAATCGTCGTCACTGCGCAGAAGCGCTCCGAGCGCATTCAGGACGTGCCGATCTCGATCACCGCGATCACGGGCGATTCCATGACCCGGCGCGGCATCAACACGGCGGACGAGCTGACCACCGCCGTACCCGCGCTGACCTGGCAGAAGAGCTACAACGGCGCGCCGTTCATTCGGGGCGTCGGCAAGCCGATCGTCACGGCGGGCAACGAATCCTCGGTCGGCATCTTCGTCGACGGGGTGCTGCAGATCAGCCCGCTGATGACCAACTTCGCGCTCAACAACGTCGAGCGGGTGGAAGTGCTGAAGGGGCCGCAGGGCACGCTGTTCGGCCGCAATTCCAACGGCGGCGTCATCAACATCACCACCCGCGAGCCCAGCCACAAGCCCACGCTCGACGCCTCGATCGGCTATGCCAATTACGAGACGGTGGAGGGCAAGTTCTACGCCTCCACCGGTCTCAGCGATACGCTCGCGGTCAGCGTGGCGGGGGCCTATTACGATCAGAGCGACGGCTGGGGCCGCAACGTCACTACCGGCGAGGATGCCTATACCGAGAAGTCGCACGACATTCGCGCCAAGCTGCTGTGGGAGCCAACGGATCGCACGAAGATCACGCTGACCGGCGAGTATCACTTCATGCGCAGCCAGTCGAACGCCTATAGCCCGATGGCGGGGACGACGGCGCTGGACGGTTCGACGACGGCGGGTTTCTACAACCTCACCTCCGACTACGATACTTACGTGCGCACGAAAGTCGGCGCGGGCAGCCTTTCGGTCCGTCACGACATGGGCTGGGCGCAGCTGGTGTCGATCAGCGCCTATACCGACGTGCGCACCTTCTGGCCCTATGACTCGGATGGCTCGCCGACCGCCAACCTGCAGGGGCCGATCTGGGAGACGGCGAAGGGCTTCACGCAGGAAGTCCAGCTGGTGTCGCCCAGCCAGGGTAACTTCAAGTGGGTTGCCGGGCTCTACTACATGTACTTCGACGCGGCGTTCAATCCGATCGAGCTGAACGGCGCCGAACTGGGCGGCGCCAGGCTGGAAATCTTCGGCGACACCAAGGCCAATTCCTACGCCGGGTTCGGCGAGGCGACCTGGACGTTCCTGCCCAGCACCAACCTCATCGTCGGCGGCCGCATGACCTTCGACAGCCGGTCAGTCAGCGGCCACACCGACGTCGATGGCGCGCCGGGCGCGGTCACGCGGCAGTCGAAGAACTTCAGCCAGCCGACCTGGCGCGTCACCCTCAACCACAGCTTCAACCCTGACCTGATGGTCTACGGCACCGTCAGCACGGGCTACAATTCCGGCCAGTTCAACACCGGCAACGCGGCCGCGCCCGCCGTCCAGCCGGAGAAGTTGACCGCTTATGAAGTGGGCTTCAAGGCGCAGCTGTTCGATCGCCGATTCCAGCTCAACGCCTCGGCATTCCATTACGATTACAAGGACTTGCAGGTCACCATCGTCGAGAACGCGGTGACGCTTCAGACCAACGCGGCCAAGGCCAGGATCGACGGCTTCGAGGTGGAATCGACAATCGTGCCGATCCCCGGCCTCTATCTCGACGCCTCGGTGGCCTACACCAATGCGCGCTACAGCGATTACGAGAACGCGCAGTTCTACGTGACGCTGACGGGCGGCGGCTATACCACCACGACCGGGGATGCGACCGGCAACCGCCTGCAGTCCGCGCCCAGGTGGTCGATGACCGCCGGTGCCCGCTACGACATCGAGACTGAAGCAGGCCGCTTCACGCCCGCCGTCAACTACACCCGGCGCGGGCCTTATTACTGGGACACGCAGAACATCGTGCGCGAGCCGACGCAGAACCTGCTCGGCGCCTCGCTGACGTACACCAGCCTGTACGATCGCTGGTCGTTGCGGCTCTGGGGCAAGAACCTGCTGAACGACAAGATCCGCGCATGGACGATCCAGCGCGTGGAGCTGTTCGGATCGACCCCCTCGGCCCCGCGTACGTACGGGGCGACGCTGGGCGTGAAGATGTAGGCGGCAGGATTTTTCCGGAAAATCTCCAACCTTTCGGGGGCAACGAGAGATGAACAGGGGAGAGAGTAGAATGACGGTTCGAGTTTCACCGCGCCATGCCCTTGCGGCATCGGTCGCCACCATCGCACTGGCCGCGGCGCCTGCCATGGCACAGCAGGCACCCGCCAACGAGCGCGAGATGCAGGAGATCATCGTCACCGCGCAAAAGCGCGAGCAGTCGATCAAGGACGTCGGCATGTCTATCCAGGCGACCTCAGGCGAGGAACTGAGCCGCACCGGCATCACCGACGTCGCCGGCCTGTCGAAAGTGACCGCTGGGTTCTTCGCCAATGAATCGATCTACCAGACGCCGGTCTACACGATCCGCGGCATCGGCTTCCAGGACTCGGCGCTGGGTGCGGGGCCGACCGTCAGCGTCTATACCGACCAGGCACCTATCCCGTTCTCGGCCGAGACGCAGGGCGTGACCCTCGACCTTCAGCGCGTGGAGGTGCTGAAGGGGCCGCAGGGTACGCTGTTCGGGCAGAACTCCACCGGCGGCGCGGTCAACTACATCGCCAATACGCCGACCGATCACCTGAGCGCCGGGCTCAATGCCAGTCTCGGCCGGTTCTGGACGACCGACGTGGAAGGCTTCGTCAGCGGCCCGATCTCCGAAACGTTGCGCGTGCGCCTTGCGGGACGGACGATCCAGAGCGGCAGCTGGCAGTACGATTATGTCAACGGCGACAAGCTGGGCAAGAAGGACTTCCTCAACAGCCGTTTCCTTGCCGAATTCGAGCCGAGCAGCGCGGTCAAGTTCACGCTCAATGTCAGCGGCTGGCGGGATCGGTCCGAGGAAGTGATCCCGCAGTTCTTCGGGGTCGAACTGAACGGCACCAACGTGGCGCCGCCCGACGGCTACCTGAATTACCCGGTGGCCCCTAAGAACACGCGCGCGGCCAGCTGGGACAAGGGGCGGGACTGGCGGCGCAACAACCACATGGTCTTCACATCGCTGCGCGGCGACTTCGACCTTGGCGGCGTGACGGTGACTTCGCTGACCTCGTATCAGGACTTCCACCGCTTCCAGCCGATCGACGGCGACGGCACCAGCTATACCAACATGTACGTGCCGCAGACCGGCGACATCGAGACATTCTATCAGGAACTGCGCGTCTCGGGCGATTTCGGCGGGCGCGGATCGTGGATGGTCGGCGGCAATTACGAACACGACAAGGTGTTCGACCAGTTCTACCAGGAATATCCGGATTCCAGTTCGGCATTCGTATTCGGCCTGCCGCTCGGCACGAACTACGACTATTCGCGCCAGAAGATCCGCACCTTTGCGGCTTTCGCCAACGTCGAATACCCGCTGACCGATCGCCTCACCCTGCTGGCAGGCGCGCGCTACACGAAGTCCAGGCGCAATTACGAAAGCTGCGGCTACGACGCGGGTGACGGCAATGCCGCCGCCGTGTTCGAGGCGATCTCGGACTATCTGCGCGGCCTCAATGGCCTGCCGCCCGCTGCGCAGATCGGCGTTGGCCAGTGCTTCTCGCTGACGGGCGCGCCGGACTATCTCCCCGCGCTCGAACGCAACACGCTGACCGAGGACAACGTCTCGTGGCGCGCGGGCCTCAACTACAAGCTGGACCGCGCGACGCTGCTCTATGCCAATGTCAGCAAGGGCTACAAGGCGGGCAGCTTCCCGACGATCTCGGTCAGCTTCAACCGCCCGCAATTGCTGCCGGTGACGCAGGAGAGCGTGCTGGCCTACGAACTGGGCATCAAGACGACGCAGGCGCAGGGGCGCATTTCGTTCGATCTGTCGGGCTTCTATTACGACTATCGCAACAAGCAACTGCTGGGCGCCCTGCTCGATCCGATCTTCGGGCCGCTCAATGCGCTGGTCAACGTGCCCAAGTCGCACATCATCGGCTTCGATCTGGCCGCCACGCTGATCCCGGTGGACGGGCTGACGATCAAGCCGATGCTGGCTTTCACCAAGACGCGGATCGACGGCAACTTCGTCAATTACGACTACAGTGGCGCGCTGGGCAACTTCACCGGCGAGCCGTTCCCCTTCGCGCGCAAGTGGCAGGGCAACGTCGATGTCGAGTACCGCTTCCCGTTGGCGGGCGATCGCGAGGTCTTCCTTGGCGCCAACGTCGATTATGCCGGGGCGTCCAATTCCAAGCTGGGCGAGCCGGAGCGCTTCAAGCTCAACGCACGGGCCCTGCTGGATTTTCGCGCGGGCATCGAGATGGGCGACGTGACGTTCAGCATCTGGGGGCGCAACGTGACCGACAAGTTCTACATCACGAACTCGCTGCGCCAGAACGACGCCGACATCCGCTTCGTCGGCGCTCCGGCGACGTATGGTGCGACGGTCAACGTCAGGTTCCAGTGACGGCGGGCGATACTGATTGGGTGGCAAAAAGCCATCGCAGGGCATTGTGATATGCGATACAGGATGAGATCGAGTAAAAATTGCAACGAGTTTCGGTCCGTGGGGCCGGTTGGAAAGCGTCCCGTGAAAATGCCTTTGTCGTCCTTCCATGCCACGCCGCCCGATGGAACCCGTCCCCCGCGCTCCGCCGGGATCGAGGTGTCGTCATGAGCTTCCCGCAGGATGTCGAGCTTCTGGCCATCCAGAAGATGATCAACAGCAGCGAGGCGATGTTCGATCGCCGTCGCCGCATCCTGCGCGAAGCGCGGCGGATCATCAGCGAGAACGGGCTCGACCAGATGAACATGCGCGAACTGGCGCGCCGGGCCGATGTCTCGACCAAGACCGTCTACAATGCCTTCGGCAGCAAGGAGATGGTCATCGCCCTGGCGATCTACACCTACTTCGAGCAGTTCGTCACTCACACCGAGTTCGACGAGGATGCACAGACTTTCCCCGGCGCACTCGCCCGCCAGACGACGAGCACGCTGCGCGACATCGACATTCCCAACTACATGCGCGCGGTCATCGCGCTCTACTTCTCGCCGACGGTGCATCCCACCATCCACGCGGTTCTGATCGACCTTGCCACCCGCTCGTGGCTCGGCTGGCTGAAGGGTGTGGAGGATCGGCGCGAACTGCATCCCGGCGTGGTCGTGCGCGAACTGCTCGTCGATCTGTCGAACGTGCAGTACGGCCGCATCCACGAATGGAGTGCCGGCGGTATCGACGACGACGTGTTCATGCGCCGCTCGCTGTCCAGCATCCTGATGCTGCTGATGGGTGCCACCGTCGGTGCGGCGCACGAGGAAGTCCGCCAGGCCTTCACCGCCGCGCAGAGCGATGCCCGCTATCGCGAGGAAATCTTCGGCGCGGCCCGCCAGCGTATCGATGCCGCACTCTCCGCGCTGGACAGCAAGTCAAAGGCCAAGCGCTCGCGCCTGACGGCCAAGGTGCTGCTTTGAACCTGATGCGGCTCGATGCGCTCGCGCACGAGATGGTCCGGTCGGGAGAGTTCAAGCGCGCTTGCACGTTCGCCGACAGCAAGCCGATCAGGCACCGGTAAAGCGGGGAGGGCGCTTTTCGAGGAAGGCGCAAACGCCTTCGCGAAAGTCCTGCGTGCGGCCGCTATCGCGCTGCGCTTCGCGTTCCACGCGGAGCATCGCCGCGAAATCCTCGTCGAGCGCCGACCATGACAGCTTGCGGATGGTAGCGAGCGAAGCCGGTCCCTCGGCGATCCGCTGGGCCAGTTCCAGCGCCTCGGCCATCAGCCGCTCGCCGGGAACGACGCGGTTGACGAGGCCCCATTCGAGGGCCTGTTCGCCCCCGAAACGACCACCCAGCAGCATCATTTCGTTGGCGCGCACCCGGCCGATCGTGCGGACCAGCATGTGGAAGATGCCGCTGTCGGGCACCAGCCCGATGCGTGCGAAGGCCATCACGAACTGCGCATCCTCCGTCGCCAGCACCATGTCGCCCGCCAGCCCGAGCGCCGCGCCGCCGCCCGCCGCCGCACCGTGCACGGCGCTGATCCAGGGAATGTGCAAGGCGCGAAGCCGGGCCATCAGCGGATTGAGATGCGTTTCCAGGGGCGCCCCGCAGTCCTGCTCCTCGTCGCACTCGGCTGGACAGGCAAAGCCGCCGGACAAGTCGGCGCCCGAACAGAAGGCGCGGCCATTGCCGGACAGCACCAGCACTCGTGCCTGCCGCTCGGCCTCGTCGAGCGCAGCGGCCATGGCGTCGATCATGGCGAAGTTGAGGGCGTTCAGCGCTTGCGGGCGATTGAACCGCACTTGCGCGACCTTCCCGGCAATCTCCAGTTCGACGAGCGGTTGTTCAGGCATCGAGATCCACCATCACCTTGCAGGCATTCTTGTCGCGCCGCAGTTCCTCGAACCGGGCAGGCAGTTCGTGAAGCGGGATCAAGCCGTCGTACATCGGCATCGGATCGATGCGGCCCGAGGCGATCAGTTGTTCGGCCAGCGCGAATTCGCGGATGGAGTAGCAGATCACGAACTGGAAGCTGATTTCCTTGCACAGCGGTGTCAGCACCTTGAGCGGGTCCACGCCATTGCACCCTCCGGCAACGATCACCCGGCCACGCCGGGCGACGAGGTCGGAGCACAAGTCCAGCATACCGGGGACGCCTGCGCATTCGATCACGATCTCGGGTGGTCCGCCGGCGTGGCGGATGAAGTTTTGCCGAAGGTTCTCGTCATTCGTAAAGAATGCCGTCGCGCCCATGGCGATGGCACGGTCGGCGTGGCGATCGGTTCGCGCGCAGGCCACGACCGCCCCGGCACCCGCCAGTCGGGCGCAGGCGGCGGCGCTCAGGCCGATCGGGCCGGCGCCGACGATCAGCACGCGCGCGCCCAGTTCGATACGGGCGCGAGCGACGGCGTGAACACCGACAGCCACCGGTTTCGGTGAAGGCGCCTTGTTCCCATGAGAGGTTGTTGGAAAGCCTGGCGGCTTCGCGTGCGCCGATCACCGCGTATTCGCTGAACGCACCCACCACGTCGCCGGTCGCCAGACTGAGCGTTTCGGGGCAGTGGAACGGGTAGCCGGCCAGGCATTCGAGGCATCGGCCGCAGCCGATGTAGGGCAGCGCTGCGATGCGATCGCCTTCGCGCCAGTCGTGCCGGGTTCCTTCTCCCATTTCGACGACCTCGCCCGCGAATTCGTGACCGAGAACGGTGCCATGAGGGACTTGCCATGAGGCATGCGCTTCCGTCAGGTGCAGGTCGCTGCCGCATACCCCGCAGCGCTTTACACGCACCAGCAACTGGCCGCGCCCGGGACGCGGAACGTCCACCTCGCGGATGGCGAGCGGAAGCCCGGCGCCTTCGAAAACGGCGGCGCGCATCTTCATGTCTCTCTCCCTGGCTTTCCGGAATTGACGCTGTCGATCGGTACGCGCTCGGAAGTTTAAAGATTATATCATGTTGCAGTTATATGCATGCCGCCAATCGGAATGGCCGTCAAGGCGCGTGGTGCGCCGAGCGATCGTTTCGTCCTTGCAGATGGCTGACCAGTGCGGCTGGCGTCCGTTGCGGCACCCGCAATCAACTTCTCGGCCGATGCGCTGTCCACCGGCTACCTCCGGATGATCGCCGCAAGCGATCGATGTTTAGGAGATTCTCTTGGCCGACAAACGGGACCGGATTGCCTGGAAGGGTTATCTGCCGGCAATCACCACGCCGTTCGACGAGGATCGCAACCTCGATCTCGCGGGGCTTGGGGAACTGCTGGAATGGCTGCACGGCGAGGGCATGCACGGCCTTGTGGTGGCCGGCACGACCGGCGAGTGGTTCAGCCTCGACGGCAACGAGCGGCATGCCCTGTTCGAGGCTGCCGGTGCACAGATGGGCAGGCATCTGCCGCTTCTGGCCGGCTGCAGCGCCTATACGCCTGCCGAGGTCATCGCGCATATCGACAAGGCGCACGCAGCAGGGTTCTCCGGAGCGCTGGTCACGCCGCCGCCATACGCACGTCCCGGCGACGAGGATATCCTGGCTTTCTATGCCACGATCGCGCGGCGTAGCCGTCTGCCGATCTGCGTCTACAACTGGCCGCCGGGCACGGGCATCGACATGTCGCTTGCCCTGCTCGAGCGGATCGCCGACTTCGATGCGGTGGTCGCCATCAAGCAGTCCACGGGCGATATGGCGCGCTTCATGGCGACGTTCTTCGCGCTGCATCACAAGGTGCGCGTCTTCGGGTTGCCGCTTGACGAAGTGGGCCTGATGATGGTGCGTCTGCACGACGCCGACGGCACCATGGGGGCGGGCGGCGTGCTGGGGCACAACCAGCCCGATTTCTATAATCTGGCGTGGAAAGGCGATTTCGACGGCGCTTTGGCATGCGGTGCAAAGGACCGCGTCATCATGCGCGAATGGTTCACGCCCTCGCTGGTGGGGCGCTTCGGCTCCGCCGCCGCCATTCTCAAGGCCGCGCTCAATGCGCGGGGCGTGCCCGGTGGCCGGGTTCGGTCACCGTTCCAGGACGTGAGTGCCGAGGATGCCCGGCGCATTGCGGCGACGCTTGCAGGGCTGGGTTGCCTGGGCAATGGCGCTGCCGTGCAGCCTGCGATGGCGCTTGCGGATTGAAATTCGGCATCGCTTTCGCAGGCTAATTTGCGTCAGCGACAATGAAACCGGGATGGCGATCGCATTGATCGCACCGGGCTGAAATGAAAGCATCGAGGTCGGCCGCAAGGCTCGCGATGCAGACAAGAGGAGCGCGCCGGAACGAGCGCGGCAGGAAAGCAGGCTCCAGGAGGAAGACAGTTGGCCCGCCTTCGCAATTCGCGGCGGCGTCCCGGCCTTACAGCGCATGAGGGTTTGATCCATGAAGACACGATATTTGAATGCCATTTCGACCGGGGCGCTGATCGGTGCCGCACTCGTTTCCGGAGCCTTCCTTGCTTCGGCGCCGGTGATGGCGCAGACGGCCGACGAGGCCGCAGCGCCCAACGAAATCACCGTCACCGCCCGCAAGCGTAACGAAACCGCGCAGACCGTAGCCGATCCGATCAGCGTCGTGACCGCCGCCAAGATCGGCAATGCCGACTTGCGCACGCTGCAGGACGCGGTGCGCCTGACGCCGAACCTCGTCGTGCTCGACGGCCTCTATCCTGGCTACAAGACCGTGTCGTTCCGTGGTTTCACCACGCTTGGCCGTGACGGTGAGTTTCCCTTCGCCACGGTCGTCGATGGCGTCGTCCAGCCGGGTCAGATGTTCTTCCAGCAGGATCTCGTCAACGTTCAGCAGATCGAGATCCTGCGCGGTCCGCAGGGCACGCTCTACGGCGGTGGCGCGATCGCGGGCGCCATCAACATCGTGACCCGCAAGCCGACCAACGAATACACCGGAAACGCCTCGTTCCAGTATCTCAACGGCGACGAGAAGCGCGGCATGGTCGGCCTGTCCGGTCCGATCATCAAGGACAAGCTGTACTTCTCGGCTGGCGCCAGCGCGTATGAGACCGATGGCCTCATCAAGAACCTGGCGAACCCCAAGAACGCCGACTTCGGCAAGGGACTGACCACCCGCAGCTCGCTGCTGTTCACCCCCACCGAGGACATCACTTTCGCGCTCAGCGCCTCGACCACCGACAGCAAGACCGGCGGGCTTTGGCTGGCGGCGGTTCCCGACGCCGACTTCAAGGACACGATTCCGCTGCCGAGCGAGAACCAGGCGGGCGTCGTGCGCTCCAAGCTGCGCGCCTATTCGCTCAAGTCCGACTGGGCGATGCCGGGCTTCGCGACGCTGACCTCGGTGACAGCCTATTCGCGTGGTCGCGAACTGACTGCGGCGGACGCCGACTATACCGCCGCGAACCTCGCCAGCCAGACCGTGCGCTTCGTCGATACGACGTGGTCGCAGGAACTGCGCCTGACCTCGGACGGGACCGGCCCGCTCAAGTGGAACGGCGGCGGCTACTACCAGGATGAAAAGCGCGATTACCAGAGCAGCTACGACCCGGTCGGCGGCACTTCCAGCTACAACGACAACTTGCGCCATTACGAGACTTTCGCCCTGTTCGGCCAGGTCTCCTACGAGGTGACCGACAAGCTCGAACTGACCGGTGGCTTCCGCTACGACTGGGAGAACCAGTCCTACTTCGATCGCCTGTCCGGCCAGATCCTGAAGCAGAAGTTCAGCGAACCGCAGGGCAAGGCCTCGGTCTCCTACAAGGTGAGCCCGGACCTGTTCACTTATGCGACTTATTCGCGCGGCTACCGCAAGGGCGGCTTCAACCCGAGCAGCAGCGACGAGTCCCTGCTGACCTACAACCCGGAAACCGCAGACAACTACGAAGTCGGCTTCAAGAGCAATTTCGGCGGCAGCCTGGTGACGCTGAACGGCGCGGCGTTCTATACCGACTTCAAGGGCCAGCAGTTCTCGACCTCGCGCGTGATCGAGAACGTCGGCATCTTCACCGCCATCTCGAACATCGGCAAGACGCAGGTGATGGGCGCCGAGGCTGAACTGTCGGTGCGGCCGATGCATGGCCTCAGCCTCAGCGGTTCGCTCGGCTACTCGGACGTGAAGATCAAGAACTTCGTGCCCGAGAACCCGGATCAGTATCACAACAACGTGATCCCGCAGATCTATCGCTTCACCGCGCAGGCCGGGATCGACTACGAGGCGGAACTGGCCGATGACATGACGCTGACCTTCCACGGCGACATGTCGCATCGCGGCAACGTCTACTGGGACGTCCAGAACGAACTGGAGACCGGGCCGAAGACCTTCTTCAACGCCAAGGTCACGCTGCAGAAGGGCATGTGGTCGCTCTCGGCGATCGGTCGCAACCTCAGCAACGAGCGCACGCCGATGGCGGTCGGGCCTCACGCGCTGGGAACCACGACGCTTGCCAGCTACAACAGCCCGCGTCAGTACGGCTTCGAAGTGGGCGTGAAGTTCTGATCGGGCAGGGCCGGTGGGAGAAGTCTTCCACCGGCCCGGTTCGTTCGGATCACAGGATATAAGGCAAGGCATTGCACCGCAGGGATATTCTCAAGTGGATCGCCGCCGCTGCGTTCAGCACGCCGGCCGTCGCGCAAGCTATGGCGGAGCATGCCGGGCACATGATGGGCGGCGGCGATACCGCTCCGGCCGTGTCCCCGCCACCGTCCTACACACCGTTTCCGCCTGAACGGCATGCGGCGCTGGAGCGGCTGGTGGACCTCGTCATTCCTGCCGACGATACGCCCGGCGGGAAGGATGCGGGCGTCACCGGGTTCATCGAGATGATGCACCAGCACTGGATGAACGACGAGGAACGCCGCCGCTGCGATGCCGAACTCGACCTCGTGCTTGCTGCCTTCGCTGCGGGCGGCGACCCGGCGGTCACGCTCTACGACGGCGCGCGTTTCAAGGCGCCGACTTTGCGCAAGCTGACCGTCTACGGCTATTACACCAGCGAGATCGGCGCGAGCCAAGAACTGGATCTCAACCTCGTGCCCGGCGCCTATGACGCCTGCGCGGCCTTTGGTGCCGATGACAAAGCGCCTTCGCTCTACGTCTGGGGAATTTCGATGAGCCTTGCCAGTGGAGCAGGCGCCTGATGGATGCTGACGTCATCATCGTCGGCTCGGGCATTTCCGGTGGCTGGGCCGCCAAGGAACTGACCGAGCGCGGTTTCTCCGTGCTGCTGCTGGAGCGTGGCCGCAACGTCGATCCCTCAAGCGACTATGTCACCGAGCATCTCGCGCCTTACGAGTTGCCTTATCGCGGCTTCGGCGACCGCCAGCGTTATGCGCGCGACTACAAGGTCCAGTCGCGCATGGCGGGACTTTCGGACGCGAACGCGCACTGGTTCGTCAACGACGCCGAGAACCCTTACGAGACCGTCCCCGAGGCCGATTTCGCATGGATACGCGGCTATCACCTCGGCGGTCGTTCGATAACCTGGGGCCGCGCCTCGTTCCGGCTCAGCCCGCTCAATTTCTCGGAAGCGGGCAGGGACGGCCATGGCATCCCCTGGCCGATCGGCTATGACGACCTTGCGCCGTGGTATTCGCATGTCGAGCGCTTCATCGGCGTCAACGGCGATGCCGATGGCATCCCTTCGCTGCCCGACGGCGAATTCATGCCCCCGCATGGGATGAACTGCGTCGAGGAGCATGTGAAGGGCGCCGTCGCCGCGAAGTTCGGCGGCCGCCCGATCATCAACGAGCGCAGCGCCGTGCTGACCCAGCCGATCGGCGACCGCCAGCCGTGCCACTACTGCGGGCCATGCATCCGCGGCTGTTCGACCGGCTCCTATTTCAGCAGCGAAAGCTCGACCCTGCCCGCGGCGACGGCGACCGGGCGGCTCAAGGTGATGACCGATGTGGTGGTGGACTCGCTGGTCCACGATCCGGCGACCAAGCGCGTCACCGGCGTGCGCATCATCGATGCCAAGAGCCGTACCCGCAGCACCGTCTCGGCGCGGGTGGTGTTCCTGAACGCTTCGACGCTGGGCTCTACGCAGATCCTGCTCAACTCGATCGACGCGGATACAGGACGCAGCTTCGCCAACCGTTCGGACGCGCTGGGCCGTTACCTGATGGATCACGTCATGGGTCCGTTCGGCCTGGCGACGATCCCCGGCTTCACCGACCGCATGCCGATGGGCAACCGGCCGAGCGGCATCTACATTCCGCGCTTCCAGAACCTTGCGGGCACGGATCGCGCGTTCCGGCGCGGCTACGGCTATCAGGGCAGTGCTTCGCGCCAGATGTGGACGCGCGGCGGCGAGGGTGATGACATCGGCCTGTCGCTCAAGCACCGGCTGCGCCAGCCGGGGCCGTGGCAGATGTTCATCGGCGGCATGGGCGAATGCATGCCTTACGCGGACAACCGCGCTGTCCTCTCGAAGCAGATCGACAACTGGGGCCGTCCGCAGCTCCACGTCGAGTTCCACTGGCACGAGAACGAACTGGCGATGGCCAAGGACATGGCCGCCGAGGCCAGGGCGATGCTGGCGGCTGCGGGTGCCACGGATATCGTGGTCGGCGATACGCTCGGCCCGGGCGGGCTCGCCATTCACGAGATGGGCACCGCGCGCATGGGTGACGATCCCGCGCAGGCGGTTCTCAACGCGCATAACCAGTGCCATGACGCGGCAAATGTCTTCGTCACCGACGGAGCCTGCATGACAGCCTCGGCCGCGCAGAACCCGTCGTTGACTTACATGGCGCTGACCGCGCGCGCCGCCGCCTTCGCGGCCGACCAGATGAAGCAAGGAGTGCTGTGATGACCGATTTCGCCCTTTCCCGTCGTGGCCTGATGGGCGGCGCGGCCATGCTGGCGGCTGGTTCGATGCTGGCCGGCGGACAGGTCCTTGCGCGTGGCCCCAAGCGCCAGATCGGTATCCAGCTCTACACGCTGATGACGCTGCTCGATACCGACTTCGAGGGCACCGTCGCCAAGGTCGCGAAGATGGGGTACCGCGAGGTCGAGACGCTCGGCAGCTTCGGGCGCGATCCTGCCTTCGTGCGCGAGGTGTTCGACCGCAACGGTCTCGTTTCGCCCTCGCAGCATATCATGCCGCCGGGCCTCTACGAGGTGTTCGACGATGGCGTTGCAGGCCGCATCGACCGCGCGACCTTCGAGCGCAAGTTCATCGAGGCGTTCGACTTCGACCATGTCGAGGGCCTGATCGATGCCTGCGCCAGGCAGGCCGGGCCGCTTGGCCAGAAGTATATCGTCTGGCAGATCAGCTGGCCCTCGCAGCTCAAGTCGCTGGAACAGATCAAGCAGCTTATCGCTGCGCTCAATCGCGCCGCGCAGGCCGCGCACGATCGTGGATTCCAGCTGGCCTATCACAATCACGACCAGGAATTCGCCAAGGTCGGCACAGACGTGCCCTATGACCTGATCCTGCAAGGTACTGACCCGGACAAGCTCAAGTTCGAACTGGACCTTGCCTGGGCGACCAAGGCGGGCGTCGATCCGGTGGCCTACTTCAAGCGCCATCCCGGCCGGTTCAAGATGGTCCACATGAAGGACGTCGCAGCCGATGGCAGCGTTCGCGATCCGGGCACCGGCCTCGTCGATTTCCGTCGCATCATCCCGGCCGCCGAAAAGGCGGGGATCGAGCACTTCTTCGTCGAATACGACGTGCCCACCGATCCGCTGCGCACTGCAGCGGATGCGCAGAAGTACCTCGCGCCGCTGATGTGAATGCACGAGTGGGGCGCCGCAATCGCCCCCAAATTCGTCATTGCGAACAAAACGAAGCAACCCAGGACAGCGTGATACTGTCCTGGGTTGTTTCGTTTTGCTCGCAATGGACGAGGTGATCTCCGGTTGCCGATCAGGCCTGTTCGGCGCGGCTGATCACTTCGTAGCGTGCAATCTTGCCGTTGCGGTAGAAGGCGTGCGCCATGCACACTTCCGAACCGGCCTTGCCTTCGGAGCTGAACGTGCAGCGGTACTGGACGAATCCCTGCGTCTCGTCACTCAGCGTAGCGACCGGGGGGACCACCAGTTCCACCGCGTCGCACTTGGCGCGGATGCGGCCGAAGTGGGCGGCGATCGCTTCGGGGCCGGTGGCGCGAAGGCCGCCGTCGACGATGAAGTCGGCGTCATCGGTGAAGTGTTCGGCAAAGGTTTCGGTGGTGAAGCCGTGCGCTACGAAGGCCTGGTTCCACCACGCGAACATGCGGGTGATCGGGGAATCGGTCATGGGAACTCCGTCTTTCAGGTGAGGGCGGCCGCCGGGCGCGAACCGGTCACGCGATCGGCGACGAACAGGAACACCATCGCCGCCAGCAGGGCATCGACGGTCGGCGCATGGGTGAGGTCGAACAGCCCGAGCCCGACGTTGGCACGCGGCAGCGTCGCAACGCCGACGATGATGCCGAATACCCATGCGAGGAGCGGCGCGGCGCGGAACGCCGGGATCGATGCATTGGCGTCGGTGTAGCGGCTCCGCTTCATCAGGAAGTCGGCGACATAGGCGCCCGACATCGGGGCGATCAGCAGGCCCATGAAAGTCAGCCAAACGATGAAGTGGCCAAGGATGTCCGCAGCGGCGAGGCAGGTGCCCAGCACGCCCGCGACGACCGCCAGCTGCCAGCGCTCCACTTTGGGGAACAGCGCCGAGAGCGCCAGCGCCGAGGCGTAGAGGTTCTTGTCGTTGCTGGTCCAGGTGGCGAGGATGATGATGAGAGTGCCAGGCAGCGCGATGCCCGCCGCCAGCATCGTCGCGACGAGGTCTGCGTTGCCGTAAAGCGTGCCCAGTGCGGCGGCGAGGATCAGCAGCAGCGGGAAGGCCACCGCGTAGTTGATCGTCATCGCCGTCGCATTGTCGCCGCCGGTCTTGAGGAAGCGGCTGAGGTCGGGGTTGATCGAGCAGCCGAACACTTCGGCGCCGACGACTACCGACACGATCATGCCAAGGCCCATCGGCTCGGTTATCGTGCGGGCGGCGAAGAGGCTCGCCATACCATGGCGGTCCAGCCCGATCGCCAGCGGTACCAGCGTCGCCATCAGCAGCAGTGGCACGCTGACCACGGCGACCTTGCCCATCGCCTTGACCCCGATCACCGCCGTCGAGGCGATCAGCGCGCCGACGAGGACGACGCCGATCCGCTCGTCCAGTTCGTAGCCCAGCTGGGTGCGCAGGATCGCGGCGAGGCTCTTGACGAGGATCTGCGTCTGCAGACCGAACCAGCAGAACGAGGTCAGCACCATCATGCCCACGATCGCCATCGACCCGCGCCGCCCGAAAGTGCGCTGGATGATCATCGCGGTGGGCAGGCGGGCGACGAGGCCGACATAGCCGGTCAGCACGCCCCACAGGCCCAGCAGCGCGCTGCCCAGGATCACGCCGATCGCGACGGTGGTGAAGTCCGCATGCTGGCCCAGCTGGCCGCCGAACGCGAAGAACGGGACCGAGATCGACACGCCGATCAGCACCATCGTCAGGAACGGCCAGCGGCGCAGTTCCTCCTCTTGGGGCGGGCGTTCGGGATTACGTTCGACGATCCCGGCGATCTTGCGCAGCAGCTTCATTATCGAAAATGTCTCCAGTGCCCGCCGCCACGGGGAGGCGCGTCGGAAAGGCGGGTATGGCTCAATGGTGTCAGACGTATCGCGCAGGGCAAAGGGGTGAGGGCGGGTCTTGCGCCGGATGCAATGATTTCGCGAAGACTTGTGCCGTTTGCGCAATATCATCGGCGGCGAGTTCAGGGATTCAAATCCGGGAAAGCAGTGCATGAAGAGATTTCGCGTCGCCGTCGATATCGGCGGGACATTCGTGGATTCGATCCTGTTCGATTCCGAAACGGGAACGACAAGGCTCGCCAAGGCATCGACCACGCCTGACGAGCCGGTGCGCGGCGTTCTGGCCGCGCTCGACCGCCTCGGCGTGTCACTGAACGACACCGAACTGTTCGTCCACGGCACCACGCTGGGCCTCAACGCGGTGATCGAACGGCGCGGGGTAGAGACCGGCATCATCACCAATGCGGGCTTCCGCGACGTGTTCGAGATCGGCCGCGCCGACGTTCCCGCCGCCTCGATGTACGACTACCGCTACCAGCGCGAGGCGAGCATCGTGAAGCGCCGCCACCGCTTCGGCGTCGGCGGCCGCATTGATGCGCACGGCAACGAGGTGGAACCGCTCGACGAAGCCGCCGTGCTGGACGCTGCGGGCAAGCTGGTCGAGGCGGGCATCCGTTCGGTCGCGATCTGCTTCCTGCACAGCTACCGCAACCCGGTGCATGAGGCGCGCGCCGCCGAAGTCATCCGCGAAGCCTATCCGCAGCTGGCGGTCTCCGCTTCCAGCGCGATCACCCGCGAATACCGCGAGTACGAGCGTACCGCGACCGCCGTGGTCGATGCCTACATCAACCCGATCTTCAACGATTACGTCGGCCGTCTTGAGAACGGGCTGGTCGAGAACGGGTTCGGCGGCAAGCTGCTCATCATGCGCTCCGCAGGCGGGGCGATGACCGCGCAGACCGCGCGGCAGGCGCCGATCTATACCGTGCTGTCCGGCCCCGCCGGTGGCCTCATCGGCGCGGGCCAGTTGGCCAAGGCGATCGGCCGAGACCGCGTGCTGACGCTGGATTACGGCGGCACCTCGCTGGACGCCGCCGTCATCGAGGACGGCGAGCCGCTGGTCATGCACGAGGCGCCGCTGGCCGACCTTCCCGCGCTGATCCCGATCTTCGACATCCGCTGCATCGGCGCGGGCGGCGGCTCGATCGCCTGGGTGCAGGAAGGGCTATTGCAAGTCGGCCCGCAGAGCGCCGGTTCGCAGCCCGGCCCGATCGCCTACGGTCGCGGCGGCAACGAGCCGACCACAACCGACGCGGCGTTGATCCTGGGCTTCCTCGACCCCTCTACCTTCCTGGGCGGCACCGTCGACCTCGACGTTCCCGCCGCGAGGCAGGGCATGCAAGACCGCGTTGCCGGGCCGCTCGGCATCGATATCGACCGCGCGGCGGCGGGCATTTTCGACGTTCTCGTGGCCCGCACCGCCGGTGCCATCCGCGAGATCACTGTCGAGCGCGGCCGCGATCCGCGCGACTTCTCGATGCTCGCCTTCGGCGGCGCCGGGCCGCTGATCGCCCCGCTGATCGCCCGTGAGGTGATGAACGCCGAACTGATCGTGCCGCAGAACCCCGCCGTGTTCTCGGCCTGGGGCATGCTGATGTCCGATATCGTCACCGACGTCGCGCTGACCCAACTGCGCCTGCTCGAACCCGAGGCGCAGGGCCCGGTGGAAGAGGCGTTCGCGACGCTCATCGAGGACGCGCGCGCGCAGCTTGAAGGGCAGAGCGGCACCCAGACCGAGCGCCGCTTCCTGCGCCTCGTCGAATGCCGCTATGCCGGGCAGGAACACGCGCTGGAGATCGAACTGCCCGAGGGTGAGGATCTCGCCTCGCTGCGCGCCCGCTTCGACGACCTCCACCGCGAGCGCTACGGCCACGCCATTGCCGCGCCGGTGCAGATCGTCACGCTGCGCGTGCGCGCCAGCGCGGTCATGCCCAAGCCCACGCTGCCGATCGTGCCCGAGGCCACCGGCCCGGCGTCGGACGCGCAGATCGGCGCGCGCGAGGCGTTCTGCTTCGCCCGCCGCGAGCGCACCCCGTTTGCGGTCTACGATCGCAAGCTGCTGGGCGCGGGCCACACCTTCGACGGCCCCGCGATCGTCGAGGAAGGCACCACCACCACCGTCATCCATTCCGACCAGACCGTCGCCGTCGATCCGCACGGCCACCTCATCGTCCGCAGGAAGTCCGCATGAGCACCGAAACGAAGCTTGATGGCGCGACCGTAGAGGTCATCCGCAGCTACCTCGTCTCCGCCGCCGAGGAGATGCGCCGCACGCTGATCCGCACCGCGTTCAACCCGGTGATCTACGAGGTGCTGGACTTCGGTATCTCGATCTACGACGCCGACCTCGAACTGATCGCGGACGCGCCGGGGCTGGCGTTCTTCCTTGGCGCCAACGACTATGCGATCCGCAAGGGCGTGGAGTTCGCGGGCGCGGAGACGATGCGCCCCGGCGACATCTTCATCATGAACTACCCTTACTGGAATTCGGCGCATGCGCTGGATGCCACGCTGTTCGCGCCGGTCTTCGCCGACGGCGAGGACAAGCCCTTCGCCTATACCTGCATCCGCGCGCACTGGATGGACCTTGGCGCCAAGGACCCGGGCTACGTGCTCGATTCCACCGACATGCACCAGGAAGGCCTGATCTTCCCCGGCACCCGCATCTACAGGGATGGCGCGCCGGTGAAGGACATCATCGACATCATCAAGTTCAATTCGCGCATGCCTGGGCCGGTGATGGGCGACCTTGATGCGCAGGTGGCGGCTACCCGCACCGGCGTCGAGCGCCTGAACGCGATCCTCGGCAAGTTCGGTCGCCCCGCCTTCGACGAGGCGGTAGGCCGCATCAAGGTGGCGAGCGAAGCGCTGGTCCGCCGCGCGCTGGCCGACCTGCCGCGCGGCACCTGGGAAGCGGGCGATGTGGTCGACGACGACGGCATCAGCGATGATCCGGTGCCGATCCACGTCAAGGTCACGATCGACGACGAGGGCCTGACCTGCGACTTCTCGGGCTCCTCCCCGGCGGTGCTCGGCCCGATCAACATCCCGATCGGCCTGACCGAGACGATCTGCAAGTTCGTGCTGAAATCGCTGACGTCGGCGTCGCAGCGCAACAACGCGGGTTCGTTCCGCGCGCTCAAGGTGATCGCGCCCGAAGGCAACCTGTTCCACGCGGTGTACCCCGCCGCCACCTTCACCCAGTGGCCCGCGCACCTTGCGCTGGAACTGGTCTACAAGGCGCTGGCGCAGGGCATGCCCGAACGTATCGCGGCCTGTTCGGGCGGCGATACGCTGGGCTTCATGATGATCGGCACTGATCCGGTCACCAAGTCGATGTACGCCGTCTCCAACAACGAGCCGGTGGGCTGGGGCGGCAGCGCCGAGTTCGACGGCATCAATGCCACCAACCACATCTCGGGCAGCCTCGTGCGTAACACGCCGATCGAGGTCATCGAGATGAAGACCGGCATGATGATGGAGCAGTTCGAGATCAAGCCCGACTCGGGCGGCGCCGGCAAGCGTCGCGGCGGCATGGGCACCGAGCGCCTGATCCGCTTCACCCAGGACGGCGAGTTCCTCTCGATCACCAAGCGTTCGAAGGAAAAGCCGTGGTCGCTGGGCGGCGGCGCGCAGCCCGAGACGAACGAGTTGATCGTGCGCGCGGGCTCCGATGCCGAAAAGCGCGTGGGCACCTACCGCATGCCGGTGGCGATCGGCGACCGCGCCATCGCGCGCGGCGCGGGCGGCGCGGGCTACGGCCTGGCGACCGAGCGCGATCCGGCGGCGGTGCTGGACGACGTGCTCGACGGCTACGTCTCGGTCGAGGCGGCGCGGGAACTGTACAAGGTGGCGATCGTCGGCAGTGCCGTCGATGTGGCTGCGACCGAGGCTCTGCGCGGGGGCTGAGGGTTCGGATGACGCAAAGCAAAAGGCCCGCCGGATCGCTCCGGCGGGCCTTTTTTATGTTTCGGCAGAGGGTTACTTCGGCAGCGACGCCAGATACGCCACCAGCGCGGCGCGCTGAGCCGGATCCTTGACCCCGGCAAAGCCCATGCGGTTGCCGGGCACCATGCCGGAGGGCTTTGCCAGGAAAGCATCGAGCGTCTTGGCATTCCAGGTCACGCCGGCCTTGGCCATCGCCGGCGAGTAGCGGAAACCGGGGATGCTGCCCGCCTTTCGGCCCGAAACGCCTGCGAGGTTAGGGCCCAGCTTGTTGGCGCCGCCCGTATTGGTCGTATGGCACATCGCGCAGCTGCGCGCGAAGACCTGCGCGCCGGCGGGGGGCGGGGCGGCGAAGGCGGGGGCGGCGGCAAGCGCACCGGCGGCGGCCAGTGCCGCTGCGGCGATGGGGAAAGTCTTCACTGTTGTTTCCTCACGGTTTTTCCGGGTCATGGTCCGGGGGGAGGCGGTCACGCGGGGCAGCGTGCCACGGGGTAGAGCATGTGACGTTCGTCGCGGTAGGGTGAACGCAGATAGAACCACTTCAGCCGCGCCATCGGGTCGGCGGCGAAGGCGTTGTCCGAAGCCAGTTTCGCGTGGAATTCCGCGCTGAGGTCGGGGTCGGTCGCCAGCATCTCGTCGGCCATCGGCGCGATGACGTAGGCTTCGAGGTATTCGACGGGGTCGAGCATGCCCGCGACGTAGCCTTGCGCGAACAGGGAATCGGCGCAGACCGGCTCAAGCATGTGGATCGCCAGATCGCCAAGCCTTTGATCCGTAGTCACAAAAGCCGATCCCGGGGCGAACTTCTCGACGCGCCGCTCGACGCCTGCGACGCTGGCCTTCAGGACGATCCGGCGTTCGGAGACACCGCCCGCCATCTCCAGATCCGCGAGGCGCAGCATGTCCACTTCCGCCTCGGTCCATGCCTCGGCGATCTCCATCGCGATGCCGTGGGCGCGCAGGCGGTCGAGCACGTCGAACTCGCTGGCGGGCACCCAGTAGCCGCGCGGGCGGGCGATCGTCTGGCCCGGAATCGAGCCCAGAACCGGGGTTTCGAGCGCGGGAAGCGGTGTGCCGAGCCAGCGTACTTCGCGCGCGCCGCTTGCCGGGGAATCGTAGAATTCCGAGGCGATCGGATGGAACATCGTGGTCCGCACCGGCTCGGGCGCCATGTTCCAGGTGAGGACCGGCTCCGCCACGCGGCGTTCCCGGTCGGCGCGGGAGGCGGCGCGCAGCGGCACTGAGCGGCACCTAGCGGCACCCAACGATGCCTCAAGCAGCGCATACGTGCCCAGAACGCGCTGGCGCACCGGCTTGAGCGAGTGGTTCTCCACCAGCACCGTGGCGATGTGGCGAATGTCGCCGTAACCATGCGAAAAACGCGGGGGGAACGCGGGCAGCATCAGCCCGAGTTCGGGCCGGCGATCGTCGGCGGCAAGGATGAGCGGACCGGGCAGGTGCCCCAGCGCGCGCATGTGCGCATCGACCAGCGGGCGGTAGCTGTCCTCCAGCCAGGCGCTCAGTTCGGGCGAGGCGGAGTAGCGGGCTTCCTGGAAACCGTAAGTGATATCGTACTGGTAATCGAGGCCGTCGGTGACGTGCAGGTCGATGAACAGGTCGGGATCGATGCAGCCCAGCAGCTTGATGATCGCGCGGATCTCGGGCGAGTGCGCCTTCACGAAATCGCGGTTGAGGTTCAGCCCCTGCGCCGAGGCGCGCCAGCCCTGTTCCTCGGGCCCGCGCTGGTTGGGGCGCGCGTAGACCGAGCGGCGCTCGTGGCCGTCGGGGTTGAGCACCGGCACGAAGTACCAGTCGCAGCCGTCCAGCAGGTCCGCCTTGCCGCCCACCGCGATGTCGCGCAGCAGCATGAGGCCGGCGTCCTTGCCGTCGATCTCGCCGGGGTGGATGCCGCATTCGGTGAAGACGCGGACCGGCCCTTCTCCGTCCGGAGCCGCAGCGGCGCGGTCGAGATCGGTGCTGGCGATGACCAGCGTGAGCGGCCGCCCTTCGGCGGAAGTGCCGTATTCGTAGAGCCGGATCAGCGGCGAGGCCTCCGCCAGCCGGACGAGGAACGCGCGGGTCTCCTCGTACGTCGGCGTGGTCTGGAGATCGTCGATCTCGGCCGGAGTCACCCAGGGGTCGGACGGCTGGCGGATCAACGCTTCGCTCGGCCCGGTCCAGGGCTGCACGGGGGGGAGGGGGGCGCGGCGCTCCGGCGGCCAGTAGGCGGGCTTCATCGTCTTCCTTTCACAGGTCGGCAACACGCTACCGCCCGTTCGTTGCGTGCGCGGGCACAAGACGTTGCGTGGGCCGGTGCCGCGAAATTCGCCGCAGGCGAATTTCCTGACAGACTCAATGCGTCCAGCTGCGCATCTTCGCTTCGAGAACCGTCAGCAGCTTGGCCGGCGCGCCTTCCAGCTGGCGGCCGAGGCGGGTGATGAGGTGGACGGATACCGGCTCCGCCTCGGTCTCGGCGAAGGGGATGGCGATCAGGCGGCGGCTGGCGATCTCGCCGAAGGCGGCGATCTGCGGCAGCACCGTCGCAAAGCGGCCCTCGCAGGCGAGATCACGCATCATCACGATCGACGAAGTCGTCTGCGCCGGTTCGAGATAGGCACCGGCGGCGGCCTCCATGTGGCTGAGGATCTGGCGGATGCGAAAGCCCTTGGGCGGCAGGCACAAGTCATGCTGCGACAGGTCGGCGATCGACACCTGGTTCTTGCGCGTGAGCGGGTGCGAGGGATGGACCAGGATCATCAGCGGCTGCGCCACCGACAGGCGCACGCGCACCTTGGGCTCCGGTTCGATCTGCAGGACGAGGCCGACATGCACCTCGTCCTCCTCCACCATTCGCACGATCTCGCTGGTGGAGCCGACGTGGGTGTCGATGTGCAGGCCGGGGTTCTTCTTGTGGAAGGCGTCGATGGTCTGGAAGAAGGCGCTGGTCAGGAACCCTTCGCCCACCGCCAGCCGGATCGAGCCCTTGCGCACCCCGCGCAAGTCCTGGATGCGCGAACGCAGCGCGTCCAGCTCGGCGATGTGGGTGCGGTGGAAGTCGTAAGTGAGCTGTCCCGCCTCGGTCAGCTTCACCGAGCGGCGACCCTTCTCGATCAGGTTGACGCCGAGATAGCCTTCGAGCTGCACGATCTGGCGGCTGATCGAGGAGACCGCCACCCCCAGCTTCTCGCTGGCGAGGCGCATCGAGCCCTGGCTCGCCGCCTCGTAGAAATAGCGCATCGCCACGTCCATCAACATCGTCGAATACCCTTTCGCCGCCCGCCGGGGCGCAAGGGGGAGGATAACCGAGGCTTTTCGCATGGCACCTGCGAGAAACGGACAGGATGATGCAGATTCGGCCAGTCGGAGCCGCATGGCCGCTTGCATGACGGGGGCAAAGGGCGATACCCTTTCGCACATGCGAAAGCCCGCACACCCCGATTTTTGCCGACATGGCGGTGAAACGGCATGACCGTATCGGGGCGTATCGTCGCTCTAGCCGGTCTGGATGACGCGACCGAGACAGCGCGATCGGAAAATCGCCCCGATCATTCCGCCGTGGTCCATTCCGCCGTGGTCCACTCTGCCGAGGCTCCCGATCTGCCGACGCCTTTCACCATCGACTTGCGGCTCGAACGGCTGGGGGCGCTGCTCGACGTGCAGGGCACCGAGCGCGTGGTGCAGCTTCATGGCCCGACCGGGCTCGGCAAGACCACATTGCTGGCGACTTACGCGCTGGCGCGCCGATCGCCCGCGCGGCAGTTCCGCTGGCTCACGGTGCATCCGGCCGACCTCGCCGACGAAGCGGCGTTCGCGCGCGCGCTGGCCGGGGCGCTGATCCCCGATGCCACGAGCGAGCACGGCGTCATCGACGAGAACGCGGGCGAGCCGCTGCGCCGGGTGGAACGGCATTTTCGCGCGTCCAGCGGCGCCGTCGTCCTCGTCGTCGATGCCAATGCGCTGGACATCGGCGCCTTGGGGCGCGTGCTTGGCGATCTGGTGCACTGGACCGGGCCGGCCCTGCAGGTCTGGCTGATCGCGCGCCGGCCCAACGCGGCGATGCTGGCCTGCCTGCGTTCACCGCATCTCGTGCGCACGCTCGATCCCGCTGCCCTGCTGTTCACCGCCGAGGAAGCGCAGCGGTATCGCGGCGGCGCCGCGCAAGACGGTTGTGCCGGGGGCTGGCCGCTGGCCGAAGCCGTGGCGGCGGCGCTGCCTGCAGGCGAAGCGGGCGCCGACCGGTTGCTGGATCACGCCGGAGGGCTGCTGGAAGCGGCGATCGACGCGGGGCTCTGGCAGGGCCTGTCGGCGCAGGCGCGCAAGGCGCTGGCAGACACCGCGATGCTCGAAACGGTGGACGAGCGGTTCCTGGCGGGGGTTCTCGCCCCGCATCCGGTCTATCCGGTGCTGCAGGAGATCGAGGCGCTCGCGCCGCTGGGCACGGCCCGGCGCGGGCGGGACGGGGGCCTGTCGGTTCATCCGCTGCTGCGGGCCTTCGCCCTGCGGCGGCTGGAGAGCGAGGATCCCGCGGGCCGCGACCGGGCCTATCGCCAGGCCTTGCTCTACCATGCCGAGCGGCGTGCCCCCGAAGCGGCGATCGCGCTGGTGCAGGATACCGGCGACGACGGCCTCGCCCGGATGGCGTTCGAGACGTTCACCAGCACCGAACTGCTGCGGGCCTCGGGCTACAGCCGTCTGCGCACGGCGATGGCCCGGCTGACCCCGGAAGCGGCGGAGCAGTCCGCCCAGATCCGCATCAACCAGGCGATCGTGGCGATGAAGGAGGGCCGTTTCCCGGAAGCGCGCCGCCTGCTGGACTCCACGCGCGAAACCCTGAGCGAGGACATGGCCTACCAGTCGCCCTCGCTGTCGCGCGTCTACGCCGACTTCGTGATCGCGCAGCACGTCCTGGCGTTCCACGCCCATGCCGAACTGACCGAGGCACAACTGGCGGAGGGCTATTTCTGGTCCACCTACACCAATGACCTGACCAATGCCGCGTTCGTGTCCGCGCTGCGCAGCCTGCACTTCCTGCGGCGCGGGGAGATCGCCCTGGCGCAGGAGCAGATCGGGATATCGCGCAACAAGTACGAGCGCGCGACCAGCTACTACGGCCTCGGTTCCGCGCTGCTGGTCGATGCGATGATCGCGCTGGCATCAGGGCGGCTGTCACGCGCGGGCGCGCTGGCTTCGGAAGCGCAATTGCTGATAACGCGCGCCATGCCCGACGATGCCGGGCTGATGGCGGTGGCCGAATGCGTGCTGTGCGAAGTCGAGTTCGAGCAGGGCCGCACCGAAGGGCTGGTGGACCGCGTCGATGCCGCCTTGCGCGATCTGGAAGCCTGCGACGGCTGGCCCGACGCTTTCGTGATCGGCTACCGCGTGGGCGCGCACGCGGCGATGGCGGGGGGCGACCAGGCCCGTGCGCTGGCCCTGCTGGACAGGGCCATCCGGTTGATGCGCGGGCGCGGCCTTGCCGATGTCGAGCGGTACTGCCGCATCCTGCGCGCGGGCGTCCTGTCGAGCGGGGCAGCGGCGGATGGCGAGGCCGGGCATCTGGACGCACCCGGCCTGATCGGCTGGCGCGAAAGCGACGAGGTCGCGCTGCTGGATGCGCGCAGGGCGCTGGCGGGCGGCGACCATGCCGCGCTCGACCGGATCGTCGCTGGCCTGCAGGACCAGGCCAACGGGTCCGGCCGCCGCATCCTGGCCATTCGCGCGCTGCTGCTTGCGGCGGTGAGCGAATTCGAGCGGGGTCAGGCGGGAGATGCGGTGAAGAAGCTGGAGAACGCGGTCACTTTCGCGGAAGGGGAAGAGATCGTGCAGCCTTTCGCCGATCACGGGGCGGCGCTCGTGCTGGTGCTCGATGCCCTGAAGGTCACCCCGTACTACCGCGCCGCCGGGCGGGGCACGCGCAGCTTCTGCGCCAGCATCGGGCGGATGATCGCCGCGCGCGCGCAGGAGGCGGAGGGCGGCATCGTCTTCGTCGCGCGGGAACTGCAGGTGCTGCATCACATCATGCTGCGCCAGTCGACCAAGGCGATCGCGCGCGAACTCGACATTTCGATCAGCGCGGTGAAGTTCCACCTCAACAACATCTATCGCAAGCTTGGCGTGAACAAGCGGACCGATGCCGTGGTCGAAGTCCAGCGGCTCGGCCTGATCGTCTGAGGGTCGGTTAGGAAAATGCGCTTTTCGCGGATTCCCAAACCGACCCCAAGAATGCTTCAGTACCCGAAGAACCGCTTGAGCCCGAGGGCCTTGAGACCGCGGCGATATGTCATCGAACTCATGTCTGCTGGGATATGCGCTTCGTCGGTGGGATCGAGCGGCAGCCATTCGGGCATCTGCGCCTCGACGATCGCCTTGTCCTCCTCGAAGATGCGCTGGTTGAAGTCGTAGACGTCCTGCACCGGGAGGTCGGTGTCGAAGTTGCGGGCGATCGGTGCGAACAGCCGCGTCATGCGGGCCGACACCGGGGAGGCCGCGTTCATGATGACCAGGCGGTCGGTGCCGGGAAAATGGATTTCCAGCGTCGCCGTGAACGGCAGGTGGCAGCGGAAGTGGCGCAGCCAGTCGAAGCCGGGAACCCCGCGCTGCGAGACGCCGATGGGATAGTTGCCTACCGAACTCCAGTATTCCGCCTCGAAGCCGTATTCCGTCCGCCTGGGCGCGTAAGTCGGCACTTCGGCGTTGTCGGGATCGGCGAAAGTCTCGGTATGGACGAAGGCGAAGTGGGCGACGTCGAGGAAGCCTTCCAGTTGCCGCCCGGCGAAGCCGCCGATGTCGGTCCAGGGGCAGGTGATCTGCTGGAATTCGGGTTCGTCCCAATGCGGCATGTCGGGGATGTCGCCGGCTTCGGGCTGCTCCCCTTCGGCATCCAGGCAGGTCCAGATCAGTCCGTAGCGCTCGAAGCTGGGGTACGTGCGCAAGTGCAGTCGATCGGGAATGTCGCGCGCGGGGTGAGCGGGGACATGGACGCACTTGCCGCCGCCCCCGAACCTGAGACCGTGATAGGGGCACACCACGCTGTCGCCCTGCTGCGTGCCGAGGCTGAGCGGCACCCCGCGATGCGGGCATACGTTGGTCGCGACGACGATCTCGTCGCCGGACTTGTAGATCACCAGCGGTTGGTCGAGCAGCCTGGTGCCGACGGGCCTGTCGGCGACCTCGCGGGCGAGGGCGACGGGATACCAGTATCGGGCGAGGACGTACCAGTCCTCCGGGTCGAAAGTGCAGCCGAGCGGCAGTGCTGGCCGAACGGGGGCGATAACGGCGGCAGTAGCCATGGGATTGTCGTCCGCTGTGAATTCCTGGCCCTCTTTTCCTATTCCGTTACCGCTCTATCAAACGCAATGATCCGAACGTTGCGTTGCAAAAAATGGAGCGCCTGGAGCCCTGCCTCAAGGTCGTGGCTAGGTCGAAAGGCGAGCCGGACCCGGTGCCGAAAACGGAGCCTGCGCCGGGTCTTGAGACATTGCGATACAAATTCGTTCTGGAACGAGGCGCACGGACAGGCATTGTGCGGCGCAGTCCCCTAAGGGACGATGCCCAAGCTGCGGAAAGACCGAATGCCCGAAACCAACGCCGACCCCGATATCGTTTCCGAGCATCGCAGTTTGTCACCCCGTGCGCGGCGGATCAGCTGGATCGTGGTGATCGTCGTGATCGTCCTGGCGCTGGCGCTGATCTTCGGCCTCGCGACCGGCGGCAAGTCGGGCGGCGCGGGTGGTCCGGGAGGGCCCGGCGGCCGCGGCCGGGGCGGTCCCGCCAGCACCGTGGGCACCGCGCAGGCCACCGCCATGGACGTGCCGGTCACGATCGAGGCGCTCGGCACCGTGACCCCGGCGGCGACCGTCACCGTGCGTCCCCAGGTCGCCGGCGCGATCCAGGAGATCCTGTTCCGCGAAGGCCAGATCGTGCGCAAGGGGCAGGTTCTCGCGGTGATCGATCCGCGCGCCTACCGTGCGCAGCTGGTGCAGGCGCAGGGCGCGCTCCAGCGCGACCAGGCGCAGCTTCAGGTCGCCCGGCTGACGCTGCGGCGCTACCAGGTGCTGCTGGGCCAGGACTCGATCGCGCGGCAGGACGTGGACACCCAGGCGGCAACCGTGCGCCAGCTCGAAGGCACCGTCACCGTCGATCGCGGCGCGGTGCAGGCGGCCGAGGTCAACCTCGGCTTCACCCGCGTGATATCGCCGGTCAACGGCCGCGTCGGCCTGCGCACGGTGGACGTGGGCAACTACGTCTCGGCCGGGGAGAGCGGCGGCATCGTCACCATCACCACGCTCTCGCCGATCGACGTGCAGTTCACCGTCCCGCAGGACCGTATCCCGTCGATCGAGAAGCGGATCGCGCAGGGCGCCTCGCTGTCCGCTACCGCGAAGGACCAGACGCGCACCAACGTGCTGGGGCAGGGCACTTTCCTGACGCTCAACAACGTGGTCTCGACCACCACCGGCACGGTCAGCGCCAAGGCGCGCTTCGCCAATGCCGACAATGCGCTCTACCCCAGTCAGTTCGTGAACCTGACGCTGGACGTGGACATGATCCGCGGCGCCGTCACCGTCCCCGGCACCGCCGCGCGCGAAGGGACCAGCGGCAGCTACGTCTGGCTGCTCAAGTCCGACAACACGGTGGAACAGCGCAAGGTCGTCACCGGCCCCGGCTACAACGACCGCGTCGTCATCACCAGCGGCCTCAAGCTGGGCGAGACGGTGGTGACCGAGGGCGGCGACCGCCTGACCGCCGGCGGCAAGGTGCAGACCGCCGCCACGGCTGCCAAGGCATCCGGCAAGTCCTCCGACGCCAAGCGCCGCTGAGGATCGTCATCCGATGAGCCCGTCGCGCCCCTTCATCCTGCGCCCGGTCGCCACCAGCCTGTTCATGGTGGCGATCGTGCTGGCCGGCCTCGTCGGTTTCAAGCTGCTGCCGCTTTCGGCCCTGCCCGAGGTCGATTATCCCACCATCCAGGTGACCACGCTCTACCCCGGCGCCTCGCCCGAGGTGATGAGCCAGACCGTCACCGCGCCGCTGGAGCGCCAGTTCGGCGAGATGTCGGGCCTGTCCCGCATGTCGGCGAAAAGCTCGGCGGGCGCCTCGGTGGTGACGCTGCAGTTCGATCTTGGCGAAAGCCTCGACGTCGCCGAGCAGGAAGTGCAGGCCGCGATCAACGCCGCCGACGCGCTGCTGCCCGCCGACCTTCCGGCGCCGCCGACTTATGCCAAGATCAACCCGGCCGACACGCCGGTGCTGACGCTGGCGATCACCTCGAAGACGATGCCGCTGACCGAGGTGCAGAACCTCGTCAATACGCGGCTCGCGCAGAAGATCGCGCAGACTTCGGGGGTTGGCCTCGTCACGCTGTCGGGCGGGCAGCGGCCGGCGGTGCGGATCCAGGCGGATACGCAGGCGCTGGCCTCCTACGGCATCAGCCTGGAGACGCTGCGCACCGCGATCGACAACGCCAACGCCAACAGCGCCAAGGGCAGCTTCGACGGACCGACCCGCGCCTACCAGATCAACGCCAACGACCAGCTGCTGACCGCCGCCGAGTACAGGAACCTGATCGTCAGCTACGGCGACGACGCGCCGGTGCGCCTCAGCGACGTGGCGACGGTGGTGGACGGGGCCGAGAACAGCCGCCTCGGCGCGCTGGCGAACGAGACCCCGGCGATCATCCTCAACGTCCAGCGCCAGCCCGGCGCCAACGTCATCCAGACGGTCGCCTCGATCAAGGAACGCCTGCCCGAACTGCTGGAGGGCCTGCCCGCCGGGCTCGACGTGCAGGTGCTGACCGACCGCACCACCAGCATCAAGTCCTCGATCGAGCATACCGAGCTGGAACTGGTGCTGGCGGTGGTCTTCGTCGTGCTGGTGATCTTCTTCTTCCTGCACTCGCTGCGCGCGACGGTGATCGCGGGGCTGGCGGTGCCGGTCTCGCTGATCGGCACTTGCGCGCTGATGTACTTGCTGGGCTACAGCCTCAACAACCTGAGCCTGATGGCCTTGACGATCGCCACCGGCTTCGTGGTCGACGACGCGATCGTGATGATCGAGAACATCCAGCGCCACATCGAGGACGGCATGAAGCCCTTCGAGGCGGCGCTTAAGGGCGCCAGCGAGATCGGCTTCACCATCGTCTCGCTGACGATCTCGCTGATCGCGGTGCTGATCCCGCTGCTGTTCATGGGCGACGTCGTCGGCCGCCTGTTCCGCGAATTCGCGATGACGCTGGCGATCACCATCCTGATCTCGGCGGTCGTGTCGCTGACGCTGACGCCGATGCTTTCCGCGCGCTGGCTCAAGAGCCGCGGCGAGGAAAGGCCGACCCGCATCGGCACCCGCGCGCAGAAGCTGTTCGAGCGGGTGGAGCATCACTACGAACGCGGCCTGGCGGTGGTGCTGGACCGGCAGCCGCTGACGCTGGCGATCACCTTGGCGACGATCGCGGTGACGGTGCTGCTCTACCTCGTCATCCCCAAGGGGCTGTTCCCGACGCAGGCGACCGGCCAGCTCCAGGTACGGACCGAGGCGGCGGCGAACGTCTCCTACGACCGCATGGCCGGGCTGCAGCTTCAGGCCGCCAAGGCGATCCTCGCCGATCCGGGGGTGCAGTCGCTCAGCTCGTTCATCGGGGTGGACGGATCGAACAATGCCGCGCTCAACGGCGGGCAGATGCTGGTCAACCTCAAGGACGATGCCGGGTCCGAAAGCGCGGTGATGGACCGCCTGCGCGACCGGGTGGCGAAGATCGCGGGCATCCGCATCTTCGTGCAGCCGGTGCAGGATCTGACCATCGATTCCGAAAGCGGTCCCACCCAGTACCGCCTCTCGGTGGAAGGGCCGGACACCGCCACCGTCACCCGGGCGGCGCGCCAGATCACCGATGCGCTGGCGCAGTCGTCCAGGCTGCGCAACGTCACCACCGATGCCGACGCCACCGGCGCCGCCGCCTATGTCGACATCAACCGCGATACGGCAAGCCGGGTGGGGGTGACCGCCTCCAACATCGACGACGCGCTCTACACCGCGTTCGGGCAGCGCATCGTCTCGACCATCTTCACCGAGACCAACCAGTACCGGGTGATCCTGGAGGCGAAGCCGGGCCTGCTCGACAAGCCGGATTCGCTGGGCCTGCTCAACCTGCAGACGAAGGACGGCGGCGCCACCCCGCTCAGCGCCATCGCCACCATCCGCGAGAGCACTTCGCCGCTGACGGTCACCCACGTCGCGCAGTTCCCGGCGGCGACGATCGGCTTCGACACCGCGTCCGGCGTGTCGCTGGGCAGCGGCGTCAAGGCCGCGCAGGGCGTCATCGCGGGGCTGAAGCTGCCTTCCGGCATCTCGGTGACGTACCTCGGTTCGGCGGGCGCCTACGAGACCTCGCTCAACAACCAGCTGCTGCTGATCCTGGCGGCGCTGGTCTGCGTCTACATCGTGCTGGGCGTGCTCTATGAAAGCTTCATCCACCCGCTGACGATCATCTCGACGCTGCCCGCCGCCAGCGTCGGCGCGATCTTCTGCCTGTGGGTCACCGGGCACGACCTCGACGTGATCGGCATCATCGGGATCATCCTGCTGATCGGCATCGTCAAGAAGAACGCGATCATGATGATCGACTTCGCCATCGCCGCCGAGCGCGAGGAGGGCATGGCCCCGCGCGATGCGATCCGCCGCGCGGCGGTGCTGCGCTTCCGCCCGATCCTGATGACGACGCTGGCGGCGCTGTTCGCCGCGGTGCCGCTGATGATCGGCTTCGGATCGGGCGCGGAGCTGCGCCGCCCGCTGGGCATCGCCATCTTCGGCGGCCTGCTGGTGAGCCAGCTCCTGACGATCTTCACCACGCCGGTCGTCTATCTCTACTTCGATCGCGCCGGCACCCGCGTGCGGGAATGGCGCGAGGAACGCCGCCGGCGCCGTGACGGCGATCCGCGGGAGCCGGTGGCGGGCGAATGAACCTTTCCGCGCCCTTCATCCGCCGTCCGGCGGGGACCGTCCTGCTGACCGTCGGTCTTGCGCTGGTGGGCGTGCTGGCGTTCTTCAAGCTGCCGGTCGCGCCGCTGCCGCAAGTGGACTATCCGACCATCTCGGTTTCGGCGAGCCTCTCGGGCGCCAGCCCGGACACGATGGCCTCCTCGATCGCGACGCCGCTGGAGCGCCGCCTCGGCGTGATCTCGGACGTGACCGAGATGACCTCGGACAGCTCGACCGGCTCCACCCGCGTCACGCTCCAGTTCGCGCTCGACCGCGACATCGACGGCGCCGCGCGCGAGGTGCAGGCCGCGATCAACGCCGCCCGCGCCGACCTGCCGGCGACGCTCCAGTCGAACCCGACCTACCGAAAGGTCAATCCGGCGAGCATGCCGGTGATGATGCTGGCGCTCAGTTCGGACACCAAGACGCCGGGCCAGATCTACGAGGCGGTGTCCAACATCGTCTCGCAGCGCCTCGCCCAGATCGAGGGCGTGGGCGAAGTCGAGATCGGCGGCAGCTCGCTGCCCGCCGTGCGGATCGAGGTGAACCCGCACCAGCTCAACGCCATGGGCCTGGGGCTGGAGGACGTGCGCGCCGCGATCGAGGCGGGCAATGCCAATCGCCCCAAGGGCACGATGGAGGGCAAGGGGCCGGGCCGCTGGCAGGTCTACACGGACCGTCTCGGCCGCGATGCCGGGGCTTATGGCCGCCTCGTCGTCGGTTTCCGCGACGGCGCGCCGGTGCGCCTGTCCGACGTTGCCAGCGTTTCTAACAGCGTCGAGGACACCCGCACGCTGGGTCTCTACAACGGCAAGCCGTCGGTCGTCGTGCTCATCACCCAGCAGCCGGGGGCGAACCTCATCAAGCTGGTGGACGGGATCAAGGCGGAACTGCCCGCGCTGCAGGCGCAGCTGCCCTCCGACATCAGGATCGCGATCGCCAACGACCGCACCAATTCCATCCGCTCCTCGCTGGAGGAGATCGAGATCACGCTGGTGCTCTCGATCGTGCTGGTGGTGCTGGTGGTCGCCGCGTTCCTGCGCGATGCGCGCGCCACCTTCATTCCGGCCGCCGCCACGATCGTCTCGCTGCTGGGTACGTTCGCGGTGATGTGGCTGCTGGGCTACTCGCTCAACAACCTGTCGCTGATGGCGATCATCGTCGCCACGGGCTTCGTGGTGGACGATGCCATCGTCGTGCTGGAGAACACCGCGCGCCACCTGGAGCAGGGCATGGGCCGCATGGACGCCGCGTTGCTGGGCGCGAGGGAAGTGGGCTTCACGGTACTTTCGATCAGCGTCTCGCTGGTCGCGGTGTTCATCCCGCTGCTGTTCATGGGCGGGCAGGTGGGCCGCCTGTTCCAGGAATTCGCGATCACCCTTTCCGTGGCGGTGCTCATCAGCCTCGTGCTCTCGCTGACCACCACGCCGATGATGTGCGCCTGGCTGCTGTCCGACCGCAACTTCCACAAGGAACAGGGCCGCCTCGGCCGCGCCTTCGAGCGCGGGTTCGACCGCATCCACCGCGCCTATGCCTCCGCGCTCGACTGGGCGCTGGCGATGAAGCCGCTGGTCATGCTGGTGCTGGCGGTGGTGATCGCGCTGACCGTCTATCTCTATGTCGCCGTGCCGAAGGGCTACTTTCCGCAGCAGGACAGCCCTTCGCTGATGGCCGGCGTGCGCGCCGACCAGAGCGTCTCGTTCGAGACGATGCAGGGCAAGCTGCGCGAGGTCATAGGCGTCATCCACAAGGATCCGGCGGTCGCCACCGCGATCGGCTTCACCGGCGGCTCGCGCGCGGGCGGGGCGTTCCTCGCAGTGACGCTCAAGCCCAAGTCAGAGCGCCGGGAAAGCGGCCAGCAGGTCATCGCCCGGCTCAAGAAGAAGCTGGACCCGATCACCGGCATCTCGGTGTTCCTGAACCCCATGCAGGACTTGCGGGTCGGCGGCCGTTCGTCCAATTCCAGCTACCAGTACACGCTGATCTCCGACGATTCCGCCGCGCTCAAGACCTGGTCGAACAAGCTGGCCGAAGCGCTCAAGAAGCGCCCCGAACTGAC
This sequence comes from Novosphingobium resinovorum, assembly GCF_036352595.1. Lineage (GTDB taxonomy): Bacteria > Pseudomonadota > Alphaproteobacteria > Sphingomonadales > Sphingomonadaceae > Novosphingobium > Novosphingobium resinovorum_B. The sequence goes on from NZ_JAZFAX010000003.1 coordinate 235,054, forward strand.
CGACCTCGACAGCGACTTGTCCGAGAACGGCAGCGAGACTTACGTGAAGATCGACCGCGACGCCGCCAGCCGGCTCGGGATCAGTCCGCGCGATATCGACAACGCGCTCTACAACGCCTTCGGCCAGCGCCAGGTCGCGACGATCTACGAGGACATCAACCAGTACGGCGTGATCCTGGAATGGGATCCGCGCTATTCGGGCGATCCGGCCGTGCTGAACGACGTCTACGTCCCGGCGGGATCGTCCGCGAACAGCGCCACCAGCGAGACGACGAGCGCCAATTCCTCGACGCTCAATACCGGGGCGAGCAGCTCCGCCAGCGATCCTTCGGCGAATACGGCGGACGCCGAGACCGCGAACCAGAGCGTCACCAATCCGGGACTGCGCAATCCCTCGACCGGTTCGGCGCTCAGCACTTCGGCCTCGCAGATGGTGCCGCTGGCGACGATCGCCAGCTTCTCGCAGCATGCCACGCCCGCCGAGGTGAACCACCAGAACGGCGAGCTGGCGACGACGATCTCGTTCAACCTCGCGCCCGGCTATTCGCTCAGCGATGCCAGGACGGCGATCGCCGCCGCCGAGGATTCGCTCTCCATGCCCGCGAACGTGCGCGGCAGCTTCGCGGGTACGGCGCAGAGCTATTCCGAGATGCTGGGCCAGCAGCCCTACCTGATCGCGGCGGCGCTGGTGGTGATCTACCTCGTGCTCGGCATCCTCTACGAAAGCCTCGTCCATCCGATCACCGTGCTGTCGACACTGCCGGCGGCGGGGGTCGGCGCGGTGCTGGCGCTGCTGGTGTTCGGCATGGAGTTCTCGATCATCGCGCTGATCGGGGTGTTCCTGCTGCTGGGCATCGTCAAGAAGAACGCCATCCTCGTGATCGACTTCGCCATCCACGCCCAGCGCGAACGCGGCCTGTCCGCGGAGGAGGCGGTGCGCGAGGCCTGCCTGCTGCGCTTCCGCCCGATCCTGATGACCACGCTGGCCGCCGCGCTCGGCGTGGTGCCGCTGGCGCTGGGCATCGGCGAGGGTTCGGAGCTGCGCCAGCCGCTGGGCATCACCATCATCGGCGGCCTGCTCGTCAGCCAGTTGCTCACGCTGCTGACCACGCCGGTCGTCTACATCTATCTCGACCGGCTGACCCGCCGCCGACGCCCCGACGCGTCGCGGCCGGCCGGCGAACCTGCGGGAGTTCTTTCGTGATCCGTGTTCGCTTCATCGGCCTGCAGCGCATGTCCCTGGCCCTGCCGCTGGTCCTGGCCGGTTGCACCGTCGGCCCGGCCTACGTGCGCCCTGCGGTGGAGACGCCGCAGGGCTACAAGACCGAGCCGGGCTGGCAGCAGGCCACTCCCGCCGACCACATCGATCGCGGCAAGTGGTGGCAGCTGTTCCGCGATGAGACGCTGAACCGGCTGGCCGAGCGCGCGCTCACCGCCAACCAGACCATCGCCGAGGCCGAGGCGACCTGGCGGCAGGCGCGCTACGTCACCCGCGAGCAGCGCGCCAGCCTGTTCCCCACCGTCGACCTTAGCGGCACCACCCAGCGATCGGGCGGCGGGCGCGGGCAGAGTTCGGGCGTGACCACCGGCTCGGGCTCGGTGGTGAGCAGCAGCGGCAGCACGTCCTATCAGCTCTCGATCGGCGCGAGCTGGGAACCGGACCTGTTCGGCCGCATCCGCCAGACCATCAGCAGCAACGCCGCCACCGCCGAGGCACGCCGCGCCGATCTTGCCTCCGCGCAGCTCTCGGTGATCGGCGAGCTGGCGACCAACTACCTCAACTTGCGCGGCGCGGATGCCGGGATCGCCTTGGTCGAGCAGACCGTCAGCGGCTACGAGCGGGCGCTCAGGATCGCGCAGAACCGCTACGACGCCGGCATCATCGCGCGCACCGACGTGTTCCAGGCGGAATCGCAGCTGGCGAGCACGAAGTCCGAACTGGAAGGGCTGCGCCGCGACCGGCGCACGTACGAGAACGCCATCGCCGTGCTGGTCGGCGCGCCCGCCAGCAGCTTCACGCTGCCTGCCGCGCAGTGGTCCGCCTATGTCCCGCAAGTGCCGGTGGGGGTGCCATCGCAGATCCTTCAGCGCCGCCCGGACATCGCCTCTGCCGAACGTGCGGTGGCCTCTGCCAATGCCACCATCGGCGTCGAGAAGGCGGCGTTCTTCCCGACGCTCTCGCTCTCGGCGGACGGCGGCGCGCAGTCGAGCACGCTGGGCGACCTGCTGCGCTCCTCCTCAAGCCTGTGGTCGCTGGGCGCCTCGCTGGCCGAGACGATCTTCGATGCCGGCGCGCGCACCGCACGGGTCCGGCAGGCGCGGGCCGCCTACGACGCGGCGGTCGCCTCCTACCGCAACACCGCGCTGGTGGCGTTCCAGGATGTCGAGGACCAGTTGACTGCCGCGCAGATCCTGGCGCGGCAGGAGACGCTGCTGCGCACCGCGTCCACCGCCGCCGACCGCAGCGAGGCGGCGATGCTCAACCAGTACCAGGAAGGGCTGGTCGTGTTCACCGACGTCGTCACCACCCAGGCCACCGCGCTCTCGGCGCGGCGCTCGCTGCTGCAGGCCTCGGTCGATCGCCAGACGGCGGCGGTCGCGCTTGTCCAGGCGCTCGGCGGTGCCTGGGACGGCGAGGGCTATCCTTTGCTGCCGACCTCCGGCGCGCAAGCCGAAAATCCCGCTCCATGAAGATATCCGTATCGGCCGCCGGCAGGGCGCGGTAACCGGAATCGTCCCTCGGCGAGGGATGCGGCGTCGGGCTGCGTATCAGAAGCAGGCCGCAAGACCGCGCGGAAAGGAGCGAAGGCATGGACGACGATCTGGACCGCATGTTCGCGCGATTGCGCGACGGACCCGTGCCGGCGGCGCTGGACGGGCTGGACGGCGAGGTGATGGCCGGGCTGGCCGCCGGGCGCGAGCGGCTGGCGGGGCGCCGGACCCTGCTGCTCGCCTGCATCGTCGCCGCCGGGGTCGGCCTGTGGGGCGGGCTTGCCGGCCCGTCGCCGGCGCAGGCCCACGATCATGACCGGACGCTGCTGGCACTGCCCGACGCCGCCCCTTCGCACCTGCTCGGCTCGTGAGGATTTCCGGTATGCATCGCTATGCGCTGGTCGCGCTGGTGGCGTTCCTCGTCGCGCTGGGGGCGCTGTGGATCGGCCAGCGGGTACGCGGCGGCCCGCCCGAGGAGACGCGCATCCATGCCATCATGCACCGCGAACTCGATCTCGATGCCGCGCAGGAGGCCAGGGTCGATGCGCTGGAGAACGCCTTCGCGCAGCGGCGCACGCGGCTGGAAGCCGAACTGCGCGCCGCCAACGCCGATCTGGCGGCGGCCATCGCGCGCGAGCATGCCTATGGCCCCGCCGTCGAGAAGGCGGTCGATCACTCGCACATGGCCATGGGAGAACTTCAGAAGGCGACGCTGCAGCACGTCTTCGCGATGCGCGGCGTGTTGCGCGCCGACCAGACCGCCCGCTTCGACAAGGCGGTCGCCGAAGCGCTGACCTCTCCCGCGCAGGACTGACCCGGGTGGCCGCAAGCGGGCTGGCCGGAGGGCCGGGCGGCAGTCCGGACGGGCGGGCGGGCGAGGACGCGCGCGCCGTCGCGGCCGCGCTGGCGGGGGCGCAAGCCGGCTTCGATGCCCTGATGCATGCGCACCGCGAGGCGGTGTTCCGCATGGTGCGTGGGCACCTGGGCAACGAGGCCGACGCGCTGGACGTGACGCAGGACAGCTTCGTCGCCGCGTTCCTGGCGCTGGGTCGCTACGATTCGGCCCGCTCGTTCCGGGCATGGCTGCTGCGCATCGCGCTCAACAAGTGCCGCGACTGGGCGCGGCGGCGGGCGGTGCGGCGGCTGCTGGCCTTCGCCCTGCCGATGGAGGAGGCGGCCGGGGTCGCCGACGAAGCGCCCGGTCCCGAGGCGTTGCTGGCATCGCGGCAGGAGGTGGCGCGCATCAACGCGGCGATCGCCGCGCTGCCCGATGCGCTCAAGGAGCCGCTGCTGCTGTGCGCGGTGGAGGGATTGCCGCAGGACGAGGCCGCGGCGATCCTGGGTATCGGCCGCAAGGCCGTGGAGACGCGCATCTACCGCGCGCGGCGAAAATTGTCCCATCTGGTCGAAGGATAGCCCGGCCCGAGCGTCAGGCGAGGATGTCTCCGGGGAACCGGCTGTGCGTCGTCTGGAGTGCTTGTTGTACCAGTGACATGAAAGTGTCATGCAAAGGTCATATTCGGCCCGGCATAATTCCTTGAGGATGGATGCCGATGCGGTCGCTTTTCACGAGTCTCCCGCTTCTTGTCGTCGCGGTCGCTGCCGCGTCTCCTGCCTGTGCTTCCGACGACCAGCAGCTCTGGGTGGGAGGCACCGCGACGGTGAAGCTGAGCGACAAGTGGCGCTTCTCGCAGGAAGTGATCTCCCGGTTCAGCGACGATCGCGACGGCCTCTACGAAGTCGAGATGAATTCCATGATCGGCTACAAGGTCGCGGACAAGGTGACGGTCTGGGTCGGCTATACCCACGATCCCAACTACGATGCCGGCCACTTCTCGGTGATGGAGCACCGCGGTCGGCAGCAGGTGACGATGGACAACATCGTGAAGATCGGGCCGGGCCAGCTCAGCGCCCGGCTGCGGTTCGAGGAGCGCTGGCGTGAAGGGGTGGACGGCACCGCCTACCGCCTGCGCCCTTACGTCAAGTACGTCCTGCCCTTCCGGCCGGGCGGCAAGACGGCGCTGGTGCTCAGCCACGAAAGCTTCATCGATCTCAACAAGACCAACTTCCAGCGGGTCCAGGGCGAGGAGCGGATGCGCAACCTGATCGCGATCACCACGCCCCTGGCGAAGAACGTGAACCTCGAAGTCGGCTACATGCATCAGCATGGCTTCCGCCCCGGTGCCGACGACAGCAACGATCACGCCGCATCGGTTGCGCTGGGGGTGAATTTCTGAGCGATCGTCTGAGAATGCGCCTTTCGGCGCATCGCGGCACCGGCCGGGGAAGCGGGTCGGTGCCGCCACGAAAATTCACCGGTGGGCATTTTCCAGACGGACGCTGACGGTTCCCGCCGACTTCGAACTGTCATCGATCGGACCTATCGGCACCGCTCTCACCCAACGTGGGAGTTGTTCTTGCTCGCGTCGAATCATGGCCTGCTTCACGATGGCGGGCCGCAACGCCATGACTGGGATGCGATCCGGACGGCGCTGAAGCGCTATCTGCGCGGTCGCGGCGCCCGGCACGACGTGGCCGAGGACGTCGCGCAGGAAACGCTTGCGCGCTTGCTGGAACTTTCACGCAGCCAGCAGATCGGCAGCGTCTTCGCACTGGCGTTCCGCATCGCCGACAACGCCCTTGTCGACATGAGCCGGCGCAACGGTCGTCTCGCCGCCGAGATGGAGGACGACGTGCGCAGCGAGGAGCCCTCGCTGAACCGCATCCTCGATTCCCGGCGGGCGATGGAAGTGTTCGACCGCTGCCTGCGGCGCATGCCCGCGCTGCGGCGCGAGGTGCTGGTCCGGCGCCGGGTGGAGCAGGAAAGCTGCCGTGCCATCGGCGAGGCGCTCGATATGAGCACCAAGGCGGTCGAGAAGCATATCACCCGGGGCATGACCGACTTGCGCCGCGCGCTCGATCAGGCGGGCATCGATCTGGCGGGAGAGGATTGATGGGCCACGAACCGCACTCGATAGACTGGCAGGCCGCGCAATGGCTCGGTCGGATGAGCCGGCCCGTGCTCGACAGCGATGCCGCCGCCGCCTTCGACCGGTGGATACTGGAAAACCCGCGCCACGTCGAAAGCTATGCACGGATGGCGGCGATGTGGCAGTCGGAAGGCCTCGGCTTGGCACTGGCCGAACCGGGCGGCGCGCCGCGCCCCTCGAACGACGATTTCGACGGGGACGGCGATGAGCCCGCCGCGCCCCGGACATGGCGGCCGCGCGTCCTGCAGGCCGGGGCGGCGCTGTGCCTCTTGCTGTTCGCCTGCGTGCTCGGCCCGCGGCTGCTGGTCGAGGAGGCCGAGTTCGCGACCGGGCACGGCCAGATCCGGACAGTGACGCTGGGCGACGGGTCGACGATCCGCATGGACGGCGAAACCCGGATCGCCGCGCGCATCACCCCATGGTCGCGCCATGTCGCGCTGAAGCGCGGCGAGGCGTTCTTCGACGTCGCGCACGAGCGCCTGCGCGGCTTCACCGTCGATGCCGGCGGGGCGAGCGTGTCGGTGCTGGGCACCGCGTTCGACATCGACCGGATGGATGCCCGCACGCGCGTGATCCAGGTCTATCGCGGGCTCGTCAGCGTCGATGCCGGAGCGGGCCGGCAATGGCGCCTGCCGGCGGGCAGCGGCCTTGAACTGTCCGGGGAACGGGTGCGCAGCCTGCGGGGCGTGGAGGGCGATCGTCCCGGCTGGACCCAGGGCTGGTTCGAAGCGAACGACACGCCCGTCGCGCAGCTCGTCCAGCGGCTCAATCGGGCTTCGCCGCGCAAGGTCGTGCTGGCCGACCCGGCGCTCGGCGAACTGCTGGTGACGGGGCGGTTCCAGACCGGGGATGCCCAAGGCGTGCTCGATGCCGTGGCAGCGATCCACGATCTGCACTGGCGCCGTACGGCGGACCGCTACGTGCTGGAGCGCTGAGGGAGCGTTTGAGAAATCGCGGAAGAGCGATTTCCAAGGCGGCACCGGCCCGCTCCCCCACCCGGCCACCCAACGGCAGTATTCTATGGGTGGCCGGGTGGGGGAGCGGGCCGGTGCCGCAATGCGCCGAAAGGCGCATTCTCAAACGGTCTCTGAGGGAGCGGGCCGGCGTAGCGTTTGAAATCGCTCTTCCGCGATTTCTCGAACGATCTCCGAGAGTCATCGAAGTTTCACTTTAAAGACTTGAAAATGTAAGAAAAAATAATTGTCGGGTTTTGCCCCCGTGGCGCGTCTGCCGCCTGAACAGTTTGTTCGACTGGGGGTTTTCTTCGATGTTTCTTCTGAACCGGCCCGCCGCCTCGGCGTTGGCCATTGCTGCCGCGAGCGCGCTTGCCGCGCCTGTCGCCGGGGCTGCCGAGCAGCGCTACACTTTCGCCATTCCGGCACAGGATCTGGCCCACGCGCTGCAGGAATTCTCACGCGTGACCGGCACGCCCGTGGCTGCATCGCCCGAGGCACTGCGCGGACGTCGCAGCCGGGCGGTTTCCGGCACCATGTCCGCCGACAGCGCCCTGGCGCGGCTGATCGGCGGCGCCAGCGTCGAGATGCAGCGTCGCGGCGGCACGGTCATCGTCAAGCCGCTCGCACCCCGTAGCCAGCCTTCCGCACTGGCGAAGCGCGGGCCGGGCATGGCTGCCGCCAAGCCGGCAGAAGCGAAGATGGCGGCCGACGAACCCGCCAACGGGGAAATCGTCGTCACCGGCTACGTCGAGGCCGTCCAGCGCTCGCTGGAGACCAAGCGCAATGCCGATACCGTCTCCGACACGATCACGGCGGACGACATGGGCAAGCTGCCCGCCAACAACGTCTCCGAGGCGCTCGCCCGCCTGCCCGGCGTCAACGCGGTGCGCGATTCCGCGACCGGCGAGGGTGACCGGATCACCGTTCGCGGCATGTCCACCGAACTGAACAACTACTCGATCAACGGGGTGCGCGTGGGCGGTGCGGGCTCGCGCGACAACAATTTCTATCGCGGCGTGCGCCTCTCGGTCCTGCCGCCCGATGGGATCAAGCAGATCACCGTGTTCAAGACGCTGACGCCCGACCGCGACGGTGATGCGCTGGGCGGCTCGGTGGACATCTCCACGCCGACCGCGTTCGACCAGGCGCCGACCTACTTCCGCCTCTCGGCCGAGGGCGGCATGCTCGACAAGTACGATCACAAGAAGTCCGGGCAGGTCTCGGGCGCGTTCTCGCGCCAGTTCAGCGACAACTTCGGCGTCTTCGTCTCGGCCAGCTGGAGCCGCCGCAAGTCGCAGTACGAGCAGAACGGCGTCGACGGCGACAACCAGCCCGACACCTGGTACGACAATAGCGAGACGCTGGGCTGGGATCCCAACCGCTTCGTCATGCGCGGCATGGACCTGGCCTTCGGCGAGACCGACGTGAAGCGCTCGGGCGGCAATACCAGCATCGACTATCGCTCGGACAACCACGACATCCACCTGCGCGGGCAGTACAACAAGTACCAGAAGAAGCAGTTCACCAACCGGCTGAACTTCCGCAACGACACCGCGCAGAATTCGGCGCGGCTGTCGCAAGTGGATACCGGCGATACCAGCCTGGCCCAGCCCGACGACGTGGTGACCGGCTACGACGACGAACTCGGCCGGATCTACGGCTACACGGCCGACCAGATCGTCGATCGCGACGGTGACGGGATCATCACCGATGCCGACCGCTCGACCCGTTCGTTCTACAGCCTCAACGGCGGCTCGGGCACCTGGGATCCGCAGGGCTTCCGCCTGCGCCGCTTCTGGGAGGCGACCAACGAGAGCGGCAACCTGGCCTCCGCGAACTTCGGCGGCGTATCGCGGCTGGGGCAGCTGACGGTCGATTACGACGTCTCGTACTCGCAGGCACAGGACAATCTCGACGACGGCTACACGCTGGAGTTCCGCAGCGACAAGTACGGCTGGCTGGGCAATACCGGCGTGCTGTTCTCCTCCACCGGGGATTCGCGCTTTCCCAAGTGGCTGCTGAACGACGCGGGCCTGGCCGCCGTGCAGGATCCGTCCGAATATGCCTTCAGCAGCCTCGAAGGCGAAGTCGGCGGCAGCCGTGAGAAGCTGTGGCAGGCGCAGATGAACGTGCAGTGGAAGCCCGACAGCGGCTGGCTGGAATCGATCAAGGCGGGCGGCAAGTTCTACGATTCCCGCCGCCGTACCTACTCGGGCTCGTTCCTGAACCTCGAGACCGACGGCACCATGGCGGACTTCTCGGCGTTCTACGGCAAGGACATCAAGAGCCTGTTCGGGGGCGTCTACAGCGGCGACTATCGCCTTGGCCAGACGCTCGACAACGAGGCGATGCTCGCCGAACTGCAGCGCGCCGAGAACGGCGAGAGCACGATGTTCGAGGGCTACGCGGTCGATCCGAACGACGCCGAACTGTCGAACGAGGACAGCTTCCGCTTCAACGAGCGCGTGGTCTCCGGCTATGCGATGGCCACGGCGCGCATCGGCAAGGCCACGATCATCGGCGGCGTGCGCGTGGAAACCACCCGCAACAAGATCGAAGCCTGGCTGATGGACGAAGTGCAGGGCGAGCGGTTCACCACCGACAGGACCAGCTTCACCAACGTCCTGCCCTCGATCCACATCAACTACGACTTCGACCGCAGGACCAAGCTGCGCGGCGCGGTGTGGACCAGCTTCGCGCGCCCCGACATCGCCCGCATGAGTTCCGCGCGCGAATACAGCTACGACACCGACCCCGATGGCGACGGCGAGCAGAACCCGACCGCCGACTGGGTGCTGGTAGGCATCGAGCAGGGCAACCCGAACCTCAAGCCGATGCGTTCGACCAACCTCGACATGTCGCTGGAGCACTATGCGGGCAACACCGGCGCCTACTCGGTGGCGATCTACTACAAGCACATCACCAACTTCCTGTTCCGCTCCTCGTCCTCGAACATCCGCGATGGAACGCTGGGCGAGAACGTCGATCCGGCGGGCGTTGCGATTGCGATGCCCAACAACGGCAAGTGGGCCGAAGTCTACGGCATCGAGTTCAGCGCGCAGCAGCAGCTGCACTGGCTGCCGGGCATCCTGGGTTCGCTGGGCATCGGCGGCAACCTGACGCTGCAGCGCTCCAAGGCGGTCACCGGGCTGTCCTGGCACCCGGAGGGCTATACCCTGCCGCTGATGGAAACGCCCGAGACGATCGCCAACCTGCAGATCTTCTGGGAGCGCAAGGGCTGGGAAATCTACGGTGCGTGGAACTACCAGAGCAAGTTCATGGGCGGCATCCAGGACTTCGGCAACGACCCGTACGAGCAGGCCTACAGCTTCGTCGACCTGACCTTCCGCAAGACGTTCATGAAGAAGTCCTCGATCCAGTTCCAGGTCCAGAACCTCTTCGATTCCCATACGTATTGGGAGACGGTTTCCTCCGGCACCGGCGCCAGCCGCGCCTATATCAAGAACGGGCGCAGCATGTCGCTCGGCTTCAATCTCATATTCTGAAGGGAAGAAGGATGACTGCGACCCGAATCCTTGTGGGCGCGCTGCTGCTTGGCGGCGTGCTTCCCTTCAGCGCGGCGGGGGCGGCTGACGCCCCCGCCGCATCCACCGAAGTCATGCTGGCCCCGGCCAGCGTGACCCCGGAGCGCATCGTGCTGAACCTTACGGCCGACCCGGCGAGCGAGATGGCGGTGACCTGGCGCTCGGCCCCCGGCTCGGCCGGGCAGGTGCAGTATGCGGCGGCGACCGACAGCCCGGACTACGTGCAATCGCCCCGGACGCTTGCCGCCGTCACCGACGACGCCACTCTGCCGGTGCGCGAGGATCCGGCCTTTCGCGCCGCCTATCACTCGGCGGTGCTCAAGGGGCTGCAGCCGGACACCGTCTATGCCTACCGCGTCGGCGACGGGGCGCACTGGTCCGAATGGTTCCAGTTCCGCACCGCCGCGAAGGGCATGAAGCCCTTCCGCTTCATCTACATGGGCGACATGCAGAACCAGATCCTTTCCGAAGCCTCGCGCACCTTGCGCATGGCGTTCCGGCAGGCGGGCGACGCGGCGTTCACGATCCACGCGGGCGACCTTGTCAACCGGCACGACAGCGACGCCGAATGGGGCGAATGGTTCGCGGCCGGCGGCTTCCTCTATGCGCAGACCCCGCAGATGCCGACGCCGGGCAACCACGAATACGTGAAGGACGAAGCCGCGCGGGCCGGTTCCTCGATCAACGGGCAGTGGCGCCGCCAGTTCACCTTGCCCGACGATGGCCCGGCCGATCTTCCCGCCAGCCGCGAGACCAGCTGGTACACCGACTACCAGTGCCTGCGCCTGATCTCGATCGATTCCATGCAGGTCGATCGCGACGAGAAGGCGAGGGCGGCGATCGTGAAGTGGCTCGGCGCCCTGCTCGCCCGCAACCCGAACCGCTGGACGGTTCTGTTCCTGCACTTCCCGCTGTTCTCCAGCGATCCCGGCCGCGACAACCCCAAGGTGCGCGCGGCGCTCAAGCCGCTGATCGACAAGTACAAGGTCGATCTGGTGCTGCAGGGGCACGACCACGGCTATGCACGCGGCGCGATCGGCCCGGACGGCCCGAGTGCCGACGATGCCGGGGCGACTTACGCGGTCTCGGTGGCGGGTCCGAAGATGTACGAAGTCGCCAGCCTGCCGTGGGCGCGCAAGTCGGCCTCGCGCACGCAGGCCTACCAGGTGATCGACGTCTCGGGCGATCACCTGACTTATCGGGCCTATACCGCGACCGGCAAGCCGCTGGACGAGGTGACTTTGCGCAAACCCTGAGGGAGCCTTGCATGAAGGCGCCGCCCGAAGGCCCGGGTGCGGCAGGTGGCCGCGAACGGTAGCGCGGCGCCTTCATCGAGGGCATGCGAAGAGAAGATCGGGGCATGAATCCGTATCCGCGCGGATCGGCGGTGAACCGTCATGTCTGCGCCGGTCCGTGCGGTCATGGTAGACGTCGAGCTTGGTGATCTGCGTGCCGTTGATCGCGCCCTCCACCGGGAGAGGATGGAGTCCGCAAGATTTCCGTGGGACCGGCAGTTCCATGCCGGCCGGGCGGGGTGACTGCCGCAATTCGCATCGATCATATGAAAATACTATGCGTTCGCCCGATCCCTCATCTCGAATTTCAACGGCGTATCATCCTAATGGATCGACTGCATTCGACTCACTGCCGCAGCTTCGCGGTGTGAGGTTGCAGGAGCACAATCCATGCAGGACATCCTCTGGGTGGGCCTCTTCCTCGTCCTGATGATCGCCAGCCTCGGCTATGCCGCGCTGTGCGACCGGGCGTGAGGGGGCGGCGACCATGACCATCGACCTCTGGCTGGCGGCGATCACCGCGCTGGGCCTTCTCGTCTATCTCGTCGCCGTGCTCGCACGGCCCGAACGCTTCTAGGGGAGCGGCACCATGACCTTGCAAGGGTGGCTGCTGATCGCGGCCTTCACCGGCGTGCTGCTGGCGCTCGCCAAGCCGATGGGGCTGTGGCTCTTCGCGCTCTACGAAGGGCGTCGCACGCCGCTTCACCGGGCGCTCGGCCCGGTCGAGCGCGGGTTCTACAAGCTGTCGGGCATCGATCCGGACGAGGACCAGTCGTGGCGGCGCTATGCGGTGCATATGCTGGTGTTCAACGGCACGCTGCTGCTGCTCACCTACGTCCTGCTGCGGGCGCAGGCGCTGCTGCCGCTGAATCCGCTGGGCTACGGCGCGATCAGTGAGCATCTGGCGTTCAACACCGCGGTCAGCTTCACCGCCAATACTAACTGGCAGAGCTACGGCGGCGAATCGACGATGTCGAACCTGTCGCAGATGCTGGCGTTGACGATCCACAACTTCCTTTCGGCGGCGACCGGCATCGCGCTGGCCTTCGCCCTGTTCCGTGGTTTTGCGCGGCGCAGCGCCACTGGTATCGGCAACTTCTGGGCCGACATGACGCGCGTGACGCTGTACCTGCTGCTGCCGGTCTCGATCGTCTACGCGCTGTTCCTGATCGCCAGCGGCGTTCCCCAGACCCTTGCGGGTTCCGTGGACGTGAGCACCATCGAGGGCGTGAAGCAGACCCTCGCGCTGGGCCCGGTCGCCTCCCAGGAGGCGATCAAGATGCTGGGCACCAACGGCGGCGGCTTCTTCAACGCCAACTCCGCGCACCCCTTCGAGAACCCGACGGCGCTGACCAACCTCGTGCAGATGCTGTCGATCTTCGCGATCGGCGTCGGCCTGACCTACACGTTCGGCAAGGCCGTGGGCAACACGCGGCAGGGCTGGGCGATCCTTGCGGCCATGATGATCCTGTTCCTTGCAGGGACCACGATCACGTACTGGCAGGAAGCTGCCGGCAACCCCGTGCTGCATGCGCTGCAGGTTCCGGGCGGCAACATGGAGGGCAAGGAAGTTCGCTTCGGCATCGCCGCGTCTTCGCTGTTCTCGGTCGTCACCACGGCCGCCTCGTGCGGCGCGGTCAACGCGATGCATGACAGCTTCACAGCGCTGGGCGGCATGATCCCGCTGTTCAACATGCAGCTCGGGGAAGTCGTCATCGGCGGCGTCGGCGCAGGCATCTACGGGTTCCTGCTGTTCGCCATCCTTGCCGTGTTCGTGGCGGGGCTGATGGTGGGTCGCACGCCCGAATACGTCGGGAAGAAGATCGAGAGCCGCGAAGTGAAGCTGGCGGTGCTGGCGATCGCGGTGCTGCCGCTCATCATCCTGGGCATGTCCGCCATCGCCTCGGTGGTGCAGCTCGGTCTCGCGGGGCCGCTCAACAAGGGGCCGCACGGCTTCTCGGAAATCCTCTACGCCTTCACCAGTGCTGTCGCCAACAATGGCTCCGCTTTCGCAGGGCTTTCGGCCAACACGCCGTTCTACAACGGCATGCTGGGCGTCGCCATGTGGCTGGGGCGGTTCTTCATCATCATCCCGATGCTGGCCGTTGCAGGCAGCCTTGCCGCCAAGACGTACACCCCGGCGACTGCGGGCAGCTTTCCCACCACCGGGCCGCTGTGGACGGGCCTGCTGGTCGGCATCGTGCTGATCGTTGGCGGCCTGACGTTCCTGCCCAGCCTCGCGCTCGGTCCCATCGCCGATCATCTCGCGATGATCCGCGGCCAGCTTTTCTAAGGATCACCCCATGGCCCGGTCCTCAAAGACTTCCGAAACCAAATCCCTGTTCACCGCAGACCTGATCGTTCCGGCGATCGGGGATGCCTTCCGCAAGCTCGATCCGCGCGAGCTGATCCGCAACCCGGTGATGTTCACTACCGCCGTCGTCGCGGTGCTCCTCACCATCCTGCTGATCGTCGGCAATGACGGCCTTGCTGCGGGCTTCAAGATCCAGCTCGTGCTGTGGTTGTGGCTGACGGTACTGTTCGGCACCTTCGCAGAGGCGCTCGCCGAAGGGCGCGGCAAGGCGCAGGCGGCCAGCTTGCGCGCCACCAAGGCGGAACTCACCGCCAAGCGCCTCAAAGGTGACGGAACCCGCTACGACAGCGTGCCCGCCAGCCAGCTCAAGAAGGACGATATCGTCCTCGTCCAGACCGGCGACCTGATCCCTTCGGACGGCGAAGTCGTCGTCGGCGTCGCTTCGGTCAACGAGGCCGCAATCACCGGCGAGAGCGCCCCCGTGATCCGCGAGGCGGGCGGCGACCGCTCCGCGGTGACGGCGGGCACCCGCGTCATCTCCGACGAGATCCGCGTGCGCGTCACCGTCAATCCGGGGCAGGGTTTCCTCGACCGCATGATCGCGCTGGTCGAAGGCGCCGAACGCCAGAAGACCCCCAACGAGATCGCGCTGACCCTGCTGCTGGTGGGCCTGACGATCATCTTCCTGATCGCCGTCGCCACCATTCCGGGCTTTGCCAGCTATGCGGGCGGCTCGGTTCCGGTCTCGATCCTGGCAGCGCTGCTCATCACCCTGATCCCGACGACGATTGCGGCGCTGCTATCGGCCATTGGCATCGCCGGGATGGACCGGCTGGTGCGCTTCAACGTGCTGGCGAAGTCGGGCCGCGCGGTGGAGGCGGCGGGCGACATCGACGTGCTGCTGCTCGACAAGACCGGCACGATCACCGTGGGCGACCGTCAGGCCACCGAATTCCGCCCGGTATCGGGCGTGGACGTCGGCGAACTGGCCGAAGCCGCGCTGATCGCCAGCCTTGCCGACGAGACGCCCGAAGGCCGCTCGATCGTGGTGCTGGCGCGCGAGACGTTCGGCCGGACCGCCATCGCGCTGCCCGAGGGGGCCGAGATCGTCCCCTTCACCGCGCAGACCCGCATTTCCGGCGTCAATACCGGCGGCCGGGTGATCCAGAAGGGCGCGGTGCAGGCGATCCTGAAGGCCAACCCCGGCGCCGGGGCTACTACCGCCGCCACCGAACTGCGCCGCGTGACCGACGAAATCGGCCGCGCGGGCGGCACGCCGCTGGCGGTCGCGGTGGACGGTCGGCTGCTGGGCGCGATCTTCCTCAAGGACATCGTCAAGGCGGGCATCCGCGAACGCTTCGGCGAACTGCGCGCCATGGGCATCCGCACGGTGATGATCACCGGCGACAACCCGCTCACCGCAGCCTCGATCGCGGCGGAATCGGGCGTGGACGACTTCCTCGCCGAAGCCACGCCCGAGGACAAGCTGGCGCTGATCCGCAAGGAACAGGAAGACGGCCGCCTTGTCGCGATGTGCGGCGACGGCACCAATGACGCTCCCGCGCTGGCGCAGGCGGACGTCGGCGTCGCCATGAACACCGGCACCCAGGCCGCGCGCGAGGCGGGCAACATGGTCGATCTCGACAGCGACCCGACCAAGCTGATCGAGATCGTCGGCCTCGGCAAGCAGCTGCTGATGACGCGCGGCGCTCTCACCACGTTCTCGGTGGCGAACGACGTGGCGAAGTATTTCGCGATCATTCCGGCGATGTTCGTGGCGCTCTATCCCGGGCTGGGCGTGCTTAACGTGATGGGGCTGTCGAGCCCGCAGAGCGCGATCCTCTCGGCGATCGTGTTCAACGCGCTGATTATCCCGCTGCTGGTGCCGCTGGCGCTGAAGGGCGTCACGTACAGGCCGATGGGGGCCGGGCCGCTGCTGGCACGCAACCTTGCGGTCTACGGCCTCGGCGGCCTGATCGCGCCGTTCGTCGGCATCAAGCTCATCGATCTCGCGGTCGGCGGGCTGGGACTGGCGTGAGCCGAGTTCCGGGGCTTCGACAGGCGCGCCTGAGCGGCGTCGGTGCGAAGTCCCGGAAACAAGAAATTTCCCCCGATTCCGCTCAGGCTGAGCCTGTCGAAGCCCTCGAGGCGGGGCGCAGGCTCACAGGAGACAGACAATGAACACGGACATCCTTACATCCTTCCGCCCCGCGCTCGTCATGACGGCGCTCTTCGCCATGCTGCTCGGCATCGCCTATCCGCTGGCGATGACCGGGATCGGGCAGGCGGTCTTCCCGCATCAGGCGAACGGCAGCCTCGTCACCCGGGACGGCCGGGTCGTCGGCTCGACGGTGGTGGGCCAGGCGTTCACGTCCGAGCGCTACTTCGACACCCGCCCCTCGGCCGCCGGCAAGGGCTACGACGGGCTCGCCTCCTCCGGCTCCAACCTCGGTCCCACCTCGCAGGCGCTGGCCGACCGGGTGAAGACCGACATGCAGCGCATGCAGGCTGCGGCACCAGGCCGTCCCGTTCCGTCCGACCTGGTGACCACCTCCGCCTCGGGGCTCGATCCCCATATCAGCCCCGAGGCGGCCTTGTATCAGGTGGACCGCGTGGCCCGGGTGCGCGGGCTGGAGCCCGACGCGCTGCGCCGCCTCGTCGCCGCCAGCATCGAGACGCCGCTGCTCGGCTTCATCGGCGAGAAGCGCGTCAACGTGTTCGAACTCAATCGACGTCTCGACGCTCTAGGGGCTAAGCCCTCGCAGTGACCGAATCCGATCGTCCTTCTCCCGAAGCCCTTCTGCGTGTCGCCGCGCAGGAGGGTCGCGGCCGCCTGAAGATCTTCCTCGGCGCCGCGCCCGGCGTCGGCAAGACCTGGGAGATGCTGACCGAAGGGCGCCAGCGCCGCGACGGCGGCATCGACGTGGTGGTCGGCGTGGTGGAGACGC
This sequence comes from Novosphingobium resinovorum, assembly GCF_036352595.1. Taxonomy (GTDB): domain Bacteria; phylum Pseudomonadota; class Alphaproteobacteria; order Sphingomonadales; family Sphingomonadaceae; genus Novosphingobium; species Novosphingobium resinovorum_B. The sequence continues at coordinate 251,814 of NZ_JAZFAX010000003.1, forward strand.
ATGGCCGCCGGGAGACCGAGGCGCTCGTCCACGGGCACGAGATCATCCCCCGGCGCGAGGTCGATCACGTCGGCCACAGCCTGGGCGAGATGGACATCGACGCCATCCTGGCCCGCGCGCCGGGTCTGGCGCTGGTGGACGAACTGGCGCACACCAACGCGCCCGGAAGCCGCCATCCCAAGCGTTATCAGGATGTCGAGGAACTGCTCGATGCCGGGATCGACGTCTATTCGACCCTCAACATCCAGCATGTCGAGAGCCTCAACGACGTTGTCGCCTCGTTCACCCGCGTCCGGGTGCGCGAGACGGTGCCCGATTCGATCCTCGAACAGGCGGAAGTGGAGGTCGTCGACATCCCTCCCGACGAACTGATCGAGCGGCTGAAGGACGGCAAGGTCTACGTGCCCCACGAGGCGACGCGCGCGCTCGGGCATTTCTTCTCCAAGACAAACCTGACGGCCCTGCGCGAATTGGCGCTGCGCCGCGCGGCGCAGGCGGTCGATGCACAGATGCTGGAGCATTTGCGCGCCAACGCGCTGGCAGGCAGCTTCGCGGTGGGAGAGCGCATCCTCGTTGCCGTCAGCGAACATGCCCATGCCTCGGGCCTCGTGCGCGCGGGCAAGCGCATGGCCGATGCGCTCAGGGCCCCTTGGACCGCGGTGCATATCGAGACGCAGCGCGACCAGCACTTCACCGACGCCGAACGCCGCCAGCTGGCGGATACGCTGGCGCTGGCGTCGCGGCTGGGCGCGTCCACCGCGAGCATCCCGGCCGCGGGCGTCGTCGATGGCATGCGCGGCTTCGCGCGCGAGGCGCGGGCGACGCAGATCGTCATCGGCAAGTCCGCCCGGTCCTGGTGGTTCGAGGCGCGGCACGGCTCGGTGGTGGACCGGCTGGTTCGCGACATCGGCGACGTGGCGATCCATGTGCTGCCCTCGGAAGGCGGTGAAGCGCCGCCGCCGCGAGCGCGCCCGCCGCGCGGCGGGCGCTGGGGACCGCCGGCGCATTACCTCTGGTCGGCGCTGATGGTGGCGGCGCTGACACTGCTCGGCCGGCTGCTGGTCGAGGCGATCGACCTCGGTAATATCGCGCTGCTCTATCTTGTCCCGGTGATGTTCGCGGCGGCTACCTTCGGCTTGCGCGCGGGCCTGTTCGCGGGGTTGGCGGCCAGTCTGGCCTACAACTTCTTCTTCCTGCCGCCCACCGGGACGCTGACCGTCAGCAATCCGGAAAACGTCATTTCGATCCTCGTCCTGCTGGGCGTGGCGGTGGTGACGAGCCAGTTCGCCGCGCGGGTGCGGGCGCAGGCCGACCTTGCCGGGTCGAGCGCGCGGCAAAATGCGGCGCTGGCCAGCTTCTCGCGCCAACTGACCGCCGCGGCGACGCGCGAGGAACTGATGCAGGCGATCTGCGCCGAAGTCGCCCGCCTGCTCGACGTGCGCGCGGTGCTGTTGCTGCCTTCGCCGAACGGACCGGACTTGTCCGCCGCCTACCCGCCCGAGGACCGACTGGACCAGATCGAGATCGCCGCAGCCCAGTGGGCGATCGACAACGAGCAGCCGGCGGGACGGGGCTCTGCGACGCTGACCGCCTCGGACTGGCTGTTCCATCCCTTGCGTGCCTCGGCGGTCTCGGGCCGGGGCGTGCTCGGCGTGCTGGGCATCGCGCGCGAGGATGCCGGCGATCCGGTCCGTTCCGACCAGTTGCCGCTGCTGATGAGCTTGCTCGACCAGGCCTCGATCGCCTTCGACCGCATGGCGCTGGAGGAGGAGAACCTCAAGGCACAGGCCGTGGGCGAGCGCGACCGCCTGCGCGCGGCGCTACTCTCGTCGGTCAGCCACGATCTGCGCACGCCGCTGACGACGATTCTCTCCGCCGCGCAGGAACTGAAGAAGCATCCGTCGCCGCAACTGGTGGAGACGATCGATGCCGAAGCGCAGCGGCTCAACCGCTTCGTCGCCAACCTGCTCGACATGGCGCGGGTGGAGGCGGGCGCGCTGCCGATGAAGGTGGAGGCGACCGACCTGCTGGATGCGGTGGCGGGCGCGGTGCACGATACGCGCAAGTCCCTGCTCGATCACACGGTCGAGGTGGACATCGTTCCCGATATTCCGCTGGTGCGGCTGGATCCCGTGCTGCTGCACCATTGCCTCATCAACCTGCTCGACAATGCCGGGCGCTATGCCGATCCGGGGACGCCGATTATTGTGCGCTGCAGGCGCACTAGCGATGCGCTGCTGCTGTCGGTGATCGATCAGGGGCCGGGCATCCCGGTGGGGCAGGAGAAGCGCGTGTTCGAGACTTTCACCCGGCTCGAGGGCTCCGACCGGGTACGCCACGGCACCGGGCTCGGCCTCGCCATCGTCAAGGGCTTCGCCGAGGCGATGGGGCTGAGCGTGGAGGCTTCGAACAACGCGCCGCCCGGCGATGGACGCGGCGGTGCATGTTTCACCATCCGAATTCCCGAAACCCTGATAATCGCGGCTATCGACAGCAAGGACATGTTATGACCATCCGCCACAAGGTGCTCATCGTCGATGACGAGCCCCATATCCGCCGGCTCATCCAGGCTGCGCTGGTCCGCGCCGATTATGCGACGGTGGAGGCGGAGAACGCGCGCGAGGCGATGGACCGCCTGCAGTCCGAACGGCCCGAGATCGTGCTGCTGGACCTTGGGCTTCCCGATCGCGACGGCCTCGAACTCGTGCCGCTCATCAAGCGCGATGGCGATACCACCCTCATCGTCGTGTCGGCGCGCGATGCGACGGACGAGAAGGTCGCGGCGTTGGACCTGGGCGCGGACGACTACCTGACCAAGCCGTTCGACACCGACGAACTGCTCGCCCGGGTCCGCGTCGCCTTGCGCAACCGGATGACGCGGGGCGGGGGCGTTCCCGCCGTCACGGTCGGCGACCTTTCGATCAACCTCCTCGACCGCAAGGTCATGAAGGCGGGCAGGGAAGTGCATCTCACCCCCAAGGAATATGCCGTCCTCGCGCAGCTGGCCAAGTACCCCGGCCGGGTCATCACGCACGCGCAGATCATGGTCAACGTCTGGCCCCGCGATGCGGAGCGCCACGTCGAGTATCTGCGGGTTCTGGTCAGGACACTGCGACAGAAGCTCGAAACCGATCCGCAGCGGCCGCAGGTCATCAGCAACGACGTGGGTATCGGCTATCGCCTGCGCATTCCCGATGACGATGCGGCGTGAGCGGTCTTCCGGAATGCTCCGGTGACTGGATCAGATCTCGACTTGTGATCCCAGTTCGACGACGCGGTTCGTCGGCAGGTTGAAGAATTCCATCGGCGTCGCGGCGTTGCGGATCATCCACGCGAACAGCCTTTCGCGCCAGATAGCCATGCCCGGTTTCTCCGAGGCGATCAGGGTCTGGCGGCTCAGGAAGTAGCTCGTGTCCATCGTGCCGATGGGCGCGCCGCAGGTCGTCACGGTCTTCAGCGTCTGCGGGATGTCCACTTCCTCCATGAACCCGTGGCGCAGGCGCATCCGGTAGAACCCGGCGCCCTCATCGGTGACCTCGATGCGATCGTGGGCGAGGAGCTGGGGCACGTCCTCGGTGACGACGGTGAGGATGATGACCCGTTCGTGCAGCACCTTGTTGTGCTTCACGTTGTGGAGCAGGGCGGGGGGCACGCCGTCGATGGTCGACGAGAGGAAGATGGCCGTGCCAGGAATCCGCTTCACCGATCCTGCGGTGGAGCGGATGAAGAGCCCGAGTTCCATCGCGCCCACGGCAAGGTAGTGGCGCATGATGCGGCGGCCCTTCGACCAGGTGGTGAGCAGCAGGAACACGGCGGCGGCGACGAGCAGCGGGAACCAGCCTCCGTCGGGTATCTTCGTCGCGTTCGAAAGGAAGTAGGCTCCGTCGATGACGAAGAACAGCCCGGTCACGAGACCTGCGGCAATCGGGTTCCAGCGCCAGACCGAGAAGGTGAGGACGCCCATCATGCAGGCGGTGATCACCATGGTCCCGGTCACGGCGATGCCATAGGCGGCGGCGAGGTTGCTGGAGCTATGGAACGTCACGACCAGCAGGATGACGAAGATCAGCAGCGTCCAGTTCACGATCGGCACGTAGATCTGGCCCTCTGCCGACGCGCTCGTGTGCAGGATGCGCAGCCGGGGAAGGAAGCCGAGCTGGACGGCCTGGCGGGTGACCGAGAAGGCGCCGGAGATCACCGCCTGGCTGGCGATGATGGTGGCGAGGGTCGCCAGGATCACCAGCGGCAGGCGCGCCCATTCCGGCGCCAGCAGGAAGAACGGGTTCGTTGCTGCCGCAGGGTTCTCCAGCAGCAGCGCGCCCTGGCCCATGTAGTTGAGCATGAGGCATGGGAAGGCCGCATAGAGCCATGCCACGCTGATCGCCTTGCGGCCGAAATGCCCCATGTCGGCATAAAGCGCCTCGGCGCCGGTGACGGCCAGGACGATCGAGCCGAGCGCGAGGAAGGCAAGGGTCGGATCGATCGCGAAGAAGCGATAGGCCCACATGGGATTGACGATGCCGACGATCTCGGGATGCTCCACGAGGTTGACGAGGCCAAGCACCGCCAGCACCAGGAAGTAGACCACCATGACCGGGCCGAAGAACGCGCCGACTTTCTCCGTTCCGTGCTTCTGGATCAGGAACAGGCCGAAGAGGATGACCACCGCGATCGGCACGACGAATTCGCCCAGCGAGCTTTCCACGATAGTCAGGCCTTCCACCGCCGAAAGCACGGACATGGCAGGTGTGATGATGGCATCGCCGTAGAACAGCGCGGCGGCCATCACACCCAGCATGGCGATGGCCGGCGTCCAGCGGTTCTCGCCGAGGGTGCGGCCGATGAGCGCGAGAAGCGCCATGCTGCCGCCTTCGCCTTCGTTGTCCGCGCGCATGATGATGAAGACGTACTTGGCGGTGACGATCAGCGTCATCGTCCAGAAGATGAGCGAAAGCACGCCGAAGATGCGCGGCGCGTCGACCAGCAACGGGTGATGGCCGACGAAGCTTTCCTTCAACGCATAAAGCGGTGAGGTACCGATGTCACCGAACACGACGCCAAGGGCACCGAGGGCGAGAGTGTGCAGTTTTCCATGTCCGCCATGGTGGCCATGGCCCTCGGAAGCTGTGTCTGGCGTGCTCAAGAATCGTCCTGTCGTGGCCGCGCGGCGTTGATGCGGATCAATGCCATGGAAGCGCATTTGATCTCCATATGGGGTTCGGCGCGATCGCATAGGAATTGCATATGATTTGCTCGACTGGTCGCGTTCGCGGGCGCCCGAATTAGGAAATCTCAATGCAGCCGGGCGCTCCTCGCTCTCGAATTGCTACGCGACCCTGCGTAACTGGTGTGCCTCCCGAAGGAGGACGTCGATGGTCAGATGGCATGAAATGTTCGCAGCGCAGATCGGCCTGCGGGCGCTCGGCGCGGGCATCCTGTCAGGGGCCTGGCTGGTCGGAGCCAAACTCTACGCGATTGTTCATGCTCATCCGCCGAGCCAGGCGAGCATGGGCGAATGGGCATTGTGCGCGGTGCTGGTCGTACTGCTCGTGGCCGGCAACGCGCTGCTGTTCGTCGGGCCGGGATTGTGGAGGCAGGTGCCTATTCCCGGCCGCTGGAGCGCAGCCCTGATCGAACCGCGCCAATTCGACGTTCTGCTGGACGGGCGGACGGTGAGGGCATCGAAGCATGCCGGCACGAAGGGCGCAGATTCCTGAAACCGGACCTCGCATTCTCGCTACTCCGCTGGCGGTCCAGGCACAGGAAGAGTCTGCGTCCAGGCGCCGGATCGTCGGTGAAAACACGTTCGAGCCGATTTTATGCAAGATCATCCAGCGCAAGGATTCCGAGACGGGAACTTCCAAGTGCTCTACGATTCGATAGAACGAGACCAGATCCGTTGCGGTGCAAACACTGCGAAGGCCTGATGGCCTACGTCAAACGGGAGAGAAAAAATGACAATACACGGTCCGGTCGAAAGCGATCGTGCTGCGAGCGGGAATTGCCTTGGAGGGCAGATGATGGCCGGATTCGGCAATCATTTCGCCTGCGAGGCCGTGGCAGGGGCCCTTCCCGTGGGGCGCAATTCGCCGCAGCGCGTCCCTTTCGGCTTATATGCGGAGCAACTTTCGGGCACGGCGTTTACCGTTCCGCGTGCGGAGAACAGGCGCAGTTGGCTTTACCGGTTGCGTCCTGCCGCCAATCATCCACCTTATCGGCCTTGCAGCAGCGCGCCGCTGCTCAGGACCGGGCCATTCGACGAAGTGCCGCCGTCTCCCAACAGGCTGCGATGGAACCCGCTGCCGGTCCCGGTGGAGCCCACCGACTTCATCGATGGCCTTGTGACGATCTGCGGGGCGGGCGATCCGTCGGCCGCGACGGGGCTCGGGATCCACCTTTACACCGCCAACATCTCCATGGGGCGCCGCGCCTTCTACAGCGCCGACGGCGAAATGCTGATCGTACCGCAGCATGGAGCGCTGAAGATCACCACAGAGATGGGGTGGATGACCGTCGCGCCGCAGCAGATCGCGGTCATTCCACGCGGACTGCGCTTTCGCGTCGAGCTTATGGACGATGCGGCGCGCGGTTACGTATGCGAGAACTACGGCGCCTTGTTCCGTATTCCGGATCTCGGCCCGATCGGCTCCAACGGCTTGGCTAACCCACGCGATTTCGAGACGCCGGTGGCGGCCTTCGAGGACGACGATGAGCCGTACGAGATCGTGCAGAAGTTCTGCGGGGGCCTTTGGTCGACCACGCAATCGCATTCTCCCTTCGATGTCGTCGCCTGGCACGGCAACCTCGCTCCATGCCGCTACGACCTGCGGCGCTTCAATACGATCAACACGGTGAGTTTCGATCATCCCGACCCTTCGATCTTCACGGTCCTGACTTCCTCCACCGACACGGCAGGTACGGCGAACTGTGATTTCGTGATCTTCCCGCCGCGCTGGATGGTGGCCGAAGATACGTTCCGCCCGCCGTGGTTCCACCGGAACGTCATGAGCGAGTTCATGGGGCTGGTCGATGGTTCCTACGATGCCAAGGCGGGCGGCTTCGCGCCCGGCGGGGCATCCTTGCACAACTGCATGTCCGGGCACGGTCCCGACAAGGCCAGCTATGAAGGCGCCGTGCGTGCCCCGCTCGCGCCCCACAAGATCGACAACACGATGGCCTTCATGTTCGAGAGCCGGTTCGTGCTTCGTACGACCCGTTTCGCGATCGAGACCCCCGCCTGCCAACTCGACTACGACGATTGCTGGGCCGGCTTCCAGAAGGCCCAAATTCCCGCGGAAGATGAGACAGGAGATCGGCGGCCGTGACTTTTGCTGCAATTGACGAGACTCACGATCCCGCCCTTGTGAGCTGGGTCGCGAGCGCGGAAGGTCATGTCGACTTTCCCGTCCAGAACCTTCCGTACGGCGTGTTTTCCAACGCTGGGAGAGGGCGCCGCATCGGTGTCGCAATCGGCGATCTCATCCTCGATCTGGCTGCTATCTCCGATCTTCTGCCGGTCAATCACGAAGCGGTGCGAAGCACGACCCTCAATGCGCTGCTGGCGGGTTCACCGGCCGAGAGTGTCCTGCTGCGCCGCGCCGTAAGCGCGCTGCTTTGCGACCGTGGGCGCCAGGTCGCCATCGAGCCGCATCTGCACTCCGCGCAGGGTTGCGAAATGCATTTGCCCGCGCAGATTGGCGATTACACCGATTTCTACGTCGGCATTCATCACGCCACCAACATCGGCAAGCTGTTCCGCCCCGACAACCCCCTTCTGCCGAACTACAAGTACGTGCCCATCGGGTATCACGGACGTGCCTCTTCGGTCCGCGCCTCGGGTGTCGCGGTGCGACGTCCATCGGGACAGCGCAAGGCTCCCGATGGCGATTTCCCCCTGTTCGGCCCGAGCATGCGGCTGGACTACGAACTTGAGCTTGGCATCTGGATCGGCGGGGGCAACGAACTCGGCGAGCCCGTTCCGATTGGCGATGCCGCGTCGCGGATAGCCGGCTTCTGCCTTTTGAACGACTGGTCCGCCCGCGACTTCCAGGCGTGGGAATATGTGCCGCTGGGACCATTCCTGTCGAAGAGCTTCCATTCGACGATTTCGCCATGGGTCATAACCGCAGAAGCGATGGCGCCTTTCCGGCTCGCCCAGCCGCCCCGTCCAGAGGGCGACCCGCAGCCGCTTCCCCATCTGTGGGACGAGGCGGATCAGTCTCACGGCGCGCTCGGTCTCGATCTTGAAGTCTTCTTGTCCAGCGCAGTGATGCGTGCGGCAGGCATGGCCGCGCAAAGACTGTCCGTCGGCCCTGCCACCAGCATGTACTGGACGGCGCAGCAGATCGTCGCCCATCATGCGTCGAACGGCTGCAACCTGTCGGCGGGCGATCTCCTGGGTACCGGGACGCTTTCTTCGTCAGGCAGCGATGGCTACGGCAGCCTGATGGAAATGACCGAAGGCGGCAGGACGAAGATCTCGCTGCCGACAGGAGAGGAACGGACCTTCCTGGAAGATGGCGACGAAGTTGTTCTGAAGGCTACCGCCCGGGCCGAGGGATACGTTCCGATCGGCTTTGGGCAATGCCGTGCGATCATCGAGCCGGCGCGGTGACCGAATTGCTGCTGCATGGGTACTGGCGTTCCAGCGCGGCCTACCGCGTCCGGATCGCGCTGGAACTCAAGGGACTGCCCTATGCGCAGGTCACACATGATCTGCGCATAGGTGCACAGTGCGAAGCCGGTTATCGCGATCTGGCACCGCAGGGACTGGTTCCGGCGCTTGAGGCGGACGGAACCGTCCTGACCCAAAGCCTTGCGATCATCGAATTGCTGGACGAAATCCGGCCGACACCCGCACTGTTGCCTGCGGCTCCGACGCAGCGTGCGCTCGTGCGATCCATGGCGGCACTCATCGCCTGCGATATTCATCCGCTCAATAACCTGCGCGTGCTGCAGGTTCTGCGGCAGGAATTTGACGCCGGACAGTCGCAAGTGAACGCATGGATCGGGCGCTGGATCTGCGATGGTTTCGCAGCGCTCGAAACGCTCGTCGCCGCGCATGGCGAGGGGTTTGCCTATGGCGATACGCCCGGCCTTGCCGATTGCTATCTCGTGCCTCAACTGTACTCCGCCGAGCGTTTCGGCGTCGATCTTTCGCCATATCCCGCACTCGTCGCGGCAGGAGCGGTCGCCCGCGAACTGCCCGAATTCGCAAGAGCGCATCCCGCCCGGCAACCCGACGCGGATCCGGCCTGAACGACCGGCCCCGGTTTCGTCCGTCCGGTCCGTTCAGGGCCGTCCGCCTATTACTCCCCTGCTTGCATCCATCTTGAGGCGGCGCATCTGTTCGTGTGGGTGGATCGGGCTCCAGTCGCTCAGGACCAGAACATGCTCGCGCTCATGGCCGATCGGGTCCGGTGCGGCCGGGTCGATGGCGATGGGACCGAACAGCCCCTCGGCTTCCTGCATCCCCGAATGCGAATGATACCAGAACGTGCCCGAATGCGTGACCAGGAACTCGTACGTGGAGGTCTCCTTCTGCGGGCGACATCATCGTCACCGCGCGCCGCGTCGAGGAACGCCTCCAGGACGTGCCGATCTCGATGACGGTGTTCAACCAGAAGGCGCTTGATCGCCAGAACGTGTTCTCCGCCAAGGATCTCGCGACCTACACGCCGTCGCTGACGGCAAACTCGCGGTATGGGGCCGACTTTGCCTCCTTTGCCATCCGCGGTTTCACCCAGGAGGCGCGCACCACGACCTCGGTTGGCGTCTATTTCGCGGATGCGGTCGTGCCGCGTTCCTCGCCTTTGAGCGCCTCGGGCGACGGTGCGGGCCCGGGCCATCTGTTCGACCTGCAAAGCGTCCAGGTTCTCAAGGGGCCGCAGGGAACCCTATTCGGTCGCAATACGACCGGCGGCGCGGTTGTCCTCGTCCCCAATCGCCCGACCTACGACTTCGAGGGATATGTCGAGGCATCCGCCGGCAACTACGATATGAAGCGCGTGCAGGCAGTGCTCAACCTGCCCGTCGGCGAGAGCTTCCGAATGCGTTTCGGCGTCGATACCCAGGAGCGCGATGGCTATCTGCGCAACATCTCGGGTGTCGGCCCTCGCGATTTCGCGGACGTGGGCTATGTCGCCACGCGGGTGAGCGCGGTTGCCGATCTTTCGGACAACGTGGAGAACTACACGGTCATTTCCTATACACGCTCGAAGACCAACGGCGCTGCCTCGAAGACGACCGACTGTTATGCCAGCAGTGCCGCCGGCGTCGCCACCAACGGTCCCAACGGGTACAGTTGCCAGCAAATCCAGCGCGAGCGTGATGCCGGCGACCTCACGGTGACGAACGCCCTGCCATGGGTATACCAGAAGCTGGAGACCTGGCAGATCGTGAATTCGCTGAAGTGGCAGGTCAGCGACAACCTCACGATCAAGAACATCAACAGCTACGGCCAGATCATCCAGGACCAGGCGATCGACCTGTTCGGCGTATGGGTTCCGCTCGGCAACACGCTGCGGGTTCCGAGCAGCACCGCGCCCTATTTCAGGACCGTCAACGTGCCCAGCCAGTATGTCGGGAAGGGCTGGGGCAGCGATACATCGATCAGCCCGCCGGGCCTTCACAGCGGACAGCAGGAGACGTTCACGCAGGAACTGCAGTTCCAGGGCACCAACTTCGGCAGCAACCTGACCTGGCAAGCCGGCCTCTACTATGAGCGCAGCCTGCCGCTCGGCTGGGCAGGCTCCCAGAGCATGAACGGGGCCTTGTGCGACAGTGAAGCGGAGTGGGCGGAATTTGCCTGCACCGATGCCTCGGCCGTCACCGGCGCGGCGACCGCCACGGGCAGCAGAAACTTCAATGTCGGCCGCGTGGCGTTCCGCAACATGGCCGCTTATGCGCAGGGCAGCTACAAGTTGACCTCCGCGCTGACGCTCGATGCCGGCATCCGCTACACATGGGACAAGACGACGGGCAGTTCCACCAACATGGTGGCGTCCTATGCCGCGGCGACGGGCTGGAACACCCCGACGTTCACGTGCACCAATCCCGCCCTCACGTACGGCGGCTCACCCGCGACGTGCCTCGAGCGCTATAGCCAGAACTCGAAGGCGCCGACATGGATGATCGGGCTGAACTACAAGATCATGCCGGACATCATGGTCTACGCGAAGTATGCCAGAGGATACCGGCAGGGATCGGTCAGCCCGCTGGCGGCAGTAGGTTTCAAGACTTACGAGCCCGAACGCGTCGATGTCTATGAAGGCGGAATCAAGACCAGTTGGCACGGGGCGATGCCGGGCAGTTTCAATCTTTCCGGGTTCTACAACGACTTCCAGGACATGCAGCTGCAGGTCTCGTTCGTCGATACCAACGGTATCGCGCCGAACCTGCCCTCTGGCCCGGCCGTGGTCAACGCCGGCAAGGCGCGGATCTGGGGGCTCGAAGCGGAAGCGTCGATCTCTCCGTTCGAGGGCCTCACGCTTCAGGCCAGCTACGCCTATCTCAACACGAAGCTGCTCGAGTTCATTGCGCCGGATCTCTCGACGCAGCCGGTCGGTGGCTACAACCTCGTGGCAAGCACTCCGATCGAGGGCAAGCGCCTGCAGTTCACGCCGAACCACAAGCTGTCGGTCACGGCCAACTACACGCTTCCGTTGCCCGACTCGGTGGGCCAGGTCAGCCTCGGTGCTACGTATGTCTACACTGGCTCGGTTTTCTACGGCGCCGATGCGTCCTTGCCGAACCGGGTCTACAGCGTATTCGCCCCCTCGGATCCCAATTACGACACGCAAGTCGCGCCAAGCTATGACCTGGTCAACTTCAACGTGAACTGGGAGAAGCCGTTCGACGCCCCCGTCGATCTCCAGGTCTTCGTGACGAACGCTTTCGACAAGCGGTATTACGAGGCACGCAGCCTTTCGGGTTCGCGCGGCTTCACGTCGCGGTACTACGGTGGCCGTTCGAGCGCGAACTGGCACTGTGGAAGGACGTGGGCGTCACGCACGCGGGCCTGCTGATGAACAAGATCGCGGATGATCCGGAGCGCCACCTTGGTGCTCTCGACGATGCCGGTATCCGCATCAGCACGCTCATCACCGCAGGTTTCCAGCTCGCCGCGCCCGAGACGTGGGATGCGACGCGCGAAACGCACAAGGCGATGATCGACCTGGTCGCGGCGCATGGCGGCCATTCGATCTATTTCACCAGCGGCCGGACGGTGCGCTGCGACTGGGACGAGGATGTGGCGCTGTTCGCGCAGGCCGTCGCGCCGACCGTCGAGCATGCCCGCGCAAACGGCGTGATCGCTGCCTTCGAACCCAGCTTGCGGACCAGTGTTTCGTTCTGCACGCGCCTTGCCGACGCAGTGGACATCGCCGAGCGAACCGGGCTCGGGATCGTCTCCGACTTCAGCAACAACTGGATGGAGCGAGGCCTTGTCCAGACCCTGAAGCGCGCCATGCCGCACATCGCGCTTGTCCAGATCGGCGACATCGCCATCTCCGGACCGGACGGGCGCTTGCATGTCGGGCAGGGCGACCTGCCGCTCGGCCGCATGATGAACGACGTCCTGGAAGCCGGTTACGAGGGCGTGTTCGACCTTGAGGTCGTGCTTGCGGACTACACCGCAGATACCGCAGAGGCCGAGTTTCGGGCGGGCATCGAGGCGGCTTCGGACCTGCTTTACGCGGCCGGGATCTGAGCGCCGGTCGCGAACAATAACGGGAGAGGAACGGGAAGATGTCCACATTCGAAGGCAAGACGGCGCTGATCATCGGCGCCGGGCAGAACATCGGTCGCCAGATCGCCCTCGAATGGGCCCGCCGCGGCGCCCGCGTCGCGGTTGCCGACATATCGAGGGACGGGGCCGAAGAGACCGCCGAACTTGTGCGCGCGCTGGGCGCCGAGAGCACCGGGCTGCATTGCAACGTGCTCGACGAGGCGTCGGTGCTGGAAGCCATCGATGCCGCAGAAGCCGCGCTCGGCCCCCTCGACATCCACATGAACAATGCCGGGATACTCTCGGGTGGCAATCCCGAGGACATCCCGCTTGCCGAGTGGCAGCGCATGTTCGACGTCAATCTCTTCGGCATGGTGCGCGCCAATGCCATCGTGGTTCCGCGCATGATGGGACGTGGCGAGGGGCACATCGTCAATACGGCCAGCTTCGCCGGGCTCTATCCGTTCGCCGCGAGCCGAATTCACTATGCGGCGTCAAAGGCGGCGGTGCTGTCGATGTCGCAGAACCTCGCGCTCTATCTCATGCAGTTCGGAATTCGCGTGAGCTGCCTGTGTCCCGGCCCGGTCATGACGACCTCGCCCGATGCGATGAAGCATTTCAGCGAAGGCTACACGATGCGGGCGCCGGGAAGCCATCTGTTCGTCAAGTCGCAGCCCGAGACGGCACGGATCCTGTCCGATGCGATGGAGGGCGGGAAGATCGTCGTGCCCACCCACGAGGAGGTCTGGGCGACGCTGGCCGAGGTGGCCGCGAACCCCGATGCCTTCATCGAGAAGAAGCATGCCGAATTCATGGCGGGCGATCCCGGCAAGCCGGGCATCACCCAGGCCGTCATCGATTCGATCCGGGGCTGAAGGGACGAGAATGACCTTGCTCGATCCCCACGAACGTTCGGCGCGCGGTGCGCAGGTCGCGCTGCGCGTCACCGCGCGCAAACACGAGGTTCCGGCCACGCCGACCGAGGCGAGCTGGCGCGATTTCATCTTCGCGGAAATCTGGGCGCGACCGGGCCTCGAGATGCGCGCCCGTTACCTGATCTCGATCGCCAGCGCGGCCAGCAGCAACGGTCCGGCCGATCTTGTCGAGGATTACATTCGCGGCGCTCTGGTTACCCGTGAACTGACCCAGCCGGAGCTGCGAGAGGCGGCGTTGCACCTCGCCGTCTATGCCGGGTGGTCGCGCGGCGTGGAACTGGATAGGGCGATCACCCGCGTGACGATGGCGCTGGGGCAGCAGGTCAGCGAATACGACGCGATCAGGGCCGAGCCCTGGGATCCGGATTTTCGCGTGCGGGACGGCATAGACGAATTCAACACGGTCATGGGCTTTCCGGGACCGCCGCCGATGACCCCGTATTTCGAGGCGGGCATCGACAATTTCGTGTTCGGGGAAATGTGGAAGCGCGGCGCACTGGACCAACGCTCGCGGCGATGGATCACGCTGGTCGGTGTCTCCGAAAGCTGCGCGGCGACGCCGATCAAGACGCACTTCTACGCGGCGCTTTCGAGCGGCAACTGTACCGCGCACGAGTTGCAGGAGTTCGTCCTGCAGTACGCCGTCCATGCAGGGTGGCCGAAGGCTTCCGTGATCCAGGGCGCGGTGCTGGCGATGATCAGGAACCACCGGGAAGGTCTGCCGTGGGACGCATGATGAACACGCAGCCCATCCGGACCGCCTTCATCGGGCTGGGCAGCCAGGGCGCGCCTATGGCCGAGCGTATGCTCGCCGCAGGCTTCCCGCTGACGGTGTGGGCGCGGCGGCCGGAGGCGCTCGCCCCGTTCGTGGCGCAAGGCGCTCTGGCGGCGGCATCTTTGCCGGAACTTGCGGCCTGGGCCGATCACGTGGGTATCTGCGTGGTCGACGATGCCGGCGTTGCCGCTATTTGCGAGCAATTGCTGCCTGCGATGCGGCCGGGCAGCCTGCTGGCGATCCACTCCACGATCCTGCCCGAAAGCTGCGAGCGCCTGGCGCGCCGCTGCGAAGCGGCCGGGATCGCATTTGTCGATGCCCCTGTCAGCGGCGGCGGCAGGGCGGCAGCGGCAGGCTCCCTGACGGTGATGTGCGGCGGCACGGAGGAAGCCTTCGCACAGGCGAAGCCGGTTTTCGAGGCATTCGCCGGGCTGCTGGTGCACCTCGGGGCTGCCGGAGCCGGGCAACGCGCGAAGATCGTGAACAATTCGCTGATGGCGGCCAACATGGGACTGGCTCATGCCGCCCTCGCGGCAGCCGAGGCGCTCGGCATAGACCGCAAGGCGGCGGCAGAGCTGATCAAGGGCAGCAGCGGCCGCAGCTTCGGCTTCGAGGTCTATGCGCGACTTCCGCGTCCCGAGGCCTTCGAGCACGGCGCAGCGCTCCTGCGCAAGGATGTCGCCCTCCTGAGGGCAAGCCTTGGCGTGAACGGACCGGGTCTCGTCCTCGACGAGGCCGCCGCGGACTTTCTCGATGCGGCCGTGCATCGCGCCTAGAGCATTTTCTAATCAGGTGGAATCACCTGATGACTCGGAAAATGCGGCAAACGAGTGGCTTAGAGCGGCTATCCCTGCGGATATCCGAGCGCGGCGGCAAGCCCACCGTCCACGAGCAGATCGGTCCCACTGATGAACGATGCGCGGTCGGAAGCCAGGAATTCGACGGCGTCGGCGATTTCCGACATGGCGCCTTCGCGCGACAACGGGGTCTGTGCGAACATTGCCCGCTTGCCTGCGCTCTTCTCATAGGCAAGCGCGCCCATGGGCGTCGCGATGAGGCCGGGTGACAGCGACACGATACGCGCGCCGACCCGGCCCCAGTTCGCCGCCTCGCGCCGTGCCATCTGGAGCAGGCCGACCTTCGAGAGCGCGTAGGCGGCCGCAGGCGTGGCATTCTCAGCACCCAGTACCCCGGCGACGCGGTCGGCAAGGTCCGGTGCGGCGGGCATTCCGAGGACCTCGATCAAGGCTGGTGACGGACGGACGCTGTGGGCGGCCAGCGACGCGATGAGGATGGCGCTTGCACCCGGCCGGGCGAGCGGCCGCAACGCTGCAGCAACCAGCGCTGGTCCACGCAGGTTCACCGCCAGTATTCTCGCAAAATCGTCGGCCGCAATCGACAGGCCCGCAACGTGCACAAGGGAGCGAAACCCGCCCAGGCCCTCCGCCATGCAGGATAGCGCCGCGACCGCGTCGGTGTCTGTGACATCGCATGCGAGCGGATGGACATCCGCGCCGTCACGGGCGAGTGCATCGGCCTGTTCGCGGGCTGCCTCACCATCGATGTCGGCCAGCAGCACGCGGTGGGTCTGCGCCATGCGCCTTGCTACGGCCGAGCCCATCCCGCCGGCGCCGATGACGACCGCCAGCGGAAGGTCGGGCCTCTGGATCCGGCCCGGAACGCCGCTCATTCTGGGGCGCCTTCGTCATTGCCGCGCAGGGCAGGTGTCCAGTCCGGATAAGCGCCGAGGCTGAGCACGATCAGGCCACTGACGATCGAAATGCTGACACCGGTAAGGAGAAGGGGGGAATAACTGCCGAAGGCGTCGTGCGCCACGCCGGCCGAAAGCGGACCGATGGCCGATGCCAGCGCGATCATGCTCGTCATCACGCCGAAGATCGCACCGTAATGGCGAAGGCCTGCATAGCGCGCGGTCAGGTAGCTGCACAGCTGCATCTTCGTGCCGGCCGCATAGCCGCTGATCATCATACCCACGACAACCAGCGCGGGAGTGGCGACCCCGTCCATGAGCAGGGGTCAGGCGATAGCGGTCGACGCCAGGGTCAGGCCGCCGATCCAGCGGGCATGAAAGCGATCGACCAGGGTTCCGGTGATCAGTTTGCCCGCAACCCCGGCGATCCCGGACAAGCTCACGAGCCAGGCGGCACTTTCGCGCGAGACCCCGGCCTCGACCAGAATGGGGAACTGATGCACCACGACGGCGATGGTCGCGGTCAGGATAAGGAAGGTGGCGATGGCGACCTTCCAGAGCGCGACACTGCGCCACGCCTGCGCGATCGTCAGGCCGGGCACGTCCGAGGCCGGTGCCGGTTTCCGGGCTCGGCGGTCACCGGGCGTGGCGGCCGCGCTTCTCCCCCTGAGGAACAGCACGGACAGGACGAAGGCAACGCCGCCCCAGCCCAGTCCCAGAATTACGAATGCTTCCCGCCAGCCGAAATGCGTGATCAGCCAGTTGCTGAGGGGCGGCGCGATGACCTGCGCCAGCGCGGTGCCCGACATGGTTATGCCAAGGGCCAGCCCGCGGCCCTTGGTGAAAGTGGCCGCCACGGCAGTGGACCACAGCGTCGACTGGACGAACAGGACGAACACCCCCCACACCAGCCACAAGACGATCCACTGCACGAACGAACCCGACGCCAGCGCGAAGGCGCAGATGGACGCGGTCGTGAGCACAAGGCCCGGCAAGGCGATGCGGCGCACTCCGCTGCGGTCGATCAATGCCCCGATGAACGGCGAGAGCACGATGGAAATCAGGGCAGCTGCGGCAAGGCCGCTCGAAAGCTGCGTGCGGTCCCATCCGAAGTCGCGCGCCAGCGGGTCCATGAACACCCCGGCGGCGGGGGTCATGAACGACATGAACGAGAAGCCGATCGAAGAGGCGAGCACGACCGGCCAGTAGCGACGCCACTCGGCCGATGCGGAAACTAGCTCTCCAGTCATATGCAACCTCTCCCTTGCGCCCAGGCTTGTCACGGCGCGCGATTCTTCTTTGGGAGATCAGTATGGGGCGAGGACAGCGGCCGTCCACTAAAAGTACCCTCTTTTAGTGGGTCTGTACAACGCTCAAGCGATATGCGCGGCTGAACGGCGAGATTTCATCTACTATTCGCCGCTACGCCCATTGGATGCATCATCGATCGGCGGCGGAATAAAGGGTTCTTAATTTGCATCCCGCCGTCGCGCTTCATCCGCGTTGCCGGCTAGACGCTGACGTATCAGCGGCTAGCGCGACGAAGCGGCGCTTCAGGCGCGAATGCCAAATCTTGCGGCTCAGCTGGGCGCCGAGTACCGCAAGTTCGCCGTCACCGAGGCCAATCGCGGTAAGTTCGAGCAGTTTCGCGTTCCGCCACTCGCGCACGAACACGCGATGCTCGGCGCTGTCGTTGTCCTCGATCGGCTCTGCGAACCGCCGACGGGAGAAGGCGGAATTGATATCGAAGATGAGCTTGATGTATTCGCTCTGCGCCAGCGCGAAGATCGCATCCTGCGTCTCGCGTTCGAGCACCCTGACCGCATCGAAGGTGGCCTCATCCTTGAGCGTCGCGATCTTCTCCTTCAGGCGGCTGCATGTCGGCTCGATCGCCTGAGGATCGCGGCTTGCGGCCTTGCGTACCGCCTCAACCCACAGCGCCGAGGCAAGCACGGTCACGTCGCTGGGTTCCATGTCGAGCGTCTCGAGATACGCGCTGACAGTGGCTTCGATCGTGTCGGCGTCCGGGCGTGCGCTGAAGTACCCGCCGTTCATGCCGCGCCGCACGCGCAGCAGGCCTTCTCGCTCCA
Source organism: Novosphingobium resinovorum (assembly GCF_036352595.1). Classification (GTDB taxonomy): domain Bacteria; phylum Pseudomonadota; class Alphaproteobacteria; order Sphingomonadales; family Sphingomonadaceae; genus Novosphingobium; species Novosphingobium resinovorum_B. The sequence continues at coordinate 270,052 of NZ_JAZFAX010000003.1, forward strand.
GCAGGCGGGCGACCTGACGCACCGTGGCGCGCGCACAACCGAGCTGGACGATGAGCGCCTCTTCGCTCCCGAGAAGCGTGCCCTCAGGACTGGCGAGCGAAATTTCGCGAAGGCGTTCCGCGGCGACTTCCAGGGGGGTACGGGTTTTGGCGGCGATGCTCATGGATGCATCTCAAGCACAGAACGCGCGCGGCGGTCCAGTGCGCGTGTTTCAGAACAGGGCACGGACCTGCCGCATCGCCCGCCCGGCGTAGTCTTCAAGGCTGGCGATATCCGGCGCCTCGATCCGGTTTGGCGCTTCGAGACAGACCGGGACATGCGGGGGAAGGGCAGCCGCGAGGGCCTTCAGGGGGAGCTCCCCTTCGCCGGGAAGGGATCGCTCGAAGCACGCCTCCTCCATATAGGGCTTGCCGGGGCCTACCATCGCCGCATCGGACATCTGCACGCGTCCCAGAAGCTGCGGGTCAAGCTGCGCGACTTGTTCCGCGCTATTGCCGCAGCGAAACAGGTGCATGGCGTCGATGATCAGCTTGGCGTGCGGCGATCCAAGCGCGTCCAGTGCGCCCAAAGCGTGCTGAAGGCCGGGAAAGGCGTGAGGAGGCGCAAATTCGAGATAAAGGCCGAGACCGCGATCGTGTGTCATCGATGCCAGTATCGCCAATTCATCCATGGCGCGTGCCGGGTCCGTTTCGATGGCCACCGTACCGACTGCGATCACACCCATTTCAGCCATGAAGTCGAGATCCTTGTCGAGCCTGGCGACGGAGGAGCCGGGCCGGATCGCAAATCCCTCACCGAGTGACAGGCTTATTCCTTTGTCATTGGCCCGTTGCACCACCTCGAGCCGCGCGGATCGCTCATCGCGCAGCGACCATGGTGCGAATTGCGGCAGCCGCCACGGGACCGGGGCGAGGCCAATGGAGATGTGCCCGCAGCCAAGCCGCGCCGCCAGATCGATGTGGTCCCCGGGAGGCATTCCGAACACCGTTTGTGAATCGATTCCAAGCCGGTTCATGCCCTTAATTCCTCGTTGCCATCGCCGATGGATTTGGGCTCATCGCATCGACAAGGCTACAATACAGGATACTTTTCGGGAGTGCGGCTGAACGATATCGCCACGATGATGCGAACATTTCTTCTAAAGTACGCTCAATGGCCGCATGCTCCAGGGAATGCCGGTGCTATGGGCACCCATACCAGGAAGATGGTGAGAGATGCGGGCTGAGGATATCGTCGCGGCAGCGGGTAAGCTGACCGGGTTGAACGAGTTTGGAGATCCTGCGATTCTGGATGGCCTGACGGTGCTCCTGAAAGCCTACGAGCAGGAAGCCAGGTTCACCGAAACGGGCATGAAGCGGTCCGTGGACGCGCTGGTGTCGGCCATGGCCAACAGGATGCGGGTCGAGGACTGGCTGGCTCGTCACCCCGAACTTCTGGATCGTCCGGTCGAAAAGCCTCTCTTCGTATTCGGGCTGCCGCGAACCGGCACGACTCTGGCGATCAACCTTCTCGAAGCGGATCCCGCCCGTCGTTCGTTCCTGCGGTGGGAGGCATTCGACTCGGTGCCTCCGCCGCGCCCCGATGAACTGCACGCCGGACCCCGTTTCGATGCCTGTCACGTGAAAACCCAGCAGGGCCTTCAATTCGCCCCGCAGATCGCCGCGATCCACTACGAGGATGCCGATAGTCCGACCGAATGCCAGTTCGCGATGGCCGCCTCGTTCTGCGCCCAGATATTCGATTCCCAGGCCGACATCCCCAGCTATCATCGCTGGTTCCTCCACGAGGCCGACTACGGCCCCGCGTTCCGCTACGAGAAGCGCCTGTTGCAGCTTCTTCAGGCGGAATCTCCGGGGCGCTGGACGCTCAAGAACCCGTGGCATCCCCTGTTCCTCGATGCGCTCACGGCGGAATTTCCTGACGCGCAGTTCGTCATGACCCATCGCGATCCTGTGGAGGTCGTTGGCTCGGCATGCAGCCTGCTCAAGGAAGTGCGGCGCATGTACAGCGACCAGGTCGACCTCAGGGCCATCGGCGAGAACCTGATGGACACATTCGACCTCATGATCGCACGGGTGAACGACTACCGAGAGCGGCACGGCGCTGACGCGGTCTTCGATGTGCAATACCGCGACCTCGTGCGCGATCCCCTCGCGTCGATCGAGTCCATCTATCGCCGCTTCGACGAGCCCCTGACACCGGCCGCGCGCATGGCCATGGAGGCGTACCTCGCCCGTAACCCGAAGGGCAAGCACGGTTCTCACAAGTATGATCTGGCCGAGTACGGCCTGAGCCAGGAAGGCGTTCGCGGCCATTTTCGGGATTACATCGAGCAGTATCAGATCGCCGTCCGCGCCTGAACGGCCCCCAAGTAGAAATGCAAGGGGCGGGGGCACCCGCTTATTCGCGTGGACGATGCAGTTCAGCTTTGCGCCCCGCCTTGGCGCCTACACTATCCGAGGGTCGAAACAAAAACACGGCAGGGGAGAGAAAATGGGACGTTCAGCCAGAGTTCGTTCGCGATGCGGTCTGGGTACGGCGATGTGCATCGTCACCGGACTGCTTTTGACTGCCGGTGCCATTCCGGGCGAAGCTGCATCTCCGGTGCCAGAGGCGATCGCCTGGCCTGAAGCCGTTCCGCCGGGAGCCGCCGCCGATCCCCTTTTCACCAAACCCTATGTCGACATCGACGAATGGCGCGATGCACCGGTGCGGCACCGTTACGTGCATGGCGGCTTCACCAGCACCGACATGCGTTTTTCCTTCTACCTCCCGCCCAAGGAAAAGTACGAAGGACGCTTCTTCGAATACGTCACTCCGGTGCCGGACAGCGAGAACCTCGCGCAGAAGGACACGCGCGATGGCGGAGGCAACATCGGTTTCGCGGTCAACCATGGCGGCTATTACATCGAGACCAACGGCGGCGGAGCCAGCGCCAACTCGGGCCCCGCTTACGCGACCGACCCGACCATCGGGGCCTACCGGGCCAACGCAGCTGCGGCGCAGTTCTCCCGCGTCGTCGCCGCCAGGATGTACGGGGGCAAGCGCCCTTACGGCTATATCTGGGGCGGCAGCGGCGGCGCCTATCGGACCGTAGGCAGCATCGAGAACACGGCCGGTGTCTGGGACGGGGCGGTTCCCTTCGTGATGGGCTCGGCGATGGCGACGCCGTACAATTTCACCGCGCCGCTCTACGCCTATCGGGTCCTGGGAGACAAACTGCCCGGCATCATCGACGCTTTCGACGTCGGCGGAACGGGGGACCCGTACAAGGGGCTGGACGCCGAGCAGCGCTCGGCGCTTCGGGAGATTCTGCAGTTTGGTTATCCCTTGCCCGAGTTGCGCGCTCTCGCACGCGGCTACGTCGGCGCCTTTCCGGTGCTTTATCCGGGCATGCTTGCGGCCGACCCGACGTACTTCACCGACTTCTGGACCAAGCCCGGCTATGAAGGGTTCGATCCGCCCAAGTCCTTGCGCGACGCCCGTATCCAGCAAAAGGCGAAAGTCGTGCGGCTCATCATGGCTGCCGATGCGAACCGGCTCGGGATCACGCTCAAACCGCAGATGGGTCAGGCGCGGGGCACGGCGGAGCTTGCATGGCAGGCGCTCCTTGGTCCGGGAGGCAGCGAACTGCCGGTCGCCGTCGAACTCGACGCCGTTCCGCAACGTGACTTCGGCAGCGCGGCCGACCTGAAGGTCAACAGCGGCGCAGCGGCGGGAGCGCTGCTTCGGCTGCAGCGCGTCGATGGGAAGATCGTCGTCCTGCAGAGCAACGATCCGACTGTTCTTGCCAAGCTTGCCACCGGGGACCAAGTGCAGATCGACAACTCGAACTGGCTGGCCGCGCAGACTTATCACCGGCATCAGGTCCCGACCCCGGACTTCTACACCTGGAACCAGTATCGCGGCCCGGACGGCAAACCGTTGGGGCCTCAGCGGCCCAAGCTGCTCGGTCCCCAGTTCGCCATGGGGGCGGCAGGCTCCGTGCCCACCGGCAGGATCGGCGCGAAAGTCATTCTCGTCGAAAATCTCTCGGACACTGCGGCATGGCCGTGGGGTGCGGACTGGTATCGTACCAAGGTAGGCGAGCACCTCGGCGCGAAGGCCGGCGACGCCTTCCGGGTCTGGTTCACCGAGCATGCCGAACATGGCGGTCAGGGCAGCGCCGAACTGGTGACTTTCACCGGCGTGCTCCAGCAGGCGCTGCTCGACGTCAGCGCCTGGGTGGAAAAGGGCATCGCACCGGCGCCGAGCACTGCCTATTCCATCAAGGACGGACAGGTCATCGTGCCGCCGACGGCGGCGGCGCGGCTGGGCATTCAGCCGGTAGTCGCGCTGCGGGCCAATGGCGGCCTGCGCGCCGAGGTCGCCGCCGGAAAGCCGGTCACCCTGACCGCCGATGCCCGCCTTCCAAAAGGTACTGGCCGCATCGTCGGCGGCGAGTGGGATTTCGAAGGGAAGGGCAGTTTCAGCGATACAGCGGTTCTGGAGTTTCGCAAGGACGGGAGCGCCGCAGTGAGCGTCACTCACGCTTTCGCGGTGCCGGGGACCTATTTCGTGGGGCTGCGCGTGACGGCCCAGCGGGAAGTGGAAGCCGGAAGCCCGTATGGGCGGATCATGAACCTCGGCCGGGTTCGCGTCGTGGTGAAGTAGCCTCGACGCGCTACTTTTCCGACCAAACACGAACGGCTCCGGGGGAGACTCCGGAGCCGCATTTTTTCGTCCTGCCAGGTCGGGGGCGGACCAGTGGCCCGGCCCCGCCGCTCACGGTCAGAAGTTCTTGCGCACACCGGACTGCACTGCCGCTTAGGCACGAGACGAAGGAAGTGACCTCCAACGTGGAAATGCAGCAGAAGAGCATCAGGCAGCGGCGCGGCCCGACGATCAAGTTCACCGGCGCGCTGATCGCAAAGACCGAGTACGCGATGCAGCGCGGCGATGAGATGTGAATGGAGATCTACCGGACCGAAGGTGGGGCCTTCATCGCTGTATCAACGCTGAGGCCGAGGTGCGCGCTGAGGTGCTCGAACCGGGCCACGAGATGCATATGCGCTGTGCCGTGATGAAGGCCTGCGGGTGGAACGAGAGGGCGCGGTCGATGGTCAAGAATCAGCTGAAGTGGAAGCTGGTCAGTATCAGCGCGTTGAAACAACAGACAATTCGTGACTGTCCGTCAGGACTGACACCATCGAAGGGAATGTGAGACAATGTTTAATGTCGGTTTGTTCGTTACGGCAGTAGGGAGGATAGCGGCGAAGGACGCGGCAACGATGATGCGCAGATGAGGGATGCTGCTCATGCGGCGGTCAGGAACTGGTCATTCAACCAGGCATCTTTGCCCTGACACTTGAAGCGGACCCAGCCGCCGGCATCCTCGATCACGGTGACGGCGGTGCCGCGCGCCAACGAGCCCAACTTCGCGGCCGGTACAGGCTGCTTGGCAACGGCCAAAGCCCCGTTCTCGTAAAGCTGCCGCTCGTCAGCCCGGCGGTTCTTGAGCCCGGTCATCGGTTTGCCGCCATTGTAGATTCAGCGCCCGAACTGGCCGGCAGCATCGGCGAACCGCCCTGCCTTGTGCAGCTTGCCCAGCGAGGTCGAACCTGCACGACCTGACTGGGACCTTCGCGACCCGCTGCATGATCGCCGGTCTGACCGATCAGGAGATCGCCGACATTGTGGGTTGGAACACGAAGGACGTGGCATCGATTCGTATCCGATCCGTCGATCAGGCACGCGTCGCCGGGGCCATCGCCAAGCATCTCAACGCCGGCCGCAGCGTCTGAGAACAAACTGGCATCTGTAAACCGCCTGTAAACGGCAATCACCGAGGGAACTGGAAATGGCGGAATTTTTGGTCGGGGAGACATGGTGCAAGTCATATAAATAAATTATTGATTAATATTAATATACTGTGGTTCAGATAGGGTTGCAACCACAGATTTTAACTAACATCGTTGGGCTGAAGTGATAAGATATGGGGTGACATGCGGCATGAGGCAGAGCAGCCGTAATTGCTCACGGGGTTGGCAGAAAAGTGTTGCGCGGAGGTCGATTGGCTGATTCACCCTACGGATGCCGCCACCGCCGCTTCATGTTCTGACCGAGGCCGAGAAGAACGAGCTGCTGCTTGCTCA